>JBEEHH010000017.1:0-418650 GCA_041167325.1 Verrucomicrobiota bacterium | reverse complement strand
AGTGAATTACTGCCCCTCGCCCTACACCTATTGTCGTCGTCTCAGCCGTGAGGTGCGCATCGGCAGTGTCGCCGTCGGCGGCGCGAATCCGATTCGTGTCCAGTCGATGATCACCTGCGACACAATGGACACCGCGGCGAGTATTCAGCAAACGCTCGATCTCGCGGCGGTAGGTTGCGAGATCGTCCGCATCACGGCGCCGACCGTGAAGGACGCGGCGAATCTCGAACACATCGTTGCCGGGTTGCGTTCGCGGGGGTGCTCCGTGCCGATCGTGGCGGACATTCACTTCAAGCCCGAGGCCGCGATGGAGGCGGCGAAGTGGGTCGAGAAGGTGCGGATCAATCCGGGCAATTACGCCGACTCGAAGAAGTTCAAGATCGTCGAATACACGGACGCGCAATACGCCGCGGAACTCGCGCGCATTCGCGAACGCTTCACGCCGCTCGTCGAGCTTTGCAAAGCGCGTGGCGTGGCGATGCGCATCGGCACCAATCACGGCTCGCTCAGCGACCGCATCATGAACCGCTACGGCGATACGCCGCTCGGCATGGTCGAGAGCGCGCTCGAATTCGCCCGGATCGCGCGCGATCTCGATTATCACGCGTTCGTTTTCTCGATGAAGTCGAGCAACCCGAAGGTGATGATCAACGCGTATCGGCTTTTGGTCGCGCGGCTGCGGGAGGAGGGCGACGATTGGAATTATCCGATTCATCTTGGCGTGACCGAGGCTGGCGAAGGCGAGGACGCGCGGATCAAAAGCGCGATCGGCATCGGCTCGCTTCTGCATGATGGGATTGGCGATACGATTCGCGTTTCGCTCACCGAGGACAGCGTCCATGAAATTCCGGTCGCGCGAGCGTTGGCGACGATTGTAGGGCAGGCGAATCACCTGCCGAACGAGGAAACGTGGCAAGCGGAGCGCTTGCCCTACAATCCGTTTGAGTATGAGCGGCGCGGGTCGAGCAAGATTGAGCGCGGCGAGATCAAGCTCGGCGGAGATGAATTGATTCGCGTGGTGGTTCGCCAGGCAAACTTCGACAAGGTCGCGCACAAACTGGATCGGCTGGGCGATTACCAGCCGGAGATCGTTTACGAGACCGCCGGAATCGTGGAAGTCGATCCACGCGATGACGCTGCCGTGGCGCGATTGAATGAATCGGCCGCGCCCGAATTTGTCACGGTTCGAGATGACGTGCCGATGCCGGTGATCACGGCGTTTCGGTTGCTCGCGTCAAAGATTGCGCCGCATCATCCGATTCTTTTGAAGGATGAAGGAGGAAGGATGAAGGATGAGGGCGGGGATTTTCTGCGGACTCTCCTGACGGCAGCCACCAATATTGGTTCGCTCCTCTGCGATGGGATCGGGGACGCGATCCTGATCCAGGGCGAAGAAGCGCCCGGTCAGGCGTTGCGCTTGAGTTACAATATCCTGCAAGCGGCCGGCTCGCGCATTTTCAAAACCGATTATGTGGCCTGCCCCTCCTGCGGCCGCACTTTGTTCAATCTCCAGACGACGACCGCGCGAATCAAGGCGGCAACCATGCACCTGAAGGGCGTGAAGATCGCGATCATGGGCTGCATCGTAAACGGCCCTGGCGAAATGGCGGACGCGGATTTTGGCTACGTGGGCGGCGCGCCGGGGAAGGTGAATCTTTACGTGGGCAAGACGGCGGTGAAGTTCAATATCCCGGAAGCCGACGCGGTGGATCGGCTGCAGGATCTGATTCGCGAGCACGGGAAATGGGTGGAACCGGCGGACGCGGCGCCTCTTCTAATCGGGTAGGGTTTCGTGGAAGCGACACGGCCTATCGAAGGTGCGCTGTCGAATCATATTCAGGCGGGGAGTCAAGAAGAAGGACGAGGAAAAAACTATGAAATACAAACTTGCTGTTCTGTTAGCCGCGCTGGTTTGCACGGGGGCAATGATGCCGAAGACGGCTGAAGCGCTACGCATCAACGTCTCGATTGGGGATCGGCCATATTATGTCCACGGGCCCTGGTATTGGAATCACGGCGCGCGCTGGTATTGGATTCCCGGCCATTGGGCCTGGCGTCATCATCACCGGGTGTGGGTGCCTGGCCACTACGCGCCGCGATAGGCCGGCGGCCAGGGAAGTTTAAAACCGGAAACGCGCGGCATTTCCAAGTCGCGCGTTTTTCGTTTTCGCGGATCGCGAACAGCCGGGAATTTGACAATCGTCAGGGGCCATGTCGTTTCCTCCTGTGGCAAGGCTGCTAATGCCGCGACCAGTCGGTTTCCACCTTCGCACCTAAAGATGCTCATGAGAAAAATTCTGATAACTCTGTTGGCGGCAGGTTTTCTGGCGGTGATTTCCTCCTGTTCAAAAAACCCGCCGGCCGCGGCGAACTCGACTCCTGATCCAAACGTGCCGGACCGCATGAAAAAACAGCAACAGGCCATTAGCAAGGCGTCGCAAGAAGCTCAGAAACCGAAGGAGACCGGTACTCCGCAGGACGAGAAGGCGGCGCCCATGACCTCGCCGACGCCGTAAATCGGCGGACGCCGCCAATTTTTTTTGCAACGCGGCGAGCGCAATCTCGCCAACGCTCGGCGTGACGGACGCGCCATGATCTGCAGCGCGAATTCCGTTTTGCCGCGGTTAATTCGCAGAAGGCACCGGCTGGAGGGCACGCCCTGTCGCCAAAAAATATTTTCGGGTTTGGAGAAAATAAACCTTGTCAGCCATCAGACGGTTCTCTAAAACGGCCAGACTGACCGCGGCTCTTGAAGGCAAACGCACCGAAAGCAACCGCGGTTTTTCAACTTCGCAAATATGAAATCACACGTACTCAAATCCTCTTACCGTAAACTCTTTTCATGGGCTTTTGCCTTGCTGCTGCTCCTGGGAGCTGCTGCATTTTTCTGGTCTTCGGCCGGGAGAGCGATTGCTGCTCCAACGAAGACGGAAATCGCTCGGAACCCGATCCATTCGATGACGGATATGGCTCGGATCGCGCGCATCTATTCATATTGGACCGAGCGGGGAGCCAGTGGACAGGTCGTGGGCAACAGGGTGGTTTTCTCGGGCGGGACCCTCTCGAATAGAGCTACCGACGCTTGTATCGAAGATGAAGAGTGCGAAGCGCAAGATCCCGATTTCCCGGGTGGTTTTCCGGTCCCCGGTGGCCAGGCCGAGTACGCCATCGCGGTCGATAGCACCGGTCAGCACGTAGTGATTGGCTTTAACGACACGCGCGGCTTTTCTCTCAGCCCGGCGAGTCTTTCGGGCTTTTACTATTCCGATGACGGTGGTGTGACCTTTACGGACGGACGTCAGTTGCCCATCCCGGTCGCGGCCCAGACGACGCTCGCGGGAACCAAATATCCGCAAGTTTTTGGTGACCCGGACATCAAGTACTTTGGTGGCAGTATCTTTATTTATTCGTCGATCATGGTTAAGGACAACCTCGGCACGGTGCCGACGGCGGCGACCACCCAGACGATGTGCGTCCATCGTTCGACTGACTTCGGCCATACCTGGCAGGGGCCTTTTGAAGTGACGGGCGCAACCCGGCCGGCCGCTCCCACTGACGCTGCCGACAAGGAATTCATGGACATCAATCCTTCAACCGGCCGGTGCATGATAGCCTGGTCGAACTTTATCGCGGGTGGCGCCGGCGGCGTCGAGGAGAGGGCAACCTACAGCGATAACGTGGCCACGGGTAATCCGCCCACCTGGTCAACGAGCAATATTTTCTATGCGGCCGCCCCGGGGCAGTCGGGCCAGGGCGCCATGCCGAAATTCAAGGGAGATGCTACGACTGTGTATGCGGTTACGGGAGACAGAGGGCGCACCGCGACCGATCCAAGTGGGTACTCGCTGATTAATGAAATATTCGTCAAATCAACCGACCAAGGTTTAACGTGGGGAGCTCCCATCTCGATGAGCGGCGGCGATTTCAGGCAGTGCGATCGAGCCTTGGGCAACGATCGGGATCACTCGTTTCCCTCCATTGCCGTGGATCGAAGCGGCACCGCGACAGCAGGAAACATCTATGTCGTTTGGGCGGGCAACACTTTGCTTGACGGAAGCGATATCTCGTTCGTCAGGAGCACGGACAATGGCGGTACCTTCTCCGCACAAAGACGCATCAATGCCCGGCCAGGCAACGATCGCAATCAATGGTTCCCAACAGTCGCCGTGGATAACGGTACGGGCCGCGTCACCGTTACCTATTATGATGAAGGTCTCGCCGCGACGGGTGACCTGGCCGAGATCTCGGTGCAGAGCTCGACGGACGGCGGTCTGAACTTCAGTAAGCCAGTGCCGTTGACCTTCGAGCCGTTCAAAGCCGCCTGGGGCAATGACACCGGCCAGCCGAACCTCGGTGACTACAACATGACGGTGGCGCAGGGCGGAGAATTATTCAACGCGCATGCCGGAACGGAACTTCACCCTTTTGGTGACGGCCAGACCAACGCGAATGACTCTGCCACGGGCAGCCCGGGCAACATGAATGTGCCGGACCTGTTCTTCCGCCGGACCACGTTGCCAGCACGTCCGAGCCTGCGCATGGCGAACTTTGATTTCCCGCAAAGCGGTGGCTTTGGAGCGATCAAGATCACCGACAGCGGCGGCAATGGGTTTATCGATCCAGGTGATACGGTCAACTTCCAGATTCCGCTGCAAAATTATGTGACGAACACCGCACTCACGACTCCGGCTTCTGCTCCTGCGGCGGTCACCGGGATCAGCGCGACGATCTCGACGACGACGCCTGGAGTAACGTTCACATCGAACACGGCCACCTATCCGAACATTCCAGCCGGCGGCACAGACCGTAATGCTGTTGGAACTTTCGTGGCGCAGATCTCCAATACCTTCGTTCCGGGAACACCGATAAAGCTCACGCTCACGGTAACCACAACGCAGGGCACGGCAGTGTTCACTTATACGCAACCGACCGGCACGCCGCGCCCCGTGGTCCTGCTTTCGGAAAACTTCGACGACACAATTCCAGGCGCTCTGCCTGCGGGTTGGAGCTCAAACCACAATGCGGGCACTCTCACCATCCCATGGGGCGTGAACAATACCGCTTTCCGTGATCAACCGGGAAATGGAGCTGCCTTCGAGCAAAATGATACCGGCGGCGCGCGCTCCGAGCGTCTTTTCAGCCCGCTGATGAACGTTCCAGCGAACTGCGAATACGTGACGGTCGACATGGATGTCGCTTACAACTCGGAAGACGATGCCAATTACAAGTATCTAGGATACGACGGCTTCTTGCTTCGCGTCCTTGATAATACTACCGGAAGAGGACTTCTCCGTTCGGTGATGGCGGAAGCCTTTGAGGAGGAATTCACGACCGGCGATATCCAGTGGTATCCGAAGGATTTTCCGCGCAGGAACCAGTCCTTCCAGGATATCGGTGCGTGGTCAGGCTTCTCGAACGGGTTCAAGCACGTTCATATGAAGTTCCCAGCCACCGAGCTGACTCCGGCCGTTGGGCCCACCAGCTTGAATGGCGCGCAGATTCAACTGCGGTTCGAATACGAACAGGATTCGAACACGAGTGGCACGATTAATCCGCTCTTCCCGTCGCGCAATGTCGCAGGCGTCGCGTTTGATAACCTCGTCGTAGCAGCCGTCACCTCCGCACCCGCAGGGGCGCCGCAACCAAACTCATCGCCCACGCCCACGCCAACCCCGACTCCGTCGCAGTTGGTCAACGTGGCAACGCGGGCACGGGTCGAGACGAACGCTGAAATCATTGGAGGTTTCATCATCACTGGCACAGGAAACAAGAATGTGATTATCCGCGGTCTCGGACCTTCGTTGCAGAGCATGGGTCTGACGGACTTTCTCGTTAACCCAACCTTGGAATTGCGTAATTCAGGCGGTGTGCTCGCCACCAATCAGGACTGGAGAGACACCCAGGAAGCCGCCATCAAGCAGACTGGTATTCCGCCGCTCTATGATGTCGAATCAGCGATCGTCGCCTCCCTGGCGCCGGGCGCTTATACCGTCATCCTTCGAGGACTCGGTGGTGGAACGGGCCTGGGCTTGATCGAAGTGTATGATCTCGCCACGGGAGCGACTAGCAAACTGGCAAACCTCAGCACCCGCGCCTCGGTTAAATCGGGAAACAACGTCATGATTGGGGGCTTCTTTGTGGACGCCGGGAGCGGCGGCGCAAACGTGGCCGTGCGCGCCCTCGGGCCGTCCTTGACGGCTCTTGGCGTGCCGGGCGCCTTGCCTGATCCGACGCTGGAACTGCGCGATGGCGATGGAACGCTTCTGCTGTCGGACGACGATTGGCAGGACAACGCAACCCAGGCGGCGGCCCTCACGACCGCCGGGATGGCTCCTTCGAATGCGAAGGAGTCGGCTGTGATCAAGTTCTTGGTGCCGGGCGCTTACACAGCGATTGTCCAAGGGAGAAACGGAACGCCAACCGGAGTAGGGTTGGTAGAAATATACAACCTTCCGTAACCTGACAACCGTTGCTGGCGAGTGAGAACTCGCCGGTAGCAAGCGAGCCTGAAATTCGAGCAGCTCCGCGGGAAACCGCGGAGCTGTTTCGCTTTTCGGGAACAAGACTCATGGCTGCGCCGGTTTTAGCGGCGCGCCTGTTGACGCAATCACCCATCGCGACCATATTCGCGCTCCTCAATTTCGAGGATCGTCCCATGGACAAGATTCGTAACATCGCCATCATTGCGCACGTCGACCACGGCAAGACCACTCTTGTCGATCAACTGCTGCGCCAATCGGGCACCTTTCGCTCAAATCAAAAGGTCGAAGACCGAATGATGGATTCGATGGATCTCGAGCGCGAGAAAGGGATCACGATCCGCGCCAAGAACGCGGCGTTTCAATGGAACGGCTATCGCATTAACATCGTCGACACTCCGGGTCACGCCGACTTTGGCGGCGAAGTCGAACGTATCATGAAGATGGTGGACGGCGTGCTCCTCGTCGTCGACGCGCACGATGGACCGCAGGCGCAGACGCGTTTCGTTTTGCGAAAGGCGCTTGAGAATCACGCCAAGCCGATCGTGGTGATCAACAAGATCGATCGGGAAAATGCGCGGCCGCACAAGGTGCTCGATCTCGTTTTCGATCTCTTTGTCGAGCTCAAGGCAACGGACGAGCAGCTCGATTTTCCGATCATTTACGCGAGCGCGAAGAACGGTTTCGCCATGCGGGAGTTGCACGAGAACAGCGAAGACATGACGCCATTGTTCGAGGCGATCGTGAAATACGTGCCGCCGCCGGAAGTTTCGCCGGAACCATTTTTCCAAATGCTCGTTTCCAATCTCGACTACAGCGATTACCTCGGTCGCATCGCGTTGGGACGCATCGTGAGCGGCCGGGTGAGCGTCGGCGATTCGATCGTCTGCATTCATCGCGACGGCCGGCGGGAGCGCGCGAGCGTGACCGGCCTTTATACTTTCGCCGGGATGGGGCAGGTGGAACTGAAACACGCGAGCGTGGGCGACATCATCGGGTTGACCGGCTTCGAAGACGTTTACATCGGCGAAACTCTCACTGACCGCGAAGAACATCCGCCGCTTCAGTTTGTCGATATCGATCCGCCCACCATCCGGATGCGAATTCTCGTGAATGATTCGCCGTTCGCGGGTCGCGAGGGAAAATTTGTGACCGCGCGCCATGTGCGCGAGCGCCTCATCCGCGAGACGCGCGGGAATGTTTCGCTGCAGATGAAAGACACCGAAGCGGCCGGAGCGTTCGAGATCAATGCGCGGGGTGAAATGCAGATCGCGATCCTCGTCGAACAGATGCGGCGCGAGGGTTACGAAGTGATGGTCTCGCGTCCCGAGGTGATCTTTAAGCGCGACGACAATGGAGCCCTGCTCGAGCCGCTCGAGGATCTATTCGTGGAAGTGCCGAACGAAAATCTCGGCGATGTCCTGCAATCGCTCGCCGCTCGCAAGGGTGAGATCGTGAGCATGGATCATCACGCCACCCGCGTCTCCGTTGAAGCGATTATCCCGACCCGCGGGCTCATCGGATTCGAAAGCGATCTGGTTAACCTAACCCGCGGCGAAGGTTTGATGAGCCATCTCTTTCGCGAGTATGCGCCGTTCAAAGGCGAACTCGAGGGCCGCAATCGCGGGGTGATGGTCTCAATGGAACCGGGCACCAGCACCGCGTATGCGCTCAACAACATTCAGGCCCGCGGCAAACTGTTCATCGGTCCGCAGGAGGAAGTTTATTCCGGCATGATCGTGGGTGAGAACGCGCGGCCCGAGGATCTGCCGGTGAATCCCTGCAAGGCGAAGCATCTCACGAACATGCGCAGCCAGGGCGATGGGAAAGGTATCCAGCTCGAAGCGCCGCTCCGCATGACTCTCGAACGCGCCATCGAGTACATCAGCGCGGATGAATTTGTGGAAGCAACGCCGAAATCGCTCCGCTTGCGGAAACGCATCCTCGATTCGACAGCGCGCAAGCGGGCCCAAAACGCCGCCTAAATCGGCCCACGGATTTGTTGACAATAACCGCTGAAGACGGTTAAATAATTTCGTTCGTTTGCCTCCTCGATAACATTCGCTTCGAGGCGCTCCAGTTCCGGGGTTCTCGTGAACGCAGAGTTGTAGGGCAAGTTCGGTTTTAGCAAATCGCAATCTCATGGCGGGACACAGCAAGTGGTCCAAGGTTAAGCGCTTCAAAGGCGCGCTCGACACCAAGCGCGGCGCGCTTTTCAGCAAGCTTTCGCGCGAGATCACCATCGCGGCGAAAATCGGCGGCGGCGATCCCGACGCCAACGCCCGCCTTCGCAGCGCCATCCTTTCCGCCCGCGCCCAAAGCATGCCGAACGACAATATCGACCGCGCCATAAAGCGCGGCACCGGCGAGGGAACCGAAGCGCAGCATTTCGATGAAATTGTTTATGAAGGTTACGCGCCGGGCGGCGTCGCGGTGATCGTGGAAGCAGCGACCGATAATAAGAACCGCACCGCGGCGGAAATCCGTAGCATCTTTAGCAAGAACCACGGCAATCTCGCCACGACTGGCAGCGTCTCCTACATGTTTCACAAGAAAGGCCGGATCACCGTGCCGCGGAGCGCCCTGGGCGAGGAACGCATGTTCGAGGTGGCCCTGGAGGCTGGCGCTGAGGAGTTGACAACGGAGGAGGACGGATATGTTATTACCACTTCCCACGATCAGCTCTATGCAGTAGCTGAGGCGCTCAAACACGCGGGTGTCACCACCGATGGGCAGAAGTTTACTTTCATCCCCGATACGACAGTTCCGGTCAACGACGAGGCCGTCGCGCTGCAGATCTTGCGCTTGTGTGACAGTCTCGAAGACGACGATGACGTTCAAAACGTCTATTCCAATTTAGATATTCCTGACGAACTGCTGGCAAGATTGCCGGCCTAGAAACGCCGCTGGTTTGGACCGGCGGCCCGGCTGCTTCGGCAGCATTGATTGTGATTTATGAGCGAAGAAACCGATAACCAGCCACCGCTGCAAACTGACGCCAGCGCGGATCGACCGCGGCGTCCACGCAGGAGATTTCCCCGCCGCCATGATGGGCGCCAACGAGATTCACAAGGGCAAGGTCAGCGCGGCGACCTAAACGGACCGGCCGATCGCGTCGAGCAGGAGCGATCCGATACCGCACCGGACGCAGCTCGATCGAACGAAGGCGAGCAATCCGCCAGCGGTGATGGCGAGCTCCGCGCTTCTCAGAATGGTGAACTTGAGCGCGAACCGGAATTCGGCGACGGCATCATCGAGATTTCGGGCAAGGGCTTCGGCTTCTTGCGCGATGCGAAACGCAATTTCGTCCAGACCCCGCAAGACATTTTTGTCACGCCGGAGATCGTGCGGCGCTTTGCGTTGCGCGACGGAATGTGGATCCACGGCGAGACGCGCCGGGGAAACCGCGGCCCGCAGCTCACCCGACTGCTCACCATCAATCAAGATGAGCCGCCGAAGTATCAGGGGCTCCGGCCATTCGAAGAGCTGACCACGATCAATCCGAATCGCCGGATCAAACTCGAGACCGTGCCGGACCGCTATACCACGCGCATCATGGATTTGATGACGCCGCTCGGAATGGGTCAACGCGGATTGATCGTCGCGCCGCCGCGCACGGGCAAGACGACCTTGCTCCATCACATCGCCGACGCGGTTGTGAAGAATCATCCGGAGATGAAGCTCATCATCCTTCTGGTCGATGAGCGGCCCGAAGAAGTGACGGATTTTCGGCGTTCCTGCCCGAAGGCGGAAATCATGGCGAGCTCGAACGACAGCGACATCAAAAGCCACACCCGCATTGCACAGCTCGCGGTCGAGCGCGCCAAACGGATGGTGGAAGCGGGCAAGGATGTCTTCATCCTGCTCGACTCGATCACGCGCACGGCCCGCGCCTTCAATAACGCGACGGGCGGCGGCGGACGGACCATGAGTGGCGGTATCGATGCGCGCGCCATGGAAATTCCGAGAAAGCTTTTCTCCGCGGCGCGCAATACGGAAGAAGCGGGCTCGCTCACCATCGTGGCGACCGCGCTGATCGATACTGGCAGCCGGATGGACGAGTTAATCTTCCAGGAATTCAAAGGAACGGGCAACATGGAGCTGGTTCTTGATCGCAAGATCAGCGATCAGCGGATTTATCCCGCGGTGGATATTTTCCTTTCCGGCACGCGTCGGGAGGAATTGCTCATGCAGCCTTGGGAGCTGGAGAAGATAAACATGATCCGGCGCGGATTGGCCGGCCATAAACCGGGTGAAGCGATCGAGCGTCTGCTCATGTTCGTGAAAAAATTTCCGACGAACACGCAGATGCTGAAAGAGATTCCCGGTTAACTTATAGCGGCGGTCCATGACCGCCGTGTCTGAACGGGTGGCGAGCGACGACGATACGCTCGGCGGTCATCGGCCGCCGCTCCAGGAAGTCGACTGGGAGGTTCTGCCTCCCGAAGAAAAGCGAAAGCGCCAGAGCCTTGATCCGCTTTTTAAATGGCTCGCGCTAATCATGGATGAGTTGGTGCGTGTGCCCGGCACGAAGTTCCGCTTCGGTCTCGATCCCTTGATCGGCCTCATTCCCGGCATTGGCGACACGAGCTCCGCGCTCGTCTCCGCCTTTGCCCTGATTCAGGCCGCCCGTGTCGGTGTGCCCAAGATTCTTCTCGGTCGCATGTCGCTGAATATCCTGATCAACGAAATCATCGGGATCGTGCCCGTGGTCGGCGACGCGTTTTCTTTCTGGTTCAAATCAAATGCGCGCAATTACCAGATCATCAAAGACCACATCGCCACGCCCGGCGTCACCCGGCGGAGCGATTGGATTTTTGTCATCGCGGTCCTGGCAATTCTTTTTGGAGTCGTTTGCCTCGGTTTGCTGGTCAGTTTTCTCCTTCTCCGGGAGTTCGCGAAGCTGCTCGCCGGCCAGTAACGCCCGCTCTTCTGTAGCCGCTTCGCTGTGCGAAGCGTGAGAGATAAGGGCGCTGCAGAAAACGCTTCGCACAGCGAAGCGGCTACAGGGGTTGCCAGTTCTACCGGAGATAGCGCGAATAGATTGCGTGAATGCCCGCACGCGCTGCGCGATAACCCTGGGCAAATGAATCAAGGCCTTCCGCGCCGACGCGAAGAGCCAGCTTGCGTTGTTCATTCTCATCCGCGGGCAAGCTCGACACGCTTTTGTTTTCCCACCGTCGCAGGATGGATTCTATGGAGCGCAGATGGTCGTAATTTTCTTTCAGAGCAACCGCGTCCGCCGCCTCCATTATTTTTTTCGACGCGAGATCGCGGAGAGCGCCGGCCATCGACGGATTGCAGACATCGGCGCGCATCTGAAGCGCCTGCACCAGAAACTCGGCCTCGATTACCCCGCCGGTGCCAGTCTTGAAATCGAGCTCATCCGAGGCGCTGGCTCGGTCGCGGCGAATGCGTTGCAGCATGGCGTCGATTTGCGGAAACAGATCATCGCGCTGGCCGGCTTTGCGCCAGACGCGTTGGGCGAGGGCGACGAACTCGTGTTGGAACGGCCCGGCCAAAGGACGGACCCGGGTGAGCGCCTGCACTTCCCAGAGCTGGGCCCGCGTCTGGTAGTACGCCTCATACGCGGTGAGTGAGGATGTGAGAATTCCTTTCTCGCCATCGGGCCGGAGCCGCGCATCGAGCGTCCAGATGCTTCCCTCCGCAGTCGGTTGCGCCATCGCTACCATCAAATGCTGCGCGGCGCGCACATCTTCGCCCACGAAAATTACATCGAGATCGGCGCCGTAACCGATCTCGGCGCCGCCAAATTTTCCCAGGGCAATAATGCTGAGGTCGCTCTCGCTCCCGCGCAAACGGTTCACAAAAATCAGACATGCCTCCGCCAGCGACGAATGTTCGGCGAAAACGGACGAGAGGTCCCCGAGGCCAAGAACGTCGCGCAAAAAAATCCGGAGAAATTGCGTCTGTCGATAGACGCGTAGTACATCGAGCGACGCCGCGCTCACGTTCAACTTCTCGAGTCGCTTCAAGTGCTGCACCACGGAAGGAACCTCGCGATCGAGCACGCCGCCGCGGGTGATTTCTTCCAGCAGTTGCGGCCGCCGGATCAGCAGATCGCCGGCGTACCGGCTGGCATCGAACGTTTTCACAAGCAGTTCGAGCAACTTCGGGTTCACGACGAGCAGCTCGAAAAGCATGCTGCGCAAACCGTACGCTTCCACGAACCGGACGAATTGATTGAGGGTGGCGTCCGGATCGACGGCCTTCGCCAGCCATTGAAACAAAAGCGGCCGCAAATTGCGCAGCACCTGGCGGGTCCGCGGGGCTACATGAAAACCGCCGGGGCCTTTGGTCAGGTCTACCATCGATTTCCCAGCCGTTTTTTCGTCATGAAAAATGCGCAGGTCTTCAACAGATGATTTAGGGTCGGTGGGCCGCTCGGAAATGATTCTTCGGAAAACCGCCCGGACCCCCTGGGTGTGGCCACGCAGCTTCACGGTAAAATCTTTCGGCGAAGAAAAGCCGAGACTCTGCGACAGCCGGCGGAGTGCGTCACCGTTTTCCGGGATCGTATGGGTCTGTTGTTCCGCTTCGATCTGCAAGCGATGCTCGACCCGCCGGAGAAAGCGATAGGCGCTTTCGAGCGCGCGAGCTTCTTCGCGCGGCAGGAGCTCCAAGTCCGCGAGCACCGGCATTGCCTTTAGCGTGCTGGTTTCCTGTAGGAACGCGTGTCGAGAGCCGTGCAGAAGTTGCAGCGCCTGCACCACGAACTCGATCTCACGAATCCCGCCGGCCCCGAGCTTGACGTCTCGCTCCATGTTCCCGTAGCCGACGACGTCGCGTTCGATCCGCCGTTTGATCGCCGCGATTTCGTCCAGCACATCCCGCGTCGGACTCCTCGGAAAAACGAACGGCTGATGTTGCCGGAGAAATTCGTAGGCAAGCTCGCGGCTACCGGCCACGCCGCGCGCTTTTATTAACGCGAGCCGTTCCCAGGTCTCGCCGAATCCCGCGTAATAATTTTCCATGCTCTCGAGTGACCGCGCGAGCGGCCCCGCCTTGCCTTCCGGCCGGAGCCGGAGATCGATCCGGAAAAGCGCACCGGCCGGATCGGAGGCGGCGAAGGTCTCGATGATTTTCGCGCCGAGCTGGTTGAACCACTCATGGTAAGTAAGGTTGGCGGAAATCTGTCCTTCCTCGCCGTAGAGGAAGATGACGTCGATATCGGAGCTGTGATTGAGCTCGCGTCCGCCCAGTTTTCCCAAACCGAGAATGGCGAACGGCGTTTCTGGACCGCCACGCCGGCTGCGCAGCTCGGAATCCCAATAGGTGTAGACTTCGCGCAGGCAAATTTCCGCCAGTTGAGAGAGCTCCAACGTCGTTTCCTCCAGCGTGGCTGCTTCGGCAACTTCGCGTAAGGCAATGCGAAGCATTTCTCTCCCTTTCCAAAACCGGAGGGCGCGGAAGTTGCCCGAGAAAGTTGAGTCCGCGGCGGCTTTTCGCAGGTCGGCGAGCATTGCGGGCGAACTGCGCGGCATCGAACAAATCTCCGGCTGCGAAAGCCAGAGAAGAATGTCCGGATGTCGCATCAGCCGCGCCGCGCAGATGCTCGAGACCGAAATCAGATGGAGGAGCGACTTTTCACCGGCGGGAAAAGCGGCAATCAAATCGGCGAGCGGCGGTGCGTCGGCGGGCCAACCGGCGGCGATTCGCTCGAGGGTGTTTTGGACCTGCGCAGGATTAAGCGTGGCCGCCGACTTCTTCTGGATCCAATCCGTTGAGTTCATCAGCGCGAAGCGGGCATGGGTGGAGAAAAAGGCGGAACGTCCAACGTCCAACGTCCAACGCTCAACGTCCAATTAGGAAAAGACACGGCACAACTCTCCTTCAGTTGGACGTTGGATGTTGAGCGTTGGACGTTGGACGTTTCTCTCGCGAGAAAAGGCCTAACGGTTACTGACCGCGCGATTCCGGAGCTTATGCTTTCTCCGCGATCTTCTCTCCTGCTTTCGCCAGCAAACGCCGTTCGCTATGCGTAAGACTGTCGATGCCTTCGCGGGAAATTTTGTCGAGAAGCGGATCGACTTCTTCTGCGATGAATTGCTCGGCGCTCATCATTCGATGGCGTTCGGCGTCGGCCCGGCGTTGCCGAAGCGCCCGCTGTAAAATAGACGGACGGCCGAAGCCCAGAAGGTGCGCGTAAACCCAACCCCCGAGACAACCGCCCAGATACGCGCTGTGCGCGACCGCGCCGGTCCGATCGAATACGATCCCGAGCACCGCAATGGCAAATGCGCCGTAAGCCAGATGTTTTGCCTTCAGGCGGACGGGGAGCAGGAAGAACATCATCGAGGTCAGTTCGAGCTCAGGAAGAATCGCCGCGTATGCGACTAGAACCGCCGCTACGCCGCCGGAAGCCCCGAGCAAAACCGACGTATCGGGCATGAGGAACAAATGGCCCAACTCTCCGGCGGCTGTGCCAGTCAGATAGAGGAAAAGGAAATGGCGCTGCCCAACGATCGATTCCACGTCGCGCCCCAGCAGATACAAAAGGAACATGTTCCCGAGCAGATGCCATGGGCCGTCATGCAGAAATGCCGCGGTGAGGAATTGCCAACCGTAGGCGGCGCGAAGGCCGCGATCGCTCAACGCCAGATATTCACGGACAAAGCCAGGCTGATAGGCATCGAGAAAAAGTTGGGTAACGAAGACCGCGAGATTTAGCCCGATCAATCCGAGCAAAACGACGCGCGACTGCTCCGTCCAGCGCCGGGTAGTGGGCGAGGGCTTTCGGCCGGACAGGCGCATGAAGTGAGCGTATCGCAGTGAAAATTATTTGTCGACGAATTACAACGGCGCGAGCACCCGCAAACCTCCGCTGCGAATCTTGAATTCCACCGGACAATTCCCGATCAGTTCGCCGTCGACTTCCACCGGCACGCTTTCGTCGCTGCTCACGCGCAGTCGGTCCGTCTGAAAATACTCGACTTCGGGCGACGTGATTTGCGAAGTGAAAACGACGTTCTGCAGATAGCGGATCATATCGAGATAATTGAGCCGCTTAAAAACAATCACGTCGAGCAGGCCGTCATCGAGCGTGGCCTGCTTAAAAAACGGAAGCCGGCCACCGTAAAGCCGCCCGTTGCCGACAAGGACGAACGAGCCTTCGTCGGTTACCGCGTTTTCCGATTCGATCCGCAGCAGGGGCGGAGGCCGCGAAGAAATTTGGGCGGCGGAGATGAGATAACTGAGCGGCCCGAAATTGCGCTTGAAGGCGCGGCTGGTTTCCTTGACCGCCTGGGCATCCAGACCGACGCCCGCCAACTGGACGAAATGTTTTCCGTTGGCGCTGGCGAGGTCCACCGGCCGTGTCCGATTTTCCTGGATGATCTGCCAGCAGCGGGAGAGATCGTTCGCCGGCAGTCCGAGCTCGGTGGCAAAAACATTCATGGTCCCGAGCGGCAGCAGCCCGAGGGAGACGTTCTTGCCTGCGATGCCGTTCACGATTTCGTTGACCGTTCCATCGCCGCCGGCCGCGACGATTTTCTCGTAACCTTCCTCGGCGGCATGCCGTGCCAGGACTTCGGCTTCGCCAGAATGCGAGGTCGCGCACAGGATCGCGCCGCGTGCGATTGAATCCACCCGCGCCCGCAACTTGTGGGCTCGCGCCCCCCGCGCGTTGGGATTGAATATGACGACGGTATCTTTCACAGCGCGAGAAGCGGTCCTGGCTTTGGTCTTTTCTTCAAACTGAGGCGGCGTAACCTTTCGGCGTGAAAAAACTCAACCGCGTTCTGCTCATCGCGCTCGGCGGAATCGTAGGCGTGGCGGTCCTCATTTTGATTGGGGTGAACATCTATGTGCAGTCGCAAGGGACACAAGCCCGGATTCAGCAGGAACTCAGCCAGCGTCTCGGGACGACTTTGCATATCCGGCGCATCAGCGTCACGCCATGGACGGGATTGAAACTGAGCGGCATCACGATCCCGCAGACCCAGCCTGGCGTTTCCTCCGATTTCCTGCGGGCGAAAACTTTCCGGCTTCGAATTCGCTTTTCCTCTCTTTTTTCTCAGCGCCTGGTCATCAAGGAAATTTCGTTGATCGAGCCCGATGTCGTTTGGGCGCAGAACTCGGATGGGAAATGGCGTTTGCCTTCAAGCGAGACGTCCGCTCCTCCGGCAAGAATCGAACCGCCAACTTCGCCCGCCCCGCCCGTAAAAGTGGAGCAACCGGCCGTAGCCGAAACGAAGAAGACGGAAACGCTGCCAAGCATTCCTCCGCCCGAAGCGGCGCCGCCGGACGAACCAGCGCAGACGGGTCCGTTCCGGCCGGAGATTGAGCGCGTGAATTTGGCGAACGGTCGTTTTCGTTTTCTCGACGAGAAATTGAAAGGCGTCGCAACGTTTGAAGAGGTCGGCTTTCGTTCAAACTTCCGCACCGCGACCGATCTGCGCGGAAACATCACCATCGGCAAGACCTCCTTGCGCGATCGATTTTTTCTTCAGCAACTTCAATCGCCTCTGCGGTATGCGCCCGACGAGCTCAACTTTTCTCAAATCACCGCGCGCGCGGGCGGCGGCGAGATCGCCGGCCAGTTCACACTCCTGCCGCAAACGGAAAATTCTCCATTTACCGTTAGCGTTAAATTTCACGATGTTCAGGCGGACCGCATTGTGACGGACGCGGGCGGTGCCGCCGGAATGATCACCGGCCGGCTCGAAGGTTATCTCGATGCCAGCGGCACAACGGCCGACCCGGACGCGCTCGCTGGCGCCGGAGAAATTCTCCTGCGCGACGGGCATGTCCAGCAATACAGCCTGCTGGTTGCACTCGGGCAGTTGTTGCAAATTGACGAGCTCCGGCAATTGCAGCTCGATCAGGCCCAGGTCAAATATCATGTCAATCCGGGCGTGGTAACGATTGACGAATTGATTTTTCGCTCGAAGCACATCCGGCTCTCCGCGGTCGGCACGGTGTCGTTCGATGGCAATCTTCATCTCGAATCGCAACTGGCCGTGAACGATAAAATGCGAAGCCAGCTTTTTCGCGCGATCCGCGATAACTTTAAGCCGATCGAGGAGCCCGGATATTCTGGAGTAGATTTTCAGGTCAGCGGAACGGTGGGCCGCCCGAAGACAAACCTGATGGACAAACTGATCGGGCGCGACCTGAAGGATTTGAGCAGCGTGATTACCGGTTTGATGGGCGGCGGAAAATCCGAGAAGAAAAAGAAAAAGGCAGCCGAAGATGCGGCCGCGCCCGCGTCGCCATCCGCCACGCCGGTTCCGGCGGAAGCTTCGCCGTCCGCAGCACCGTCGCCGATAGCTGGCTCACCCACACCGGGCCCAACACCATGAGAGTGATCGCGGGCACGGCCGGCGGCATTCGGCTCGATGTTCCGAAGACCGATGTGCGTCCGACGATGGACCGCGTGAAAGGCGCGATCTTTTCCAGTCTCGGCGAGGAGGTAATCGGCGCGAACGTTCTCGATTTGTTTGCCGGCACGGGCGGATTGGGAATCGAAGCGCTCAGCCGCGGCGCTGCCTCGGCGTTGTTCGTGGAAGAGAACTCCGCGGCCGTCGCCGCGATCGAGCGCAACCTCGCCCGCACCAAGCTTAAGGGCCACGTGCGCAAGCAGGAGGTCTTTGCCTTTCTTCGTTCGGCGCAAGGGCGCGATCCGTTCCGGATCATCTTTGCGGACCCGCCCTACGAGAAAACAAAGTCGGGCGGCGAATTCACTCGCCTTCTTCTGGAAGACGAGCAGCTCGCGGAAATGCTCGAGCCGTCCGGCATCTTCGTGCTCGAGAAACGTCCCGCAGAACAGATGCCGCCGATGCCGTTGTGGCAGATCACGCGAACAAAGAAGTACGGGGCCACCGAGGTGTTGTTCCTGCAACGGAGCAGCATTCCCGCCGAGGCGCGCGCGCGTTGAATGATCAGGCTCTTCTACAATCTTCTCTATCCGATCGGCCTCCTCTTTTTTCTTCCGGGGCAAATTTCGAAGCTGCTCCGGCGCGGAAATTACCGGCACAAATTCGGACAGCGTTTCGGCTTTTACGATCGGGAAGTGCGCGAGCGGCTTGCGTCGCATCGCTGCACCTGGATCCACGCCGTCAGCGTCGGCGAAGTGGCGATTGCGCTGAAGTTGGCCGCCAAACTGCGGGAGTTGGACCCGGATTTTTTTTGTGTCCTGACCACGACGACGACCACGGGTTTTCACGTGGCGACGTCGGAAGCAGGGGAAGGAATGGAGGTCCTTTATAGCCCGCTCGATTTCTGGCCGATCATGCGCCGCGCCTTTGCCTTCATTCGACCGGTGCGCGTTGTCCTGGTCGAGGCCGAGGTCTGGCCGAACCTGACCGCTGAGGCGAGCGGCCGCGGCATTCCGATCGCCTTGGTCAACGCGCGTTTGTCGAAACGATCGGAAGAACGCTTTCGCCGTTTTCTTTCTCTGATCGCGCCCACGTTTCGCTCGCTCGATCTCGTCTGCGTTCAGGAAGCCGAAGACATTTCTCGATGGACCGCGCTCGGAGTCGCGCCGGAACGCATTCGGAAAGTGGGAAGCATCAAGTACGACCCGGCGGAGATCCGATTGAATCCCGATCTTCCCATGCAGGTCTTGCGCGCTTTTGGAATCGACAGCGATCGCCCGATTCTTTTCGGCGGAAGCACGCACGCCGGCGAAGAAGAAATCCTTGCCGAAATTTTCCAACGGCTCCGGGTGGATTTTCCCGCCTTCACGCTGATCATCGCACCGCGGCACGTGGAGCGGGTCGCGCAGATCCGGACCCAGCTCGAACGGCTAGGCTTGAAGGTCGATCTGCGCAGCGAAGCCGGTACCACTGCGGGATCGCCGCCTGATTGTCTCCTGCTGGATAGCACCGGTGAGCTTCAACATTGGTACGCAGTGGCGACGATTGTCTTCGTCGGCAAAAGCCTCACGGCACGGGGCGGTCAAAATCCGGTCGAGCCGATTTTCGCGGGCAAGCCGGTGCTTTTCGGCCCGCACATGGAAAACTTTTCCGCGCTCGCGCAGGCGCTCGTAGCAAACAAAGCCGCGGTGCAGGTGCGCGATCCCAATTCACTTTACGAACAGATCGCGTGGCTTCTGCGCGATCGCGCAGCGGCGTTGCAATTGGTCGCGAACGCCCAGGCCGTTCTGGCCGTGCATGGTGGCGCCACAGCGCGGACTGCGTCGCTGATACTGAATTTAAAATCGTCTAGGGCCAGATCGAATTGAGAAGCGCGGCCAGCCGATAGCCTCCCCAGGCAACTCGTTGGCGGGCAACCTTCACGCCTTTGCTCTTGTATGCCGTGCTCGGCTCCATCCCGTTGCTCACGCCATTGTATGCAACGCTTTTTGCGAGACTAAAACTCTCGTTTGCCCACGCCGGAAAGTTAAATGGATCATTCAATTTCAAACCCGGGTCGGTAGGCGGATTGGCATTCTTCGCCAATGCCGCGGCCGGAGGAATCTTGCTGAGCGGCGGAGGCACGTATTGAGGGGGCGGTCCGCCTTTCGGGAAACTTTCAAGGCCGCCGTCCCAGTAACTGTGCAAATTAGTGCTTTGCAAATTCCCGTTCGGGTCGGTGATTTTAATTGTCACCAAGTTTCCGCCGCGATCTCCGCCGGGAAGAGCGCTGCTGACTCTGTCGGTGCAATGCAGTGGCTGATGAATATCGCCCACAAAGTGAATGATCAGCCGCAAGGCCTGGGCCCGAGCGTTCTGGTCGGTGCTCGTCTTGAGTATTTTTACATTATCCCGGAGAGCGGTCACGATGTTGGGCACTTGTATGGCTGGCAATGGCGTTCCGTCGGTGGAGAACGATTTGCCGATGAAGTGAAGTGTCTCAAAGGATTTGAAGGCAGGAATTGATCTTAGGTCGTCGGCCCAGTGTGCGGCGTTGACGAAGTCTTTGCTCTTCGCTGAGGTGGCGGCCGGATTAATCGGGATAGCCAGCAGCATTTTGGCTTGTGCTTTTGCTCTCGGGTTGAGCCGGTCGAAGGCGATTTGGGCCGTCATCATGTGGCCGCCGGGTCCCCAACCAAGGGAGAGCGAGGGCGTGCAGAGTGCGAGGGAGACGACACCAAATGCGATTGCGTTGCGGAATAATAGGCGGCGGGGATTTTTGTTTTTCATGGGGAATTTTTCTGAGGAGGATGAATGGATCCGGCGGCTAGACGGACATCCGCGTGTTTATCCGAGAGCGACCGGCATCGACAAGAGGAAATCGTCGACCCGCAAATAACTTGCATCGCAGGTGGCTGCTTCTGATATTGGCCCCGCTTTCCCTGACCCTATCGTCCAGTGGCCTAGGACACCGCCCTTTCACGGCGGTAACACGGGTTCGAATCCCGTTAGGGTCGCCAGCGCCAGGCCGCCAACTGTCCGTTGGCAGGCTAATTGTCCGAAAGGTCGAATTACGGCAAATTAAGTCTAAGAACCCAGCTTTTACTCTGGCAGCAGGATCACGTCGCGGGCGCCGCGCTTCTTGAGCCTCCGGCGGGCGGATTCGCTGTCGCCAGCGTCGCAACCGGCAGCATTTCGGAAAAGAACCTCGATTTCGACCAGGTAAGAATCTCGGTGTCGATTTTCAAATCGGATTCCTCGACGAAGAGGCCCGGCCGATGGGTCCGCCAGTAGTTGCGAAAAACCTGAAGGATTGGCGGGCGCTCACTTGCGATTCGGAAATACGCTTCGGCGGCATCAAGCATCAATGGGACGTTCTTGCCAGGATTAAACCAGTCAGTCGTCTCCGCGTCTTTGGCGCCGTGCTTAAAGAAATTGTAGCTCTTCAGCATGAGCTCTTCGTACGCCCGGTGATACTCGGGCCGAATGTAATCCGATGGCTCAGTTAGCATCGAGGGACCGGCATCACGCTTATTGAACACTCGCAGGATTTCATGCGCGGCCATCGTGAGTGTGTGAATCGAGACAGGGTCCGCGTCTGCAAACCAAAGCCTCGTGGCCGTCTCCAGTTGGCGGCGGGCGGCGTCGATCTTTGTAATAGGCAGTTTGTTCTTTGTCGTCAGGGGAAACAGTTGCTTCTGCGGGATCGCATACTTTCTAGTGGATCGGCTCATGCAGCCGGCAGGATAACCTCGGGTCCGCCGCGTTTCTTCAGTTTTCGCCGCAACCTCGAACTTCAGGGGTTTCGCGGTCTCGGCGCGATCTTGAAACCGAAAGTCGAATGCGAAAAGGATCGTTTTTGTTTCGATCCGAGCAAGGTTTTCCGCACTTCGCTATCCGCGCTGAGTTGAAGAAACAGTTCGAGTTTGACCGGCAGAGGAAAAGCGCTTCGCTTTGAGTGTTTCTCAACCGGAATTTGTTTATGTCGTCGAAGGCGCAGGGAATCGAGATGCACGAAATTTCCCTGAACCCCTTTAAGATGCATCTGACCGACGCAATCTTATCCGTTCATTTAGCGAAGGAGGCGCAACTTGGGTCCGCGGGCGCCGCGCACGCCATTCGGGCCATGTTGTGCCGGACGGCGGTGGCGCATGCTGTGTTTGCTCTTGAAAGCTCGGCAAATTGCTTCGTAGAGAGGCTCCCCCGTTCGAAGGAGTTTCGCGAGAAGGCTGAAATGTGGCCCGCCTTAGAAAAATTCGATTTCTATCTCCTATCTGTGCCTGGTGCGCCGAAACTGCCCCAGGATGATAAAAGGGTAAAGGCGACGAAAGACCTCATTAAGCTCCGCGACCGACACGTTCATCCGAGAATCGTAACTTATCCCGTTTCTCAGAGTGAAACGGCGGACATTCGGATTCAAATCAAGATGCCAGAAACGCAGACACTTAATATTCCGCCGTTTGGTTGGTCTATCGAGAACGCTGTCACAGCCATTAATGCGGTGCTGGATTTTCTCCGGCTCTTCAGTCACATCACGACAATCCCAGCGGCCGGCATCCGCGCGATTTTAAGCGACAATATGAAGTGCAAAGACGGCACACGCGTGGCTGACACGGGTCACTATAATAAAATACTGACGGTCTCGCGCACAATCGGAGTCGATGTGGAGTTCCTATTAGAGAGCGATTGAATCCCCGGACCCCAAGTATTCGCACCCCCCTCCCGCGCGGGACGGTCCTAACGTCGGGACAAGCCTGAATGTCTGCACTTGCACACATCCCGGCCGACCCGCTCCCGTCCCACGGGTGGTCGTTACAAACACGCCCACGACTGAAGCCATGGTGACGGCGGGCGGCGTTGCCGGGACCCCCCGGCTAGAGCGCCGGGATCACAGGATGAGCGAGCGGCCGATAGCGATTCGATCCGTAAGCGACTACGGCGCGGTCCTTTCAGTACGCAGCAAGGTGCGTCGAGCTCAGGTGGCTTGCGCCTCTGACCAAGGGCCAGCGGTATAAGTTGTGATTCCATGGCCTTGGCCGGGTGTCAAACCGCAGCTTGGGTGACGCGTGCGGGGCGGCCAAACCCACGTGGGCGAAAATCCAAAGGAATTCTTGCGGCGTATGAGATTTGCTCGGTCCGTTGCGAACAGCCAGCAGCAGGCTCAAATGTCTATCAAGCGATGACCGACGACCTTCCATTACCCGCGACAAACTGGATTGAAGCGTTCAACGCCAGGTGCCGTCGAAAACGCATCGGACCATCTGTTCGGACGAGCATCGGTATCGTCGAATGGGCACAGGAAAACGGTCGCTGCGGTCGATCGTCCGATCTTTTCGCCGCGTATTGCCACTCGCCTGCATACGACGTGATCGCAAAATACATGCGGGAAAACACCGGCTATGCTCGCGCACATGCTACCCCACGACTGCCCGAGTCGTGTTTCTTTTATGACGACGCATTTTGGCCGCTCGTGCTCAGTCGGCCGAACCGCAAGACCGACAAACTCGTTTCGAGTGTCAAAGGAATGCCGGCTTCGCTGTGCGCCTTAGTAAAAGCGGATGAATGGGCCAGCGCACAGTTACGAGCTCACGTCGCGGAGTGTGAGTATATTTTCAAGTGGCGGTTCTGCTTCGACGATGACGGTCCGGTCGTTCCAACCGATGCCTCCGACTTTTATCAAGGTGCTGAGCGCAGTCTGCAATCGGCAGTGAGCAACCTTCTATCGAACCCGCCGAACCAGAAGGCCGCAGAACTCGCACGCGACACTTTCGAATCATCGTTGAAGGCCATGGCAGTAGCAAAAAACCTGATCACCACACAGGAGGCGAAGGATATTGGTCATCGCCTTCATCGTCTTGTCGAAACGTGTAAGCCGCTCGCGTGCGAAGCTGAGTCCAAGCGTCTATTTGCCGCGTGCGACGACTTTCCTGACATCGCGGTCCGCTATGCAGCAAGCCTCTTTCGCGGTGAACGCCTTTGGACCTGTTATCTGGAGGCACATCACTCGGTCTTTTTGACGTTGCGCGCGATTATGGGATGAAACGTCGTTCACCATCTCGTCTAGTCGCGAAAGTACAGCACAACGAGAATTGCGAAACCTCGCCAGCAGCTGGAGGTTCGGAGCTGATGAGTGATAAGCCCGCAGACAAACAAGAGCGGAAGGAGCTGCTCAGATTGAGCGTACTCATAGAGGCATACCGGCGGCGGCCACACGAGTTTCCGATGCCTTTTATCAAGCAAAAACTCAGGACATTCATGGGCCACCCGTTGTCCGATGACGAGATTGAAGCGGAGGTTCAATTCGTGACCGACAAGGGCTACTTGCAGATGAGCTTTGAAGAGCTGGGCGCGACAAAACATTTTCGGATCAGCGCCGAGGGCGTGCTTCTGATGGAGCGGCAGTACGCCGCCCACCTTCGAGAGCTTTGACCGGGTTTCGGGCCGCTTCACCCGCTTCCCGTGGTGCGGACTCTCATAAAACGCGCGCTAGCGCGCTGCCGAAGTGCGCCCCGACAGATCCCGCGCCTGCGTCAACATCCCTTCGTGCGAAGCAGGTTTGGCGAAGCGCGACCGCCGATCGGACAACCGGCTGGCAGACCTACATCACGGACCGCGGAATGGAACGCCGATCTCGGTGCCGAGCTGGGTGAGGTATTGCTTCAAGAACTGCGCGCGTTGCTGCGCGGCGGCCCGGCCGGCGGCAGTCTGCATCGTTCCCGCCAGCTTTAATAATTTGGTGAAGAAATGGTCGATGATGCTGGTGCGGTCATCGGCTGCGCGGGTGATGGGAAATGGCTCGGCAAGATCGTAGAACGGCGTGCCGTTCGCGCCGCCGGTGATGAGGGTGCGGGCGATCCCCACCGCGCCGAGAGCCTCGAGCCGGTCCGCATCCTGCACCACTTTCGCCTCGAGCGTCTGCGGCATTACGCGAGCGGAGAAACTGTGCGCCTCAATCGCGTGCTCGATCGCGGGGATATGCTGCGCGGGATAACCCGCCGCGCGGAGCAAGGCCCCCGCGCGCTCAGCGGCGAGACGAGATGCCGACGAGCGTTGCGGTGAGTTCTTCGCGATCGCCACACAGTCATGCAGCCATGCTGCCGGCAACACGATCGCAAGATCAGCTCCTTCTGCCGCGGCAAGTTTCCTCGCATTCGCAACGACACGCCTCACATGCCCCTCATCGTGCGCTGCGTCACTCGCGCTCTGTTCCTCGGCGAAGAGCGCCTCAAACCGGGCTTCCCATTCGGTTGTCTTCTCGATCATCATCCAATGTAGAACGTAAATGCGCGAAATCGCAGAGCTACGAGTTTACGATTCGCCGCTAGGGTGCAACGGAAATGAGTGCGGACCTCCTCACCATCATAGTCCCAACGCTGAACGAAGCGGACAACATCCAGCCGCTGCTCGAGCGAATCTTTGAAGAGACATCCGCGGCACTCCTCCTGGAAGTGTTATTTGTCGACGACGGTTCGACCGACGAGACCTGCGAACGGATTCTTCTTTTCGGGAAGACTCATCCAGTTCGCTTGCTGCGGCGGGAACGTCCGGCCGGTGGCCTGGCCGGTGCGGTGCTGGCGGGCGCGGGCGCGGCAAAATCGCGTTGGATACTTGTCATGGATGGAGATCTGAGCCATCCACCCGATCGGATCGCCGATCTCGTTGCGCCGCTTCTCGATGGTTCGCAGGACATGGTCATCGGCAGCCGATATGTGCCGGGCGGCCGCACTCCGGGTTGGCCCTGGTGGCGGCGCTTGATGTCGCGAGTGGCTTGTTGGCTGGCTCGGCCGCTCACGCGCCTCCGCGACCCGCTCTCGGGATTTTTTGCCACGGACCGGGCACGACTTCTCGAGTGCAAGAGCGGCGCTGCCGGTTTCAAGATCGCGCTGGAACTGATCGTGAATGCGCCGCCGGGATTCCGGGTAAAGGAAATACCGATCGTCTTCCACGATCGCGAGCGAGGGGAATCGAAGGTCCGCCTGAGCGTGCTGGTGACTTACCTTTTCCGGCTGGTGGTCCTGCTGGCGCGAATGACCTTTCGGTTTGGCCATTCTCGAGCGACCGCGCTCGCGGAGGATCACGCGCGCGCCGAAGATCGGGATCCGGCCGATGCCAATTCGGGAAGGTAAAGTGAACGCGAAACCCAAGAATTTCCTCCGAACAAAACCAACGGCATCCGGGTCGTTTTATTTATGGACGTTTTGCGGCCCCTCTCTTAATTTGTCAGCCTGCTCAATCGAGTAATTATCAAGGCGATCGCCGCATCGCCATTCATCCGGGACGCCAAAAGGAACCATGAGGCGTGGGAACGCCGCATGAGCCAGATATGGAGTTGATTCCCCAGCCCGCCGGGCTCAAGCTAGACGCCTTTATATTTGTATGAAAGGTGACGACGAAGGGGCTGAGGCCGAAATGAACTATGACGAGACGATCGGCCTCGGCGATTTCGTCGCGGGTGAGCGCGATGATCCGTTGGCCCCGCCCGCCGGATTTACGGAATGGCGCCGGAAGGAAGCCGTCTGGGCGGCGAGCCTTTACGAACCGGACCTGCTTGCGTCCGCCGACGCCCGCACTTCAATCCAGTATGGCGGGACATCGCAGCCCGTCATCAATCTCTGTTCCTATAATTATCTCGGGCTGGCTAATCATCCCAAAGTGATCGAGGCCGCCAAGGTCGCGCTCTCAAAATACGGGATGGGCGCTTGCGGCTCGCCCACGCTCTCCGGCATGACCGATCTGCATCGGCGGCTCGAGCGAAGCATGGCGAACTTCCTGGGCCGCGAGGACGCGATGCTTTTCAACAGCGGGTTCGGCGGCGCGCTCGGGACGATCTCGGGATTATTGCGCAAGAACGACGTGGCGGTTTTAGATAACCGATCTCATCTTAGCCTCCGCGATGGCGCCGTGCTTTCGCGCTGCCGGCTGGACCGTTTCGAGCATAACGATTCCGCTTCTCTCGATGCGGCGCTGAGCAAGCGGAAAGGAAAGCGCGCGCTCGTAATCGTCGAGGGCATCTATTCCATGGACGGCGATCTCGCGAATCTGGACGAGCTGATTCACGTGGCCGAGTCGCATAATGCGAGCGTCCTTATTGACGAGGCCCACTCGATGCTGGCCTGCGGTAAGAAGGGACGCGGCGCCGGGGAACTATTGGGGGTGGAGGACCGGATTCAATTGGTCTACGGCACGTTTTCAAAAGCTTTCGGAGCGCTGGGCGGGTTCGTCGCCGGGTCCAAGGAGACGCTGGATTATCTGCGCTTCTACGCCCATTCCTACGTCTATTCCTGCGCGCTGCCGCCGGTGGTGATAGGAGCGATTCTGGAAGCGTTGGAAATCGCAACCCGGGAACCCGATCTGCGGACCCGACTCTGGGAGAACGCCGATTATTTTCGAACTCAGGTCAATGGCCTGGGCATCGATACCGGCGATTCCACGACTTACATCATGCCTCTTGTCGTCGGCGATCGAGGCCGGATGTATCAACTCGGTCACGAACTTCGCCGCCGCGGTCTTTTCGTGGCGCCAGTCGATTACCCAGCGGTGCCGGAAGACCGGATTTGTTTTCGCGCGTGCGTGACCGCGAACCATACGCGGGCGGATTTGGACGAGGCGCTGAATATTCTCTCCGACGTTTTCGTTCCAGCCCTTCCAGCCGCGATGCAGCACGCTTAGTCCGTCGCAATGCCGGACCGGGCCGTTCGGGCTGATATCGAAGCGACCTACAAGTCGCGAGAAATCGAAGGGTTCCTTGACCTTCATTTCTATCGCAAAGTCGGTTTTCAGTTGGCGCGTCTTTTTGCCTGGGCTGGGTTTACCCCGAATGGCGTCACGCTCCTCGGGACATTGATCGGAATCGCTGCCGGGCACCTCTATTTCTATCGCGATCTCACGACGAACATCGTGGGGATGTCTCTCCACGTTTTCGCAAACGCGATGGACAATGCGGACGGGCAGCTCGCCCGTTTGACGAATCGTTTGAGCCCGAGCGGACGCGTTTTGGATGGCATCGGCGACAACCTGATTTATGCGAGCGTCTATGTGCATCTGTGTTGTCGTTTTGTGGCCGAGGGCGGATCGCACGGAGTTTGGATCGTCGCTTTGCTGGCGGGCCTGAGCCATCGCTTGCAAAGTGAGGCCGCGGAGTTTTGCCGCGACGCCTATCTTCGATTCGCCGCCGGAAAGCTGCGCTCGCTCGAATTATCGTCCGACTTGCGGCCTCAATACGAAGCCGTGAGCTGGAGCACGCATTTCCTCACGAAGCTGTTGCTCAGCCTCCACCTTGGTTATGTCACCGAACAAGAAATGTTGTGTTCTTCTCTCGTGCGTCTGGAGAAGGCCGCGCGCCAGACTTTCGCCGCTGGCGTGCCCCAAACATTTCGCGACCGTTACCGGCAGGCGAACCGGACCATGATCAATTTGTTTTTTCTCTTTCGAACCAACGCGCGGATGCTTTTGCTCTTTCTGCTTCTCCTGGTCGGTCAGCCCGTTTGGTATTTCATGGTTGAACTGACCGCCCTGAATTTCCTCCTTGTTGTTCTCGCCATCCGGCAAAATGCAATTTGTCGCGAACTGGAACCGTTGGTGACCAAACATGGCTCCGATTGAAGTTACCCAGGTCAATTCGCGGAAGGAACGGGACGCCTTCATCAAATTTCCCTGGCGAATTTATGCGAACGATCCGGCGTGGGTGCCTCCGCTCCTGATCGAGCGAAAGGAATTCCTCAACCGGGAAAAACATCCTTTCTACGAGCATGGCGATGCCGCGCTCTTTCTCGCTCGCTCCGGTGGCGAAATCGTCGGGCGGATCATGGCGAGCGACGATCCGAACTACAACGCGCACCATAAAACGAATGTCGGCTGTTTCGGTTTGTTCGAATCGATCGACGATCAAGCAGTGGCAAATGCGTTGTTCGATGCCGCGGCCGATTGGCTGCGGCGAAAAGGCCGCGACGAAATCATGGGTCCGATCGATTACTCGACGAATTATGTCTGCGGGTTGTTGATCGATGGATTTCAACATCCACCGATGCTCCTCACCTCACACAATCCATCGTATTACGCTGCGCTGATCGAGGGATGGCGCTTCGAGAAAAGGATGGATCTTTATGCGTGGTGGTTTGCAGATCCCGCCGAGGCCGCGGCGCGTTTGCGGCGGTTGGCGAGCGCGATGAAAAAGCGCGGCGAAGTGGTGACCATTCGTCCGCTGAATATGCCCGACATTATGGCGGAGGGCCGGAGGATTCGCGATATCTACAATGAAGCGTGGCGCAATAATTGGGGATACGTGCCGTTCACGGAGAACGAATTCGACTACATGACCAGGGAGCTGAAGCCGCTGGTCGTTCCGGAACTTGCCTTGATCGCCGAAATTGGCGGGCAGCCTGTCGGATTCATCCTGGCCGTACCGGACATCAATGTGGCGTTGCGTCGCGTGAATGGACGATTGACCACGTTTGGTCTCCCAATCGGGTTGGCGAAACTTCTTTACTACAAAGGCAAAACGAACCGGGCGCGTCTGATCGCACTCGGCGTGATCCCAAAGTTTCGCCGGCATGGCATTGCGGAAATGCTCGTGCTGCGAATTATCGAGGAGGGGATGCACAAACGCGGATTCATTCCCGAGCTAAGTCTTACTCTCGAAAGCAACTTCATGATCAATCGGTTTCTCGAAGCGATCGGCGCCGAAAAGTACAAGACCTATCGGATCTATCGTCGTGCTTTGAGCCGGTAAGCAAACCTACGGCGGCGCGACTTCCGACGCGTGCGTGACGAAATGCGTGAGCGCCAGGCTTTCGCCCATAAGTCTGAGCATTAGGCGGAGCACAACCCAGTAGACGGCGAGGCCGATAATCAACGCGCCGCCGAGGCGGATCGGTGCAGCCAATGGCAACGCCATCAAAGCCGACGCGGCGGCGACGCTCCCGACTGCCGCGAGAAGCGGCGCGGCGCTGTGATGCAAAGGAACGGCGATGCCGAACCGGGAGCGCAAAAACCATCGTCGGGTGAGCGCCGCGACAGCGGTGCCGAGCAAAGCGGCCAAGGCAGCGCCGTTCACGCCGTAGAGTGCGATCAAGGGCTGAGCGGCAGCGAGGTTCACGACGCCGCCCGCGGCGGTGATCCACAGAATGAACTGAGGACGCCGGTAGAAAAAAATGAGATCGCTCACTCCGTAGGCGCCCTGGATACTTTCGGCCGCGCCCAGCATCAGCATCGCCGAATAACCGGCGGCGAATGCAGGGCCGATCCAATGAAGCAACGGCCCGCCCAGAATGAAGAGCGCTATCAGGACCGGAAGTTGGATTGCCATGATGAGACGCGCTGCCGAGGCGGTCGCCTGCCCAGTCTGGATGGGGCCGGCAAAGGTGAGGGTTTTCGAAACGATCGGCGTAAGCAGGCTGTCGAAACTCTGGCGGACCTGACGAATCGGGGTTCGAATCTGGCGCGCCATTCCGTAAATGCCGGCCGCTGATTCGCCAAGAAAGAAACCGACAAGATAGAGATCGAGACGTCCGGCGAGCGCGTTCGTGAAGTCGGACAAAGTCGGCAGGGCCGTCTCGTGGACGATCTGAGCAAAACGGCCGGGGACCAGGCGATAGGTTCCGAACGAGAACGGTCCGAGACAACGTCGTGCGCCGACGAGCGAATAAGCGACGGCCGCAATGGTGCCGGCCCAATAACCGATGATAAGCCCGGTCGCCTGGTAGCCTGCTGCCCACGCGAGGCATGAAGCGGCGACTCCCGCATAAGGCTCGATGATCGACCGTGCCCAGACTTGATGACGCATCTTGTGAGTCCAGCGGGTGGCGGCGAGCAGAAGATCGAGCAACGACTGGCCGAGAATCATCGGTGCGAGAAGAAACAACGCGGTGGCGGTGTTGCCGGCGATGAGCGAGGCAGGGATCAACGCGACAGCGAGCATGATCGGGGCGATGCAGAGCAAGCTGGCGACGAAGACCAGGACGATCCCGTCGATCACGATGTGCGGAGGCGGGCGCACGTGATGTTCTTCGTCGAGCAGTTTGAAGAGCTGACGTTTCATCCCCGCACCGGCGATCGTGACGGCGAGCTCGACTACCGCCACCGCGATGCTGAATGCGCCGAACAAGGCGACGCCGAACAGCCGCCCGGCGATGAAAACGAAGAGGAGCCGCGCGCCGAGGCGGATTACAAAACCTAACGCGGCGGAGCTGCCGCCTCTGAGGATCAGGCGTTGCGCGGTCGAAGTCATTATTTTCGGCTTGTATCCGCGTGAGCGGCGGTTGACCAAAGCTTATGTCTCCGCGCGACGATGATAAGCAAAAGCCGGTCGTCGCCATCTTTCGCAGCGCCGTGTTCAACGCATCCGAGCGCTTTATTCAGGACCAGGCGGCGGCGCTGACTCGCTGGCGGCCGCTGGTCGTGGGACTCGAGCGGAAAGGCGAAATGTTGGCGGGGCTGCGCGAAGCTATCGTAGCGGAGAGCGCAGGCGAGCGGCTGGCGTTTCGTTTGCGCGGCCGAGGCGGACGCATCGAAGCGGAACTGCGCGCGGCGAAGCCGGCATTGATCCATGCTCATTTTGGAACGGACGGCCTGCTCGTGCTGCCGCTTGCGCGAGCGCTCGGCATTCCGCTGGTCACAAGCTTGCGCGGTTATGACGTGTCCCGGTCGGACGGCGCGTTGTTGAGATCTGGACGGTTGAGTTGGATGCGCTACGCGCTCGGGAAAAAACGACTGCAACATGGCGGCGCCTTGTTCCTCGCCGTTTCGGATGCATTGCGTGAGCAGGCAATCGCGCGCGGTTATCCGGAGGCGCGGACGCTCACTCATTATAATGGCGTCGATCTCGATCGCTTTCGGCCTAACGAAACGCCGGCGGAGCCCGGGCTCATTCTCCATGTCGGAAGATTGGTGGAGAAAAAAGGGACGAAGGTGTTGATCGACGCGCTCGCCAGAATCGCCGGCGCTAATCTGGCGATCATTGGCGACGGGCCGCTGCGGAAAAGATTGGAGCGGCAGGCGCGAGAGCTCGGCGATCGCGTCCGTTTTCTCGGCGCGCTGACCCCGGATGAAGTGGCGCAGTGGATGCGGCGCGCGTCGGTGCTCGCGGCGCCGAGTCTGACTGCAGCGGACGGAGACGCCGAAGGCCTGCCGAATGTCGTCGTGGAGGCCGCGGCTTCGGGGTTGCCAGTCGTGGGCACCACTCATTCCGGAATTCCCGAGGCAATTGAAGACGGAAAAAGCGGGTTCCTTGTTCCTGAACGCGACGCCGAATCGCTGGCCATGCGGCTCGCCGATCTGCTCGGATCGGAACGGCTGCGCTGCGAAATGGGCGCCGCGGCGCGCCGGCTGGCCGAGCGCAAATTCAATCGGCAAATTCTTACGGAGCGGCTCGAGTCGATCTACGACGAGGTCGCCGGTTTCGATCGCCAGGCTCCGGCCTAACGAGTGCTTGGTGGCGAAACCCACGAAGCGTCAGGCAGGGATCGTTTCGAGCGCCTTCGCCGCCTTGAAGTCGTCGTAGCGGTGCTTTTTGGCGACCGCCTCGACGCCGCCTCGTGTTTTCTGGAACATATCGAGGCTGTCCAGTTCTTCCTCGGTGGCTTTCTGCAGAGAGAGGTCGGTGTAACTGTAGCGCCCGGGGTCGTTGACGATGCGCTTCACAAGCGCCTTTTCCTGGCGGAAGCCGCGCCAGTAGTTGAACCCTTTGCGTAGCGATTCGAACACGAATTTCGGATAGAAGAGGAGCGCCGGCTCGCGCTTCAGAGTTGGACGTCGGGACTTGCGCCGCTTCCGTCGGACGACTCCGCCTTCCAACGTGTGCACGCCCTCGTTCTGGTAGAGCATCTTGAATTCGTTCAGATATTGGAGCGCCTTGTTAGGCCGGCCGTCCTTCCGCCGCGCATGTCGCCGCGCCACCGTCTCCATGTGCTCCCAGGTAAAATAGGTGGCCCACGCGGCCTTGTAAGCTTCCTCCCACTCCGCGTCGGACATGGTCGCATGGTGGGAGACGCGGTGGTGGAGATCGTATTTGTTGAGGTCGGGATCCATCCACTCGCCCGCTTCGTGCATTCGCTTGTGGTCCTCCGATCCCGGCAGCGGCGTCAGGAAAAAGAATTCGAGAATGTCGACAGGGAGCTCGCGTTTGATGATCTCGATATCGCGCACGATCGATGCCTTGGTGTCGCCGGGGAAGCCGAGGATGTAACCGGCGAGAGTGAAAACGCCGCGCTCGTGCCACTGCTGAAACATGGCGCGATACTCGGTGATCTTGTTCTGCTTCTTGTTAGCGGCGAGCAAATTGTCGGGGTTGATGTTCTCCAGCCCGATGAACGCGCGCATCACGCCGGCGCGGACCGCCTTGTCGATGAAGTTCGGCACGCGATGACAGAGCGTGTCGACCTGAATGGTGAGATTCGCCTTGAGCCCCTCGGCCTCGCGCAGGTGGATCAACCGGTCGAAGAAATCTTCCCAGTGCTTGTTGCGGACAAGATTGTCGTCGGTGATAAAAAAGGCCTCTATGCCCTGCGCCAGATTCTCGCGCAGAATTCCTTCGAGGTCGTCGGGCGTGCGGAAGCGGCTCTTGCGTCCCTGGACGTTGATGATCGTGCAAAAACTGCACGCGAACGGACAGCCGCGGCCGAGATCGAAGCTCGACCAGTTCCCCGAATTGCGCGCGATCGATTCCGGCGGCAGAACCGGATAGGGAACGCCGGCGATGTTCGGCAGATCGGCGAGATAATTATAGATCGGCTGGAGTTTGTCGTTCCATGCGTCGACCAGCAGATTGTCGAGGCGCCCTTCTTCGCTTTCGCCGGCGAAGAGCGAGCAGCCGATGTCCAGCGCCGCCTGAATCTCTGGCGGCCTGTCCTTCAACATCGAGAGGCAGCCCGAGACATGGAAGCCGCCAATCACGACCGGCAACCCGGCGGCGCGGAATTCGCGCGCGAGATCGAGCGCGTGGTGGAATTGGTTCGACTGGACGCCGACCAATCCGATCAGCGCCTTGGCGCCGCGCCGTTTGATCTCGCGGATAATGCGCTCCGGAACGACATGCTGGTTACACTCGTCGATCGGCACCAGGGTCATCCTGACATCCGGCCCCAGCACCTGGCGCGCGGCGCAATCGCGGGCGAGACCATTCAGCGCCGCCAGCGAATTCGAGGGAAGGATGGTGCGCCACCAAACGATCGGATAGCCGTCGTCGTCATAGTGCGACGGCTTGATCATCACGAAGTAAAACTCTTTCGCTTCGTCCTTCATTGCCGGAAACCTACCTGCTTTGTCTTGTCTCTCCAAGCCGAAATCCGTTAGGCGCACAGACGTTTTCCAGGAATGCGGAAAGGCGTTCGGCCCGCGCCTGCCAGGTAAAGTAGGCCGCGTTTTGCCGCGCCGCGTACCCCAGTTTTTCGCCGATGGACCGATTGGATACGGCTAGCCGGATGGCTGCTGCTGCCGCCTCAACATTGTCGGGTTGGACCAGGAGCGCATTCTCATCGTGATGGAGCACTTCGCGCAAATCGGGAAGATCGGGCGCCACGATCGGCCGGCCGGCCGCCAGATACGAAAACGTTTTCATGGGGAGAACGGTGTGACCGTGCCGTAGCAGCGGCGCCGCTGTCGGAGGAATAACGAGACAATCGGATGCAAACAAATACGCGGCGACCTCTGGCGGCGGCACGCGTGGCCGCAGGCGAACATTTTTGGCGCCCGCCTTTTCAATGAGTCGAAGGACGCTTCTCTCTTGTTCCGATCCGGGATTCGCGCCCACCATCAGGAAAACTACATCGGGCAATTGTTGCGCTATCTGCACAAGGAAGTCGGTCCCCTTGGAGGCGTCGACCCGGCCGGTATAGGTTGCGATGCGATCCGTCGTTTCTAAACCGAGGTGTCTCCGCGCGGCCTCCCGGGTTAACGCCGGCGTGAAATGCGCCGCAGCGTAACCGTTGTAGTTCGTCATCACGTGCTCTTTCGGGATTCCCGCTTCGATGAAGCTGCGGCGACAGAGATCGGAATGCGCCACGATGCCCAGCAGGTTTTTGCGATGGTAATTCAAAGCCCGCCACGGACCGAACCGCGCGTCCTCGTTGATATCCACGCGATAGGTCTCGAAGACACACCGCAACCCCGCGGCAAGAGCCAGGGTCAGCGCAAACGGGTCGCGCGTCAGGACAAGGTCGCGACGGTTTCTGCGCGTGTAGATGACATTGCGCAGATCGGCCCGGGCTTCGGGCAAAATGCCGTTAGGTTGATTGGAACAGACCGGAACGAAGTCGATGGAATCCGGAAGAGCATCGACCCCGTAGTAATCGGCAATCTGCCCGCGCCACCCGGCGCCCACCGCATCCGACTTGCAACACACGACTTCAACCTGATGGCCCAGCCGCGCGAGCTCCGTCGTCGTCCAAACCAATTGCTGGGTATTGGTATGGTGCGAAGGGAGCGTATGATGGCACAGACTGACGATTCTCATCGAAGAAGTTTGAGGACGGACCTTAGTCTTACGCCTGAAGATAATCACATGGTCAATCGCTTTCGCCGCGTCCTGATTCTCGCCGATGAATCGGCGGATTGGATAATCGCCGGTTTACGGCAGCTTGATCGTCTCGCGCTTTCGATCGATGAATTTGCCATAGAGAACAACGAGACGGCGCCCGTGCTCGTCTGCATTTTCTGGAGATCGGACCTGGATCAAGTGCAGCGATGGACGCCAAAACACGAACGGATGACCCGGGTCGCTTTCACGACCGAACTCGACGGAGAACCGTTCGATCTTGTCCTGAACACACGGCTGTTTCTTTACCGCAACGCGATGCGGCAATTGGTTGACCCGTCGGCCCAAATTGTTTCTCCACTTGGCGGAAAGGATTCCTGGGAAAATACATTCCGCGAGGTGGGACAGCTTTCCGAGTCGCAGGAAGGAGCGTGGGAGTACCTGACGCATGGGAACCAGATTGACGAGATCGAGATAAAATTCCTGAAAGGCAGCGGCAAGTCCCAGGACGGTTTTGTTTCGCGATATTTGAACCGCCCGATCTCACGCGTGGTGACACGTCTTCTCCTCAGATTCCCGACCACTCCGAACGCTTGGACCCTTTTCATCCTTCCGATTCCGATCGTCGCATCGCTCATTCTCCTCCAAGGCACTTACGGCTCGTTCCTATTGGGCGTCGTGCTCTTTCAAATCTTCAGTATTCTGGACGGTTGCGACGGCGAGATCGCGCGCGCGAAGTTTCTGGAAAGCAAAAGGGGAAGTCGACTCGATTATCTTTGCGACGTGTTTGGCAACATCCTGCTCGCCGTCGCCCTGGGCTTCGGACTTTCGCGGCAATCAAATCCTACCAGTTGGTTCTACCTCGATGAAGGACTCATCACGGGTGCTTTGATCGGCGCCAACGAGTTTCTCCTGGCGAGAAGCAAGGCGGGCTCGAACGCAGCAGTGTCGTTAGGCGGCGCCCTCTATCCGCGCCATCGCGAATTGGTGGAGCGTTCCGGAATGTTGCTCTTCGGGAAAAAGTTCGCATTCTGGCTGATCCAGCTCACCAAGCGTGATGTCGCCATGCTCTTCTTTGTTTTCCTCGCGGCGATTGGATTGCCGGCGTTGATCCTGCATCTGCTCCTTGTCGTGACTGCCGTGACGCTGGCGCTCTCGTTGAAAGCACGCTCCGCCCTGTAGCCGCTTCGCTGTGCGAAACGCGAGAGCGATCTTGCCTGAACCCACGCGGCCCATAGGGCCGCGGCTACAGAAGACGCTTCGCTTCCTGTTCCGCGCGCGCCAACATTTCCGGCGTGTCGACGTCCTGCCACCAGGCTTCGCCGATATCGATGGCCCGCACCTTTCCGTCCTCGGCCATCAGCCGAACGCCATCAGCCAGACTGCAATCGTCGTCTTTGCGCGCGCGGCGCAGGTAATCAAACATGATCTCCGGGCAGAGAAAAATTCCGGTATCGATCGCGTCGTAGGCCGGCAGGTTCTTACCGATCGCGACGATCAGGTTGCCCTCAGTCTGGACTTTCATCGCGTCGTCGAGATCGAAGATGGATTGGATTTTTTGATCAACCGCCACATTCAATCGGCTGAGATCCGCATGCTTGACGAGCTGGACGAGAATCGACGACTCAAAAAGATGATCGCCCATGGCAAGGAAGAATGGCGCGCTGACTTTTCCAGCAGCAGTAAGGAGCGAGATCCCATTTTGTTTTTGCCAGTTCGGATTCGAGATCGCGCGAAATTGCATGTGTTCGGGAAGAAGCGGCCCCACCGCGGCCGCCAGTTCGTCGCCGTTCGGGCCGACCACGGCGTGCAGGGTCTTGACGCCAATTTTGTCGAACGAATCGATCGCGTACGAAATCAGCGGACGGCCGGCGATCGGGATGAGCGGCTTGGCAATTGTATTCACCGAGCCGCGAAGACGCGAACCGGTTCCCGCCATGAGAATGACTGCGTCGGTAATGCTCAAAAGCTACAACCGGTAATATTTCTTCAGGCCCCAGATCCGAAGGCGTTGCGGCAAGATTCGGAAGATGAACGGAGCGATGATCGATTGAAAGAAGTCGCCCACCGTCACCCGCGGCGGTGGGTTCGCGGCATCGATCAGCTTCGCAATCTGACGCGCGACCAAATCTGGCTTCGGCGCCGCTTTCATATTTCGATCGACCACGCGCCAGGCTCTCTCCACTCGCGCGGTGTAACGCGGGTCGCCGCCATCGGTTCGCGCAACGGCGTCATTGAACTCGGTGCAGATGTCGCCGGGTTGCAGGTCGATGATGCGAATGTCCGATCCTTCGAGCTCGAGCTGTAACGACATGGTGAACGAAGCCATCGCCGCTTTCGTGGCGTTGTAGGCGCCCATGAATGGAACGGGCAGCCGCGAGGCCAGCGAGGTGACGTTAATGATGCGTCCACCGCCGTGTGCGCGCATCGAGGCCAAAGCGAGACGGCAAAGCTCGATGTGCGCGAAGACGACGGTTTGAAATTGGGCGTGCACAGCTTCCGTCGAAAGAAATTCCGCGGGCCCGAAATGGCCGCTCCCGGCATTGTTGATTACGACGTCGAAATGGCCGGCTTCACGGAGCGCGGCGTTGAAGCTTGCGCCTAACGACACGTTGTCGGCAAGATCGAGACGAAGAGCATGGAGGCGCGGCAACTGCGGGATTCGCGCCGCGTCGCGCGAAGTGCCCCAGACTTCGTCGCCGCGCTCAACCAGCAGTTTCGCCGTGGCGAGCCCGATGCCCGAGCTGGCGCCTGTGATGAATATCCGCTTCATGGGAAAGCGAGTAGAACGTCCTTCGGCATCAAGGAGGGGCGGCCTCCAGACCGCCCGCCGCTCCGCGGGCACGCCCTGGGCGGTTTGGAAAGCGCCCCTCCTTGATGCTTTAACAAGTTCGAAAGCTTCATCTGTGGCCGCGCCGATGGCTGCCGACGATCAAGCCATCCTGCATCTCGTGAATCCAGTCGCAGGCCTCGGCGATCTCAGGATTGTGCGTCACCAGGAGCAACGCTTTTCGTTCTTCCTGCACGATGCGTTGGAGCAACTCGAAGGCGCGCCGCGAATTCGCGCTATCTAGATTTCCGGTCGGTTCGTCGGCCAGAATCACGCTGGGATTATTCGCGAGCGCGCGCGCCACGGCCACCCGCTGCTGCTCGCCGCCGGAGAGATGCCGGCTCGGCCGCTTTAGTTTGCTCCCGAGTCCGACGGCATCGAGCAGGTGCGCGGAGCGTTCGTGCATTTCCGGCTCGCTCAACGCGGCCAGACGCCGCATCGGGATCATCACGTTTTCCTGCGCAGTGAAATCTTCGAGAAGAAAGTGGAATTGAAAAATGAATCCGAGAAGCTCATTCCGTTTTTTGGCCAGGGCGTCATCGACGAGGTGGGACACGGCTTCGTTTTCGATCGTGACCCAGCCGCTATCGGCGTGATCGAGCAAGCCAAGAATGTAAAGCAGAGTGCTCTTACCGCAGCCGGACGGTCCCACGACGGCGTGCACCGTGCCGCGCTCGAGTTGGAGCGAGACTCCGCGCAACGCATGGACGCGCGAATCTTCCTCGCCCAAATAACGTTCGATGCCTTCGCAACTCAGCGAAACTTCGGACTCCATAATCTTAAACTAGCTTCACTCGCAATCGCAGGATAGCCGGAAACTCGCCGCCGGGCTGGGCTTGCCATGCCGGCGGTGAAGCGTGATAGGGATTTGCAACGATGTGCGGCATTGCAGGCGTGTTGTCGAGCGGTCGGGTTGATTCTCTGGTTATGCGGCGCATGATCGCGTCCCTTCGCCATAGAGGGCCTGACGATGAAGGAATATGGATCGATGCGGGCATTGGTCTTGGGCATCGTCGCCTGTCGATCATCGATCTTTCGGCCGCTGGGCATCAGCCGATGGTTTCGCACAGCGGGCGATACGTGCTGACGTTCAACGGCGAAATCTATAATCACACCGCGTTGCGAGCTGACTTGGAAAGTGAAGGAATCAGCGAGTGGCGTGGCCATTCGGACACCGAAACATTGCTCGAGGCGATCGCCCGCTGGGGGCTCACGGAAGCCTTGCGCAAATCTGTCGGCATGTTCGCGCTCGGCCTCTGGGACCGGGAGGACCGAAAACTTTTTCTGGCCCGCGATCGCTTCGGGGAAAAGCCGCTCTATTACGGTCGCGCCGGCAAAGACTTTCTTTTCGCCTCCGAACTGAAAGCGATCCGCGCGCACCCGGATTTCTCAGGCACGATCGATCGCGAAGCTTTGGGAATCTTCGCGGCGCGCGGATACGTTCCCGCGCCGCGCTCCATCTTTCGCGAAATTTCCAAACTGGAGCCGGGCACGATCCTGACGGTGGACGGCGAGGAAACGCGGCAGCCCACGATCGAGCGATATTGGTCCTATCGAACGGTTGTTGAGAGTGGTCTCGTCAATCCGCTGTCGGACGAAGAGTCGGCGCGGCGGGAACTTGAGTCGGCTTTGATCGTGGCGATCCAGGGACAATCGGTGGCCGATGTTCCGGTCGGGGTGTTCTTATCGGGGGGCATCGATTCGTCGACAATCGCCGCGCTCTGGCGGAAGCATTCGTCTCGCGAATTGCGGACCTATTCGATGGGCTTTGAGGAGTCTGGCTTCGACGAAGCACCCCATGCAAAAGCCGTCGCGCGCCACCTCGGCACCGTTCACCACGAAAGCTATGTGACCTCGGCGGAAGCGCGCGATGTCATTCCCATTCTCCCGACGATCTACGACGAACCATTCGCAGATCCATCACAAATCCCGACTTGGCTGATGAGCAAGCTGGCGCGCGAGAACGTGACGGTCGCCTTGTCCGGCGACGGCGGGGACGAATTGTTCGGGGGCTATTCGCGTTATCGGACCGCGGCAAATCTTTGGCGAAAAATGCAGCGTGTGCCTGCTTCGATGAGGCACGCCGTGGGCACGGCTCTCGGGAAATTGCCGTCCGGCGTTTGGGACCGACTGGCTGCGAACCGAGCGCGATTTCCGGGAGCGCGGCTCCAGCGAACGTTCCATCGTCTCGAAGGCGTCGATAGTTTCGCCGATCTCTATCGCTCGTTCCGCAATGAATGGATGGGCGATCCGTCGCCCGTTATCGGCGCCGCGTCCGATGATCCGACATGCGAGCTGGATCTCGACGTGGCCGAGGGATCTGACCTGGTCCGAATGATGTACTGCGACGCAGTGAGCTACCTTCCCGGCGACATCCTTTGCAAAGTCGATCGCGCGTCGATGGCGCACAGTCTTGAAGTGCGGATTCCATTTCTGGATCATCGGGTCGCCGAGGTCGCCGCGCGGATTCCAATCGGCATGAAAGTCCGCGACGGCAGCGGCAAATTCATCCTAAAGCAGTTGCTCTTTTCCCATGTGCCCTCCCACTTATTCGCGCGTCCGAAAGCCGGATTCAGCGTCCCGATCGGCGCGTGGTTGAAGGGACCGCTAAGATCGTGGGCCGAGGATTTGCTTTCCCGCGACCGGCTCGATCGGGAAGGTTTTTTTCACGGAGCGATGATCCAGAAACGTTGGCAGGACCATCTGGCGGGGAGGCGGGATGGCGCTCACTCCCTGTGGCCAATCCTGATGTTCCAGTCTTGGAACGATCAAGCTACGCGCTCGATCCACGTAGAGTAGCCACCGGAGCGAGAAGCGTGGTGCGGATTGCAGGGACCTAGCCGGCGATAACCCGTTGGCTTGATCCACGCGCGCTTGGTATTTTATTGACGATATATAACAGCACTGTTATATTGCGCGAATGAAGACTTCGGACCGGCTCGGCACACTCTTGCGCAACCTCATCGACCGCCTCGATGGCGATGTAGAGCAACGCTATCGTGACGACGGGCTCGACTATCGCCCGCGTTTTACGCCGGTAGTGCGCGCTCTCTCGGCACTCGGCCCTGCCTCGATCGCCGCAATTGCACGGCAGGTGGGGATGCGACATTCGGCAATCAGCCAGACGGTCGCGCAGATGCAGCGTCAGGGGATGGTGAAGCTTGCTCCCGGTCCTGACGGCCGCGAGCGAATTGTCGCCCCGACGCGTGCGCTCAACGCGATCCTGCCGCGGCTCGAACAGCATTGGGCGGCGACCAATGCTGCTGCCGCGGAGCTGGAATCCGAACTCTCGCATCCACTCGCCGCGACCTTGCACGCCGCCGTCGAAGCGCTCGACCGGCGTTCCTTCGCCGAGCGGGCGAGGGCCCTTTCGCCCCGGAAACGTCCGATGCGGCCGAAGAAGTCCCTCATCGCCGCCGCTCTGCTGGTGCTTGGCGCTTTTTGTATTGCCGATAGTTATGCGCAGGAGGCTGCGCCTTCAAGCCAGACAGAACCCGCGGCCGAGCCGCGCGCGGTTGCCGAGCGGATCGCGGGGTTGCTAGAAACCGATTATCTCTACCCCGAGACCGGCAAAGCCTATGCCGCATCCGTGCGCAAACAGGCTGCGAGCGGTGCCTATGATAAGTTGAACGGCCGTGCGCTGGCCGACGCGCTCACGCTCGACCTCCTGGCCGTGCAGGATGACAGCCATCTTCGAGTGCGGTTCGGCGCACTGATGATGATGCGTCCAATGGTCGGGCCGAGCGGAGCCGGCAGTCCCGGTCCTGGCACTCCCGGTCCGATGCCCAGTCCCAGTGCGCCGCCGGGGCCACCCCGGGCGCCGGCCATGGAGCAAGCGGGCTGGATCGCGCCGGGGATTGCCTACGTCCGCTTCAACGAATTTCCTCCCGATCCCGCGCTAACCGAAAACGTGCGCACTTTCCTGCGCGACCATGCGAATGCCACCACGCTGATCTTCGACCTGCGCACCAACCGCGGCGGCGGGCCCGCGCAAATGGAGGTAATCTTTCCGCTGCTGTTCGACAAACCGACGCGGCTGTGCGGCATGGCGACGCGCGCCGGCATGGAGCGGTTCGGCCCGATAGCCGGCCCGAACATGCGAAAGGTCGAAGGTGAGCCAGGCTTCGTCACCATGGAGTATTGGGTAACGCCGGGCGCGGCGAGCCCGCTGCAAAAGGCGCGCGTGTTCGTGCTGACCTCGCCTGCCACTGGCTCCGCGGGCGAGCAGTTCGCAGCGGCGCTCAAATGGACGGGCCGCGCGACGCTGATCGGCGCGCCCACCGCCGGCGCCAATCATTTCGGCTCGGCCGAGCCGGTCGGCGGCGGACTCACCCTCTTCGTTCCGGTCGGGCGCACCTTCAATCCAGCCGACGGCAAGGATTGGGAAGGCACTGGCATCTCCCCCGACATTGTAGTGGCGCCCGAACAGGCGTTGGCCGTCGCCCTGGTCCGCGCCGGGCTCCCCGAGGAAAAGGCGGCATCACTCGCAGAGCAACATCGCCCGCATCTGCCGATGACCAAGCCGTCAGTGATTGCCCCGCGCCGACCATGAGCCCTATCGTAGGCGCTGCCGATTCGGCTGCTTCTACGTCAGATGTCACGGCTAAGCAGAAGCGCGAAGCGGATGGGGTCGCGTCTATAAAACATTTCACATTCAGGCGCTCGAGCCGCGAAGGGTCGCGACCGGCGCGAGAAGCGCGGCGCGGCGCGCGGGAACGTAGCTGGCGATAACGACGGCGATGATGGCCAGCACCGTCGCCCAGAAATAATGCCGCCAATCCCAGGTCACGAGGAAGTGATTCGCGTAAACCAATCCCCGCACCCGGATCGGGATATGCGAGACGCCCCAGGTCAGAAGCGCGCCGGCGAGACACCCGATCACTGAGCCGGCCACGGCGATCATCGCGCCTTGCCAGAGGAAGATCGAAGAAATATCGCGGGCGCGATATCCCATCGAACGCAGGATCGCGATCTCCTTGATCTTCGACAGCACCGACATGGTGAGCACATTGAAAATGCCGAATCCGGCCAGCAGAATGATCAACGACACCGTTATCGCGGCGGACATGCGCAGCGTGAGAAAAAGCTGGAGATTGGCTTCCTCGCGTTCCTGCCAGCTTTGCGATTCGTGTTGAAAAAGCGTTTCGAAGGCAGCTGCCAGCGCCGGCGCACGCTCCGGGTCGCGCAATTTGTAAACGATCATGGAAGCGGCAAACGGTTTGCGCAGGAGGGTCTGCGCGACGCGCACATGAGAATATACCCGGACCGCATCGACCACGCCTACGCCGCTGCGCGCGACGGCGGCGATCTCGAACCGCCGGTATTCTGCACCCGGTGAAAGTAATTGGAGCCCATCGCCCGCGCTCACCTGGAGCGTGTCGGCCAGGCGCGCACCGATGATGACCGAGTTCGGGTTGTTGCGAAAATCGTCAAAACTTCCGGCGACGATTTGCTGGCCGAGATTGGTGGTTTGGAGATGGAGAGCGGCGTCGATGCCGAAGAGATCGACCGTGGCGTTATCAAACCCGGCGCGGGCGCTGACCGTCCCGCGCAAGACCGCGGAGCACGCCGCCACATCCGCAAACTGCCGGCTGACACGCATGATCTCGGGCGCGTTCGTGATTCCATCGAGCGCATGGCGGCGCGGTTTTTCAGGATTGCGCGCATTCTTCGGCGGGACCAACAAGCCGCTGGTGGCCGGTTGAAAGCGCGAACGGAGAAGAAGCGCGCCGTTACTTCCGAGAGTCGAATCGATAAAGTTTTTCGCGAAACCCTGCGTCTGGGCCTGGGTGCAGATGAAAATGGCCACGCCGAAAACGACGCCGCCGCAGCTCAGGATGAAAGCGCGCTTGCGCTGGCTGAGAAAACGCAGCGCGATGTAGAGCGGCGGCGTCACCGTATGTCTACGCGCGGCTCGATCTTTGCCACCCGCTGCCGCACCGGCCGGCCCGGCCTCAGTTTGTCCTGGTCTGAAAGGACGACGCGTTCGCCTTCCGACACGCCGCTCAGGACCTCCGAGAAATCGAGCGTGCGATAACCGACCTTGACGGTGCGGGACTGGAGGAGGCCGCGTTTCACCACAAGCGCCTGATCGACCACGAGCGCGCGCGTCGGTAACAGCAATGCATTTTCATGCGTGCCGGTAATGATGTTCATCTCGCCCGTCATGCCGGCCATGAGATTCTCCGGCGGATTCTCCAGCTCGAGCACAATGGTGTAACGCTGCGTCTCGGGATCGGCCGCCGGCTGGATCGCCGAGACCTTGGCGCGGAATTGCCGGGTACGAAACGCGTATACCTGGACGATCGCTTCCATTCCCGCTTTCACTTCGCCGACATCTTCCTCGTCCACTTCGCCGCGCACATAATTCTTCCGGGACGACACGGTGAAGAGCTCGGCGCGTTCTGCGACCAGCTCGCCGTCGATGGTTTTGATTGCGGTGAGCAAGCCGTCCATAGGCGAGCGGATCTCGGAATTCTTCATCTGGGCTTCGAGCTTTTTCGCGGCTTCATCGAGCGCGGCCAGGTTGCGATCACGCTCGATTCTTTCGGTCTCGACCAATGCGCGCAGGCGGTTCACGTCGCTCTTCGCCTTTTGAAATTCGACCTGCGGAACGTTGCTGAGGCCCGTGAGTTTCTCGAGACGGCTCAAATTATCCTCGGCGACTTTCAGGGCTTCGGTTGAAGGCAGCGGAAGTTCCCCGCGTTGCTGCGCGGCCTGGAGATCGGCGCGCGCTTGTTTCAACTGCCGCGCTGTCGCTTCGTCAGCGATCGTGGCCAGCAGTTCGCCTTTCTCCACGCTGCGGCCGATCGCGCCGCGGCCCGCCGAAAGCACCTCCGCCAGTTGAATGAAACCGGCGTTCTGCGCGCGCAACGGCAACACAAGCGAGGGCTCGATCCGCACCGTGCCGTAGATCGCCGAGAGGGCGGTGCCCCGTTGCACAATGGCGACCTCCGCGACGGGCAACGTCGTAAAATAGATGAGCGCAAAGATCATCAGCGCGACGGCCACGCCCGCCAGGATGAGATTTTTCGAAGGCGAAAGCTTCAAGGGCTGCAACTAATGCACGTTTCCGGCGGTGTCCTTGGAAAACTGAAAGTAGCGCCCGGTCGCCCGGTCCCATTCCGCCCGCGCCACGTTTTGCTCGAAGGCGGCCGACAAGAGCGCGCTTTTGGTTTCGAGGAAACTGCTTTCCGCCGTCCGGAATTCCAATTGCGACGAAAGTCCCTGCGTCAGGGTTCGCTGGACGACGTTCACATTTTGCTCCGCCGCTGACTCGGCGGCCTTGAGCGATTTCCAGCGTCCTTCCACGGCCCGAAAATTATTCGAGATCCGTTTCAATTCGAGGGCGGCGTTCGCTTCGAGCTGGCGCAAAGAAATTTCGTTCATTTCCCGGATGGCGCGCTGTCTCGCCACCTGCCCGCCGACCCGGCCGTTATCGATCACCCGCCAGGTGAAAGCGACTCCGGCCATCCCTTCCGATGAAAGAACGTTATCGGAGCTGCTGGCGGTTCCTGCGTTCGCGGCATGCACCGTCACCGGAATGTAGCGGCCTGACGCCGTCGCATCGAGGGCGGGATAATATTGCGCCTGGATAATTCTCTGATCTTCCGCCGCGGCGCGAACCAGGATGCGCGCGAGTTGCAGATCGGCCCGCTGCGAGAGCGCCTCGGCCGTCTCGGATGGCAGGTCGTAATTGACGGCGGCAAATTGCAGCTCTCCCTCCGGTCGAACGGCGCGGGCCCCGGGCGATGGGTCGTTACCCATGATGTTCGCGAGGGTGAGCACGGCTCCTTCATAGCCGCGTTGCATTTCCTGGATGCGCGGTTCCAGCTCGCGCTCGAGGAGTTGGGCGCTCAGGATGGCCGCGCGATTGGTCTGGCCCGCTCCATAACGCTCGGTCTGCGTGCTGACATTTTGCGCGAGACGTTCCCGTTGCGCTTCCCCGAGGGCGCGGAGCGAATCGTTGTAGAGCGCCGTGTAAAATGCGACGCGGGCCGAATGCAACTGTCCGACGATCGCGACGTTCAGACGCTGTTGGGCGAGCAGAATTTCAATGTCGCCGCGGCGCAGCGAAGCAGGGATCGCCGCATCAAACAAAGGCTGATTGAAAAAGGCGCGGGCAAAGGCAAACGGCCGAATCGTTGGTTCGTCCGCGCGCTTGCCGCCTTGCACGCCAGCCAGGCCCTGGAGTCTGAAATCGGGAAGAGCGTTCGAGCGAAAGACGAGGCGCCGGCCGGCCGCCTGTTCCAATGCAATCCGCGCCTGCACGATCTCGGGATTTTTCTCGAGCGTGGTGGCGAGGGCGGCGTCGAGTGACAGCGCGTTAGCCTTAGTAACGCAGAAGAGGAGCAAAGCGGTGACGACAATCTTCTGTAGCCGCTTCGCTATGCGAAGCGTGGGATTCGCTGCGAATCTATCTGCGTCTATCCCCGCGCCGCCCACAGGGCGGCGGCTACAGAAGAGATAATTCGCCGGGTTCATCTGCCACCCCCTAACGTTGAAGGCGGCGCGGCGACTTCCAGCACGGGCTTCGCGCCCGGCGGATTTTGCGAAATCTTCGCAGCAAAACCGAGCGAATCCGGCTCGCGCGCGCAGGCCCGCGCCAGCCGCGCCAGCGCTACGTTATGAAGATAAATGGCGCCAACCCGCGTCGTCCGCGTGCGCGTCACGTCCGACGCCGCTTGCAAAATATCGAGCTGCGTTCCCAGGCCCGCGCCCAGATTTCCTTTTGCGATCTCGAGAGATTCATCGGCATTCTGGACATTGCGTGTCTCCGATTCCAGAACGCGATCGGCTTGCTGGAGATCGAGAAAAGCGCTGCGCACATCGGAGGCGACGGAAAGCTTCGCCGCTTCCAGCGCGTGCACCGCGGCGTCGCGACGGGCGCGCGTTGCCTGCATTCGGCCGCGGGTGGCAAAGCCGTCGAAGATATGCCAGGTCGCGTTGAGTCCGACGATAAATCCGTGATTGAACTCCGGCCCCACCGCCGGATCGCGCTCACTGTAAACTTCGTAACCGGCAAAGGCTTCGACGCGCGGACGCGTCTCGCTCCGGTCCAGGATCAGCTGCTGGTCCTCGATCTCGACGTCGATCTCGCGCGCGCGGATTTCAGGCCGCGTCACATCCGCGTAGGCGAGGCACTCATTCAAATCGGGATGACGCGGCGAATATTGCAATTGCCCGGCCGCTTCGACGCTGGACAAGGGTTTGCCGGAAGCATCCACGCCGATGAGCTGCCCCAATCGCAAGTCGGAATTTTGCAGACGAGTCTGCGCGTCGATCAACTCCGGTTGTTCGTTGGCCAGCGCGACCTCCGCGCGGCTGACATTCAGCGACCCCACGGTCCCGCTTTCAAAGCGTTCCCGCTGCGCCTTAAGTTCTTCCTGGAAAACGCGCACCGATTGTTCGCGCACACGGATCTTCGCGCGGTTCAGAAGCACATCGTAAAACGCCAGCCGCACATCCATCGAGACGCGATTGACCAGCGCCTGGTATTCGAGCGTCCGCTTTTCCTCGTTCAAGCGCGCGATCGCCAGTTGGCTCGTGATCGCGCCGCCGGTGTAGAGATTTTGCACGACACGCAGCGAAGCGTCGTAATCATCAGACCGAAGCCGGGACGGTTCCTGGCGCTGCCTCTTCCGGAGCAAGCCGGTGGAAATCACATTCGGCAGAAAACCCGCGCGCGCTTCGACCACGCCTCCCTTGGCGGCTTCGAGTTGCTTCGCCGCCATCAGGATTTCCGAGTTCTGTTTTTTCGCGACGGCGACCGCTTCCTCGACGGTATAGGCGGGGCCGGCGTGACCGCTGGCCGCCGCAAGCGCCATCAGGAGAATAACGATCCCAGAACTACGGCGCATCCATCCTATCTCACGTCTGAAGGCCGGCTTTATCAACACAATTCCCATAATAGCGCGAACGCAGGAAAGCCTTCCGGCCGCCCGCTCAGGGAAATCGTCACCCGATATTGCATCGTCGCACATTTGCTCTATGATGGGCAACCTTGCGCCTTGCCCCCACCCTGGCTCGCCGCTAATCTTCGTGTTTTTCTCGCAATGAACAAAATTAGAATTGCCGTCATCGGAGTGGGGAACTGCTTCAGTTCGCTCCTTCAGGGCATCAACTTTTACAGAGATTCCTCCGGCAATGGCGCAGATGTCGGGTTGATGCATCGGCAAATCGGTCCCTACCAGCCCCAGGATATCGAAGTCGTCGCCGCTTTTGATATCGACCGCCGCAAAGTCGGAGTCGACGCCGCCGAAGCCATCTTCGCTCCGCCCAATTGTACCAAGATATTTTGCGATAAAATCAGGCCGACCGGTACGATTGTCATGATGGGGTGCGTCTTTGACGGTTTCGCCGAGCACATGAAGGATTACGCGCCGGACCGGACTTTTCTTCCGCTGGAAAAAGAATCGACGCGCGAACAGATCATCGAGACCCTGCGCAAATCAGGCGCCGAGATCATGGTGAATTATCTGCCGGTCGGCTCGGAAGAGGCCACCCGCTTCTACGCCGCCTGCGCGCTCGAAGCCGGGCTCGGATTCGTAAACAACATCCCCGTCTTCATCGCCAGCGATCCCGTCTGGGCGAAACGTTTTGCCGACAAAAACCTCCCGATCGTGGGCGACGACATCAAGGCGCAGATGGGCGCGACGGTCTTACATCGCACCATCGTCGATCTCTTCCGCAAGCGCGGAGTCAAAGTGGAGCGGACCTATCAGCTCAACACCGGCGGCAACACCGATTTCCTCAACATGCTGAACCGAAGCCGCCTCGGTTCGAAGAAAACATCGAAGACCGAGGCCGTGCAATCGGTCATCGGCACGCGTCTGTCTGACGACAACATTCACATCGGTCCGAGCGACTACGTTCCGTGGCAGAACGACAACAAGATTTGTTTCATCCGGGTCGAGGGGAAGTTGTTCGGCGATGTGCCGATGGAACTCGACGTAAAGCTTTCCGTGGAAGATTCGCCGAACTCCGCTGGGGTGGCGATCGACGCGATCCGTTGCTGCAAACTGGCGCTCGATCGCGGCAAAGGCGGCGTCCTGCACTCCGCCTCCGCCTATTTCTCGAAACATCCGCCCGTGCAAATGACGGACGACGAAGCGTATCTCAGCGTCGAAGAATTCATCGCGGGAAAGCGCGAGAGCTAGAACGTTCGAAACGCGGGTCATCCCGAGGCTGGCGCAGCGCGCCGAGGGACCTCGCAAGCGCTCAAGCGCTACCGCGTAACAACCCGCCCTCTTCGTCACGCCTCGCGCGGATTCTGGTGTAAGCCGAATTTGCAACTGCGAGGTCCCTCGCCGTCTGCGCGGTTCGGGATGACAACCTCTTCTGTATCCGCGCTGCCTACGCGTCCCACAGGGAAGCGGCTACAGAAGAGAACTGGTCGGGCGGCAGTGCGCGCAGCCGGCTCCATTCCGTTTCGAGCTCATTCGCTTCGTAAGTCATGAATTGGCCGGTAGCCGTCGCGAAGATACCCGCGGTCACCTCATATTTTGTAATTTCGCCGACCGCTTTCCAATAAGCGGCGATCTGCGGCCGATAACGGTGTTGCAGGTTTTCCGCGTCTGTCGGCGTGATGCGATTCGTTTTCCAATCAACGAGCAAAGCGCGGCCCGCGGCCGGATCGACGAGAAGAAGATCGATCATTCCTTCTACGCAGCTCCGCTCGTTCATGCGCCAGAGGAACGGGAACTCGGTGTGCGGGAGGATTCCAGGACGCGCGAGGAATTTCGCAAGCGCGGAAGTCGGCGAGGCATTTGCGAAGAGTTTCCACTCGCGCGCGGAACGATCAGGATCAGGCGAACTCGGGTGCAGGGCGGCGAACGCGGTTTGCCATTGCGACGGGCCGCTGGTCCATGGGAAATGTTGGAAGAAGGTGTGCCACCAACTGCCGTAGAGCGTGGCCGCATTGTCCGCCAGGGAACGCGCCGGGAAAGCTGTGCGCCGAGCGGCGGATTCGGGCGCCGGCTCAGGTAATTCCTCGTAACCGCTGGGATTTTGTTTGCGGATGAAATCAGACGCATGCGCCCGAGCGTGCGCCAGCGCGGCGGGCTCCAATGGAGTGAAGGTAAACGCCGGGGTGTCGGACGCGTCTATTATTTTTGCCGCCGCGCGCAAGGTGTCCGAGCACGATTCCGCGTTCGCACTCAAAGCGTCCAGCGCGACACAACTCGTTTCGCCTTTGTCGCCGCGGAGATATTTGAGTTGCGACTCAACTGCCAGCCGATCGTGCACCGGCGAAAAAAGATTGCGATCGAGCGCCAGCACGAGCGTGTGCCGCGCGCGCGTGACCGCGACGTAAAGCAGCCGCTCCATTTCCTGCCGGCGCAGGATTTTCGTGGCTTCCTTGATTTCCTCCTCGCGATCTTCCTTATGCAGCGCGGCAATAATTTCGTCTGTTCCCGGGACGCGGATGATCGACGGGTAACGGGGCGAAAATCCGGTGATGCGCCGGCTGAGGAACGGGACGATGACGGCGTCCCATTCCGAGCCTTTCGCTTTCTGCGCGGTGATGAGCTGGATCGCATCCTTATCGGAAAGGCGCGCCGGCCGCTGGCGTTCCATTTCGGAACGGAGGCGGTCCGCGAAATCGGCCAGTGTGGCGCCGGATGCGGCCGATTCGGCGGCAAGGGTGACAAGGGTATCCAGGTCGGCGAGCGGATCCTTGAAGTCTTCCGGCGGAAGCGAAGCGAGCCGCGCCCGCAAGGCGGTGCGAGCGATCAATTGCTCGACCGCGGCGAAGAGCGGCAGCTCCTGAATAGCGCTACGAATCTCGGCGAGCTCGCCGATTTGCGATGAGACAATGCCAGCCGCAGCGCGCGGCGTTTCAATTTGAAAGCGTTCGCCGTGTCCTTCGCTGAACACCGCGAGGTCGTGATCCGATACGCCGTAAACCTCGCGCAGCACGCCAACAATCTCATAGTGGTTCTGCGCCTCGACCATGATGGTGCAAAGCGCGGTCAGCCACGCGTAGGCGGGCGAGTCCGCTTGCAAATCGCTTTCCGATTGGACTTCAACCGGGAGGTCGATTTTTCGCAGCGCGATGGCTGTCGTGCGCAACCAATCGCGCCGGGGACAAAGAATCGCGACTTCGCGCCAACTGCGCGCGCGCAACTTCTCCGGGCCATGCTCCTTCAACCAACGCGCGAGCTCCTCCGCTTCGATGCGTGCGACCTGCCGGTCTTTCAATTTCTCTTTGCCGTTGCGCAGCGCTGCGGAAAGCGAGAGGCGAATCACCTGGCCGGGCAAAACGTGCGGGCGCGGCTGGAGCTCCACGAACTTCACCTGGCCGGCGTCGCCATTCAGGATTCCTCCGAAAGTCGCGTTGACGAAATCGAGTTGTCGCTGATCGAGCCGGAAGGTGACGGAAAACGTCACCGCCTCGCCGGCTTCGGCGGCGACGAGCGCATCGTGCACGCGCTGGTAGTGCGCGAGATCGGCGCGGTCGTGGTAGATCGACTGCTGAAAATCACCGACCATGGAAAAGCTGCCGGGCCGGGGTGGATCACTCTTCGTCTCGAGCCAGCGGCCGGTCGCTTCAGGCGGCCGCGTCATTTCGAGGAGCACGGAAAACTGCGCGGGATCGGTATCCTGGGCTTCGTCAAGAATAACGATCGGATCGAGCTGGCGAATGCGGCGTGCGGCTTCGGGGTGTTGCAGAAGTTCATCGGCCAGCGCGATCTGGTCGGCGTAGGTGACGACGCTGCGCTCGAGGCGAAAATTGCGGTAATCGCGCTGCACTTCGGCCGCGACGCAGATCGCGGTCTGGTTCACCCAGCGACGCAAAGGAACAAAAGCCCGCTTCCAGAGCTGATCGATGCCCTGCGCTTTAGTGCTACAGATCGGCCACCGCAAAAAACCGGTCCCTTCGCGATAGCCTTTTTCCCACGCCTGGAGCTGCGCGATGGAATTTCCGATCGTGTCGCTCTTCTTCGCTGCTCTGGCCGCGCGGTAAACTTCCTCCAAATTAATCTCGGGACACCGACACTGTTCCCCGGGGCGGAGCAACGCCGAGCCGGCCTTTCGCCCCAGTTCCATGATGTGCCGCATGGAAGCGAGACGCAGCAGCGTGGCGCGATTTTCCGCTGAGAGGGAACGGCCCACGCGCGTTTGTTGCTGAACGAATTCGTTCCAGAGATCCTCATCGTCCGTGATCAACTCGAGCGGTGCGGGCAGGCCGAGATAGTGGCCGTAGTCGTTCAGCAACTTGAGACAAAAAGCGTGAATGGTTCCGAACCAGGCGCGATTGAACGCCGCCAGGATTTCGGGCTTTGGTTTCGCCAGAAGAATTTGTTCGCGGGCGCGCTGCTGCATTTCATCGGCGGCGCGATTGGCAAAAGTGAGGACGACCAGACGCGGCAACAGGCGCACCGCATCGCTGGCTTGTGCGACTTGTGCGATGCGATCGGTCACCGCGCGGGTCTTCCCAGAGCCGGCGGCCGCGACCACGGAGAAATTGCGGTCGAGCGTTTGGACAAAACGATCGCGGGCAGCCTGATCTCGCGGCTGCACCGTCACCAGCTCTCCTCTTCCAACGCGAGGTCCGGGTGGGTGAGTTCCCAGCGTTCGTCGATGATTTCGGGATCAATCGAAAGCGTCGCCAGTGGGTAATCTTTCGTGAAACTGAACGAGTCGCGGAGGCGGCCCTTCATTCCGAAGATTCCGGTCGCCTGCATCCGGGCGAGCTCCCGAAACGCCGGACCGCAATCCGCGAAATCGCCGTCGCTCAATTGCGGCTCCGGCTTCGCAATGACCGGCGAAAAAATACTCACTTCCACGGTTTGCGCACCGAGCTGTTGCGCGGCGAGAGCGTAGAGCGCGACCTGGAGCGCATCGCCTTTCAGAACGGACTTCAGGACGCGCGGCGAGCGCGGTTCATCTTTTTTCCGGCTCTTCGGAGTGAGCGATTTTTTGTTCCCAGTTTTGTAATCGACTATCCAGAGATCAGGCAGCGCGAGAGAAGTCGGCAGCGCGTCGGTTTTGCCTAACAAGAGGTCGGCCTGTCCTCTCAGGAGAAGAGTGCGATTCTCGCCAACAGCAATCGGTTGCGCCTTGAGCCGCCATTCCGCCGCCGCCCATTTCCAGCCCTCGATCGCGCCCACGATGCGCCCAAGAGTTTGGGCGAGGCAGAGCGCATTCTCCCAACCGGAATCCCACCAGTCTGGAATCGTCCGGCCCGCACGTCGGCAAAGCTCGCGCACTTCCGCGCGCTTCCGTTCCGCCGCGGCCGAAATGCGAGCCACGCATTCGTCACCATCAGGAAGAGCTACGAAAGCGTCGCTGTACCCGAAGACGGCGGCCAGCCAATCGTGGGTCCATTTGCCGATGGTCGCGTTCCAGGCATAGGTCGCGTCTTCGGCGCCCTCGACGCCGAGAAAGCGTTCCATCCAAATTAGCGCGGGCGACTTGAGCAGCGCCTCCGTGTCGCTCACGCTCAGCGGCTTGATCTCGTTAGGCGCGGTCCGCAGCGCGAAGTCGTATTCGCTCGACGTCTCCAGCGCGCGGCGGCTCAGATAGGCTGCGCCGGTTTGGAGAATTCCGGGCGTCTTCGATTGCTCGTTAGGCGGAGCAAGGTTGGCGGCATCCAGCCAGCGACGGGTTTGGTCGCGCAAAGCGCGCATGTTCGCCTGGGAGACGGGGTGCCCGTGCACCTCGTGATAAACGCGCCCGAAGAATTCGCCCGGATTGGAGAGGCGCTCCGGGGCCTCCTCCTGGACGAGGCTGACCGTGAGGGCGAGACCGTGGCTCGCGGATTCGATAAGGCCGTCGAACTGGGCGCGCGAGAGTTGACGTTGTTGCTCAGCGCCAAGGAAAAGCGTGTCGCCTTCTCGGACCACGGCGTGGCCTTCGCCCTGGCTGCCACGCTGGGTGGCGGCGCGGTTGAGTTTCCGCACGCGTTGGTTGAGCGCGTCGATCTGACCAGCGGGGAGAAAATCGCCGCGCGCGCCGGCGGGCCACGCGCCTTCGTTCAAACCACAGAGAATAAGATGCGACCACGATTGATCCTCGGCCTGCGCGGGAGTGAGAAGCTGGATGCGGGCATACGGATGCTGGCCGAGCAAATCGCGCGTAATGCGGACGCTGACAGCCAACTCGTCGAGCCATTGCAGGAAGAGCGTCCGCGAAAAGATGGAGTCCACGTTCGCTGTCCAGTCCGCGCGTTGGGCGATCGCGCGCCAGCGTTCATTCCAACCGAGAACCGCGAAAGCATTCGCAGAGATCTGAAGAAATTCGGCGAACGTGCCGTTGTCCGGCAGGAAGACTATGTTTTCCAGCGCAGCGGAAATGCGCTCTGCATCGCCTTCGCCGGCGCGGGCAGCGGCGATCAGAAGCGGGAGATCGTCGATGGCAATATCGGCCAACGCTCGTTCCAGCACGCGACCGATCTTCTGGCGTGACGGATCCTGGAGAAACGACTGGTCGTTAGGCAGGGCGGTCAGGAATCGAAGAAGCACGTTCAATCGCGGGGTGCGCTGCAATTCTATCCAGCTCCAGAAATCAGGCGCTTCGAAAAGCCCTGGCGCCATCTGGCCCATTGCGTCGTAGTGCGGCAGGCCGTGGCGCGTCAGCGCGGCCGCCACGAGACGCGGAAGTGATCCGACCGCTGGGAAAACAATGCCAAGGCGAGTGCAATATTCGTCGGCGAGAAACTGATGTGCAGCCGCGGCGATCGCTTCGACCTGTTCGCGCATGTCCATCCCGGCCAGGAAGATTGTGGCGCGCCTGGATGGGGCCGCATCCGAGTCAACCGCGATAAGCTGCGCTTCGCCCAGCGTTTCTTCCCAAGTGCCGATCCAGGCGGAGTCCAGATCGTGCGCTTGTTCGCGCGGATGTTGCAGGATGACGGTGGCGTGCTGCGAAGACTGCACGGCCGCGCTGAGCAAATGCCAAAGCGGCCAGTGGCCGCCGTGAAATCCCGTGATAAGAAGCGGACCTAGCGCGGGCAGAGTTTGCCGGGCGTGCGCAAGCACGCGGCGATCGCAGTCCGGAGAAACTTCAAACTCTGTTGCCTTCAAGTAACCGCGAAATTTCTGCACTACGGGACGAAAAGCGGGCAGGTCGATCTTCTCGAAATCGGCTCCCGCGCTGCTGAGTTGCTCGAGCAGGCGCAGGAGATGATCTGGAGTGCGGCGGACAGAAACCGCGGCGAGACGCTCCGCTTCCGGAAGTCCTTTACCGGCCAGCAACTGTTCCGCGGCGAGGGCCAGCAAGAAGCGCAGGTGCTCGCGCGGAGGCGGCAGCGTCTCACTTTCCGCGCTGAGGAGGACACGAAGATAGGGTGGCGTGACGAATTCTAAACCGAGCGCGGAGAGTCCGGCGTCGAGAAGCCGGCCTTTGAGCGCCTGACTTTGACCCCGGGTCGGAACGATGACGAGCGTCGGGCGTTCGCTTCTCCAGGCCTCCGCAGCGGCGCGCCTGAACCATTCCAGCGTCGCACCCTGCCATGCCGCTTCCGGCGAGGACGCGAGCAGTAAGGCGTGCCCGCGCCGCGGTTGAAGCTCCAGTTCCAGTTGCACCCGTTAATTCTAGCAGAACGGGCGGACAAACGCTGTCCTATGGCGAAAGAATTCGGGTCGTTACTGCACGTTGTAGACCTCGATTAGCGCAATGCCGATTGTGTCATCCTTCCCGCGGACGATAGCGGAATGCCGCGTCGATGGCAGCGTCATCAGGATCGCTGATTCGGCATCCTTGGTGGGTGCGAGGCCGCTGTTCTCGATGGCGGTCCGGTTCGGCGCATCTTTCCAATTGTCGTTGAACGCGATGGAATTTCCATTCTGATCGAAGAGCTCGAGGGTTGGATTATCCAAAGCTGTCGGTAGCCCGGGCTTTAACGATGGCCCGAGGGCGCGCACGAGAACCTGGGTGCTGCTCTGGTCGCCAACAATGAATCCGGATATGAGCAGGTTATCGCCGGTTTGAACTAGGCCGCGCGTGCTGATATTGCCGAATTTCCCGTCCGTCGTGGGATTGCGATCGTACGCTTCCACCACGCCGATTCCCTGACCCTTGTTCTTGCCGCGGATGATGGCGGTGTAGTTGCCCGGATCGATCGTTCGCGCGATCGCGGACTCCTTGGGATCGGTGGGTGCTAACCCACTATTCTCAATTTCGGCCCGGTCGTTGGAATCCATCCAATCGTCATTACTGGCCATGAGCTGGCCATTCCCGTTGTACATTTCCAGCATCGGATCCGCGAGCCGGCCTGGGAATGGTTTGCCGTCGATCTTTATCGAGGGGCCGATGGCGCGCAGAATTATTTTCTTCGGATCGAATCCGGTGATGATGAATCCGCCGATGAGAACTTCGTCATCGGTTTGCACGCGAAGCCGCGAGGAGATGTTCAGGAGCCGGGCCGGGCGCGCTGTCGGTGTCGGCGTGGGAGTGGGCGGCGGTGGCGTCGCGGTGGGTGTTGCGGTCGGCGTGGCGGTTGGAGTGGCGGTTGGAGTCGGACTTGGCGGCGGAGGCGGACCTCCTCCAGGTCCAACATCGATCATCAAGACAGCGGCATTCTCACTCACGGCGTTACGCGCGTCCTTAACCCGGACCCGCGCCTGGAAATTGCCTTGGTTAGTGTAGGTATGCTGGATGGTGGGACTCGCCTGGGCAACATCCGCCGAGCCGTCGCCAAAACTAAAGACGTAGGAAACGATCGGATCGGAATCGGGATCGCTGCTCGTGGAAGCGTTGAACGTCACGGTCAACGGCGCGGGCCCGCTCTGAGGAGTGGCGGTCAGACGCGCGATCGGCTTGTTGTTCGGCCGGCAGGCGAAGTTGCCAATGATGGGATACACGCCGTCGCCGGCGAGACTGTCCGGCATGTTGTCAGGTGTAATTCCCGCCGGCTCAATACGCACCCGAATGAGGAAGCCCTGCAAATTCGTGCCGACCGCCGGATTCCCGATCTTATTTCGCGAAATCACGATCGTGATGGTGCCGTTGGGATCATACGTGCTTTCCGCGTCGGCATTGCCCTCGATCGTACTCGGTGCGCCATAGCCGCCCGTCGAGCTGCCGGTGGGATTGAAGGTGCCGTATCTGAAGCTGACCATACCGGCTGCATCGGAACTCATATCGACCCAGCGGCCAATTGAAGCGGGATCGCTCGGCAATCTGAATTGGACCGGCCAGCGCGCACTCGGCGGAACGGTTAGCAGACTCTCGACTTTGATGGTGAAAACGAGCTTGTTTGTGACGGTAGGACCATAAAACGGCTCAGCAACGGAGAGTGAACGCAAATCGTAGCCCGGATAAGAAGTCGTTCCCGTGGCTACGACCAGGTCGCCATTTTTGTCGGTCAAAATGGGCACGCCGGGTACCTTGCACGGATCCGGTTTCGGAATCACAACCGGCACAACTTCTCCGCAGTACGGACCTTCTCCCACCGAGTTGACTGCGGTAACGCGATAGTAATAGGTCACGCCAGGAAGCGCGGTGCCATCGATGTAAGTGCCCTTGGTTCCAGCCGTGGCCAGGAAAGTTTCGCCGCCCGAAACGGTGCCGCGATAAATCTTATGCTGGGTGATCGCCGCGCCATGATCATCGGGAGTGGGCCAGGTGAGGGTGACCCCAGTATCGTCAGCGGTCGCGCTCACTAGCGGTGCGCCGGGAAGTGCGGGCGTGACGGGATCGAAAGCAGCGAACATCCTCTTGCCGCCGTCCTGACGCGCAATCGCAGCCTTCGCCGTGAACGAATTTGGTCCGCCGTCCACGCAGGGTCCGACGCAGCCGTCATCGTAGCCGATGAGAATGCGGCCTTCCCTGTCCACTGTTATGTCAAAGAAATCGAGCAGGTTCCGGCAGGTCTCCATGGTGCCGTTACAGATGCCGCCGCGCTGGATCGGATCGTTCGGCGTAACGTTGAACGTCGACCACGTCGCACCTCCGTCATAAGTAACGGAGAGATAGAGATACCAGACGCCGGGGAAGTCGGCCTGATTCCAATTCGATCCGGGAGTCGTCGAGCCGAAGAATGCAAATGCGGCGCGCTGGGGATCCCCCGCCACCACTTCCGGAAACGCCATGTTCACGACGCCGAGCGGCGCGCCCACATCGACCGGCGTGGTCCAGGTCACGCCTTTATCGGTACTCTTGGAAATGCGCGCATGGTTGTCCTTCGATTGCATTCCGAAATACACGGTGCCGTCCGTCGCAATACCGATCGATGGGTCGCGATTGCTCGTCGTATCCGTGTTCGGAATCTTTCGAATGCTCCAGGTGATGCCGTTATCTTCCGAAACAATCGCCGCTTGCTGGCCGTCCTCGTGGCCTGGCTGGGCCGTTCCTCCGCACGCATTGTTAGGTACGTAGACCGTACCGACCTGACCATTCGCCCGAGTCGCTGGAGTGTCCGGTGTGACCTTGGTGTGGCCATGCAACCCGCCGCAGTCCACCGTCGTGTACATCGGAATCGACGGCAGGAAAGTGATGCCGCCATCGTCGCTGCGCGACATGCGCGCGTCGGCCACATTTTGTGCCGCATAATAGACAGCGCGTTTGCCGCCGGTCGCTGGATAGCTTGCCGTCCCCGGAGTCGGAGCGTGATACGGACCCGAGGCGATCGTTTGATGATCGAACCCCGAGAACGCGCCTGCGCCCTGGCTCGGCATGAAAGTGTCGCCGTCGTTATCGGTCACGTCAGTGGTGCTGCCGGCCGCACTTTCCTCCTGTGAAACAAAAGTGCGCCCGGTGACGTTGTCGGTGAAAAGAATCGGATCGCCCACGCCGCGTGGCGTCGCGGCCAGGACCAGCGGTTTGTTTTCCCAGGTCGCTTTCGCCGGCGAAGAGCAATCATTGAAAGTGATCTTCAACATGTTGGCGTCGAAGCCGCCGTAGTAGGTCGTAGCTCCGCCGTTCGGAATCGACGGAAACAGGCTGTTGAAGAAGAATTTTTCCGACGTCCAATTGCTCCCGATCGATGGCTCGCCGGCGTCTTCGCCGAATCCCGGGGGCGAGGGATAAACCGACATCGTTGCTGTGCCCGGCGGGAGTGGCGGAGGCACGATGGGATTGGGAACAGTAGCCGCGACGGCGGTCACCGTGCCGCCGTATTGATCCAATGGCGGCGGCACCGGCGGCACATCCCAGTAAACCACATGCACAACGAAGACGCCCGTGCCGACGCCGGGCTTGCTCGGATCGATCTCCGCCGATTCATCCTTTGTGTTTCCGCGCGCTGACGACCCGACAATCGCGCCGGTCACCGTCGTCTTGTGAATATAGAGATCGTAATCGTGGGTCGCGCTCGCCCACTGAATGTCCACGCGCGCCTTTCTCCCCGACCAATCGGCCACAGTTCCGGTCAAGGTGAGGGTGTAGACATCGCAGTTCTGGCCATCGACGCAGGTGTCTTCGCCGCCCAGAGTTCCGCTCGGGTCGGCTTCGCCGCCTTTTCCGGTTCCGAGCCAGGTCAACGATCCGGGAGTCGAGGGACCTATGCTGCCCGTGGAGGGATTTGCCCCGAAACTCAAGAGCGCAAGGAAGAGCGCGGTCGAGACGAGGACAAGCGCGAGGAAAACTCTAGAGATGAGAAAACCGTTTTGAGAGAATCGGTTAGTGCGCATGGGAATGGCCTTTCGTGTGGGTGAAATACGGCAGGGTCAGGTGGCGTGGGACCTGAAGAGAACAAATCTAGTTCGGTAGCGGACGGCGCGACGGATGGGTCAAGATGCGGCGTGATCCGGGAGCGGGCCGGTCCGTTGCGTTGACCCACACTGGATGTTAGCCTCGCCGCTCCGCGCATGAGCCAGAATTACAAGGACACTCTCAACCTGCCGAAGACGGATTTTCCGATGAAGGCAAACCTCGCCACGCGCGAGCCGGAGATGCTCGAGAAATGGCAGGCGGCCGGCCTTTACGAGCAAATTCAGGCGGCTCGCGCCGGCGCGGAATTATTCGTTCTGCATGATGGCCCGCCCTTTGCCAATGGCGATGTGCACATGGGGACTGCGCTCAACAAAATCCTAAAAGATCTTGTGGTGAAATCGAAGACGATGGCCGGATTCCGCGCCCCATATGTGCCCGGATGGGATTGCCACGGATTGCCGATCGAATACAAGGTCGTGAAGGAATCTCGCGGACTGTCGCCCCTCGAGGTGCGCCAAAAATCCGAGGCATTCGCGCGGAAATTCGTGGACATTCAACGCGAGCAATTCAAACGCCTCGGCGTCTTCGGCGATTGGCAGCATCCCTACCTGACTCTCGATCCGGCTTACGAAGCGGAAATCCTCCGCGCCTTCGCCGTCTTCGTTGAGAAAGGCCTCGTTTACGAAAGCATGAAGCCGGTTTTCTGGAGCACCGGCGCCCAGACCGCTCTCGCGGAAGCAGAAGTAGAATACCAGGACCGCGAAGACACTACGGTTTACGTGAGGTTTCCGATCGTAAGTGGCGATCTCGCGGGGAAAGCGAGCATTGCCATCTGGACGACGACGCCGTGGACGTTGCCGGCAAATCTCGCGATCGCGGTCCATCCGACGGAACTTTACGTGGCTCGTGAATTTCGAAAGGACGGCGTGGCCGAAACGCTCGTGCTCGCGGCAACACTGGTGGAGGCGTTTTGCGCCGCGACTGGATTTGAGCCGACGGGCGAACCGATCAGCTCTTTTCCTGGCAGCAAGCTGGAAGGCTTCGCGGCGCAACATCCATTCTTGCCGCGCACTTCCGCTATCTTCGCCGCCGATTTCGTTACGATGGATACCGGCACGGGCGCGGTCCATATCGCGCCCGGTCACGGCGAAGACGACTACTCGTTAGGGCGGAAACATGGCTTGCAGATTTTGTCGCCGGTGGACGATCACGGCCGTTACACGGAAGAAGCCGGCTTGCCCGAGCTCTCCGGCAAATATGTCTTCGACGCGAATGCGGACATCGTCGCCTTGCTCCGCGAAAAAGGGATGCTCATCAGCGCCGCAGCCTACCAGCATTCCTATCCGTACTGCTGGCGCTCGAAAACGCCGATCATCTTTCGCGCGGTCGAACAATTCTTCATCCGCATCGACGATCTCCGCGCGAACGCGCTCGCCGCGATCAAAGACGTGCAATGGATTCCGGCGTGGGGCGAAAATCGGATCTCGGGCACGGTGGAATCGCGTCCCGATTGGGTGATCTCGCGGCAGCGCAGTTGGGGCGTGCCGCTGCCGGTTTTTTATTCGTCGGAAGGCGAGGCGATCCTCGATGCGAAATGGATTCGCAAACTGGCGGACCTGGTTGCGCAGCGCGGGTCAAATGTCTGGTTCGAGCTCGATGACGCAGCGCTTGCGCGCGAACTCGGCCTGCCGGAAGGCACCCGTCATCGCAACGACACGATCGACGTCTGGATCGATTCCGGCGTTTCGCATGCGGCGGTGCTCGCCGCTAATCCGGCATTACGCGACCCAGCCGACATGTATCTGGAGGCGACCGATCAGCACCGCGGCTGGTTCCAATCATCGCTCATGACGAGCATCGCCCTGCACAACCGCGCGCCTTACAAGACCTGCGTCACGCACGGCTTCGTCGTCGATGTCGACGGCAAGAAGATTTCGAAGTCGAGCAGTTACAGCAAACCGATGGATGCCGGCCACTTCGTCGGCAAGCATGGCGCTGACATCGTTCGGCTCTGGGTAAGCAGCGTGAATTATACCGACGACGTGCCGTTCTCCGAAGAGATGTTCACGAGGCTGGGCGACACCTATCGTCGGATCAGGAATACGCTGAGGATTTTGCTCGGCAACCTGTCGGATTTTTCTCGCCAAGGAGGGGCGCTTTCCAAACCGCCCCTGCTCGACGCGGCTGCAGACGGCGGTTTGGAAAGCGCCGCTCCTTGGAGCTTCACTCTCGTCGATCGCTGGATTCTCGATCGCCTGGAAAATGTGATCGCGGATTGCCGCGCCGCCTATCAGTCGTACGAATTCCACAAGGTCTATCACACGCTCAACCAATTCTGCGCGGTCGATCTGAGCAGCCTCTACATCGATATCACCAAGGACCGGATGTATTGCGATGCGCCAAATTCGCCGCGCCGCCGCGCGACGCAGTTCGCGATGCATCGCATTTTCGATGCACTCTGCCGGCTCCTCGCGCCCATCATGGCTTTCACGGCGGATGAAGCCTGGGGATATCTCGGCGGATCCGAGTCAGTCCATCTCCAGACATTTCCTGAGGAGGACGCGCAGTTCCGAAACGCCGAAGCAAGTCACCAGATCGCGGAGTTGCTGACGTTGAGAGGAATAATCGGACAGGCCGTCGAGCGCGCCCGGCAGGAGAAATTGATCGGCAACGCCCTGGAAGCGGCGGTTGTCTTGCGGTGCGAATCGGAGACGATCTCCTCGATTCCGAACGATGAGCTCGAGGAATTTTTTATCCTGAGCGAATTACGGATTGAGTCGAGCAAGGAACCGGCTGCGATGATCTCGAAGACCAGTCATGCCAAGTGCGCCCGTTGCTGGCGGCATCGAGCTGCCGTGGGAAAGAGCGCGGCTCATCCGGAATTGTGCGAGCGATGTGAGAGCGTGGTAACGAACGCGGTCGTAAAATGAAGTTCGTCCTTTTCCTTTCGCTCCCGCTCTATGCGTTGGACCAGTTCACGAAGTGGTGGGTTCTTCGCCACATCGGTTCGGAAGATATCCACGTGGTCGTTCCCGATTTCTTCAGTCTCGTTAACGTGACGAACAACGGCGCCGCCTTCGGATCATTCAAAAACAACAATGCCTTCTTCATCGCCCTCTCCTGTGTCGCGTTCGTTTTCGTGTTTGCTCTGTTGATGCGGCGACGCTCGCCCGATCCCTTGCGCGATATTTCGCTCGCCTTGCTCCTCGCCGGCATCATGGGCAATCTCACCGATCGTTTCCGGCACGGTCACGTCATCGATTTTGCGCTCTTCGATCTCCATGTGCCGCTCGCCCACCCGTGGCCTGCCTTCAACGTCGCGGATTCCTGCATCTGCATCGCGGTGGCTTGCTTCATCGTCCACTCGTTCAAGAAGCCGAAAAAGCCGGCGACCGCAGATGCGCTGTAGCCGCGGGAATTGTAGGGCGTTTCTGTGAAACGCCGGAGGAAGACGGTGGCGTCTGACACAGACGCCCTACAATTTGTGAACTGAGCGGTTCGCTACTGCGCCTGGGTTGAGCGCATCCCTCAATGTACCGGCCGCGCCTCCGGCAGATAGAAAAACAGGATCCCGAGAATCAGATAAACCGAAAGAAGCTGGACGCCCTCGATCCAGTTCGTTTCGCCGTCGCCGCTGATTTGAAAGATGATGTAAACCGACGCCACCACGGCGAAAATCTCCGGAAGCGAAAACTCCAGGTCCATCGGGCGCCCGAAACAGTAGGAGAGAAAAACCAGGAGCGGCGCGACGAACAGCGCGATCTGGAGACTCGATCCGATCGCGATCCCGACGCTCAGGTCCATTTTGTTCTTCAGCGCCATCACCACCGCGGTCGAATGCTCCGCGGCGTTGCCCACGATCGCGACCACCACCACGCCCACGAAAACTTCGGTGACCCCAAACGAAGCGCGCACGCTCTCGATCGTTCCGACCAGAAACTCCGAAAGCAGCGCCACGATGCCGGTCGCCAGCAACAGGACCACGACCGCTTTGCTCCGGCTCCAGTGCTCGATCTCTTCTTCGAGTTCGCCTTCGCAGCCGATAAAGAAATGTTTGTGGGTCCCGAGCGTGAAAACGAGCACGCAGATGTAGGTAATGAAGAGGACCACCGCGATGCCTAACGAGAGATGATGTTCCATCCGCAGATCCAAACCGGCTGGGCTCGCCGACGCCGCCAGATGAAAAACCGTCGGGATAATCAGAGCGATCGCGGCCAGCGAAAGTGAAATGACCGAAGTGCGCGCGCCGGCTTTGTTGAAGAGCTGCTCTTTGTGCTTCACCCCGCCGAGCAGAATGGAAAGGCCGAGCACGAGCAGAATATTGCCGATGATCGATCCGGTGATCGACGCCTTGACCACATTGGTCAGGCCCTTGGAGAGCGCGATCCCCGCGATGATCAGCTCCGCGGCGTTGCCGAAAGTTGCGTTCAACAATCCGCCGACGCCTTCGCCGACTCGGGCCGCGAGCTCTTCCGTGGCGCGGCCGATCCAACCGGCCACGGGCACGATGGCGATGGCCGAGCAAATAAAGAGCGCGGTCGGATTCGAGAGTCCGGGCCAGAAGCGCAGGACGAGCGCGGCGGGGACAAAAGCGAGCAACCAGTTCAGCGACGGCTTCATCTTGGGGACTTTATCGGTTAAGATGGCGCCAGCGCTACGATGAAATCGAATACGCCAATGGAACTGACCGCGCGAGATATCGCGAGCCGACTCCATGCCGCGGGACATGTCGCCTACTTTGCGGGCGGCTGCGTGCGCGACTTGTTGCGCGGCGAGATTCCCAAGGACATCGACATCGCCACCGATGCGCGGCCCGAAGCCGTCCAGAAAATGTTCCCGCGGACCTACGCGGTGGGCGCGCATTTTGGAGTGATCGTGGTCTTGGAAAACGGGATGCAGTTCGAGGTTGCGACTTTCCGTTCCGACGGCGCTTATCTCGATGGCCGGCATCCGACCGAAGTCCATTTCGCGACGGCGAAGGAAGACGCGGCGCGCCGCGATTTCACGATTAACGGAATGTTCTTCGATCCCGAAGCGAACGAAGTGATCGATTTCGTCGGCGGACGCGCGGACCTGGAGGCGCGGCTGATCCGGGCGATCGGCGATCCGGCGCAACGGTTCGCGGAAGATCGCTTGCGCATGTTGCGCGCGATTCGATTCGCGACGGTCCTCGGATTCGAGATCGAGCCGGCGACATGGGATGCGGTCGTCGCCCAGGCGCCTTCGATCAGCGAGATCAGCGCCGAGCGAATCCGCGAAGAGCTGGTGCGCATTTTCATGTCGCCGCGGCGAGTGCGCGGATGGGATTTGCTCGATGCGAGCGGACTGATGAAAATTGTTTTGCCCGAGCTGGAAGCGATGAGGGGCTGCGAGCAACCACCGCAATTCCATCCCGAAGGCGACGTGTTCAAGCACACGCGAATCATGCTGGAGCTGCTGCCGGACGACGCTTCGCTCCCGCTGGTCTTCAGCGTTCTCTTTCACGACATCGGCAAACCGCCGACCTCCGTCGTCGATGAAGCCGGGCGCATCCGTTTCAACGGGCACGATCGCATCGGCGCGGAAATGACGGAAGCCGTCATGGAACGGCTGCGATTTTCCCGCGCCGAAATCGACGCGACGGTGGAAGCGGTGCGCCAGCACATGGTCTTCAAGGACGTGCCGAACATGCGGGTGGCGAAACTGAAACGCTTCATGGCGCGGTCCACTTTCGCCGACGAGCTCGAACTGCATCGCGTCGATTGCGCGAGCAGCCATGGGATGATGGACAACTACGATTTTCTCCAAAAGAAACGCGATGAGTTTGCGAACGAGCCGATCATTCCGCCGCCCCTGGTGCGCGGCGATGATTTGCTGGCGCTTGGTTTGAAGCCGGGACCGAAATTCGGCGAGATTCTCGAGGCGGTGGAGACGCGGCAACTGGAGGGAGCGCTCACTAATCGTGACGAGGCGCTGGAGTGGGTCAGGAGCGAGTACTCTTTAAGCGGGGAAGAGGGGAAACGTCCAACGTCCAACGTTCAACGTCCAACGTCCAACTAAGAGAATGCGGCTCGTGCCTTTTTCTGGAATTGAACGTTGGACGTTGAACGTTGGACGTTGGACGTTTTGTCTTTCTTCCTCATGAGAATCCTGATGATCACCGCGGAAGGGCCGCCGCTCGCTCGCGCGACGGCGCTCGTGGATGTGCTCGAGGCGCTCCCGCGCGAATTGCGCGCCCGCAAACACGAGGTCGGCATCGCGATGCCGTACTACCGCGAGATCAGAGAGAACCCCGGCGTCTCGACGAAAGAAACCGGCATCACCGTGGACGTGCGAGTCGGCGCCAGGAATTACGTCGCGGAATTTCTCGAGGGCCGGACCGCAGGTGGTGTCCAGACGTTCTTCGTTCGTTGCGATGAGTTCTTCGATCGCGCCGGCATTTACGGCGAACACGGCGTCGCCTACGAGGACAACGCCGCGCGTTTCATTTTCTTCAGCAAAGCCGCGCTCGAATTGGCGCGCCGGATGACTCCCACTCCGCAGATCCTGCACGTCCACGACTGGGCGGCGGCGCTCGTTCCCGCGCTGGTCCAGAACCAGCAATTGCCGTTCGCTACCGTCCTCACGATTCATCATCTGGCGGAGCAGGGAAGTTTCTGGGGCCTGGATTTCGAGCTGACGAATTTGCCCGAGCGCTACTTCAAGCCGGGTGGCGTCGAGTTTTTTGGCCGCTTGAATTTGCTCAAGGCCGGCATCGTCTTCGCCGACAAGATCACGACGGTCAGCGAGCGCTATCGCCGCGAGATTCTGACTCCCGTCGATGAACCCGGGCTCGACATCGTTCTGCGCGAACACGCGAATCGGCTCGTCTCGATCCTGAACGGCGCCGACTACCAGCGCTGGAATCCCGAGACGGACTATTTGCTCCCGCGGCAGTTCGGACCGGGAGATCTCGAAGGCAAATCGATTTGCCGCGACCTGCTGCTCGATGCGCTCATGCTTGCGCCGGCGCCGGCGGGGCCGGTGTTCGGCATGGTCACCCGCCTCGTGCCGGAAAAAGGATTCGATCTGCTGATGCCGTTGCTCGATCGGCTACTCTCCGATGATGTCCGGCTGATTATCCTCGGTGAAGGCGATCCCGGCTACGAAACCGCCCTCGCGATCGCGGCTCGCAAGTATCCAACGAAGTTTGCCTATCGCCGAATCTACGACGAGAGCTTTGCGCATCTCATCGAGGCAGGCGTCGATGTGACGCTGATCCCCTCGCAAATTGAGCCGAGCGGTTTGAGTGCGATGTACAGTCTCAAGTACGGCGCCCTCCCGGTCGCGCGCGCGACGGGCGGCATCCAGGAAATCATCGAGGATTACGATCCGACCGTGGACAGCGGCTTCGGCTTTCTCTGCTTCGACAAAACGCCGCACGCGTTCTGGGATTCCATCAAACGCGCGCGCGAAACTTTCCACGACCAGGCGCTTTGGACGACGCTGGTGGAACGCGCGATGTCGCGCGATTTTTCGTGGGCCGAGGCAGCCAAGCATTACGAGAGCGTCTACGAACAACTGACGCTGCGCGCCGTGGCGTAATTTGCTGGCCTAACGATCAGCGTCCGCTCGTGGGGGCGGAGATCGTGTACTATTCGGCAAGTTGCACACTGACTGGACATTTGCAGCGTGAACCTTTAAGGAGAATTGAATGAAACTGCTGTGGATGAGCACCGTAGCAGCAGTGCTCGTCGTCGCGTCTTCTCACGCGGAACCAGTCGGCGGCCAAGTCTTCATTGTGACCAATGGCCACCAGACGGTAAAGCTAGCGCTTGTACCCGTCTCCGCGTTCGACGCCGCAACCGTGCGGCAGATGTGCGAAGAGTTTGGAAAGTCGAGTGCTTCGGAAGGCAATAAGTTCATCGATTCGACCGAGAAGCCTATCCGAGAACTGAAGGCTCGTGCCGACCAATATCATCGCGCGATCGTAAACCGCGAGGTTGACCTTTCGTACTTCCCAAAGGAATCCGCCGCTTACAAGCTCCGCCGCGAATGCGCGCAGTTGAGCACCGACGCGCTCGATTATCTGGGATACCTCATTTCGGGCACGCGACTCTTCGAGCACCTACCAGCACCGATTGCATCGACGAAAACGGACGCCGACGGCAACTTCACGATTGAGGTGCCGTATCGCGACGCTGTCGTGCTCGTCGCGGCCACCAATCGTCGGGTCTTCGACAAGACGGAAACCTACCATTGGCTGGTCCCCCTCGAGGCCACATCCGGAAGGGTGATGCTGTCTAACGATAACCTCACATCAGCTTATCCCGCTGGTTCCCCTTACCATTGGGTAGAGCCAGAACGCGATCCGCCATCGCTTCAGTCAATCAATCAAAGGCTCGCCAAGCTGCAGCGCGACCTGGCAACAGCGACTTCCGGGCCTGGTGTGAAGAAGCGCTGACACGAGTGCAATTGCGCCGCTCGCCGCAATTCGGCAACCGGATTCGAGCTCGTCACCCCGCTTCCGGCTTTCGCTTTCGTCGTGGCGAGCTCCGTTCTCGCGGCGGTTAGCTTTTATTGGACTTTGTCGAGCGCGGCCTGGTAAGGAGTCGCTTCAAGGACGCCGACATCAATGAGTAATTCTTCGTCAAAGTTTCCGCGGAATTCCGTTTCGTCGAAACTTAGGCCGGTAACGCGGAGCGCGTGTACGAATGCGTCGTAAGCTCTCGATTCTTTGACTTTCTCATTGCGGGCGACGCTAAACGGACTCGGCTTACGAAGATTCCCCGGCAGAAAGTGCTGCAACTTCCATCCCGCTTGTGATAGGGCGCGCTCGAGCTCCTGTGAGAACGTCTGACTTTCAGCCGAATTGTTACGAACGATCATAGCGGTTGTTCCCGCAGTTCCGGCTAGACCGTCGCGAATCATCGCAATTTGCTCGTCGCTCAGCTTTCGATGTAAGAGTGGCTTGATCTCCGCCGCTCGGCTTTCGACCTCTTTCATGCGCGCTTCGGCTTCGTGACGATTCCGATCGTCCAAACTTGCCTTTCGTTGGGTGAGGACGAAAGAGGCGGCTCCCAAAGCTGCCGTAGAGATGCCCAGCACCACCATCGTGAATTGAACGACGCGATTTATCGCGGCAAGTTGATCCGGTGAGTTGTAAAACTGAGTGAACATCTGACTCCGGCGTCTGCGGGGTGGATTGCTATTTCATTCTCAGGAATTCCGCTGCGAGTAAAGCTTTCGCGCGCCCCATGGATCCGTAATTCAAGGATTCTCGCGCCTCATAGTCGACCTTGCGCTATCGTGATTTCGCTAATGGCGCGGCTGCGATACAGGCGAGAGGATGAGTCGAGGAATGCGTCGGCGGAGAAATTTCATCACAACGTTTATGTGATCCTGCTCGATCCGAAGGCGGCGCGGCATCCTTCGATCTTGCGGGTGAATACGAAACGCGATTCGGCGAAACCGTGCGTCTATGTCGGGATGAGCGGATTGCCGCCCGAGCACCGGTTTGAGAATCACAAGCATGGTTACAAGGCGGCGTGGGTCGTGAAAAAATATGGGGTGCGACTGATGCCGGAGCTTTACGCGCATCTCAATCCGATGCCCTACGATGCCGCGCTGCAAATGGAGTTGGAGCTGGCGGAGGATTTGCGGAACGAAGGTTACACGGTGACGGGAGGACACTAAGACCAAGGCGAGTCTTCTGTAGCCGCTTCGCTGTGCGAAGCGTGAGGGCGTCATCGGTGAACGGCGCGCAACATCACGCGGCCCACAGGGCCGCGGCTACAGGAGAGGCTACCGTCTCTTCGCGCGTTGCGCTTTTTTCACCAGTTTCCGCGCGCGCTCCGGCCCATATCGTCCGAGCGGTTTGAATTTCTTCCCTTTTGCTTGGTTATACGAGACGAAGAAATGCTCGATCTCGTCGAGCAACTTCGGATTCAGGTCGGTGATCGATTTCAAATCCTTGTGGACACGCGAGTTCGAAGCGACGGCGATCAACCGATCATTCCGTTCGGTTTCGCCTTTCTCGGTTTGCTCCGCTTCGATCACGCCGAGCAGGCGCGATCGCACGAGGCACCCGGTGCACGCCGGTTCGTCCATTAGGATGAGCACATCGAGCGGATCGCCATCGCCGCCGCGCGTCTTCGGGATAAAACCAAAGTCGTACGGGAAAACCGCGCCGGCCGGAAGCACGCCGCTCAGTTCGAAGAGCTTCAGCTTCTCGTCCCACGAGAATTTGTTCCGGCTTCCTTTCGGTGTGTCGATGATGACGTTGAGATCGCCGGATTTGCGATCGACTGGCGACAATTTCGCAAGGCTCATCTCGATGGAAAATCGCGTCTGCACGCACCGAAGGACGCTTCAGTTGCAGCCACGGCCCTGTGGGCCGTGCCGGTGCGGGCGGGGAATCGAACGGGCCACAGGCCCGTGGCTACACCGAGCTGCATCCGAATAGATGGAAGAAGTCTCCGTCCAAGTTTGCTCTGAAAATGGAAACCACAGTCCAATCCCTCTCGCCTGCGCGACTCGGTCCTGCCGTCGCGGATTGGCGGACGAAGTCTTGCCACGGCGAGGGCTTTCGTGTTTCCTCGCCGCGGCCTGAGGCGGCCGCAATGAATCCCAAGCCAATCGCAGCCAGACCGTGGGCCTTGGGATTGTTCGTCACGCTCGCCCAGATTTTTATCGCGGTCGTGCTGATCGCGCCGGCCGGCCCGCTCTCGTTTCGTTACGACACCCTCATCCAGCACGACAGCTATTGGTTCGCGAACATCGTCGAGCGCGGGTACGAGACCACCGTTCCGCCCATCAGCCACAAAATGATGGAAGTGTCGAACGTCGCCTTTTTCCCAGCGTATCCCGCAATTGCGGGCCTGCTCCATTATGGATTGCGCCTGAGTGTTTATGACGCGCTACTCGTCACCGCCCAGATGGCAGCGTGGGGTTTCTGGAGTTATTTCTTCCTCTTTTGCGAGCGCTGGAATATTTCGCCGCGGCTCCAGTTCTTCGGCGCGCTCGCCATCGTCGCTCATCCGACAGCGTTTTTTCTCGTGGCTGGATATTCCGAGTCGCTCTTCATGATGTCGCTGTTCGGTTTTCTTTATTGGAGCAATGGCGAGGGACGCACGGCGAAATTCCTGGCCGCGCTCCATGGCTTTCTCATGTCGGCTACGCGGATCGTCGGCATTCCGTGCTCGGCGGCTCCGGTCGTGAAAGCGGTTTTCGAGAATGGCTGGAGCGGTCTGCGCGATGTCCGTTCCTGGTTCCGCCGTTATGCGACCGCGATTCTCGTGACGGGCGGAGCCACGCTCGGCGCGGGAAGCTTCTTCCTCTATTGTCTTTTGCGCTGGGGCCGGTGGGACCTCTACATGCTGACGCAGCAAGCCGGCTGGGCGATTATCCCCGATTTCCTCGCGGTCTTTAAGCCGGAGAGTTATCGCTGGCTGGTTCCGGCTTTGAATAATCCGACGGAGGCAAGCCAGATGACGATGACGCTCGGGGGCGTACTATTGGTCGTTGTCGCCCTTTGCGAGCTGCTGCCGGTAATTCGCCGGAAAGCGGCCGTTTCGACCCGAATCGGGTTCTATTTTTGCGCGGTTGTTATTTACTATATTTCGGTCAGCGGAGTAGCCTCGGTGGAGATGGAGAGCATGCTTCGCTACGAATTTTGCGTGCACGCGTTAATCGTGCTGGCAATTGTCCATTTTTTGCATCAATTACCGGCCCCGCCACTGTTGGCGCGCGTATTTGGCATGGCGGCCATTGCGCTGCTCAGTGCGGCCGGGCTCGGCGTGCAAGGGTGGTACGTCTGGAATTTTACGAGGGGCAACTGGGTAGCTTAACAAAATGAAAACGAACGTAGCGATTATTGGCGCGGGACCGGCAGGATTGACGGCAGCGTATCTCCTTTCCAAGAACAATGTGGACGTCACCGTCCTCGAGGCCGACCCAGTTTACGTCGGCGGCATTTCCCGCACCGCCACCTACAAAGGTTTTCACTTCGATATCGGCGGCCATCGTTTCTTTTCCAAATCCAAGGCGGTCGAAGATTTCTGGTCCGAGATCCTGCCTAACGACATGCTCGATCGGCCGCGTTCCTCCCGCATTTTCTACGACGGAAAATTCTTCGCTTATCCGCTAAAAGCTTTCGAGGCGCTGACCAAGCTCGGCATTTTCAAATCAATCCTGTGCGTCCTTTCCTGGCTCAAGGCGAAGCTGTTTCCGGTCAAGAACCCGAACAACTTCGAGGATTGGGTGAGCAACCAATTCGGCAAACGCCTCTTCAACACCTTCTTCAAGAGCTACACCGAGAAAGTGTGGGGGATGAGCTGCAAAGACATCTCGGCCGATTGGGCCGCGCAGCGCATCAAAGGCCTGTCGTTAGGCAGCGCCATCAAGAATGCCCTTCTGCCGCAGCGCCAGTCGAAGGACAAAACGAAAGTGATCAAGACCTTGATCAACTCCTTCAAGTATCCGCGCAAAGGCCCCGGGATGATGTGGGAAGCCTGCGCGGAGAAAACCAAGAAGATGGGCGGCCAGATCGAAATGGGCGCGAAGGTTACCGGCTGCGTTTACGATGAGAAGACCGAGACCTGGCAGCTTCGTTACCATGATCGCCAGGGTAATGTGCAAAGCGTCGAAGCCGATCATGTGATTTCTTCCGCACCGATGCGCGAACTCGCCCGCGGCCTCACGCCTCCCATGTCCGAGCGCGCGATTGAAGCGGCCGGCAGCCTGAAGTATCGCGACTTCCTCACCGTCATGCTCATCCTCAAGGAGCGAAACGTGTTCGATGACAACTGGATTTACATTCACGATCCGAGCGTGCAGGTGGGACGGATCCAAAATTTCCGGTCCTGGTCGCCCGAGATGGTGCCGGATACGGACAAGGCCTGTTACGGTCTCGAGTATTTCTGTTTCGAACACGACGGCCTTTGGGATTCGTCCGACGCCGATTTGATTGAACTTGCGAAGAAAGAGCTGATGCAAATCGGTCTCGCGCAGGAAGGCGATGTCATGGACGGCTGCGTTGTCCGGCAAAAGAAAGCGTATCCGGTTTACGATGACGATTACGCGAAGCATGTGGCGACTGTTCGCGACGAAATTGAGGAGCGTTATCCGAACCTGCATCTCGTGGGTCGCAACGGCATGCACAAATACAACAACCAGGACCACGCCATGATGACTGCGATGTTGTGCGTCGAGAATATCCTGGCCGACACCAGGCTTTACGATCTCTGGCAGGTCAACGGCGACGCTGAGTATCACGAAGCCGGCGAGGCCGCGGTGGAAGAACATCAGGGAACGGCCTTGCGCCAGGTGCCAACGCGCGTGACCGCGACGCCGGAGCTGGCGCCGGAGCAGACGTAGTTGTAGCGAAAGCCGTGTCATCCCGAGCCGCGCAGACGGCGAGGGACCCCGCAATCGCAGCGCCGATTACGCAAGTTCGCTTTCGCGATTCACGAAGATCGGCGTGGCGAACGTCGTTACACGCCACTCGCGTGACTGTTTAGCGCGTGTGAGGTCCCTCGCCGTCTATCGCGGCTCGGGATGACGACGCTGTTTTGGCGAAACGTTTTCGTTATTCGTTCGCGCCTTCCATCGGCGGGCAGGTGCAGAAAAGATTCCTGTCGCCGTAAACGCTGTCGATTCGCGCGACGGCCGGCCAGAATTTATGCTCGCGCGTCCAGGGCGCCGGATACGCGGCCTGCTCGCGAGGATATGGCCGGTCCCATTTATCCGCGATCACCTGCTGCGCAGTATGCGGCGCATTCTTCAGAACGTTGTTTTGCCGATCGGCTTTCCCGGAAGCCACCGCCTCGATCTCGGCGTGGATGGAAATCATAGCTTCGCAAAAGCGATCGATTTCTGCTTTCGATTCGCTCTCCGTCGGTTCGATCATCATGGTGCCGGCCACCGGAAACGAAACCGTCGGCGCGTGAAATCCGTAATCCATCAACCGTTTCGCCACGTCTTCCACTTCCACACCTGCGCTCTTCCATTGCCGCAAATCGACGATGCATTCATGCGCGACCAGGCCGCGTTTCCCTTTAAAAAGCACCGGAAAATAACGATCGAGCCGCTTCGCGATGTAGTTCGCATTCAGGATCGCGACCTTGGTTGCTTCGGTCAGTCCTTCGCCGCCCATCATCCGGATATACATCCATGAGATGGTGAGAATGCTGGCGCTGCCGTAAGGCGCGGCGGTGACGGGGCCGACGGCGGCGGGCAAGGATGGAGGATGGAGGATTGAGGATAGCGCCGGAAGAAAAGGCGCAAGATGCCCGGCGACACCGATGGGGCCTACGCCGGGGCCGCCGCCGCCATGGGGGATGCAGAAAGTTTTGTGCAGATTGAGATGGCAAACGTCGGCGCCGATATCGCCGGGGCGGCAGAGGCCGACCTGCGCGTTCATGTTTGCGCCGTCCATGTAAACCTGGCCGCCGTGGGAATGAACGACTTCGCAAATCTCGCGGATCGTCGTTTCGAAAACGCCATGCGTGGAAGGGTAGGTGACCATCAGGGCGGCGAGATCGTCTGTGTGCGCGTCGGCTTTGGCGCGCAGATCAGCGAGATCGATGTCGCCGTCTTTCAGGCAGGCCACCGGTACGACTTTGAATCCGGCCATGACGGCGCTCGCCGGGTTCGTGCCGTGCGCGGAAGTTGGAATGAGACAGACGTTGCGAGCTACTTCACCGCGGGATGCGTGATATTCGCGGATGGCCAGCAGGCCGGCATATTCGCCTTGCGAGCCGGCATTCGGTTGAAGTGCGACTGCCGCGAAGCCGGTGATTTCGGCGAGCCACTGCCCGAGTTGGTCGCACATCTCGCGATAACCCACCGTCTGCTCATCTGGCGCGAATGGATGGAGCTTCGCAAATTCCGGCCACGAAATCGGAAACATTTCCGCCGTCGCGTTGAGTTTCATCGTGCACGACCCGAGCGGAATCATCGAAGAGGTGAGGGAGAGATCGCGCGATTCCAATCGGCGGAGGTAACGGAGCATCTCGGTCTCCGTATGATGCGTATTGAAAACCGGATGCGTTAGAAACTCGCTCGATCGAAGTGACGGAATCCTTGCACGAGAATCCTCTCGTGAAAATACTTCTTCGAGAACAAACCCCGCCGGCGCATTGCCGTTGAACAGCTGCAAAATAGTCTCGACGTCGGCGAGCGTTGTTAACTCATCGAGGGAAATGCCGACCTTGCGTTCGTTGATGACGCGAAGATTTATTTGATGCGATACGGCGTCTCGCTGCAGGGCGGCGGCATCTTCGACGGAGACCGCGATTGTATCGAAAAATGTTTTGTTGTCCGGTCCACCCCCGAGATGTTCAAGCCCGCTTGCCAAGATCTTAGTTAGGTCATGCACTCGCTGCGCAATCGCCCGCAGCCCGCGCGGACCGTGGTAAACCGCATACATCGACGCGATAACGGCGAGAAGAACCTGCGCGGTGCAAATGTTACTGGTCGCCTTATCACGGCGGATGTGTTGCTCGCGCGTTTGGAGCGCGAGCCGATATCCCGGCCGGCCGGTTGCATCGTGCGAAACGCCGACGAGCCGGCCAGCCATGTGGCGTTTGTAGGCGTCGCGCGTGGCGAAATACGCGGCGTGCGGTCCGCCGAATCCAAGCGGAACGCCGAAGCGTTGCGTGCTGCCGACCGCGACATCGGCGCCGAATTCGCCGGGTGGCTTTAGGAGCGTGAGCGCAAGAATATCCGCCGCGACCACGAGCAGTGCTCCGGCGTCGTGCGCCGCTTTGGCGAAAGATTCGTAATCGTAGATCGCACCGTCGGTCGCCGGATATTGGACGAGCGCGCCGAAAACCGTCTCGTCGAATTTGAACTGCGCAAAATCTTCGACCACCACTTTGATGCCGAGTGGGCGGGCTCGCGTTTGCACGATCTCGATCGTCTGCGGATGGCAATTGTCCGCGACGAAGAAAGTTGTCCGGTCGCCGACCGCCGCGCGACACAGCGTCATCGCTTCGGCTGCCGCCGTCGCTTCATCGAGCAAGGACGCGTTGGCGATATCGAGCGCCGTCAGGTCGGTGATCATCGTCTGGAAATTGAGGAGCGCCTCGAGTCGGCCTTGCGCAATCTCGGCCTGATACGGGGTGTAAGCGGTGTACCAACCGGGATTCTCCAGGATATTGCGCTGAATGACCGGCGGCGTGATGGAATCGGAATACCCGGTGCCGATGAATGAACGCGCGACGATGTTTTTCTTCGCGAGGTGGCGCAACTCAGCCAGCGCGTCCCACTCCGATTTCGCTTCCGGCAAATTCAGCGGCTGATCGAGCCGGATATTCTTTGGCACGGTTGCATCGATCAGTGCTTCGAGATTCTCGAACTCGAGTTCGGCGAGCATCGCGGCGCGCGCCTGCTGATTCGGGCCGATGTGCCGGCGCGCAAACGAATCGACGCGATCTTTTTCTCGCGGCGGGCGAGTGGGTTCAGCGATTTGCTCGGGCGATTCCGTAGGCATGCGGAATCCTACGGAGTGCGTTTGCCCGTTCAAGCGAAACGGTGGCGGCCTCAAGGAGCGGCGGTTTGTAACCGCCGTTTTGTCAGGTCGGCGGTTGCAAACCGCCGCTCCTTGAAAAACAAATTTGCTCGCCGGGCCAGGGATGGGTAATCGCCGTGCGCCGGGTGACCGTAAAGCCAGCCTGCTCGAAAACGCGGATCAATTCCTCGAGGTTCTTCCAAAAGAAGCTCTCGAAAAATCCCGGATTCACGCCGTCGTCTCGTCCTTTCGACGCTTCCACAATCAGGAGCCCGGAAGGTTTCAGCACCTTCAGGATTTCCTTGGCGATCCGCTCGATATCGAAGGCGTGATCGAGGGAATTTGTGTAGACGACGTCCAGCGATTGCGGCGCGTATTGCAGGTCATGGAAGTCGCCATGGACGACGTAACGATTCTCTTCTCCGGGATTGAGATCGATGCCGATGGCGAAGCAGCCGAGATCGAGGAATGCTTTTACTTCCGTGCCGATGCGCGCGGCGAGGCAAAGGACGCTGCGTCCCTTCCAATCGAGATCGAGCGCCGCCAGGCGTTCGCGCAACGCCGTCCGGAATTCGGTGTCGTACTTGCCGAAGTCGTGCGTTTCCAGCTTCGCTTTCTGGTGTTCGAGATAAGCTTCGTAGGAATCGTAGGTGCGATTTTGGAAGGCCTCGTTTTTCGTCTTCCATTCGTCGCCGAACTTGCGAAACAGAACGCGCTTGCGGATTGAGCGTTTCAGCCTGGTCAAAAACCGGAAGGGATCGAACGCGCGCTTCATTTCGGATTCATCGTGCTGTAGCCACGGCCCTGTGGGCCGCGTGCCGGAGGCGTCGTTGAACTTCGCACGGCCCACAGGGCCGTGGCTACAAGTACCGCCAACGCGCCTTGGTTATTTTGAATCGTAGGTTTGCACGCCGCGTTCTTTGAGCTTCGCGCGCAACTCGGCCAAATGTTCTTTGTTCCGGGTTTCGACCGTGCACAAAACATGCACGGCGGAAACGTCCGAGCCGGCGAAGGCACGATCGTGCACGACCTGTTTGATACTCGCGCCGGTGGAAGCGATTTGCGTGGCGAGATCCGCCAGCCCGCCGGGCCGATCGCTGATCATCGCGGTGAAACGACTCAGCCGGCCATCGGCGACCAGCCCGCGCTCGACCACGCGGCTCAAAACATTTGGATCGATATTTCCGCCGCATAAAAGCAGCACGACCCGTTTGCCGGCGAGTTCGGAAAGCTGGCCCGACAAACACGCGGCCAACGGCGTCGCGGCCGCGCCTTCGACAACGCCTTTTTCCAGTTCCACGATCCGGAGGATGGCCACGGCAATTTGTTCCTCCGTAACGGTGACTGTCCGGTCCACCAACGGCGCGGCGGTGGCGAAAGCATTCTTACCGACTTGGGCAATCGCGAGACCGTCGGCGAGCGTGGGCTTTGTTTCGATTGGCACCGGCTTGCCGGCCTGCATCGCCGCAGAAAAACTGGCAACGTGCTCCGCCTCCACCACGATGATTTTCGCTTCGGGTTTCAAGCTCTTGACCGCGAGCGCGACACCGGCGAGTAGACCGCCGCCGCCGACTGGGATCACGACCGCATCGAGATCGGGGACTTGCTCGACGATTTCGAGACCCATCGTGCCCTGGCCGGCGATGATCGCGGGATCGTCGTAGCCGTCGATGTAGGCAAGCCCGCGCTCGGCCGCGATCTCGTGAGCGTGCGCTTTCGCTTCCGAGAAATCTTTTCCATGCAAAATGACGGTGGCTCCGAGCTTCTGGCAGTTACCGATCTTGATGAGAGGCGCATATTTCGGCATCACGACGGTCGCGGGAATGCCGAGGAGTTTGCCTTGATAGGCGAGGGCCTGCGCATGGTTGCCCGCGGAGGCTGCGATCACACCGCGCTCCTGTTGTTCCTTCGGTAATTGCGCGAGGGCGTTGCGCGCGCCGCGTTCCTTGAAGCTGCCGGTGCGCTGCAAGTTGTCGAGCTTGCAGAAAATCTGCATCCCGGTGAGTTCGCTCAGCGGAATCGAAGATTGGCAGGGAGAATAATAAATCGCCCCCTCGATCCGCTGCCGCGCCGCCTCGATGTCTTCCAACGTGATCACGCGAGGCTTAATATACCGCGCGACCAGCAGCGGCAACGTTTTGCAGCGGGCTACAGCTTCGACGAATCGAGCGCTTCGCGGATTTTTTTCGCGAGCTGCGCGGGATCGAACGGTTTCGCGAGGAAGAACATCTCTTCCTGCCCGCGGCGGTCGCCGGGATGGAGCGATTCCTCGAGGTAACCGGAGATGAAAACGACCTTGGTCTCCGGACTGGTTTTACCCAACCAATCCGCAAAGCTGCGTCCGCTCATTTGCGGCATCACCATGTCGGTCAGGAGCAGGTCGATCTTCTTGTTGTCGCTTCGGCCGACGAGCCGTTGCGCGTCGTCGCCGTTCGCGGCTTCGAGCACGTCATAGCCGAGGCCGCGCAGCACGCGCACCGAGAGGTGGCGCACGCCGATGTCGTCCTCGAGAACGAGAATGGTTTCGCAGCCGGTGGGCAGCTCGCCGCCGTTGGCGCGTTTGTAGGAGGGCGGGGGTGGCGCCGTCACTTTCGGCAAAAAGATTTTCACGGTGGTCCCGTTTCCGACTTCACTCTCGACGCAAATGTGGCCGCCGCTCTGGCGCACGATTCCGTAACTCGTGGCGAGTCCGAGTCCGCTGCCGCGGCCTTCGTCTTTGGTGGTGAAAAATGGTTCGAAGAGATGCTGCTTCACTTCATCGCTCATGCCCCTGCCGGTGTCGGCGACGCTGATGCAAACGTAGTCGCCCGGAAGGACTCCTTCGGAGCCGAGCTCGATGTCTTCGGAAGGTTCGATCGCGACCGTGGTTGTTTCCAAGGTAAGGCGTCCGCCGTGAGGCATCGCTTCGCGCGCATTCACGACGAGATTTAGGAGGATTTGGGTGAGCTGTCCCGGATCGACCTTTGTGTGGGTGCCGTCCTTGCTGCGCTGGAAATGGCATTCGACCGAAATGTCTTCGCCCAAAAGCCGCAGCAACGATCGCTCGAGATTGGTGATGAGAGAATTCACATCGAGAACGCATGGCGCGAGCGGATGTTTTCGGCTGAAAGCGAGCAATTGCGCGGTCAACACGGAGGCGCGGCCGGCGGCGTTGCGGATTTCGCCGATGTGCCCGGCGATCGCGCCTTTCATGCCCAGCTCGTTGAGCAGCAGATCGCTGTAACCGAGAATGGTGGTGAGGAAATTGTTGAAATCGTGGGCGACGCCACCGGCGAGCTGGCCGAACGCCTCCATCTTCTGGGAACGGACCAACTGGTCCTGCAATTGTTTGCGCGCGGTCACGTCCATGAACGAACCGACCCAGCGCACGGCCGCGCCTCTCGCATCGCGGACGATCAGCGCCCGCTCGAGGACATCCAGATAAGAGCCGTCCCGGTGGCGGAATCGATATTCGCCGGTCCAATGCTGACCTTCGCCGGCGAGAGCGTCGCGGATGCTGGCGGCGGCGCGGGCGCGGTCCTGGGGATGAATCTGCTTCTGCCAGAAGCCGATCTCGTTAGTGGCGGCGGAACGATCGTAGCCAAGCAGCGCTTCGAAGCCCTGGGGCCAGGAAAGTGCGCCGGTGCCTACAGTCCAAACCCGAACAGCATCATTCGTAGCTTGGGCAGCGAGCGCAAAATGTTCCGGGATTTCAGTCGCGCCGCTCGATAGGTCAGAATGAGTTTCATATTTGTGGCTGGAAGTTTGGTTTTCGGCTCGGCGGAATTCCTGCGTGGATGCCTCTTCTTCCTGAATTTTGGTTGCTAAACGCATCTTCAGGTTGTGTTGGAACCCATGGGTAAAGAAAGCTAGTTCCATGCCTCTGCGAATTCTTGACTTGAATCAAAAGCGCTTGCCTTTGCCCCCCGGGAAAATCAATCCTGCGGGACAGATTTTATTGCCGTGAACAGCTCGCCCGATCCGCTCAAACCTCTCCAGAACCAGAAAGCGCTCGTTACCGGCGCGAACTCCGGGATCGGCGAGGCCTGCGCGCTGGCTTTGGGCGCCGCGGGCGCGGAGGTCGTGGTCAATTACGTCTCGCATCCGGAAGAAGCCGACCGGGTCGTGGCAAGCATCCGGGAAAGCGGCAGCCGGGCGCTCGCGATTCGCGCTGATGTGAGCCGCGAGGATGAAGTGCAGGCGATGTTCGCCGGGATGCTGAATGAATTCGGCACGATCGACATCCTCGTGAACAACGCCGGGCTGCAACGCGACGCCCGTTTCCACGAAATGACGCTCGAACAATGGAACACCGTGATCGCGATCAATCTGACGGGCCAGTTTCTTTGCGCCCGCGAAGCGGTGCGGGAATTTCTCCGCCGTGGCGTGGTGCCCGAGGTTTCCTCCGCCGCGGGCAAAATCATCTGCATGAGCTCGGTGCACGAAGTGATTCCGTGGGGCGGACACGTGAACTACGCCGCCTCGAAAGGGGGCGTAATGCTTCTGATGAAAAGCATGGCGCAAGAGCTCGCGCCGAAAAAAATCCGGGTGAACAGCATTGCGCCGGGCGCCATCAAGACGCCAATCAATCGCGCGGCGTGGGAAACGCCGGAAGCGGAAGCGGAGTTGTTGAAGTTGATTCCGGAAGGGCGCGTTGGGGTGCCAGAGGACATTGCGCGGACCGCAGTCTGGCTTGCGTCCGACGCTTCGGATTACGTGACGGGAACGACGTTGTTCGTCGATGGCGGGATGACGCTGTATCCCGGATTTGCCACCGGCGGATAAAAGCGCATTACGGTTTCGTGGAGTCGGCCGCGGCTACGCTTTTCATCACGTTCTGCGAATCGTGATTCAGCAGCTTGCGGGTCGCGGCGGTGAGAAGTTGCTGTTCCTCGGGGAGGAGCGCGGCCTTGTTCGCGGCGGAGAGAAACAGGTGGGCGCGCTCCATGTTTCCGTTCTCAACCAGCATCACGAAATAATAAACAGCTACGACCGGGTTGCGGAGCTGTGCTTCGTTCAACGACTCCATCGCCTTGAGCGCGTCGCCGGACTTTCCTTCAGTGAGGAGCGCAAACGCGTAGGTCGTGCTGAAGATTGCATTCGCCGGATTCTCCCGGTGCAGCTTGCCGGCAAGACGGCGCGCGGAGCTGTCGGCGGTGAGAAGAAGGCCGAGGCTGGCGCAATTATTCGCGGCCACGAGATCGGTCGGGTTCAATTCGAGCGCGCGTTTCGCTACGCGGAGCAGGCCGTGGCTATCCTGCTTGGATTTGTAAAGACGCTGCAAAGCGCCGAGGGCTTCTTTCGCATTTTCGTTTCCGTTCGCGAGCATCCACCAGGCCTCTTCGGCGTCCGCTGTGTAACCCCAGCCTTCCGCGAGTTGGGCGATCGCTGCGAGCCGATCTGGGCGAGCCTTCGTGGCTTTCAACGCCGCGCGCCAGACGGTCTCCGATTCCATCGACGGGCGGTCGACAATGCTGAGATGACGCAAGGAGTGGCTTCGCACAGCCAGGCGGAAACATTCCTGTTCGCCCCAATCTTTCCCTTCGATCCATGCTTCCAGACCCTCCCAGTTCCGGAGAAAACTGTAGGCTTCGGCGATGGCCAAAGGAACAGGTTGCGCCGCCAGGATCTGGGGAGGGAGCGACAATCCCCACGTGAGGGCGGCCTGAGCCATCCCGCGGCGATTCATCCAGGTGATGAGCGAAGCGGCGGTGGCGGGTGATTGGCTGGCGCGCAATTGCACTTCGAGAAGACACGTTTGCGTGTCTTCGGTCCCGTTCGTCGCTTCAACGTAAAGCAACAAGTCGGAGAACGTGGCGTCCTTTTCTGACTTCAATTCTCTGGCCCACTTCGCGGCGGAGAGCTGGGAATGGCGGGCGAGCGCGTCGGAGGTGAGCGCCCGCAGAGATTCATGGCGAACTGAAGGTTGATTGCAGAGCCGCATCAAATCGGCGCGGGCTTTTTCGTTCGTGGCCGCATCGGGTGAAGTGAGCCGCACAGTCGCGAGATTGAGGACAAGCTGCTGGTTACTCGGCTCGAGCTGAAGGGCGGCGGCAAATTCAGCTTCGGCGGTCGCCGGCTGTTTCTCTGCGACAGCCAGAGCTCCGGCGAGTTGATGATACTTCACGTTGGCGCGCGCCGCTGGCGCGATGGCGTCGAGTATTTTGTGGACGAGATCGAACTGGCCGAACCGAAGCGCCGTACCGGCAAGCGCGATCTTATTTCCAGCGACATTCGGTTCGAGCGCTGCTACGCGCTGGCGCCAGGAGAGCGCTTCCCCGCGACCGGCGAGCTCGGCCGTCTCCGCCATGACGCGGCAAGCCGCCACGCTGTTTTGGTTCAGCTCCAAAAGATGACGGGCCACGAGCACGGCGCTCTTGTAATCGCCGCAGTCAAAAAATTCCTGGGTCTGCTTGGCGAGGTGATGCTCCCTCCAGGCGCCATAACCTCGATACCCTCCGAAGGCGAGCGCGGCAAGCAGCACGCAGACGCCCAAACGGCGCGTCCAACGCAGATAGAAATCGCGCCGCTCCAGAGCGCGGACATTGCCGAAGCAATCGTTATTTTTTTCGAAGATTTGCACGGTGACGGAGAATCAGGCCGAAAGCCACAAGACAGGAACCGACGGCGCACCATCCCGGATTGATTTCCGGGACCGGCGTGAAGGTGAAGTCATAAAGGCCCACGTGCTGGAAGGTGGGGTTCGCGAAAGCGGATCCGCTCCCGTAGGTAAACTGGAAGCTGGTGATGGCATTGGCTCCAAAGGAAATTGTGACGTTGCCGGCACCTGTATTGGCGCCCGTGTCATTGGCGCTGGCGATACCGGTTACTACCTGCGACAACCCCGTTCCGGTCAGCGTATTGGTCGCGCTGGTGGTGATCGTTGGCGCAATCCAGGTCGTACCATCGACGGCGAGTCCCTTGATGTTAGTGAGTTGGTCCTGATACGTGTTACCGGCCGCGTTTGCATAATCGATATCAAAGAGCGTGAAAGTCAGGTTCGAGATCCCGGAAGTGTACTGCGGCGAGAAGGTAAGCGTAACCGTGACTGACTGCGTGTTATTAGCGAGATTGAGTGCGAGAACGAGCGAGTTTTCAGTGGTTACCAAACCGCCTTGGAAAGTCTGCACCACCGCGGGGGTTTGCGGTGTGCCGGGTCCGATGTCCTTTTGAAAGACCGCGCCGTTGTTGCCCGTTGCTGTGATCGTGACATCGGTGCCGGCGTTGGCGCTGTCGATCTCGTACGAGTTTGGGGCGGGAGTTCCGTCCGCGTTATTAGTCCACGTGTGAGAGTCCCAGTCCAGAGTCACTCCCTGCGCAAAGGCGGGCGAGAACAAAATGGAAATGAAGATGGTGATAAAGCGTCGGAGCAACCACATAAGGAGAGGCCAGCCGCTTTCATAGCAGCGCCTGTGCCCCTTGTTGGTATTTGCCGCGACCGATCCTTGCACAGAATCCGCAATCAGGACTTGGTCTTGGCATGCCCTTGAGTAAGGCTGTCAACAATGGCACCGGACCGTTATCGATTGCTGCGTTGGGCGGTGCCGGGTGCTCTTTGGTTCTGGCTTTTTTATCATCTCCACGATGAGTGGATGCTGAACGAGCGCTATAACTATGGCTGGGCGGTGCCCTTTCTCGCGCTCTTCCTCTTTGTCTTGCGCTGGAGGACGCGCCCTGAACCAGGGAAGACACCAACATCTCGATTCCTGATCGTCGCGTCTGGCTGGCTACTGCTCGCTCTGCTGCTCCCTATTCGCGTCGTCGAAGAGGCGAACCCGGACTGGCGGCTGCTTAGTTGGATTTTAGCCGGCGTTGTGGTCGCCTTTTCGTTGCTTTCGCTGGCGCAGCTCGGCGGCCGATCGTGGCTATTGCATTTCGCTTTTCCGGTTTGTTTTCCGTTGGTCGCCGTGCCGTGGCCAGTTCAGTTTGAAAATAGCGTCGTCCAGATGATGACGCGCGCCGTGGCTTACACGGCCGTAGAGATTGCGGGCTGGGCCGGAATCGGAGCGCACCAGCTGGGAAATGTGATCCAGCTTCGCAACGGATTCGTGGGAGTGGACGAAGCGTGCAGCGGCGTGAAAACGCTGCAGGCCGGGATCATGGTCGCCCTAGTGCTCGGGGAGTTGCTCCGCGTCCCGCGGTGGAGACGTCTCGCGCTGATTCTGCTCGGCTGCGGTTGGATATTTGTCTGCAACGTCTTTCGCGCGACGACGCTCGTTATCGTCGCGGCGAACAGCGGTCTCGAAGCACTGGCGCGCTGGCATGATCTGATTGGGACGGCGGCGCTCTTTTGCGGAATGGCTGGTTTGCTTTTCCTCGCCTGGGTTTGGAAAACGGATTCGGCCCCGGAGCAGGGCGCCTCGCGAATTCCAACCGGCAGCGGGACGGCGCCCGCGCAATTGATCCCGCTGGTCTGGCTCGCGCTCGTTTTCGGGGCGAGCGAATTGTGGTATCGCTGCCACGAACGCCAATTGCTCGAGCGTCCGCCGTGGCAGGCCCGATGGCCAACCGCGAACGAGACGACGCGTCAAATGCCCATTCCCGAAACCACGCGGGTGATCCTGCATTACGATGACGCTTCCAGCGCCGCGTGGGAAGATCCGGCCGGCGTGCGTTGGTGGAGTTTTTTTGCGCGTTGGAAACCGCAACGTGCCGCGCTCCAATTGGTGCGAAGCCATTCTCCGGAGATTTGTCTGCCGGCCATTGGCCGCACTTTTCTTGTCGAAAGGCCCCGGCTAACGGTGACCGCGCGTCCGATGCCGCTCGAATTTCGCGCCTACGAATTCGAGCAACAGGGCCGGCCGCTTTTTGTTTTCGTTTGCATCCAGGAAGACAGGCTCGCTGCTTCCAGCGCGACCCAAGCGGAGGAATGGAGCATACGCGGACGCGTGCTGGCTGCGATCCATGGAAAACGCAATCTCGGTCAGCGCCTTCTCGAAATCGCTGTCACCGGTTTGGATGATTTTGGCCGGGCGAAGGAACTAGTTACGAAAACCGTGAGCCAAATCGTCGAGCCGGAAAAGCCTACTGGCTGACGACCGGCAAAACCGGAAGCTGCACGGGAACGCTCGGCGCGTTTTGCGGAGCATTGCTCGCGTACACGTCCGGAAATTCTGTCGTGCTCAACATCGAAAGCGGCATGTCGCCGAAGGCGCTAATCTCGGCCACCTCAAATCCCTTGGTCGCGTCCGGCGCGCTCGGCGTCCAGCGCAGAGCGACATAACGGGCGCCTTGCGGATCGAAATTCACCGCCGCCTTGCCGCCACCAATTCCGTCGGTGACAGACGCAATCGGCTTCGCGCCGTTGAGGTCGCCCGGGTTCGGCCCGAGTTCCTGGAGCAGAAAGACATCGAGGGTGCCGGCCTGCATTTTGTAAAGAGCGCTCACGCGATGCAACCGTTCCCGTTCGGCCAGCTCGACGATCACAGTCGGGTGCGGGTCGGTCGGGGCGAATTGAAACGCGGTAACGGTATCGTCGTCGATCATCCGGCGCGCGGATTCTTCGATTCCCGAGCTCACGAAAACGACCTGGGCTTTCGCGTAGAGATTGGCGAAATTAAAATTCAACATGTCTTCAAGCCGGCGTGTGGCCGCGGTGTTTTTGACGCGGACAACACCATGCTGGCGAGCGCCGAACTTCTGCAGCGATTGATCGCCATAGAGGCCGAGCGCCGCGATCCGGCCGCTTTTTTCGACGCGGAAAGAGAGCTTCACGTAGCGCGCTTCCACTCCGAGAAGCGAGAGATCGAAGTGGCGTTTTCGCGTGAACGGTGTGTTCCCAGTCACCTCGACCCATTTCGGACTCTGGACGGCCAATCGATAATTAGAGACTGAGACTTTCATCTCGCCCTCAGTGGAGGCGTTTTCATTTACGAAGGTGAACCGGTCGAGCATCGCCATTTTCGGCAGCGTAATAATGAAGGTGGTCTCGCCTTCCTCGAGCGGATAACTGAGGGTGTCGTCATCCATGATCAATGCCGAGACGCTGGAATTTTTCTTGGTTGCGCTGGGGAGCGCGGCGACGCGACCGTCGGGAGTGATGAGGTCGATGGTCGCGCCGCAGTTCATGCGGGCAAGATTTTTGGCGGGATTGCTATCGTCCGCATCGGCTGCATTCTGCCCGGCCAGAGCGGGCGCGATGGCGCCGGCAAAAAAAGCAAGAACGGCGAAGAGCCGAAGGGCGCTGCGGCCAAATTTGAAGGGGTGGGACCGACTCATATTACAGAAAAGCAAAGCTAGGAGCGGGCCAAGCATCGGTACTTTTTCGTAGACACGGCCGGTAGTAACCGTTGTTACCCGATTTCTGTAAAATGGATCGGGTTTCGGCAGTTCGTCCCATCCGGGCGGACAAAGAGAGCCGATTTTCCTTGCTGTAACGTCCTTCTCTCGCTAGAAGAACGGGCGTTCAAACCTTAACTAATTGAAACCACCAATGTGTTATCCAAAATCGGTCTCCGCCGGATGCGCGCGCGATCTTAAGAATGCCGCCAGGCAATCCCAAAAAATTTTGGTATCACATCTGCTAACCTACACCGGACCGACACCCACATGAGCCGTCAAGCAACTCCTCACTCGTTGATCGCCAGCCGAATCGCCGTCGCTCTTTTTGTTCCATTGCTCTGCGCCGGCTCGCTCGTTCGCGCCCAGGACGCCATTCGCCCCTCTCTGGCCGGCGAATCCGCCGCCGAAGCGCGCCGCCAATCCATCGACAAGATTCCCTACAACTTGCAGCTGGGGCCGATCAAGTTTCGTTTCAGCGCCACCATGGGCATCGAATACAACGACAACATCAACCTGGCCGAAGATGGGTCGATCGTTGTCCTCACTCCCACCGGGCCAATAACGCTGACCACTTCGCCGCAGAACGATTTCATCCTGCGCCCGCAGGTGAACGTGAACGCCCTCTGGCCGATCACGCAGCTCAACACCCTGAAACTCGATCTCGGCGTCGGTTACGCTATCTACCTCGACCACTCAAACTACAACACCAATGGCGTCCTCGTGAACCCGGGATCGCAGATCGCGTTCGACATTTTCGTGAGCGATTTCCGGATCAATTTGCATGATCGTTTTTCCCTCGAGCAGGATCCGGTCGCGGAAGTCGCGCTCAGTAACGTCGCCGATTACGGCCGCTTCCAGAACACCGCCGGTATCTCGGTCCTGTGGGATTTGAACAAGGCCGTGGCGACTTTCGGCTACGATCACTACACCTTTATCTCGACTACTTCCGCGTTCGATTATCTCGATCGTCAGGCCGAGATCGTTTCGGGAACGCTCGCGTTTACGCCCAGTTCCACCATGACGGTAGGCCTCGAGGGATCGTTCGTTCACACCTACTACGACCAGCATATCCTGAACAATTCGGACACTTATAGCGTGGGCGCCTTCGTCGAAACTCAGCTAACCAGTTATCTCAAACTGCGCGTGGCGGGCGGATATCAAAACATCCAGTTCGACAATACCGGCCTGGTCAATGATGCGCATAATCTCAATGATTATTATGCGAACGCCCTGCTCTCACATCGGGTCAATTCCGTCTTCACCCACAGCATTGCGGTCGGCCACGAAACCCAGCTCGGCGTGAATTCGAACTACGTGAAGCTCAATTACGCGCGCCACACCGCCAACTGGAACCTCTTTTTTCATACGCTCCTTTCGACAGAGCTGTTTTATGAGGACGCCGACGATTCCGGTGGCAGCGGTCTGCTGTTCCTTCCCGTACCCGGGGTTCCGAACATCAATCCGTTCGTGGCCGAACACATCCACCGCTATGGCGGGGCGCTCACCCTCGGTTATCAGCTCACGCCGCACGTCACGCTTGGACTTCGTTATCAATACACACAGAAAGATTCGGATCAGCCGCTGCGCGATTATCGGCAAAATCGCGTCGCGTTTGACGGCACCTATAGCTTCTAAAGAGGAGACAATTGCAATTGCATGAGAACATGGGCCTTCACATTCCTCGCCGCCGTCTGCATCGCGCGGCCGTTGCCACTTCTGGCGCAGGAAAGCAGTCCCATGCCCTCGATTCCCAAAGCGGCGGCAGTCGAGCAGCCTACCACCAGCACAGTCATGCGGACCAATTCGATGACGGCGCTGGACGACAAAAAGCGGCTCGGGTCTAACGACTACGTCAGCCTTCGCGTTGTCGAAGATCGCGACAACGAATTCCAGCGGCTTCGCGTCAACGATAACGGGGAACTGGAAGTTCCTTACATCGGCCTCGTCCCGGCAGCAGGCAAGAGCTGCAAGGAACTCGCCTACAACGTCAAGGCAGCGCTCGAGCGCGAATACTATTATCACGCCACGGTGATCATTGCGCTCGATCACGTCAGCGAAAAATCTCGGGGCAAAGTTTATGTTTACGGTTCGGTCAAAGGGCAGGGGCCACAGGAAATCCCAGCCGATGAATCTTACACCGTGAGCAAGGCGATCATTCGCGCCGGCGGCTTCGGCGATTTCGCGAACAAGCGCAAAGTGAAAGTCACGCGTAAAGGCGGGCAGGATTTCGTGGTCGATCTGAAGCGTGTCATCGAAGAAGGACACAGCGACGAGGATCTCGTCGTGCAACCGGACGATCAGATCTACGTGCCGCAGCGTTTGATCAACATGTAGTTATGCCAGCGCCCGCTACCACCGATCGTCCCGTTTCCGCGCCTTGGAGCACGGCGTTTTTTACGCGGCTTCATCGCTATAAGACGCTGCTTCAGCGCCGTTGGTGGATCCCGGTCCTGACCATTTGTCTCGGGCTCTTTGTCCAGGCCTGGCTGATTTACCAGACGCCGCCGTCATTTGAATCGCGCAGCAAGATGATGCTCGCCGGCAAGATGAACATCAGCCAGAGCGCGGTCTACAGCGAAGACAGCGTCAATTTTTACGGCACCCAAATTCAACTCATGCAGAGCGCCGAAGTGAGGCGAAGCGCCGAGGCGCTAGTCCGCTCCACCCATCCGGAATTGCAGCCGGTCATGGTCGAAATCGCGGTCGTGCAGAAACCGCGCACTTCGATTTTCGACCTGGCGGCGATCGGCAGCACGCCGGATTACACGCAGGCCTACCTGAACGCGGTCATGCAGAAGTATGTCGATTTCAAGAAGGGCCTGCGCGAGAATCAGGGCTCGACGGTGACGACGGCGATCACCGAGCAGCTCATCCAGGTTGAGAAAGATTTGCGGAACGCCGAGGACGAGATGCTCGAGTTCCAAAAGCAGAATAACATCGGCTTCATAACGGAAGAAGGGAACAGTGCTGCGCAATATCTCGTCAGGTTGAATCAGCAACACGCTCAGCTTAAGACCGAGTACGATCTGCTCAGCCTGCTTGATCTCGATCAAAACCTGGATCGTAGCCAGGGCAAGAACGACGGGACCAACCCGCCGAGCACCCAGGCATCGGACGACAAAGCAGCGGGCATGGCATTCTCGGACGTGGGCCCGGAAGCCGATTATCTCAAGGCGAAACAGAACGTGCAGTTGCTCAAGGCAGAACGCGAAACCCTCTCGAAGGACCTGCGCCCGAAGCATCCAAAAATCATCAAGCTCAATGACGAGATCACGAAGCAGGAAAAACTGATCGATCTCTTCCGCCAGGATACGGTCGAAAAGCTCGACACCCGCCGAAAATCCATCGGTAAACAGATGGAAAATCTCCAGACCAACATCAAGGAGTGGGAAGCAAAATCGCTCGATTTGAGCCAGCGGCTCGCACAATTCAATCGGATCAAAGGCAAGGCCGAGCGGCTGAAATTGCTCTACGACCGGCTCACGAACAATCTCAAGGACATTAACGTTTCCCAAAGCGTCGATAGCGGCGATCAGATTTCGATCATGGAAATGGCCGGCGCGCCAATCTCCGTTCGGCCTGGTTTGCTCAAGAGCCTCTTGATTGGTCTCGGTTGCGGCGCTCTCGCCGGCATCGGCATCCTGCTCCTGCTCGATCGGATCGACGATCGCATGGCTTCCTTCGGAGAATTCCAGCATCAGTTCTCCGAGAACGTTCTCGGTCAAATCCCAAGGGAAAAAACCAAGGGCCGCGTCACGCTGCTTCAGGCCGACGACGCGCGGCACGTCTTCGCCGAATCGTATCGCAATATCCGGTCGTCCATCTTCTTCATGCCCTACGAAGGACCTCGCCCGAAAACGCTTCTCATCACCAGCTCGGTCCCGAACGAAGGCAAATCTACGATTTCTTCCAACCTCGCGATCACCATGGCGCTCTCCGGCGCGCGCACTTTGCTCATCGACGGCGATCTCCGGCGCGGTGCGTTGCGCGAATCGTTCGGCGTTTCGTCGAAGATGGGTTTCTCCGAGGTCTTGAAGCAGGAAGTTAGCTGGCAGGAAGTGGTGGTGCCGACCTCGTATCCAAATCTTTTCCTGATGCCGCGCGGCAAAACCCTCGGCCAGCCGAGCGAACACCTGTTGCGCGAATCGACCGATATCCTTTTGCGCGAGATGTACAATCACTACGATTACATCATCATCGATAGCTCGCCCGTTCTGGCCGCGGACGATTCCACCAGTCTCGCGCCGAAAATCGACGCCACCCTTTTTGTGGTGCGCCTCTCCTATACTTCCGCGCGTCTCACCCGCAAATCGCTCGAGCTGCTCTACAATCGCCAGGTCAATGTCCCGGGTGTCATTCTCAATTACGTCGATACATCGCTGCCGGAATATTATTACTACCAATATTCGGAGTACTACAACACGCCGGTGCCGGTTGAAGAACATGACGAGGTCGCCGCTGCCTCGCGTCACGCTCAGCCGAAACAGATTCAATCTTCGTAGCACGCGTTCCTCTTTCCGGACCGTGACGTCGAACGGCCCGGCGTCGCGCGGAATCAAGCGATGAGCTTCTTCGGCCCGATTTCGTCGCCAGTCTTGGACGACGCTTCGGCTCCAATCTTGCGGCGGGCACTGCATCGGGCACGGGTCGTGGCCAGTTTCGCTCTCGTCCAGGCCGCGGTCCAGATCGTCGGGTTCCTCAGCGGAATCCTGCTCGTCCGGCAGCTCGACCAGCGTGAATACGCCTACTTCACCATCGCGAACACGATGCAGGGCACGCTCAATGTCCTCGCGGATATCGGCATCAGCATCGGCCTCGTCTCCATCGGCGGGCGCGTCTGGCACGATCGCCACCGTTTCGGTCAGCTCGTGAACACCGCTCTCGGTCTCCGGCGAAAACTCGGCGCGGTCGCGATCGTTCTGGTCACTCCGATCGTTTATTTCATGCTCGCCAAGAATGGGGCGTCCGCCGGCTACACTGCGATTCTCATCGCCCTCCTTCTCTTCGGGCTCGTCATTCAACTCTCGATCGGTGTGCTCAGCGTCGTGCCGCGGCTTCGCTCCGACGTTTCCCGCATTCAAACGATCGATATGACCGGTGCGGTTGCGCGCTTTCTGGTGTTGGCCGCGTTGATGTATCTGTTTCTCAACGGCGCGGTCGCACTCGCAGTGGGCTCGGCCATTCTGCTCCTGCAATATTGGATGCTGCGAAGATACGTCGCCGGTGTGGTCGATCTTAACGCGCCGGAGAACGAGGAGGATCGTACGGCGATGCGCGGTTTCATTCGCAGCCAGGCGGCCAATGCGGTTTTCTTTTGCCTCCAGGGCCAGATCACCGTTTTCCTCATCAGCTTTTTTGGCCACGTCAATTCGGTGGCCGAAGTGGGCGCGCTCGGTCGTCTCGCGATGATTTTCGCCGTGTTAAGCAATCTGCTCGGCAATGTTTTCGCGCCGGCATTCGCGCGCTGCCAAAGTCTGCGCAAACTTCGCTGGGAATACGCCGCGATTGTGGGAGGCGTAGCCTGCTTCAGTCTCATAGTCATGGGCGCGGCGGCCTTGTTCCCCCGGGAATTTCTTTTCGTGCTTGGAAATAAATACGCCCACCTCGAGCGCGAGTTGTTGCTCATGATCGGCGGCGCGGTCATCACCGCCCTGGGCGGCACGCTCTGGGCCTTGAACTCGGCGAAGGCGTGGATCGCCGGTTCCTGGCTTTACATTCCACTCACGCTCGGCACCCAACTGGCCTTGATTCCATTCACGGATTTTTCCAGTGTGCGCGGCGTTCTCGTCTTTAATCTTGTCTCCGCGATCCCGAGCCTGGCGCTCAATCTCATCCTGAGTTATCGCGGTTTTCGGAATTGGCGGCTGACCGCGGGATGAACGATGCCAAACTACGGCTATCACTTTGCTCGAGCGAAAGGTGCTGCGACCCGCGCGTTTTACCGCGCGCTTTTGCCGGCAATCGTGCGAGCGAAGATCGAGCCGCCGAGAAAGTTTCCCTTGGAAGTATTCGCCTATTCGGGAGAAGCCGCTTTGCCGGAACAGGTCGCGTCCATCCGCTCCTTTCTGCGCTGGGTTGGGCGCCCGCCGCGTTTCACGGTCGTATCGGATGGGACCTACTCGAACCGGAGCATCGAGCTGCTCCGGCGTCTTGATCCAGTGGTCTCGGTCAGCTCCGCCAGTGAATGGGTCCCGCCCGATCTGCCGGAGAAAATTTATCCCTATTTGAAAACGCATCCGACCGGCCGGCAGCTTGCGCTCATCATGTCGCTTCCGAAACACAATCCGGTCCTGTACCTCGATTCGGACATCCTGTTTTTCGCCGGGGCGCAAAATCTCTCCGAAGTCGTGGAAGCTCGCGATGTCCCGGCGTTCTATCTGGCGGATTGCCGGTTCTCCGGCGATGCCCGGCTCCTCCATTCTCCGGCTGAGGAAAACGAGCCGGTGAACACCGGTTTTCTCCTGCTCTTCCAGCCGCTGGATTGGTCGCTGAGTGTAGCGCGATTTCTGGAATTCCAGGGCGCGCCAAATTTCTTCACGAACCAGACCATGACGCACCTGACCATGCACGCGAACGGGGCACAGCCGTTTGACCCGCGAAAGTTCGTTCTCCAACTGGACGATCAATTTGTTTATCCGGATCATTACGCGAATCCCGGCATCGCGATGCGGCATTACGTCAATCCCGTCAGACACAAATTTTGGACGAGCCTTCGGGCTTCGGGATCGAGTGCGTGATGGATAAACCGCTCCGCATTCTTGCTGTCGTGAACCTGCCGTGGGATCCGCGCCTCGGCGCCGCCCGGGTTTGGATCGAGTTGGCCGATGAATGGACCAGGACCGGACATTCGGTGGAAAAATTCTGCCTGACCGACGCTTTCCCGACCGCCACATCGTCGCCGGCCCTCGCGGCATTTCGCACTCTCCTGTTCCCATTTCGGGCGGCCAGGTTTGTGCGAGCGAACGCCGATCGGTTCAACGTCATCGACGCCTTGACCGGGACGCTGCCGTTCTCGAAAACGTCGCTTCGCTTTTGCGGCTTGCTGGTCGCTCGTTCGGTGGGCCTCTATCACCTTTACGATAAGTTCGAGGCGGAGGCCGCGAAGCGCTGGCCTCCGGCGTCGAGGGGAAAACTTCTCGGCCGCTTGTTTTATTCCTTCTTTTACTGGCGCGCCCACTCCGCTTCGAACGCGTCGATCGCACATTGCGATCTTTTGAATTTGCCGAATTCCGATGAGCTAGTTTGCGTGCGCGATGAAATCAATTCCACCAAGCCGGCCATCGTCCAGCCTTATGGCCTGACGCTCCCGCGCCGGCAGGCTCTTTTCGACGCAGCCGCTTCCGCTGAAACCCGCTGGCCCAAAAAAAAGATAGCGTTCGTCGGCATGTGGAGCGTCCGAAAGGGGTCGAAGGATTGGGGGCAAATCATCCGGCGAATCCGCGCCAGCGTGCCCGAGGCCTGCTTCCTCTTTTTGGGAACAATGATCGACAATGAAAAAGTTTGGGACGATCTCGGTCTTGGCAGCCGCGAGATTGTCGGCCTGGTCCCGCAATTCCAGCCTGACGAACTTCCACAGCTTCTTTCGGATTGCACGATCGCCGCGTTCCCAAGTTACGTGGAAGGTTTTGGATTGGCGGTGGTCGAGCAACTGGCCGCCCGGTTGCCGACGATCGCGTACGACGCGCCCGGTCCGCGCGATATCCTGCGCGATCGCTTGCCGGAATTGCTCGTGGCCGCGGGGGATGTGGCCCGCTTCAGTGACGCCATCATTGAAATCCTCCAGGGGAGTTTCGAGCGCTACCAGGAACTAAGCGATCGCAGCGCGAAAACGGCGCTGGAATTTTCCTGGCCGGTGATCGCGCGCGATACCGCGGCAGAGTATCGAACACGATTGGGCGACCTCGCTTCCCATGCCGGCGCCTAAGACCATTCTGCAGATTGTTCCCCATCTGCCTGGCACCCTCGATGGCGTCGGCGATTACGCGCTCAATCTCGCGAAAGCGTTGGCCGCCAACCATGGCATCGACACAATGTTCGCGGTCGCGCGTGGGACCTCGGTCGAGCGCAAAGACGGTTTCCCCATCGTTTCCGGATTGGAGCCGGCGTCGGTCGAGGGCTTGGCCCGGAAATGCGAGCACGTGATTTTGCACTACGTAAATTATGGATACCAGGCGCGCGGCATTCCATTTCATCTACGAAGTTTCGCGCGACAACTGCGAGAAAGATTGCGGGGGCGCTGGGTGACCAACTTCCATGAGCTTTATGCTTCGGGCCCGCCGTGGCGGAGTTCATTTTGGTTGCGGCCGCTCCAGGTAAAAATCGCGCGGGACCTCATCGACAATTCCACTTCCTGCTTCGTCAGCAACGCGGCAATCGAGGAAGCGATCCACGCTTACGATCCATGGAAAAAGGTCCATCGCGTGCCGGTGATGTCGAACTTTGGCGAGCCCGAGCTCGACATTGTCCGCGATGTCTCGTTGAAACGATGGACCATCTGCGGCGGCACTGTTCTCATCGCGCGGTCGCTGGCTTTGTTCGAAAAAATCCAGCCGATGATCCCGGACGCTTTTTCTCCCGAGCACCTCGACGTCATCGGAGGGCGCAACGAAATTTCGACGCGCGCCGTGATGGATAACCTGGAACGCCAATCTCCGCGATTGAGGTGCCACTATTATCCGGAAGTTAGCGCTGAACTCGCCTCAGAGCTGTTGCGGCAATCCTCGTTTGGTTGGATCGACTATTTTGGCGGGGGCAAAATGTGGCCGGGAATGATCTTGAAATCGACTGCGTTCGCGGCCCTTTGCGCCCATGGTGTAATACCGGTTGCGTCTCATCGCGAAGAAACGGTCGCGGTGAACGGCGATCCGTTGCCCGGACCTTATTTCGTGACTTCGGACGCGGTAAATTTTCCGGCCCCTGATCAGGTGCACGCGATTCGGGAAAAAATCTACCTTTGGTATCAGGCGCACGCCGCTTCCAGGCAGCTTGCCGGGATTTACGCGAAGGCACTGGCATGATGCACTTTCACGATCTGACGCTGGCGACGACCGCGCACAACAACGAGCAAACGTCCGCCGACATGCTGCGGTCGTTCGAAACCTGCGTCGGCACAACGAAGGAAATCGTCGTGGTCGATGATGGATCGGCCCAACCTTACCAGCTTCCTCCTTTAAGCACTCCAGTGCGTTTGATCCGGAGCGAACGCGCCGAAGGATTTTGCCGCGCTTCCGACGCGGCCTTGCGCGAAGTGCGAACGAGCTACGCGCTTCTGGTCGATGCCGACATTCTCTTCGAGCCGGGTGATTTCGCCGGCGGTTATGCCGAGTTCCAAAAAGGGAATTGGGCATGGATAAATTTCCGGCAGATCAGTTTTCAAGGCGCCCCGCAAAGCGGGTACGAGCAACGCCTGATGCCTCCATGGATTTTCGCGGCCGGTAACCAGGCATTGAAGTGGTGGGAAAGACTTCAGCGGGCGCCGGCGCCGCTGTCCGGGGCACGGATCCGGGAAGTGGAAGTGGCGCACTCGAGTTGTACCCTGGTGAAGATGGAGGCGTTTCGCGCCGTCGGCGGGTTTGATCGCTGGTATTGGCAATGCCAGTCGGACACCGATTTGAGCGTGCGTTTGCGCCAGCACGGTTATCGGGTCGGCGTCGATTTTGGTTATCAGGTGAAACATGATGGCGCGGGCGGTAAAAGTGGCGGCACCGCCCGGGTCCTGGATCTGTATCGGTCGCGGGTCCATCTCTACGAACGTTTTTATCCCGGGAGCCGCTTTTATTTGCGGCCGTTACTCTTCGTTAGGCACCTGCTGGAGCTCGCCTGGTTTGGCCTGGTTGCTCTGTTCAAAAAGGAGCCGAGACTTCAGACACGTGTCGAAATGTTGAAAGGAGTTCTGAAGGGTTATCACTGACTCCAATCTGATTGCGCCCGACGTTTCGCTCGAAGATCGGCTTGCGCAGCTCGTCCAAAAATATAACGACGCGACGCAGCCGGCGGGCGAAGTTCCGGCGTGGATTCTTCCGCTCTCGAGCTGCAGGTTTCTCGAGGAAGTCGCCGCGCTTTTGCCCGCGAGAAGCAGTGCTTTTGAATTCGGCTCGGGGCGCTCCACTCACTCGCTCCGCCGCGCGGCGGCCGCTGCGTCCAGCATCGAAGACTCGGCGGATTGGCTCAGCCGAACCGAGCAGCTTGAAGGAGCAATCGCGAAGCGGGACAGCGATTTTGAGCAAGTCATCCCGCTGACTCGCTGTTGGAACCGCTTTCGGCCTATCGAGTCGTTCAATGTCGCCGCGCAGCAGGAGTCTCTTCAGCGGCTGCAACGCGCCCGGCTGATTTTGGTGGATAGCCCGCCGAATCCGGCGAAACGTGAGCACGCGCTTTTTTTGGCAATGGACCAGGCGCCGGTGGGCGCCGTGATCGTGTTGGACGACCTGGAGGTTTCAGCCACCTTGCGTTTCGCCGAGCGTCTCGCGCGGCAAAACGCCGGCCGCTTTCGATTCTGGGTTCTCCGGATCGATCACAAACTCGGCGTGTTCCTGAAACTGCGGAGTGGGAAAATGCGATCGCGTCCTTCGTTCCGGGAATTTGTCGGTTCGTGGGCGCGTGCGTGATGCTTCCTTCAGTCCCGTGAAAATCTTACTCGGCTCGCACCATTTTTTCCCCGGCACGGGTGGGATCGAAACGGTTTCGGACCTGCTCGCGCGCGAGTTCGCGGCGCTCGGGCATGAAGTGCGGGTGATCACCCAAACGGAAGGTGGCGGCGCGTTTCCTTTCCCTGTGATCCGCCGCCCGGGCGTATTCGAACTCCTGCGCCAGGTCCGCTGGTGCGATGTCTTTTTGCAAAACAATATTTCGCTTCGAACGCTCTGGCCACTGCTCTTCGTCCGCCGTCCGCTTTACATCACGCACCAGACCTGGATCACAAATCCGGATGGCAGCGTCGGCTGGCAACATCGTTTGAAGCGGTTCGTTCTGCGCTTCGCGAAATCGATCGCGGTCAGCGGCGCGATTGCGGAACAATTGCCGGTGCCGTCGGTTCGCGTCGGAAATCCGTACAACGACGAAGTCTTCACGAACATTCGATCGCTTGCTCGCGCGAAGGAGCTCATTTTTGTGGGGCGATTGGTTTCCGACAAAGGCGTTGATCTGCTATTCGAAGCCCTGGCCAGCCTCGACTCGAAGCCGCGGCTGACCATCGCGGGCGATGGCCCTGATCGCGCGCGACTGGAGAAACAAACTCGCGATCTAAAGCTGAACGCTCAGGTCGATTTCATTGGCAACCAGACCAGCTCGGAGTTGGCGAAGATCCTCAACGAGCACCAAATCCTGGTGGTTCCTTCGCGGTGGCGGGAGCCGTTTGGGATCGTCGCCCTCGAAGGAATCGCGTGCGGCTGTGTCGTGGTCGGCTCCGCGGATGGAGGGCTTCGCGAGGCGATCGGCCCGTGCGGTCTCACTTTTCCGAACAACGATTCGCGCGCGCTTGCGAGCGTCCTGGCGGAGTTGTTAAGCGACCCGGCGCAATCTGAAGCGCTTCGACATGGCGCCGCTTCCCACTTGGCGGGGTTTACCAGACGTCAGGTAGCGAGCATTTATCTCGATATCATGAGGAGCGCGCGATGAAGCCCGAGGTCACGGTCATCGTCACGGTGCATCAGCGCACAGATTTTCTATCGCAGGCAGTGGAAAGCGCACTCGCTCAGACATTCCCGGCGCGTGAAATTATCGTGGCCGATGATTCCGGCACTGCTGCCGCGAGCGCTCTCTGTGAACCGTGGCTGCGGGCGGGTCAGATTCGGTATCGCGCGAATCCCGAAACGCTCGGAATCGCCCGAAGCCTGCGGGCCGCGATTGAGGATGCGCAGGGCCAGTTCATCTCCATTTTGAATGATGACGACATTTGGGAGCCGAATTTCCTGGCGTCGCTGGTTCCTCCGCTGCGAGCGGATCCGAACCGAGTCGTTGCCTTCAGCGATCATTGGATCGTGTCGGAGGAAGGCGCGATCGATGAGATGGAGACCGAAGCGAACACGCGGCGCTACGGCCGTTCCGCTCTGGGGGAAGGCGACGTGAACAATCCCGCGCACTTTGTCCTGGTCGACAATGGCGTTCCGTTGGCGATGGCCGCGCTCTTTAGAAAAGACGCGATCGACTTGTCATTGCTCGGGACGGACCTCTCCGGCGCTTACGATTTTTGGATCTCCTGTTTGCTCGCCGCATCGGGGAAAAAATTTTATTATATTCCGCAGCGTCTCACCCGTTATCGCATCCATCCGAAATCGGAAACAGGGCGGCGCGCTCCGGATAAATCCGAAAACCAGGTTTACATTTTCTCCCGGCTCTTGGAGCGCAACTGGTTTCCAGAGATGAAGAGCTATCTGCGATCGCGCCTGGCCGGCGCGCTTTTCCGCGTCGGCCGTGACCGGCTCTTTTTCGATCGCTTCCGAGAAGCGCGCGGTTATTTCTTCAAATCCTTCAGAACGCGTCCCGACTGGCGTCCGCTGCTGGCAATCTTTTTGTCCTTTCTCCCGCGTTCTTTGCGAAGGGCGAAGAAATGATTCTCCTAAGCCATCCCACCGGTAACGCCAATGTCCGCGCCGTCCTGGAAGCGCTCGATCGAGCCGATCTGCTTGCGAAGTTCATCACGACCCTGGCCTGGTCGCAGAACTCTCCGTTGCTCCAGGCGTTGCCTGCGAAGCCCCGGATTCAGATGGCGCGGCGAGGTTACGACCTGCCGCATTACAAAATCAAAATTCATCCGGCCCGTGAGACTGTGCGTTTGCTCGCCGAAAAGTTGCAGCTCCACTCGCTGACTCGAGACGGCAAAGCCTGGGCGAGCCTGGACAGAGTCGGGCGCGATCTGGATGGATTCGCGGCCGAATATCTGGAGCAAAATCACGAGCGGCTCAAGATCCGCGCTGTTTACGCCTACGAAGATTCCGCCGAACTCTCCTTCGAAACCGCGAGTCAGCTTGGCATCCGGCGCATCTACGATCTGCCCATTGCCTATTGGGAAACAGCGCAACGCCTTCTGCAAAATGAAGCGGCGCGGTATCCGGACTGGGAGCCAACACTTGGCGGCACGCGCGATTCCGATGAAAAACTTGCGCGCAAGACGCGGGAGCTCGAACTCGCCGAGACTGTCATTTGCCCCAGCGCCTTTGTGTTGGATTCGCTTCCGGAAAAAACACGCGCAGCCAAACCGTGTGTGGTGGCTCCGTTTGGTTCGCCTGCGGTACTGGAGAATAGGTCGAATACGACCCATACTCGCCGATTGCGGATCCTCTTCGCCGGCGCGCTCACGCAACGGAAAGGCCTGGCAGATCTTTTCGCCGCCATGAAATTGATCGGGCCGCGCGAGGTCGACCTGGTGGTCATGGGCGCGCCCGTTTTGCCGATGCAGTTTTATCGAAACCAATTCGCGGATTTTATTTACGAACCACCGCGCGCGCACGCCGCAGTCCTCGAGCTGATGCGCTCGTGTGACGTGCTGGTGCTGCCTTCGATCGTGGAGGGGCGCGCGCTCGTCCAGCAAGAAGCGATGGCCAGCGGCCTGCCTTTGATCGTGACCAGGAATGCCGGCGGGGAAGACTTGATTGTCGAGGGGAAAACGGGGTTTCTTGTGCCGGCCGGAGCGCCGGTCGCGATTGCGGAAAAGATCGATTGGTTCGCGCAAAATCGGGGCGAATTACCGGCAATGAGCTCGGCAGCGCGCCTAAAAGCTGCTGAGCTTACCTGGCTGGCTTACGGCGAGAGAATCCTGCATGCAATCGGACACTAACCAAAAGGCCTTCATCTGGATCAAGCGGTTGATCTGGGTCTATTTTTTCCTGCTCATTTTCGAGGGGACGCTCCGGAAATGGGTCCTGCCGCAATATTCCGACGTGCTCCTGGTGGTGCGCGATCCGGTCGTCCTCGCGATCTACTTCATGGCCATCAAGGCCCGGGTCTTTCCGCGAAACAATTACATCCTTGCGCTCGGAATCATCGCGGTCCTTTCCTGGCTGGTTTCACTCATTGTGCTCGAGCCGTATCTCTCGCTCAAGCCGCTCATTCTTGTCACCGGTTTTGGCTTTCGCTCTAACTTTCTCCATCTCCCGCTGATCTTCGTCATCGGCAGAGTGCTCGATCATGATGACGTTTTGAAATTGGGGAAGTGGGTCTTGATCGGATTAATGCCGATGGCCCTATTGCTGGCCGTCCAATTCAACGCCGAGCCGGATTCATTCATCAATCGCACCGCCGGCATCGGCGAGAACCAGCAGATCACGGCGGGCGGCGGAAAGATCAGACCGCCCGGAACATTCTCATTTGTCTCGGGAGTGATTTTTTATGCGGCGCTCTCCGCCGCCTATTTGCTTTACGGGGCGTTGACGCGCGGCATGTATCGCAACTGGCTTTTGTTCGGCGGCGGTTTCGCGCTGGTGGTGACGATCGGCGTTTCCGGCAGCCGCTCGGTCCTTCTGGCGGTGCTCGTTGTGCTTTCGTCTTTGCTGGCCATCGTGGTTTTCCGTCCGAGCGCGATTAATCAATTCGGACGCAATCTTCTCATCGTCGTGGTGGTCTTGCTCGTGGCGGTCCGATTGCCCGTCTTCAAGGAAGGTGTCCAGGTCCTTTCCGATCGCTTCACGTCGGTGGCCGAGTCGGAGGAAAAGTCGATCGCGGGCGGCTTGCTCGCACGAACCTTCGGCGGATTTACCGAAGGATTTTTGCTTTTGACCCGGGCGCCGATTGGAGGTTACGGCCTCGGCATTGGAACGAATGGCGGCGCCAAATTTCTGACCGGCCGCGCTGTGTTTCTTCTGACGGAAGGAGAATGGGCGCGGATCATCCTGGAAAGCGGACCGATCCTCGGTCTGGCCTACCTGGTGTGGCGGACCATGCTCACGTTCAAGCTGGGTCTTCTCAGCATCCGACGGCTGAGAGATGGCAGCATTCTTCCTATCATGTTGTATTGCGCGGGATTTCTCTCGCTCTTGAATGGCCAGTTCGGCCAGCCCACCAATCTAGGCTTTGCCGTCTTCGTTTGCGGCCTTTGTCTGGCTGCGGCGAATCCGGGAATCGCAGCGGAATCCGAGCCTCCTGGGCCCGGTCCTGCGGCGCTTCGCCCTGTCCCGCGTCGTTCGCGTTACGCAGAGGGTCTGCATAGCTTCCCAGCCGCGCGACTTCATCCCGATGATTTTGTTGATCGGTAATTACCCGCTGGATCGTCAGCAAAGCATGCAGCGATTTGCGACGATGATGCTGGATGGCCTCACTGCCAGCGGCGTTTCGGCGGAATTGATTCAGCCGGAAGCGGTTTTCGGACGATTCCGCGCCGCGGGAAACTTCATCGCGAAATGGCTGGCGTACCTCGACAAGATTCTGTTTCGGCGAAGGCTCGGAAAAAAGCTAAGGGAGCGCCCCGCGATCGTTCACATCTGCGATCACTCCAACGCAATGTATGTGAAGGCGATTCGGGAAGTGCCGGTGGTCGTGACCTGCCACGATCTGCTTGCCGTCCGCGGCGCGCTGGGCGAACCAACCGACTGTCCGGCGAGTTTCACGGGCAGGATACTCCAGCGCTGGATCGTCGCCGGTTTGGAAAGCGCCACCGCCATTGCCTGTGTTTCGAAGGCGACCCTGGAAGACGCGCGGCGGCTCATCGGGCGCAGAGATGGAAAGCCGACGCTCGACGTGATCACGCTGGGCTTGAGCTATCCCTACCGTAAGTTGCCGATTGAAGAAGCCCGGGCGCGACTCGGCGCCACGGCGGCTCTGGCGGGGCACGCCGAGTTCGTCCTTCACGTCGGCTCAAACCTGCGCCGCAAAAATCGCGAGGGCGTGCTGCGCATTTTCGCGCGCTGCAAAGATCAATGGAATGGCTTGGTCGTCCTTGCTGGCGATCCGCTTTCGCCGCCGCTCCGTTCGTTAGGCCGGGAACTCGGCATTTCGGATCGGATCGTGGAGATCCCAAACGCCGAAAGCGAAATGCTCGAAGCCCTTTACAATTGCGCGACCGCCCTGCTCTTCCCTTCGACCTTCGAAGGGTTCGGCTGGCCGATCGCCGAAGCGCATGCTTGCGGTTGTCCGGTGCTCTGCACCGATCGCGAGCCGATGACCGAAGTCGCGGGCGCCGCAGGATTGTTTCGCGGGGTTGAGGACGAAGCAGGTTTTGCCGCCGAGCTTTTGCGGCTGACGAATCCAAACGAACGGGCGCGCTGGAGCGAGAAGGCACTCGAGAACGCAAAACGATTTTCCGCCGCGCGGATGGTTGCCGAATACAGCAAGCTCTACCGTTCACTCGCCCCGGCATGCTGAACAATCTTCTCATGTTCTTTTCCATCCTGCTGCCGTGGAGGATGCGTCGCTCGCTCTTGGAAAAACAGTTCGGTTACTCGATCCATCCCAAGAGCCGCATTGGTTTCGCCTGGATTTTTCCCCGCCGTCTCATCATGGAAGAAGGCTCGTCTATCGGCCATCTCACCCTTTGCAAAAACATCGACCTGCTCCATCTCGGCGCGCGTGCATCTATCGGCCAGCTTAATTGGATCACCGGTTTTCCCAGCGGCGGGAGCCGGCATTTTGCCCACCAGCCGGACCGGCATCCCGAGCTCATCGTGGAAAAACACGCCGCCATTACCAGCCGGCATCTGATCGATTGCACCGCGCGCGTTCGCATCGGCGCATTCGCCACCGTCGGTGGCTTTCGGTCGCAACTGATCACCCACAGCATCGACCTCGCGGCCAACCGGCAGTCCGCCGAGCCGATCGACATCGGCGAATATTGTTTTACCGGCACGAATTCGGTGATGCTCGGCGGAAGCGCGCTGCCGCATCATTCGATCCTTGGCGCGCAATCGCTTCTCAACAAAAAGTGGGAGCAGTCGCACCGACTTTACGGCGGTGTTCCGGCCAAGCCGTTGAAAGAACTGTCCGCCGACCTGGAGTATTTCCGCCGCACCGAAGGATTCGTCTGGTGACTGCGCTTTGAAAATTCTGCAGCTCGTCCAAACGCTCGATCCGAGCACCGGAGGCGTGGCCAGCGCGGTGCTGGCGACGAGCAAAGCATTGGCGGCGCGCGGCCACGCGACGGAGATCGTCGCCTTGGATCAACCTTCCGCGCCGTGGGTAACCGAAGCTGGTCTGCCCGTCCACGCGCTTGGCCGGGCAGTGCGGTCTTACGGTTATTCCGGAACCTTGTTGCCATGGTTACGGCAGCACGGAGAAACCTTCGACCGAGTGATCGTGAATGGCCTCTGGCAATACCACAGCTTCGCAGCCTGGCGCGCCTTTTCCGGGACCGACACGCCTTACTTTGTTTTTCCGCACGGGATGCTCGATCCGTGGTTCAAGCGGACCTATCCACTGAAACACATCAAGAAGTTACTCTATTGGCCCTGGGCCGAATACCGGGTGCTGCGGGACGCGGCCGCCGTGCTTTTCACATCGGAAGAGGAACGGCGTTTGGCCCGCGAATCGTTCGCGCTTTATCGCGCCCGCGAAGTGGTGGTGAGTTACGGGACCGCGCCCCCGCCGCCCGATTTGGAAAGGGCGCGCGCAGATTTCCTCAACGCTTTTCCAGAACTCCGCGGAAAGCGCCTTCTGCTTTTCCTCGGACGTCTCCACGAGAAGAAAGGTTGCGATCTCCTGATCGAAGCGTTCGCGTCGATCCGAACTGCCGCGGGAGCGGATCGATCGCTCCATCTTGTCATGGCCGGACCCGCCGCCGATGAAGAATATTTGCTCCGCCTGAAAAGGCTGGCGGCAACCGTCACAAAAGATGACAGCTCCATCACCTTTCCCGGACTGCTCACCGGCAGTCGAAAGTGGGGGGCGTTCAGCGCCGCGGACGCGTTCGTCCTCCCGTCGCACCAGGAAAATTTTGGGATCGCCGTCGCGGAAGCGCTCGCCTGCGGGACTCCTGTGTTGATCTCCAACAAGGTAAACATCTGGCGCGAAATCGAAGCAGACGGCGTCGGGTTCGTGGAGAACGACGATCTCGCCGGAACTACGGCCTTGCTCGAACGCTGGGTCGCGACCGGGCCTGAGGTTCGCGCGGCGATGAGAGAAAAGGCGAAGGAATGCTTCGCCCGGCGTTTTGAGATCGAGCGCGCCACCGATTCGCTGATGAAAGTTCTTCAGTCGTGAAAATCCGTCTTCATCCGTGGCTGCCTTTCTGCTTTTTAACGTTTATCCTCGATTGCCATGGAGACGAAAACACCGGTAAAGCCTGAGCAAGCCGCAGCGCAGGAATCGCCCTGGTCCGCGCAGGACCGGGCGCTGCGCTTGCTCTGGGAGTTTTGCTGGTTTGTCCTTTGCGTCTGGACGCCGAAACCCGCCAACCCCTGGCGGCTCTTCTGGCTTGACGTTTTCGGCGCGACGATCGAAGGCAAGCCGTTCGTCCATCAACGCGCGCGCATTGCGATCCCGTGGCACCTGACCTTGCACGATCGCGCCTGTCTGGGGGATCGCGCTCATGCCTACTCGTTAGGCGAAATCGAGATCGGCGCCGGCGCCACGGTCGCGCAGGAAGCGTATCTCAGCACCGGCAGCCACGATTTTTCTCACCCCGCGCTCCAGCTCGTGACGGCGAAGATCACCATTGGCGAAGATGCGTTCATCGGCGCGCGCGCTTTTATCATGCCCGGGGTCGAGATCGGCGCGCGCAGTATCATCGGCGCCTGCTCGGTTGTGACGAAGGACGTCCCGCCGGATGTAATGGCAGCCGGCAATCCGTGCCGCGTCCTCGGGCCCAGAACGCCTTCTGTTTCAGGATGAATCTCACCGAAACGCTCAGCCGCGTTCATCCTCTCCACACCCTGCGCAAGAGCTCCCTTTTCCGCGGGATCACCCGCCGATTCGATCCGATGATCCGGTGGCGCTCGCCGCTTCTCGCGCGACCGATCTACCTGCGCCTGATCTCCAATGCCTCGTTGATCGCCGACCCAAAACATCAGGAGGACAGCATCCGGCAGACATTCATCGCGCTCCTGGCGGCCCTGCCAAATTCAAATGGCGGAACATTCTGGGACATCGGCGCGAACATCGGCCTTTACAGTTGGTCCTGTGCCGAGGCGCGCCCCGATTTTCACATCGTCTCGTTCGAACCCGATGCCAAAAATCTCGAGTGCCTTCGGAGGACAAGTGCGGCGTGGAATTTGTCGGCGCACGAGATTGTCCCGCGCGCCGTCGCGGAGAATGTGGGACGCACCACGTTTTTTACCGATGAAATTTCCCGCGCGACCGGGACCCTCGAGCCCGCCGCCAATGCGTTTAACGCAATGCATTACGGCGCCGTGCCCCGCGGCGTCGAAGTCGAAACCGTCAGCCTCGATCATCTCATTGCGCAGGGATGGACGGCGCCGCTCATCATGAAAATTGATGTCGAGGGCGCGGAGCTTCGCCTGTTGCGAGGTGGCCGGCGCCTTTTCGCCGAACACCGTCCAATTCTCCTGCTCGAAATCTTCGGCGACCGCGCTCAAACCTTCGCGCTCCTGGAAGAATTCGGCTATCGCTGTTTCGATTCTGACCGGAAAACCTTCGTGACTGCGGAAACCGTGAACGTTCTCGCGCTGAACCGGGAACTCGATGGCCGGCCCGCTGATGCGCTCGCGGAGCTTGGATATCCAGTCGCGCTTCCTGGTGTATGAGTGTGCCGGTTTCAGTCCTTGTCCCGATCAGGAACGAAGCCGCGAACCTGAAGCGCTGCCTCGATTCGGTGAAGTGGGCCGATGAAATCTTCATCGTCGATTCCCAGAGCACGGATGGCTCAATCGAGCTGGCCGAGCGCTTGGGCGCGAAGGTCGTGCAATTCCAGTTCAACGGGACCTGGCCCAAGAAAAAAAATTGGGCGCTCGAAAACCTTCCATTCCGCAACGCATGGGTCTTCATCCTCGATGCCGACGAAGTCCTGCCGCCGGAAGCGGAAAATGAGTTCGCCCAAGCCATTGCCGGCGCGGGTCCGCTGGCCGGGTATTGGATCAACCGTCATTTCATGTTTATGGGAAAATGGCTGCGGCATTCGTATTACCCAAACTGGAACCTACGCCTGTTCCGGCATTCGTTAGGCCGCTACGAAAAGCTGACCGACGCCGATACCCGCAGCGGCGACAACGAAGTCCACGAGCACGTCATCGTGCAGGGGCCCACCGGCCGGCTGCGTTGTGAGATGGATCATTACGCGTTTCCATCGGTCGAAGTGTTCGTCGAGAAACACAACCGGTATTCGAACTGGGAAGCGCGGGTCTCCGCCGACCGGCAACTCTCCGGCAGCGCCGCGCGAATCCATAGCAGCACAGTCGAGCGCCGCCGAAAACTGAAAGAACTTTCGCAGCGTCTGCCGTTCCGGCCGCTCCTCCGCTTCCTCTATATCTACATCTGGCAAAAAGGTTTTCTCGATGGACGCGAAGGTTATTATTTCGCGCGCCTCCACGCCGTTTACGAATTCCTTTCGGTCGCCAAGACCTATGAGCTGACCAGGACAAAGCCGGCGCCTAACGAGTAGACGCCATGCGGGTCATTGTCTGGGGAATCAATTACGCGCCGGAGTTCACCGGCATTGCGCCTCACAGCGTCGCGTTGTGCGAATTCCTGCACGCCCAGGGCCACGACGTCGAGATGCTCACCAGCTTTCCCTATTATCCCACCTGGCAAAAACAGCCTGAGGACCGCGGCCGTCTTTATCGGACCGATGTCGTAAACGGCGTTCGCGTCCGTCGCTGCTGGCATTTCGTTCCGCGGCGCGTCTCGGCCTTGAAGCGCATCGTCCATGAGGGGAGCTTTGTTTTCAGTTCCACGTTGCGCGCCCTGGTTCTCACGCGGCCAGAAGTCTATGTAGTGGTGTCGCCGCCGTTGCTTTTGGGCGTGGCGGGCTGGGTTGTCGGCAAACTCAAGCGCACCCCGTTTGTCTTTCACGTCCAGGACATGCAGCCGGACGCAGCGGTCGGTCTTGGGATGTTGAAAGCAAACTGGTTCACGAAAGCTTTGTACGGCTTGGAGTCGTTTGCCTACCGGCACGCGGCGCGGGTCTCCGGCATCACGCGGGGAATGCTGAAAAGTTTTCGCGCCAAAGGAGTGCCGGAAGCGAAGCTCGTCTATTTTCCAAACGCGATCGATCTGCGGAACGCCGGCGCTTCTCCGGCCCGCGGCGAATTTCGGCAGCGGCATGGATTCGCTCCGGAAGAATTCATCGCCGTGTATGCGGGAAACCTGGGCGTCAAACAAGGCTTGGATGTTTTGCTGGAAACCGCGCCCTTGCTCCGCGATCCAAGGATTCGGCTTTTGATCTGCGGCGATGGCGCGCAACGCAAAGCGCTCGAGACTCGGGCGCGTGAAATGAAGCTGCCAAATGTGAGCATGCTTCCGCTGCAAGCCGGCCGCGATTACGACGCTCTCCTCACGGACGCCGACCTTTGCTTCATCACGCAACAAGCGGGAGCCGGAAATTCATTTTTCCCGAGCAAGCTTCTCGGTTTGCTTGCGGCGTCGAAGCCGGTCGTCACGGTCGCGGCCCCCGAATGCGAACTAGCGCTTTCGCTCGTCGAAGGAAAGTTCGGCGTAAATGTCCCGCCGGGCCGCCCACAGGAGCTCGCAGAGCTTCTCGATTCCCTGGCGAATAATCCGGAACGCCTCGCCGAATACGGCGCGGCCGGCCGGCGCTATGTGCAGCAGTTCGAGAAGACCCGCGTGTTCGAAGATTTTTTGAGGGAATTGGCCGGCATCCTATAGGTCACATAGGACTTATTCGACCTATTAATAAGCGCTGCTCGGCGGAACGATCAGGTGCACAAACGTGCGCAGGATGATCCCGCACTCGAGCGACAGATTCCAGTTCTCGAGATACTCGATGTCGCACGCGACGCGATTTTCGATGTCGGCCCTGTTCCGCGCCTCGCCGCGAAACCCGCGCACTTGCGCCAGTCCGGTGATGCCCGGTTTCACGAAAGCGCGGACGTGATAGTTCGCCATTAACTGCGAAAATTGCTGGTTGTGCTCGATCAGGTGTGGCCGCGGACCGACGATGCTCATGTCACCCAGGAGCACATTCCAAAACTGCGGGACCTCGTCGATGCTCAGTTTGCGAAACCATTTTCCGAGCGGATAAACCCGTTCGTCACCCACGCGCGCCTGGCGGGTGACTTCTTCGTGTTCGGCGCGCATCGTGCGAAACTTGAAGATCTTGAATTGCCGATTTTGCATGCCGGCCCGGGTTTGGACGTGAAAGAGCGGGCCGGGCGACTGGATTCGTTGCGCGATCCAGACGATGACGGTGAGGATTGGGAAGACGATTATCATTACCGGCAGTGAGATCGCGACATCGATGGCGCGCTTGAAAAAACGGTTGAGAGGGTTTTCCAGGGGCTCCTCCCGCAGACCGATGAATCGGAATCCGTCATCTTCGAAATGCGTCACCGGATGGCGCAATTTTTCTTCGAGATCGCTGACGATGAGCAGACGAACGCCGAGATGATCGCAGACGCTGATGATGTGGCGATTCACTTCGGTGAAGAGCGGAAACTCCAGCATGATCACCTGCGTGATCCCGCGCTCGACGATGATCTTTTCGAGCGCATCGGAATCGCCCAGCACCGGAATGCCGTCCTCCGTTTTTTCGATTTGCTCATCGCAAACCAAGCCGACAGTGCGCAAACCGATATCGGCCTTGCGCCGCAGCCAGGCGCGCAGTTGTGCCGCCTTCAAGGTCGATCCGATCAGGATCGTCTTTTCTTCGCGCGCGCCAGTGAAAATCCGGCGGGCCAGAAAGCCGGGCAGGTAATGGTGCGAGAAAAGCAGGGCGACATAGAGCCACGGAACGAAATTGAAGAAGAAGATTCGCGAGATGAACGCGTCCTTGGTCGCGATCAGGTAAAGGACGAGCGTGCCGATGCTCGCGAAGGTCTGCCGCAAACTCAACCGATGCTGGCGCAGCAGTTCGTTCTGGAGGAAATAATTTTTCGACCCGTCGCGGCTGAGCGATTCGATCGTCATGCCCAGGACGAGCAACCCGCAATAAATGCTGTACCGTCGCCAGGTTAATTCGGCCCCGGGAGAATAAAACGTGACCATCACCCAGACGCCGAACCAGAAGAGGACGGCAACGATCACGAGTTGGCAGAGCAGGAAAACGCGATAGAGACCCTGCGTGCGTTGCGTAACCATGATTATGCCCGGATATCGATGCTGAGAGTACGCGATGGCGGCCCGCGTTCAACTCGTGGTAAAACCGGGGCAGCCATATGACTTTTGGGCGCCAGGAAGCGCCGTTAATTTTAGAGCTATTCCCATACCATTACCCGCGTTCGCCTGATGCCCAATTCCCACCCCAAAAACCAGTCGAGGGTCCGCTCCGGCTTCACCACCGCGCCCGGCCGATGGTGGCTGAATCTTCTCGTTCCCACTCTGCCTGTGCTCGCCTGTTTTCTGGGCGGCGCGACCGCGAAGTGGAGCGAAGGGATTGTGGTGGCGTTGCTCGGACTAATCTTGCTGGTTCACCCGCCGAAGTCCTCGTTAGGCCCTGCCCTGAATATCATCCTGGTCGCACTTCTCGCCTGCGCGGCGACGGCGTTTCTACCGGCGAATTGGTTTTTGCAGCCGGCGTGGCGTGCGGCGCTGGTGGACGATTTCGGGATCGCGCTGCCCGGAACGCTCTCGCCCCAACCGTGGATCAGCCTCGGATGTTTCCTCAGTTTTCTGGCCGGACTGAGCTGGCTTTATTTTGTCAGCGCGCTCGATCTCGAACTGCGCGAGGTTCGTACCCAACTTCGAGTCTTCGCTGCCGGCGTCGTCTTGCTCGCCGCGCTTTGTATTGCCCTTTATTACGCACACACCGCGCTTCCCTTCTGGCATAACGAGCGCGGCTTTGGGCCATTCCCGAATCGCAACCAGACCGCAAATCTATTTGGCCTGAGCGCGGTCGTGATTCTCGCCTGCGCGCAGGACGCCATTCGGCATGAGAAAAAGCGCTGGCTCATGTGGCTCGGCGCGTTCGGCATCATCGTGACCGCGATCATTCTCGATTTTTCCCGGGCCGGCGTGCTCATTCTCGTGGCGGGCAGCGCCCTCTGGCTCGGTGCTCTCGCGCTCCGCAAAAGTTCGGCGGCGCGGATTGCCGTGGGTCTTTCGGTGTTGCTTGTCCTGCTCACGGTGATGCTGCTCTTCGGTGGGCAAACCTTCGAACGTTTTAATCTGCGCTCCGGCGACGCGGGCGGCGTGACGACCGATTTGCGCTGGGCCATCTTCCACGACGCGCTCCAACTCATTCGCGCCTCGCCCTGGGCCGGCATCGGGCTCGGAAATTTTGACGAAGTCTTCGCGATCTTTCGCGACGCTTCGCTCACCAGCGCGCGAACCCTCCATCCGGAGAGCGATTGGTTTTGGCTTTGGGTGGAAGCCGGCTGGCCGGCAATCCTCCTGACGCTCGCAGGTATCGTCGTTTTCGTCCGGCGAGTTTTTCCTTTGCAGGAAGGGACGAACCAGCGCTTCCGCGTCGCCGCGCTGATCGCCGCGCTCCTGTTCGCCCTGCACGGAGCGGTCGATGTTTCCGGCCACCGGGTCGGCACCGCATTCGCCGGTATTTTTCTCTTCGGGATGGCCCTGCGGCGTCCGGCAAACCTGCGCCCGAGCTTCGTGGTGCCACTGGTTTTTCGCGTGCTTGGGGTCGTGCTCTTCATCGCGGGCAGCGCCTGGGTTTTCGCGACCCGCTACGAAAAATCGTGGCCGGGCGCGGTAGGGGTTGAGAACGAAATGCGGCTTGCCTCGGCCGCGAACAGCGGCCGCAATTTCAACGAAACGATTCAACGCACCACCCACGCCCTCCAATGGGCGCCATTGAAGTGGCAGCCCTACTTCCTTCGTGCTCTTGGAAAAGTCGGCGCGAAACGCCCGGTAGAAGCGATCGACGATTTTCGGCGCGCCCGGTTTCTCGAGCCGAACGCTTACGAAGTTCCTTTTGAAGAGGGGAAGGTTTGGATCACCCTGGACCCGAGTCTCACCATTACGGCATGGCGCGAGGCCGTTCGGCGCGCGGGCAGCCAGCGGCCTGAGGTTTACGGGCGGATGGTCGCGCTCGCCATTCAATACAGTCCGCAAGTCCGGCAGGGATTGGAGGAGCTCGGGATGATTCATCACGATCTCGCGCTCACTTATCTTGGGAACTCCGGCGACGCTGCCTTCATGTCGGCCCTGCATCGCTTTCTCGAACACGATCCGGAATTGAAAACGCTCTCGGAAAAAGAGAAGCTCACGTTCTTCAAACTTTGGACGGACCGCGGCGATCCGGCCGAGCTCGCGCGCGCGTTGGAGTCGCATTCGGAATGGATGGCTTACGCCTGGCGCGGATTGGCGAGATACCACGCTTCGCGCAAGGATTTCCGGAGCGCTTACGAATTGACGCGACGTTTCGGCGGATCTCCGGCCCTGCCTCCAGCCGCCGAGGGTTCATCCATCGATCAACTGCGCCAGGCTCTTCATGCCAATTCCGACAATTATGGGATCGGCTTCCAGCTTGCCCACGAGCAGATGAAGCAGGGCCAAATGGATGAGGCGCTCGTGACCTTGCGACATTTCACCGAAATGCCCGGCTGCCCGCGTTATTTTCATTTTCTCGAAGCAGAAGCCTGGGCCGCAAAGGAAAACTGGGAACGGGCCTGGCTGGCGCGTGAAAAATTCGAGCGCGGCGCGACGCAATGAGCCGGTCGACTTCCATGCGTTCCCAAGGAGCGGCGATTTCCAAATCGCCGTCTTTGCTTCTCCAGCGTAGAGATGTTCCCCGGCGCTTTGGAAATCGCCGCTCCTTGTGTAGCATCCTTGTCGCGATCGTCCTTTGCGCGCTTATCGATTGGTTTTCGGTGCGTACGCAGCGTCTCTATGTCGACGAGGGCAGCGCCGCGGACCGCCAACAGGGGACGGTCTGGCAACATTTCGCTGTGCGCGGCAACGAGGTTGTCCCGGAAGTCATCAGCCGGGACGAAGCGCGATTTATTTTTCCGGTTTCATTGCGCACGCCGCATTCGCTGCGTTTTTCCGCCCATCCGGAGGGCGAGGCGGGCTACGAGATTCTTTGGCATAACGGAGGGATCACTCAACAGGTTGCGGCGAAAAAAATCGCCGCGGCTGTCTCCGAAAATATTTCATTGCCGGCGGGTGTTGGAGAACTCGAGTTCGTCGTCCAGGGTCGGATCGCCTGGTTCGACCCGCGTCTGACGCGCAAACTATTTCTCTGGCCGCTCTATCTCGGCGCATTCTTCTTGTTCGCGCTGGCGCTCAGAAAAGCTCCGGCAGAACCAGCGGGCTCGCGCGGGATCGGGAATTGGCTCGCTCTGAGCGCCAGCACGTTGATCTGTCTCGGAGCCATCGAGCTCATCCTGCGGAGCGTTTCCCTGAAACTCCCGCCGGCAATCCTGAGCGCGCGCCATGATCTGGGACTCTCCGCGCCCGATCCGCGTTGGATCGATTCGCCGCGCTACCGGCAGCGCCTGCGCCCGAATTTGCAAACCTATTGCGAATGGGAGCATGGCGACATCGTCCGGATGGGCTTCATGTCGCCGGAGCTTTTTGGCGGCGAAAAACATCGTTATCCGTTTCAGACGGACGCCGAAGGTTTTCGAAATCCCGCGGTGCGCGAAACGATCGATGTCGCGGCGCTCGGAGATTCGTTTGCGGACGCGATGACTTCGCCGGTGGAAGAAGCCTGGCCCGCGCGTCTCGAGCAAATCACCGGGAAGAAAGTGCAGAACTACGGGACCTCGTCCTACGGGCCGCAGCAGGAGCTTTACGTGCTGGAAGATTACGCGCTCCGCCATCAGCCCCACGACGTCGTGCTCGGATTCTTTGCCGGCAACGATTTCTTTGACGCGGAGCGCTTCGATAATTGGGAGAAGAGCGGCAACAAACCCGGCGAAGAGACGACGGGCTGGCGCTTGAAAAAAAGCTATCGGCGTTACGAAACGTTTTTTCTCTGGACGCTGGCGCGCGTCGGCCTGCCGGTTTTGGCTGCGCGAAAAAGCAGCCCGGCAGTTCCGCGGCGCGAAGCACCGGCCGCGGCGCGTTTCGATCGTGGCGCCTACGAGATCCCAACGGCGGAAGGCGGCGTGCTGCGCTTTGCTTTCATGCCGCCCTACCTGCAAAAGCTCGCGAGTCCGCGTCAGGAAATCGAGCGGAGCCGCGGGTGGGAATTAGTCCGCGCCGCGCTTTTGCGAATGCGTGAGGTCTGCGCGAGGCAAGGCAGCCGCCTGACGATCATGTTCATTCCGGCCAAGGACGAGGTTTACTGGCCGCTGGTCGAGCGCTCGTTAGGCCCGGAAGAATTGCAGCACGCGATCGAGTTTGCCTCCAGCTATAATCACATGCCTATCCGTGCCGCGGACATTCACGCGAACCGTCTGGCGCAAAATGATCTTCTCCGCGATTTCTGTTCCGAGGCGAACATCGCGTTCCTCAATCTCACGCCGGCCCTCGAACAATATGCCGCCGCCGGTCGCGCCGTTTATTTTTCCGATGACGCGCACTGGAACGCCGCCGGCCACGAAGTCGCCGCTCGCGAGCTGGCGAAATTTCTCGCGCGCGAACCGTGAACATTCTCGGCATCTCAGCCTTTTATCATGACAGCGCCGCCTGCCTGGTGCGCGACGGAACCATCGTCGCCGCGGCGCAGGAAGAGCGCTTCTCCCGGAAAAAACACGACGCGCGCTTTCCGCGGCACGCCATTGATTACTGCGTTCGGGAAGCAGGTCTGGCCAGCGCCGCGCAATTCGATCTCGTCGCCTTTTATGAAAAGCCGTTTCTGAAGTTCGACCGGCTTCTTTCCACTTACCTGGCCTGCGCGCCTTTCGGCCTGCGTTCGTTCCTGAAAGCGATGCCGGTCTGGATGAAGGAAAAAATCTGGCTCAAAGCGACACTTCGCGAGGAGCTTGGGTTCGAAGGCCCCATCATTTTCCCGGAACATCATGAATCGCACGCCGCGTCCGGCTTCTTTCCTTCACCGTTCGAGAGCGCGGCGGTGTTGACGATCGATGGCGTCGGTGAATGGACGACGACCAGCGTCGGAAAAGGCGAGGGAAATCGGGTCGAGCTTCTGGAGGAGCTTCGCTTTCCGCATTCGCTCGGGCTCCTCTATTCCGCCTTCACCTATTACCTCGGATTCCGAGTCAACTCCGGTGAATACAAAATGATGGGCCTGGCGCCCTACGGTGAACCGATATTTCAGGAGTTGATTTTCTCCGAGCTGATCGACCTCAGGCCGGACGGCTCCTTCCGGCTGAATTTGCGCTACTTCGATTTCATCGCCGGCCTCACGATGACCAATCGCGCCTTCGACCTTCTCTTCGGCGGGCCGCCCAGAAAGCCGGAAGCCGAGCTGACGCAACGGCACATGGATCTCGCGCGTTCCATCCAGTCGGTCACGGAGGAATTGATGCTCCGTCTCGCGCGCCACGCCCACGCCATCACCGGCGCGCCCAATCTCTGTCTTGCGGGCGGTGTTGCGCTTAATTGCGTCGCGAATGGTCGCATTCTTCGTGAAGGCCCGTTCGAGAAAATCTGGATTCAGCCAGCCGCGGGCGATGCCGGCGGTGCGCTCGGCGCGGCGCTGATCGGCTGGCATCATTACCACAACGAACCGCGAACAGTCTCCAGCAACCGCGACACCCAGCGCGCTTCCTTGCTCGGCCCCGCGTATGATGCCGCCGAGTTCTTGCGGCGCGAATCGATCGCTCACACAGAACTTCCCGCGGAAGAGTTGATGTCACGAGTGGCGAAGTTGCTTGAAGAAGGAAAAGTCGTCGGCTGGTTCCAAGGGCGGATGGAGTTTGGCCCGCGTGCGCTAGGGAATCGCTCCATTCTGGGCGATCCGCGACGCCCCGATATGCAGGAGAAACTGAATCTCAAAATCAAATTCCGGGAAAGCTTTCGTCCCTTCGCGCCTTCTATTCTCGAAGAGCGAGTCGCCGATTGCTTCGAGCTAAACGAACCGAGTCCCTACATGCTCATCGTCGCGCCGGTGAGTAAGACACTGCGTGTAGATGACCAAAACTGTAGCCGCCGCCCTATGGGCGGCGTGGGATCGGCGCCAGAGGATTTCATGACGCGCCTGAAGACCCGTCGCTCCACGCTGCCCGCCATCACACACGTAGATTACTCCGCTCGCGTCCAGACCGTCGCCCTCGCGGACAACCCGCGTTTTCATCGCCTCCTGAGCGAGTTTGAAACGCGAACCGGCTGCCCCGTTCTCGTGAATACCTCCTTCAACGTGCGCGGCGAGCCTCCGGTTTGCACACCCGAAGACGCTTATCGCTGCTTCATGCGAACCGAAATGGATTATCTCGTGCTGGGAAACTTTCTCCTCGATAAGACAGCAAGGAGCGGCGATTTTCCAATCGCCGACTCAAAGAAACCGGCGATTTGGAAATCGCCGCTCCTTGGCGAAGAATATCAGAAGCTCGACCGGTCGCCGCGAGCGCTGCGGCGTTTTGGATTCACCGTGGGGTTGGGATTGCTCTCGTTAGGTGGACTCTTGTTGTGGCGTCACCGGAACAGCGGATGGGCCTTTCTTTCGATGGGAACGCTTCTGTCCCTGGCGGCGGCTTTCGCCCCAACTGCTTTGCGTTACGTGCATCACGCCTGGATGATCCTGGCACTCGCTCTGGGCTGGTTCGTTACCAGAGTAATTCTAACGATCGTTTTTTTTCTGGTGGTCACGCCTATCGGCCTCTTGCAACGCCTTTGCGGAAAGCGCCCGCTTGAATATCGTTTCAAGAGCGACGAAGCCACGTATTGGCAACGCCGGACGGCGGGACGGAGCGATTACGAAAAACAGTTTTAGATGAGCGGCAAACTTTCAATCCTACGAGAATTTTGGAGCTTCCTGCGCGTGCGCAGGAAATGGTGGCTCGCGCCCGTAGTGGTGCTGCTTCTGACAATCGGGCTGATCCTCGTCGTCACCGAGGGTTCCGCCCTGGCGCCGTTTATCTACAGCTTGTTTTAGAGAGAGAACCACAACTGACCCTTTAGGCTCCCTTCAATACAAGCGGGGGATCCGAATACAGCGATATAGCGGAAGCAATGAAAATGAAAATGTTCCTCCCCGTTGTGATTCTTAGCGCCCTTTGTGCGAGCCCTGCTTTCGCCCGAATCGGCGAAACGTTTGATCAGATCGAGTACCGATACGGCCCGCAAGTCCCGCGCAGCATCGCAGTAGACGAGCTGGGAAACCGCACGCTCATCTATAATTTCAAGGAATTCACCATCGAAGTGACGTTCGTAAACATGCGGAGCGAGCGCGAGTTCTTCGTGAAATACAAAGACTACGTTCCAACTGATCGATGGGAGATAATGACCCGGCAGGAAGTTGATGCAATCCTGGCGGCATATGAAGCCGATGGCGTGAAGTGGAAGCCTGGGGAGAAAATGGCGCGGCCAATGTGGTGGACCAGCGAGGACGGCCGCTTAAAGGCCGTCAATATGTTTAATCAGCTGGTGATCATGACAGTTGACTACGAAGGTAAATTGGCCGCACAACGGAAACGCCGGGAAGAGAACAAGCTGAAAGGCTTCTGATATTCCGACGGCGAGAACAGAAGGGAGCGAGAACAAGACGGGGTCAGAAGGGGTCAGCCTGTGATTCTCGCTCTATATTGCTTCCGACGCTTCGCACAGCGAAGCGGCTACAGCTGTAGCCGCGGCCCTGCGGGCCGCGTGGGATCGACGGGCTACTTGTGTTAGAAAACTACTTCGCCAAGGCCGCCTGCGCCGCAGCCAGTCGGGCGATGGGGACGCGGAAGGGACTGCAACTGACATAGTCTAACCCGAGCCGATGGCAGAACTTCACACTTTCGGGATCGCCGCCGTGTTCGCCGCAGATGCCTAGCTTGATCTTCGGGCGGCTGCTCCGGCCTTTCTCGACTGCGATTTGCATGAGCTGGCCGACGCCGGTTTGATCGAGCGTGGCGAACGGGTTCTTTTTGAAGATCTCGTTCTCGACGTAGGGCATGAGGAAGTTGCCCATGTCGTCACGGCTGATGCCGAGTGCCATTTGGGTGAGATCGTTCGTGCCGAAGCTGAAGAACTCGGCGCTCTTCGCGACTTCATCGGCGGTGAGCGCGCCGCGAGGCACTTCGATCATGGTCCCGACGAGGTAATCGAATTTTATCTTCTTTTCCGACATCACCTGCTGCGCGACGCGATGGACGATCTCGGCCTGGAGATCGAACTCCTTCTTGAAGCCGACGAGCGGGATCATGATTTCCGGTTTCACCTTGATCTTCTTCTTCGCGACATCGGCCGCGGCTTCGAAGACGGCGCGGGCCTGCATCTCGGTGATTTCCGGGTAGGCAATGCCGAGCCGACAGCCGCGATGCCCTAGCATCGGGTTGAATTCGTGAAGCTGCTCAACGCGCTGCGCGATCTTTTCCGCACTCACGCCGATCTTCTTCCCGAGGGCGGCTTGCGATTCCGGATCGTGCGGCAGGAATTCGTGAAGCGGCGGATCGAGAAAACGGATCGTGGCGGGATAACCCTTGAGCGCTTTGAAGATGCCGGCGAAATCGCCGCGTTGATAAGGAAGAAGTTTTGCGAGCGCCGCCTTTCGGTCATCGACGTTGTCGGCGAGAATCATTTCGCGCATCGCGTCGATGCGATCGCCTTCGAAGAACATGTGCTCGGTGCGGGTGAGGCCGATGCCGACCGCGCCAAAGGCGAGGGCGTTCTCGGTCTGCTCCGGATTGTCGGCGTTACAGCGGACAGCGAGACGCGCGGCCTTCCCGCACCACTTCATCAGTTGGTTGAACGACTTGAACTTCTCCGTTTTCTGCGCGGCCTTGTCGCCGTAGAGCGTGCCGGTGATGATTTCGCTCGGCGCGGTGGCGAGCTGGCCCGCGTAAACAGTGCCGGCCGTCCCATCGATCGAGAGAAAGTCGCCCTCGGTGAAGGTCTGCCCTGCCACGGAAACCGTCTTTTTGCGGTAATCGATCTGCAACGCCGACGCGCCGCAGATGCAGACCTTGCCCATTTGTCGCGCCACGAGTGCGGCATGTGATGAGACTCCGCCTTTCGCGGTGAGGATTCCTTCCGCCGCGATCATTCCGCGCAAATCTTCCGGACTCGTTTCGTTGCGCACAAGCAACACCTTCTCTCCCTTTTCCGCGGCGGCGGCGGCGCGATCGGCGTTGAGATAAATTTTCCCCGAAGCCGCGCCCGGTCCGGCGGGAAGACCGCTGGCGATCGCTTTCGCCTTCTTCACTTCCGCGACGTCAAAGATCGGAGCGAGGAGTTGATCGAGTTGGTCCGCCGGATTGCGCATCACCACGGTCTTCCAGTCGATGAGTTTCTCCTTGAACATGTCCATGGAGAACTTGAGCGCCGCGGCCGCAGTCCGTTTGCCGTTGCGCGTCTGGAGCATGAACAGCTTCCCATCCTGGATGGTGAACTCGACGTCCTGCACATCCTTGAAATGTTTCTCGAGGATCGCGCGGACCTTGAGCAATTCCGCGTAGCACTTCGGCATCAGTTTCTTCAACTCGATGACTGGCTGTGGCGTGCGGACGCCGGCCACGACATCTTCGCCCTGCGCGTCGATCAGGAATTCGCCGTAGAATTCATTCGCGCCGTTGGCCGGGTTGCGAGTGAAGGCGACGCCGGAACCGGAGTTCGCGCCGGTGTTGCCATAAACCATCGCCTGCACGTTCACCGCCGTGCCCCATTCCTCCGGGATGTTGTATTTCCGGCGATAAACGATCGCGCGATCGTTCATCCACGACCCGAAGACCGCGCCGACGGAGCCTTTGAGTTGGTCCCACGGATCGTTTGGAAAGGCGCGGCCGGTCCGTTCTTTCACCAGCTTTTTGAATCGCAGGACGAGCTCCTGATAATCGGACGCGTTCAGCTTCGAATCATCGATGTTGTGCTGGCCGTATTTCTCGTCCTTGTAGTGTTCGATGACCGATTCGAACGGATCGTGATCTTCGCCTTCGCGTTTTTGCACGCCCATCACGACGTCGCCATACATCTGGATGAAACGGCGATAACAATCCCACGCGAACCGCTCGTTCTTCGTCGCGTGGACGAGCGCTTTCACCGTCTCGTCGTTCAGCCCAAGATTGAGAATCGTATCCATCATGCCGGGCATCGAATCGCGCGCACCCGAGCGGACCGCGACGAGCAACGGCATCTTCTCCGTGTCGCCAAACTTCATGCCCATGATCCGCTCCATCGTCGCCACGGCCTCTTCGATCTCGGCCTGGAGCGACGGCGGATAGGTGCGTTTGTGCGCGTAAAAGTAAGTGCAGACTTCGGTCGTGATCGTGAACCCGGGTGGCACGGGCAGGCCGATGCGCGTCATCTCGGCCAGGTTCGCGCCTTTGCCGCCGAGGAGCGGCTTCATGTTGCCCGCGCCGTCGGCCTTGCCGTCACCGAAAAAATAAACGTAGTGTCTCTTCGCCTTTTTCGAGGCTGTTTTGGTTTTCTTTTTCGTGGCCATGACAGATTGAAATCGCGAAGGCGGAACGGAACGGACGCAACGCTACGTCCCCGACCAGAGGTGTCAACGCAGCGGGCCCGCCGCGATTATTTCTTCGGCTTTGGCGTCCGCCTGGGCGCTGGATTAGTCGGAGTCTCGCAACAAGGCTCTTTCTCGATCTTGCCGCTCGCCCTGCATTTGTAGGTCCCGTCCTTCTGCTTCACGCACATCGTTTCTTTTGGATCGAGGCCGAACGCAGTTGAGGCGATGGAGACCAGCGCGAGAAGAGACAGGAATCGCATCTCGAAACTTGCGCGTCGAGATTACGCCGGATGTCCGCCGGCGCCGAGCACTTCACCGATCGCCGCGGTGAAATCGCTCACGCCTGTGCTCGGAACAATAATCGTGTTCCGGCGGCCATGCGCTTCTTCAGTGATGCGAAGGAATTTCCCGCGATCGTTCTCGCGATACTCGACGTGAAAACGCTTTCGTTCGATCTGGAGCTCTTTTGCCTCGATAATGCTGTCCATTTTTTCGAAAGAGGGATGGAGTCTAGGGTGCTGACCTTGGAAATTGGAAGCAAAATCTGCTCCGCAAAACGCTTAACTCTAGTGCCTTCTAGCGACGGCGGGCTGCGCGTTGGAAGTTTGGCCGTCCACTGCGCTCGCGCTTGGGCGCGGCGTCGTTTGCGATCGCAAAATCGACCTGGCGCTTGAAGACATCCACCCGCGCCACGAAAACGCGCAATTGATCGCCGACAGAAAATCGGCGGCGCGATTGCCTGCCGATAAACCGCCGCTGAGCCGGGTGAAACACGTAGAAGTCGTCGGTCATCGACGAGACGTGGACAAAGCCAGTAATCAAAACATCCGGCAGCTCGACGAGAAGGCCGAAATTTTTCACGTCGATCACCGCCGCGCGAAAGACTTGCGGATCGCGCGCGTCGAGTTGGCGTTGGAAGAACTCGAGCTTCTTCATTTTCACCGACTCCATTTCGGCGTCCGCAGCCACGCGTTCCGTGATCGAAATATGCTCGGCGGTGGCGGCCAACCGGCCGATGTCCGCGCGCGAACGGTGCGGATGATCCCGTTCCGCCAGCGTGCGATGCACCACCAGATCGGCGTAGCGGCGAATCGGGCTGGTGAAGTGGGTGTAGTTGGTCTTGGCCAAACCATAATGCCCGAGCGGTTGGGGCGCGTAACGAGCGCGCTTCAAACTTTTCAGCAGGCCGATCTTGAGCGCCTGTTCTTCCGGTTTGCCCGAGAGCGAAGCGAGGAGTCGCTGCAGTTCCGATCGGTTGGTCAAATCACCGACTTTGTAATTGTAACTCAGGACGAGTTCGCGGTACTCCGCCAGCCGATCGGGCTCCGGGTTTTCGTGGACCCGATAGATGACCGGGATCGAACGATTCTTCAGTTCGCGCGCGACAGCCTCGTTCGCGGCGAGCATGAATTCCTCCACGAGCTGGTGCGACTCGTCGTTCTCGATCCGCTCGAGCCGGATCGGTCTGCCCTGGTCGTCGAGACGGACTTTCACTTCCGGGAAATCGAGATCGAGCGAACCTTGCTGGAAGCGGTTCTTGCGGAGAAGCGACGCGAGTTCCCACGCGACGTGGAGCCGCTCGCTTAACTCGTCGTTAGGCGGCGCTTTCAGAAACGCGTAGGCTTCACGATAGGTCAAGCGGCGGGCGCTGCGGATGATGGTCCGCGCGAAGCGGCAGTTTTTCGTCCGGCCCTGTTTCGTAAATTCGATGAAGACCGAATGCGTCAGCCGATTCACTCCGGGATGGAGGCTGCACACGCCGTTGCTTAGGCGCTCCGGCAACATCGGAATGACGCGATCGGGCAGATAAACGCTGTTGCCGCGCTTGTAGGCTTCGCGATCGAGTGATCCGCCCGGTTTCACATACGCAGCGACGTCGGCGATGTGAACCCCGAGCCGCCAGCCGCCGCCGGGAATCCGTTCGACATTGATCGCGTCGTCGAAGTCGCGGGCGTCGTCGGGATCGATTGTGACAATGAATTGGTCCCGCAAATCCTCGCGACCTTCGAACATTTTCTCGCTGACGGTCTCCGGGATTTCGTGCGCCTCCGCGACGACATCGCTCGGAAATTCCGTGGGCAGATGATACTTCCGAATGATCGAAAGCATGTCCACGCCGGGCGCCGTAGCGGGCCCGAGGACCTCGACGATTTGGCCTTCCGGATTGACGTGGCGCGATTCCCACGGCTCGAGGCGGACGACTACCTTGTCGCCGCGGTTGGGAGTTTTTGGCAACGGCGGTTGTGGCGGGACTTGGACGTAAACGTTGTGGACGATGCGCGGGTCGTCCGGGATGACGTAAAAGAAATTCTTCGATTGCTCCAGAGTCCCGACGAGCGAATCGTGCGCCCGCTCCAGGACACGAATCACGCGCCCTTCCGCGCGGCCCTGTCCGCTCCGCGCACGAGCGTACGGTTCGTCCCGCGTGATCCGGGCCACGACGCGATCTCCATGCATCGCCGTCCCGGTGTTCTCCGCCGCAATAAAAAGGTCCTGCTCGCCAGGTTTTTCTCGCGGAAGAAAAGCGTATCCAGCCTGGTGCACGTGCAACGTTCCGGTAACGAGGTCCGCTTCCGAAGGCAGCACGTAGCGGTTCTTCCGGATCCGCGCGATTTCTCCGGCTTGCTCGAGTTCGCGCAGCACCGCGTTCAAATTCATCCGGACGCCGCTTTTCCGACCGAGCGCTTTGCCCAGCTCGACGTTATCGAGCGGCCGATACTTCGGCGAGCGGAGCAGGCGCAGGATTTGTTCGCGCAGCGGTTGATCAGTTTCCAATTTCACAATTTGGTCGGCAATCTCCGCGCGAATTCACCGAGAAACGAGCGCAATTTTCCCAGAATCGAATAACCGGCGTATCGTGATAGTCTCACCCTCGATGGGAGGAACGCTCTGGAAAATCCACGGCCACTCGGTCGATCTCTCGCGGCACGCCATGATCATGGGCGTGCTCAACGTTACCCCGGATTCTTTTTCTGACGGCGGGGAATTTCTCGCGGCGGAGAAGGCGATCGAACAGGGGATGCGGATGAGCGCCGATGGTGCGCAGATCATCGATGTAGGCGGCGAGTCGACTCGGCCCGGCGCGCAATCCGTTTCTGCGGAAGAGGAATTGGCGCGCGTGCTTCCCGTCATCGAGAAACTGCGCGCAAATATCCCGGCATTCATCTCGATCGATACTTCGAAAGCAGTCGTCGCCCGCGCTGCGCTCGAGGCCGGCGCTTCGATCATCAACGATATCACCGGCGGGCGGGCCGATCCGGAAATGATGAAACTGGCCGCGGAAAGAAAGGCCGCGTTGATCGTAATGCACATGCAGGGCACGCCGCGGACGATGCAAACAAATCCGCAGTACGACGAAGTCGTAGGTGAAGTGGCTGATTTTTTTCGACAACAATATGCGTGCGCCCTAGAGTGCGGGATTGACTCGATGGCCATCGCGTTTGATCCGGGGATCGGATTCGGAAAAACCGTTGCGCATAATCTCGCGCTGCTCGCCCATCTGCCAAAGCTGCGGGTGCACGATCGTCCGATTGTTATCGGGGTCTCACGCAAATCTTCGCTCGGCAAAATGATTGGATCGGATGCAATGGAGGATCGGCTGGCGCCTACGATTGCGTTCACGGCAATGCTGCGCGAACGCGGCGCGAATGTTTTGCGGGTGCACGACGTCAAAGAAAACGTGGCGGCCTTGCGCGTCACCGAAGCACTTTTAGAAGCGGCAAAATGATGCAGCAAATTCTCCAATTCTGGATGGAGCGCTGGCGCAGTTTTATTGAGATCATTCTGCTCAGCGTCGGAATTTATTACGGCTATCTCTACTTCAAAGGAACGCGCGGAGCCAAGGTGCTGACCGGTCTGGCGATCGTGTTCCTCACCCTGACCCTGATCTCGCAGTTGCTGAATCTCGTCGTAATCGGCTGGATCATCCGCAGCTTCTCGGTCTTTCTTGCCGTTGCGCTCGTCGTTATTTTCCAGCCCGAATTGCGGCGCGGACTCGCTGAGCTCGGCGGGCATCCCATTTTTTCTCTGACGAGCGAGAAGCGCGAGACCGTGCACGATATTGCCGAAGCGGTCACGCAGCTCGCGAACAAACAATTCGGCGCGCTCATCGCGATCGAGCGCGACACCTCGATCCGCGTTTACGAAGAAACCGGGGTCATCATCGATTCCCACTTTTCCGTCGAACTCATGTTGACCCTGTTTCATCCCAAAGCCGCGCTTCACGACGGCGGAGTAGTTATGCGCAACGGCCGCATCGCCGCCGCGGCCTGTATTTTTCCGGTGAGCCAGAGGGAAACGCTCGACCGGAGTCTGGGTCTGCGGCATCGGGCTGGCCTCGGCATTACCGAGGAATCGGACGCGATCGCCGTGGTTGTCTCAGAAGAGACCGGCGGGATCTCGATCTGTCACCGGCGCCGGATCGAACGCGGCTTTACGCCGGAAACATTCCGGAAGCGCATCGGCGAAATTCTGTTGCAAGGCACTTATGAAGAAACTGATCCTGAACAATTGGCGCGCGAAGTTGATCTCCCTTCTACTCGCGACAACCCTCTGGTACCTCATCAAAAAGAACGTAGCAACGACACTCTCGCCGTTTGACACGACGGTCGAAACTGCGTCTCCCGACAGGCGGTGATTTGTAGGGCGTCTGTGTCAGACGCCGATGGCGTTTCACAGAAACGCCCTACAAATTATCGTAGAAACCGCGCGAGGTTTTCCTCCTCCCAGCGGCGCGCGCGCCGGTATCTCGGGAACTGTTTCTCGCGCTCGTAAAATTTTTCAGTGTGAACGCGGCGCCGGCCGCCTGATCCCACTTCATCCGGCACCACCGTGTGCAACATCTCGTGATAGAGCACGTACTGGAGAAACCAAAGCGGCACGAAGGGCTGATCCAAAAGCGGATTGATCCGGATCACGCGGTCTTCCTCCTGGATCGTCCCGAAAATAAAATATTCCTTCGGCCGGCGCTTCCGCTTGCGTCCCCACATCACTTTGTAGCCGCGCAGGCGACCACGGAAATGTTTCTCATTCAGGCGATCGAAAATCGCGCGAAGATCGAAATGTTTTCCTTCATGCCGGAGATTGAGTTGCCGCTGCATCGGCAATTTCGGATGGGCGATTTTTCGTTTCGTTTTCTTTGCCATGTCTTCCCCCAGTTTTTGAATCGTCCCAGCTCCAGAGCATTTTATCGGGCGCTGATAGCCTTCACAAGTAACTGCACAGAATATTTTTCTGGTGGCCTAAACCATGGCAAATAAGCGGCTTACTGGCAGGCGACTTTATCCTGAAACCGCAGGGTTTGTGGCAACTTCCGTTCAAACCTCGACTGCGGGCACACCTTTGGAATCGCGATTTACGAAATTCGTGAGCGCGCTTAGAGTCCGTCGCCCTCCTGCGTTCCGATTAGGTTCGCGAGGCGAATGAGATGACTCCGTTACTGCGAAAATTGCTCGGGCTAAACTGGCTGCTGCTGGTGACGATGCTCGCGCTCGCGATCTTCGGCGTCATCGCCATTTACAGCGCGACCTACATGCGCGAAGAAGCGATCGCGTCCGAGTACTGGCGCAAACAGGCGAACTGGGTGGCGGTCGGCTTTCTCGCTTTCATGGTCACGAGCCTGATCGATTATCGCTGGGTCCGCTGGGGCGCGCTGCCGATGTATCTCGCCGGTATCGCGTTTCTGATCCTGACCAAATTCATCGGCACAAAAGTTTACGGGTCGCGCAGCTGGCTCCACTTGGGGCCGATCAATTTCCAGCCGGCGCAGGTCGCAGTCGTCGCCGGCATCATGGTGCTCGCCCTTTTTCTCAGCCAGTTTCGCGAGATGCATCCGATGCTCCGTCTGCTGCTTTGCGGCGTCATCGTCGGCGCGCCCTGCCTTCTCATTTTGATGCAGCCCGATCTGGGTGAAACCATCATCTGGGGTCCGGTCCTGCTCGCTCTGCTTTTCGTAGGAGGAATCCCGTTGCGCTATCTGATCTGCATCGTCCTGATCGTGGCGGCGTTTATCCCGATCGCGATCAATCTCGGGCTCAAGCCGTACCAACAGGAGCGGATCACTGCGTTCATCAATCCCGATATCGACAAGCAAGGCTCTGCCTGGGCCATCAACCAATCGCTCATCGCGATCGGCTCCGGCGGCTGGTCGGGCAAAGGATTCAAAGCGCCCAATACCCAGATCGAGATGGGCTTTCTTCCCGCGACCGCCGTGCACAACGACTACATCTTCTCGGCCATCGGCGAGCAATGGGGCTTCGTTGGCGGAATGTTTTTGGTCGGCGCTTTTGGTCTCCTTCTCCTGACCTGTCTTTTCGTCGCCTTTTTCGCGGGTGATCAGTTCGGTCTCTTGCTGTCGATCGGGGTCACGTCACTCATCTTCACGCACATTTTTCAAAATATCGGGATGACCATTTCGCTCCTGCCGATCACCGGTGTGCCGCTGCCTCTGATCAGTTACAGCGGCTCGTTTGTGCTCATGATCATGTTCGGCCTCGGCATCGTGAACAGCGTCTGGGTCCATCGCAAGGAAGTGGTGGAGCGCTGACGCGCGGTCGTTATCTTTCCGATGTGAGCGATAGCGTGAAGATTCCAATGTGTCGGAAGCTAGTTGGAGCCGTCTTCGTACTTACCGTGATCGCCTATCCGATCAGCGCAGAGCCTCTCCCGCGGGACCGAGCGGTGGCTGTGTACGCTCCTTATCCGATGTTCTCTTACGAGGTGCGCCGGGCGCAGCCCGGTGATGGCGTTTTCGAACTCCATGTTCGGTCTGACGGGACCGTCTCCGAGGTACTGGTATTGAAATCTACCGGACACAAAGTCGCCGATGTTGAAGCGGCGGCTACATATGTGAAATGGCGCTTCAAGTCGGGATCGGTAAGAAGTGTTCGCGTTCCGCTAACTTTCAGACGCGGATAGTCGATCCAAGGCACGTTTACTTTCGCGGCGGCGGCCCGTAGAATTCGCGGCGCGGCATGGAAACGGATTACAAGGTCAAGCTGGAGATTTTCGAGGGGCCGCTCGATCTGCTCCTTTATCTGATCAAGCGCGACGAGATCGATATCTACGAAATCTCGATCGAACGCATCACCAGCCAGTACCTCGAATACCTCCAGGCGTTCAAGGAACTGAACATCGATCTCGCCGGCGAGTTCATCGTCATGGCGGCGAACCTGATCTATCTGAAAAGCCGCAGCCTGCTGCCGGTCGATCAGCAGCCGCCGGACGAAGACGCGGCGGAGGACGATCCGCGCTGGGATTTGATCCGGCAGTTGATCGAATACAAAAAATTCAAGGAAGCCGCCGCGCACCTGCACACGCGCGCGCTGGAGCAGGAGCGGATTTTCGCGCGCACGGGAACCTCGTCGGCCGGCGCCCCGGTTGCGCCGCTGGCGCTAGGCGAAGTCGGCATTTTTCAATTGATCAATGCCTTCCAAACCGTGATCAAACGGGTCGAGGCGCGGGAAGATTTGCAGGAAATGTTCGGCGAGCATTTCACCGTGTCGGAGAAGATCGATGAAATCCTGCGGCGGATCACGGAGGGCGCGGGCCTGAAATTTTCGGAGCTCTTTGCCGAGATGGCGTCGCGGGTCGAGATCGTCGTCACCTTTCTGGCGCTGCTCGAGTTGATCCGGCTCAAACAGGTGCGGGTGATGCAGACGGATCCGTTCGCCGAAATTGAGATCGCGTCCGCCGCGAACTAGCGACTCGATGTCGCGAATCCTGATCGCCGGATGCGGATACGTGGGCCAAGCGGCCGCGAATCTTTTTCACGAGCGCGGCTGGCAGGTGGAAGGATGGACCGCGTCGGCTGCATCCGCCGGCGAACTTTCGAAGCGGCCGTACCCAATCCGCGCGGTTGATATCGCCGATCGCGCCGCGGTGTCAGCGAATTCGCAAGAATTCGATGTCGTCCTGCAATGCGCCAGCTCGCGCGGCGGCGATGCGGAAGAATATCAGCGCCTCTATCTCGAGGGCGCGCGCAATCTCATCGCAGCTTTCCCAACCGCCACGCTGGTTTTCACCAGCAGCACCAGCGTTTACGCGCAGAAGGATCGGAGCATGGTGGATGAGCGCAGTGCGGCCGAACCCACTCACACCAAAGGAAAGATTTTGCGGGAGGCAGAGGAATTGGTTCTCTCGAATCGCGGCATCGTCGCGCGGCTCGGCGGCATCTACGGACCCGGCCGTTCTTTTTTTCTGAGCAAATTTCTCGCCGGGACAGCCGTGATCGATCCGAACGATCGCTTCATTAATCAGATTCATCGCGACGATATTGTCTCAGCGTTATTGCTCTTGGCCGAGCGGCGCGCGGAATGCGCCGGCGAAATCTACAATCTGGTGGACGATCGCCCGATCGCGCCGCGCGAAGCTTACACATGGCTCAGCTCCGAGCTGAAAAGGCCATTGCCGCCTGTTGAAAATCCCACCGAGCCACGCAAACGCGGCGAGAGCAACAAGCGCGTGAGCAACCGGAAGCTGCACGCGCTGGGATGGGAGCCTCAGTTCCCATCTTTTTCGCTCGCGATGACGAAGAGCGTCCTTCCCAGCTTCGGTATTTGAGTGGCGCCGGCCGCGATTCTGCCGGTATGGAAGCTGCTAAAAATATGGAATGCGGCACATCAAACTCAGCGGGCGTGAAGCCACCGTCGTGCGCGCGATTGGTTTCACCGAAGCGATGATGGGCGCTGAGATCCAGGATTGCACCCATATGGAAGTCGAGGACGTGACCGATACGCTCAACAGTCTCATGTCGGCAGGATTCGTGGAGACCGTGCCGTACTACGACGAAGTGCAAATCGCGGAGATGCCGGTGACCGCGTTTGAGTTGAACCCGGCTTACACGCACGAGCTGAGGCAGGCGCTTTACCGAAGGTAGTTCAGGGACCGCTTCTGTAGCAGCCGCCCTGTGGGCGGCTCAACGAATGTCGTGGACCGTGGCTGCGTCCGACGCTTCCCACAGCGAAGCGGCTACAGAAGAGGCGCCGGCTCGGGAGCAGCGCGCAAGGTGTCGCGCTCTCCGAATAATTGGCGGATCACTTCTTCGACCGGCAATTCCTGCACGTTGATATCGATCACGGCGCATCCCTCCAAAACCTGGCGGCAGGTTTCCGTGACCTTCGCCCGCGGCACTTTTAGCTGCACTGAAACGGGCGTTTGTTGGAGGACTTCGCCGAGCAGGGAGAAATCGCGCTCGCTCGGAGTTTGGAAAGTCAGGCTGATAATCTTGTAGCCGGAAAAGCGGTCGATGATCGAATTGAGCGGGCCGTCGAAAAATATCTTGCCGTGATCGATGATGATGACGCGATCGCAAAGCTCCTCGATATCCTGCATGTAGTGACTGGTCAGCATCGTCACGATCTTGTGCTCGGAGTTGTAGAGGCGAAGAAATTCGCGTACCCGCTTTTGGCTGACGACATCGAGGCCGATTGTCGGTTCATCGAGAAAAAGGACGCGCGGCTCGTGGATGAGAGCGGAGATCAACTCCATTTTCATGCGCTCGCCGAGCGAGAGTTCGCGCACCATCACGTTCATCTTGTCCTGCACATCCAGCAGCTCGCTTAACCCGCCGACGACTTTTTTGAACCGGGCGCGGTCGATCCCATAGATGGCGCGATTGAGCTCGAGTGATTCCTGCGCCGGCAGGTCCCACCAGAGCGCATTCTTCTGCCCCATGACGAGGCTGAACTGCCGCTTCATTTCGTTGCTCCGTTCCCAAGGTACGAACCCGAGCACGCGCGCCTCGCCCGCGGTGGGATTCAACAGGCCCGAAAGCATTTTGAGAACGGTGGTTTTGCCCGCGCCGTTCGGCCCGAGGAACCCGACCAGTTCGCCCTCTTCTATTTGAAACGAAACGTCGTCCGCCGCCCGAACTTCTTCGTACTTCCGCCTAACGAGACCTTTGATCGATCCCCGCAGACCGCTCTCTTTCTTGTAGGTCCGGTAGACCTTGGTCAGACCGGACGTTTCGATTGCGCTCACGCAGCGCTGGGTTGGGCTTTGGCGCCCTTCTTCTTCAAAAGGGGCAGGACTTTCTCCACGAGCGCGTCCGCGGTGATGCCGTGTTTTTTCCGAAGGATCGGAATCGTTCCGTGTTCGACGAACTGATCGGGCCAGCCGATCCGAACCACGGGCGTGTTAATCATCTGCGAGTGGAGATGCTCCATGACGGCGCACCCAAAGCCGTTGTGCAACACGTGATCCTCGAGCGTGCAGACGACCTCGACGCCGCGCGCGAAGAATTCGATCGTCCCGAGATCGAGCGGCTTGATCCAGCGCGGATTGATGAGCGCGACCGAGATGCCTTTCTCTTCCAGTTTGCGCGCCGCTTCTTCGGCCACTTCGAACATGTTGCCTAATCCGAAGATCGCAACATCTCGGCCGTGCTGGACCACTTCGGCTTTGCCGATCTCCAACAGCTTGGGCGATGCTTTCGGCACCGCTCCCGTCCCGGGGCCGCGCGGATAACGAATCGCGATCGGACCGGAATTGTAATTAGCGATCGTCCAGAGCATATCGACGAATTCATCTTCGTCCTTCGGTTGCATGTGGACGAAATTCGGCACGTGCCGCAGATAGCCGATATCGAAAAGTCCGTGGTGCGTCGGCCCGTCATCGCCGCTCAAGCCCGCGCGATCCATACAGAGCGCGACGTTCAGGTTCTGCAGGGCGATGTCGTGAATGATCATGTCGTAGGCGCGCTGCATGAACGTCGAATAAATCGTAAGAAACGGCTTGAGACCCTGCGTGGCCAGCCCGCAGGCAAAGAGCGCGGCATGCTCCTCCGCGATTCCGACGTCGAAGTAACGGGTGGGATGTTGGGCCTGGAAAAATCCGAGGCCGGTCCCGCTCGGCATGGCGGCGGTGATCGCAACGATGTTTTGATTCGAGTCGGCGAACTTCGCCAGCGTCTTGCCCATTATTTCCGAATAAGTTGGGGTCGGCGCAGGGGCGGTCTCGCCACTCTCGATCTTGTATTTTCCGAGCCCGTGGAATTTGTCCGGCTTCGCGATGGCTGGCTCGTAGCCTTTCCCTTTTTTCGTCAGGATGTGGAGCAGCACCGGCTCCTCCTGGCTCTTCAGGAACTCGAAAGTTTTTATGAGCAGCGGAATATCGTGGCCGTCGATGGGCCCGTAGTACCGCAAACCCAACTCCTCGAAGATCACGCTGGGGAGAAGCAGGTTCTTGACGCCTTCTTCGACCTTATGCGCGAACTCAACGGCGCTGGGGCCGGCGATCGCCTCGACGAAACGCCGCGCTTTGTCATGCAAGCCGGCGTAGGTCGGGTTGGCGACGATGTTGTTCAAATAACTGGCGATCGCGCCCACGTTCTTCGCGATGGACCACTCGTTATCGTTCAAGACCACGATGAAGCGGCGTGTTTGTGATTTCGCGTTGTTGAGCGCTTCGTAACTGATCCCGCAGGTGAAGGCCGCATCGCCGGCGACGACGACGACGTTCTCGTTCCCGCCGCGCAAATCCCGGCCGACGGCCATGCCCAACCCCGCGGAGAGCGCTGTGCCGGCGTGTCCGGCGCCGTAACAGTCGTGCTCGCTCTCCGTCCGCAGAAGAAAGCCGTTCAATCCCTGGTATTGCCGCATGGTGCCAATGCGATCGAGCCGGCCCGTAAACATTTTGTGGACGTAACCCTGGTGGCTGACATCGAAGACAAATTTGTCGCTGGGAGTTTCAAAGACTCGATGTAACGCGATCGTCAGCTCGACGACTCCGAGGTTCGGACCGAGATGGCCGCCGGTTTGCGACAAGACTTTGATGAGTTCGTCACGCACTTCCTGGGCGAGCTGTGGCAGATCGTTTTCGTGCAGCGCCTTGATGTCCGCGGGCGAACGGATGCCATCGAGCAGCCGCGTCGTCTGCGGTGGCTCAGAAGAGTCTGACTTCGTCATTTTTGTTTGCTCCTTTTTCTTCGCGTTTCGTCGGGCTCTCTTTTTCGGCCGCGGGTTCAAAATCCTTCACGACCGGTTTGCCGGCATTGTTGCGGGTAATAATCTCGATCCTTTGTTCCGCCTTCGCCAGACGTTCCTGGCAAATCCTTACCAGCTTCATTCCTTCTTCGTAGCGGACAATGAGCTCTTCCAGCATCATTTTGCCGGACTCCATCTGCTCTACGATTTCCTCCAGCCTGCCCATGGCGCTCTCAAAATTGAGCTCCGGTTCGGTCTTTTTTGCAGCGGTAGACATTTCCAAACGAAATTAAGCATACCGAGGGTGGATAAAAAGCGCGACTTCTGGGGCGAGGCAGGGTTTCATTGCCGTGAATTTCCTTTGCCGCGGTCATTGGAGGCCCTAAAAGCGCGGCGGTAAAGGTTCAATTCCTGCTCATGTTTTTATCAGAATCGATTGCCTCCTCAGTGACGCTGAGGTTCTCCTGCGGCAGCGGCTCTCTTATATGAGGCGTTTGTTTCAATCAGCAGGAGTTGTAGCGGCGATCACTCTCTCGTGCCTGTTCGCTCCGCGAGCCGAGGCGATCTCCAGCGCGGTCAATATCTCGACCCGCATGGTGGTGGAAACCGGCGATAATGTTTTGATCGGCGGCTTCATCGTTTATGGCACCGGCCAGAAGAATATTGCGGTGCGCGCCCGCGGCCCATCGCTGCCGATCGCGGGAGCGTTGAACGATCCGGTGCTGGAATTGCACGACGCCACGGGGGCCATCGTCGCAATGAACGACAACTGGCGCACGACCCAGGAAACCGCGCTCGTTAACGCGGGTATGGCGCCGCCGCACGATAAGGATGCGGCGTTGATCACCGTCGTCTCCACCGGCAGTTACACCGTTGTCGTGCGTGGGGTGCTTAATGCCACCGGCCTCGCGCTTGTCGAGGTTTACGATCTCGATGTCGGCACTCCGACCGCCCGGCTCGGCAATATTTCGACGCGCGGTCACGTGTTGACCGGCGACAACATCATGATTGGTGGCTTCATCCTCCGCGGCGATCTGGACAAGCGAACAATTATTCGGGTGAGGGGACCGAGCCTGAGTCTGAGTGGCGTCCCGCTGGCGGGTCGCATGATGGATCCAAAGCTCGAGCTGCACGACGGCAACGGTACCTTGATAATGCAGAACGATAACTGGCGAAGCGATCAGGAGCTCGAGATCGCCGCGAGCGCGATTGCGCCGACCGACGATCACGAACCGGCGATCGTCGCGACCCTTAAGCCGGGCCAGTACACCGCCGTCGTGAGCGGCGTGAACAATTCCATGGGCGTGGCCTTGATTGAAATGTACGATCTCGACCAGCCACCTCAGGCTGATGGATCGACGCTCTTCATCACGTCGTTGCGCCCCCAAGGCGCCGCAACTTCCCAGGGATCCGGCACCGCCACTCTGCGGCTCTCGGCGGACGAGAAGTATGCGATCTTCTCATTTTCGTATTCCAATCTCACCGGTCCCATCACCGGCATGCATATCCATGGCCCGGCCGATCCTGGAACGAGCGGCGGGATTTTGTTTGATGTCGACGCTGCCATTCCGCAACCGGACGGGACTTACATCTGGGTTTTCGCGCAGACGGGTAACAACAGCATCGCTGATATTGTCGCTGCGATAAAAGCCGGGCGCACCTACTTCAACATTCACACAGCGGCGTACCCGAGCGGAGAAATCAACGGGTTTTTCCATGTGTCCACCGGCGCGCAGGTTGCGCCCGTCCCGACACCGCCGCCACCGCTGGCGTCCGGCACACCTTCAGTTACCGATGCCGGCCGGTTCCTTTCCCAGGCAACATTTGGCCCGATGGATGTGTTGATCGCGAAAGTCCAGAGCCAGGGTTTCGACGCGTTTCTCAACGAGCAATTCGCGACGCCGATGTCTTCGCATCTCGCGTTCGTCGACGCCGCTGTGGCCGCGATGCCCAGCCCATCGCCGGGCGCGACTCCGAATCAGCCGACCATTACCCAAACGAACGACGCGTGGTGGACCTACGCGGTCGCCGCGCCGGATCAATTGCGGCAGCGAGTCGCCTTCGCCCTGAGCGAATTTTTTGTCGTCTCGACCACGCCGGGAAATTTGGGCAACCAGCCATATGCGCTCCCGGCCTACATGGATGTGCTGGAGAAGGGAGCCTTCGGAAATTTCCGGCAACTGCTCGAGGACGTGACCCTCAATCCCGCGATGGGCGATTACCTCGACATGCTGAAAAGCCAGAAGGCGAACGCGAACCGCACGGTCCTGCCTAACGAGAACTACGCCCGCGAGATCATGCAGTTGTTTTCGATCGGCCTCTACGATCTCAATCTGGACGCCAGCCTGACCCTGAGCCCGAGCGGCTTCCCGATCGATACCTACAACCAGGATGCGGTCCTGGGGATGGCGGCCGTCTTCACCGGCTGGACCTACGGGCAGACCACGAACCCTCCGATTTTCAATCCGCCGGCGAATTGGCGCGATCCCATGGTCAACGTCGCCAGCCGGCATTCGACGGATGCGAAACAAATTCTGAACGGGGTTTTGCTTCCCGCCAATCAGACCGCCGCCCAGGATTTGAAGGCGGCGCTCGATACGATCTTCAATCATCCGAACGTCGGGCCATTTTTCTGCCGGCAATTGATCCAGCGACTGGTCACAAGTAATCCGAGCCCGGGTTATGTTTATCGGGTCGCCTCGATCTTCAACAATAACGGGCAGGGAGTACGTGGCGATTTGAAGGCGGTGGTGCGGGCGATCCTGATGGATTACGACGCCCGCGGTGCCGCGAAGACCGCACAGGGCGCAGGGCACCTGCGCGAGCCGGTGCTCCGGCTCACTAATCTGTTGCGGGCTTTCAACGCTACTTCGCCCGATGGAAAATTCTCAGTGCGAAACGCGAATGCGAATCTCTTCGAGGAAGCGCTGCATGCGCCGACGGTGTTCAATTTCTTCACGCCCGATTACGAAACGCCGGGCGCGATTGCCACGGCTGGCCTGAAAAGTCCCGAGTTCGAAATCACGACCGAGACCTCGGTGGTGACCGTTGCGAATTTTCTCCGCACGGAGATTTACAGTTTTCTCGGGCCCAACACAGCCCGGATCACGCTGAACATTTCACCCGAGATCTCCGAGGCGTCGAATCCGGCGCAACTGGTCGATCACCTGAATTCTCTCTTGATGGCGAACAACATGACGACCGAGATGCGCACGATTTTGATCAATGCGATCACCGCGATTCCGGCCAGCAATCCCACCGAGCGCGCCCGGACGGCCATTTACCTCGTGATCAATTCGCCCGAGTTCACCGTGGACAAATAATTATGTACGCCCCAACTCGCCGCACCTTCATTCGCCAGGCTGCCTGTGCCGCTCTTACCACCTCGGGATTGCTCAACACCATTTTCGATTTGCGCCGGCTCAGCGCGGCCACCATTACGGATCCCGACTACAAAGCACTGGTTTGCCTTTTCCTTTTTGGCGGGAACGACGCCAACAACGTCATCGTGCCGCACGATAACAGCGGCTACGCCTCCTACGCCGCGGCGCGGGGAATTCTCGCCATCCCGCAGGCTTCGCTGCTTCCGCTGATCTTGCCGAATGGCGATGGCCGCGACTTCGGCTTTCACCCCAACCTCGCCGAATTGCAGGCGCTCTTTAATCAGGGACACCTCGGGATTGTCTCGAATGTTGGGACCCTCGTCGCGCCGGTCACTCGCGCGCAATATCTGGCCGGCGGTGCTGCCGTGCCGCCGCAACTCTTCTCGCACGCCGATCAATCGGTGCAGTGGCAGACTTCGGTGCCCGATCAAATTTCGCGCACCGGCTGGGGCGGGCGCATGGCGGATTTGCTGCACTCACTCAATGGCGATTCGAAAATCTCGCTCTCCATTTCGATCGCGGGAACGAACACGTTCGAGGTCGGAAACACCGTCATTCCCTACAACGTCTCTTCGAATGGAAGCGTCGGTCTCGCAGGGTTCGACGGCAGCGCGAATGCCAACGTCCGTTTACAGGCCTTCAAGGATTTGCTCGCGCTGCCGCATCACAATTTGTTTGAGCAGGCCTACTCGGACACCGTCTCGCGTTCCATCGCCGCGAACGAACTGCTCACCTCGGCGCTGGCGGGCGTCCCCGCGTTGCAAACCGTTTTCCCGAACACGGCGCTCAGTAACCAGCTCAAGATGGTCGCTCGCCTGATCGCCGCCCGAACGAATCTCGGCATGAAGCGCCAGATATTTTTCTGCTCGGTCGGCGGTTACGACACGCACGGAGATCAACTGAACGGCCAATCGAATTTGTTCCTTGAATTGAGCCAGGCCTTAAACGCGTTTTATTCTTCCACGGTCGAGCTCGGCCTTCCGGACCAAGTCACTACTTTCACCGCGTCGGATTTCGGCCGCACCTTCCCCACGAACGGCTCCGGTTCCGATCACGGTTGGGGCAGCCATCAGTTCGTCCTCGGCGGCGCGGTCAAGGGCGGAAGATTGTTCGGAACGTTTCCGACCCTCGCCGTCAACGGACCGGATGATACCGGACAGGGCCGCTGGATTCCGACAACTTCGGTCGACGAATTCTCGGCGACGTTGGCCACGTGGTTCGGCGTCAGTGCCTCAGAATTGCCGGTCGTGCTTCCGAACATCGGCCGCTTCGCGCACCCGAATCTCGGTATCTTCGGCTAGTCGCGCAGGGCGCCGGGCAGTTATCCCGAACGCGCAGACGGTGAGGGACCTCGCAGGCGCACTGGCGGCTTGCTTGCACGAAGCAACGCCGCTCGTGGAAGTGATGTGGTGAAAGGCGCAAGCTAACCAACGCGGTTGTGACGTCCCTCATCGTCTGCGCGATTCGGGATGACAGAATATTTGTTCCGCGCTTGCGCCAGTTGCGCGCTGAGCGATTTACTGGATCATGGCGAAGACCATGAACTGGATCTCGAAACAAGACGCCCGGCATCGGCTGGTCTATTCCATCGTCATCGCCCTTGCCGTCTGGTTCGGCTTGCGCGGCCGGGTGCAGCCTTCCACGCAATCGATCGCGACCTGGGATGTCTTCGCCCTATCGATTCTTGTGCTCGCCTGGCTGACCATCATCACCACCCCGCCGGAAAAACTTCGGGCCCGCGCCCAAATGCAGGATGTAAGTCATATCGTGATTTTTATTTTCGTGGTCGTGGCCGCATGCGCGGGTTTGTTCTCAGTCGGCTTTTTGTTCCTCAATAAAACCGTGGTGGTGCAACACGCTCATTTCTTTGTCCACCTTCTGATGAGCCTGGTGGCGGTCATCTGTTCCTGGTCCCTGGTCCATACCGTTTTCGGATTGCGCTATGCGCACGCTTACTACGGCGATCCGGATGGGCCCACGGGTCCCAAGTCGCACGCCGGCGGCCTCCTTTTCCCTGGCGACCGCGAACCAGACTACATGGACTTCGCCTACTTTTCGTTCGTGATCGGCATGTGCTTCCAGGTATCGGATGTGCAGGTGACGTCGCGCGATTTGCGCAAGCTGGTGCTCGTCCACGCCATGCTCTCGTTCGGATTCAACACCGTCATTCTCGCGCTCACCATCAACACCGTTTCGGCTTTGTTCTGAGTCCTGAAGACGGCCTGCCCTCAGGGCGCCAGAAAGAATGCGTGCGCCAATCTCTCCGGCACGAGGGCGCGCCGCCTCCATCCGTACTTCCCGCCGTGCGACGCTGGCATACCCGATGCTTGGTAGGCCAGGTGAAAGTCGCACGATGAAATTTTTGAAAAAAATCCTGCTGGTGGATCACGAACCGAAAGTGACTGCGTTCGTTAGGCAGGCTCTCGAAAGCACCGGGCGATATCTGGTCAAAGTCGAGGCAGACAGCCGGCTCGCCCTGCATGCGGCGCCGTGGTTTCTGCCCGACCTCGTTTTGCTCGACACGACCCATGTGTCCGAGGGCGAGGATGTGAACCGCCAGTTGAAAGCCGATCCCTCTCTTAAGGACACGCCTTTTCTCTTCTTGAACGGGGAGGCCGCCCCCGAGAAAAAGGTGGTGACCGGTGGTTTTATCAGCGGCTACAGCTTTCTCGCCAGTGTGGCCTCGCTTGATGATCTCATCCGTTACGTGGACGAATTGTTAAATCCTTCGTCCGCTCCGGCCGCGAAAACGCGGAGCAAATCGCGCCGCTAGCGATTTGGATCGCGACCGACTTACCCGATCATCTTTGTGTACGCCGCCGCGTCCTTGAGTTGCTTGACGTCTTCCGGCGAATCCATCTTCAGCACAAAGATCCAGCCTTCGCCAAAAGGATCGGTGTTGATCAGCGCCGGGTTTCCTTCCAACGCCTTGTTCACTTCCACCACGGTGCCCTTGATCGGCGCGTAAATATCGCTCGCCGCTTTCACCGATTCCACGACTGCGATCTGCCCGCGGGCCTCGGCCTTCGCGCCCACTTTCGGCAGCTCGACGAACACGACATCGGTCAGCTCCGCCTGCGCATGATCGGTGATGCCGACGCGCGCGTTCTCCCCTTCCGGGCGGACCCATTCGTGAGATTCGGTGTAATAAAGATCGTCGGGAACGTTCATGATTTTTTGTAGAGCGGTTTCTTTTCGATGACTGCAGGAAATCTCTGGCCGCGTATTTCTATTTCCAGCTCGGTGCCGGCCTTCGCGTGCGCCGCCGCAACGTAGGCCATGCCGATCCCTTCATTCAAGCTTGGCGACAAAGTCCCGCTCGTCACTTCGCCGATCCGCTCGCCCTCGCGCCAAACGGCGTAATGCGGACGCGGCGGCGGGCCTTTCGTCGTCATGCGGAAGGCGACCAGCTTGTTGGCCGTTCCACCTTCTTTCGCCTTCGCCAATTCTTCGCGTCCAAGGAATTTCGGCTTCTTCAAATCGACGAAGAACCCGAGGCCGGCCTCGATCGGATTGTGTTCGGGCGAAAGATCGGAGCCGTTGAGTGGGTAGCACATTTCCAAACGCAAGGTGTCGCGCGCGCCGAGGCCGCACGGCCGGATGCCGAGCTCCTTTCCCTTCCCGAGGAGATCGTTCCAAATCTTCCCCGCATCTTTCGCCGGAAAGAAAACCTCTACGCCGTCTTCGCCGGTGTAGCCGGTGCGGGCGATGGTCAATTTGATGCCGTCATAATCGAAGTTCTTGATATGATTGCGTGCCGGCAGCTCCGCGTCATTGCCGAGCAGCGCTTGGAAAAGCTCGACAACGCGCGGTCCTTGAACCGCGAGTCCGCCATAATCCGCGCTGCGGTTAGTCAGTTCACAAGGAGCGGCGGTTTCCAAACCGCCGGGGCGATCTGGAGATCGCCCTTCCTTGGTGGCGGCAAGGTGCTTTTGCAGCCACCCAAAATCTTCATCCGAGCGCGAGGCATTCACGACCAGCAGAAATTCCTCCGGCGCTGTCCGGTACACGATGAGGTCGTCGATGATTCCGCCCTGCTCATTCAGGAGAAACGTGTACTGGCCACTGCCCACCTCGAGCTTCTCGATGTTGTTCGTCAGCATCTCATTCAGCCAACCAGCCGCGCTCGGACCGGCCGCGATGAGCTGGCCCATGTGCGAGATATCAAACACGCCGACGTTTTTTCGCACCGCCTGGTGCTCGTCCATGATGCCGCTGTATTGCACCGGCATGATCCATTCGCCGAACGGAATCATTCGGGCGCCAAGCCGCACATGTTCGTCGTAAAGCGGCGTTTTTTTTGGCGCGGCGTCGGTCACGATCCGCAAGCTAGACTGGGCAAAAAGCAGCGCAAGCTTCCATGCGATCTTGTTTTGTTTCGCAAGCTCGAAGCTTGCGCTACTTTCCCGCGCGATGAGCTTTCTGGACAAACTCGAACGGCGTTTTGGCTTCATCGCCATTCCCGGATTGATGCGCGCCATCGTGACGTTGAACGCGCTCGTCTTCGTTCTCGTCCTCTTGAATAAGGGCTTCGATTCTTATCTCACCCTGGACATGGCGCGGATCCGCGCCGGCGAAGTCTGGCGGCTTGTGACCTACATCTTCGTCCCGCAGACAGGGCACTTTCTTCTCGTCGTGATCGCCCTCTGGTTCCTCTGGTTTATCGGGGACGGCCTGGAGCGGGCGTGGGGAGCTTTCCGTCTCACCCTCTATTTTTTGGTGGGAATGGCGGGCACGACGGTCGCGGCGGTGCTCTCGAATAGTCAGTTTTCCAACCAAATGCTTTTCACGAGCCTCTTCTTCGCCTTCGCCCATTTCTACCCCGACGAGGTCATCTACGTTTTCTTCATTCTGCCGTTGAAGATCAAGTGGGTGGCCTGGATTTACGCGGGATTTCTTGGGATCGGGTTCGTTACCCAGTCAAATTCCTACCGGCTGGCTTTGGTTGCGGCGCTGAGCAATTACCTCATCTTTTTCGGACCGGAAGTGATTCAAAACCTGCGGCAGCGGAAGGAGATCGCCGGCCGGCGGAAACGTTTCGAGGTCCAATCGCGCAGCGACGAAGAACCTCTTCATAAATGTGCAACCTGCGGCGCTACTGAACTAAGCGATCCCAATCGCGAATTTCGCGTGGCGAGCGATGGCGAAGAATATTGCATCGCGCATTTACCCGGGCCCGCGAACGCTCCAGTTTGACGCGATGAACGAAAACGACGCTGCGCTGATTCCCGAACAAGGTTGGCACTGTCTCCATCTTTATTACCGGATCGAGTACGGCCAATGGCAATTGCTCAGCTCGGAAGAGCAACGGGCGGCCAAAGTCTCGCTTTCTTCACTGGTGCAGGAAATCCGCGCGATGGAATCGACGCAATTGCTCACGCTCAGCGTCGTTACCCCGAAAGCGGATCTCGGCTTCATGTTGATCACGCCCGATCTGCACACCGCAAATCGGATTGAGAAGAAACTCACTCTCGCGCTGGGCGCCGATGTTCTCGTTCCGGTTTACAGCTATCTGTCGCTCACCGAGGAAAGCGAATACAAAACGAACGCGGAAGAATACGTCGCGATTCTCGAGAACGAGCAGAAGATCAATCGGGGCACGGCAGAATTTGAAAAGTCGATGGCGGCTTTCGAGGAACGGATGAAACACTACCGCCACGAGCGCGTTTACCCCACGCTGCCGGATTGGCCGGTCGTCTGCTTCTATAATATGAGTAAGCGGCGGGGCGAAGCGCGTAACTGGTATGCCTTGCCTTTCGAGGTTCGTCGCAAGCTCATGCTCGGCCACGGCGCGGTTGGCCGGCAATACGCCGGCAAAGTGAAACAGCTCATCACCGGCTCGAGCGGCCTCGACGACGCGGAGTGGGGCGTGACGCTCTTTGCCCAGGACACCTTTCAGATTAAGTCGATCGTTTACCAGATACGTTTCGATGAAGTGAGCGCGCTCTACGGTGATTTCGGCGAATTTTACATTGGCCTGCAACTGCCGCTCGACGAACTCTTCCGCCGGTTGCAGCTTTAATCCTCCTGCTCTTGATCCTAGTCCTGCTCATGATCACTCCGGGGAGTCGCGGTGTGATTTGATCAGGAGCATGATCAAGATCAGGAGCAGGAGTTGAATTGGATGGGTGGCAGAGTGGTCTAATGCGCACGCCTGGAAAGCGTGTTTGCCGCAAGGCAACCAGGGTTCGAATCCCTGCCCATCCGTTCCTACCCGCCATTCGCCGGCCGTCGCGTCATCACCTGAATATTCTGTCGCACCTTCACCACGCTCGCGTTCGGCAACACACCGCGAAAATTTGCTCCCGGATAAATCATGCAATCCCGCCCCAGCACCGACCCCGGATTAATCACCGCGTTACAACCGATCTCCGTCCGATCGCCGACAATGGCTCCGAATTTCGTTAGCCCCGTTGCGATATCGCCATCCGCCGCGCTTACATGAATCTCCTGATGATCCAGCTTCACGTTTGAGAGAATGACCCCCGCGCCGAGGTGCGCGCGGTGCCCCAAAATCGAATCGCCCACATAATTAAAATGCGGCACCTGCGCTTCATCGAACAGGATGCAATTCTTGAACTCGCAGGAGTTCCCCATCACCACGCCGTTCCCCACGATCACATTCTCGCGCACGTAACAGCCGCTGCGGATGTGACAATTCTCGCCGATCCACGCTGGTCCCTTTAAGACAGCGCCCTGTTCGACGATCGTTCCCGCGCCGATAAAAACCTTGTTGCTGATAAACGGTTTGCCCAGCAAATCTCCGAGCACCGCCGGCTTCAGGCGGAATTGGAGATAACTCTCGATCTGTTTGAGCGCGTCCCAAACGTACTTCTGCGATTCGAACAGCTTCGAATGCGCCGTGTGTTCGAGACTGAGAAATTCCGTAGGCGCAAACATGTTTAGACTCCGCCGCGCCGCGTGATTTTCTGTCCGTCCTTGGTATCGCGAGCTTCCCAGCCGCGCGCGGCGAGTTCGTCACGCAATTCATCACTTTTTCCCCAATCCTTTGCAAGCCTCGCCTGCACGCGCGCCTCACCCAGCGCCGCAATCTCCGCCGGCACGCCACCCTCTTCTCTGCTGACCGCCAGAACCGAATCAACGCGACTCCACCATTCCAACAACGAAGCCGCTTTCGCTGCCTCGACCTGGCCGAGATCAAGCTCACGATTCGTCTCCCGGATCATTTCAAACAATGCGCCGAGTGCGCCGGAAATATTCAAGTCGTCGTCGAGCGCCGCTTCAAACTCTTCAGTTGGACGTTGGACGTTGGACGTTCGACGTTCGACGTTTTCTTCCCCCGCCTTCTCCCGCAGCCGACGCACCCAATCATCAATCCTCCCCAACGCCACTCGCGCCTCCTCCATTCCCTCCCAAGTGAAATTCAGCGGCGCGCGATAATGCACTCGCATCAACGCATATCTCGCCTCGCGTCCGCTGTATCCTTTCTCGATCACATCTCGCAGCGTGTAAAAATTCCCGAGCGACTTCGCCATCTTCTGGCCATCGACCATGAGATGCGCGCAATGCAGCCAGTAGCGGACGAACTTTTTTCCCGTGCATCCTTCCGTCTGCGCGATCTCCGCTTCGTGATGCGGGAAAATGTTATCCACGCCACCGCAATGAATATCGAGCTGCTCGCCGAGAAGTTGCGTCGCCATCGCGCTGCACTCGATATGCCAGCCCGGCCGCCCTGCTCCCCACGGACTTTCCCACTTCACTGGCCCATCCGCTTCATCCCAGGCTTTCCAGAGCGCGAAATCGCCCACGTGTTCCTTATCGTACTCGTCGCTCTTCACGCGGCCGGTCGGGCGCAATTCCGAGAGATCGAAGTGAGCGAGCTTTCCATAATCGGGGAATTTGTTGATTCGAAAGTAAACGGATTTGTCGTCCGCCTGATACGCGAGCCCGCGTTCGATCAGCGTCTTGATCATTTCGATCATCGCGGCGATCTCGCGTGAATCCGTCGCTTCCGGAAAAAAATCAGCAGGCTTAATACGAAGCCTCTCGAGATCTTCGAAAAACGCTTTCTTAAACGGCGCGGTGAATTCCCCCAGCGGAACTCCCGCCTCGCGCGATCCGCGGATCGTTTTGTCGTCCACGTCCGTGATATTCATCACGCGGCGTACCTTGAACCCGCGCAACTCCAGGTGCCGCTGGAGCAGGTCTTCAAAAAGATAAGCGCGATAATTTCCGATGTGCGCGTGGCTGTAAACCGTCGGCCCGCATGTATACATCTTCACTTCGCGACCCGCCGAATCGAGCGGCTGAAATTCCTCGAGCTCGCGCGAGTAGGTGTTGAAGAGGCGGATCGCCATTACTCCATTTCCACCGTCGCCACCGCCATCGCCGCCATGCCTTCGCCGCGCCCGATCGCGCCCAGGCCTTCATTCGTCGTAGCTTTGATGCTCACGCGCGACCGCTCGAGACCTAACGCCGTCGCGATCTTCTCTCGCATCGCCGGAATGTGCGGCGCGATCTTCGGCGCTTCCGCGATCAGCGTCGCATCCACGTTCACCGCGCGCGCCCGCATCTGACCGAGCAACTCATTCGTCCGTTGCAAAATCTCGAGACTGCTGATGCCCCGAATCGATTCGTCCGTGTTCGGAAAATGATGGCCGATATCGCTCTCGCCCACCGCCCCGAGGAGTGCGTCCGCGATCGCGTGGCAAAGAACATCCGCGTCCGAATGTCCGTCGAGCCCGCGATCGTGCGGAATTTCAATTCCGCCCAGAATCAATTTGCGGCCGGGCGCGAGACGATGCGCGTCGTATCCAATTCCAGATCTGGTCATGCCTTAAAGTTTCAGATCGATCACGCCATTCGACGCGACGATGCTGTATTTGTCTTTCATATCCGAGCGCGGTTTCATATCGACCGTGCCACCCGCAGTCTCGACAAGGATCCAGCCAGCGGCGATATCCCAGAGACTGATTCCCTGCTCGATGTAGGCATCGAACCGGCCGCACGCGACGTACGCCATGTCGAGCGCCGCGCTTCCCATCAGCCGGCATTTGCGCGCGCGATGGATCATTTGCTGAAGAAGCGGCAAACCGGCAGCGATCGTCGCGCCGGTTTTCGAAAGCCCAACCGAAATGATTGCTTCGGCGAGATCGGCGCGCTCACTCACACGAAACGGCTTTCCGTTCAACGTTGGCACTCCACCCTTTTGCGTCGTCCAAAGTTCCTCACGAATCGGATCGTAAATTACTCCGACGATAATCTCGCCCATGTAACGCAGCGCGATCGAGACGCAGAAATGCGGAATGCCGTAGAAATAATTCACGGTGCCGTCGAGCGGATCCACGACCCACTGATGGTCGCTGGTTTGATCGCCGACAATCCCTTCCTCGCCGTAAAGCGCGTGCTCCGGAAATTTCTTCAGGAGCGAATCGGTGATCAAGGTTTGTGTCCGGACATCGATCTCGAGCTTGATGTCGTGCGCTTCCGAGGAGTTGACCCGGAGCGGCTGCTGAAAATTGTGCCGGAGCAGTTCGCCCGCGGCGCGCGCGGCTTCGACCGCCGCATCGAGGTAATGCGTCATGAGAAATGACTAATAGTGCGGCCTCGCCCTGCCAAATGATTTCACCGCGCCGCTCGGGAAATAAAAAAACCGGGAGGAAGAAATGAATCCTCCTCCCGGGTTGAAGTTATTTGTTGGAACTACGAAAAGCTCCGTAGCTCGTTACCGGAGTTAATTGAAACTAATGTTTCTTTTTCTTCGCGGCCGCCTTTTTCTTGGCGGGAGCTTTCTTTGCTTTTTTCTTAGCTGCCATATCGACTAATCCCCCCTTTCGGTCCGCTAACGCGGTGGGTTGGTGAAGGATTTTTTTAACTTCACTTACTGTTGTCAGTAGTCATCACGATTTTTTTGTCAAACTTTTTTGCAACATCTTTGAAATTATTTTCACGAGCGCGCGCGCGATTATTTTTTTTGAAGCGCGCGAAATTCTTTTCATTTCGCCGCCGCGAAAGAAAATCACGACTTCATTTTCGTCACTCTCCATTCCGGAATCCGTTTTGCTCACGTCGTTCGCGACGATCGCGTCGCAATTTTTCGCGAGCAGTTTTTTTTGCGCGTTCCTTTCGAGATCGTGCGTCTCCGCCGCGAAGCCGACAACGAGATAACTGCGATTCTCCCTCGGCAACGAGGCGAGAATGTCGCGCGTCGGAATCAGCTCGAGCGCGAAAGGTTCCTTTCGCTTCTTCATTTTGCGCGGCTCGACGCGCGCGGGTTTGTAATCCGAAACGGCCGCGCACATCACTAGAACGTCGCAATCGCGCACCGCGCGATGGACGGCGTCGTGTAGTTCGTCGCTCGTCGTGATGGAAATAAATTTCGTGCCAGCAGGCGCGGCGATGCATGTCGGGCCGGAGATCAGCGTGACCGCGTGATCGCCATCGAGCGCCGCTTCCGCGATCGCGTATCCCATTTTTCCGGACGAGCGATTGCTGATGAAGCGGACGGGATCGACCGCTTCTCGCGTCGGACCAGCGGTGACGAGAAACCTCACGCGATCAAGTTATCCTGGCGCGCCAGAAGAAATTCCGCGCGGAAAGCGATGTCATCCACTTTCCACAAACGACCGATACCTTCGTACCCGCACGCCAGCATTCCTGCCTCGGGACCGATGAACTCGACGCCGCGCGCTTTCAAGGCGGCGACATTTTCCTGCGTGGCGGGATGCTCCCACATTTTGCCGTTCATGGCCGGCGCGAGCAGGATGGGCGCGCGCGTTGCGAGTGCGATGGCGGCGAGCGGATGACCGGCGAGACCATGCGCGAGCTCCGCGATCACATTTGCAGTCGCGGGCGCGATCAGGAGAAGACTCGCGTTATCTGCCAGCTCGATATGGCCCGGCCGCCAGTTTTCCTTTTCATCGAAGAAGCTGGTCGTGACTGGATTCTTCGAGAGAGTTTGCAGGGTCAATGGCGTGATGAATTCAACGGCATCCCGTGTCATGACCACGAAAACATTATGGCCTTGTTTCACGAGCAGGCTCGCCAACTCGGCAGATTTGTAGGCCGCGATCGAACCGGTCACGCCGAGCACCACGCATTTCGGATTGCGGATTGCGGATTGCGGATTGTCAGCCATCGCTTGGATCAGGCCAGGGCCAGCCGCCGACTCAGATACCTCTCCGCCCCCATTATATTTCGGAACTTTTGCAAATCTTCCTCCATCGATTTGCTGATGATGGTGTAGCGATAGTCGCGCCAGAGTTCCATCTCGCGCGCGGCTGTCACGATCCGCGATTCGATTTGCTCCGGCGTTTCAGTTCCGCGCTTGGTCAGACGTTTCCGCAACTCATCCAGATCGGGCGGCATGATGAAAACGTCGCAGAGAGCCTGCCGGATTATTTCATCGTCGAACGATCGGATCGCCGCGGCGCCCTGGATATCGACGTCGATCAGAACATCGACGCCGCTCTTCAGATTGGCGACGAGCGGTCCGCGGAGCGTGCCGTAGGAATGTTCGTGCACCTTCGCGTATTCCAAAAATTCGCCCGCTTCCACACGCGCGCGGAAATCGGACTCGGTTAAGAAATGATAGTCTTCGCCTTCGATCTCGCCGGCGCGCGGCGCCCGTGTCGTGCACGAAACCGAGTAAACAAAGTCTGCTGTCTGCCGCAGCGCCTCGCAGAGGGTAGTCTTCCCCGCGCCGGAAGGGGCGGAGATGACGAAGAGAATTCCGGTGCGGGTAAATTGATTACTCAAGGTTTTGAATTTGTTCCCGGATTTTTTCCAACTCCGCTTTGCAGGCGACGACACGCTGGGAAATGGCGGCGTCGTTCGATTTCGCGCCCAGCGTATTCAATTCCCGAAAAATTTCCTGGGTAATGAATTCGAGGGTGCGGCCGACAGGTTCGTTCTTGCGGAGATGATGCGCAAACTGCGCGAGATGACTTTCCAGGCGGGTCAATTCTTCCGAGATGTCGGCGCGGTCCGCGAAGATGGCGATCTCTTTCAGCAAGCGCTCGTCATCCAGGGGCAGATTGACCCCGGCTTTCTCGATCCGCTCCAGCAACGCGCTCCGATATTTTTTCACGACGTCGGGATACAAGGCGCGGACTTGCTTGATCTCCGCGCGCAGAACTTTCAGGCGATGGATCAAATCTTTCGCGAGATGTTTTCCTTCGCGCTCGCGCATCTTGATGAGATCGGCGAGAGCGAGAGCGAGCGCTTTCTGCAAAACCGGCCAGGCTTCCTGCGCGTCGATGCTGTGCTCGGGGGAACGCATCACGCCGGGGGCCTGGAGAATCGTGCCGATGGTTATTTCACCGGGAGCGCTGAGTTCTTTTTGCAGGGTCAACATCGCTTCGTGGTAGGAACGGGCGAGCGCGGTATCGAGCGCGAGATTGCGCGAGCCGGTTTCGCCGTCGTGCAACGCGACGAAAACGTTGGTGCGGCCCCGCGAAATCTTTTCGTTGATGGTCTGACGGATTCGGGGCTCGAGCTCGACGAGATCGCGCGGGAGATTCACGACGATGTCGCTTTGCTTCCGGTTCACCGAGTTGAGTTCCACGCTGAATTTCGCGCCGGCGTGATCGACTTCGCCGCGGCCGTAACCAGTCATGCTGCGCATCGCGTTACTTTTCCTGTCATTCCGAGCGAAGTCGAGCCTACAGGCCGAAATGCGCCGCGGCTTGGGACACATCTTTGTCTCCACGCCCTGAACAGTTGACGATGATCAATTCGTCAGGCCCCATCTTCGGCGCGATCTTCATGATGTGCGCGATGGCGTGTGCCGTTTCCAGGGCGGGAATGATTCCCTCGGTTTCCGCGAGCTCACGAAAAGCGCCGAGCGCTTCGTCGTCGGTCGCGTAATCGTAATTGATCCGGCCGGCGTCGCGGAGATAGCTGTGTTCCGGCCCGACCGCGGCGTAGTCGAGCCCCGCGGAAACGGAATGGGTGAGCTCGATTTGGCCGTCTTCATTCGCGAGCACAAACGTTTTCGTGCCCTGAAGCACGCCGAGCTTGCCGCCTTGGAAACGCGCCGCGTGTTTGCCGGTCCGAATGCCTTCACCGCCGGCTTCGACGCCGATCATTCTCACCGACTCGTCTTCCAGGAACGGATGGAACAAGCCGATGGCGTTGCTGCCGCCGCCGACACAGGCGACGAGCAAATCCGGCAGGCGGCCTTCGCGTTCGAGAATTTGCGCGCGCGCTTCGAGTCCGATGACGCGATGAAAATCGCGGACCATCATGGGATATGGATGCGAGCCGAGCGCGGAACCCAAAATGTAATGGGTCGTGCGAACATTCGTGACCCAGTCGCGCATCGCTTCGTTGATCGCTTCCTTGAGCGTGGCCTGACCCGCGGTAACGGCGACGACTTTTGCGCCGAGAAAATTCATCCGGGCGACGTTGAGCGCCTGCCGCTCCATATCGACGGCGCCCATGTAAATAATGCACTCGCAGCCAAAGCGAGCTGCCACCGTCGCCGTCGCGACTCCGTGCTGGCCGGCGCCGGTCTCGGCGATGATGCGTGTCTTGCCCATGCGACGCGCGAGCAGGATCTGGCCGAGCGCGTTGTTGATCTTATGCGCGCCGGTATGGAGGAGATCTTCGCGCTTTAAATAAATTTTCGCGCCGTCGAGTTTTTTGGTCAGGCGTTCGGCGAAATAGAGGGGCGTTGGACGACCCGCGAAATTACGCAGCAGTTCGTCCAGTTCCTTTTGGAACGCTGGATCATTTTTCGCGCGTTCGTATTCGGCCGTGAGATCGGCCAGGGCGGACATCAGGGTTTCTGGAACGAACATGCCGCCGTAGGGACCGAAGTGACCGCGAGCGTCGGGAAGCTGTTGAAGGCCGGTCATTGGGGGAAAACGTCCAACGTCCAACGCCCAACGTCCAACGTCGAATTAGGACAGGGCGAGAATCTGATTGAGGGCGCGGCGATGTGGTGAGGGAAGGGGAACCGAGGCAAGGTCGCGGATGGGAAACCACCGCTGATGCTGATTTCTTTTCGCGGCGGAGTCGTGCGCGTAGACGGCGAGCGTGATGCGATGATGCGTGAAAGGGAATTGCGAGAGGTGCAGTGCCTCGCTCGCAGTCGGTGCGAGGGCCAGAGGCGGCAGAACCCACATTCCCTGCCAGCGGTCACGCGACTGTTCGAGCAAGACGCGATGACGGCGAAGAGAGAAGCTGTGATGTTCGGTGCGCAATTCGAGGGAGCGGCGCGGCTTTTTTCGCGGCAACGCAGATGGGTCTGAGGCGCGGCAGAACGTTTTTACCGGGCATAATTCACACTTGGGTCGGGTTGTGCAAACGAGCGCGCCCAGGTCCATGAGCGCGGAGTTATGAATTCCCGCGGCGCGATTTGGCAGGAGCGCTTCAGCGCTGGACCAGAGCATTTCGCGGCCGGCGCTCGTATCGATTGGGACTTTGAGATCGGTTAACCTGGCGAGCAAACGCGCGATGTTCGCTTCAACGATCGGCACCGATTTATCGAAAACGAAGGTGGCGACCGCGCGGGCCGTGTAGCGACCGATTCCGGGAAGATCCTCGATCTCGGCCAAACGCTGCGGAAATATTCCGCCATGTTTTTCCATTACGGCGAGCGCCGTCGCGCGGAGATTACGGGCGCGTGCGTAGTAACCGAGACCCTGCCAGGCATGGAGAACTTCCTGTTCGGACGATGCTGCCAAGGCGCCAAAATCCGGAAAGCGCCGCATCCACTCATTATAGTAGGGGATGACGGCGGAGACCTGGGTCTGCTGCAGCATGAACTCGGAGACGAGGATCGCGTAGGGATTGGTGGTGCGGCGCCAGGGGAGATCGCGTCCGTTTTGGCGATACCAGGAAAGGAGAGAGCGGCGGAATGCGGCGGCGTGCGGAAAAGGGTTCGCGTTGATGGAAGAAAACGTCGAACGCCCAACCCTCCTCCGCAAGCTACGGCGTGGCAGGCGCAGAACGTTCAACGCCGAATTCAGAGTCTTTCATTCAACATTGGACGTTGGGCAGCCTGCCACGCCGTAGCTTGCGAAGGAGGGTTCGGCGTTGGACGTTTGCCCCTTCGCACGGATGAACTCCTATACTCACCCGCTCACGGCGGACCAGGCGACAAAGCTTCGCACCTTGCTCAAAGATCTCGGCTTCGAATTCTCGCCGAAGCCGTACACGATTTTCTTCGCGCAAAAAAATAAGCTGAGCGTCGCCGTTTACGAAAAAGGCCCAAAGGTCTTGCTCCAGGGGAAGGGAATCGAGGAATTCGTCCAATTCGAGCTCGAGCCGAAAATTCTCGAGCAGGCCAAGCTCGGTTACGAAGAAGTCCATTCGCCGGAAATGTTCGAGCCGCATTTCGGCATCGATGAAAGCGGCAAGGGCGATTTCTTCGGTCCGCTCGTCATCGCCGGCGTTTACGTGGATGGACCGATCGCCCGAACATTCCTCGATGCCGGAATTCAGGACAGCAAACGAATCGGATCGGATGCGCGGATTCGCGCTCTGGCAAAAATCATCCGGACCACTCCCGGGGCGGCGGTCGATACCGTCGCCATCGGCCCCGAGCGCTATAACGATCTCTACGAAAAGTTCGGCAATCTCAACAGCCTCCTGGGGTGGGGTCATGCGCGGGTGATTGAGAATTTGCTCGCGAAAAAGCCGGAGTGCCCCCGCGCGTTGTCGGACAAATTCGCGGACGCGAAAGTGATCGAGCGCGCGCTGCTCCAGCACGGCCAGGCGATTCAACTCGACCAGCGGACCAAAGCGGAATCCGATCTGGCGGTGGCCGCGGCTTCCATCCTGGCCCGGGAAGCGTTCATTGACTGGCTGGAGCGGAAGGGGAAAGCGGTCGGAGCGAAGCTGGGCCGGGGGGTTTCGGCACAGGTGAAGGAGGCGGCGAAGAAGCTCGTCGAGGCAGAGGGCCCGGAGGCATTGCGGAAGGTCGCGAAAGTGCATTTTCGCACCGCGCACGAGATCGCGCCCGGCAGTTATGCTGCGCCTCCGCCCCGGCGCGAGTGGCGCAGGTAAACTGGAGAAGTTGGAATCCCGGCAGGCAAGCTTCCTGCTATTTAGTTTTTACCTTTCGACGCGCAATTTGTGGAAACAAGGCTCCTTATCCTAAACGCGGATCCGGTCTTTCAGGACCGCGCCCTCGGTATTTTTGACGAGATCGACGACATCGAGACCCGCGTGGTGCGCACGATGGCGGAAGCGGTCTCGGTGTTGCTCGCGGAAAACTTTGACGGATTCGTCGTCGAAGGTGAAGCCCGGATCGCGATGGAGCAGGCGACCAATGCGCGCCAGCATTTTCCCTCTTTGCGGATCGTTTGCCTCGCTCCAAGAACGAACGAGAAGGGATTCGCGCTGGCCGCGCAGCAGCAGAAAATCACGAACATCGTCAGCAACGGCAGCGCGCGCAGTCTGCGCCGGCAATTGCACACTTTTGTCCGATCGCTGGCCCAAGGCGGCACCCCGGCGGAAGGCATCGATCCCTGCCATTCCCTGATCGGCAACCTCAATCAATTTTCAGCCGCCGAGATTTTGCAGATGAGCTGCCTCGGACAACGCAGCGGTCGCTTCACCTTCAAGTCGGGCCGCGGCAACAGCGAGATTTATCTGGCGCACGGTTCGGTCCGGCATGCGGTCTTCGGTTCGCTCGAAGGAGAATCGGCGGTCGCTGAAATCTTTCGCTGGCGGCAGGGGCGCTTTTATTTTGAAGAGGGAATTATCAGCCAGGTGCAAAGCGTGGATCGCCCGTGGGCGCATCTGCTGATCGACAATCTCCAGAAGCTCGATGAGACCCTGGAACTTTCCGCGACAGGGCCCTTATGAGAGACAAGGCGATCGAAACCCAGCTGCGGCTGCTGACTTTGCAGCTCGATAATTGGAAGAAGCTGCACGATCTGATTACGTACGGCCTCGATAAGGCGCGACCGATCATCTCGGCCGAACAGGAGCGCCAGTTCACGGAAATTCGCGCGAATCTTTTGCAGGAGAGCGAACATGTCTTCGGCGCGTTGGGGATCCTGGCGGAACTTTCCGGCCGGGCGATGAATGTGCTCCAGCGCTGCGTGTCGGTGCGCGGAGTGCGCGAATTAACGAACGAAGAAGTCCGGCGCCTGGAGTCGGAATGGAACGGCGTTTTCACCAAGCTCGGAGTGGTGCAGGGCCAATTGAAGTCGCGGCGCAAATCGCTCGCAGAACAAAACGCGGTCTCCTATTACCTCGGCCGCGTCTTTAGCCGGCCAGTCACGAGCTAGCGCTCTAAAGCGCAAAATTCTGTACCGCACCGGTCTGAGGGCGGGCCGGCTCCAATTGCAAATTTGTTGCAATTACGTCCCACCATCTTAATGCCGGGACACGATTACTTTGTGATATGTCAAAGCTCACCAAGAGGGACATCGTTGTGGCCATCAGCAATCAGACCGGGATGGTGCAGCACGACGTGTTTGAAGTCGTGCAGCGAACGCTCGACCACATTACGAACAGTTTGGCGAACAACGTCGCGGTCGAACTGCGTAATTTTGGCGTGTTCCAGCCGCGCCTGACCAAACCGCGCGTGGGTCGCAACCCGAACGAACCGGGCAGCAGTTTTGTGATTCCGTCTCGCGCCACGGTGAAATTCAAGGCCGGCAAGATCATGCGCCAGCGTGTGGAAAAACTTTCGCGCGAATTGAAGGAAGCTTCCGAAAAGGCGACGGCAGAAAAGGAAGCGGCGAGCGCGGCGAGCGCCCCACAAACTAATTAAGATCGAGACGCCGGTTCCGGCTCCAACAGCAGGCTTTGGATCGATTCCTCGAGCCGATCGAAGTTGATCGGTTTCGTCAGGTGCTCGGAGAAACCGGCTGCGCGCGCGCGGCTGACATCGTTCTCCATGCCGAACCCACTGAGCGCGATGCCGCGAAGGCCCTTCGTCGTGCTCAGCTCCTGCATCAGCTCGTAGCCCGATCGATCCGGCAAACCGATATCGCTGATGACGAGATCGAATTCCTGATGCTGCGTTTTTTGCGCCGCCTGATCCGCGGTGTGGGCCACGGTCACGCGATAACCGCGCCGTTCCAGCATCATCCTCATGCCGGTACATGTGTCCAGGTGATCGTCCACCACCAGGATGCGCGGGCCCGGACCCTTCGCCGATTCTTCCTGCGCATCCTCGCCTTTCGGCGCTTTCTTGCCGCCATCGACAGGAACTGTGGCCGGCGTCGCGATCACGGTCAGCGTCACGATAAATGTGGCGCCGCGATCCTTACCGCGGCTATCGGCTTTGATCGTCCCCCCGTGCGCGCTCACCATCGCCTTTGAGATCGCGAGACCGAGTCCCAGCCCGCCGAAGCGGCGCGTGATCGAGCTTTGGCCCTGCTCGAACGCGTTGAAGATTCTGTCCATTTGGTCCTGCTCAATGCCGATGCCGGTGTCGGTCGTCCGAATCTCGATCTTGTCCGGTGAAGGGTTCAACGTTTCGATGACGATCCGTCCGCCGGCCGGAGTAAATTTCACGCTGTTCTTGATCAGGTTCCAAAAGATCTGCTGCAACCGCGCCGGATCGCCTTCCACGAAAGCATGTTCGGCTCGCAGGCGGAATTCGATTTTCAGATCTTTCGCGGCAATGTCTTCGCGGCAGATTTCATAGGAGCGCTGGAGGATCTCGTGCACGCTCGCGTTTTCCAAACTGAGCTGGAGCTTGCCTTTGGAGATGCGGGTGACATCGAGCAGATCGTCGATCAAGCGCGCCTCCAGCTCGACGTTGCGGCGGATCACTTCGAGGGCGCGGCGGACTTCGGGCGTATCCGGCGCGTTCGCTTCCAGCTCGCCGACCATGGCGATGACGGGCGAGAGCGGGTTGCGCAACTCGTGCGAGAGCAATGCGAGGAACTGGTCCTTCGCTGCGTTCGCGCCGATCAATTCCTGGCGCAGCGTCACGTCGCGGGTTTTGTCTTCCACCAGATAGAGGACGCCCTGGATGGTCTGCTCCGAGCCCTGAAGCCGAAGCAGATTCACGTTCACGAAGCGCGTCATCCCATCGCGATCGATGAACGGCTGCTCCACCAGTTGAAACGGCGCGCCAAAACTCAGCACCCGTTCGATCGCTTCGCCGGGCGCGATCTTCACATCGTCGTAGCCTGCGTCGTAGATATCTGTCGCGTCGGGTAATTCGCCGAAACGTTTGGCCATGTCGCTGAAGGCCTGATTGGCCTGAAGAAAATGCCGCGATTCCGGGTCGACCAGGGCGATGCCGCTCGGCATGTTCGCCAGAATTTTTTCGTTAAAAATAACTTCGCGCTCGATCCGGCGCGCTGCTTCTGCCTGGCGCCGCGCCACCTTGCCCGCGAACCAGGCCGCCACCGCCGTCACCACAATCAGCCAGAGGGCCGGAATGGTGATCTTGTCCAAAAGATCCCGCACCGGTTTGTAGGCGACGGCTTTTGGTTGTTCGACCACGGTCATCCAGCCCGTATTTTCCACCGGCGTGAACGAATAGAGATTTCCCCTCCGCTCGATCGAGCCGGTCCTCAGCTTTCGAATCTCTTCGATCAGGCTGGCCCGCTGCGCGGTTACGGGCTCTGTGTTCGGCGCAAAGTTGTTCGTGAAAAGCGCGCGGCCATTTTGATCGACTACCTGGCAGATCGCCTGGTCCGCGAAGTCGATCGAGGACAACCGCCGCCCCATTCGCTCCACCAGGACCGAGACGCCGAGATATCCCACGATCGCCCCTTCGGATGTCCGGACAGCTCCGACGATGTCGGTCGAAATGCGGCTATCCGGCAAGCGCGGGTGGACCGGCGAGACGTAAACGTCGGGCGATCCCATCGCACCTTCGCGCCATAAGGCCGACGAAAAACCCTGGGCGATGTCCGCCGGGATCTCCGGCAACGAAGCGATGAGCCTGCCGTCCGCGGCCGCGAGGAACATGCCGTCAATCCGCGGGTGCGAATAAAACGTCTGCGTCAGCCATTGTTTCGCCGCAGTCTCCGAATTGGGCGCTGCCAGCATCTTGGCGATGTCGGGCTGGGATTGGTAATACTCGATGACGCTGCCGGTGCGGCTCAGGTCGTCGCCTACCAAATGCGCCACCAGTTGCACGAAGGTCTGGCGGTCGTGGAGAATTTTTGATTCAAGCGTCTTGGTCAGCACCGTATAGGAAACGACCAGCATCAGGATCGAGGGGAACCAGCCCGCGAGCAGGATCGCGATGACGATGTTGTAGCGCTGAAGCCGGTCGCGATCGCGCCGCTTGAGATGGGACAAAAATGGAATCGCCGTGAGCCAGGACATCGCGCAGGAAAAACTCGGCTCTCTCTACCGTCGCGGCAAGGCCCGAAATGTTTTGGCTTTCAATGGCGTTTACTCGGCAGCGGCGATGACCAGATTGAGCTCTCGCGCCTGAGTATGCAGCGCCTTCACCTCGTCGAGGCTCATTTTATCGGGCGGCGCGTGATTGAGGAGCTTCCGGATTTCGCCGACGCCGGCGCGGATTTTCTCAAAGAGAGGCGTGTGCGCGACGGCGGGTGGAAGCGTCTTTGTTTCTTCGGCGAAATAATTGATGAGGTCGCGCTGCCAAAGGACGGCGGCGCGTTGCGGCGTGTAGTTGGCTTCAACGGCGCCGGAAGTGATTTCGAGACCGCGCAACCAGCCGCCGAGGCTGATGAGGTGCGCCATTTTCTGATCGCGCAGCTCGCCCATCGCCTGCTCGACATCCTTCTGCGTGGAAATCAGTTCGCGGCGCACCGCTTCCCAGTCGCCCTTCTTTCCCAGCTCCGTCAGGCTCGCGCTATGGCGCATGACGCGATCGCCCACGCCCAGACTCCGTGCCTGGCGAAGCAACACGCGCCCCAGGTCCTCCACGAGATTCTTCTTCTGACATTCGACGATCAGAAAGCCGTCCGCGATCAACCCGCCGAAGACCATTCCCATTTGTTCGCGGCCGGAGTGGGCGGCTTGGGGAAATTCACGCTTGAGTTGCTCGAAGGGAAGCGGCTTGAGATCGTCGAGCTGCTGAAAAATGTCGGCCACGGACGGCGCCGTGTAGGGATTTACTCCGAGCTCCTCGCGCTGGTAATCGGCTGCGTTCTGAGTTTGCTCCTGCGCCAGGAGAGACGCCGAATCAAGCCCGATCGCGAGCACTATCACTAATAGAGTCAGGTTCAGCCGGGCGAAGGAGAGCGCATTCATTCCCCTTGAGAATCGAGCCATCAGCCGCAGTTGCTTGCATTCTCAACGCAAGCTCCGCTCGTCCGCGTCAAATCCGTTTGGTTTTGCCATTATTTTTTCCGGCGGAAATGTCTCCGCTTTGAACGGGCAAACCCCCCATTTTTGATTTGACGGATGCAGTGGACACGGCATCATGTCGCCCTGCCGCCCTTCTAATGGCGGCAGTTTCTCTAACCCGTTATGCAAGGAAGTGTTGCCTCTATCATCTGGACCATTTGCTACACCAGCGTTCTGGTCGGCCTCTCCGCCTACGGGATTCACCGCTATGTGATCATTTATCTTTTCCTGAAGCATCGGAAACGGGGGGTCGTTCCGGCTGGCCATTTCGAGCAATTGCCCAAGGTGACGATGCAATTGCCGATCTTCAACGAAGTGTATGTGGTCGAGCGGCTCCTGAAATCGGTCAGCGAAATCGATTACCCCAAGGAGCTTCTCCAGATCCAGGTCCTCGATGATTCCACCGACGACACGCGCGAATTGACCGGGCGTTGTGTGCAAGAGCTGCAGGGCCGCGGATTCAACGTGGAGCTGATTCACCGCACCGATCGCACCGGGTTCAAGGCGGGCGCGCTCGAGACCGGGCTGGCATCCGCCGAGAGCGATTTCGTTTGTATTCTCGACGCCGATTTCGTTCCGAATCCCGATCTCCTGCAAAAAACGATCCATTTTTTCACCGACCCGACGGTTGGCATGATCCAGACGCGCTGGGGCCATTTAAACCGCGGTTATTCCTTGCTCACTCGCGTGCAGGCGATGTTCCTCGACGGCCATCTTCTCCTGGAGCAAACGGCGCGCAGCCGGAGCGGCCGATTCTTTAATTTCAATGGGACGGCCGGATTGTGGCGGCGGTCGTGCATCGACGAGGCGGGCGGCTGGCAGCACGATACCCTGACCGAAGATCTCGATTTGAGTTACCGGGCGCAGCTCGCCGGCTGGAAATTCATTTTCCTACCGGACGTGATCACGCCGGCGGAGTTGCCGGTGGACATGAACGGCTTCAAGTCGCAGCAGCACCGGTGGACGAAAGGGTCAGTCCAGACCTGCAAGAAATTGCTGCCCACCATCTGGCGCAGCGAACTCCCGCTCACGATAAAAATCGAGGCGACTGCCCATTTAACCTCAAACTTTGCATACCTTTTGCTAGCTTGTTTGTGCGTGCTTCTCCATCCCTCAACTGGTGGGCCGCAAACAGGCTGGCTTCGGACCTTCCTCGTCGACGCGCCGATCTTTCTGACCGCATCGGTCTCCGTCGCTGTCTTCTATATATGCGCGCAACGCGAACTGAATCCGCGCACCTGGATGAAGGAAATCCTGCTGCTGCCCGCGCTCCTCGCGCTCGGCGTCGGCCTTTCGCTCAATAACGCGCGCGCGGTCCTCGAGGCCGTCTTCAATCACAAATCGGAATTCGCCCGGACGCCGAAATACGGGATCGAGCGCAAATCGCAGCCGTGGCGCACCTGCAAATACATGCCGCTCAAATCGCTTCTTCCGATCGCCGAAATGGCTTTCGCGCTTTACTTCACTTACTTCGTTTGGTTCGCGATTCAGCACGGCCAGTTTATCTCCGTCCCGTTCCTGGCCATGTTCCAGATTGGGTTCCTTTACGTTTCGCTTTCGTCGCTCGGCCAGTGGTTTCCCAGGATGAGCGTCGGCGCTCAACGTCCGGCCGAGATCACAATTCCTGCGTGACAAAAGCCTCTTTTGCACTAAGAAGCCCGGTGATGTTTCGCTTCTCGTTGGTTGCGGTAGCGTTGCTTTCGCTCGCCCCAGCCCTTCGCGCGGACGGTCCCAGCCGCGTCATCATTAGTGTCAAGGACCAGAAGCTCATGCTGATGGAGAACGGCACGAAGCTGGCCACCTATCCGGTTTCGACTTCCAAATTCGGGTTGGGCGATGCCTGGGGACGAATGACCACGCCGCTCGGTTTCCTCCAGGTCGCTGAGAAAATCGGCGATCACGCGCCAGTCGGCGCCGTCTTCCGCAACCGCCGTTTTACCGGTGAGATCATCAAGCCGAATGCTCCCGGTCGCGATCCGGTGATCACGCGCATTATTTGGCTGCGCGGTCTCCAGGCTTCCAACGCGCACGCCTTCAGCCGCTGTATTTACATCCACGGAACGCCCGAAGAAAAAACGATTGGCCGGCCCGCCAGTTACGGCTGTATCCGGATGAAGTCGAGCGATGTGGCTGCGCTCTACGCTCAACTGCCGCTCGGAGCCATCGTCGAGATCGTCTCAGACAGGTTGCCAAAAATTCCGAAGGCGCCTCCGGGCACAGTGTTCGCCGCCGAAGCGCCGAAGCCTGTCGTAGAAAAAGTTGAGGAGCCGGCGGCACCGGAGAAGCCGGCGGAGCCTGTTCGCAAGAACGTCAGGCGCGACGAACAACAACCGCACTTCGGCCGCAGCGCGTAGTTCGCTTCAGTTCCATGGCTTGCGACGCGATCGCGTCTTGACACCATCGCGGCCCGACGCGAGCCTCCACGCTCACAAAATTTTCACATGGCTAACACAAAATCCGCCGCCAAACGCGCCCGTCAGACAACCGTCCGCTCACTTCGCAACCGCAGTGTTCTTACCCGCCTCCGGAAGATGCAAAAGGCCGGTGGCGCAAAGCCGGAAGCCAAAGATGTGCGCGCCATGATCTCAGCGATCGATAAGGCAGCCAAGCGCGGCATCATCCACAAGAACGCCGCGAAGCGCCGGAAAGCGCGGCTGAACAAATCGCTGACCGCTCCTGCGCCCGCCCCGTCGGCGTAAGGCGTCGCAAGCTGGAGGCTTGCGCTAAACTTCAGGAAGGATAAAATTCATGCCGATGATTCCCGCTCTTCTCCTTATTCTCGCTGCGGTCGGCTATCGGATCGTAACGGGACTCGCCATTACTTCCGGTTCGACCTGGTTGTCGAACTTCGCGCCGCTCGCCGCGATCGCACTTTGCACAGCCGCTTACTTCCCGAAGCGCTACAAGTTCGCCGTCCCGATGATCGCCCTCCTCATTTCGGATGTGGTGCTCAATGTTCACTACGGCTTTTCGTTGCTCAGTCCGTTTGTGGCTTCGCACTATCTCGGCTTCGCTCTCGTCGGCGGGCTGGGCCTGCTCCTGCAGAATCGCGCTTCGCTCAAGACGCTGCTGCCGGCTTCGATCGCCGCCTCCGTCATCTTTTACGTCGTCACGAACATCGTCTCCTGGGCCTTTGATCCCGGGTATGTGAAGAACTTTGGTGGATTGATCCAGGCGCTGACCGTGGGTCTGCCCGCTTACAGCGCCACGCCGACGTGGATGTTTTTCCGCGCCTCGCTCCTGAGCGATCTCTTCTTCACGTTGCTCTTCGTCCTTTGCATGAATGTTGGGCGGAGCCCGGAACGCGGGCGCACCGCCACGGCATTGTCGCGCGCTGCTTAATCCGGCCATGCAGCCGCCGGAGCAACGCGACGAAGTCGAAATGCTTTCGTTGATGCTGTTGATCCGGCGTTTCGAGGAGCGCGCGAGCCAACAGTATCAGGCGCAAAAGATTGGCGGCTTCTGCCATCTTTATATCGGGCAAGAAGCTGTGGTCGTCGGCGCCGTCGCCGCCGCGCGTCCCGATGATTATTTGATAACCGCCTACCGTGATCACGCGCATGCGCTTGCTCGCGGTACGAGCGCCAACGCCTGCATGGCGGAGCTTTTCGGCAAAGCCACTGGCTGCTCACGCGGCCTTGGCGGCTCGATGCATTATTTCGATCGCGAGCACCACATGTATGGCGGGCATGCGATCGTCGCGGCGCACGTTCCGCTCGCGGTGGGGATGGCCTTCGCATCGAAATATCGCGACGAAGATCGGGTGACGCTTTGCTTTTTTGGGGACGGCGCGATCAATCAAGGCTCGTTCCACGAAGCGTTGAATCTGGCGGCGCTTTACAAACTGCGGGTCGTGTTCGTCTGCGAGAACAATCTTTTCGCGATGGGGACGAGCGTGGAGCGCTCGACTTCACTCAAGCAAATCGTCGATCGCGCGGAAGGCTACGACATTCCCGGCACGGTGATCGACGGCATGAACTTTCGCGAAGTGCGCGACAAACTTGCCGAGATCATCAGCTCCATTCGCGCCGATCCGCATCCGGCATTCGCGGAGGTCCGCACCTACAGGTATCGCGGACACTCCATGTCCGATCCGGCGAGTTATCGCACGAAAGATCAACTCGAAAAATATCGGCTCGACGATCCAATCACGCGATTGCGGGCGCAGCTTACGCGCGAAGAAAAACTGACGAACGAGCGCTTCGATCAGATGGACAAAGAGGCGAAGGAGACAGCGCTGGCCAGCGTAAAGTTTGCCGAAGAGAGTCCCGAGCCGCCGCTCGAAAAACTTTACGATTACACTTACGCGAACGGAGCGAGCGCGTGAGGGAGATCACTTACCGCCAGGCGCTCAACGAAGCGCTCGCCGAGGAAATCGAGCGCGATCCGAATGTTTTCCTGATGGGGGAAGAAGTCGCCGAATACAACGGCGCCTACAAAGTGAGTCAGGGTTTGCTCGAACGCTTCGGGCCGAAGCGCATCATCGATACGCCGATCAGTGAGAATGGTTTCGCGGGATTGGGCGTGGGCGCGGCCATGGTTGGGTTGCGGCCGATCATCGAATTGATGACTTTCAGTTTTTCTTTCGTGGCGTTCGACCAGATCGTGAACAACGCGCCGAACATGCTCACGATGTCGGGCGGACAATTTAACATTCCGATTACTTTTCGCGGACCGAACGGTCCGGCGCATCAACTGGGCGCGACCCATTCGCACGCCACCGAATGCCTTTACGCGAACGTGCCGGGTTTGAAAATCTGCACTCCCGCCACGCCGCGGGACGCGAAAGGTCTGCTCAAGACCGCGATCCGCGACAACAATCCGGTGCTGGTTCTCGAGGTCGAGCTTCTCTACAGCTCGAAGGGGATGGTCGAAGAGGAAGACGTCGAACTTCTGATCCCGTTGGGCGAAGCGGAAGTGAAACGGGAAGGGAGCGACGTCACCATCATTTGCTATGCGCAGACTGTTCCGCTCGCGCTCGCGGCGGCGGAGACTCTCGAGAACGACGAAGAGATCAGCGCCGAAGTGCTCGACCTGCGTTCGATCAAGCCGCTCGATCTCGACGCGATCCTGAAGTCGGTTTCAAAAACGCATCGCGTCGTGATTGTCGAGCAGGACCGGCCTTTTTGCGGAGTGGGCGCGGAAGTTTCCTACCGAATCCAGAAGGAAATGTTCGACGGACTCGACGCGCCGATCCTGCGGGTGGCGCAGGAAGATGTCCCGATGCCATACAACGAGCGGCTCGAAAAAGCGGTTCTGCCGAGCGCGGAGAAGTTGATCGCCGCCGTGAAAAAGGTTTGCTACACCTAACGACTAATCGCCATGCCTGAGATTCAAATGCCGAAGCTGAGCGACACGATGACGGAAGGCACGCTCGTCGCCTGGAAAAAAAAGAAGGGCGATAAGGTATCGACCGGCGACGTGATCGCGGAGATCGAAACCGACAAGGCGACGATGGAATGGGAATCGCCGGAGGACGGGACGCTGACTGAGATTTATGTGGAGGAAGGCGGCAAGGTGAACGTTGGCGACAAGATCGCGTTCATCGGCGGTGAAGGCGAAGCCGCACCGGCTGCAGCAAAGGAAGAAAAGAAAAAGCCGCAGCCGGAAGCGAAGGAAGAAAAAAAGCCGGCGCCAAAAAAGAAGGAGCAGGCAGAGACTGAGAAGCCCGCGCCCGCCGAGGACAAGGAAGAAGAGACGGCTCCGCCCCAGGAAAGCGAGAAGGCGGAGAAGAAACCGGCGGAAGAAAAAAAACCTGCGGCGCCAGCAAAACCCGCCGCCGAACCCAAAGCCGAAAGCCGCGGCGAAGCGCGGATAAAAGCTTCACCCCTTGCCCGCAGAATCGCCGCCGAACAAGGCGTTGACCTATCCGCAATCAAGGGAACCGGCCCGGACGGCCGCGTGACCGAAAGCGATGTGCGCGCGGCGGCGAAGTCGAAAGGCGCGCCGCCCATTGCAGCAGCTCCGCGGATTCCAGCGGGGGAAGGTTCGCGCATCAACCTCAGCGGCATGCGCAAAGTGATCGCGGAAAGATTGGTGGCGAGCAAAGCGCCGGTGCCGCATTTCTATCTGAACATCGAGATCGATGCCGGGCCGTTGATGAGCGCGCGCGCCGAATTGAAGTCGGCCGGTGAGAACAGCGACGCTTCAAAGATCACGGTGAACGACTTTGTCTTGAAGGCCTCCGTCGAAGCCGCGGTCAAGGTTCCCAAAGCAAACGCCTCGTTTGATGGCGACGCCATTGTCCAATACAATGACGTTAACCTCGCGATTGCCGTCGCAATCGAGGATGGGCTCGTCACGCCGGTCATTCGCGCGGCCCAAGGCAAGTCGCTGCGTGAAATCAGCGAGGCTATGAAGGATCTCGCGCACCGCGCCCGCCACAAGCGGATGAAACCGGAGGAATTCCAGGGCGGGACGTTCACGGTCTCCAATCTGGGCAGTTATGGAATCGACAATTTTTCCGCGATCATCAATCCGCCGCAGGGCTTCATCTTATCCATCGGCGCTATCGTGAAGAAGGCCGTGATCGATGACTGCGATCAGATTGTGCCCGGTCAGCGCATGAGCATCGGGATGAGCTGCGATCATCGCGTGATCGACGGCGCGCTCGGCGCGGAATATCTGAAGGAGCTTCGGCATCTCCTGGAAAATCCGTCGCTCTTGCTGATTTAGTCGTTAGGCCAATGGAAACCGGCCCGCCCAAGAAGAGTTTCCGGGTCGTGCCGTTTTCGATTCACGCCACGCGCGGATTGCTCCGCGACCAACGCTCGCGCCGGAAAACCATGGCGATTTCGCTGGTTGTCGCGGTTCTCCTGCTCGTCGGCGGACTAACGTTCTTCCGCCCCTTGTTGGATCCGCACGAGCACCCCTGGAGGTTTGTTCTCTTCTGGCTCGCGTGCGCGTGGGAGACCTTGCTGGTTCTGCTCCTAGCCTTGCTCGATCTGCTTCTTATCCGGGCGCAGGCGCGCAAGGCGCGGAAGCTCGTTCGCGAAGAGTTTTCCAAGAGAGAACCTGCCGAACCATCCAGCATACCTCCGGAAGAATAGTTCCGCGGGTGGAATTATTCTTGCCTCGTGTCGGTGAGCGCCGTGTTCGCTTGGTAGAGCAAAATGTTGCGTTCGAGTTCGCCGGCGAGCGCCGCGTCGCCTTGACGTGTAGCTGATTGCAAGGCGCGCTCGGCGGTCTCGAGTGCTTTGGGAAAATCCCCCACGGCGGCATAAGCGGCCGCGAGCTTGTGAAGATAAAACGGATCCTGGCCTGTGACTCGAACCGCTTGTTCCGCGAGGAGAACCGCTTTCGGCCCATTTCGAATCGACGGGTCCGCACTGGTCGCGTACACCCACGCTAGATTGTTCAACGCGACCAGCGCTTGCGGCGCTAGTTCGAGCGCCTTTTGATATTGAACGATCGCCTCAACCGGGCGGCCGGCGCGAAGAAGGGCGGTACCCAGACCGATATAAGCGCCGGCATATTCCGGCTCGAGGGTTAGAGCTTTCCGGAAAGCATCGATGGCGCCGTCGAGCCAGCCTTTTTCCGTCAGCGCCCCGCCGAGGCCGAAGTAGCCCTCAGCATAATCTGGCTGCAACTCGACCGCTTTCCGGTAGTGATCGATCGCGTCGTTCAAGAGACCTTTGCGGCGCAGCACGGTCCCGAGATTACTGTGAGTGAGAGCAAGCAGGAAATCGTACCGGGAAGTCTGCTTGTGAGACCGGATCTCAAGGGCCTTCTCATAATGGGAGAGCGCCTCGTCTATTTGGTCGCGCTTATCCAGCACCTCTCCCAGATTGTTGTGAGCAACTTCGTTCTCCGTTGTGACAGCGAGCGTGTGGGTCCAGAGCGTTTCGCTATTCCGCCAGAACCCGGTTTGCACCCAGGCGGTCCAACCGAGCGCGGCCACGGCCAGCGCGCCTCCGGCGCCCAATAATTCCCGGCGATAACGCCAGCCCGCTGTCACGTCCGCCAAGGTCCAGGTAACAAGAACGTAGAGACCAATCTGGGGCAAGTAAGTGTAGCGATCCGCCCAACCTTGCGCGCCGACCTGAACAATGCCAATTACCGGCACCAGCATTCCAAGATACCAGAGCCAGCCGGTTAGAACGTAAGGATTCTTTCGTCGTCGCAAGAAAGCCGTCCCAGTAACAATCAACAGGATGAGCATCGCACCCACGACCAGCCAGGCTGGCAGTCCACCTTCAGGGTGAGGATAGATTGGCGCCAGGTTAATGGGCCAAATCATTTGCCAGATGTAAGTCACGTAAGCGGTTAGCGCATTGCCAATTCGCCAGGTCAACGGCAGTGGCTCGGTCTGCGCGCCACCGCTCTTCTGCACCAGGAATGTAACTAGGCACGACGCAGCAGAAAGAACCAGAAGCGGAACCTTCTCGACCAAAAGCGGGAGGAGCGTCCGGGACTGAGATCTGTTTGATCTCGATTGGGCAAAGCGCCCCAGCGGCCAGTAATCCACGAGTAAGAGGACCAATGGCAATGTCACCAACATCGGCTTTGACATCAACCCAAGCGCAAAGAACAGCGCGACCATGGAATAATGGGTGATAGTGCGCTTCCGGACATATCTTACATAAGCGGCCAGGGTGAGGACAAAGAAGAGACCGCTGAGAACATCCTTGCGTTCCGCCACCCAGGCGACCGACTCCACCCTCAAGGGATGAATAGCGAAAATAGCTGCGACAAATGCACTCCGCCAATAAGCGCCTGTCATTTGCCAGAGAAGAAAGAAGAGCAAGAGAACGGTGACGGTATGCAACAGGACGTTAGTAAAGTGATGCCCGCCGGGCTCCACGCCAAAGAGCTGGCAATCGAGCACATGCGACAGGGTCGTCAGAGGATGCCAGTTACGCGCATGACTATGAGTGAAAGCCCATTTCAAGCCCTCGAGAGTCAATCCTTTGATAACCGTGGGGTTCTCATAGACATAACTCGGATCGTCATAGTTAACAAAGCCGTGACGGAGCGTCTGGCCAAAAACGAGCCACGTTAGAGCTACCAGAGCCAGGCAGACCAGGAGAATTACCGGGCCCGATTGACGTGCGGCGACAACTGACGTGTTCTGTGTCCGGGAACGCTGCCGTTGTGCTTTCACGCAGGTAGGCGAAAGCGCGGCCACCGCCAGACCGCGGCAGCCAAAAGTAAGAGCGACACAAGACTGACTGCCATACCGGCGGTCAGGTACGGGTTGCGATAACTTAGTTCCACCTTGTGTTCGCCCGCATCCAGAGCTACGCCAAGCAATCCAATATCCGCTTTGAGGACCGCTGCGGCCTGGCCATCCTGCAAGGCATGCCACCCGCGATCGAACGGTGTTTGGACTACGAGCACGCTTTTCCGCTCGAGAAGCACTTTGCCTTCGATCCGTGTTTGTTGGAACCCGGTAAGATCAAGAGCCACCTTCCGGCGGGCGGCGACCACTTCGGCCAACGATGAGCTCCTGATCTCCTGCTCCAGATCGGAAAGAACTATTTGTGAAAGTCCCAGCTCCTCCCCTTCGCTTTGGTTTAGGAGAACGACCGCGCGCAAAAGGACTTCCGCCTTTTCTCCAGGGAAGAGCTTCAGAAAAATATCTCTCGGGATGTAGCGATTGAACGCGAGTCCGAGCGGAAGGAACCGGGCGTTGCGAAAGAGATAGTCTCGGTCGTAGCGCTTCACGAATTCGTATTGCAACGCTCGCTGGAGAAGTATCGGATTGTCCACCAGCGCATATTTTTCACCCGCAAAAAGAGAGAGAACGGGATCGTTCAACAAGCCCACTGAGTACCGCGTTGCGATTTCGGAGTTGGGCGGGATCGCTTCTACCGCGATGAGAAAGTCGATATAGTTACGGTTATTGAACGAGCTGTAGTAGGAGGTGCCGTAGTAACCAAAGACCATGGCGTCGTTGAGACCCGGTAATACTCCCAGACTCGATGAACGGAGTTTCGTGACGCGATAAAAGCTGCTGCCATCGCTAGCCTTGATGTCGCGAAGCGCCTCTTTCGTTTCATCGTTGTAGCCCACACGCTCCCTGAGCTCCCGTTTACTAACCGTGCTCCGATTCGAAACTGTAATTCGATCGAAGAGGATGAGTTCAAAGGCGACCAAGGCAACGATGATCCATCCCGTGATCTTCGTTTGCCTCAACCACTGGCCCGCTCCAAGCAGGCCGGCGTAGCAAACCAGAAAGATGGCGACCTGTCGTTTTAGCTCGGGATCGGTAAGGCTTCGAATTTCGTTCACGGGTAAATAGAGCGCTCCAACGACGACTATGGTTGTGAGGGCGAGAAGCGAAAAGTTTAGAGGACGGCCTTCGATATGGCGCGAAAAAGCTGTCGCGCTGAGAGTGATCAACCCGAGAACCGAGAAGAGCGAAAGGGCGCGGTAATAGTCGCCCTGAAAAAGCCAGAAGAGGTACCGGAACCAGGGAAATATCGCGGTGAGGAGGAGACCCACAACGAACAACCCGAAGACTATCTGATGCCGGCGTCTGGCGCCGACGAATACTTGAGGAACGATAACAAGGCAGAGCAATCCGCAATAGGTGAGGGGAGCCTCCAGATAGTTCCCCCATCCGCGAAAGGCATCCGCGGTGCCGAGAATATCATTCGCGAAAGGCCTCAATGCGGCGGTGACGTAATGGAGGCGCGATTCTAAAATGAACATTGGAAGCGAATTCAGCCTGGCAGCGAAAGAGGTGGCGCCTGATCCACGCGGACTGTTTAGGATTGCGTAAAGATTTGGGAGGGTGAGGATCGCGCTCAGGCCAGCACCGAGAGTAGCGCTGCCGGCGAGCAGAAGAGAAATTCTCAGGACAGTCCGAGGTTTCCATCCGTATTGCCCGAAAAGCCGGGCGGGCACGTAGAGCAGCAGGAACAAGGCGCCGAGGTAAAGATGGAACGCATCTATTGCGCCGAGCAAAGCTACAACCGGAGCGAGAACAAACCACCGGCCGCGTTTCAGAGCTATTTCAGTGGCGAGGAGAAGTCCGCTAAAGCACACAACCTCGTCCGCCAGCGGATACCAACAAGTGCCCATGCACATGTAAGCTGAGAAGGAGAGCAGCAACGAACCGAGAAGCGAGGCGGCCGGATGCAAACCACGAAGACGAAGAAAGTGAAAGATTAACAGCCCTGCGATAAGGACTTTCGCCAGGTGTTGAAAGACGAGCGCCTGCGCAATCAGCGTTCTGGGAAGCCAGGTAACAGGTTCCAGGATCAGGTAACCTGCAAGGTAGGAAAGATCCTGTCCCATCCCCGTGGAAAAGGACCAGGAAGGATAGCCCTGGCTGCGGATGTAGTCCGAGAGGTGAACAAAAGAAGGGTAGTAATCGTTGATCGAGTCGCTGCCGGCATCCTTATAGAGCAGCAAGGCATCGCCAAAGAGAAAGTCGCGAAAGATGAACGCGGCCGTGAGCAGCAGGATTGCTCCAACCATCAAGAGAACGAGCGGTGGCGGCTTATCTTTCATACTAGCCTTCGCTAGCGAGACGCGGAGCTCCGGGTATCGCGAAAGGGGAGACTAGAGCGATAGAGTCCGAGCTGTGTGCGAATGGAATTGGCAAGGGCGACGTTACCCTGACCAGTAGCAAGCTGAAGGCCGCGTTCGGCGGTTTTCACGGCATCGGGGAATCGCCCAGTCTCAGCAAAAGCAGCCGCCAGGGTTGCCGTGGTCCGAGGTTGGCTGTTGCTGGTGAGCGAAACCGCGCGTTGTGCCATCTCGACCGCCTTCTCGCCATTACGGATCGATGCGTCCGGCGCGGTGGCAAGGACCCAAGCCATGTTATTCAGAACTTCGGCGTCGTTGGGATTGATTTCCAAGGCCTTGTTATAGTGAGCGAGGGCCTCGTTGAACCGACCCATTTGGAGAAGTGTATTGCCCAGGTTGTAATGCGCATTGGCATGGTTGGGATCGATTTCCAGCGCCCTTTGCAAATGAGTCACCGATTCGTCCAAGCGTTCCATTTGCAGCAAGGCCAGGCCCAAATTGGCGTGCGCTTCGACCGAATCGGGCACGAACTCCACGGCCTTTCGCAAATGAGTTACCGCCTCGTCGAGCCGCCCAATTTCCAAAAGAGCCGTGCCCAGAGACAAATGGACAGAGGATTGCTCGGGTTGGATCTCGAGTGATTTTTGCAAATGAGCCAGCGCCGCATCTGTTTTCCCAATCTTCAACAAGATAGCTCCGAGAGAAGCGTGGACCATGGGTTGGTTAGGATCGATTTGCAAAACTCGTTCGAAGCGTGCGATGGCCTCGGTGCTCCTGCCGAGTGTATCAACGGCTTCCCCGAGATTCAGTTCGGCAATAACATTGTCCGCAGTGTGGGAGAGCGCCTCACTCCAGAGCGATTCGCTATTCCGCCAATAAGAGGCTTGAATTTGGGTGGCGATAGCTAATCCAGCCAGGATGATTACGGAGAGAACGGCGAGAAAAAGGCGGCGATGCTGCCACCGCATGCATAAGTCGGCTGCCGCCCAGGTTAGTAGCACATATAATCCTATGTGTGGAAGATAGGTGTAACGATCTGCCCGCGCTTGATTACCTACTTGAATGACGCCGATGACCGGTCCGAGCATTATTAGATACCACAACCAGCCGGTCACAAAATAACGGCGCTGGCGCAAGACAAAAACCAGCGCGGAGATGCCCAGTATTAGCACCCCTGAGAGCAGAAGGTTGGAGCCGTTGATGCGCGCTACATCCCACGGATAAAAAACGGCCAGGTTCGATGGCCAAAACATCTGGAGCAAGTAGTCCTTATAAGCGACGACGGCGTTGCCCACGCGCGAGGGCAATGAGATTGCCGCGAGTGGTCGCAGCGCCTTATTCTGGGCGAAGACCGTCACTACGCAAGACGCCAGGGACAATGCGAAGAGGGGCGTTTTTTCGAGAACCAACTGCCGTACGATTTTGAAAGTGTTGCCGTCGGCGCCTCGCGGTTGAGCGAAACGCTTAAGAGGCCAGTAATCCAGCAGCAGCAGGACAAATGGCATCGTAACCAGCATCGATTTGGACATTAAGCCGCACGCAAACAAGATAAGGACAAGCGCGCAGCGACGGGCTGATCGTGGACCGCGCGCATACCGGACGTAGGCCCACATTGTCAGCATAAAGAATAAGCCGCTGAGCACATCCTTGCGTTCCGAGACCCACGCGACCGATTCGACGTGCAAGGGATGGATGGCAAAGAGAGCGGCGACGAACGCGCTGCGCCAAAGTAAGCCAGTCATCCCTTGCAAAATCATGAAGAGGAGGACAGCGTTCGCGGCGTGAAACACAACATTGGTCGCGTGATGTCCCCCGGGACTTAAGCCATACAGCTGACAGTCCAGCATGTGCGAAATCCAAGTCAGGGGATGCCAGTTAGCGGCGTGCGAATGGGTAAACGCCCGAACGATGCCGGCCAGCGTCAGCCCGTGCGTGACTCCCGGGTTCTTATACACATAGTCGCCATCATCGAAATTGATGAAGTCGAAGTGAACGGTCTGGCCGAAAACCAGCCAGGTTATCGCGATCAAAAAAACGCAGATGCCAAGAAGCCGCCAGCGATCATGCAAAGCGACCAGCCGAATGGCAGCGGCTTCTCCTCGACCGATCTGGTTCTTCCCTCGCTGGCGCATTTGGATTGCGCCACCATGCAGCCCAGGCTTTCGCGCGGTCAATTCCAGACTCGCAAGATATGCAGTTGGGACGGATATTCCTTGCCGTGACCAAAGACTCTGGTGGCGTGGAAATTTCGCGTGGCAAATGGAAAACGCGTGAAGAAATGGAAGCGGACGAGCGCCGGGTGCTGGCGCCCTTCGCGCAGAAATCCGGCGACTCGCGCGGGCGAAGACATCCCGAGCCGAGTCATGATTTCCGCACGGAGTTTCAGCGTGACCGTGCGCGGATCATCCATTCGCGCGCCTTTCGCCGGCTGGAATATAAGACGCAGGTTTTTCTCAATGGCACCGGCGATCATCTGCGGACGCGGCTGACGCATTCGATCGAAGTGGCCTCGATCAGCCGCACGATCTCGCGGGCCTTGTCGTTAAACGAAGACTTGGCGGAGGCGATCGCGCTCGCGCACGATTTGGGGCATTCGCCTTTCGGACATTCCGGCGAGGAGATGCTGGCCGAATGCATGCGCGAGCACGGCGGCTTCGATCATAACAAGCAAAGCCAGCGTGTGGTGGAGTTGCTCGAGGCGGCGTATCCGGGTTTCCCGGGATTGAATCTGACGTTCGAAGTGCGCGAAGGGTTGCAAAAGCACCAGGCCTTTTACGATCCGCCGCCGGAAAAAGGGAGCGCCGCGCTGGAGAAATACCATTGCCCCTCGCTCGAGGCGCAGATCGCGAACCTGGCGGACGAGATCACTTATTATAGTCACGACCTCGATGATGCGGTGGATTTCGAGATCCTGAGCACGCCGCAGTTGGAGGAGACCGCGGTCTGGCGCGGCAGCCACGAGTCTGTCGCCCGCCGTTATCCCGATGTCCGTGAACCGGAGCTGCACAAGCTGATCATTCGCGACATTATCGACGTGCAGGTGCGCGACGTAGTTACCAGCAGCTCGGACGCGATCGCGAAGGCCGGCGTGCAGAGCGCGGACGAAGTGAGGCGGCAACCGGTCCCACTGATTTGCTACAGCGACAAACTGCTGGAAGCGAACCGTGAGTTGCGGCGCTTTCTCTATAAGAATGTCTATTACCATCCTCGGGTGGCCGAGGTGAATCAGCAGGCCTGCGAGATGTTGCGGGCGGTTTTCGAGGCGTACGTGCTGAACCCCGAGCTCCTGGGCGAGGCGGCCACGAAACGAATCGAGAGCGAAGGGCTGCACCGGACGATCTGTGATTACATCGCCGGCATGACCGACCGGTATCTATTAGAGGAACACGCGCGGCTCAAAGCCCTGTAGCCGCTTTGCCATGCGGGGCGCAGCTACGCCGCGGTGCCGCCGATTTCTTCCCCCAAATATTGGATCACGAGGCGGAGGCGCTCATTCACCGCCACTTCTTCGAGCACCTGCTGCCGGCGGAGCGGATCGTTGATGAAGGTCGCTGCCATCAGGTCCGCCAGCATTTCCGCATCGCCCAGATTGGAAAGATATTCGTCCACTTTCTCAGGCAACTGCCGGCCTTTGTCTTTCAGCTTGGAATAAAATTCGAGCACTTTTGCCCCGAGCGCATCGGTTTCGACAGAGGGCGCCGACTCGGATTCCACCGGCTCAATCCGCGCGATGGGAAAGGGCGCCGTCTGTTCGAACCCGGTAAAACGGACGCGCTGCAGACCCTGAAGAATCAGGTTCGACGTGCCATCGCCGCGGCCCACGCAGGCGCGGATCAAGCCGACTCCCGCGGTGTGGAAAAAGTCGTCTGCCGACTTCCATTCGGTTCGCTGCGGGTTAACCAGCGCGACACTAAACATCCGGTGCTGCCGCAACGCGATCTCGAGCATCGCCTGGTAGCGCGGCTCGAAGATGTGCAGCGGCAAAAGCGCGTGCGGGAAGAGCAGCGCGCCGGGAAGCGGCATTACGGGAACTTGATCTGGCAGCGTGATGGAACGTTCCATGGCGTTATTTCAAGGCCCGCCGCCATTGCGCGACGGAAAGCTGGCCGTCAATCTGGGCCACTCCAAGGTGGGCGTAATTTAGAACCGAACCGTGTTTCGCGCACCACAAACGCGCGGTCCGTCCCAGTTTGCCCATTCCCATCGCGGCGATTTTTGTTTTCCGCCGGTGCGACAAGAAAAACTGCTGCAGCCCGGCCAGTTGCTCTGGCGTATCGGTTATCGTCGCGATTTTCAAGAGATCGGCGCCTAACGACTTTGCCGCGCTGGCGATCTCGTTCAGATCCGCCGCGCTGGGCGTTGCGCTGAAATCGTGAAATGAAATGATCGTGCGAATATTTTTCGCGCGAGCCGCATCCAGGATCGCGGCCGACGATCCGGTCGAGCGAAGTTCGACGTCGATGTAGCTGGCGTAGCGCAGGAACTTCCGCAGCAAACCGCGGCGTTTGCCCGGTGATAAATCGTTTACGCCGCCTTCCCGCGGGTGGCGCGCCGTAATGATGAACGGCGCGGGAAGCTTGTCGATCTCGCGCTGCACTGCATCGAGGTCTGCGGCGAGCGCGTCCAATCGGAGTTCGAATAAATTCGGCGGCCGGCGCATCCGAAGCGCGCGTTGAAAATCGGACCGCGAAAAAATCACGCCAACGATTTGTGGGACGGGCGACCTGGTCATTCCGGGCGACCAACGTGGCGGTCCAGCATTCTCTCGAGGTATTTCGCGATCAAATCGAACTCGAGATTGACCGGATCATCCGGCCGCGCTCCGGCGAGATTCGTCTGCATCCTGGTGTGCGGGATGATCCAGACCGAAAAACTTTTCTGCGAAACTTCCGCGACGGTCAGGCTGATTCCGTTCACCGCGACGGAGCCCTTGAACGCGACATAGTGCGCAAACTCGTCCGGCAATTCGATCTCCATCCGCTGGTCGGCGCCCTTCATTTCCAAAGCGAGAATGCGCGCGGCGCAATCAACGTGACCCTGGACGAAATGGCCGCCGAGACGGCCGTTGGCGGGAAGAGCGCGCTCGAGATTTACCCGGCTGTCGCGACGAAGCGCCTTCAAGTTCGTAAGCGCGAGCGATTCTTCGAGAAGATCGAAAGTGAGCTCGGCGCCGCAATGCTCGGCGACCGTGAGGCAGCAGCCGTTCACGGCGATGCTGTCGCCGGTGCGCGTCGTTTCTGCGACATTCGGCGCGGCGATCTGAAGGCGCGTGCTGCGATCGGTCGATTCCATCGCCAGGACGCTGCCGACTTCTTCAATGAGACCGGTGAACATTTCTCAAGGATGGCAATGAACTCTCGCGAAGCAAACGCGGCGGGCGTCCCGAACGATCACGACTTCCGGAAAAACAGGATCGAGATGAGAACAAAGATCGGAACCAAAACAGGCAGAGCGAATTTGAAAACGTAACTGAAGAAGCTCGGCGTCTTCACCTTCGCATGCTCGGCAATCGCCTTAACCAGCAGGTTCGGGCCGTTGCCGATGTAGGTGAGGGCGCCAAAACAAGTGGCGCCTAACGAGATGGCGACGAGCTGATGATCGTGCGCCGCGATGAAGGCCGACATGTCTTGCGTGTTATCCATATTCAGGCCGTGCAATCCAAGCGCGCCGGCGAGGAACGTGAGGTAAGTCGGCGCGTTGTCGAGCAAAGCGGAGAGCACTCCTGTGCCCCAGTAAAACTGCAGATCCGAACGCAGGCCGAGATCGCCCGCGTGGATTTCCATGTAGTCGAGGACCGGAATCATCGTTCCGAAAATCCCGAGGAAAATCCACGCGATTTCTTTGAGCGGGACAAAATTGAATTCGTTCGCGCGATGGATCTGTCGCGGTGTCACGAAATAGGCGGCGAACGCGATTGCCGTCATGATTAGTTCGCGCCAGCCGGCCGGCGCGACAACGAGAGCGGCAAGAAGCGCCAGCATGAAAAGGAAATTGATCGCGCCGTCGCAATGCCAGCCGTCGGCGGAAGAACTCGTCGCTTCATTCCCGGATCGGACGCGGGCGCGGCAATGCAACGTGTCCACGACAAAAAAGAGAACGAGCACCACGCCGAGTGTGACGCCCCATGGCAACCAGCATCGTTGCAATGCCCACCAGAACGGTACGCCCTTGAGATAGCCGAGGAATAATGGCGGGCCCACGGGTAGAAGCGCGCCGCCGATGTTGCTCACGATGAAAATGAAAAATACGAGATGCATTCCGGCAAAGTGGTTTCGGTTCATCGCGATCCACGGCCGGATGAGCAACATCGAGGCGCCCGTCGTTCCGATGAGATTGCCGAGCAATGCGCCGCCAAGCAAAAAAGCTGTATTCACAATCGGCCGCCCATGGCCGCGGACGCGCAGATGAATGCCGCCGGCTATGACAAAAAATGCGCCGACCACAATCATGAAATTGACGTATTCGAATCCGGCGTGAAGGACGCGTCCACCGGAGTTCAACGCGAAGACGTAGTACGAGCAAGTGATGGCGGCGAGGCCGGCGCAGAGTTTGTGATAATGGATTTCCCAATGACGACGCAGCGCGATTGGCGCGAGCGCGATCGCGAGCAGCAGCACCGCAAAAGGCAGCAGGATAAAAGCGTTTGGTTCAGGGCGAACCATCAGAAATTACCGGTTAGGCCCGGCGAGGCAGACGGCGCGTGGCTCTCGTTCCCATGAGAACAATCGCCAGGACGATCGCCGAGAGTGTTGTGGTCAAGGCCGCGGAGAGCAGGCAAAAATCGCAAAAAGCGTGAAGGACGAAGGCTTGAAGATATAAGAGCCAACACGTCACGCCCAGCATTCCGCCGACGAGGCAGAGAAGCAACGGTCGCGCCCACTGGCGACCAAAACCTGCGAGCGTCGCCAGACTAAAGGCACTGAAATAGGCGGCCACGCCGAACGCACCGAGGGGGACTTTGCCGACGGCAGCGTACGCGCTTGTGAGGACTGTCTCACAACCGGAGGAAGCGAGGCAGTCAACATCGCGCCCCTTCAGATGCTGCACCGTCAGGTAAATCGAATCGCATAATCCAAGCAGCGCAATCAGAGCGGCAAGAATGTAAAGAGACGATTCGAGGCGCCGGCTTCGTGTGACTGGCGATTTGCCATTGGGACCGGCGGCCGGCGGATCAGGCTCTTTCACGATTTCATTTTTGATTTCCCAGAGCAGCGTCGATGGCCGCATGCAAATTTTCATCTGTGATGGGACGCGTCGTCATGCGGTCGCCGTTGATGAAAACGCTCGGTGTCCGATCCAGTTCAAGTGAAGTGACGCGATCGCGATCCGCCGCTATGCGTTTCGTCACTTCTTCGCCGTCCATATCTTTTTGGAATCGCTCCATGTCCAGTCCAAGCTTCGCCGCGCGCTCGACCAGGGCCGCCCGAGTGTTGGAGGCGTTTAGCCAAACAAGGCGGTTTTCATAAAGCGAATCGTGCATTTCCCAAAAGCGGCCTTGCAAACCCGCCGCTTCCGCGGCGCGTGCGGCCTCGAGCGCGTGGATGTGTTTGGTAAGCGGATATTCGCGGAACGTTACCGACAAACGCTCGCCGTAATCGGCTTCTGCCTTTTTTAAAATCGGGTAAAACAGGGAACACGGAACACATTCGAAGTCACCGAACTCCTCCAGCAAGACTGGCGCTCTCGCCGGACCGCGAACGTGCGGAGGCGCTGCCCCTGGCAGGCCGAATGCAAGTTTACCCGTGCGGACGGACGGTTGATCGCGATCCTGGTAAAGCTCCACCGCGGCCACCGTGGCGATCAGAAAGACGGCGACGATGATCGCATAGGGCAAATAACGTTTCATGCGGGCGGACACGTTTTCAGGAAAGGCAATCTGACGGGGCCTTCTGTAATTTCCAGTCATTTCGTCAGCGCTCCATCGCGATTGGTCGTTAGGCCGGGCCACACCATCTGGGCGAAGCAGAGGAAGTATTCCTGGCCGAATACATCGGGTGGATGCCTGTGCTTTCTGTCGCGGTCGGTGTGTTCAGCGATTGGATGGCCCGGCGCAGGCAAGAATTCTTCCGAAAAAACACCGAAAACAGGCTTGACTCGTGGAGCGCGACGACATCAGTCTGTTCGCGTCCGTTCAAAATATTTTAAAAAAAGTGAAAAAAAGGCTTGTCAGCCTTCTTAAACGTCGTTAATCCTCACCGCCAAACCTAACCAAACCAATGGAGAAACTAATGATAAGATACGTACTGAACACGTTAGGATCCTTCCGCTCGGCTCTCGCAGTCGGCGTCGGACTTCCTTTCCTTGTCGCCAGCGCCTACGCGCAGGCGCCGACCCCCGCGCCCACCGAAGCCACCACCGAGCGAGTCATCGTGACTGGTTCGTATATTCCGACTGCGGAAACGGAATCGGCGCTGCCGGTCACCGTTTACACGGCGGAAGTCCTGAGAAAACAGGGCGCTAACACCCCTGTTGAAGGAATTCGCCAGCTGCCTTCCTTCGTTGGAAATGCAGCGACCGAAAACGATTCCAACGGTGGTGACGGAACAGCAACGATCAACCTGCGCGCTCTCGGCTCAGCGAACGTTTTGATCCTCATCAACGGACGTCGCGCGTTTGAGTATGCCGACATTAACCTCATTCCGATCGGCGGCCTTGCACGCACGGAAATCCTGAAGGACGGCGCGTCAGCCGTTTACGGATCCGATGCAGTCGCGGGCGTGGTCAACTTCGTTATGCTTAATGGGCCGGGTGAAAAGCCGTATGAAGGCGCTGAGCTCTTCGCGCTTTATGGCAACACCACTGAGAACGACGCGCACGTTCGCCAGGTTTACCTGCGCGGCGGTGTGACCGGTCTCGACGGCAAAGTCTCCATTGCCGCGTCCGGCGAGTATTATTCCCGCGCGAACCTATTCTCGCGTGACCGCTTCCTCGTTGCCGGCACCGGCGACAACAGCAACAATCCGACCGGCGCAGGCCGCGGCGGGTTGAACGGCAACAGCCCGACTTTCGGGGGCCGTATTACTGTGGGCCGGCTGGAACTGCTTGCCCCTGGCGCAGCCTCTACATCGACCCCCACGATCGGTGCGCTCGTTCTCCAAAATCTGTCGAACAACGCGCCAGTCGGAATGCCGCCTGGGACGACTCGTCAACCGACTATTCTCACTCCAGGATTTACGGCGGGCAGCTATCGGGACTTTGAAAATCTCCCTGGCGAGTCTGGCCACGATCCGAGCCGGTTCAATTTCCGGGCATATACTCCCGCAATTCCTGCAATGGAACGGGCGATGTACTACGTCACCGGCCGTTACAAAATATTCGGCGACGGCATGCAGCTCTATGGCGATATCATGTATTCCAAGAGCAAGCAGGACAACGGTCTCGCTGGCGCTCCGTTCACGTTTTCGAGCGCGGCAAACGGGGACCAGGCTGCCATCAGGGGCTCGGTGTTCAACCCGGTCGGCATCGATCCGAATACTGGGGCCAACGCTCTCACTTCCCTGTCATACCGCCTGGTCAACGAGCTGGGTCTCCGCCGGTCGTTCTTCGATCATGATGCCTACCGTTACGTTGTCGGCCTCAACGGCGACTTCAACATCAAGGACAACGGTTTCATCAGCCGCTTTGGTTATGATACGGGCTTCGTTTACGAGCGCTTCGACGAGTTGAAAATAGACAGTGGCGACGCCACCCGCACCAAGCTCCGCAATGAAATCATTGCCGGCAACTTCGATCCCTTTATTGGCGTTGCTGCGCCTGTAACTGGAACCGCTCCGACCTTTGTCAACGGAGTTCAGACTGGCACTCGCGCCTACGACAACCGTGCGGCAGCGCTCCGCAGCAGCTACATCGGTCACTCGGAATTCTACGAGCGGGATTATCTCTATGACGCGAAGATCAACGCCCATCTCTTCCCGAATCTTTGGGATGGAGGCTGGGATTTCGCGGCGGGCTACGAGCATCGCAATGTCGCGCAACACTCGGTTCCTGATCCAGTGCAGGCCGCGGGCGATCAACTTGGATTCAACCAGGCGCCTAATACGAAGACCCTGCAGGAAGTCGATTCCTTCTTCACTGAGCTGAGTATTCCTATTATCACCTCCACGATGAACGTTCCGTTCGCCCGCTCACTCGACTTGTCGATCGCGTGGCGCTACGAGAAATTCAACGATAGAGACGAGTATGTGAAGCGCAGGTCGAGTTTCGACAACGCGAATCAAAACGAGGACTTCGGCGGCACGCCGCGTGTCTCGCTTCGCTATCAGCCAATTCCAGATCTAACCCTGCGTGCGACATGGGGCCAATCATTCCGGTCGCCAAGTCCAACCGCACTGTTTAATCCGGTCGCGCAAAACTTCCCACAGGTGTTCGATCCTTTGAAGGGCGCCACGCTTCAGCCGCCCAGAGGTGTCTGGCAGGGTGGAAATGTGAACCTGCTACCAGAGAAAACGGATGCCTACTCAGCCGGTTTGGTCTATACGCCCAAGTGGCTGCCTGGTTTCACGATGACGATGGACTGGTATCAGGTCTTCACCAAGGACTTGATCCTGGGTGCGGCTGACTTTGCGCAGTTGGCGCTGACCATCAATGGACTCAGCGGCGGCACGGCCCTCGTGGATCCGGATGGTTGCGGCGGCGGTTCTGGCGCGATAGTTGCGACGGGCGGGACCGGCGTGGGCGTCACGCGTGATCCGGCGACCGGCAACGTGGATTGCATCGATTCGCTTAACTCCAACGCCGGTAAGCGTCTCGTCCAAGGTATGGACATGACGGCGGTTTACGAGATCCCGACGGAACGCTGGGGCAAGTTCACCTTCTCGGGTGGCTACAACCACTTCTTCACCTGGAAGGCGGAGCCAGTCGTCGGGGCGGGTACCTTCAGCTTCCTGGGCAATTATAACAACGGCACGGTGCCGCTCGCTCCTGGTGCGATTCCTTGGAACAAGGCATTCGTCCGCGGGGAATGGGAATGGAGACATTTCGATTTCGTCGCCACGGGTAACTATATCGGCGACTTCCGGGATGACCCGAACTTCGACGGTATTGTCCGTGATCATCCGCGTAACGTGCCGAGCTACATCACGCTCGATATGCAGTTGAGCTACGAGTGGGTGAAGCCGCCGGCCGAGCCAGCGCCTTACGTGAAGGAATCCAAGGACAGCAAGAGCGTAGCGCAGACCGAGGCAGCAGTTGCATCGATCTGGCAGCGTATGCTCTGGGGCACGAGACTGACGGTGGGCGTGAACAACGCGTTTGATCGCTACCCGCCATCGGTCATTGGAGCGTTCAACGACAACTACGACACCTCGCTCTACTCGATCCGCAACCGTTACTGGTATGTGAGCTTGAACAAGAAGTTCTAGGCCAGAAGACGTAAACATTGCAAAGGCGGGTGGCAGAAATGCCACCCGCCTTTTGTTTGTACTGCGCACTACACAGAGCTGGTTTGACCGCTAGAGCCCTTCGTGAAAACCTTTTATTCCTGCCGCCACGCCCAACCAAACGAATGGAGAAACAAATGACAAGAGACGCGAAAAGCGCGCACGATCGTGTGGGCGATTTGCGCGACGCGAAGAGTTAAACACCGTACCAACGCCTTTTGTTTGCAGGCAGGCTCGACAACGCTCGATTTGTTATTCGCCTATTTGTTTTTAGCAAGCCAACAGACAGAAGCTTGCACTACTCGGCTGTACCTCGATAGAAAGGCCGATATGGAAGCAGAGAAAGGGACCGATTTCAGATCCCCCGATCACTGGCTGCCAGCGGTGCTGTTGTTATTCGTCGGCAGCGGCTGCGCGGCATTGATCTACGAAATTGTCTGGTTCCAGATGCTGGAGCTGTTCGTCGGTTCTTCATCGGTGTCGATAGCCGTATTGCTCGGCACATTTATGGGAGGGATGTGCCTGGGAAGTTTCCTGCTGCCGCGCGTCGTCTCCGCAGGTCGGCATCCATTGCGCGTCTACGCGGTGTTGGAATTATCCATCGGTGCAATCGGCCTGCTCCTCATCGTGATAATGCCGTTGATTGGTCGCGTCTACACCAGCTGGGGGGGATACGGAGTGAAGGGATATCTGCTGCGCGGACTTGTCGCGGCTGTTTGCCTGTTGCCGCCGACGCTGGCCATGGGTGCGACCCTTCCCGCCATAGCCCGGTGGGTGAAAACGACGCGAACGGGTGTGTCGTGGCTTGGCTTTTTTTATGCCGGAAATATTGCCGGCGCCGTCCTGGGCTGTTTGCTGGCGGGATTTTATCTGCTGCGCGTCTACAACATGACGATCAGTACTCTGGTTGCGGTTATTCTGAACATTTTGGTGGGCGGGGCCGCATTGCTTCTGGCAGCGCGAACGAACGCGAGTGCGACGAGCCCGGAAAATGATTCGCAGGCTTCCGAATCGCGCGCGCAGAAATCCAGCAGCGCGGATACGCTGGTTTACTTCGCGATTGCGCTATCGGGATTCTGCGCGCTGTCGGCGGAAGTTATCTGGACGCGGTTGCTCGGTCTGTTGTTTGGCGCTTCGACTTATACGTTCTCCATCATTCTCGCGGTGTTTCTTATTGGCTTGGGCATTGGCAGCGGGATTGGCTCACTGGTGGCAAAAACCATCGATAATCCGCGGGTCGCCTTTGGATGGTGTCAGCTTCTAAACGTGCTCGCGATGGCATGGAGCGCCTGCATGATTATGAGTTCGCTGCCGTATTGGCCGATCGATCTTAGGATCGTAACGAACATCGGATTGAACTTTCAGCTCGATTTTGCGCGTTGTTTCTGGGCGGCCTTGCCCGGACCGGTTCTGTGGGGCGCAAGTTTTCCGCTGGCAGTTGCGTCGTTAGCGCGGAAGGGCGAGGACCCGGGACGACTCGTCGGCGGGATCTACGCAGCAAACACGGTGGGCGCGATTTTTGGCTCGCTGTTGTCGGGCTTGGTGCTGGTTTACTGGTTTGGATCTCAGCGCGCGCAGCAGATCGTTATCATCGTATCAGCCATGTCTGGGTTGCTGCTGCTGGGACCGATCGCATTCGCTTCAAAGCGGACGTGGTCGGCGAGGGGATGGCTGGCGCCGGCGTCGCTCCTGATCGCGCTCGGAGTTTCCGCATACCTGGTCGCCACCGTGCCCAAACTCCCCGGAATTCTCGTTGCGTATGGTCGATTCGCCCCCGTTTGGATGGGCCACGAAGGTGACATTTTCTATGTAGGCGAGGGACTCAGCTCTTCGGTGGCGGTCTCGCGATGGGGCGAAGATCGGCGATTGCTTTATCACAACGCCGGCAAAGTACAGGCATCGAGTGTGCCGCGAGACATGCGTTTACAGCGCATGCTGGGGCATTTCACGACGCTAACGCCCACGGAACCAAAGAAGGTCCTCGTCATTGGCTGTGGCGCTGGCGTCACCGCCGGCGCAGTGAGCATCGATCCGAGGGTTGAGCATCTTGTCATCGCTGAGATTGAGCCGCTGGTGCCGCGGGTTGTTTCGGAACATTTCGGGGAATACAACTTCAATGTGATAGGGAATCCGAAAACCGAGGTAGTAATCGACGACGCGCGTCACTACCTGCTGACGACGCACGAGAAGTTCGATGCGATCACGTCCGATCTGCTTGATTCCTGGGTCAAAGGTGTGGCGATGCTTTACACAAAAGAGTTCTTCGAACTCGCGAAATCGAAGCTCAATCCAGGCGGCGCAGTCACCGTCTGGGTGAACATTAATGAGAGCACCCCAGATGCCGTCAAGAGCCAGATCGCATCGTTCTTCGAGGTGTTCCCACACGGGATCATCTGGGGCAATACCCACAAAGGCCTCGGATACGACACTGTCTTGTTGGGCACAGTGGAACCCCCGCACTTCGATGTGGACGAATGGCAAGCCAAGTTGGACCAGCCGGAATATGCCGCCATGAAGAAATCGCTCCAGGAGGTCGGCATTTTTTCCGCGGTTGAGCTCTTCGCGAATTACGCGGGGCGCGCCTCAGAGTTGAAGTCTTATACAACTGGCGCACAAATTAACTACGATCGCGACCTGCGCCTTCAGTACCTTGCGGGTCTGGGGCTGAATCGTAATGAGGGCGACAAGATTTACGCTGATATATTGCAGTATAACAAATTCCCGGAAGGACTCTTTAACGGCTCGGAGGAAACGATGATGCACCTGCGGACTGCAGTTGAGACCGCTCCTGGGGGAAATCAGTGAAAGCATGCGAATTTAAAATCCGTCGATGTTTGTCGTAATTTATCGCCACAAAAATGGTTAACATCTCCATCCAGTACACCGGAAATCCGCATTGCAATGCAACGCGGGAAATCGCCGGCGATGCCGGCGCCGATCTGAAAAAAATCGATTGAGCCTCTCGGTAGCGCAGCCTCTTCGCGTTGTTCATGTAGTATCCGCGACACAAAAGCTTGTCTTTGCGGCAAATTTAAATTATCAAACCGCAATGGCGATACCTGCCTTGTTGCTGGCGAGCATCGCCAGAATCGGAGACCAGCATAGAAAACATCCGACATCGTCAGTTCCGCCGATTCTCGATCGCATGGCATTCGTCGCGAAGACCTTTTGATCCTGCTGCCAAAACCTAACCCACCCAAGGAGAACAAAATGATAAGATACGCACTAAACACTTTGGGATTCCTCCGCACGGCTCTCGTCGTCTGCGTCGGACTTCCTATGCTCGCAGCCGCCAGCGCCTATGCGCAGGCGCCAACAACGGGACCTGAAGCGACTACGGAACGAGTTATCGTCACGGGATCGTACATTCCGACGGCGGAAACGGAAACAGGACTGCCGGTAACGGTTTACACCGCGGAAGTGCTGCAAAAGCAAGGCGCCAATACGCCGGTGGAAGGTCTGCGGCAGTTGCCTTCCTTCGTGGGAAATGCCGCAACGGAAAACGATTCTAACGCTGGCAACGGCCAGGCAAATATCAACTTACGCGCGATCGGCTCGGAAAACACCCTGACCCTTGTGAATGGTCGCCGTGCCTTTTTGGGTCTTGGCATCGGAGGACCGGACATCAACGCCATTCCAATCGGCGCTTTGAGTCGCACGGAAGTTTTGAAGGATGGCGCCGGCGCCATTTACGGTTCGGACGCGGTGGCGGGGGTGGTGAACTTCATCCTGCTCAATGGCCCCGGGGAAAAGCCGTACGAAGGAGCGGAACTATTCACGCTCTATGGAAACACAACTGATTCGGACGCTCATGTTCGTCACGTTTATCTCCGTGGAGGTGTCGTGGGTTTGGATGGAAAAGTGTCCATTGCGGCGGCGGGTGAATATTACTCCCGCGCGAACCTGTTTTCACGCGATCGAACTATCGCCGTCACGGGCGACCTGAGCAACAACCCGTCTGGTCTCGGCCTCGGTGGCATCAATAATAACAGCCCGACCTTTGGAGGCCGCGTCGATGTCAATGCCGATGGCGCGCTCGTCGGGCTACCGACTGGAGCGCTTGTTCTCAGGAATCTATCAGGCGTGGGCAGGACTCCGGCCGATTACCGAGTCTTTGACGATCCGCCCGGAAGTGATGCGTCGCGATTCAACTTTCGTGCCTTCACGCCTGCCATTCCTGCGGTCGAGAAAGCGATGTATTACGTCAGCGGCAGATACAAGATCTTTGGTGATGGTCTCCAGATTTATGGCGACATCATGTATTCCAAGACGAAGCAGGACAACGGTCTCGCCGCGGCTCCCTTTGCTGTGGGCGGGCAAGACTCCCCCTACAACCCATTCGGCGCTTATCTTGATGATGTCCGGTACCGCACTGTCCGGGAACTCGGTCTCCGCAAATCCTTCTTTGATAACGATTATTATCGTTACGTGGCCGCGATCAACGGCGATTTCAACTTCAAGGACAACGGTTTCATCAGCCGATTCGGATATGATACGGGCTTTGTTTACGAGCGGTTCGACGAGCTGCGCATAGATGGTGGTGACGCTCGGTTTACCCCATTAAGCGACGAGATCACGGCCGGCAATTTCAATCCGTTCGTTGGAGTGGGCGGTCCGATTGTAGGCAGCGCGCCTACCTATACTATTGATCCTGTCACCGGCCTCGCCGTCCCGACAGGGCGAACCCTAGCCTACGACAACACGGCCGCCGCGCTCCGTTCTGCCTACCTTGGCCACTCGGAGTTTTACGAGCGTTCCTTTCTCTATGACGCCAAGATCAACATGCATCTGTTCCCGCGACTTTGGAACGGTGGCATAGATCTGGCCGTCGGTTACGAGCATCGTGAGGATCACCAGCACTCGGTCCCCGATCCCGTTCAAGCTTCTGGTGATCAACTCGGATTCGATCAGGCGCCCAATACTAAGACAACGCAGGAGGTCGATTCCGTCTTCACCGAACTTGGTTTGCCGATCATCACATCGACGATGAACGTTCCTTTCGCTCGATCGCTGGATATCACCTTCGGCTGGCGCTATGAGAAATTCCGCGATCGGGACGATTACTTCAAGACCAAGGCGACTTTTGACAACCCGAATCCGAACGAGGATTTCGGGGGCGCTCCACGCGTTACCCTTCGCTATCAACCCATCGCGGACGTGACCTTGCGTGCAAGCTGGGGGCAATCATTCAGGTCGCCAAGCCCCACGGAACTGTTTAATCCAGTGGCTGAGAACTTCCCTGTGCTCTTCGATCCGTTAAAGGGGAACACGCTCCAGCCTCCGGGAGGTGTCTGGCAGGGTGGAAATCCGACACTGGTGCCGGAGAAAACCGATTCCTATTCGGCAGGCGTGGTTTGGACTCCAAAGTTCCTGCCCGGCTTCAGCATGACGGTGGACTGGTATCAGCTTTTCACCAAAGACCTGGTCTTGAGCGGAGCGGATTTCGCGCAGCTAGCCTTGACCGTCAATGGCAATAGTGGAGGCACCGCTTTTGTCGATCCAGACGGCTGCGGCGGAGGAAGCGGAGCGGCCATCGCTCCTGGCGGACCGGCTGTGGGCGTGACTCGCACCAACACAGGATTTGTCGATTGTATCGATTCCGTTAACTCCAACGCCGGCAAGCGCCTGGTCCAGGGAATGGATGTCACGGCCACTTACACAATTCCAACCGAACGTTGGGGCCAGTTCACCCTTACGGGCGGCTGGAACCATTTCTTCACTTGGAAAGCGGAACCGATTGCGGGCGCGGGCACGCACAACTTCCTCGGAGATTATGGCAGCAGCGCGTTCCCGCTCGCTCCTGGCGCGATTCCCTTTAACAAGGCATTTCTGCGCGGGGAATGGGAGTGGAGAGGCTTCGACTTTAACGCGACCGTCAACTACATCGGCGATTTCGAAGATGATCCTTCGTTCATTCTCGGTAACGACGTTGTGGCTGCGAACCCGGGCACTGATGTCGCGCCGAACTTCCAAGTCCATCGGCGGGTGACGAGCTATACAACCCTCGACATGCAGTTGAGCTATGAGTGGAAGAAACCGCCCGCAGAGCCCGCGCCTTCCGTCAAGGACTCCAAGGATAGCAAGAGCGCGATGCAACCGGAGGCCGCGACCGCATCGATCTGGCAGCGGATGTTGTGGGGCACGAGGCTGACGGTAGGGGTAAACAATGCGTTTGATCGCAACCCGCCCACAGTTTTGGGCGCATTCAACGACAACTACGACACGTCACTCTACTCGATCCGTAACCGTTATTACTACGTGAGCTTGAACAAGAAGTTCTAAATCCGGAGAGCGTAATTAATCCATGAGGCGGGTGGCGGAAACGCCACCCGCTTTTTGTTTTGAGCAACTACATCTCGTTGTGACACATCACCTCGGGGGAGCATCCAACGCACGGGTGATTCCTTGCCTTTTCCGGCGATTTGCACTATCAAACGGCGATGGCGACGCAGCAGACTATGGCACCCGAGTTCGCCTCTGCTCCGAGAGAAGCGGGCAAGTCTCTTCCTTCGGCCGCGCAGGTAAAATCATCGCCCTGGATCCTTGATCGCTGGCGGGATTTGGTTCTCTTCGTCGGCACTCCCGTCCTGCTGATCCCGATTTTTACCGCGGCCCAGGCGCGCTGGAGCGCGCAGGATATTTTTCTTTTTGTCGGCGCATTCGGCGCGATGGGTCACCACTTGCCGGGAATGATTCGGGCTTATGGCGACCGGGCATTGTTCGATCGCTTTAAGATTCGATTCGTGGTCGCGCCCCTGGCCATCCTGGCGGTTTGCGTCTGGTCCTCTATCTACGATATCCAGGCAGTTCAACTGGTGGCGATGGCATGGGGGATCTGGCACGGGATGATGCAAACCTACGGGTTCTGCCGGATTTACGATGCGAAAGCTTCTGCCCGAGCCCCGGCCCGGGCCCGGGTGGACTTGGCCCTTTGTTTCGGGTGGTTCTCAGCGGCCGTGTTCCTTTCGCCGATGCGTTTCAGAACTTTGCTCGAGCTGTACTATGAGAGCGGAGGCCCGGTCGTGGCCTCGGAGGCAGTCGCGGCGATTCGCACTGCAGTGGTGGTCGGTCTGGGGTTAGTAACAATCGTTTTCTTATGGCGTCAATGGATTGATTGGCGCTCAGCCCGTGGCGCCAGTCCTGTAAAAATAACCCTTCTCGTAAGCAGCATTGCCTTTTGGTGGTATTGCAATAACGGGGTCCAGAATATCCTCGTTGGCATCGCACTCTTCGAAGTGTTTCACGATGTCCAATACCTTGCCATTGTCTGGATCTATAATCGGACCCGCGTGGAGCGCGACAAAAGTATCGGCGGATTCATGCGCTTCGTTTTCCGGCGCAGCGGTGCGCTGATCGGAGTTTACGTTGGCTTGGTCATGGCCTACGGAGCAATTAGTTTCACCCAATCCGCTGTGACCGCATTATGGATCCGCCACATGTTGATCGGGGTTGTGACCGCCTCGGCGCTGTTACATTTTTATTACGACGGGTTCATCTGGAAAGTCCGGGAAACGCAAACGCGGACGATGCTGGGAATTGAAGGGGCAGGGGCTGTTGCCTTGGCATCACCTCGGTTTTGGCCGGCTTGGTTTCGGCATAGCTTGCGGTGGGTAGCGTTGGTGATCCCCTTTGGGGCGCTTTGCGCGGCGCAGTTGGTCGGTCGTGTCGTGCCGCCCATCGAGCGCATGGCGAAGGTCGCGGAGGTGCTGCCTCAGGATGCCCAAGCCCAACTCAATTACGGAACAGCATTACATAAAGCTGGCCGCGTTGAAGAAGCTATGAGGAAGTATGAATTCGCGCTCAGCCGAAAACCTTCTCTTGCGGCAGCGGAATTTTACCTGGGGCTGGCTTGGGAAGATCTCGGCGACCTCGACCGCGCGCTCGAGCATTATCAGCGATGCCTGTCACTCGATCCAAAGTATGCCAAATGCGAATCGAATCTGGCCCACGTTCTCGTAGCGAAGGGGCGACGAACCGAAGCCCAACGTCATTACGAACACAGTTTATCTTTACAGCCGGACCTTCAGATCGCCCATAAAGAGCTCGCGGACATACTCTGCAACGATGGCCAGTACGATTCGGCTATTGCTCATTACGAACAGGCCCTCCGCATCCAGCCGGATTACAGAGCGGCGAAAGAAAACTTGAGCTTGGCCCGAACCTTGGGCGGGCGATAAGGCACCTCTAGCGCGGAGCCGGGCGATCTGTCCGGCTCGTTAGATTCGCGCGAGCCAACCCAGCCGGCGGATGGCAATGAATTATCCCCCGCTGAAGCGGATCTGCTGCGGACGCCTTTGGCACACACGTTGCTTATAAAAACCATAGCGATGATTTTAATCAGTATCCATCCCTTTGCTTTTAAGAAACTTTTCTTGCTCATCGTAGCTTTTCTCTGCGTTTCTTCCGCCTTATGCTTCGCCGATTCACTTTTCATGACTCGGCATTATGCGCCCAATCAATCCCGGCCCGCTTTCGGTCCTTTTCGTCCCGCCGATATCGGCAGTGCCCTGCGCTTCGTCTCCGTCGCCGCGAATACTGAGCGCGAAGGCCGTTGGAGGGCATCGCAGTTCTCCGTATACGGCACGGACGATTATTCGACAAGCTCGCGCGTCACTGACAGTCGGTGGGCCTGTATTCTCAACTCACAACAGCCTTGGGTATATGGCCGCTGTCTCGCAATAGAGCCTGCGGAAGAAAGCTCCACTCCACCGTCGCCGAGCGACCGGCTTTCCCTTTTTTGACGGACCGCAAATAGGCTGAGCCGCCCAATTCTACGTTGTCCGCTGAGTCAGAGTCTGCGGGTCCTCCTTACTGGCCGGGCGTTTTCGGGTCAAAAAAATCGCTCGCCTGACGCAAAAAAGACGGGCAATATTCTTTTCTTTGTGCCACGCTGGCTTTGTCGGGAGGGGCTAGCCAACAAGAAAGTCGGGAGCCCGAAAGATTTTTATTGCGAAAAAAGCGGAAACGTCCTACTATCGTTTTTGTGGATATGGAAATTATGAGAACACCTACTTCTTCCTTCGGTAAACTCTCAGCCTCTGTCGGTTGCTTTCTTCTTTGTGCCGCAGCCCCGACATTGTTCGCGTCGGATGTGGTTCTGCAAAAAGTACCGCTCTCGGCTGCAGAACAGTCGCAGCCGAGTCGCCCGCAATCCCATCTCGGGCCGCAGGCTAGTTTTGCTCTGATCAATTACAACCTCAGGGACGCCCGCACAAAAGCGCACGCGCTTTACGTCAGCTCCGGGAAAGACCTAAAGCTGGCAGATAACATGATCGACGACCAGGCCGCGACCACTTTCGGTTTTGCCCCGGAAGACAACTCACCCACCGCCGTGATCGATCTCGGCAAGGTTTCCACCTTGCGCCGAATTTCGGCGGTCTATTCAGCGCGTGCTGGCGCCATCGATTTCTACGTGATGCAATCGCTGCCGGGAGTTAACGGCGAAAACAATCCGGATTCCTTGAAACTGGATAGCAAGACGTTCGCGAATCTGAGGCCAATTGGATCGGCGATTGACGACGGTACCCAAGGTCGCGCTTCGATCGATTTCCCAGCGACGGCAGGCCGTTACATAATGTTGCGTTGGAGTCCCGCGGCGCACGCGGACACCGCTTTCACCGTCGCCGAGGTCTCGGCGTTTAGCCCAAGCCGGGGCAATATTCTCGCGTCGAATAGGAATTTCTCCAGCAATGCGACCACGTCGGACAGCAAAGACATCGCTGACTCGAAAGACATTGGGGATAGTAAAGACATTCCAGAAGAGGGCCCTCCTCCTGCTCCTCCGGCCGAAGGCCCCCCGCCGTCGCTGCCGAATCCGCCGCCTTTCACATTTATTCCGCAGCTCCTTCCCGTCAGCGACTAAGCAAGCGGAACTTTTTGGAAGCCCGTCAATCGGCGAAAGCTGATTGCCGGGCTCTTGCTTTTCTAAGACTCGTAGCCACGCTGCCTTCGCCAGCCTCTCTCCGTGTCTGCAAATCAATCCGGCATATTCGGACGGCTCCTCCCGTGCACAGCGCTTCGTCAGAGCATCTCGGAGATAATCTTAAACACGGCGCTGCTCTGCACCGAGGCACGCAGCGTTTCAGTCCCGGGCCCCGTGCCGAACGCTGCAACATCCTCTACCGTATTAAGAGCCGCAGGCGCGTAGAATGCAGCCGGCTCCTGAAAGACTTGTGCGGGCGGCGAGTCTGTCTCTATCGCAGGCGTTCGTTGTGAGGCGGTGACCTTCGCCGCTCCGTAAGACTTCGCGCCATTCGGTCCGGTGGCCCAGGACAACCACGGGTCGCCGGCGGAATTCAATCCCAGCACTGCAATCCCGCGGTCCTTGCGAAATGGAAAACCATTCAAGCTCAACCCGCCAATCCCGACATCGCCACAAACAAAAATGGCGGATTTCGCGCCGGCGAATCGGCGCGCAACGGCGACCGCACGATCGAGCTCGACCGTCTCTGCCAGCGTATGTTCGCCATCATTTTGCTCCGCGGCTTTCCGCATCAAGCCTGCGTCCACGACGAGCAGATACCCGGCGCGATTATATTGCAGCAGCTCGATCGAGCGTCGAACCATGTCGGAGAGAGAAGGCTGTTCGTTACGCGAACCGATCTGGTCCGCGTACGCCAGTTCGCGTTGGCTGAATGCGCCGAAAACCCTTGGGCCGCGCCAGCCAGGGATTGCTTCAAGTTCCGCTTTAGAACGCACTACATCGAAACCCTTCCGCCGCATCTCGAGCAGGAGATCGCGTTCGTCTTGCCGGTTTCCTCCCTTCGATTCTGGCAGAAAATCCCGGACCCCTCCACCGAGCACCAGGTCGACTCCTGTGACGTCAGCCATTTGGCGGGCGATCTCCGATTTGCCGGTTGGATCGGTGCTGTGGGCAAAAAACGCGGCCGCTGTGGGATCGGCGATGTTTGTGTCGGTTACCAGACCTGTTGAGCGGCCGGCTTTCCGGGCGAGGTCGATGAGATTTATGAGCGGATTGCCTTTCGGATCGATGCCGATCGATCGATTGTTCACCGTCACTCCGGTGGCCATGGCTGTCGCCGCCGCTGCCTGGTCCGGCGCGGAAAAATCGTTGGAATAATTTCTCAGCAACGCCACGGTCGGCATCGAATCGAGCGTAAGCGGAGTATCAGCGCCGCCGGCATAAATTCGGGCCGCCGCGAGACGGGCCGGCGTCAACCCCTCGCCGATGAACAAGATGATGCCGAAAGGTTTCTGGACGACCCAATGCTGGAAATAAAAAACGCCGAAGGCGCCGAAGGCGACAAGGCAGAAAAGCGCGAGCAACTGGTTGCGCCATTTCATAAAGGCGATGTAGGAGCGCGTGCTTCGCGTTGTCAATCCCGCAGCGCGGGAAACCGCTTGTGCGCGGCGCCGATCGTCGGCAAACTGCGCCACCGTGGGCAAACCTATCCTGCTCATCATCCGCGACGGTTGGGGCATTAATCCCAGCGGCCCGGAGCAGCGCGAACAGAACGGCGACGCCACTTTGCTGGCGCGCACGCCGTTTCACGATCAGCTCTATCGCGATTATCCCGGCGGAAAATTGAGCGCGAGCGGGCTCGACGTCGGTTTGCCTGAAGGGCAGATGGGCAACTCCGAAGTGGGTCATCTCAATCTTGGAGCGGGCCGGATTGTTTATCAGGATCTCACTCGAATCAACAAGGCGATGGCGGCCGGCGAGCTTGCCGCCAACGCTGGTGCGCGAAAAACTTTCGCGGCCGCGCGCGGCCATCGTCTGCATTTTCTCGGGTTGGTTTCCGACGGCGGGGTGCACAGCCATTACGAGCATCTGATCGCTTTGGCGCGCGAAGCGAACGCGGCAGGCGTTACAGATATTCTGGTTCACGCTTTCACCGATGGGCGCGATACGTCGCCCACGGGCGGCGCGCGCTTCCTGGAAATCTGCGAAGCGGAGCTGCGCAAAAGCGGCGCGCGAATTGCGACCGTCGTCGGCCGCTATTTTGCGATGGACCGCGATCGCCGGTGGGATCGGACAAAAAAAGCCTGGGACGCGATTCTCTTCGGCCGCGGGGAACGAAGTGAAACGAATCCGTCGGCAGCCGTCCGGGATAAATACGCCAGCGGCGTCACAGACGAATTCATGCCGCCGCTGATTTTTTCGCACGCGGATGAGCAGCGCATTCGTGACGGCGACACCGTTTTCTTTTTCAATTTTCGCGCCGATCGCGCCCGCCAGCTTTCTCAAGCTTTCCTCCTGAAAGACTTCGACGGATTCGAGCGTGGCGCCTGGCCCCAAGTCAATTACGTTACGCTAACGCAATACGATGTGACCTATCCAGCGCCTTACATTTTCCCGCCGGAAGAATTGCGACGGATTTTGAGCGAGGTGGTGAGCGAAGCGGGCAAGACGCAACTGCGGATCGCGGAGACGGAGAAATACCCACACGTTACTTATTTTTTTAACGGCGGAATTGAGCGCGCTTACCCGGGCGAAGAGCGGAAAATCGTGCCATCACCGAAAGTGGCGACATACGATTTGCAGCCGGAAATGAGCGCGCGCGAAGTAACGGATGAAGTTCTGGCGCGATTCAGCAAATACGATCTCATCATTCTAAACTTTGCGAACCCCGACATGGTCGGACATACGGGCGTGCTCGCCGCCGGGATCACGGCGGTGGAGACCATCGATGAATGTGTGGGGCGGATCGTCCCCGCCGTTCTCGAGCAGGGCGGGATCTGTCTGGTCACCGCCGATCACGGCAATTGCGAACAGATGCGAAATGCGGACGGCTCGCCTAACACCGCGCATACCACAAACCTTGTTCACTTGATCTATGCAGGGGAAAATGCGGCGAACTTTCGGGTCGAGGACGGGATCCTGGCGGATGTGGCGCCAACGTTGCTTTTTCTTCTTGGACTACCGCAACCGAAGGAGATGACCGGGCGGAATTTGCTAGTCGAGAAATAACGCGGAAGCGGTTAGCCGGCGGATTCGCGAGCGATTTGGATCTCTTCGAAACTGATTCCAAACTGCCGGTTGAATTGGCGCGTTCCGGCCCGCGCGATGCGTTGGAGAAGCCGTAGCCGGGTTTCAGCCGCATTGTCGTGCCAGACTGGACGTCTGAGCAAGCTGAGTGAATTATTGCTCTCCGCCAGCACACCCCAGTTTGCCGGCGCTTCCGCTTCCTGAAACAACTCGTTAGGCAGGACTAGGAAGAACAAGTTCGCGCTCCGGTAACGCACGAGGCATTCGAATTTAGTTCCGCCGTAAAGGTGGTTTTGCAGCGCGGCAAGTTCGCGCAGAACGCATCCGTAACCGCGATGACCGATCGCGGCGAAATCATGCGAGTCATATTCCGGGAAGAGCGAATCTCCCGTGCGCAGGGTGGGATAATGGACGCGAAGATGTTTTTCCAGCACCTCGCGGCGCCGGCCGAGAGAGCGGAGCCGTTCCAAGGCCGAAGCGGTCCGGCAATTGTCCCGACGCAAATCGGAACGGGCCTGTTTGCATTCGAAGATCGCAGTCTCGCCGTGGCCTTTCCCATCGGCTCGATACGCCGCCACATCCGCGCGATAACGACATTGGGGCAAACTCACCTCCGCGGCGCAGGCGGAGTAACGGTTTGCCTGCGCCCAAACAAGCGCCAGCCGTTTCAGGCGAATGTGCTGGTCGGTTTCGCCGCGACGAACAGCTATTGACGCGTCCATTCGGCGAGCTCCTTCGCCCAGTAGGTGATGATCAAATCCGCGCCGGCACGTTTGAGCGACGTCATGATTTCGAGCACCGCTGTCCGTTCGTCGAAACACCCTTTCTCAGCGCCCGCCTTCACCATGGCAAACTCCCCGCTCACGTGATAAGCGGCGGTCGGTTTGCCAAAGCGTTCGCGGACGCGCCAGAGAATATCGAGGTAGGGCAGCGCCGGTTTCACCAGCACGATGTCCGCGCCTTCGTCGATATCCAACGCGACTTCGCGAAGCGCCTCTTGCGCATTCGCGCTGTCCATCTGGTAGGAACGGCGGTCGCCAAACTGAGGGGGGCTTTCCGCCGCCTCGCGGAACGGTCCGTAAAACGCCGAGGCAAACTTGGCCGCATAGCTCATTATGCCAGTTTGGTCGAAGCCGTTCGCGTCGAGTGTTTCGCGGATCGCACCGATTCGACCGTCCATCATATCGCTGGGCGCGACGAAATCGGCGCCGGCCGCCGCGTGTGAGAGCGCGGTTTTCGCCAGCAATGCGACGGACTCATCATTCAAGACATGGAAGTGATCTCCATCGATGCGGGTAACTCCGCAATGCCCGTGACTCATGTATTCGCAGAGGCAAACATCCGTCATCACCACCAGCTCCGGGCACTTCGCTTTGATCGCCCGGATGGCTTGCTGCACGATGCCATTTTCGGCGTAGGCCCCGCTCGCCTGTTCGTCTTTTTCGCGTGGAATGCCGAAGAGCAACACGGCCTGCAGTCCGAGATCGTGGGCGCGCTGGGATTCATCAGCCGCCTCCGAAAGTGCGAACTGGAAAACGCCGGGCATGCTCGCGATCGGTTGCCGCGCGGTCAGTTTTCCGCTGATGAAAAGCGGAAGGACGAAATCGTGAGCGGTGAGTTTTGTTTCGCGGACGAGGTTTCGCACGCCGGCGCTGCGGCGCAAACGTCGCGGGCGTTGAACCAGTTTTCTCACGGGCCGAGGCTACCCGTTGCGCCGTGGGGTCGCAAGCTTGCCCAAGGACGAACCCGCCCGGCTGGCGGGCTTGACGCCATCCAGCCTTCCGGCGTGAATGTTTTCACGCATGCACGCGGCCGCGAAACCAACGACCGATTACCTTCTGGTCGATATCAGCAACTCGTTCGTGAAACTGGCGTTCGCGACCACCGCGCGAATCGAGAAGCCCGTTCGGCATCCGACGAGTGCGCTAACCGCAAAGGCAATCCGCCGGATTTTGCGGCGAAGGAAAGTCGGAACCATCGTTGTCTCTTCGGTCGTCCCGAAGAAGGACAAGGCAATCATTGCGGCCGCGGGCTCGACGCGGATTCTTTTCCTAAACGCTCGGCTCGATCTTGGCGTTGGCGTTGATTATCCCGCGCCGCGAACCATTGGCGCCGATCGGCTCGCGAACGCAGCGGCGGTTGCGCAATTGTGCGGCTACCCGGCCATCGTCGTCGATTTTGGAACGGCCGTGACCTTTGATGTCGTGTCAGCCCGCGGCGATTACATCGGCGGAGTGATCGCGCCCGGCCTGGAAGCAATGACGAGTTTTCTTTATCAACGCACAGCGCTGTTGCCGAAGCTCACTTTGGGCGAGCCGGAACGCGCGATCGGAAAAACAACCCGCGGCGCCATGATGTCGGGCGCGATCTTCGGCTACCGGGGATTGGTTCGCGAGATTCTGATTCGCATCACGCGCGAGAATTTTCCGCGCAAGAAACCAAAGATCGTCGCGACGGGCGGCTACGCGCGATTGATCGCGCGAAAGCTACCGGAAATCGAAGCCGTTCATCCGAATCTGACGCTGGAAGGTTTGCGGATCATTGCGAATCGCAACGTTGAAGCGAAATAACGCCACAAAAAGCACATTTTCGCGGAGAAACGGCAAAATTGGCTTGTCATTATGGCTGGGCAAATGTTGTATGCGTCCTGGCATGAACATTCGGAAATTTGCGACGATCACGGTTCTGGTTCTCAGCTCCTTTGCGGCAGATAATGTCGCCCCGACCAAGGCGGAGCTTGAGTCGATGTATGACAAAGCTTTTCGCGAATTCAACGCCAGCAATTATGCCCAGGCGTTGAAAGAGCTGGATGCGATCGACGTGCGCCAGCCGGACCTGGCCGAGTCCCAGAATTTGCGCGGCGTGATTCTGATGCGCCAGGCCCAATACGATCAGGCTGAGGCGGCGCTGCAAAAGGCCCTCGCCACCGACCCAAAGTTCTGGAATGCGCGGTTTAATCTAGCCGAGATTCCGTTTCTGCGGAAGGACTGGGCGGAAGCGCGGAAACGATTCGAGGCTCTTCTGCAAGGAAACGCGGCCGAACTTCAAGGCGAAGCGGCGCAACTGATCCAATACAAAATCCTGCTGACCTATCTCCTCGAAGGGAAGGAGAATATGGTCGATTCCATTCTCGCGAAGTTTGAGCTCTCGCCCGATACGCCGGCCGTTCATTACTCGAATGCCGCGGTCGCGTTGCAGCACAAGAATGAAAAGGAAGCGAGAGATCTACTGGCGGCGGCAGAGAAAAAATTCTCCCCGCAACTGAACAAGCTTTTCGCCGAATCGCTCTATGAAGTCGGCTGGCTGCAAAAACCAGCGGGCCAAACCCGCGCCGCCCTCGAGTTGACCAGCGCGGCTGATCGCCAGGCGAAAACGAAAGCGCTCGCGACGGAAAAATTCGAACAGGCCGAGCAGGCTTTTCAGCAACGCGATTTGACCGCCGCCCGCCGACTCATCGATGAGGCCGATGCGGCCGATCCGAATCAGCCGGCGACGATCAATTTGCGCGGCGAAATTTTGCTGGCCCAGAAAGATTTCGACGGTGCCGAGGCCGCATTCAAGCAAGCGTCGAAGATCGATCCGAAATTCCGGGAGGCGCAGTACAATCTGGCCCAGATCCCGTTCAAGAAAAAAGAGTACACGAAAGCGCGGGACCGCTTCGAAGCGCTTTTCAACGCGACTCCGGCACCGGGCGGCGATAAGAACCAGGCGTCGCAAGTCATCAAATTTAAAATCTATCTGACGCTGCTGCTCGAAGGGAAAGACGCCCGCGCGCAGAAGATGATGGAGCAATTCCAGTTCACCGGCGATACCCCGGCGCTCTATTACGCGCAGGCCGCGTGGGAGTTCAAACATAACAACGCGGCGAAGGCGAATGATTGGATCGTTTCGGCGAGAAAAATTTATTCGCCCGCGCTCAACATGGTCTTTGCCGATTCGTTCTATGATCTTGGCTGGTTGCAGAACGTGGCGGCAGCTCCGGTGACGGCTTCGAAGGAAGTGGCCAAGAATGAATCCGCGCCCGCGATCGAACCGAGCCCGATTCCGAATCCGGCCATCGCGTTGAACAAGACTGCGCCGCAAAAGTCGCCATCAAACGTGAGCGGGATGGAGGCGACGACCTCGAACGCCGCGCAATCGCCGCCGGCCTCGACCGCCCTCCTTGCGAAGAACGAAAAGGCACCGGGACCGGCGACGACGAATTCGCCCAGCGTGGAGACGCCGAACGCGGCGAATGCCTTGCCCTCCGAAACCCGCGCGCCACTTCCGCGCGAACCCGAAAAAACGACGCAGCCTGCCACGAATCCGGCTAATGGCCCGGCGACTTCAACCGCGGTCACGCAACAAAACCCGGCTACTTCTCCGGCGAACAAGGTTGTTCCGCCTGCGACGACGACGACCACCACTGCGCAACAAAATCCGCCCAGCGCGGCCACAAACAAGGTGGCGCCAACGACCAGCGTGGCCGCAACGCCCGCGACGGTGCTCGCGCCCGCCACGGTCCAGGAATGGTCCAAGCCGAGCATCACCGAAAACATGGACCGCTTTAATTCGCGCACCTTACTGGTGGGCGGCCTGCTGGTAGCGGGAATTCTGCTTTTGGTTTGGGTTGTGTTTTCCGAATTTCGCCGCCGCATGAGTGTTTCGGTTTATCGTTCGCCCGCGCCGGCCACAGGTCCAAGTTTTGAGCCGGTCCAACGTGAGACACCGGTAGAGAAGATGGCTGCGTCCGCCCGTATCGCCGGCGGCCCGCCCCAGGTTTCATTGCATTTGAAAGCGTCCGAGCCATCCGTTCGCCGCGCCGCCGTCCCCTTTGGCAAAACGAACCGGCCTTTTGGCGCAAATGGCGGCAGCACTGTGGTGGCGGCCGCTGCCGTGGTGGAAGATTTTGCCCCGCGGACTTCAGTTCCGGTGGAAGAACCGGAGCAAGCGCCGATTTCAGATTATGCACCGAAGGCTCCATCGGAACCAAAGGTTCAGGACGATTGGGATTTTTCCCCCGCTCCGTCCCTGGTTTCGGAGATTCCGGAGGAATTCAGCTCTGTCTCCGAACCAAAAGTTATCGAGCCGGAAACGGTGAGCGAACCGAGCTTCGTTGAAATTCCCGCAGGCGAGCCTGAAACGTTTGTCTTCCCAGAGGTCGCCGTAATCGAGACGCCGGCAACTTGGGAACCGGAACCGGTTTGGGAACCTGCACCAGTGTTTGAATCTCCCGCATCCGTATTCGAAGCGCCGGCGGCAATGGAAGCTGTCGCCGAACCAGTCTTCGATACCCCCGCGTCCTTTGAATCAGTCGGCGAGCCGATCTCGACCGCGGCAGAAATCGAGGCGGCGCCGGTCGTCGCGGAAGCCGCGGAAATTTCCGAAGCCGACACAGAACCAGTTGCACAAGGTCAACCTATCCCGTATCAAGTTCCCGCGTTTTCAAGCGAATCAACCATGGCCGAAATTACGAAGCCCGAGCCGGAACCCGTTCCCGCGCATCTCGCCCCAGGCGTTATCGCCGGTGCGACTGCTGGTCTCGGCGCGCTCCGTCATTCGGTGGAGTCCCCCTCTTTCGCGCCTCAAGTCATTTCCACCGAGCCCTTAGCTCAGCAGCCAACAACACCAGCCACCATGCCTCAACCGAACCAACCAACACCCGCTCCCGCAATTCGAACTGCTCCAATGACCGGGGGCGCTCCGCAATCTCAACCCGCCAGCGGCATGCAGACCGCCGTCCAATTGACGTTCTCGTTTGAGATCGCATCGCTGCAACTCACCCCGAGTTTCAAGATGGGCGCGCTCCAGCTCAAGCCCACCTCCAAGATCGTCACGATGCGCCTCGCGCCTTCGCAGCAGCCGCAACCGGCGATGAATCTTCAGGTGACCTTCGAGATCGCCACGGTCCAGGTAGCCGGCGGTGGCCTCGGTCAGATCCGCCTCACGCCTTCGCAACAGCAACGGCCGAGCGTGATCAGCACGCCTTCGTTCAACATCGCTGGACTCCAGCTCCTCTCCGGTTCTGACGCCGGCGCGGTGCAATTGACTCCGTCGCAACAGGGGCAGGCCTCTGTGCATGTCACGGGTCGTTTCCAAATCGCGACCGTCGAATTCTCGCCCTCATTCGAGATTGCTTCGATCGTTTTGAACGCCACTTCGAAAAGCGTTTCCGTGCAGCTCCCGGGCGCCGGCCCGAGCGCAGTGGAAGGTGCGCCGGTTTTCGAAATCGCCAACGTCCAGCTCGGCGGAGCCGGCGAGATCAGCATGATGCAGCTCACCGCTCAGGGGGCCGCGCCGAAAGCCGCGTAAACGAAACTTTAGTTTGTTTGAGAACGAGGAGGCAGGTCGCCTCCTCGTTCTGCGTACGACTACTTCTTTGCGAACCGCCCGCGGTTCAGCGAACGCAACGGAGCCGGCAGGAATTCGCCGTCGCGTCGGATGAGTTTGCCGTCGAAGTAAACTTCACCGCCGCCGTAATCGGGGCGCTGGATGTTGACCATGTCCCAATGGACCTGGCTGCGATTTCCGTTGTCGGCCTCTTCGTACGCCTGTCCCGGCGTGAAATGAAACGAGCCCGCGATCTTTTCGTCGAAGAGGATGTCGCGCATCGGGTGAAGGACATACGGATTGAAGCCGAGCGAGAACTCGCCGATGTATCGCGCGCCCGGATCGGAATCGAGGATCTTGTTCAGTTTCTCGGTCTGATTGCTCGACGCTTTCACGATCTTCCCGTCTTTGAACTCGAGCCGAATATTGTCGAAGCCCGTGCCCTGATAAATCGTGGGCGCATTGAAAAGGACATGCCCCTGGACTGAATCCTTCACCGGACAACTGAAGACTTCGCCATCCGGAATGTTGCGATCGCCGCCGCAGATGACGGAGCCGATGCTCTTGATGCTGAAGCGCAGGTCGGTGCCCGGACCTTTGATCTCCACGCGATCGGTTTTATCCATCAGCGCTTTGAGCGCTTTCATCCCCGGCTGCAATCTCCGGTAATCGAGCGTACAGACATCGAAATAGAAATCCTCGAACGCTTCGCTGCTCATGCTGGCGAGTTGGGCCATGGAAGGGGAAGGCCAGCGCAGCACAACCCATTTCGTTTTCTTAACCCGCCAGTCGATCACCGGGCGCATTTTTTTCGCGACCAATTTCATTTTCTCGGCCCGGACATCGGACAATTCGGTCACATTATTGCTGCCGCGAATCGCGATGTAAGCATCCATCTTCTTCATTCGTGCCAACTCATGATTGGCCGCGAGTTTTAGCTGGCGATCGGAGGCCTCCAAGGCGAGCTCGCGATTCACGCGAGCACGCAGGATTTGCACAAATGGAATCGCTCCCGCTTTTCGTGCCGCCCGCACCAGCGCGATCGTCATCTCGTCCGGCACGTCGAAGGTTTCGATCAGGACGGTTTCGTTCCGCTTCAACCGGGTCGAATACTCAACGAGAACCTTGGCGAGTTTGTCGAAGCGCGGGTCGTGCATAGGCAACAACGATTCCCGGTTACTTAACTCGGGTCAACTTCGCGGCGTAGGCGCCATCGAATCCATCGCGAAAGGGCAGCAGCGAAACTTCTGTAGCCAGTTCCAAGAATGGAAATTCACGCAGGACCGCGCGAACAGTCTCCTCGTTTTCTTCCGGTTCGATGCTGCAGGTGCTGTAAACCAGGGCGCCGCCGGTTTTTAACAACGCGATCACCGCGCGCAAAATCCCGAGCTGCTCTTCCTGCATTCGCAGGAAGTCTTTCGGCGCTAATCGCCAGCGGAGATCGACGCGCCGGCGCATCACGCCGGTATTGCTGCACGGCGCGTCGAGGAGAATGCGATCAAATGTCCCGGCATTCGCCAGTGGATTTTCGTTCGTCCAATCGTGCCGCGCGAACTGAGCAATGCTGATCCCGAGGCGCTCCAGATTATCCTGCAGTGTCCGGATCCGGCCTTTGTCGCGATCGCAGGCCAGGATGAAGCCATCGTTATTCATTAGCTCTGCGAGGTACGCGGTTTTCCCCCCGGGCGCCGCACAGGCATCGAGCACTCTCTCGCCGGGCTTCGGATCGAGCAGAACGCAGGCGGCAGCGGTGCTTGGATCCTGGATGTAGCACTGCCCACCGGCGAGCGCGTCATTTGGAATGCTCGTTAGGCGTGCGAAGTTTTCCCGTCGCGGCAACCGTTCGGCGCCCGAGGCCTTCGCCAGGAAATCCTCGTCGGAAAGTTTGAGCCGGTTGATACGGGCGTAAATTGGCGCCGGCCGGTTATTCCACTCGCAGAGAGTGGCGGTGTTTGCGGCGCCGAAGTTTCGCAGCCAGCGATCAATCAGAAACTGAGGATGCGAGCTGCGGATGCTGAGATCCTGCATACTGGCCTTCTCGATGAGCTCTTTTTTTCTGCGCAGGGCATTTCGCAAGACGCCATTGATAAGCGACCGAGGTTTCGCGCCGGCCAGCTCCACGGTTTCGTACACGGCTGCGTGTTCGGAAGTCTGGAGAATAAATAGTTGGTAGAAACCGAGGCGCAGCAAATCGCGCGCGTCGTGATCGAGATGGCCGGAGCGCAGCAGTCCAATCCAAAAATCGAGCAGGCTCAGATTGCGCAGAATTCCGTAGAAAAGCTCCGTGGCGAAGGCGCGATCTGGCGCGGTCAGATCGCTCGATCTCAAAAGGCGCGCGAGAATCGCGTCGGCAAATTGTTCGCCGGTCCGCCACTCTCGCAGCGCAGCGAGGGCGACTCGGCGAGAACTGAATTCGGAAGGCATGCAAGATGGATCGAGCGCTCCGCCGCTCGATCCCAAAAGTGGCGGCAAAGCCGCGATTATCAAACCTCGCGCGACGGAGCGCGCGATCCACCTAGGCCGGTTTCACACTGGCGCGCCCGATCGAATGATATTGGAAGCCAAGCTTGGTCATCGTTTCGGGATCGAACAGATTCCGCCCGTCGAAAATGATCGGCGTGGTCATTTTTTCCTTCACGATGGCGAGATCGATGTTCGCGAATTCCGCCCATTCGGTCGCGATAATCAGCGCTTCGGCACCTTCGACCGCGGCCAACGCGGAATCCGCGAAGCGCGCGGCGGCGATCGCTGATACACTCTTCGCCTTTTCCATTCCCTTCGGATCGTAGACCGCGACATGGGCGCCTTCGCTTAACATTTCCCCCACGAGATCGATCGCGACGGAGGAGCGGATATCGTCCGTGTCGGGTTTAAAGGTGAGCCCCCAGACCGCGATGTTTTTGTCGCGAAAAACCCAGAGCGTCTCTCGCAGCGCCTTCAAGAAACGTTTTTTTTGTTCCGCATTGATCCGCTGCACTTCCTTCAACAGGTTAAAAGGAACTCCGAGCTGCTCGCTGATCGTGATGAACGCGGCGAGATCCTTGGGAAAACACGAACCGCCGTAACCGATTCCGGCATTGAGGAAATTCCGCCCGATCCGGCGATCCATGCCGATGCCGTCCGCGACTTTCTCCACGTCCGCGCCGCTCGCCTCGCAGATCGCCGAGACGGCGTTGATGTAGGAAATCTTCAGCGCCAAAAACGAATTGGCCGCGTGCTTGATCAACTCGGCGCTGTTGATGTCCGTCACGAGAATTGGCGCCATGAACGGTTCGTAAACCTTTTTCATCAGGTCGATGGCGTGTTCGCTCGACGCACCGATCACGATCCGGTCCGGGTGCATCAGGTCCGCCACGGCGCAGCCTTCGCGCAAGAACTCGGGGTTGCTGACCACATCGAATTCCGCGCCGTGCCGGTTATAACGCTTGATCGTCTCACGAACTTTCTCGCCCGTTTTGACCGGCACCGTGCTCTTATCCACGATCACTCGATAACTGGTCAGCACCCCGGCGATCTCTCTCGCGACCTTTTCGATAAAGCTGAGATCGACACTGCCGTCGGCCTGCTGCGGAGTGGGGACGGCGATGAAAACGATCAGCGAGTTATCGACGCCGTCCTGGATGCTGCCGGTGAACCGAAGCCGTTTCGCGGAAACATTCCGGTGAATGACCTCTTCGAGACCGGGTTCGTAGATCGGCACTTTGCCGGCCTGCAACGATTCCACCTTGGCCGGATCGTTATCGACACAGATCACGTTGTGGCCGACGTCTGCGAAACAAGCGCCCGTGACGAGGCCGACATAGCCGGAACCGATGATGGAAATATCCATGAAGTATGATGGTGAAGCGGCGCTTCAGCCGCGGCGCAAAAAGGAACGGGCGAAGCGCCGAATTTGCAATCGGAAACCTGCCCGGCCGCTATCGGGTTTGGTCCGCGCCTCCCGGATCGAAGTTCAAATCGAAGCTGAATTTCGGCAGCGCTTTCAGGGTGAAAGTCAGGAGGACCCCGTACTCCTTCACGCCGCCGTTATCCCGGATGATGGCGCCGAGCGACGCGACCCAGCTCGTTAGGTCGCGATAGATGGAGTAGCGTTGCTGTTCCAGGATGCCGCTGGTCCCTTCGTATTGCTCGGAGATGCCGAGGCCCCAGTTATCGTCGATCCGGTAGTAACCGCTAAAGACGTAGAGACTGCTGTTCGCGAAGAACGGATTGTTGTTCAAGTAGCGATGCTCGAAAGAGATTCTGAGATTCGAGATCGGCTGAATACTCATGCTGGAGTTCACTTCAGTAAATCCTTTTTCAAAGACCGGCACTTGCGATGCGATGCCGAAGGTCGCCCAGGGCACTGGCGAAAAGGTGATCCGATTAAAAAGGTTGGAGTATTGCGTCTTGTCGAACGGATTGTCGAAATTGACGTCGATGTAGGTTTCGATGTCCATCCAGCTCACGGTGAAATCGTCCCGGCGGGTTTGGATGCGGTTGCGCACGCCAACGCGCCAGATGGTCCAGCTATCGATGGAATCGACGGAAGTGAACTGGGGAAAATCGATCGGCCGCAATTGGGTCGAGGGCTGATAGCGGTCGAACTGGAGGATGGAAGCTGGATTGGAATTCGAGCTGGAGACCCAGGAAATGTTCGTAAAAGGCTGGATGATGTGACGCAGGCCATCCAGACCTAACGAGCGGCTTTGCGCGTCTTCCCAGACCCGGGAAACCTTGAAGGAAGCTTCCACACCGGCGTTCAGAACACCCCGCCAGGTATCGCCGCCTTTTTGGAGAGGGTCCTTGAGGGTGGGATCAGGCAAAAGAAAATCAGGAATAAACGGATTGGGGTTGGGGGTGAAGATGGTTTTTCCGAGGTCGCGCGTTTCGTCGTAGTAGGTACCGCGGAAACCGACGCGTGGCACGACCGAGAGCCATCCAAAGTAGGTATTCGGATAGACAAACTGGTGAAACGAATCGAGCCGCAACGTGCCGTAATTCTGGAAACCCGAACCGCTGGCAAAATTCCGCCGGAGATTGGCGATGCCAGTTTCACCTTCGTAAAAAATCGGCCCGCCGAAAAGCGGCGTCCGTTTGATGTCGAGCACCACCTCGGGCAATCGTTGAGTTTGCTCGAAGAAGTCGTTCGCCTGGAACCGGCCGATCGCGGTGAGCGTGTAAACGGGATCGATCTTCGTTACGGCGACGACGTTATCGGGCTGGGGATTGAGCTGGAATTCGCTCTGGAAAAAATCCTGAAGAACAAACTGGTCGCTTAATTTTGTGAGGTTGGCGATCCCGTAGATATTCTCGGCAAAATTCGTCCGGCTCTGAAGTGAAACCCGGTAACGGCCCTGGGAGATATCGGGGCGCACGGCAGAAGTGCGATTGATTTCGGGATTTTCGTCGTTCAAAAAGTAGGTCCGAATCCTGGCCCAGCTCGACTTGTTAGTCCCAAACCGGATGTAGGGGTCGAAGCCGAACGCGACACCGCGGCGTGACCGGTAATCAAGGCGGATATCCGCCTTAATGTCGTCAGTGATCGGCATACTAACCCGGCCGAGAATCGATGGCCCCCACGAGCTCAGGTAAGCCGGCGAGATCATGTAGCTAAAGGAATCGTCGAGCGATTGGTAGAGATAGGGCCACCAAAAGATCGGTACGCTCCTCACGTAGAACGTAACGTTATGAAGGACGACGCGATCGTGTTCGTAGAGCCGGATCGTCCTGGCTTGGAGACGGAAATCGGGGTTTGAGGAATCGTGCGTGGTGAAGGCGCCTTTCGAGACCAGGAAAGCGCCTTCAGAAATGGTGGTGATGTTCTCGCCGCCGACCAGATAGGGAGTTTTGTCGGTCCGAATATCGACCGCCTGGATCTTCTTTGTCTCGGTGTTGTAAATCGCCTTGTCGCCGACGAAAAGCCCGGCGGTCCGATAAATTCGGACATGGCCTTCGGCGAGGACGTCGTGCGTTTTTGGATTGTAGGTCGCAGAGTCGGAATAGATGTCGGCATCGCCGGCGTGGATGGCGACGTTGCCGTGCGCAGTGGCGATACCGTTTTGGTAATTGGTGTCGCCGGCCGCGGTGATTTCGATCGGCTGCTTTTCCGTGCCGACCTCGGCCGCCGGCGCGAATGGCGCTGCGCCAAGAAGAGCAAAAATGGGCAAGAGCAGCTTACGCATCGCGGATGCCGAAGCTACTGAACGAGGGGGCTGTTGCAAAGGCAAAAGCAGGACGGTGCATGTACGCAGTCCTTAGTTTGCCCTGAGATGCAGGCCGGCTACTTGCTGATTCAGGCCGCAGGCTGAAACGATAGCGCTTCGGAACGACGCGTCTCGTGTGGAGATCAATGGCAACCGTTGCGTCAGGAGAGCCTGGGCGGCGCCGATCGTTTGCCAGAGACTGCTCGCTCCCACGCTCTCACCGAGAGCGGCTTTTATTGCATAAACTCTGGCCTTCGGGCAATGCGCCGAAACAGCGCCGCGTTCCGCTTCGTCGATGAATGTTCCGTTGGCGCTGGCCACGACAAGATCGGGCTGTGTGCCGCAAAGCTCAGAGAAAACGGCTTGCACGCATTCGCCCGCGTCGCGTTGTTTGCGAAAGTTCGTGCCGCTCGCGATCTGCTCGATCGCAACGCCGCCGTCTCGGCCCATTAGAATCGCGCCGGCGCCTTCGCTCGGAATCATTCCTCGCGGAGGTTGGTGGAATGGTTCAATCGGCGGCGCCGCGCGCAGCAGCCGCCATTTGCGGTAGGCGTCGCAAAGCAGCCAATCGGCTTCTTCCGCGCCGACGACGAGACAGTAATCGAGCGACTCATCTTGCATCAGGTCCTCCGCCATTTTCATCGCGAGGACGCCGACCGCCCCGTCGCCGACCAGCGTGTAGCTGGCGCCGGTTATCCCGAGGATGGCGGCGAGATGACTCGCGGGCGCGTTGAAAACCGTTTCGGGAAAGAGCAGCGGACTCGCCGATTGCGCGCCCGACTCGACGATGTCGTGATAGAATCTTTTTGTGTAAATGACGCCGCCATTCGAGACGGCAAAGATCAACGCCATCCGCGCCGCCGCCTTCGGATCGACTTTTACTTTTGCATTTTCGAGCGCCTCCAAACCGGCGACCACGGCGAAACGAGAAATCGCGCTGGACCGGCGCAGACGAGGATGGGGCGGCGCTTTTGCGGTGGCTTCGGCAGGCACCCGAAATACCGGATAGTCATGACCGAGAGGACTGGAGATTTGTTTCGCGATTGCGGTGTCTCCATTGAGCAAACGATCCCAGACATAAGACACGCCGTTTCCGATAGGCGTCACCCAGCCCATGCCCGCGATCGTAAGACTCATGCCGTGATCGCGCGGAGAATTACGGAAGCGTTGGTGCCGCCGAAGCCGAAGGAATTCGACAAGACCGTGCGCACTGCGGCGGACTGAGCGGCGTTCGCGACGATGTTGAGATCGAGTCCATCGTCTCCGCGGCGAAAATTAATGTTCGGAGGCAGAAGCTGATTCCGCAGCGCGAGAAGACTGATCACGGCTTCGATCGCGCCAGCCGCGCCTAACGAGTGTCCCATCATGCCCTTGGTGGAACTGACGGGAACGCCATTGAAAAGCTCGCCGATCGCTTTTCCTTCAGCCGCGTCGTTGAACGCCGTGGCAGTTCCGTGCGCATTGATGTAATCAATCTCACTCGATCGAATCTTCGCGCTGTTCAAGGCGGCTTCCATCGCCTCGCGCGGTCCGCTCCCCGATGGATTCGGCTGAGTGAGATGATGGTTATCGGTGGAAATCCCGTAGCCGATCACCTCGGCGAGAATGGTGGCGCCTCGGGCCTGCGCGGCCTCGAGGTTTTCCAAGACAAGGATCGCCGCGCCCTCACCGAGAACCAGGCCGCTTCGGTCGGTGTCGAAAGGCCGGCATCGCTCCGGCGTGGATGCCTGGAGGGAATCGAATCCGACAAAAACCAGCTCGGAAAGCGCATCGTAACCGCCCGCCAGCACGCGCTGATACCGACCGGAGCGCACACAAGCGAAGGCATGGCCAATCGCGTTCGTGCCAGAGGCGCAGGCGTTCGCGATCACCTGGCAGGGTGCCTTGACCCCGAACGCTTCCTGCGCGTCCATCACGGGCTTTTGCGGCGTGTAATTCGCGATGAGGGAAGCTGCGTGGCGACTGGAGGATCGCCCGCTTTTTAGGCCGCGATAATATTCCTCGCCGAAGGTCATGCCGCCGCTTGTTGTGCCCATAACGGTCAGCTCCGGTTGGAAACCGGGGGCTTGTGTCAGCGCCTCTCCTAGAGCGAAGATCATCATCCGGGCAACGCGATGGAGCCGTTTCGAGCGGAGTTCGGACTTGCTAACATCGGCCAGGCGTTCGTCCGCAACCTGGCCGGCGGTTTTGCATCGGCAATGCTCCACGGCAAACGAGGTAACCGGTGTGACACAATCGCGGGCCGCGCGCAAAGAGGCCAGAGTCTCGTTCAAGCCAAAGCCGAGCGGGCTGACGACGCCGGCCGCCACGACAGCGACCCGAGCACCCTCAGGCTGATGGCTTTGAGAAGGAAAATTCGGCATTTTTCAGGGTTGGCGCGCGTCCGCGATTCTATTTGCATTCACGGGCGAAAGCCTCTACTAATCACGCCGAAAAGAAAACGGAAGCTCGGTGCGTTGGTAGATTGTCAGTTGAGTTTTTCAGTGGCGATTTGAAATCCGATGAGCGGGAACAGTGACCAGGCGGCGTTTTCCTCAGTAAACTCAGATGGGAACTAAATTATACGTAGGGAATCTTTCCTTCAACACCACCGAGACGGACCTTCAGGATATGTTCGCTCAGGCGGGACCGGTGCAGGAAGTCACCTTGATGCAGGATAAATTCACCGGTAAATCGCGCGGTTTCGCTTTCGTCACGATGACGACCGAAGCCGATGCGCAGAAGGCAATCACCGAGTTCAATGGCAAGACGGTCGAAGGCCGTCCCTTGACCGTGAACGAAGCGCGCCCGCGTGAAGCTCGCCCGCCGGGTGGCGGTGGCGGGGGACGTGGCGGCGGTTATGGCGGCGGCGGTGGCGGCTACGGCGGCGGCGGTGGCGGTGGTGGCTACGGCGGCGGTGGCGGCGGTTATGGCGGCGGCGGCAGCGGGGGCGGACGTCGCGACAGCGGCGGTGGCCAACGGCGCGGCCGGTAAAACCGTGGCGCGTTTACGCGCCTCAGCTTAACGCGGGGTCCAATGATCCCATCAGGGATTCGCGCAAACCAGGACGGTTTGCGCTCCGGCATCGTTGTGGCCGGCCGAATTGCCAGCTTAACAGATGAAGCTCTCCCATAAAATTCGGAAGCTGGCCCAGCCTCTGACTTACCGACGCACCTGGCGACGGGTGGAGCGCGCCATGCACCCGTTGCGGCTCGAGCCTCTCTTCGCGAAAATCGACCAAACGAAGTTGGCCGAGATCGAGGCGCAGTATGCCTCTTCGAAGGAGCACTACGCCAAATACGCGGACGTACAGCGCTGGCTGCGGCTCAACATCGTGCGTGCGCAGGACTTGAAACTGCACCGTTGCCCGCCCAAGTCGGTGCTCGACCTCGGCTGCGGCGGCGGATTTTTTCTCTTCATTCTCCAGCAGCTCGGACATGCCTGCCAGGGCCTGGATATCGACGAGTTCCCGCTCTTCACGCAACTGCTCGATCTCTTTGGAGTCAACCGGCGGATCTGGACTATCCGGCCGTATGAGCCCCTGCCGGATTTCGGGAGAAAATTCGATTTGATCACGGCATTCTCGATCGATTTCAACCGCGAGAGCAAACGCGATTGGTGGTGGGACGCACCCGAGTGGGCTTTTTTTCTCGATGACCTGAACCGCCATCTCAATCCCGGCGGCCGCATTTTCCTCGGCCTGAATCCGGGCAAGAACAAAGACTATTACACGCCGGAATTGCTCGATTTTTTCATCGCGCGCGGTGCCACGGTCGAGCGGGAAAACGTCTCGTTTCCTCCCAAAGTGGGTGTCGGCCACGGCTGAAAGACCCGCGGCGTGCGAAGTAGTGGTGAAGAGAACCTAACTCAACCATTGCCCTGGAAGGAGCACGCGTTTTTATGCCCGACGAAAATCAAAAATCGACTGACGACTCCGCTTCATCATCCGAAAACATTTCAATCCCACCGATCTCCAAACAAACCGCCGGGGCGGCCACAGGCGCGGTGCTTGGCAGCGTGGCGGGCCCCGTCGGCGCAGTGGTTGGTGGAGTGATTGGTGCGATAGCCGGCCGGGCCGCCTCGGCGCCCAGGAGTACAGCGCCCAAAGCGAAGAGCGGCGGTGCGAAGAAGGCCGCTCCCAAAAAATCCTCGGGCAGATCGAAGAAATCGGCGGCGAAAAGTTCAAAGAAATCTAGCCCCGCTAAATCCAAGTCCGGTGGAAAATCAAAGAGCCGCGGCAAATCTCGCAGCGCTGCGCGTGGCAAAAAGTCCGCCGGTAAGAAATCGGGCGGCAAGCGTTCGACCGCGAAGAAGTCCAAGTCCACCTCCCGCAAATCGAGCAAAGCAAAATCCCGCCCGAGCAAAAAGTCCGGTGGGAAGAGCCGCAGCGCCTCGAAGAAAAAGCGCTAATCGGCGGAGACAAAACTCGCTCGTGATAGACACGGGCTATTAACTGCGTCACGATCCTGCCCTCATGCCGGGCGGAGAAGATCTCGCAGCGTCGGAATTACGCGCAGGCGAAGAGCGCGTCGAACAACGGAGCGCCGAGTTCAAGAAGGAACTCGGGCTGCGGGATCTCGCGCTCACCCAGATCCTTTTCATTGTCGGACTCTCCTGGGTCGGCGCCGCCGGAAAGCTCGGGCCGGCGCATGTTGTTTTTTGGTTGCTCGCGATCGCGTTCTTTTATTTTCCATCCGCCGCGGTCGTCATTTATTTAAACCGCCTCATGCCGCTAGAAGGCGGGCTTTATCAATGGGCCAAGCTCGGTTTCAGCGAAGTGGTCGGCTTCATGGTCGCCTGGAATCTCTGGCTCTACGTCATCGTGAATACGTCGGAGATCGGTCTGCAATTGACCACGAATCTAGCCTACGCGATGGGCCCATCGGCCGCTTGGATTTCATCGAACAAATGGCTGATCACGCTCACGAGCTTTTTCGTGATTGCCTTACTCGTGGTGGTATCGACGATTGGTCTGAGCGTCGGTAAATGGATCCACAACGTCGGCGGCATTATCATGCTCACGATCTTCGCCGGCCTCCTCGCGCTTCCGTTTATTCATGTCGCGCGCGGCGAGTTGCGCGAATACCACCCGCTGGCGACGGCCATGCCCGTCGTTTCGCTCTTTAGTCTCAATATTCTCGGCAAACTTGGCTTCGGCGCGCTGGGCGGATTCGAGTACGTCGCGATTCTCGCGGGCGAATGTCGTAGTCCCGCGCGTACGATCGGACGCTCTGTTATGGTAGCGGCGCCGATCATCGCCGTCATGTTTATCCTCGGCACCAGCTCGGTGCTTGCCTTCGTGCATCCCGATAACATCGATTTGATCGCGCCGATTCCGCAGGTCCTCAGCCTTGGGTTCCGCACTTTCGGCGTGGCGGCTATCGTGGTTCCGATTGCCCTGGCCCTGCTGATGATTTTGCGGGTGGCGCAAGCCAGCGTGAATTTTACCGGCCTAACGAGACTGCCGATGGTGGCGGGATGGGACCATCTCATGCCGGCGTGGTTCACGAAGCTGCATCCGCGCTTCAAGACGCCGGCAAATTCGATCCTTTTCGTCGGACTGGTCACGATAGCTCTGGGCGCGCTCAGTCTTATCGGTGTGGGCCAGCAGGAATCGTTTCAATTGCTCTTCAATGCCGGCGGGATTTTTTACGCGCTCACTTACCTCGTCATGTTCTCCATTCCGCTTTTCGGATTGCGTTCTCTGAAGCCGGCGCCGCCCTGGTGGCTACGAATCGCCGCGGCCTCCGGGCTTCTCATGACTTTGCTTTACGTCGGCCTCTCGGTCTTCCCGATCATCGTCGTGAAAAGCAATTCTGCCTTCACCTTCAAGATCACTGCCGTGATCATCGGAGCGAATATGGTGGGCGCGGCGCTTTTTGCCGCGGCCCGCGCGAAACGCTCGCGAGAGCGGTAATAACGTCCGAACGACCGCGAAATGGGCAGGGTTGGATTCGAACCAACGAAGGCGTAAGCCAGCGGATTTACAGTCCGCCCCGTTTGGCCACTTCGGTACCTACCCGATTCCCCGTAAAGGCGAGCGTTGATATAGGCTCGGCTGCCCTGGGTCGCAAGTGTTTTGGCCCCGAATACCCACGTCTCAGGCGGCTTCGCCGTCTCAAGGAGCGGCGGTTTACAAACCGCCGTTCTTAAAAGCGGGCGGTTTGGAAAGCGCCCCTCCTTGAAGTAAAAATTCGGCGATTGTTTCCACGACATAACGCTGCGCCTCGCGCGACAATTCCGGATACATCGGCAACGCCAGCGTCTCTCGCGCGGCGCCTTCCGTTTCCGGAAAATCTCCAGCACGATATCCGAGGTAGGCGAAGCATTCCTGTTCGTGCAATCCGAGCGGATAATAGATCGCCGTCCCGATTTCTTTGCGCGACAAATATTCGCGCAACGCGTCGCGCTCGGCAGTTCGAATCACGTATTGATGGTAGATGTGATGGTTCGTCAGGCCGCGATCCCGGTACGGTTCGGCGGGCAGCCGCACCTGATTCGTTAGGCCGGCCCGGTTGAATTCCTCGCGGTAAACATCGGCCACAGCTCGCCGTGCCGCCGACCACCCGTCCAGGAACGGCAGTTTCACTGCGAGAATGGCGGCCTGCATCTCATCCAGCCGAAAGTTGCCGCCGATAAAATGATGGTAATAGCGCGGCTCCATCCCGTGCTGCCGGCAAAAGCGGAGACGCTTCGCGAGCGCTTCTTCCCGGCAAACGATCATTCCGGCATCGCCCGCCGCGCCCAGGTTCTTTGTCGGATAAAAGCTAAAACAACCGATCTCGCCCATGGTCCCGGCCTTTGCTGTCCGGCCATCGAATGGATATTCCGCGCCGATCGCCTGGGCGGCGTCTTCGATTACCGGCAATCGAAAGCGCTGGGAAATCTCATGGATCGCATTCATTTCGCAGCAGAGGCCGTAGAGATGGACCGGAATAATTGCGCGCACCTCTTTACCCTCGGCGGTGCAGAGCGTGCCGTCCGTCCCGCGCACGCAGGACTCAGTAAGATACTTCTCCAGTGCCGCTGGCGAAATGTTGTAGGTCTGTGGCTCGATATCGATGAAAACCGGAGTCGCTCCGACGCGTGCGATGCAGCCTGCCGTCGCGAAGAAGGAGAACGCGCTGGTGACCACGGCGTCACCGGGCCCGATGTTCAGGGCCATCAAGACCGCGAGCAGGGCGTCGGTGCCGGATGAGACGCCGATGGCATTCCCCGCGCCGCAATAATCGCAGATCGCCTTCTCGAGCGTTTCGCCTTTCGGCCCGAGAATGAATTGCTGGCTGCTCAGCACTTCGTCGAGTTGGGCGCGGATCGGCTCCGCGAGGGCGCGGTACTGTTCGCTGAGGTCAAGCAAGGGCACCCGCATGGCTGGGAAAGGATGGCAGTTTCGTCCGGCCCTTCAATGGGAAGTTTGGAGAGCGGCGCAGGCTCGTTGACCGCAGCGCGCCACTAAGTTACCATCAGTGGATGTCATTGCTTCGCGGGCTCTTTTGGCTCGTTCTCTTCGTCTTTTTCACCTTCTGCTTTGTCGTCCTCTTCGAGTACGGCACCCACGATTTCACCAGTGGATTTCAGAAGGAATTCGAGCGGGTGAAGACGTTTGCCAAGGAAGCCGGCAAACCGACCCCGAAGCCGAAGAAGTAGGGTAACGAAGCGCTGTCATCCCGAGCCGCGCAGACGGCGAGGGACCTCGCAAGCGGTAATCGGCTAGCTTGCGCAAAAACCAGGTCTTCGAAGGCTGTGGCGTTATAGGGGCGCAAGCTAATCCGCATTGCAACTTGAGAGGTCCCTCGCCGTCTGCGCGGCTCGGGATGGCATCTTCCCTTATTCCACGAACTCGACTGCGGGGACTTTCTCGATGTAGCCGCGCTCGCGCGCTTGCTTGAGAAACTCGCGCACCGCCTTTCGCCCGGTATCGCCGTAGTCGCGAGTAAAGTCATTCACGTACATGCCGATGAATTTTCCAGCGAGGGACGCATCCATGTCGCGCGCGTAGGGCATCGAATGGGCGACCGCTTCTTCCCGATGCGCGAGGCCGTAATCGATGCTCTCCCGCATGATCGCGAGCAGATCGCGCTGCACCGCCGGCGCGATGTCTTTCCGCAAAACATTTCCGCCCAGCGGCAACGGTAGGCCGGTCTCGCGCTTCCACCATTCGCCCAGGTCCACCACCTTATTGAATCCCGATTGCGCGTAAGTCAGTTGCCCTTCGTGAATGATGAGGCCAGCATCCGCCTGACCGTCCTTGACCGCTTGGAAAATCTGATCGAACGGCACGACCACATGCTCGAACTGCCCGAGATAAAGTTGGAGCGCGAGATACGCGCTCGTCATTTTGCCCGGGATTGCGATTGTCCGGCAGCGAAGCCAGGCGCGAATGTGATCGTCCGAGGCATCGTCGGCCAGTCCCTCGCGGTTAGCCGTCACGACCATCGGCCCGTAGCCGTCGCCCATGCTCGCGCCGCAGGGCAACAGCGCATAACGATCGCTCACATACGCGAACGCGTGGATCGAGATCGCGGAAATATGCAGCTCGCCGCGAAGCGCTCGCTCGTTCAACGTTTGGATGTCCTCGAGCCGATGCTCGAAACGATAGCCGCGCAGATCGATTTTGTTTTCCGCCATCGCGTAAAACATGAAGGCATCGTCCGGGTCGGGGGAGTGTCCCAGAGTGAAAATGGTCGGCACGAGCGCACAGTACGCGAATCAACCGACGCGGCAAAATTCCCTTCCTGCTCTTGCTGCTGATCGTGCTCATGATCCTGGTATCGCGCGTTGAAACAGGATCAAGACTAGGATCAAGAGCAGGAGCATGAACAGAGATGCGTCTTCGTTTGCTTGATCGCAGCTAAACCGATAACCTGACGCGCATGGCAAAATCCGCTCTCGGCAAAGGTCTCAGCGCGCTGATCAGCTCGAGGCCTGCTCCGATCCGGCTCGAGGCGGAGCCAGGCGAGAGGATCCAGCAGGTGAATCTCGCCAGCATCGTGCCGAGCCCGTTGCAACCGCGAAAGGATTTTGCGCGCGACGCGCTGGCGGAGTTGGTCGAATCGATCCGGCAGCATGGGATCATCCAGCCGCTGGTTGTTCGCGACGTGGCCGGCCGCCATGAATTGATCGCAGGTGAGCGCCGCTGGCGCGCGGCGCAGGAAGCCGGTCTTATGCAGGTGCCGGTGATAACGCGGATCGCGACCGATCTCGAAGTGCTCGAACTTTCCTTGATCGAGAATCTGCAGCGCGCCGATCTCAATCCGATCGAAGAAGCGCAGGCGTACGCCCGGCTCGCGGGAGAATTCGGGATGAGGCAGGAAGACATCGCGCAGAAAGTCGGCCGGAGCCGTGCGGCGGTCGCGAATTCGATGCGGCTGCTCGATTTGCACCAGCAACTGCAGGCATGGCTCACGCAAGGTCTCATTTCGGTCGGGCACGCCAAGGTGTTGCTCGCGTTGAAAGAACCGGAGGAACAACTGGCGGTGGCGGAGACAATCTTGCGGCGGAGCGCGACCGTGCGCGCGGCGGAGCGTCTCGTGGCCCGGCAGCTCGGCGGCACGCGGCCGCGCCGGCGGCGGCAGGCGGCGGCGACGGTCACTTCGGCGACGATCGCGGACCTGCAAAGTCGATTACAGGAACATCTCGGCACCCGGGTCACGCTTCATCACGGAGAAAAACGAGGCCGCATTGAGATCGAATATTATGGCAACGATGATTTGCAACGCGTGCTCGGCGCTCTCGGATTGCCTGCGGACGAAACCTAGCCGACTCGCTGCCGGCCTCTGGATCGCGTTCGCGTTTCTCGCGGCGTGCGACCGCGCCAACTCGCCGTCGACCAATGCTAACGGCGTAAAGATCTGGGAGCAGTTTTCCGGAGAGAAAGCGCTCGCGCATGTCCAGACGATGGTTGACTTCGGTCCGCGACCACCGGCCTCGGAGGCGATAGAAAAAACGAGAACGTATCTGACCAAACAGCTCGAATCTTTCGGCTGGAAGGTGGAACGCCAGACCTTCGCGGACGAAACGCCGCGCGGGAAAGTGCAGTTCGTAAATCTCATCGCCACTTTCGCCGCGAAAGAAAGAGCGCCCTCGTTTCTCGTCTGCTCGCATTACGATACGAAGACTTTCGACAACGCGCGCTTCGTGGGCGCGAACGACGGCGGTTCGAGCACGGGCGTGCTACTCGAACTGGCCCGCGTTTTGGCGCAGCGTCCCGATCTCGCCCGAAAAGCAGAGCTCGTTTTCTTCGATGGCGAAGAAGCGTATGAAGCTTTTACCGAGACCGATGGCTTATTCGGTAGTCGCTATTTTGCGAAGCAGCTCGCGGCTGCGGATAAAGAAAAACAATTTCGTGGCGGCATTCTGTTCGACATGGTGGGCGACCGCTCGCTGACCATTACGCTCCCGCCGGATTCCCCGGTCGATCTCGCGCGTGGCATTTTCGCGTCCTCCGAAGCGTTGGGTTTGCGGAAACACTTCACCTATTTCGATCGCGATATCACCGATGATCACACGCCTTTGAATGAGATCGGAATACCGACCATCGATCTGATCGATTTCGATTTTCCGGCCTGGCATACGCCCGCTGACACGATGGATAAGCTCAGCGCGGAAAGCCTGCGGATTACCGGCGCAGTCGCGTGTCATTACCTGTCCGAGGTCGCTCTCAAATGACGCGAAAGCTTCGGCTCTTCGGATTGCTCGCTGTCGCTGGCGGTCTCGGCTTGATCGGCAGCGAACTGCTTTGCCGTTTCGGATCTTTTCGCGATGCCGCCGGCCGTCTCTCCGGTCGTGGGCACCTTGTCACGATCACGAACGGTAAAGGAATCTATGAAACGGATCTAAGTATAGAAGAGGACACAACGGCGTCCGATCTGGTGATAAGGGAAAATCTTCGTTGCGTTGCCTCCAAGGAGCCGATCGATCCGGCCCGAATTGATCGTGAGATTTCGTTGTTTAGGGCGGAGTTTGGCCAGGACAAACTTTTCGCCAAGGCCCTTCACTTAAGCGGGCTTTCCATCTCGTCGTTGCGAGAAAAAATTGCCGGGCAACTTCGCGGCCTCGATTGGCTGGAGAGACAGATCGGCTCGGACAGCGAAACTCCGGAGCAGGCCTGCCGCAAATTTTACGAGACGCACCCCGAACTTTTCACGCAACCGGTTCGCTTCCGCGCCTCCCACCTTTTTCTCGCCGCCCATGCGGAAACGCCGCCCGAGACAGTCGAAGAAAAATCGAAGGCGATCGAAGCTCTCGCGCTTCGCCTTTCGCGCGGCGAAGCTTTTTCGCAACTGATCGCGGAAACTTCCGAGGATGAGGCGACAAAATCCCGCGGCGGCGATCTCGGCTTCTTTTCCGAAACGCGGATGGCGCCGGAGTTTTTTGCCGAGGTCAAAAAACTTCGCTCCGGCGAAACGAGCAAGCCGTTCCGCTCGCATCTCGGCTTTCACATCGTCCGGTTGGACGAAATGAAACCGGCGCGTTTGCTCAGCTTTGGAGAGGCGCGAGCGGAGATCCAGGCCGCGCTGGCGAATGAGCAGCGCGCCTCGGTCACGGATCGACTCGCTAAAAACCTCAGCCGCTGAGCGAATTCGGCATTGCGTCCCCGCGGGTTTGCCCTGATTTTCAGCGGTCGCCGGTAAAAGCAGGCGTAGGAATGTCCATTCGCACACGAAAAAAAAATGTTGGAGTGCTCGGGCTCGGAATTATCGGGCAGCGGGTCGTTGAGAATCTGCGGGAACGCGGCTTCCACGTCTTTGTCTGGAACCGCACGCCGCGTCCCGTGCCGAATTTTGTCGGATCGCCCGCCGAGGTCGCGGAGCTCTGCGATTTTGTGCAGATCTTTGTCGCGGACGATGACGCGTTGCTCCAGATGGTGCAGCGGATGAATCGCAATCTGACCGCGCAGCATGTCGTCATGGCCCACTGCACGGTGTCGCCGGATACGATGCGGGCGGCGGCCGAAATCGTCGAGCGCCGCGGCGCCCAATTCCTCGACGCTCCCTTTACTGGCAGCAAAATAGCGGCGGAAAAAGGAGAGCTGGTTTATTACGTGGGCGGCGACGAAAACGCGCTGCGGCAGGCGCGTTCGATCCTGGAAGCAAGCAGCAAGGAAATCATCGACATGGGGAAAGTCGGGGACGCGACCACGATCAAGGTGGCGACGAACATGATCACGGCGGCGAGCGTTCAGGCCGCGGCGGAGGCCCTCGCGCTTGTTTCGAAATCGGGTTTGTCCGTCGAAAAATTCGCGGCTGCGATGCGCAACAACGGAAGCAACTCGGCTACGCTCGATATGAAATTGCCCATGATGATGGAAGGCAATTTCGAGCCGCACTTTTCCGTCAAGCACATGTTGAAGGACGTGGTCATTGCCACGCGTCTCGCGCGCGGATTTGGAATCGAGTTCGGCGCGACCGATGCCTCGCGTCACGGTTTAACCGAGGAACTGCGACAAGGCCGCGGCGATGCCGATTATTCTTCGCTTCTCCACCAATATTTCCCGGCGGGCGGTCCGCTCCAGGCCGTGCCGCAACCGGCGAATGGGGAAGACGATCAACCGCGTCTGGCGGGAATTGACGAAGGAAAGAAGGCTGAGCCGGAACAGGGCGCGGAAGCCGTGGTCGAGGAACCCAAAGTTTCTGAGACAAATCCGGAGAGTGGGGAAGCGCCAGGGAATTCAACAATTGAGGTAGCCGGTCATACGACCTCGGCCATGGCGGAACAACCTGCTTCGACGGCGGATGTCGCGCCGGCAAAAGATGAGGCATCGGTGACAAAAACAGAGTCGGCGTCTGTCGCTACTCCATCGTTCGCCGAGCAGGGAATTTCAGAATCCGAAAAGAAGATCGAGACGCCCGTCCTCACTTTCCCCAAGCCGGAAGACGAAAAAGAATCCGAGGAGCCGCGCGGATTATGGGGCGGCTTTTGGCGGCGCCATCCGAACGATTGAATCCGGTTTTTGATTTCTCGGACCGCGTAAAACTACGCCTTACCGGAGCCGATGCCTTTCGCTTCCTCAACGGTCAAATAACCAACGACCTCCGGAAAGCGACCGAGACATCCGCCATCCAAGCTTCGGTCTTGAACGCGAAAGGGAAATTGAGCGCCCACGTTTTTATTTCCGCCGATGCGGATTCTTTTCTGTTGGACGCTGATCCGGAACTCCGTGACCAGCTCGCGCCTCGATTGGATCGTTACATCATCGCGGATGACGTGCAGGTTGAAGATGTCACGGATCGATTCGCGATTTTCCATGTTCCGTCCGAAGAGCCGGTGAATGCTTTACAGCCGGCGCGGACAGTCGCGGCAAATCGATTTGCCTATCCGGGACAAGACCTTTGGTTCGAGAGAATGGAGCGCGAGCGCATTCGCGAACAACTGGCCGCCGTTCTTTGTGACGGGAGAATGGCTGAGGTTTTTCGAATCGAGCGTGGCATTCCGGGCTGGGGCCGCGAATTAACCGAGGAAATCATCCCGGTGGAAGCGAACCTGGAAGCGACTTCGATTGATTACTTGAAAGGCTGCTATGTCGGGCAGGAAGTGATCTCGCGAATGAAAATGTCCGGCCAAACAAACAAACGGCTCTGTGGTTTGTTCTCAGTCTCGGGGCAGCCGCTCAAATCCGGCGTGCGCCTTCTGCCTGCTGAAGGCGACACGAAAGACGTTGGCTGGATCACCAGCGCCGCCCGAAGTCCACGATTGGAAAAGGAAATTGCGCTCGGCTACGTGAAGCGCGGCTTCAATGCGATCGGGTCGCGCCTTCGCACGGACGCTAATGTCCTCGTCGAGATCGTTCCCGTCCCATTTATCTAGCTCATGGCCAGAATCGCTCTTCAAAAAATTTCGGTGGCCGAGCTCTCCGATTTCACTTTCGAGATTCAGGATCGGGAATTCGTCACCCTGGCCGGACCGCCGGGCTGCGGGAGTTCAACCATCCTTCGGCTGATCGCCGGGTTGGAAGATCCTTCGCAAGGTGAGATTTTTTTTGGCGAGCGGCGCATGAACGACGTTCCGGCAAAGGACCGGGAGGTTGCATTCGTGTCTCGAGACTACGCGCCCTATCCACGAATGTCGGTCCGCGACAATCTGGCGTTCGCCTTGCGGACCGGAAAATTTTCAGAGGTCGAAATAAAAAAGCGCGTGCTGGCCGCGGCCGAAGTGCTGGGCTTACAGGATGTAATGGATCGGATGCCGGCGACGCTCGATGCCGGGGAACGGCAGCGACTCGCGCTCGGCCGGGCGATTGCGCGGCAGCCGAAGGTAATTCTTTTGGACGAACCATTCGCAGGTCTCGATGGAGAGGCGCGCGCCCGAGGGCGGGCCGAGATCAGGAAGCTGCATCAACGTTTGCCAGCCACGATCATTTACGCCACGACCGATCCGGTCGAAGCGCTGGCGATGGGCGTCCGATTGGTCGTGCTGGATCGCGGCGTCGTCCAGCAGGAGGGCAACTCGGCGACGGTTTATGATGCGCCGGCGAATCTTTTCGTCGCGGGATTCGTCGGCCAGCCACCGATGAATCTGATCCGTGGCACCCTGAAGCAAGACCGTGATTCGCTTGTTTTTTCCGAGCAGGGAGATGGGACGATCAAGATCCGTTTGCCCGTCTCCGATTTCTCAAACGCCAAAGATTTTGTCGGGCAGCCGATTGTGTTGGGGATCCGTCCCGAACACATCGCGGTCGCACCAGCCGAGACTGGAAGCTCGCCGTCCAGCTTCCGCGCACTGGTCGATATGGTCGAACCAGTTGGGGCCGATACCAATCTCTATCTCCAGACCGGAGCGCACGCCCTGATTTGCCGGAGCCACGACGGGGTTGATCGAAGTCAGGCTGGCCACCGGTCACAGTTCGAGATCGACCTCAAGGAGGCGCGCCTTTTCGACCCTGCTTCCGGCCGGTTGCTTGCGCGGGACGGGTAATTCGTTTTGCCCCTGAATCTTGCGGGAAGTTTCTTATTGCCTTTCCAAGGCGAGTGCGGGTAATCTCTGCCCGCAACCACCGAGGAGCCGCATTTGAACCAACAATTACTTTCCGAAATCGGCCGCACCCAGCGCCTGGAGATTCTCAACACCCTTAAGCGGACGAAAGGCCTCTCCGTCAACGAACTCGTCAGCCGAATGAAGATGAGTTACATGGGGATAAAGCAGCATTGCCTTACCCTCGAGCGCGACGGTTACCTCGATACCTGGCGTCGCCCCCAAAAGATGGGTCGCCCGGAAATGGTTTACCGGCTGACCCGGCGGACCCACGATTTGTTCCCGTGCGACAGCAACGATTTCACCCTGGAATTGCTCAAGTCGATCAACGAAATCTACGGACCGAACGGGCCGGAAAAGATGCTTTTCAATGTCTTCGAGCGGAAGACGGCGGGACTCAAGGTTAAGGCCAAAGGCGACACCGTGGTGGAACGCGCGAAATGGCTTTCGGCCCAGCGCGAAAAGGAAGGTTACATGTCGCAGTTCGTCGCTGACGAAAAAGAGGGCGGGCCACAGATTTTGGAGTGCCATTCGCCCATCCTGAATTTGCTCGACCAATATCCGATCATCGGCCGGCTCGAGCACGACCTGTTTGAAGGAGTGCTGGGCATGGAAGTCCGCCGCGAAGAAACGCGCACTTCGGGCTTGTACGAGTGCGCCTTCTATTTCAAGGTTTGATCTGACGGTACGTTAGCATGGGGTCATCCCGAGGCTGGCGAAGCGCGCCGAGGGACCTCGCAATCGCTCTACCGCTTCCGCGCGACGACGGGCGTAACCTTCGGCTGTCGCGTGGTGTTTCGCGATAGCCCAACTTTCAGGTGTGAGGTCCCTCGCCGTCTCAGCGGCTCGGGATGACACGTAGCGCGGACATAATTCTCCTTTCGCCGCAGGCGAATTTCGGTTGATTGATGGCCCCATGCCACGGGCCTTTCCGACCGCTTTGATTGAGAATCTCCAACCGCTCGTGGATGGCGGGCGCTACCCGGTCAAACGCGTCGTCGGTGACGACCTGGCCGTCGAGGCGGACGTTTTCAAGGACGGGCACGATGTGGTCGCGGCGGCGTTGAAATGGCGGCTCCTGGGCGAACCGCATTGGCACGAAACGTCTATGGCGCACGTGGACAATGATCGGTGGCGGGGCGTTTGCACTCTCTACGAAAACGCGACCTACGAATACACCGTCGAAGCCTGGACCGATACTTTCCGCGGCTGGCAGCACGAGTTTGCGACAAAGTTCGAGGCGGGCATCGCCGATTTATACAGCGAGACGCTGGAAGGCGCGGCTTTGCTGGATCAAGCGGCGATGCGGTCGGCGAATTATGTTGATACCGACCGGCTCCGGGAACTCGCCGAAGCGATTCGGACGGGCGATCCCGAGTACGTGAACGAGATCGCGCACTCCGGCGAACTCGAAGTCCTGATGGCGACCTACCCCGACCGCGGCAACGCCACCCAGTACGGGCCGGCGCCGCGCGTTGTGGTCGACCGGAAAGAAGCGAGAACAGCGGCGTGGTATGAATTTTTCCCTCGCTCGGCCGAAGGCTTCGGCGACCGCGGTTCCACCTTTCGCGATTGTCTGCCGCGAATCGACGACGCGAAGGCGATGGGATTCAACGTGATTTATTTTCCGCCGATCCATCCGATCGGTCGCACCAATCGGAAAGGCCGCAACAACTCGGTGACCTGCGAGCCGTGGGAACCGGGCGTCCCGTACGCCATCGGCAGCGAATTTGGCGGCCACAAGGCGATCGAGCCATCGCTGGGAACATTTGAGGATTTCGAATGGCTCGAGCAGGAGATCCGCAGTCGCGGCATGGAGATCGCGCTCGATTTCGCGATCAACTGTTCGCCCGATCACCCCTACGTGAGGGAACATCCGGAGTGGTTCTACAAACGCCCCGATGGAACCATCAAGTACGCAGAGAACCCGCCGAAAAAATACGAGGACATTTACCCGCTGAATTTTCGCTGCGAAAACTGGCTCGAGCTCTGGGAGGAAATGAAAAGCATCATTTTCTTCTGGGCCGAGCGCGGCGTGCGCATTTTTCGAGTCGATAACCCGCACACGAAGCCGGTCGCGTTTTGGGAATATCTGATCTCCGGCGTGCGCGCGCAGTATCCGGACGTAATTTTCCTCTCGGAGGCGTTCACCAGGCCCAAGATGATGAAGGCGCTGGCCAAGGCCGGTTTCAACCAGAGCTACACCTATTTCACCTGGCGAAACACGAAGGCCGAGCTGACCGAATATTTCACGGAGCTCACCCAGACGCCGATGCGCGAATATTTTCGCGGCAATCTATTTACAAACACGCCCGACATCCTGCCGTTCCATTTGCAGGAAGGCGGCCGGCCGGCCTTCATGATTCGCTCGGTCCTGGCGGCGACTCTTTCGAGCGTCTACGGCATCTATAGCGGGTTCGAGCTCTGCGAGAACGCGGCGCTGCCGGGCCGCGAGGAGTATCTCGACTCCGAGAAATATCAGTGGAAGGAACGCGATTGGAACGCGCCCGGAAACATCAAGGATTGGATCACTCGCATCAACCAGATCCGGAAAGAGAACCGCGCCCTGCATCTTTACGACAACCTCCGTTTTTACCGGACGGAAAACGACGCCATTCTTTGCTACGGGAAAATGACGCCGGCGCGCGACAACATCATTCTGGTCGTGGTGAATCTCGATCCGGTGCGCTCGCAGGTTTCCTACGTCCACATTCCGCTCGCCGATTTTGGGCCGATGGATTCCGATGTTTATCAGGTGCACGATCTCCTGACCGATTCGCGCTACCTCTGGCGCGGCGATCGGAACTATGTCGAACTGAATCCGCAGGCCCAGCCGGCCCACATATTCCGGGTCCGCCGCTGGCTCGCAGGCGAAAAGTTTGTTTGAACGCGAGCGGGCCGATGGCGGTCTCTGGAGGCTGACCGCAATTTGCATCTCGTCTCCTCGCTGCCTATCGTAACAGCACTTTCGGAATGAAAAATCTCCTCGCGCTGCTGGCGCCATTTCTCGCGCAAACTCCGGCACCGCAACTTCCCGATTTACCTCGGACCAAATCGATTCTCGATTCGATCATCGCCGCGGGGCCGGTCATGATCCCGCTTTTCATCCTCTCGATTTTCTCGGTCATGCTGGTCATCGTTTATCTTTTGACGATTCGGCGGGGTTCCGTTGTCTCGAGCGGTTTCATGGCAACGGCGGACGCGCTCCTGCGGAAACGCGATTATCTTGGTTTGCTCGCGGTTTCGAACCGGCACGGAGAAGCGATCGCGCGGGTGGTGCAAAAGGTTCTCGATTTCACCACGAAGAATCCGAGCGCGGATTTCGCCCAGGTCCGCGAGATCGCCGAGACCGAGGGTACGCGCGTCGCGTCGAGCCTGAACAATCGAGTCATTTATCTCGCCGACATCGGCATGATCGCGCCGATGCTCGGATTGCTCGGGACCGTGTTCGGCATCATCAAATCGTTCGGCGCCCTCGGGTCGGATCTCGGCACGGCGCGCTATGCGTTGCTCTCGAGCGGCGTCAGTCAGGCGCTGGTGAACACAGCGGCCGGTCTCGCCATCGGTATTCCGGCCATGATTTTCTACGCCTTTTTCCGCGGGCGTGTGCAGAGGATCATCTCCGAGCTGGAGTCCGCCGTGACGCACGTTCTGGCGTTGCTCTCGTTGCAATACAACAAGCGGTCTCCGGAGCGGACGCCGGTTCTGCTCGAAGATGAATTCTGAGGCGAACCGTGCGTCATATTGTAGGGCGTTTTTGTGAAACGCCTTCGGTTGGCGCCTGATACAGACGCCCTAGAATTTTCGTAATATGAACTTGCGCCGGCACGCCACTCCGCAACATCCCGGCATCCAGTTGGCGCCGCTGGTGGATGTCCTGTTGCTCCTGCTCATTTTCTTTCTCATGACCTGGAACGCGGCGCGGAACGAAAACGAACTGGATGTAAAAGTGCCGAAAGCCACTTCGGCGAAAGAAAAGACGGCGCCGATCGGAGACGTGGTCGTGAACGTGAAAGCGGACGGCAACGTCGTCGTCAACCGGCGGACCCTGACCGCGGCGGAGCTGACCGCGATGCTGAAAAATCTGGTTCAGCTCTATCCCGATCAGGCCGTCGTCATTCGCGGGGATGAGACCGGCGCTTACAAAAATGTCGTGGGCGTCCTGAATATTTGCAGCGAAGCCGGCGTGACTAACGTCGCCTTCGCCACGGCAAAATGAAGACTGGGCGAGGCGTGGTTTGCCTCGTGCAAGCCGCGCTGATTTTTTCTTGGATTCCAGCGTGCCTGGCGCAGCAACGCACTCCGGAAGTGCGCCGGGCTCAACCGGTGGAAGAGCCGCCCGCGCCGAAGGCTGTTCCAACCGATCCGCCTGCGCCGCCAAAGCCCCGCCCGAAGACGAGCGAACCGACAGAGCCTTCCGGGGAATCGCCTTCGGTCGAACCGGAAGCGCCGGACAAGCGCCAGCTCGATTACGCCAACGCGCTTTTCTCCAGGAAGCTCTACGACCTCGCCGCGCCTGAATACGAAAAATATCTTGGCCAATATCCCGGGGTACCCGGCCGAGCCAGCGCTTACTTCTATCTCGCGGAATGTTATCGCGCACTCAATCGCGGCCCGGCCGCCCGCACCAGTTTTCAGAGCGTGCTCGACAATTATCCCGACAGCGAATTTGCCGGACCGGCCGCCTACGGAGTAGCTGAAATTCTCTTCACCCAAAAAGATTACGCAGGCGCGCTTCAGCTTTTCCACCGGGCCGCCGCGAAATCGAAAGAATCGGCGCTGGCGCTTTCCGCCCGCTATTTCGAAGCGCGTTGTCTCGAGAACCTCGACCGCAAAGACGAAGCGCAGAAGCTTTACGAACAAGTCGCCGAAACGAAAAATCCGAATCCATATCGGGACGATGCGCGCCTCGCCGCCGGCACGATCGCGCTGGCGCGAGGACGGAAAGCCGACGCGTTCAGGAATTATGAGGCCCTTGCGAATGAAACGCAGAAGCCGGCGTTGAAGGCGGAGGCGACGGTTCGCGCAGGAATGGTCGCAATCGATTTGCAACAGACCGACAAGGGAAAGATCGACAAGGCGATGGCGGAGAAGGCGCTGAGTCTGTTGCAAAAAGGCCGCACTTTGCCCGAGGCCGGCAAGTGGCGCGCGATCGGGGAGGTGGGGTTGCTCCGGCTGCAATACCAGTCAGGCCAATACGACAAAGTGCTGGCGGAGTATAAGCGCGGCGAGAAAGAAATTCCCGAGGAAGTGCGCGCGGAGATGATGATGATCGTCGGGAACAGTCATCGCCAGCTCGGGCACACGAAGGAAGCGGACGAGATGTATCGCCAGATCATCGCGAAATATCCCGACAAGGAGGAAGCGAAGGACGCGCAGTATCAGCGGTTGATCAATTTTTACAACACGAACGCGCCGTCGCTCCTGGCGGAGATCGACGAGTATCTGAACTCCAATCCGGCGCCGGAACGCGCGGATCAGGCGAAGCTGCTCAAGGCCGAACATTTCTACAAAGCGCAGAAGTTCGCTGAAGCCGCGCCGATTTACGCGGAGCTGCGGGCGTCGCATCTCTCGCCGAAGCTGCGCGCGGAATCGGCTTATAAGCTTGGCTGGTGTTTTGTTCAGTTGAAAGACGGGGCGCAGGTCATCGATGCGTTCGGTTATTTCGTGAAAGCTTTTCCGGACAGCCCGCAAATGCCTTCGGCTCTGACTCAGCGCGCGCTGGCCTATCAGGCGGAGAAGAATTACGACGCGGCGATCGAGGACGTGAACATGCTGCTCACGAAATATCCGGCGGCGCGAGAACGCGAAGCCGCACTGCAACAAAAGGCGCTCATTCTCGGACAGAAGGATGATTCGAAAGGAATGGCCGATGCCTTCCGGCAATTATTGAAGGAATTTCCCAAGAGCTCGGTTGCGGCGCAGGCGAATTACTACATCGGAAAAGCTGCGTTCGACGCGAAGGATTACAAGGGAGCGCTCGCGCCGCTCGAAGCCGCGCGCCAGCTCAACAAGGAACAGTATTACAACCTGGCTACGCTTCGGATTCTCTCGGCCTACTTTTACCTGAGAGATCGCGCCGCGTTGACCAAAGAAGCGGATGGCTTTCTCGCCGCCAATCCCAACGCGAAGGTTCCGGCGGAAATTCTGGAGTGGCTCGGCCTCGAGTACTACAACGAGAAGAATTATCCGGCCGCGGAGAAGTATCTCACGGTCCTCGGCAAGAGCGACACACTCGGAAACGTGAAGCCGGATTTCTGGTTCTATCTGGCCGACGCGGAAACGAAGTTGAAGAATTTCGCCGGGGCCGAAGCAGCTTACGAAAAATATTTACAGGTCGCGACCGATCCCGCGGCAAAGGCAAAGACATTGCTGGCGCTGGGCGCCACGAAAATTGCCGCGCACAAACCCGACGAGGCCCAGAAGATTGCCGAGGAGATCATGAGCTTACAGCCCGAGGGACGGGTGAATGCGGAAGCGAGGTTACTGGCCGGCGACGTGCAGTTCGAGCGCGAGCATTTCGAAGAGGCCGGCAAAGCCTTCATGGGCGTCGCCTTGCTTTACGACGATCCTGCGATCACGCCGCGCGCTTTGCAGAAGGCGGCGCTGGCTTATCAGAAGGCCGGCAAGAACGAGGAAGCGGATCGCGTTGCGAAACAGCTTCGCGAAAAATATCCCGACTTCGCCGGCGGGTAATCGGCATCGCGTTACAGGTTGTCATCGCCCGTACCTTTTGATTGGATGGCGCGATGGAAAAGCTTCGACCTTGCCTGGCAGAATTCATCGGAACGTTCGCGCTCATATTTGTCGGCATTGGCGCGATCAAAACAGCCGGACACGATGTGCTTGCGGTTGCGCTGGCTCACGGCCTGACGATTGCCGCTTTTGTCTCTGCCACGATGCACATTTCCGGCGGCCACCTGAACCCGGCCGTAACCTTCGGGCTGGTTTGCAGCGGTCACATGACGCTGGGCGCGGCGATTCGTTACTGGATCTCGCAACTCCTCGGCGCGATCGCGGCCGCGTGGATCTGCCTTTGTTTGTTCGATCGCGACGTCATCGTTAACGGCACCCCGCAGCTCGCGATCAATCTGACGCCGGGGCAGGGGGTTCTCGTGGAAGCGATCCTGACGTTCTTCCTTGTTTTCGTTGTGCACGGTACCGGCGTGGATGAACGCGGACGCCGGATCGCCGGCCTGGCGATTGGCGCGACGATCACGCTCGACATTCTGTTCGGCGGCTCGCTCACCGGAGCGGCCATGAATCCCGCGCGGGTTTTTGGTCCGGCGCTCGTCGCTGGTTTTTGGAAAGTGCATTACGTTTACTGGCTGGGCCCGATGATCGGCGGCGCCCTGGGCGGTTTGGTTTATCGCGCTTTCATCGAACGGAAGCCGGCTTTGCCAGCTCAGCCTTAGCTGATCGCCAGGGTCTCGATTGGCAGCGGCGCGAAGAACTCGTTTACATCGTCGATTTGCAGAACCGGTTTCGCCAGATGGGCCGCGAGGTAACTTGCATCTGGCGTCGGCGCGATCCCGGCTTGCCCGACGATTTCGGCGTCCGCTAATTGCTCGATCACCCGCGTGACGTTGCGCGCGAGGTTCCTGGTGTCGGTGAATTGGACGGTGGCAATGCCTCCGGCGGTCGCTTCAAGATACGGCGCGAGCGTGCCTGCTAAATGCAGCAGGATTTCCTGCACTACTTTTTCCTGGGCCCGCGCCCGGGTTCTTACCTCGAGTTGAAGGCAACGCGCCAGACCCTGGCTCGGCGTCATCCCGCAGCTCACTCCGGTTTTGTCGGCCGCGGCGTTGAGCTGAATGATCACAGCTTTCTTGTCGTGATCGTCGATTAAGGCGACCAGTTTTGCCCGCAGCTCCGGTTGGTGACGCAACGCCGCTTGCAGATAAAAATCCGGCAAATAAATCGTGGCAAACATCAACCGGCTCCAGCCATGGCTTGTCTTCCTCCTTGCGCTCGTTTCACGAGAACTTTCAGACGCAAACTGAGGTGATCGTGTTCCAAATCCGCGAGTCGCCAGGCATTATCGAGCGACAGCTTTAATTGCGCGCTGCTGATGATGCTCGTACGCGTGAGAACGAGAAAAGCAGTTGGCGCTGCTTCTGCGAGACGTTGCAGGCGATACCAGCTTGTTTGTGGGATCTTGCGGAGCTCATCGGCGGCATTCAGGACGAGATCAAGAACGACCAGAGGGAAATTCGCATCGCGCAAAAGGAGATCGGCGGCTTGAATGGCTTCCAGCGCTTTGGCGCAGCGGATCCAAAGCAAATTGCCCAAGCGTGCGTTGCCCAGCGGCTCGGGATCGAACGAATCGCGTCCATCCACCAAAGCGAGAAACCGACCTTCGCGATGCGCAGTCTGCAAAAGAGCGCAGATCAAGAGCGCGCTCCCGGCGCTGATGTTTGGGCTGCTCAATTCGGTAATGGCGCCTTTTGGTAATCCGCCGCCAATAGTGTCATCGATCAAAGGCAGACCGGTCGGTAACCGGAATGCCGGGACTGCAACCGTTTGAGGAAAACGTTCGGCGAGCAGATGACGGAGATCGATGATCTTGCTGCTCGCGCCCATGCCCGAAACTGGCACAAAGGAGCAATATGTTCAAGCGAACACCAGAAGCCGAAGCTTTCGGTTAACTGCGTTTGCGGCGCGGCGGCGTTTGCTTCCGCACGAGCGAAACCATCACGCCTTGCACGCGCAGTTCCCGAGCAGGCGAAAGATTCGGATAAAGCGGGTTCTCCGCCTTCAGATAGGGACGTCCATGTTCGATGACGTAACGCTTCAACGTAGTCTCGCCGTCAATCAGCGCCGCCACGATATCGCCGTTCTGGACATCCTTGCGATCTTCGAGGATCACGATATCGCCATCGAGAATGTGAGCGTCGATCATCGAATCACCACGGACGCGGAGAGCAAAAGTGCGTCCGTTCTTGGAGGCATTAACCGATCGCGTATCGAGGGAAACATGGCCCTCGATTGTCTGCTCGGTCAGCGTGGCCATTCCCGCCGGGATCTGTCCATAAATCGGGATGTCGGTAATGCGCACTTTCTGCACCGGCGTGATGAGCGCCCGCGCCTTGCGCGCGTGGCGGTCAACGAAACCTTTGCGCTCCAGCGCGTCGATGTATTGCATGACGGAGGTCTGGCTGGCGAACCCAAAGTGATGCTGGATTTCGCGGGTGCTCGGCGTCATCCCTTTCTCGCGTTGCTCCGACTGGATAAACTCCAGGATCCCTCTCTGTCGCTCCGTGAGCATGCCTTATCTTGCCCACGCAGGCGGGGCGTGCAAGTTCAAATGAACAGGCACGGACGGCCTGAGGGGATTGCTAATGAGAGGATAACTGAAACGCCAACTCATCGAGCTGGGCGGACCAGCGGGTCAAATAAGCGAACGTGAAGTAGAGATTGGATAAAGTCGCGATCTCTTCGGCCGGATTTTCCCTCCACTGCGAATCAACCAGACGCAGTTGAGCGAGCGAAGCGTTCGACAGGTCCTGGATTTTCTCGCGCAATTCTTTCGTTTCCTTTTGCACTTCGAGAACCTGCGGTTTCAGGAGCGACCGGCTCAATGCATTCGAAGCCCTCGTGATTTTTTCCAGGAGCAGACTCGCTCGCTGAGTGAGCGCGCCGATGGCGGGAAACAAATCGTGGAGCTGGCGAGGAACGGTTTGGTCTGTCGAAGAAGGAGCGCAGCCTTCCAAGTCCAGCAGATGATGGAGCCGCCGTTTTGGATCCTGTAAAACTTGGTACGCTTCGTTGAGTTGAGCGAAGCTATTCTCCGCTTCTGCTGGCGGAGCCGTGTCCGGATGCGCCCGCAAAGTTTTTTGATGGTAAACCTGTTTCAGCTTTTCCGGATCGAGCCACGGAGCGCGCGCCTGATCGAGAAGAGCGAAATAATCGATCATGCGGCGAAGCTCTCGCCGCACGAGCAATGCGCCACTGCATTCGGGTTCGTCACTTTGAACCCGCCTTTCTGAAGATCGTCGCTGTAATCGAGGAGCGATCCGCTAACGAAGAGCGCGCTTTTCGGATCGACCACGACGCGGACGTTGGACGATTGCACCATGATGTCGCGATTGGCCGGGCCATCCACGAGATCCATTTTGTATTGCAAGCCGGAGCAACCTCCGCCGATCACCGCCACCCGCAACGCACCCGTGGCGCGTCCTTGTTTTTCCAGGAGTGAATTGAGCTTTCGCGAAGCGTTCTCGGTCACCTTGATGAGACGTTCGTTGCCGATCTTGAAGTTGATCGCGGCGGATGGAGCGGGCGTTTCGGGCACAGCAAAAGTTAGGTTCGCGGAGCGATTACAGCAAGGTGCCGGCGGAGACAGCTCCGACAGATGCTCGGGCATGCTCCGACGCGATCTCCTCAATCTCCGCCAGCGAAGAGACATGCTGGAATTTTTCGCGCAACTGTTTGCTGTTCGGGAATCCCTTCGAATAGGCCATCAACCGGGCCCGCATCGACCGGATCGCCTGATCCTCCCGACCCCATTCCTCGACTGCGAGCTGGCAATGCCGTTGGATCAGGTCCCACTTCTCGGCGAGGCTCGGCGGCCCGAGAATTTCGCCGGTCGCAAAATAATGTTTTACCTGCGCGAAAATCCACGGGGAGCTCATGGCGGCCCGGCCAATCATCGCGCCGGCGATCCCGGTTTCGACGCGGCGTCTGGCGACGTCCGATCCACTCGTTAGGTCGCCGTTCCCGATAACTGGAATCGAGACCGCCGAGCAGACCTCGCCGATCACGCCCCAGTCGGCCGCTCCAGAATAACCCTGCGCGCGTGTCCGGCCGTGGACCGCGAGCGCGCGGACGCCTGTGTCTTCCAGGATCCGCGCGACGTGCGGAGCATTGATCGAGTCCGTGTCCCAACCGATCCGGATTTTTGCGGTAACCGGCAGCGGCGCAACGGCGCGCACGACCGCATTCGCTACGGCCGCCAGCGTTGGACAATCTTTGAGGAGGGCAGAGCCGCCATTCTTCGCGACGACTTTGTTGACGGGGCAACCGAAATTCAGGTCGATGAAATCGGGGCGAACCCAATCCACCACGTGTTTCGCGGCCTCGGCCATATGCTCCGCGTTCCCGCCAAACAACTGCACGCCGATGGGCCGCTCGCATTCATCGAAATCGAGATATTCGCGCGTCCGCTCGTTTCGCCGAAACACGCCCTCAGCCGAAACGAATTCGGTGACGAGAACATCCGCGCCGCGCTCTTTGCAAAGCTGGCGGAAAATCTTGTCCGACACTCCCGCCATCGGGGCGAGGTAAAGCGGAAAACTGGATGCGGAAAACCAGGGAAGCTGGGAAGTCATGGCCGGCGCAATGTCTCACAGAATCGCCGGTGACGCAGGTGATGGACGATCCGCATTGCCTCAGATCAGTTCGACCAACCCAGCGAAGAACGCCTCGAGCGTACGCCGGATGGATATCGGCTCTAATTCCGACGGGATCCGTAGCATGGCTAGCGCGAATGGAACAAGCTGCCGCAAATTAGATGGAAGGCGCAGTGCGCCGATATTGCCGCCGGTGATCTTTTCGAATGGCCACGCCTCGAAGAGCCACTGCGCTCCAGATGGCGAGCCATGGTCCACGGCAGCTCCGGCAGCGCGCATTCTTTCGCCCAACGAGCCAAGGTCGGTGTCGTGAACGATCACCCACCCGCCCGGCCTAACGAATCGCGCAACGCGAATCAAGTCCAGGGTAGGTCGTGGATGCTGGTGGTCTGCATCGATGAAGACGAGCTGGAGTTCTCCAGCACGCGCAATCTGTTCGACATAGCGGGCATCTTTGCCGGCATGCACGCGGATCCGGCTCGACAGGCGGGGGACAAGCTGCGGAATCTGGAAGCCCACGGGTTTCGTTTGATCAGTGAGGCAGCGTTGGCTCAGATCGATCGTGTCCACGACCACCGACTCAGATTCCGGCCGCTGGTGTTGGGCAACGGCATCAGCAATCACGGCCGCAGAGAAGCCGCTCAGCGTGCCGATCTCTACCACCCGATCCGGTGCGAGAACGTTGACGAAAGCATGAAGAAACAATAAGTCGCCCATTCCTATCGCCCCAGAGCAGTTGCGCTGGTAGGCGAGCAAATGTTCCAGGCTTTTACGCTCAGCTGGGCGCGCAGGAGTCGGTCGAGATAGGTAGCCGGCCAGCTCTGTCAGGCCATCCTCATATCTATCGGGAGTAGCGATTTCGCACACCACCGGTTCGACAGTGGGCGGCAGAGACGCGAATGACGCGCGGACAAGCCGAGGCAGGGCCGAGCGCGGAGCGCGCCGCAAGAGCCCGAGCCGCTCACGCCACGAGCTATGCTGCGCTATCAGTTCAACCGCTCGCATTCATCGAAATCGAGATATTCGCGCGTCCGGTCGTTTCGCCGAAACACGCCCTAGCCGAAACGAATTTGTGACGAGAACATCCGCGCCGCGCTCTTTGGAGAGCTGCCGGAAAATCTTGTCCGACACTCCGGCCATCGGGGCCAGATAAAGCGGAAAATCGCAGAACGGTGACGAGGACATGAGCGAGGCTAACTATCTCACAATTTGTGATCCGCGCAGGCGCGAGGAGATAGTAGGATGCCGGGCGGGATTCAGTAACCTTGTGTAGTAAGATTCTCTCAGTGCCAAGATATGTTAATTAACCTCCCGGGTTTGAATGGTGGTGTGGCAGTCAATATCTCCGATTTTTGGTCGGACCAGCAAGGCGTGGGAGTGAGGGGTTGGGTTTCGGCCGCAAGCGGGCCGCCCGACGATCTGGAGTTTGTCCACGAAGGCATCGTTGTCCCAATCGCCTCCTGGTACGCGCGCGATGATATCGCCGTAAAGGCTCCGTCGGCCTTCCGCGGAATGGCGTGGGGATTTTGGTGCTACCTGCCTTGGACTTCGACGCCTTCGCTCACAGTTCAGCGCCGAAATTCCAAATCATCTGACAGCAGGAAGATCCGATTGAAGCGGCATCCGGCTAAAATTCCTGCCTGGCAAAAGACCCAGAGTCCGAATTTGTTTGAGGAATTTCGCGTCGAAGCAAATCGCTTGCATGCCAACGTCCTTGAGATTGGATCACGCCAAGTGGTGCAGGGCGGACAGAGCAAACGCGCTTTGTTCCCAGAATGTTCGTATGTGGGATTCGATTATTATGCCGACACGAATACCGATGTTGTCGGCGACGCGCATGAATTATCCAAGTTCTTCCAGTGCGAATTTGAGGCGGTTTTTTCGTTGGCGGTTCTCGAGCATTTTGCGATGCCGTGGGTGGTCGCGGCGGAGATCAACAAAGTATTGAAAGTGGGCGGCCTGACGTTTCATTCCACCCACTTCGCTTTCCCGCTCCATGAAAGACCATGGGATTTCTGGCGTTACACCGACCAGGCGCTGCGAATCCTCTTTTCCCCACCGCTGGGATTTGAAGTGATCGGATGTGCCTTCGACACGCCCGCGCGAATGCATCCGGATGTTCCGCGCGATGAGTTAATGCATCTTCCACTGGAGCCCGTGTGGATCGGGGCCAGCGTGCTCGCCCGAAAAACCGCGGACATCGACGCCACAAAATTCGTCTGGTCTGCTTCTGTCGCGGCCTGTCTCGGCGGCGACTCGCACTATCCGCCTCCGGCGAAACCGGAGCCCTAGGTCGCGTTCTTCAAAAGCTGCGAGACTTCGTGCTGGACGTGCTCGATCTCGTCCAGCCGCAGGCGGACGTCGGGCACGATGAAAACGTCGCCGGTCTTTGCGTGTTCGTAGATCAAGACTGGCCGCTCGGCGGTTGTGTCCGTCTTGATTTGCTTCAGCACGCGTTTTCGCTCGAGCATGACGGCGAGAACATAACAGGCGTTGATGTGCGTCGGATCGTTCCCGGCCAGAAGACGCCGCAAGATATCTTCCGCGCTTTCCTTCCCGAGCGGTTCCGGAGGCTCCGGCGGCGGCGGTTCGTAACGCATCTTCCAGAAAGAAAAAGGAGTGATGTTTTCGTTGCGTTGCGACCAGGCCTCTTCGCTCAAATCTTCGCGCCGAAACCCATCTCCTTCGCGAAAGAGCAGCGTGTAAAATTGTTCGCCGGGTTGAAAGGGACGCCCGGTTCGCGCGCAGGCGTCCGCGCGATGCTTGATCGGCCAATCATTCGGCAGCGGATTCATCGCGCTGTTATCCGGCCCTCGCGAAAAATTTCAGCCGCGGCGGCTCTCGATTCGTCGCCCGGAAATAGACGAGGATCAAGCCGAGGACGCCGAAAATGAACTGGGGCGTCCAGGCCGCGGCCCAATCGGGAATTCGCGCCCCTTCACCCAGAGCGAGAAAAAGATGGGTGACGAAATTCATCGAGAAAAAGAGGAGGATCGCCGCGGCCACACTCGAAAGAATCCCCCCGCGCGAGTATCCGATGCCGAGCGGCGCCGCGATGAACGTCACCACCAGACAGGCCCAGGGTAGCGCCATCCGATATTGCAAATGGGTCGCAAAAGGAGCGAGCAACGCGGGCGGAAAGTCGGAATTGAAATGCAGATACTCGCGCAACTCCGGCACGCTCAGGAATTCCGCGCGCAGGTTTGCGCTTCCCAAGCGGTACGGCGTCTCGCTCCAGTCCGTAATGGTCATCGATTCAACGTAGCCGAGCTGCTTCGTGATGTTCCCGGCCTCGTCGTAGTAGACCACCTTCATCTGCCGGAATTCCCAGGCATGCGTTTCGGGATGATAGAAAACGGTCGTGGCGATGTAGTTGATTACGATATTATCGTTCGCATCCTGTTGCACGATGTGGACGGTGTTGAACCGATTGTCGCCCGGATAAAATTGCTGGATGAACCAGGTCCGGTTGTCGGTTCGATTGCGAAAAACCTGGGCCAGCAATCCCAGGCCCTGCCGCCGGGCCTGTGGATCTTCCAGGAGCTTCTTGTGCGCATACTCCGCATGCGGACCCAGCGAGTAATTCAGGGCAAGGCTGCCGGCGGTCGTGAGCAACCCCACCAGAATGAGCGGAGCGATAATCCGGGGCAGGCTGACGCCGGCCGTCAACATGGAGACGACTTCGTTCGAGCGGGACATCCGGCCGAGACAGAAGAGCAACGCCAGGAGGAGCGCCACCGGCAGCAAAATCACGAGAATTTGGGGCACCTGCGTGAGATAGTATTTCAGGATCAGCATTCGCGAGACGCGCGCATCCAGAAACGTCGAGATGTTGTCGCTGACGTCGAAGATGAACCAGATCGAGATAAACCCCGCGATGCAGTAAATGTACGCCTGAAGAAAATGACGCAGAACATAACGATCCAGAAGTCTCATGGGGAATTTGCTATTCTTAAATTCTCTTCGCGATCCAGCTTACCGGTTCGGCGGCGTTCGCTTGGCTCCTACACAAATCGCAAATTGCAAATCGGCAAAGGCAATTCCTCCACATGATCGCCTTACGAGACTCCTTCGAGAGCGAGTTCATCGACCAAGTGCGGTCGCTCTTTTCGGAGACCGGATTGCTGGCGAAGGCAAAGAACTTCGAGTACCGGCCGGAACAACAGGAAATGGCGGTAGCGGTGGCGCGGGCGCTCGAGGCCGAGCGCCATCTGGTGGTCGAGGCCGGCACCGGCGTCGGCAAGTCGATCGCGTACCTGGCGCCTTCGATTCTTTTTGCGATCGCGCAGAAAAAGAAAGCGATCATCTCGACTCACACCATCAATTTGCAGGAACAACTCCTGAACAAGGACATTCCGATCCTGCGGAAAATTCTCCCGATCGAGTTCGACGCCGCGCTCATGAAAGGCCGGCAAAATTATCTTTGCCCACGGCGTTTGGAGCGGGCCCTCCAACAGGCCGGGGAATTGTTCACCACTTCGGAGACCGCCGAACTCCAACGAATCGCGGAATGGGCGCGGACCACGAAAGATGGATCGCTGAGCGATCTGGCGATGGAGCCGGACCCGAAAGTCTGGACCCAGGTTTGCAGCGAAGCCCACATCTGCACGGGCAAGACCTGCGGCCAGCATGCGAATTGTTTCTTCCAGCAGGCGCGCAAACGGTTGCTCGCCGCAGACGTCATCGTCATCAATCACACGTTGCTATTCATGCTTCTCGGCAAGCCGGAGGAGCAACTGGCTCGCGAAAGCGGTTACCTCTTTCCAAACGACTTCATTATTTTCGACGAGGCGCACACCCTCGAGCAAACCGCGTCGCGCCAGATCGGAATCGGCATCTCGCAATACGGTTTGCGCGCCACCGTGCAACGCCTCTACAATGCGCGCACTCGCAAAGGCCTCTTTACCGTGACGCGCGACGCCGCCGGCGTGACTTTAGCCGGCGCCCTGGTCGACGACCTCGACAAATTTTTCCAGGCAATCGACGAGCGTTGCGATTTCCGAAAGGGCCGCGAATTTCGGGTGCGCCAGATCGACTTCGTTTCGGACACGATCTCCGGGCGATTGAGCGCGCTCCAGGCGCGCGTGGCGGAAGTCGTAAAACGGACTGAGGACGAATTTCTCAAGGCGGAGCTGCAGGAACTTGGCCGGCGCATTCATGACGCACGCGTCGGCATTGTTACCTTCCTGGAGCAGGGCGCGGAAGGCCATGTTTACTGGGTCGAGCGCACGGGAAAGGCCGCGCAATTCCTCACCTTGAACGCGGCGCCGATCGATCTCGCGCCGGTCTTGGAACGAATGATTTTCCGGGACGATTGCTCCTGCATCATGACCAGCGCGACGCTCGCCGTCGGGCGGCCCGACCTCGCTTATTTTCGCGAGCGCATCGGGGCTGGTGCGGTCGAGCCGCTCCAGTTGGGAAGTCCGTTCGATTTTCCGACGCAAATGAAACTCTTCGTCGTCCGAAAGATGCCCGATCCGCGCGATGCGGGTTACGCGAAAGCGCTCGCGCATTGGGTGGCGCATTTCGTGACGGAGACGGACGGGCGCGCTTTTGTTCTTTTCACGAGCTATCGCGGGATGCAGCAACTCGCCGAAGAGATGGCGCCATTTTTTGCGGAGAACGGGATGAATCTGCTGGTGCAGGGGCAGGGCGCGCCGCGCGGGAAATTACTGGAGGAATTCAAAGCGACGCCCCGGAGTGTGCTCTTTGGGACCGACAGCTTTTGGATGGGGGTCGATGTTCCGGGGGACGCGCTCTCGAATGTCATTATCACGCGGCTGCCCTTCGCGGTCCCGGATCATCCATTGATCGAAGCGAAGCTTGAATTGGTGGAGGCGCGCGGCGGCGACGCGTTTACGGAATATTCGCTGCCGGAAGCGATCCTGAAATTGCGGCAGGGAGTCGGCCGTCTCATTCGAACAAGAAGCGATCACGGGATTGTTGTGATCCTGGATAATCGGATCGTCACACGGCCCTACGGCCGTGCGTTTCTGAAAGCGCTGCCCGAGTGTCCGGTGAAAGTGATTTAGCGTCGTCATCCCGAGCGATAACAAATATGCTCACTTGAACATACAGCCGATTTCGGCTTAAATATTTTTCATGCAGCGATTCGCTCTATGACGAGACCGGCCAAACCGAGGGCAGCGATCGAGCGCGACACTGCAATCGCTCGTGTCCTCGAAATCTTGCACCACTGGGGAATTCATACCCTCGGCCAGTTCGCTGCGTTGGAAAAGCAGGCGGTCGGCGCGCGACTCGGGCCGATCGGTCTCGAGCTTTGGGAACGCGCGTCCGGCAAGACCACCCGCCTGCTCAAGCTCGTTTCCGCGCCGGATTCGTTCGAGGAAGCGTTCGAGTTCGAAAATGAAATCGAAACTGTCGAGCCGCTTCTCTTCATGCTTCGCCGGTTTCTCCAGCAGATCGCGCTGCGTCTCGACGCGCTTTATCTCGTCGCCAGTGAGCTGCAATTGCAAATTCGTTTTAGCGACAAGCGCTCGTACGAGCATCAGTTTAAAATTCCGGAGCCTACCAATAACGTCGAAGTCCTTTTCCGGATGCTGCACACCCATCTGGAGAATTTTACTTCCGATGCTCCGATCGTCGCCATCGCGCTAAAAGCGGAGGCGACGAAGCGCGTCTTTCAACAATTCAATTTGTTTGAAACCGCGCTGCGCGATCCGACCCGGCTTTCCGAGACGCTTGCGCGGCTGACCGGATTGCTTGGCCCCGATCGGGTCGGCAGTCCGGTCCTGGAAGAGACGCATCGGCCGGATGCGTTTCGGATGGAGCGATTCGCCTGGCAGTTGCACAAACCCGCGGAGGAAGCGGCGCCGTTGCCGGCTTGCGCTTTACGACGTTTTCGTTCGCCGGCCTCGGCCGCAATGTTGCTGAACAAAAACAGACCGGCTCATCTTCGCAGCGTCAAAATTCAGGGTGAAGTGAAAGCGCGGAAGGGTCCGTATCACGCCTCGGGAAATTGGTGGGGCGAAAATGCATGGGACCGCGCCGAGTGGGATGTGGAACTGGAGAACGGCGCGCTCTGCCAATGTCATGCCAGCGGCGGCGGCAAATGGGAACTCGACGGGATCTATGATTGAGGAGCCGCGCAGATGTCTTACGTCGAGTTACACGCGTGCAGCGCCTTCAGCTTTCTTCGCGGCGCCTCTTTTCCAGAGCAACTAGCGGAAAGGGCGGCGGAGCTGGAAATGCCGGCGATGGCGTTGCTCGATCGCAACGGCGTCTATGGCGCTCAGCGATTTTCCGTCGCGGCGCGCGAGCGAAATGTCCGGGCGATTGTCGGCGCCGAATTGACCATGGAAGACGGCAGCGTGTTGCCAGTGCTCGTGAAAGATCGCGGCGGCTACGCAAATTTATGCGCGTTGCTGACGCAGGCGCATCTCCGCAGTCCGAAAGGCGAGTGCGCGGTGCAGTGGAACGAGCTACCGGAATTCGCGAATGGGTTAGTCGCGTTATTCTCCGATCCGGGGAGCGCACGCGTTCCGCGTGCTGGTTTCGGCGTTTCGCCGAAACAATCTTTTAAAAGTTCGCGACGACGAGACGTCGTCGCCAGCACGCGGAACGCGTGCGCTCCCCAGAATTCTACGGACCGCGCGCAATCTCTGATCGACGCTTTTGGTCGTGAAAACGTTTACGTCGAAATCCAGCGGCATTTTTTGCGCGGTGAAGATCGGGTCAACCAGCAGCTCTGCGATTTGGCGGAGCAATTCCACCTGCCGATTATCGCCACCAATGGCGTGCAGCACGCGACTCCTCGCGGCCGTCAGGTTCTCGATGTTTTTACCTGCATCCGCGAGCACACCCATCTCGATGCCGCCGGCAAGCTCCTGACGCGAAACGCGGAGCGCCACCTGAAAAGCGACGCGGAAATGCGAGCGCTCTTTCCCAATCGGCCCGATGCAATCGAAAACACGGCGCGACTCGCCGAGCGCCTCGAATTTTCCCTCGAAAATATCGGTTACGAATTTCCGGCCTTTCCGGTCCCTGACGGTCACGACATGAATTCGTTCCTGCGCACGATTACGCTTTTCGGCGCACAGCAGCGTTACGCCTCCATTAGCACCGCAGTGAAACGCAAGCTCGAAGAAGAACTCGGCCTGATCCAACGTCTCGGCTTCTCCGGATATTTTTTGATCGTCTGGGACATCATTAATTTCTGCCGCGAACACAACGTCATGGTCCAGGGCCGCGGGAGCGCCGCGAACAGCGCGGTTTGTTATTGTCTCGGGATCACACCGGTCGATCCGGTCAGCAACAATCTCGTCTTCGAGCGGTTTCTGAGCGAGAGCCGCAAAGGCTGGCCCGACATCGATCTCGATCTACCGAGCGGCGACCGTCGCGAAAGTGTCATCCAGGAAGTTTACCGGCGTTACGGCAAACATGGCGCGGCCATGACGGCGAACGTCATTACTTATCGAGGGCGAAGCGCCGCCCGCGAGATCGGCAAAGCGCTGAACTTCTCGGAGAATATTCTGGATCGCTTCTCGCATCTTTTTGCCAGCGGCGATTTCCCGCACACGCTCGATCTCGCCGCGCAAATCGAGCAGGCAGGTTTGCCGAAAACGCATCCGCGCATGCCGGCCTTCATCTCGTTGTATCAATCCATCTACGGTTTGCCGCGCCACCTCGGCCAGCATTCGGGCGGGATGATTATCTGCCAGGGAAAATTGAGTTCATTCGTGCCGTTGGAAAATGCGTCGATGCCCGGCCGTGTCGTCGCCCAATGGGACAAGGATGATTGCGAAGATCTCGGCATTGTGAAAGTGGACCTGCTCGGGCTCGGCATGATGTCGGTGATGCAGGATGCGTTCGAACTTTGCCGCGAGCGCGGCCGGCCGCTCGATCTTGCGCATATCCCGACCGACGACGCGCCGACCTACGACATGATGCAGAAGGCCGATACGATCGGTGTGTTTCAAATCGAAAGCCGCGCCCAGATGGCGACCCTGCCGCGGATGAAACCGAAATGTTTTTACGATGTCGTGATCGAAGTCGCGATCATCCGGCCGGGACCGATCCAGGGCGACATGGTGCATCCGTATTTGAATCGCCGCGCCCGACGCGAAGAGATCACCTACTTTGATGAGCGGCTCAAGCCAGTCCTCGCTCGCACGCTCGGCGTCCCGTTATTTCAGGAACAGATGCTGAAGATAGCCATGATCATGGCCGATTTTTCCGGGAACGAAGCGGAAGAACTGCGGCGCGCGCTCAGTTTCCATCGCTCGCAGGAACGGATGGAGAAAGTGAGCGTGAAATTGCGCGCCGGCATGGCGCGGAACAACGTCGCGCCGGAAGTGATCGACAAGATCATCCAGGCGATTGGTTCGTTTGCGCTCTACGGATTTCCGGAGTCGCACGCGATCAGCTTCGCGATCCTGGCCTACGGGAGCGCGTATTTGAAAGTGCATCGCGCGCCGGAGTTCTACGCCAGTTTGTTGAACAATCAGCCGATGGGTTTTTATACGCCGGCGACGATCGTGAAAGACGCGCAGCGGCATGGGGTCCGGATGCTACCGGTTTGCGTGAAGGAATCGGGCTGGCTTTGCAGTGTGGTGTCCGACGACACCGTGCGGTTGGGATTTTGCGTGGTGAACGGGATGCGGAAGGAGCATGGGGAAAGGCTCGTTGCGGAACGCGAGCGCGAGGTATTCGCGTCGCTCGATGATTTCAAACGGCGCGTCGGGTTAACGAAAGAGGAATTCCGAACGCTGGCAGAACTCGGGGCGCTGAATTGTTTTGCCGAGCATCGCCGGGCCGCGATGTGGAAAGTTGAGGAAACGACGTACGATGATTTGCTGGGGAGCGCACGCGACTCGCGTGCCTCGGTCGGCGACTCGCCGGCCGATAATGCAGGAAACGAAGAATGTTTGCGGCGAGTCGCCGCAAACTGCACGCGAGTCGCGTTCGCTCCCCTCGCTCCCATGTCGATGCCGGAGCGAGTGAAAGCCGATTACGACGCAATGAATCTGACGACCGGTCCGCATCCGATGAAATTGTTGCGAGCGCAATTGCCGGATGTGTGGCGCGCCTGCGACCTGCCATCGGCGCGGCACGGTGCCATCGTGCAGATCGGGGGCAACGTGATTTGCCGGCAACGTCCGGGAACCGCGAAAGGTTTTGTCTTCGTTAGCCTCGAAGACGAAACCGGCGTTTCAAATGCGATCGTTACGCCGGATTTATTCGAGCGACTGCGGCTCTTGATTACGGAAGAGCCGTTTCTCGTTATCGAAGGAACGGTGCAGAACACAGACAACGTCGTCTTGATCAAAGCCCAAAAGATCCGGCCGCTTGCGCATGAACAACTCGTCGGCAGCGAGTCGCACGATTTCCATTGAGAACGCCGACCTAACAGCAGCCGCAACCAGAACCGTGCGAACCGACGGAACCGACGGACGGACCTGTCGACCCGCCGGGAACGTGCACGCCGTATCCGCCGGAGATCACGCGCCGCACGGCCTCACCCGTTTTCGGATCCACCTTCAGCGGTTTGTCCTTCATGCTCTGCTTCAGCTCGAAACGCCGGATCGGCTTCGAAGGATCAGTTGTCTCGTAAACGTAGATTGGCATCTGGATTTATTCCGCCGCGTGACGCCGCGCCGGCTCCTTCGGTTCCGCCGTTTTCTCCGTCGATTTTTGGTCGGATTCCATCCATTCGGTGTGAAACACGCCGGGCTTGTCCACGCGCTCGTAGGTATGCGCGCCGAAGAAATCGCGTTGCGCCTGGAGCAGATTGGAAGGCAACCGCGCCGAGCGATAACTATCGAAGTAACCGAGCGACGCGCTGAACGCGGGCACCGCGACGCCATGTTTCACCGCCGTGGCAATGGCGACCCGCCAATTGTCCTGGGTCCGACCGAGGATTTCGGTGAAATACTGGTCGAGGAGCAAATTGTGCAGCTTCGCATCGCGCTCGTACGCTTCCTTGATTCGATTCAGGAATTTCGCGCGGATGATGCAACCGCCGCGCCAGATCGTGGCGATGTCCCCGAAATTCAGATCCCAGTGCGAACCGGCGCTGGCCGCGCCGAGAAGTTCCATGCCTTGCGCGTAAGAGACGATCTTCGAGGCGTAGAGCGCGTCGCGCACCGCCGCGATCAATTCGTTCCGATCGCCGGTGAACTTCGGTACTTTTGGTTGAGGCAAAATTTTCGAAGACGCGACCCGCTCGTCTTTCCGTGAGGAAATAACGCGGGCTTCGACTGCGGCGTTGATCGTGGAAATGACCACCGATTGGCTGAGCGCCGACTGCAAGGTCCACAAACCGGTTCCTTTTTGGCCGGCCTTATCGAGGATCACATCGACGAGCGGCTTGCCGGTGTCGGGATCGATCTTCCGAAAAATCTGCGACGTGATCTCGATGAGATAACTGTCGAGATCCCCCTTGTTCCACTCGGTGAAAGTGTCGGCCAATTCCGCGGCGCCCATTTCTGCGACATCTTTCAGGATCGCGTAGGCCTCGCAGATCAACTGCATGTCGCCGTACTCGATGCCATTGTGCACCATCTTTACGTAATGGCCGGCGCCATCGGGTCCCATGTAGCGGCAGCACGGCTCGCCATCGACCTGCGCGGCGATCTTTCGGAAAATTGGCGCGATGATTTCGAACGACTCGCGCGAACCACCGGGCATGAGCGATGGACCTTTGAGCGCTCCTTCTTCACCGCCCGAAACCCCGCAGCCCACAAAATGAAAACCGCGCGCTTCCAAATCTTTGCAGCGCCGTTGCGTATCGGTGAAGAGAGAATTTCCACCGTCGATAATCACATCGCCTTTTTCCAGAAGAGGAGCGAGCTGGTTGATGACGGCATCCACCGGCGCGCCGGCCTTGACCATGATCATCGCTTTGCGCGGCCGCTTCAGCGCGCCGACAAATTCCTCCATCGTCCGCGCCGGGTGAATGTTTTTGCCTTTTGCTTTTCCGGCAGCAAATTTTTCGGTCACTTCCCACGTCCGGTTGAACACGGCGACAGTGAAACCCTTCGACTCCATATTAAGGACGAGGTTTTCGCCCATGACAGCGAGACCGATCAGTCCGATATCACATTGATTCGTGCTCATTTTAGTATCTCCTTGATCACGCCGGGAGTGGCGGTGGAGAGACTCTACCCGGTTCCTACAGCGCATGGCAATTTCCGTTTGCGAAGTTTCACTCACTGATTCCCCGCTCGATTTGCCAGAGGCCAAAAACGATCCGAAGGCGGGCGCGATCGTCGTTTTCTGGGGAGCGGTGCGGGAGAGCGAAGCCGGCCGTGAAATCGCCGGGATTGAATATGAAGCACATCGCGCCATGGCCGAGCATCAAATGCGTCTCGTTGTCGAAAGCGCGTCGGAGAAATTTGAGGTGACAGAAATATTCCTGCGCCACCGGATCGGATTCGTCCCCGTCGCAGAGCCGTCGGTGGTGGTTCGGGTCACGAGCGGGCATCGCGGCGCCGCCTTCGCCGCGAGCCAATGGATCATGGACGAACTGAAACGAGTCGTGCCGATCTGGAAACATCCGGTGTTCAAAGACGAAACCAAAGCTGCGCGCGCATGAATTGGGCGAATCGATTAACCATCAGCCGGCTGATCCTGACCGTGCTCTTTGTCGCCACCCTCAATTGGGACTGGGCCTACGGACGCACCGCGGCCCTGATTATTTTCCTCGTCGCGGGCGTGACCGATTTTGTCGATGGCGAAATCGCGCGCCGTTACGGCGAGGTGACGAATTTCGGCAAGCTGATGGATCCGCTCGTAGACAAGATCATGATGGCGGCTGCCTTCATTTCGCTCGTGCCGCTCGGGGCCATTCCCGCGTGGGCGGCGACGACGGTCGTGGCGCGCGATTTTTTGATCACGGGATTGCGTCTGATGGCGAGCGCTCGCGGCCAGGTTTTGCCCGCCGAACGTCTCGGCAAACACAAGACTTCGTGGCAGATCACCACCGTGGTTTTCTTTCTCGTTCTGCTCTCGCTGCGCGAATTGAGATACGCCGAGACGGAAAACGGCTGGTGGTTCCGCGCCTGGAACCAGGGCGGACCGCTTTTGGTGTGGATCGCGGTGGCGTTCACCGTTTACTCGGGACTTCGCTACGCCTGGCGGCATCGCGATGTCATCGCGCCGGATCAATAGAGCGGGCAATCATCGCGGGCATTCTAATTGGAGTGATTATGGAAACTGCGCTTCGCAGGAACAATTCGTGCTCTTTTAGGAATAACCAAATCGGCAGAACGCGAATGCTGTCCGACTGGGAAAACCCGCTATGTCCATCGCTCCCAAGCATTGCCGCGTTTCGGTTCCCGTTGCCCCGAGCCTCCCGTTGCCGGCGATTCTTGCCTTTGCCATGGTCGGCTTTGGCGGCGCTCTTTTTCTCGCTTACTCCAGCTTCACCGCGACGGAAGGACCTCACTTCGCCACGGCAAAACAGGAACAGGTTCCGGTCTATTCCGCGCGCGCTGTGCCGTTGGATGTTCCGAGCGAGGATGTCGTCCGACGAACACTTTCTGTTGCTCAATCAATAACCGCGACCCGAACCGATTCCCGAAAGATGGATAACGACGAAGCCGATCCATCGTCCACTTCGCCGCTTCTAGCGTCGATAGCGAGCGGCGAGTTAAGAGGTTTCAGCAATTTCTCGAATTTCAGCGGCTCGAATACCTATCTGGCGGTGGCCGCGACCACTTTTGGAATGAGCGCGCAAACGAATTTCGCCGCACCGGAGGCTGAGATGGATTCGATGTCGCCGGTGCCGGAAGCATCCACCTGGTTGTGCGGCGCGGCGCTTATTGCGCTGGTCGGCGCGCGTGGTGCGCATGCGCGATGGCACCGCAGCCAGCAGCGCGCGGAAAAGAAATCGCCTCGCTCGAATTCGTCGGGCATGGCGATTCGCTCGTAACCGCTCGGCCCCGGGAACGCCCGGGAAGTAAGCGGGTGAAGGGAATCGAACCCTCGTCAGTAGCTTGGAAGGCTACAGCTTTACCATTAAGCTACACCCGCGCGCCGATTAAGCTGACGCGGCTCGCCACGGCTGCCAAGTTCTTTTGTGCGGCATTCGCGCCGCTTCCTTCAAGTTGCGTTTTCGCCGGCCTGCTTCCTAATTAGAATCATGAACGCTCCGGTCGTTTGCCTCTTCCTTGTCACCTGTTTTTCGCTCAACGCCCGTGGCGATCTCACCATCGTGCAAAAAGTCGAAGGCAAAAACCCGGCCAGCGACATCGTCCTCAAGCTTAAGGGCGATAAGGCTCGAATAGAGGCGACTCCACAATTCACCAGCATTCTGGATGGAAAGACCGGCGAGACGATCACGTTAATGAACGCCCAGAAGAAATTCCTGCGAATCTCCGGAGAGAAAGCGAAAGCCATCGCCGAGATGGCCAACAAATACACCGGCGCCACGCCCGGCCAGCCGAAGATGGCGGCGACCGGGAAGAAGATGTCGATCAATGGTTACGACACGGAAGAGTATGTCTGGGAGACGCCGAACTTTAAGGCGAGATATTGGATCGCGCCGACCTATCCCGATGGGGGCGCGATCCTGAAGCAACTCCAGGCGGCGATCCCGACCATCTGGAACGACGTCGCAAAGGGGATGCTTAATTATCACGACCTGCCCGGTCTCCCTTTGCGCACGCAGATCAAAGCGGGTGAGAACGAAATCACCACGACGGTTGTTTCCATCAAACAGGATCCGTTGAGCGATGCCGATTTCGTTGTGCCGAAGGATTTCGCGGAAATGAGGATACCGAATGTCCCGGGGATATTGAGCGAGAAGCCCGCACCCCCGCCCGCGTCTTCGCCGAAGCCGTAGCGGGGAGCAGCGTGTCCTCGCGTTTCGTTCTCGGTTCCGGTTCCCCCAGACGCCGGCATTTACTGGAAGAGGCCCGTTACGAATTCGAAGTCGTTAGGCCGACTGTGGCCGAACTCTCGGTCGCGTCGTTTACCATCCGCGAGTTGACGATCTGCAACGCGACCCGAAAAGCGCTGGCGATCGCGCGAAGTCGGCCTGACGCGGTTGTCCTCGGCGCGGACACACTCGTGGCGCTCGACGGTGAGGTGATCGGCAAGCCTCGGGATCTCGTGCATGCGGAAGAAATATTACGGCGATTGAGCGGCCGCTCGCATGAAGTTCGGACCGCGGTTTTCATTTGCCATCTGGCGCGCGGGCAGGCGCACAGTTTTCAGGAAGTATCCCGTGTGCATTTTCGCAAACTCGACCGGAGCGCCATCTCTAAATATCTGGCGAAAATAAATCCGCTCGATAAAGCTGGCGCCTACGCCGCCCAGGGTCACGGCACGGAAATCATCGAGCGCATCGAGGGCTCGTTCAGCAACGTCGTTGGCCTGCCGATGGAGAAGACCAGGCGCGTTCTCCGACTCTTCGGAATCAAGCCTTCGCGGATCGGCGATCACTCCGCGGCGGTGGCACTTTCGCGGTAACAGACCTCCAGCTTGTTCCCATCCGGATCTTCAAAAAAGACCGCGTAGTAACCGGGGCTGTATTCCACGCAAAGTTCCGGGCCTTCCAGATTTTTTCCGCCGGCTTTCCGAACGACCTCCGCCGCTTTGTCCACGGCCTCGCGACTATCCGCCCAGAACGCGATCCGGTTTCCATTCGGACGATGATAGGCTTCTTCGGTGAATCCAAAAAAGTCGACCGCTTTCTCCCCGTCTGCTTCGAACAATCCCCACTGTTCTCCGCTCTTGTCGACCGCGAAACCGAGTGCCGGAAGCAGCTCCGCATAGAAACGCTGGGCGGTTTTTCGATCCTTCACCCGGAGATCGATGTGGTCGAAAAGGCGGCGGCTCATGGACTGATTGTTCCATGGTTCGCCGTGGATTGTCCATCACTGGAGCCGTTGTTGTAGCCGCGGCCCTATGGGCCGTGCGCACACGCCCCAAAGCGGCGTGGCTGCATCCAGCAATTTCTGCTTCCGCATTCGCACAGCTCTGCTGATTATGGCCGAATTGTTTTGAAGGCCCTGATCTTATTCTGCCTGTTCGCGGTCAGCAGTCCGGCGCTTGGCGGCCTGGAAAAATATCCGCAGCTCATCAAGGCCGATTCGCAGCCGGCCATCGCCGCGCCTCCGCGTGCTGGAGTAAGAATCACTTATCTCGGGACGAACGCGTATCTGCTCGAATCGCGCGACACGGCTCTTCTCATCGATCCCTACTTCTCTCGGCAGAGTTTGTTCCGGACGGCGTTGAAACTGGAGCCGGTTCGCCAAACCAGCCTCATTACCGAGTGGACCCACGAGCATCCGAAGATCGATGCCGTTCTCGTGACGCATGGGCACATCGATCATCTTTACGATGTTCCACTGATCATGCATGCAACTGGCGCGAAGCTGATCGCCTCCACCACGAGCGTGCAACTCGCGCAATCTGCCGGTGTTCCCGCAAACCAAACGCGCGTCGTCCGCGCCGGCGCCACGATTCCGGAAAAGGGCGCCTTCATTCATGTTCTCCCGGCCGTTCACGATCGAATCTTCGGCGTCACGCCGTTCGACGGCCCGGCCAAACATCTGCCACCGCGCAAGATCGACGATTGGGTCCTCGGCGAACCGCTCGCCTTCCTCATCGAAATGGGTGGGAAACGAATCTTCATCAACTCCGGCGGGCGCGGAGATCGACCGCTCGCTTTGAACTTAGCCCCCGTCGATCTCGCCATCGTGGGTGTCGCCAGCCCCGATGCGATCAACGCGTTTTTGCCGACGGTCATGCAGTTGAAGCCGCGTTACATTCTCCCGAGCCATCAGGATGATTTTTTCCGGCCGCTCCGAAACGGTTTTGTTTTCCTGCCGCTGACTGATTTCCCTGCCGTGCGCCGCGCCGCCGCAGCGACTTCCGGGCAGTTAATCCTGCTGGATTATTTCAAGCCATGGACTTTGCGATGAAAGTCCCGCGGCCGCGGGTGGCGCTGATCGTAACCGCGCTCGCGCCCGTCGTGCCGCAACTACTTGGAAGCGCGTTCAACATTTGGTACAACCTCTCGGTCGTCGAGCCGCTCCTCGGCAGCGAGGCGCTCAAAGCTCGGTTTCTTCAAACCTGCATTTCTTACAACGCGCTCGTTTATCCCGCTGCGATGTTCGTTTGGCTGCGACAGGTCCTTTCCATCGGACCAGCTTTGAGAGCGCTCCACTCCGGTGTAGGACCCGAGCCGGAGCTGCTCGAGCGCGCGCGCAGACGCGCCATCAATCTTCCCTGGTCGATCATGCCATCTCCGGCGCGGCCTGGTTCCTGTGCGTTCCGGTCTTTCTCATCTCGCTCTCCGTTGGTTCCGAGACATTCGATCGTCGGCTGCTCTGGCATTTGCCGATCTCGTTTTTGGTTTCCGGTTTCATCGCCATCACTCACAGTTTTTTTACGGTCGAAGTGGCGAGCCACTGGGGAATTTTCCCCACGCTCTTTCGCACTGCGCGGGCTGATCTCACCCCCGGCGGCCGCGCCCTCTCGCTTCGGGGCCGGGGCTTGCTCTGGGCGATCTCCGCCGGTGTTTGTCCGATTGGTTCGCTCCTCCTCTTGAGCTTCGCGCCGCCCGCGCCGGGAACGGATCCAGCCTGGTTCGCCGTCTTTGTCGGCACTGTCGGCATCGCCTTTGGTCTTTGCACTGCGCTCTTAATCGGCCGCCTCGTTTCGCAACCGATCGATCAACTCCGCACCGCGGCGCTGGGCGTTTCGGAAGGCCGGCTCGACAACAACGTCCATTTGCCGCGCGCCGATGAGTTCGGTCTCTTGATCGCGGAGTTCAATCACATGCTGCACGAGTTGCGCGAGAAGGAGCGATTGCGGCAAACCTTCGGATTGCACGTTGGGCGCCGGACCGCCGAGCAAATTCTCGCGCGCGACCCTGGCCTGGGCGGCGTCGAGCAAATCATCACGATCATGTTCGTCGATATCCGCTCGTTCACCCAGCGCACCGCGAATCTTCCGCCAGCCGAGACCGTCGCGATGCTGAATGAATTTCTGCGCGTGATGGTGAGCGTCGTTGAGACGCGCCACAACGGGATCATCAACAAATTCCTCGGCGACGGCTTCATGGCGCTTTTCGGCATCGGCGTCGACGGCTCCAATCATGCCGACGAAGCTTTGGCCACCGGGCGCGAAATGCTTTCGGCGCTGGATGAACTCAACGCGCATCGTGCCCGCGATGGACGGGAGCGGATCGCCATCGGGATTGGCATTCATACCGGGCCGGCGATCGTCGGCAGCATCGGGTCACCGGAGCGTCTTGAGTTCACCGCGATCGGCAGCGCGGTCAATATCGCTTCACGCATCGAAGGCCTGACGAAAATTGTCCAGCGTCCTTTGCTTCTTACCGAAGGAACGGCGACTCATCTTCGCGGCAAGGACGGGCTCGAAGAATTACCGCGGCAAACTGTGCGCGGAGTCGAACATCCGATGCGCGTTTATTCCATCATCGGCTAGCGCCGAAGTTCTCGCCGAATCATCAGTTTCAATCCCGACCAGGTTTCATCGACCGCGCAGACTTTCACATCCACGAATCCAAGGGGCAGCGCGACCTCCCGGATAACGTCTTCCGTGATATCTGTCGTGACGCCCGAAGATTTTTTCGGCCACGAAACCCAGAGGACGCCGGTATCGGCAATCAGTCGGCGAAGTCGCTTCAGTTCTTTGTTCAGCGTCTGGCGTTTCGTCACGAAGAGGTGAATGAAGGCCGCGGCGGCGGTCACTTCGGTCGTGAACGAAATCCCTTTCGGCAGCGGCGCGAGAAGCTTCCGGTATCCGGCCGGCGCGCCGATCGTCACAACTTTGTGTTCTGGCTTGATCCCGAGTTTCTGGACCAATGGCGCTCCAGAATAACCAGCCATTTCCTTTCCTAGTGTTTCCAGCGCATAATGTCGCGCAACTTCTGATCTGATCGATGCGCCTCTCGTTTGCGACTTCGTTTCCCAAGGTTCTTTGTGCGACCGCCTGTGTCGCGCTCGTGCTCTTCGCCGGATGCCGTCGTCAAGGCAGCGCCGTCTCCGGCACGATCGAAGTGGACGAAGTGCACGTGGCGCCACGTTCCGGAGGGCGGGTCGAGAAAATCTTCGCGTGGGAAGGCGATACGCTGAAGGCCGGCACCGTCATTGTTCAGCTCGAAGCTTCGGAGTTGAAAGCGCGCCGCGATCTGGCGGCGGCGCAGATCAACACCGCCGAGCACGACGTCGAAGCGCAAAGCGCGCAGCTCGAGTTCCTGAAGGCTGACGCGCAACGCCAGCAGGATTTGCTGAAGCGGAACACAGTTTCACCCAGCGAAGCCGAGCGCGCCATGAGCCTGGCGAAGGCGCAGGAGAAAAACATCGCCGCGGCGCGCGCCCGGGTGGAACAGGCGACCGCCCAGCTCGCCGATATGGATGCGCAGATCCAGGAAATGAAAATCGTCGCGCCGGCTGACTCCATCCTGGAAGTGCTGAGCGTGAAGGTGGGCGATGTCCTCGCCGCGAATCGCGAGGTGGCGACATTGATCTTGCCCGACCGCCTCTGGGTCCGCGTTTACGTGCCCGAGCCGTGGCTCGGTTTAATCAAACTCAACGAGGCGGTGCGCGTGCGAGTCGATTCCCATCCGGGCCAGGATTTCTCCGGGGCGGTGGAACAGATCAATCGCAAGGCGGAATTCACTCCGCGCAACGTCCAGACCGTCGAAGACCGCATCAAGCAGGTCTTCGGGGTGAAGATTCGATTGGATAACAAGGAGGACAAACTGCGCGCCGGAATGTCCGCCGATATTTTTTTCGGGAACGTTGGAAAACAATGAAAACTTCAAGGAGCGGCGATTTCCAAATCGCCGTCAGGATAAGCGTGGGCGATTTGGAAATCGCCCCTCCTTGGGGTTAGCCGATTCGCCGTCTCCCATGACTGACACGATGATCGAGTGCGAAGGCCTGACGAAGCGCTTCGGCAATTTCACCGCTGTCGATCATGTCAGCTTTTCCATCGCGCGTGGTTCGATCTTCGGGTTCCTCGGGCCGAATGGTTCCGGCAAATCCACCGTCATCCGGATGCTCTGCGGCATTCTCGAGCCGACGGAAGGCACGGCGCGGATCGCCGGCCACGACATCATCCGTGAAGGTGAAGCCACCAAGGAAATGATCGGTTACATGTCGCAGAAGTTTTCGCTCTACGACGAGCTGACCGTAAACGAGAACCTGATCTTCTCCGGCAAGCTCTACAGTCTGCCCGACCGGGAGTTGAAGAAGCGGCGCGACGAGCTGATCGCGATCACCCATCTCGAGCCGTATCTCGACCGGCGCGCCGCGCTCCTTTCGGGCGGCTGGCGCCAACGCCTCGCGATGGCTTGCGCGCTTATGCACAAACCGACCGTGCTTTTTCTCGACGAGCCAACCGCCGGCATCGATCCGGTCGCGCGCCGCGAGCTTTGGGATTTGCTCTTCGAATTCGCGGGGCAGGGGATGACGCTTTTCGTCACGACTCACTACATGGACGAAGCGGAGCGCTGTTCGCACGTCGGCTACATCTACATGGCGAAATTGATCGTCTGCGGCGAGCCCGATGAGTTAAAAAAAATGCCGGAAGTCAGCCCAGTCGGCACGCGGCGGATCGATGTGACGTGCGATCACGTGACGGTCGCGTTGCGAGCGATGCGGGAAGAGAAGGGCGTGCTGAACGCCACCGTCTTCGGGCAATCGATGCATCTGCTCGTCGATGAGAGCGTGCGCCGGCAGGAGATCGACGCGAAACTGCGTAGCGTCGGAATCGCGAGTCCCGAGATCCACGAGATCGGACCATCATTGGAAGACGTTTTTGTGACGCTAACGGCGAAACATGCGGGTGAGAATGGCGAGGCGAAAGCCGCGTGAATACGAAGCTCTTCTGTAGCCGCCGCCCTGTGGGCGGCGCCCGGATTGCGGCGACAATCGCTCTCACGCTTCGCACAGCGAAGCGGCTAGAGAAGATGCGCCGCCAGAAGATATGAAACGCGCCCCCTTTCGCGGTCTCAACGCGATCCTCTTCAAGGAATTCATCACCGTGCTCCGCGATCCGATGACGCTCTTCTTCATGCTTTTCCCGCCGCTCATCGAGATGATCGCGTTCGGTTACGCGCTCGATAACGACGTCAAGCACATGCCGATGGCGATTCTGAACGAAGATCGCACGGTCGAGAGCCGGCAGTTTCTCGATCGCTTCGTTAACACCGAGACCTTCCGGATCATTGGCGAAGTGCAGAACGTGGATGAGATGGCGAGCGAGATTCGGAAAGGACGCGCCTATGTCGGTCTCCAGATTCCGCCTCATTTCACGCGCGATCTGCGCGCCGGTCATCCGGCGCAGGTTCAAATGTTGATCGACGGCTCGAACTCAACCACCGCCCTGCAAGCACTCAATACCGCGCTCGGTATTGCTCTGACTCAATCCGTCGAGGTAATGATGCGCGACAGTGGCCGCCGAACCGTGCCGGTCGAGATCCGGCCGCAGATGCTCTACAACCCAACGATGCGCAGCCCGAATTTTTTTGTGCCGGGAGTGATCGGCATCGTCCTGCAGATCGGAACCAGCTTTGCGACGGCCATGGCCGTCGTGCGCGAGCGTGAGCGCGGAACGCTCGAGCAACTACTCGTTAGTCCGCTGAGCCGCTGGGGTCTCATGCTGGGCAAACTCGTCCCGTATCTCTGCATCGGGATGATCATGGCCGTTCTCCTCTTCGCGATCATGCGCTTCGTCTTTGCCGTGCCAATCGCCGGCAGCGTCATCGCCATGATGCTGGCCACGTTTGTTTACGTGTTCGCCCTGCTCAGCATCGGCCTGCTCGTCGGCACCAAGGCGGAGAACCAGATGCAGGCGCTGCAAATGTCGATGACCTTCATCATGCCGAGCGTCTTTTTCTCCGGCTTTATTTTTCCGCGCGAAACGATGCCGTGGATCTTCTACGCGATCGGCTCGCTTCTCCCGACCACCTATTTCATCTCGCTCATGCGCGCGATCATTCTGCGCGGCGCGACCTTCTTCGAGTACTGGCCGTCGCTCGCGATCATGTCGGCGATGGCGGTCCTCCTCTTCTGCGTCTGCGCCCTGCGATTCCGAAAGAAGATCGGATGACCACAATCGCGTTTGGGTAAGAAGCGCGCGTCCACGAGGTCAACTAGGAGGTAGCCGTTATCGCTATTGGCCCGCAGTGACTCCCTGTGCTTTCTCTAACAGCTCAAAAGATTGCGACTTGGTAGTATAAGAGGCCATGGATGTTTCGGAGGAATTGGGGCAATGCCCGAAAGCTCCGAGACAGCTTCTCACTCGGCCAAAAGCGCCAGGCTTCAAAGCCCGGCTGCGCCACTACGAGAGAAGTCGCTTGCCAACGGCGAGCGAACGTCCAAGCGGCGACGGACGCCTTCGGGCGCCGCCCCCATTGGGCCGGTTTAGCCGCGCCTGATTTCCAAGTTTAGAGCGGCATCATCCAAAAAATATCGCCTGACCAGTATGAGAGCATATGAAACGACAAGTCCGTTGGTTAAAGAATTTTCGGCAACCAATCCCTTTGGGGAAGAGGTGGAGGTCACGCAACGAACTCCCTGAAACTGTTCAGACCGGCCATTACATCGTGTTTAAGAAGGGGGCGGGGCCACTGTAAATGTTCGCGGAATCGATCCGCGAATAGTTTCCATCGCCGGTATCGGTGATCTCCGACAGATAAACGAGGGTGAGCATTTCGAATTCATTTGATCTTGCATTTGCTATCGTGCGCGGGAGGCGTCTTCCTCTTCTGCGTTTGCGCCCTCCGGTTCCAGAAGAAGATCGGGTGAGCGGACTTGACCGCTTAAAGCGGTCAAGTGTCCTGGCCGGAAAACATGGTCCTGTTTTTTGGATCGGTCAGCGCTCGCGGAGCGTCGCCATGAGAGCGATCATTTCCTCGCGAATGGCGAAGAGCTGGTCGCGAAAATACGCAACACGTGTAGGCGGAAAAGGTGTATCAGGGCCAAGCGCAGCGGCCGCAGTGAGCGCTTCATTAAGGACCCCGAGCGCGCGCTTGAGCGAGGCGATAGTGAGGCCTGAGTCGACACCCCAACCACGGGCCAGGCCGCCGAGCGCGCCGGCAAGTTTTCCAGTTAAGACCATGGTATGGCCGACGAAATCGCCCAGGCCAGGGTGATATTCTTCGGGATTTCCGGCGGCGCGGAGCTCATCAAGCAAAGCATAGAGCATGTCAGTGGCTCGCTTTTTTATCGGGTGAGCAATTTCGCCGTCTTCATCCCGCACCCAGTCAATGCCTTCGCGTGAAGACTCCGGCGCGGGCAACTCCACTTCCATGGAAAGGGAATCTTCGGCGTCGATTGCTTCATCGCCCTGCGCGGCCCGTTCATCGAGTGCCTCCTCGATCCAGGTCCAACCCATCTCGTGTGCAATGATCCGCTCGCGATCAGGGTGGCCTAGATACTTCTCGAGCAACCGTCGGTATTTTTCACCGCGAGCGTCGCTTTCCCGCAGGAGTTCTTCGCAGCGGAATTCGTCCCATTCTTCCCCACTGCCATCTGCGCGAATCTCAATGGCAAAGGCGTTGCTCGATTTCTCGGCAACGTCTTGAGTGCGCTGCGCGATTTCCTCCGCTGTAAAACGCCAGGCCGGATCGGACACCTCAAGCTGATAATCGGCGCTCTCAATGACAATGCGCCCGCTCCCCGAATGCCATTCGAGATAAAGCGAATTGGCCATGTGCTCTGGCGGCGTGCCGCCCGCCTTGATCATCGCGTACGCCTCGTCGAACGGAATATCGAAGACGCGCACCTTGCGCGCGGAGGTGATGTCTCCGGTCGTCCCGCGCTGGCGCGACGTTGGCGGCTTCGTCGTCATCGTGATCGGCTGCGGATTTTGAAATCGCAATAAGCAGCCCGCGAGATCGGGATGGCAATCGCCGATCAACTCGATCATGAGCGGCTCGTCGACGCCCGCGAGCCAGATGCACCCGGTCACGCGGCCGCGCTCGCGATTGTCGATCTCGCCGCGGAAGACGTGCTCGTGAAGACGCCAGGCCATGAGTCCTAAGAAGCCGACCTCTTCGGCAGATGGCGATCGCGATCGAATGGCAGCGCCTCGTGCGCCGGCATTGGATCAGTAGGATAGTCGAGATGCCAGCGCTGCCGCTCTTCGTCGTTGGCGTAATATTTGAGCCAGATCTCCGTGTCTTCGTTGTTGCCCGCGCCGATGGGACTCGTGTGCCAGGCGCCATTCGGCATCTCCGAAACATCCGGCGACTCCTCGCACAGCCCGCTGCTCCATAGCCAATCGTAGAGTTCGCGATCGCTGAGATGATCCGCCTCGTCGAGGAAGCACCGCAATTCGCTAAGCTCGCGAATAACCTCTTCAAGCTTCGCGCTCAATGCGGCATTCTCGAGTTCCGCTGCCGGCGGCAGCGCGACGCCGCGCTGCACAAGCCGGTTAAAGTTCGTATCGAATTCGGCCCGCTCATAAGCGAGCACCTGCTTGAGAAACGCCTCCTCCATTCTTAAAGGCACGGGCCCAAAGTTCCTGCTGCGCATTTCTCCGCCAACGATTTCGTCGAGCTCCCGCTTCATTCTTTCGATGCGAATCTCGCGATCGATATCGGCTTCTTCATCGGGAACGTGGGGGCTATGATCCATTGCGAAAATGCGTGATGACGGTACTCAGCCGTTGCGCGAAACTCCATTCGAAATACAACAATTTGAAACGCGGGTAATTCGACATGTTCCGGCGCATAGCTCTCAGCGGTCTCCGCATTACGCTCGCGGTTGTCGCGTTCTTTTTCTTACTTTGGTGGTTTGGGATGAGAATGCCGGGTAGGAATGTCTCGACGATTGCGCGGTTCTCAGCGGCGGACATCGCATTGCGCGCTGAGCTGGTGGCCGACGTTCAGATGCTTGCGGGAGACATCGGCGAGCGGAACCTGCACCATTATGCGCAGCTCAATCGCGCTGCCGACTTCATCGAAGATTCTTTTTCGCGCGCGGGGCTGCAGCCGCGACGAGACACCTATGAATTAGAAGGACGAGCGTGTCATAACATCGAGGCGGAAGTTCGTGGTGCGCGTTCGCAGATTTTAATGATCGGCGCGCATTACGATTCGGTCTTCGGCTCGCCGGGCGCGAATGACAATGCCAGCGGAGTAGCGGCGTTGCTCGCGCTGGCTCGCCGCTTCGCCGGGAAACCGGCCGGTCAAACCTTGCGATTCGTTGCCTTCGTAAATGAAGAGCCCCCCTATTTCAAGACGGAGCAGATGGGAAGTTTGGTTTATGCGAAGCGGTGCAAAGCGCACGGCGACGAAGTCTCCGCCATGATCAGCTTGGAAACGATGGGTTTTTTTTCTGATGCGCTGCACTCTCAAAAATATCCGTCGCGGGCAATCGGCGCATTTTATCCCAGGACTGGCAACTTCATCGGCTTCGTCGGGAACCTCGGCTCTCGCGCGCTTGTCCGCCGCGGCATTGGGGCCTTTCGCGAGCAAGAGAAAGTACCATCCGAAGGCGCGGCGTTGCCTTCGTTCATTCCCGGTGTGGGTTGGTCGGACCAATGGTCGTTCTGGCAATGCGGTTATCCCGCGATCATGGTCACCGACACCGCACCGTTTCGTTACCCGCATTATCATGAAGGCACGGACACTCCGGACAAGCTCGAATACGATCGCTTTACGCTGGTGGTCAGCGCACTGGAGAAGACCATCGTGGAACTCGCCAGATAATTGCTCGCTCCCGCGGTCCGCGAATTGGTTCGCCTCTAGCGTGTGGTTTTGTAAATGTGAAGTTCACGCCGGATGAACTCTGAAATGAGTCACCAAGCGCCCGAAGGCAGCTCTCCAGCTCTCCTACGCGCAGCAGGCTTGATCGCGCTGTTTGTAGGGGCTGCCGGCTCGGTCGCCTTTTTTTTCTACGCGAGCCAACATCCGCCGCTGCTCCTCATTTTCTTCTTCTTGATCTGGATCCTTTCACCGTTCGTCGTGCTCGGAGCAGCCCACATGATTTCCAAGCGTTGGTCGAATCTGACGCGAACAACACTCTATGTCGTGATGCTGGTTGTCGCACTTGGCACGTTGGTCGTTTACGGAGACGATGCGATCGGGGGGAGGACGGCGCACGCGGCTTTCGTTTATGTGATTGTTGCTCCAGTGTCGTGGCTGCTCATCGCGATCGCGCTCTCGATTGCCGCGCTCATTTCCCGCAGGCGATCACGCTAGAACACTAGCGCTCTGCCGCCGGTTGCAGCAGCCAATCGAGCGCATGGTGAAAGTCGGCCAGCCCCGAGCCTTCTACCGGGGAATTGTGTCCCGCTCCGGCTAGCGGGATGATGCGTTTTTCTCCGGCGTAGGCATCGACGACCAAGCGCTGAAATCTTGGCGCAACAACTTCATCTCTTTCTGCGAGTAGAAAGATCGCGGGTACGCGAACGACGCTGGCGTTTGCGACGCTGTCCAAATCCGCGGGAATCTTTTGCGCCATCGGCCAGGCGAACAACCACAGGTTCCACCAGCCGAATTGGCGTAGAATGATCTGCCGCAAGGCCGGCGGATTGTGCAGGATCAGCCCCGCGATTTTTCGATGCGCGGCGATGTGGAGGGCGGTCGTCGTACCGAGACTCGCGCCAAACACAATTATCGGGCGAGCGCCTGCAATCTGTTTCAGGGCATCGAAGGCGGCGAGCGCAGCCGGCCCCAAACGCGCGAGGCGTGCGGGTCCCGTACTGCCACCGAAGCCGGGGTAATTCATTCCCCAAACTTCCACCGCTCGGTTGTTCCACATCTCTGCTTCGTCGGCGACCCAGCGATCCGCGCGATCGGCGTTGCCGTAGAATCGCAAGATGTAGACCTCCGGTTGGCCGCGCTGCTGCGTCAACTTGGAACGAGCCGTCCAAACTTCCAGATCGCCGCGCTCGAACGGAATCGCTTTGCGGACGGCCGCGCCCGCGTTGATGCGATTCGTTGTCGGGAACAAAACCAATCGGTCTGGGAGCGGCGCGAGAGCAATCACGACGAAATATAAAACCGCAAGCCCCAGCGCAACACGCCACCGGCGAGTTAGTCGGCGTTCGCTCACTTCGGCTTTCCGGCGGGGAGAATTATCGCCCGCGAAGCGCGTTCGCGGGGCAGATATTTTTTCGCGAGAGCGTTGAGCTCGGCAGTCGTGATCGCTTCGTTGTCTGCGATCCGGTCCCGCGTCCAGTCGAGCATCTGAGGTTTTTCCTGCGCGGAAGCGAGAACGGAGAGCCAGTAGCCGTTGGTGCGGAGCGATTCTCTGAAACTCGTGAGGAGGGGCAAACGGGCGCGGTTGAGCTCGTCCTCGGTCACTCCGTTTTTGGCGAGGTCATCGGCGAGCTGGATGACAACGTCGGAAATTTGTTCGGCCTTCGCGGGATCCACGTCGATGCTCGCGAGAATGTAGCCCCAGCCGGGGAACGTATCACTCGCGAGATTATCCGCTCGAGGGCTGTAGCTGCCTCCGATTTCCTCGCGCACTTTTACTCGGAGGCGGTCGCTCAAGATTTCCCCTACCATGTTCACGCGGCGGGTGCGGTGCGCATCGAGACCATCCTCGGTAGGCCAATAGATCATGACCGATGCCTTGGGGATCTCGGAATCGATGACGTAGCTTTTGGTAAAAGGCTGCGCCGGAAAATGTACCTTCTTCAACTCCGAGAGCGTGGGTTTCGTCTGGCGCGCTGGGAGGGCCCCAATGGTCTTCGCCGCGGCGGCTATCGTCGCTTCGACGTCGAAGTCGCCGACGAGCGCCACTTCGAGTGGGCCATGCGCCAGTTCCGGTGTCAGCCACGCCTTCACCTCCTCGAGGTTGCGAGCCATCATCACTTCTTGAGCGGGCAGGCCGAAACGGGGATCGCCGTCCGCGAGAAGGTTGGTGATCTCCAGCTCGAGTGGACCGGCAGCAGTATGTTTGAAACTTTGGTAAAGTTGCTCGAACTGCTTCTGCGCACCCCGCAATGCCTCAGGACGGTAACCGGGATCGGTGAGTTGTGCCGCCAGGAGCTGCAACTCGAGCGGGAGATCATCGCGTGTCGTGCCTCCATTGAATCGGAATGCATCGGCGCCGGGACCGAAGCGCCAACCAACGTTTTTCCCTGCGAAAAGATGAAGGAAATCATCAGTGCTATGTTTGCCGAGCCCGCCCGCATTAAAGGTACTGGCGGCGAATCTCCCCAGGCCGCGTTGACCAGGCGGCTCGGTGAGAGCACCGGTGCCGACACGCGCGCCCAAGACGATGCGTCCTGCCTCAAAATCGGTTTTCTTGAGATTGAGTCGCACGCCATTTTTGAAGGTTACGAGGTCGATATCGAGATCGGCGATGTGCTCTCGTTTTGCGATCTCGCCCGAAGGGCCGAAATCCGTGTAGCCCCATTTGCTTTGCTCATCGCCTTTCATCTCGGCGACGGCAACGGCGTGCGCTTTTTGATAGGCGGCTTCGATTTCGGCCGAAGCATCCCCGGAGATTTTTGCGTTGCCGCTCACCATCACAAACCGGTCGCTCGCCGCGAACGCATCCTTGAGCGCGTTCTGGCAATCGGAAGGCGTGATCTTATCAAGCGCGGGCCTGAGCAACGCGAGATCGTCGGCCGGCGTCGTCACCACTTCGCCAACCACCAGACGGTGCACGATTTCATCCGCGAGCCGATTCGAATGCCGCGTGCTGGCAGTCTTCGCCGCTTGATCGAGTTGGTTTGAGAGATTGGCCGCTGCTTCGGTTAGCTCTGCCGGCGCGAAGCCATGCTCGAGCGCACGGCGCAATTCCTGTTCGCCCAGACCTAGCGCGGCAACCCAGTCGTCCGCCTTGCAGGAAATGAACAGGTTAGCCTCGCGCAGAAAGTTAAATTGTTCCGAGATCGAGGCGCCGCCGGAGACAAAGGGCGCGCCATCCTTTTTTGCTAGGATGGAGAAGCGCCGGTTGAGCATCGCCAGAGCGAGCGACCGCGGGAGACGTTTGATTCTGCGCGCTGCGGTATCAGCCTCGCGCACGTAAGGCGTGATGTTGGTAAGAGAAATGTTCGTCGCGGGCGCCTCCGGCTCGGCATGGAAAATCGCGCGAACGTTTTCAAGCTTCGCCAGTTTGCCTAACGAGGGCTCTGGCCGGGCGGGGGCGCGTGCCGTCTGGTGCGCGAAAGCTTCCGCGACCATGTTCTCGACTTTGGCTGCGTCCGGGAAATCCCCCACGATGACCACAACCATCTTCTCCGGCCGGTACCACGCGTTCCAAAAATCGGTGAATCGTTCGCGCTGCGCTTTCGCGATCACTTCGGGGAGGCCAAGCGGCAGCCGGCGCGGGAGAAGCGTTGTTCCCAGCGTGGCTTCGAATCGCGCGACAAAAGATCGGTAGCCCGCGGAGTCGCTGGCGCGAGTCTCGGAGAGAACAACGCCACGCTCTTTGTTAATCTCTTCGTCCGTCAGCAGCAGGCCGCCCGCGTAATCTCCGAACACCTGCAAAGCCTCGATGAGGGCGGCATCGTCCGCGTGCGCGAGGTCGAGGCGATAGACGGTCCGGTCAAAGCTCGTGTTAGCATTGCTGTCGGCGCCGAAGCTCATGCCGATGCGCTGGAAGAATTCCACGATGGTGCCGGGCGGATAATGTGTGCTTCCGTTGAACGCCATGTGCTCGAGAAAATGAGCGAGTCCGCGCTGATCCTCCTTTTCGTGGAGCGATCCTGCGAGAACCAGGAGCCGCAAAGAAGCGCGCCCTTTCGGTTCCTGATTGGCGCGAACGACATAGCGAAGGCCGTTGGGCAGCGTGCCAAAGTGCGTCGCGGGATCCGGCTTGAGATCACTGGCCTCCTGCGGGAAAGGCAGGCTCTTTTTCGTGGGTGATGCGGCTTCGGCCGCCAGCGTCGCGGCGGAAAGGGCGAGAATGAGAAAGAGGCGGGAGGAATTAGTCACAGCTCCTAACTTAGCATGAGTCTTTCGACAGCGAGAGCTTGGTTAGCATGCACATCAAGTAGACAGGATCATCGCTTACATCGGCATCCAGAGGGACGCTCTTGATTTTTCCGGCTGCTATCATCATGCTTCGTGCGATTCACAGAACGGTGTCTGTAGCTCAACCGGATAGAGCAGCTGACTTCGGATCAGCAGGTTGGGGGTTCGAATCCCTCCAGGCACGGAGCCTTGGTCAAAAGGGTTGACGTTCCAGATGCCGGACTCCATCCTTTTTTCCCTTTATGCCCGTCGAAGCTCCGTCGCGCCATGAACCAGATCTGGCCTTTGTCCAGCGCGTCCTGACCGCGGATGCCGCTGCTGCTTCGGAACTGCGCGCTCGTTATCATGGGAAACTAGTTGGAGTCTTGCGCGCACGTGGGGCAAACCAGACGGAAGCGGAGGATTTGGTGGCCGATCTCTGGACGGATTGTTTCGCCGCGCCGGCAAATCGGCAGACGCTTCTTACCAAGTATCAGGGACGATGCGCTCTGGAATCGTGGCTTCTCACCGTCGCCACCCACCGCCTGGTTGATCTCAAAAGACGTCAGAGCTTCCGGGTCGACGTCTCATCTTCGGAACAATCAACCGATAGCTTCTTCGATCGCACGCCCCAGGCCGAGCGGCCATCAAGCGAAAAGCACCTCGTGCATTTGTTGCGAGAGGCGATCCAGCGGGCTTTCAGCGCGCAAGATCCCGAGGCAGTCCTCATGCTGAAGCTTGTCCATCTCCATCAACTGACTCAGCGCGAAATCGCCCGGATGTGGGGCTGGCACGAATCGAAAGTAAGCCGAACGCTCGAAATGACGCGGCAAAATGTGGCTCGCCTGATCCTGGCGGACCTAAAGAAGATCGATCCCTGGCTCGAGCTGCGCTGGGAAGATTTTGTCGAGCTTTGTGCCGGTTCAACCGATGTTTTTTAGACCTAGAGAGATAAATTCGCAAAATGCTACAGCTAATCAGTCTAAGAAGGAGAGCCGAAACAACGGGGAGCCGCCGATGAATCTTATCGCGCCGCTCACCGCTCGTGGGTTCGAAAGCATTATGAACAGCTTTTTCCCAATCCCGGTTTTCCTTTCGCCACTCTGTGCCCGTGAACGACGATTTTAAAATTCTGTTAGAGTTTTTCGAAGGCGGCGGCCAGGAGGTCGCCGGTCGGGCCGCGGCGGCTATTCCCGCCGACGTGAGAGAAAGGATCGCAAAATTCGCGCGGGGAGATTGTACCGAAGAGGAACGCGCGGAGATAAAAAAGTTGCTCCAGCAACAGCCGGACTTGATTCCAGCGCTGGTAACTGAGACAAGATCACTCAGACCATCCAACGAATGAAGCCCGCCACCCGTGCCAATTTTTTGCCTGAGCCGCGATTTGTTCCGTTGCGGCCGGCACTGCAAGAGCATCTCGCGAAACTCGGCGCCGCTGTCACGCCGGATAATTTCCTCAGCATATGCGACGAAATGTTGCTGAAGCTCCTGAGAGAAACGTTTACTAGAATCTCCGCAGACGAAGGCAGCATTTGGTTGCTCGACCAGGAAAAGGAACACCTGGTCGTGGCTTACAACAGCGGCCCGGACACCGACAAGATCATGGGATTCAAGCTGCCAGTTACCAAGGGCATCATCAGCCTGGTCGTGGCGAGCGAACATGCTTTCGTAGAGAACCAGGTCTATAAGAATGCAAAGCACAGCGCGATCCTTGATGAGAAGCTGAAAAAGACCACCTATGCCATGATCGCCGTCCCGCTCTACTTCCTGAACGAAGTGCGAGGAGTGATTTCCTGCGTCCAACTACAGGACGTGGAAGTGCTTGACGGCAAGGCCGTGCCCACGGGAGAAACGCCGGCCGGATTTGGTCCGCCAGAACTTAATGCCATCCAAACCATCGCCGCGGTGGTCAGAGACTTAATCGACCATCGCCTGGTGGGCACTGCTGTAGGATGGAACCGGCTTTAGCGACCGATCTCAGCCCGTTCCGGTTGGAAGAAGCCCGCCGGGCTTTAGAAAACGGGACTGGCAAGGGCGTTCACGTCGCGGTGATCGATTCCGGAGTTGAAATCGATCATCCGGCTTTGGCTGGCCTTACACTGTTGCACGATCTTCAGGTGGTAGATGCGGGCGTCCAAATCGAGGTCAAGCCGGGCGACGGCATCGATGTTTTTGGCCATGGCACGGCGGTGGCCAGTATCATCCGGCGGATTGCGCCGGATGCGCAGGTGGGAAGCTTTCGTGTGCTCGGAGCGAATCTGGGTTCTCGGACAGTTATCATTCGCGAGGGCGTCCGACAGGCGATCGATCACGGGTATCACATCCTGAATTGCAGCTTTGGTTGCGGGCTATCGGAACACATCTTTCAATACAAGGAATGGATCGACGAGGCCTACCTTAAAGGCATCCATATCGTCTCTGCTTGTAACAACTACGACTTCACCACGCCGGAATGGCCCGGTTACTTCCCAAGTGTTGTCACAGTGAATATGGCTCGCTTCGAGGAGGACCACACCTTCTTTTACAAACCAGGTCATCTGGTCGAGTTCGCTGCGCGGGGAGTGGATGTAACTCTCCCGTGGAACAACCATTCCTCAAAAGAAGTTACCGGAAGCAGCTTTGCCGCGCCTATCATGAGTGCTTTACTGGCGCGGTTGATTTCGGGAATGCCGGGGCTGGCGCCGCTCGAAGCCAAGTCGATCCTGCATCGCCTCGCTATTCCGTGGCGGGCAGACGTGACCGCGCCGAACGTCGTCTCCGCCGCCACTTCCGCCCCGGCCGCGCCGGTTGCACGCGCGGGCCGTCCACCTCCTTCGAGCTAGGAGATCATTCATGAGCAGTTCGTTTGCGGGACAGGCGCGGGCCTTATGCGTGTTTATTGTAGCCGGACCGTCTGTGGCTGCCTTGTTACAAAGCATCACGTCCACGGCTACCAAGCGTCGTATAGGACTATTGACCAGCGAAACCTCAGAGAGCGAAGCAGCTCACTTCGTCGTCGAACAACTCGCTCATGATCCCGCCGAGATAACAAACCAGATCAGAATTATCGCAGACACTAACACTCTGGATCACTTGATAATCAAGTGCACCGCGGAGATGCCAGCGATTGCTTTGGCGTCGCTCTTTCTCCCACGCGATGATGCTCCCCGTCGCCTGACCGAGAGTGCAAGGTTAATTACAACAGTTCTTACCATCAATCCTTCCGTCCTGGTCGATTCGCTTATCGGTGTGCGTCAAACAGAAGGTCTTATCTCTCCCTGCTTCGTCGCGGAACAGATCGAGTTTGCCGGTCACATCTTTCTCGACGGCAATCCGGATAGCCCTGGCTTCGAGCGCGCACGCGCAATTGCCAATGCGCTCAATCCGCGCGCCCGAGTGTTGGAACTCTCGGGTGAGTCGCTGAAAGAAGTGCTCGATCATACCGGTACGTCCTTTGATTTCGCCGCCGCTCTGGACGGCGCCGGCTGGCGGCAGCTCATCGATGCGGAGGAACCTCGCGGTCCGGACGATGGTTGCGTCATGGCGTTTGCCTATCGCGCGCGAAAGCCTTTTCATCCGGAGAGATTGTGGGATCTACTGCAAAGCGAATTTGCGGGCGTCTTTCGGGCGAAGGGTTTCTTCTGGCTTGCCACGCGTAACGATCAAGTAGGCGGCGTTAACCTGGCCGGCTCGGAATTTCAGGTTGCGCCTGCCGGCAAGTGGTGGGCCGCGCGTGACGAGCACGCCCGTGAAGCCGAAATGCCGGAGCGCACCAGAAAAGAATGGAAGGAACCGTTCGGCGACCGGCGGCAGGCGATTGCTTTCATGGGAATCGATTGCGATCCGCATCGTCTTAACGCCCAGCTTGACGCCTGCCTGCTCACGGATTTGGAAATGGCCGGCGGCGAACAGAGTTGGAGAACGCTTCACGATCCTTTCCCATCGTGGGCCGGCGAGGCGCACCATCATGATTGCGACCATCAAGACGACGGCGACGAGCACGATTGCTGTCACCACTGACCACAGAAAATGCTGGTCAGCGCCATAGCTATCGGTTAATTGCATCGCGTCCGCTGAAGTGATCTCCTGGCAAGGAGAAACAGGCGGCGCCTAAACGTCGTGTCTGATCTGCCTGAAGTTAAGAACGCTCCCAGCGCTGCCGTCGCTCTCCACGAACTTTGGCAACGCCGGACGGAGTGGATGGACGATATCCAGGCCGTCTACGCCTTTGTGAAGCGAGCGCTCTCGGCAGGTGAGTTTCTGGCGGCTTACGACGCAGCACGCGCCGGCCTGGAGTCACATCCGGAGGACTGCTGGCTACCACAGCGAATGGCGCTGGCCCTCGCACAGATGGGATCGCCTGTTCGTGCTCAGGCCATCCTTCACCCGTTGGCCGTAAAAGATCCCACGAATCGTGAGACCTTGAGTATCCTCGGCAGAACTTACAAGGATCGATGGTGCGCCAATCCCGCTGATGAACACTACCTCCGACAATCTTTTGGTTACTACAATCGCGCCTTCGAGGTGCAACCCTCAGAGTCTTATCCTGGAATCAACGCTGCCACGATAGCTTTTTTGCTGAAAGAGACAGACAAGGCTAATCGCATCGCTCGAACCGTTCTCGAGATTTGTCAGACACAACCGGACGATTATTGGAAGCACGCGACTGTAGCAGAAGCCCTGGTCGTCCTGGGAAAAGCTGATGACGCCAGAGAAGCATATCGCGCGGCGGTCGCGTCGGAGAGCGATAACCTGCGCGCCTTCTCCTCGACTCGAAAGCAAGCTCGAGTCCTATCTCGCCACCTCTACGGCCGTCCCGATGCCTTCGATGAGTGTTTCCCCATTCCGAAGCTCGTTGTTTTTTCCGGTCATATGATCGATGCGCCGGATCGCCGCACTCCGCGATTTCCATTGGCAAAGGAGGGGGACGTAAGGAACCTCCTTGAGAAACAGCTGGCTGCAATGAATGCTGGCATAGGCTTCTCCAGTGCTGCGTCTGGTTCGGACATCCTTTTCCTCGAAGCCATGCTTGCACGCGGCGGCACCATTCATCTCGTCTTACCTTGGCCAGCGGAGGAATTTGTCAAAACAAGTGTGGAGATAGCGGGCGATGGGGCGTGGGTGGAACGGTTCGAGAAGGTGCTGGCGCGTGCAGCGTCGATTCGCATCCTGGGCCAGCTCTACATGCCTGGCAGCGCCACGGGCTTTGAATACTGTAATCTGGCTATGAATGGCCTGGCACGCCTGTTCGCGCGATCGCTTGATCTGGAAATCACGCCGCTCGCTGTTTGGGACGGATATGCAGGTGCACCAGGGGGCACTGGATCCTTTGTCCGATACTGGCGCAACCATCGCGTTCCCGTGAAAGTCGTGCCTATAGCCACTCAACCGCCTTCCATGCTGACCGGTTCCGACACTTTCGACACGGAGGGAGGCAGTCCTGACGATGAATTTGAAGCATGGGTGCGCGCGTCGGGACGGCAGGAAATAAAAGCGATCCTGTTCGCCGATATAGTTGGTTACAGCAAATTGCCGGAAACTGTGATTCCAAAGTATGTAGCGCAATTCAACCAGCGGGTCTCCAGACTACTTTCGGAAAGTTCGTCGGCGCCGGTTAACGTCAACACCTGGGGCGATGCACTTTTCTTTGTCTTTAACAATGTGGAAGATGCCGGCCGCTTCGCGTTGGATCTTCGAGATCTTGTTGTAAAGACTGACTGGGTGGACCTGGGACTCCCGCACAACCTTAGCATTCGAATTGGCGTCCATGCAGGTCCCGTTTACGTAAACTTCGACCCGGTGGTCAGGCAGATTTCCTTTACCGGCGCTCACGTCAGTCGGGCAGCGCGCATCGAGCCGATCACCCTCGAGGGGGAGGTTTTTGCCAGCGAAGAATTCGCGGCGCTCGCTGCTGCCGATCAATCGAAAGGTTTTACCTGCGATCTGGTGGGAACTACCGCGCTGGCCAAGAGCTACGGCTTGTTCAGAATTTACAGCCTGGATCGGACGGCTGCCTAGCCCCGCGAAATTTGCGGTCCGTGCAAGACCTGGGATGCCGTCCGTCATAGCCGGACAATGATCGCTTCCCGATCTCCGAGGCCGGCGGAAATGTTGGAGTCTCCTGATGAGGAATTATCGGCTCTTTCTCTCTGGACCTTTACGCTTGGGATTTTTGCCTTGCTTACCTTTGGGCTCACCTCTCTGCCTTCGGTGATTTGCGGCCACGTCGCTCTGGCGAGATCGAAAAACTCCGACGGTCGATCGCTCGGAAGATGCGTGGCGCTCGTCGGTCTTGTAATCGGGTACGCAGGTACGGCGCTTTTTGGAACATCGATTGTAGCCGTCGCCAGATTCCTGGCTTCGCCTTAGACCTCGCGCGTCTCTACCGGCAGCCTTTTCAAGTCGAGGCAAACCGGGTAGCTTGAACGGCGCAACTAAACCAAATGCCCGACGTTTCCTTATCGCAATCTCAGTGTCTGGTGCTGGGCTTCACCGGCCATCGTCATGTTCGAGATGGGGACAAGGTCGGTAAAGTCCTTTACGAGGTAATTGCATCGCTCCGTCGGGAGAGTGACCGCGAGATGATGGGGCGCTCGTCGATTGCCAGCGGCGGCGATGTTCTTTTCGCAGAAGCCTGTCTCGCATCGAATTTGAAGTGGATCGCCCTGTTGCCTTTTCCAGAAGCGGAATTCAAAAAGGATTTCAGCGAAAAGGAATGGGCCCGGGCTGAAGCATTGCTAAATCAGGCTCTGCGAGTCGAGACCTTGTCGGAAACCGCAGATCGGCCGGCCGGATATCTCGAATGCGGACTTGCGACGGTCGAAGGTGCAGACCTCATGATTGCTCTTTGGGATGGGAACGCGTCGCGCGGGCCGGGTGGAACTGCTGAAATCGTCGCTTACACGCGCGCTTTGCAAAAGCCGTTGGTCCTCATTCACTCTCACAGTCTTGAGGTAACGCGGGAACGCTTCCTCGAGACCTAGCGCCAGTCCCCCATTAGAACAAAAGGCGCCCAATAAAGAGGACGCGAATATTGCGGATTCTTCATCAGCGCGACTTGGGCGCTCTGCAAGGCAGCGGTCTTGGAAGCGCCCGCTGCCAGTTGCTTGTAGAACGCTACCATAAACTCCTTTGTGCTTTCATCGCCAACGCTCCAGAGACTGGCTACAACCGTCCTAACCTTCGCGGTCGCGAACGCTTCGGCCAGCGTAGTTATCTCGCCGCCGTCCGGTTCCTTGTCTCCAAGGGCCGTCTCACAGGCCGATAGTGTTACTATCTCAACCTTCTTCATCGGCAGACGCCAGATCTCGCGCACGGAAAGCTTCTCCGTCCCAGGCGCGCCGCCTGTAGCAAGTTGAAGATAGCTGTCCCGCGGCCGAGCCGAATTGAGAATGCCATGCGTCGCAAAGTGCACGATACGCTTGTCGAACAGTTGCTGGCTGTTGATCGCCTCCTTTGTCACCCCGGCGCCGGAAAGAACATCAGTGCCGGGAAAGACACTGGCGATGCTCTTCACTTCCAACTCGGCAGCCGGCAGGTCCGCGCCGGTGGGGTTCCCGAAAGCCACCATTCCATCCTTTGATTTTCCCGGGTCAGGTGGCTGAACTGCCCTCATGACATCGGCGGCGGTCAGGTAAACGATCTCCTTGTCTTCGATGAGGTAACGGACCTTGCCGTCCGGTAGTTTCTTCGCTAGAGCCTGGAGCGGCAGGTAATAGAGGATCTGGTTTGGGATAAAGGCGATGGTTTTAACTGATGCCAGCTCCGCTTCGATAGGCGCGATCAACATGTCGTACAGAGCGCAAAGATTTTTTGTCAACGGCGGCCCGGACTCACCGGTGGTGATTTGCTTTCGCACCGCCAGCACCTTCTTCTTCAAATCTTCCGGCTTCGCCTCCGGGGTGTAGATCTTCACCGTCTTATTCGTGACAACAAAGATGTAGAGCTGGTCGGCCAGCGGGGCGTATTGAAGGAAGGTGACTCCATCCGGGATGTGCTCCTGGGTTTCCACCAATTGCAACGGTTTCATGGTCATCGACTTTTCCCAATCCGGATTCGCCGTCGTGATGTCCTCAATTACCTCCCGATACTCCGCCTGGGTCGAAGCAGCCACGAGCTTGAGATTCTTTACCGCTATCTCATCGGGTTTCGCCTTGGCTTGTTCCGCCGCTAACTGAGCTTCCGTTGTCTTCTGCTTCGTCTCGAGCGCGGCCGCTTTATCAAGGCTTTCTTGTTCGTGTTTGTTTTCGGTCTTAAGACTCGAGGCGGGCATCGAATCCTGAAGCTTCTTTGACTTGGCCCGGTTAAGATAGTCGAATGCTTCACTCGATCGGTTCAGTTTTATCAACGCGCGCACAATCCGCTCGTAAGGCCGGTAATTCCGCTTGACGTCGGCGAATGCCGTCTCAGACGCTGCCGTGGCCCTGACACTTTCGACAAGCTTCACCGCTTCCTTGTAGGCCTCGAGAGCCTTCTCGTTATCTCCTAGCCCTTCGAGAATTTCACCACTAACTCCCAGGGTGCCGATCTTATCCCCGACCGATCCCGTTCTGGCGTCGGCAGCGCGCGCTTCTTCGATGAGTGTCTTCGCTTCGTCCCACTTCTTTTGCAGGACGCGAATGGAAGCAAAGGCGCGCGCCGAACCGGAGACGGCTCCGAGGTTGCCCGTTCTCCGAGCAAGCAGGAGAGCTTCTTCCGCGCGGGCCGCCGCCTCGTCCAGCTTTCCTTCGTCCCGTGCGATGACTGCCAGAAACCCTGTGGCTGAGACGACACTGGTGAGCTTATGCGCGGCGGCAAAAATTTGCCGCGCTTGTTCGAGCAGGTGGCGGGCACTAGTGGAATCTCCCTTGGTATGAGCCAGGTCGGCGGCCTGAAGCAACGATTGTGCTGTCCAATCGTCCTGGCCGATGTTCCGCTTGATCGCGATCGTTTCATTCAATTCCTTCAAGGCCAGATCAACCTCACCGCTTTCGGCATGCAGGGAGGCCTTGTCACCCAACACCCGGGCGCGAATTCGGGCGCGGAAGAGTTCAAAGAGGTTTAGATAACCGCCCTTGGGCAGGCCTTCTCCGAGTTTAAGAGCTTTGTCATAATAAGAGAGCGCCGTTTTCAAGTCGCCTTCTTCCTGGCTGATGCCACCAAGGGCCACCAGGGTCAGGGCTTGTGACATGGTATCCAGCGAAATGGTCATGTCGCGCATCTGGGCTTCACTCTCTTCGTGCTTCGCCAGTTCTTCCTTGCTCATCGCCGCCTTCTGCTCAGGCGTATAGGACCGATCTTCGCCGAGGGCTTTCTTGCGGAGAGCTGCGGAGGCTTCGATACTCGCCAGCGCTTGCCGGTAGTAGTCGCGCGCCTTGACCATGTCACCCAGGTTGTAGATATACATGCGACCAAGGGCACTTAAGCTATCTTCCAACTTGCGGTCAGGCATATCCTCTGGCAGCGCCTTACGAAGTGCCAGAGCTTCCAAACCATTTTTCTCTGCCTGGTCAAATAGAGCCAGGTCCGCTTGCGCGCTGGACACGCGCTCCAACGCAGTAGCTACGTGGACCGCCTTTTCATTGATCTCCTGCTTCGGCGCCTGGGCCTTCTGGAGATAGTCCATTTCCTTTCGCCGGATCTCCAACTCTTGTTGAGTATACTTGAGGAGACTCTCAGCATTATTGTTCTCGCGAGCGATCTGCTCGAGCCTGGAGATGGTATTGTAACGAGTCAGGTAGCGACTCTTTTCAAAACCGTGGACTAGTTTTCGCAGCATCTCCTTCTTTGATTCTTCCGCGGTCGTGAGCTGGTCCCGGAGTTTCTTGATCTGGGCGTCGATCTTGTTATCGAGCTCGACTGCCTCCGTCCGCAGGTATTCCTCCCAGTAAGCGCGTTCGTTGACATGGCTGTCTTCCTTGAGAGTCGCGCTTTTCGCAAACCAGTTTGCGGCCTCGTCAAACTTGCCAGCGTCAAAAGCCAGCCACGCGATGTCGGACGCCGTTTGCATCGCGGTCTTGGCGGCATCGGCACGTTCCTTTGTATTCTCTTTCGCCGCGGCGCGGTCGGCGTCCACTTTCTTGAACTGTGCCTCCAGTTGGGCCAGGTCCGGCTTCGCACTCGGAGCGGCCGACGCCGTGGTTTGTTGGCCGCGAAGAATCTGAGACTTAGCTAGAACGAAGAGCGTAAATGCGAGAAGAAGGAAGAATCGCATCGTGCTGGAAGTGACGTTTCTGTTCATGGCCTTTGCAGTCGATTTGGGATTGCCGATTTCACTTGGTCGTTAATTGATAGATTCCATTCCAGTCCTTTGGAAGCTCGGCGAGTAAGTCGGCACATCGTTCCGCCATGATCGCACCAGGCCTATCCTTATCGTGGTCGCGCAGCGCGGCAAACTTGTTTGCCGCTATCTGGAAGTCGCCGCGTTCGTAATCGGAGAAGGCTTCGTTATAGCGGGCGGCGATGTCCTCAAAGTTCTCCGGACTAAAAGGATGTTTCACCTCGAATAATTCCAACGGAAGGGTTTTTCCTTTGACCCGCGCCTTATCGACAAGCCGCGTCACAGGCGGCTGTGATAGCTTGTCGTACGCTTCGCGCGTGATGAGAAATAACGCGCCATAAAACTTGGTGAGCGATTCTACTCTGGCGGCAGCATTGATCAGATCGCCGACGAGGCCGTAATCCAGGCGTTGAGCGGATCCTTTGTTGCCAATGAGAGCCGAGCCACTGTGAAGCGCAACGCCATAGCCGAAGAGTGCTTTCACCTTCGGCTCCAGGTTCAAGCGCACTTCTTCCATTCCTGAGATGAGACTGAGTGCTGCCCGAAACGCGCGGTCAGCGGCGTCCGGCTGCGCATTTGGCGCGCCCCAGTAGCTCAGGAATTGATCGCCGAGGAAATGTTCCATGCTGCCATCTTGGGCCAGGATCGCTCGGGTTTGCGTTTCGAAGACTTGATTGAGCAGCTTAAACATGCCGCCGGGTCCAAGTAACTCCGCGAGAGGGGTTGAGTTACGAAGGTCGGTTAACAAGACGGTGATTTCCGCCTGCTGCGGTTCCATCGAACCAGGGTTCTTTAAGACGTGCTCCATGATATGCGGCGAAAAATAAAGGCTCATGGTCGATCTGAGCTTTAGCCGCTGAATGAACTCGTGGCTCTGGCGCCGTCCGAGTTCGACCAGAGTAACAAGACTCCAGACGACGCTGGCGTTGACCAACCCAGGCACCCACCCGGCCTTGATGATCAGGAGCGCGCTAAGTATGCCGCAGGCTAGAATGCCGGCGATCCAGAGGAGAAGAAGCGGCAATGTCCCCCGAAAGAACGTGGCAAACGCTCCCAGCAGAACCAGACCTAGAATGGCCAGAACATCAATCCATCGCGGACTTCGCCGGATCCAGTTGCGCTGGATAAGATCGTTCAGCGCGGTCGAATGCAAAATCACGCGCGGCTGGTTGGGCGCCAATGAAGTAGTACCCATGTCGCCCAAGCCGGCTCCATAATAAGAGACAAGAACGATGGCATTCATTAGCGGCCGGGCATTGTTCTGTCGGCTGGTTTGATACTTTGTTTCGAGTTGAGCGACGTTGTAATGCTGAAAGGTTGCCGGACCCTGACCTAAATATGGGCTTCGATAGTTCAAGAGTGTGGGCTCGAGCTTGAGGTCCCGCGGCTCCATCGAGGTCAAATCGCTTGAGAGTTCTCCCCAGCGCAAGACATCTGGTCGCGGAAGAGAGACTCCACTATCCCAGGCTATCTCGCGCCAGGCGAGATAACAGGCTAGAGCTAGCGAAGGCTCAACGCCCTTTGAGCCCGTTCGATGGACATAGTCATAGCGACGGAGCACGCCGTCGCGATCGGCCTGCACGTTGATCAATCCGGCCGGCAACACTCTTTCACCAAAGGGAAAGGAGCGAATGCGCTCGTCCTTTCCATCCTCGGGAGAAGGAAGCAATGCTTCCGCGAGAATGACTGTCCGGTTCTCCCTCTTGACTCGCTCAATCTCCCGCAGGATCGGCTCAGCCATGGTTCGATCGCCGCGACCGAAGATGATGTCGAACGCGACTACCTTCGCGCCCAAGTCGGTGGTCTGCCGGATGATATTGGCCGCGTTCTGATATTCCAGCTCAAGGGTCGGGACCTTCCGCAAGTCGACCTGAGTAATATCGATGTGAACGATGCTCGGATCAGCCGGAGGCGCCAGATTGTTTTCGTAACGCCACCGCAGGATCTGGCCGAACCAGCGCATCTCAAGCGCTTCGAGCGGATTGCCCGCGACCAGAATCCAGCCGGCCGCAATACCGCAGATCGCGAGAAGCAAAGGCCACGGCGACCTTAGCCAGATCTGCTCGCCTGGGGGTTTGGTCCTGGCCGATCTGCCAGGCATCATTTTTTTTCCGCGCCGTCGCTGGATAAAATTACCGCGCCCGGCTTGTCAGCGGCGAAGTTGACGCTCTGGGCGAACTGCCGCCACGGAAAAGCCGCCCCGCGGAAAACGCCTCCCACTTCGGGTTCACTGGCAGGCGCCTGATTGATCTTCTCTTTTTCGCTCGTGATCCGGCCGATGAGTTCGCGCAGCTTACCGGTTTGCATCGCTACTAGACGGTCGTCTTTCGCTGCCTGCATGGCGTCGATGAGCTTTTTTGCCTCCGCGACATCCTTCGAATCGGGCGCCAGAAACAAAACATAAAAGTCGAATGGCCCACTCGCGCTAGACCAATCCCATTTCAACGGCGCCTTTGGAACCAGAGTTTCTTCGAATTCGCCGGCTACTTCCGCAAGCTGTGGCCGCCAGCCATTGACCAGTTTGCCATCCTTCGTTAACGCGGCCAGGAGCACCGTGCATTTAGTACTGGCGTCGATATAAGCGTGGACCGTTTTGCCCGGGCCAGCAGGGGCTGCCATTTTGAACGGCTCCTCTTTTTCCGGCGGCCCCGGTTCATAAAGCGAAATGCAGACGCGGCCGTAAGGCTTCTCTTCATCGACCGCCGCTGCGCCGGCGATACCTGACACGGCGATCATCCCCAAAAAAAAGTAAAAGACTTTGCGCATACGACGGCGTGCAGACTAAACGACCAAACCACGCTTCTTTGCACGAAGATTATCACGCCTCGCGGCCCATTGTCTACGAACGAGGCCACCGACGAGGCCAAAGGCGCGCTAGGTTTGCGCGGCCAATTCTTCCGGGCAGGGATCGGCTTGTTGAATGAGCGAGTCGAGCTTGTTCAGATCCACCGGCTTGATCAGATGATGATGAAAGCCGACGTCGTGGCTTCGGCGCAGGTCTTCCTCCATGCCGAATCCGGTTAATGCGATGCCGAAGATTGGATGCTTGGTCTTGAGAGCCTGCATGAGATCGACGCCGCTCCCATCCGGCAGGCCGATATCGCTCACGAGGACGTCGAAACGTTCGTGCTCCGCCAGTTCCAGCGCCGATTGCACACTATGCGCCGCCTGGACGTGATAACCGCGACGGCGCAGTAACTGGGTAAGAGAACGGTTGGTGTCCACGTGATCATCCACGAGCAAGACGCGCATCGCTTTGCGTGGGACGGGGGAGGCCGGCGCGCTCGCCGCACTGGTCTCCGCGTCGGTTTCCAGAACAGGAAAGCTGGCGGCAAACGTCGCTCCCTGATCTCTCCCCGCGCTTTCCGCGGTCAGCGTTCCGTGATGCGTTTCAACCAGCGCCTTGCTGATGGCGAGACCCAGCCCGAGGCCGCCGAGCCGGGTTCGTTCTCCCTGTTCGAATGCATTAAAAATTTTCGGCAGGGTCTCCGCATCGATTCCCATTCCATTATCGGAAACCTCCACCCGGAATTGTCCGTTCTCGTTTCCCGTGCTGATGCCGAGCCGGCCGCCTTCCGGCGTAAATTTCACAGCGTTCTTGATCAGGTTCCAAAAAATCTGCTGCAAGCGGGCCGGGTCGGCTTCGAGCCAGACTTTCCTGGCGGAGAAATCGGTCTGGAGCGAAAGATTTTTGTGGTCGATATCGGCCTGGCAGATTTCGAGGGCGTTGCGCAGGAGCGAGTGAGCGTCCACGACTTCCAGGCTCAATTGCACTTTGCCTTTGCTGATCCGGGTCAAGTCGAGCAAGTCGTCGATCAAACGCGCTTCGAGTTCGACGTTGCGGCGAATCATTTGGAGCGCCGCGCGCGTTTCCTCCGGAAGATTCTCTTCCTGTTCGAGCGTGAGCACCGAAGTCAGGACCGGCGTCAACGGCGTCCGCAGCTCATGGCTGAGCATGGCGAGGAAGGAATCCTTGGCGCGATTCGCACTCTCCGCTTCGGTTCGGGCTTTTTGCGCAGCCTGATAGAGTCCGGCATTATCGAGCGCCAGCGCAGCGCGATGAGCCAGCTCTTCCGCGAGCGAGAGCTCATCAGTGCCGCAAATCCGGCCTTCGGTCGTGTTCACCATCACGATCGCGCCCAGCACGCGATCGTGCATTCGCACCGGCACGGCGATAAAAGACTTGGCCGCGAGAGAACGGATCAGGTCGCGATCTTCCTCATGCTCAAAAACCTCGAGCAATTCCCCATTATGCAAATCGCAAACCATCTGCGATTTGCCGGTTTTGAAAACGCTGGCGCCGCTGCGTTGTGCGGCCGTGCTGGAGGGGAACTCTTCCGTTAATTTGCGCAGAGTGGGCTCGTCGGCGACGTCGCGATGCGCGACTGCCACCTGTTTCATCGCGCCGCTCTCGTCGGTGGCGAGGACGACGCAAAAATCCGCCAACCGCGGCACCACCAACGCCGCCAGATTCTCGAACGTCGTCTGATAATCGAGCGAACTGGCGAGCACATTGCTGGCGTCTGCCAGGAAAGCGAGCCGTTCCTGCCGCGCTTCGGCCTCCGCCAGCGCCACCTGTTCGCGGATGAATTTCTCCCGCTCTTTCGCCTGCCGTTTGACCTGCTCCGTTTTTTTGAACAGGTCCACAAAAACCGCGATCTTCGCCCGCAGAATTTCCGGCACCACCGGAGTGAGAATGTAATCGACCGCGCCTAACGAGTAGCCGCGCGAGACGTGCGTCTCGGTGTCGTTCACGGCGCTGATGAAAATGATCGGCGTCGTCTCGGATCGCATCCGCTGGCGAATGAGCGCGGCGGTCTCGAACCCGTCCATCCCTGGCATGTTCACGTCGAGCAGGATGACTGCGAAATCCTGTTTGAGCAGGCAACGCAGCGCTTCCTTGCCCGATGTGGCGCGGACGAGATTCTGATTCAGATCCGCCAGCACAGTCTCGTGCGCGAGGAGCTTATCCGGCCGGTCGTCGACAATCAGGATGCTGACCTTTTCGTCAGCCAATTCCGCCGGAATGGAATCCGCAGCCATGGTTCAACGATGGAGCCAGTTTCGCAGCAGCGTCAGGAGACGTTCCGTGTCCACCGGCTTCGAGATATAATCGCTGGCGCCGGCATCGATGCACTTCTCGCGATCGCCTTTCATCGCTTTCGCGGTGAGCGCAATGATCGGCAGTTGCTCGAAGCCATACATCTTGCGAACGGCGCGGATCGTCTCGTACCCATCCATCTCCGGCAGCATGATGTCCATCAGCACCAGATCGGTCTCGGGCTCACTTTGTAAAAGCTCGAGCGCGGCCTTGCCGGTCTCAGCGGAACGCACGTCCATTTTGTAGCGCTCCAGCATGCTCGTCATCGCGAAGATGTTTCGGATGTCGTCATCCACGATCACCACTTTTTTGCCGGCGAGGACTTCGTTGGGATCATGGAGCCGCCGCAGGATTTCGCGTTTCTCCTCCGGCAACGTCGCCGCGTCGCGATGCAGCCAGAGCGCGGTCTGATCGAAGAGCCGTTCCGGGCTCCGGACGTTTTTCACGATGGTTGTCTGCGCGATTCGATTCAATTTTTCTTCCTCTTCGGCCGACAATTCTTTTGCCGTGTAAACGATGATCGGCAGATGTTCGTGTTCGTCGCGAATCTTCTGGATCAACTCGAAACCCGACATGTCGGGCAGGATCAGATCGAGCAGCACGCAATCGACCCGCTCATTTCGCAACGTATCGAGCGCGGTGCGCGCGTCGGGCGCATCGATCAAGTGGGCCGTCTCGTTACCGATCAACTCGCGAATACCGTTGCGCTGGTGTTCATCGTCCTCGATCACGAGCAGTTTTTTCGCCTTCGATTCGCCCATCTCGTGCGCCTTCTCGAAGATTCGCTCTATCTGCTGTTCGTCGATCGGCTTGGTTAAGAATCGCAGCGCACCTTGCTTGAGCGCATTTTCAGGTTCGTCCTGCGCCGAGATAACGAAGACAGGAATATGGCGCGTGGTCAGATCGGATTTCAGCCGGTCGAGGATCTGCCAGCCATCCACATCGGGCAGGCTGAGATCAAGAGTGATGGCGGAGGGTGCAAATTCGCGGACTAATTCGAGCGCTTCCTTTCCGCGAGGCGTCACTACGGCCTTGAATCCATTTTGCCTCGCGACATCGAGCAGCCACTGCGCGAAATCGCGGTCGTCCTCGATGATCAACACCGATTTTTCTCCGGGCAAGATATTCGCGCGATCATCCGCAAGCGTGAACTCCATCGGCGCCGCCGGCGTTTCGCCATTGGTCATCGCTTCCTGCTCGATCGGTTCCGGCATGATCCGAGCCATTGCCCGCTCGACCGGAAGCCCGCTGTAATTTTGCGGCAGAAACAACGTGAAGGTGCTGCCGCGGCCCTGCGAACTTTCGACTTTGATCTCGCCGCCGAGCACGCGCGCCAACTCGCGGCTGATCGCAAGCCCGAGCCCGGTGCCGCCATACTTTCGGCTGGTGCTGCCGTCCGCTTGCAGGAACGGCTCGAAGATCGTGACCTGCTTGTCGCTCGGAATGCCAATGCCGCTGTCGGTGACCGAAAACGCCAGAACGTTTTCCGTGCGCTCCAGATTTATATTGTCGGGCGACCACCCTTCCGTTGCCGGCGCGACGCTCAAGTTCACGAAGCCGCGTTCGGTAAACTTGAACGCGTTCGAGAGCAGGTTCTTCAATACTTGATCGAGCCGCTGCGCGTCGGTCCGGACGGCCTCAGGCACGCTCGGGGCGATGTCGATGTTGAAGCTCACGCCCTTGCCTTCGGCGACGTGGCGGAAAGTCCGTTCCATCGTCTGGCGCATTTCTTCGAAACGCACTTCGCCGACGTCGATCGTGACCGTGCCGGATTCGATCTTCGACAGGTCGAGAATATCGTTGATCAACTTTAACAAATCCTTGCCCGAGCCGCGGATCGTCCGCGCGAACTCGACCTGCTTCGGAGTCAGGTTGCCGTCGGGGTTGGACGAAAGCTGCTCGGCGAGAATGAGGAGGCTGTTGAGCGGCGTGCGCAACTCGTGGGACATGTTCGCGAGAAACTCGGATTTGTAGCGCGAGGTGAGCGAGAGCTGCTGCGCTTTTCCTTCGAGCGCCTGCCGGGCCTGCTCGACCTCGCGGTTCTTGCGCTCGACCTCTTCGTTTTGCTCGAAGAGCTGGCGCGCCTTTTGTTCCAGCTCCTGGTTGGTCTGCTGCAACTCCTCCTGCCGGCTTTGCAGCTCCGAAGCGAGAGACTGCGATTGTTTCAACAGATCCTCCGTGCGTGTGTTCGCCTCGATCGTGTTCAAGACGATGCCGATGCTTTCGGTGAGCTGATCCAGGAACGCGTGGTGGGTCGGGTTGAATTGCTCGAGCGAGGAAAGTTCCATCACTGCTTTCACCTGGCCTTCGAACAGGATCGGCAGCACGACGATGTTCATCGGCGCCGTTTCGCCCAGACCTGAACTGATCTGGACGTAATCGGGCGGCACGCGCGTGAGGAGGATGCGCTCCTTTTCGAGCGCCGCCTGGCCGACCAAACCTTCGCCGAGCTTGAATCGCGTGTTCACGCCTTTGCGCCGGCGGAAGGCGTAGCTCGCCAGAAGCTGCAACTCCGGTTCTTCGGCAGTGCCGTTCATCATATAAAACACGCCCTGTTGCGCGGAGACGACCGGGGCGAGCTCGGAAAGAATGAGACGGCCCACCGTCAAAAGATCGCGCTGGCCTTGCAGCATCCGGGTGAATTTCGCGAGGTTCGTCTTGAGCCAATCCTGCTCGTCGTTCCGCAACGTCGTGTCCTTCAGGTTGCGAATCATCTCGTTGATGTTGTCCTTCACGAACGCGACTTCGCCCTTCGCATCGACTTGAATCGATCGCGTCAGATCGCCTTTCGTCACCGCCGTCGCGACGTCCGCGATGGCGCGAAGCTGCGAGGTCAGATTGCCGGCGAGCTGGTTCACGTTGTCGGTGAGATCGCGCCATGTTCCCGCCGCGCCCGGCACGTTCGCCTGGCCGCCGAGTTTTCCTTCGACGCCGACTTCGCGCGCGACGCTCGTGACCTGGTCGGCGAAAATCGCAAGCGTATCGGTCATACCGTTGATCGTGTCGGCCAGCGCGGCGATCTCGCCTTTCGCTTCCACGAGCAGCTTCTGTTTCAGGTCGCCGTTCGCGACCGCGGTCACGACTTTCGCGATACCGCGTACCTGGTTCGTCAGGTTGCCGGCCATGAAGTTCACCGAGTCGGTCAAATCTTTCCACGTGCCGGCGACGCCCTTCACTTCGGCCTGGCCGCCGAGCCGTCCTTCCGTGCCGACTTCGCGCGCCACGCGCGTTACCTCCGACGCGAAGGAGTTCAGTTGATCCACCATCGTATTAACAGTGTTTTTCAACTCGAGGATCTCGCCTTTCACGTCGACCGTGATCTTCTTGGAAAGGTCACCCGTCGCGACCGCCGTCGTGACTGCGGCGATGTTTCGCACCTGAGTCGTCAGATTGCTCGCCATGAAATTCACCGAGTCGGTCAGATCTTTCCACGTTCCCGAAACGCCTTCGACGCGCGCCTGGCCGCCGAGCGCTCCTTCCGAACCGACCTCTCGGGCCACGCGCGTCACTTCCGACGCGAAGGAACGGAGCTGATCCACCATCGTGTTGATGGTGTCCTTCAGTTCCAAAATTTCGCCGCGCACATCGACTGTGATCTTCTTCGACAAATCGCCGTTCGCGACCGCAGTGGTGACCTCGGCGATGTTTCGCACCTGGTCGGTCAGATTGCCGGCCATCGAGTTCACCGAGTCGGTCAAATCTTTCCACGTGCCGGCAACGCCCTTCACTTCGGCCTGGCCGCCGAGACGGCCTTCCGTTCCTACTTCGCGTGCGACGCGCGTTACTTCCGCCGCAAATGAGCTGAGCTGATCGACCATCGTATTGATGGTGTTCTTCAGCTCCAAAATTTCGCCCTTCACATCGACGGTAATTTTTTTCGAGAGATCGCCATTCGCGACCGCCGTGGTGACTTCCGCGATGTTGCGGACCTGACCGGTGAGGTTGCCCGCCATGAAGTTCACCGAGTCGGTCAAATCTTTCCACGTGCCGGCGACGCCGCGCACGTCCGCTTGTCCGCCAAGTTTTCCTTCCGAGCCCACTTCGCGGGCGACACGCGTCACTTCGGACGCGAACGATCGCAGCTGATCCACCATCGTGTTGATGGTATCTTTGAGCTGCAAAATCTCGCCGCGCACATCGACGGTGATCTTCTTCGACAAGTCACCGTTTGCGACCGCGGTCGTGACCTCGGCGATGTTTCGGACCTGCCCGGTCAGGTTACCGGCCATCGAATTCACCGAGTCGGTCAAATCTTTCCACGTGCCCGCCACGCCTTTCACGTCGGCCTGGCCGCCGAGCCTTCCTTCCGTTCCCACTTCGCGCGCCACACGCGTTACTTCCGAGGCAAACGAGCTGAGCTGATCGACCATGGTGTTGATCGTGTTCTTCAGCTCCAGAATTTCGCCCTTCACATCGACCGTGATCTTTTTCGACAAGTCGCCCGTCGCGACCGCCGTGGTGACTTCCGCAATGTTGCGCACCTGACCGGTCAGATTGCCGGCCATGAAATTCACGCTGTCGGTCAAGTCCTTCCACGTGCCGGCGACACCGCGCACATCCGCTTGCCCGCCGAGCTTTCCTTCCGTGCCCACTTCGCGGGCGACGCGCGTTACTTCCGCTGCAAACGAGCTGAGCTGATCGACCATCGTGTTGATCGTGTTCTTCAACTCCAGAATTTCCCCGCGCACATCGACGGTGATCTTTTTCGAAAGGTCGCCGTTCGCGACCGCCGTCGTGACCTCCGCGATGTTTCGCACCTGGCCTGTGAGATTGCCGGCCATCGAATTCACCGAGTCGGTCAAATCTTTCCACGTGCCGGCGACGCCCTTCACTTCAGCCTGGCCGCCCAGAATTCCTTCCGAGCCCACTTCGCGAGCCACGCGCGTTACTTCCGACGCGAACGAGCTGAGCTGGTCCACCATGATGTTGACGGTGTTCTTGAGCTCCGCGATTTCACCCTTCACATCGACGGTGATCTTCTTCGAGAGATCGCCGTTCGCGACCGCGGTCGTGACGAGCGCAATGTTACGCACCTGCGCGGTGAGGTTGCCGGCCATGAAGTTCACCGAATCGGTCAAATCTTTCCACGTGCCGGAAACCCCGCGCACTTCGGCCTGGCCGCCGAGAATTCCTTCCGAACCGACTTCGCGGGCGACGCGCGTTACTTCCGATGCGAACGAGCTGAGCCGATCGACCAGCGTGTTAATCGTGTTTTTCATCTCAAGGATCTCGCCTTTGACGTCCACCGTGATCTTGCGGGAGAGATCGCCGTTCGCGATCGCGGTCGTGACCTCGGCGATGTTGCGCACCTGGGCGGTGAGATTGCCGGCCATCATGTTCACGTTGTCGGTCAAATCCTTCCAGGTGCCGGCGACGTCGCGCACGTCGGCCTGACCGCCGAGCGCCCCTTCCGAGCCCACCTCGCGCGCGACACGCGTCACTTCGGAGGCGAACGAGCGGAGCTGATCCACCATCGTGTTGATGGTGTCCTTCAATTCCAAAATTTCCCCGCGCACATCGACGGTGATTTTTTTCGACAAGTCGCCGTTGGCGACGGCAGTCGTGACCTCGGCGATGTTTCGCACCTGGCCGGTAAGGTTTCCCGCCATCGAGTTCACGGAGTCGGTCAAATCTTTCCACGTTCCCGCCACGCCCTTCACGTCTGCCTGGCCGCCGAGCTTTCCTTCCGTGCCGACTTCGCGCGCCACGCGCGTTACTTCCGACGCGAACGAGCTGAGCTGATCGACCATCGTGTTGATGGTGTTTTTCAGCTCCAGGATTTCGCCCTTCACATCTACGGTGATCTTCTTGGAGAGATCCCCGCGCGCCACCGCCGTGGTCACGTCGGCAATGTTGCGCACCTGGCCCGTCAGATTGCGCGCCATGAAATTCACCGAGTCGGTCAAATCTTTCCACGTGCCGGAAACGCCTTCGACCCTCGCCTGGCCGCCCAGGATTCCTTCCGAGCCGACCTCACGAGCCACGCGCGTCACTTCCGACGCGAAGGAACGGAGTTGATCCACCATGACGTTGACCGTGTCCTTGAGCTCGAGGAACTCGCCTTTGACGTCGACGGTGATCTTCTTGGTCAAATCGCCATTCGCGACCGCCGTCGTGACCGTCGCGATGTTACGGACCTGCGCCGTCAGATTACCGGCCATCAGGTTCACGTTTTCGGTCAGGTCCTTCCAAGTTCCGGCGACGCCTTTGACTTTCGCCTGGCCGCCGAGCTTGCCTTCCGTGCCCACTTCGCGCGCCACGCGCGTTACTTCTGACGCGAACGCGCCGAGCTGATCGACCATCGTGTTCACGGTCTTCGCCGTGCGCAAAAATTCTCCCTGCAACGCCCGGCCTTCGATCTCCGTCGCCATCGTCTTCGAGAGATCGCCCTTCGCCACCGCTCCGATGACGCGCGCCATTTCGCTGGTCGGATGGACGAGATCGCCGATGAGCCCATTGACCGAACCGATCGCTTCCGCCCAGCACTCCCCGACATCGCCGAGCGATGCCCGCTGTGAAATCCGCCCTTCCTTGCCGACGACCTGCCCGATCCGGTCCAGCTCTCGCGCCAGCCGCTGGTTGATCCCGATGACGTCGTTAAAGGTATCGGCCACTTTACCGGCGAGGCCGGTCCAATCGTCCGGCAACCGGACGGAGAAATCGCCGCGCTTGAAAGCGGAGAGGGCGACGAGAAGTTTCTTTTGGTCGAGCCGATCGCCACTGAGGCGGGATCCATTTTCGGCTGCGGGAGGTCGGGGTGATTTACTTTTTTTCATAGGCAGGGCGGTTTGAAAACAGGATCGGGCGACGCCGATCGAAAGCAGGATAGGAGGCAGCAATAATTATGCTGCCGGCAACGTGACGTTGCCTGGGCTGAATTTGCTGAAAAGGGCCGGTCACAAATCCGGGCCAATCTAAGGCCGTTGTAAAGAATCGATTTTCCCTGCCAGCGCAAGCGTATGATTTTGGATGGAATTCACTCGGGAAGTATCGGTTGCGTTTCCCGGAATGCGGGCGAAAGTCCCCGCCTATTGGATTAAGTCTGTTTTGTTCGTTGCGTGGTAGATCGTCAGCTGAGATTTCCTCAGTGGTGGTTTGAAACCCGGTTCTCGGGAACGGCTCTGTAGCTGGCAGTTTTTGCTCCAAAAAATAATAATGAAACTGTACGTAGGTAATCTCTCTTTTGAGACCACTGAAAACGATCTCCAGGATCTTTTCGAAACCCATGGCAAAGTCACTGACGTTGCCCTCATGATGGACCGCACCACCGGCCGCTCCCGCGGCTTTGCGTTCGTCTCCATGGCCGATACGACGGAAGCCAACGCGGCCGTCGCAGCCCTCAACGGCAAGGAAGTGCAAGGACGCACTCTCACCGTCAACGAAGCGCGCGCTCGCGAAGAGCGTCCGCGTCAGTCGGCCGGCAATCGCTATTAATCTGGCGTTTTAGATTCTGCGGACCGGCGCTCTTCCCAGGGCGCCGGTTCTGCAACTCCTAATGGATTCCAAAAAAGCAATCGAACTCGAAGGAAAGATCATTTCCGTCCTCGCCGGCACCATGTTCCGGGTGCAGCTCGCGAACGACCACCTCGTCCTCGCCCATATCTCGGGCAAAATGCGCAAACGTTTTATTCGCCTCACGACCGGCGATCGGGTAAAACTTCAGATGTCGCCTTACGACATCGACAAAGCACGAATCGTTTATCGGCTCGGCTAACCAATTTTTATGACAACCCCGGCGACCGCGAAAAAAACACCCATGATTAAACGCATATTAGTCCGATGCCCTGCCACCGCGAAACTCACCGCGACCGGGCTCACGATCGATGAGGAGCTTTACGCGGACACGCCGCTGAAAAATCACAAGCTGACCTGTCCCCATTGTCAGCAGGTCCATGCGTGGACCAAAAAAGACGTCGTCCTCGCGCGGTAATTCTTACCGCTCGACGCTGTAGCCGCGCCGCTCAGTCGGCGCGTACTCGCACTTGTCCGCGAAGCTTTGCTTCGACGGCCCTGCAATCTCGACCGCGCTTCCACATGACGATTCTCGAAGCTGGAGCTTCGCAAACGTTCGCCGTTCCCAAGCTGGAGCTTGGGAACGAGGCGACAGAGCGCCGCGGCTACAGTTGACATTCGGCCTCGCGACCCGCTACGACTCGCGTCGTGACCTCGCCCGGCGGCAATCGCAAAGAGCTCGATTCGATGGTGGTCGAAATCGAGCTCACCCTTTGCAGCATCATTCAGGGCGTCGCGCTCTACTTTCTCGTCGATAACGCGCGCCAGGTCCTTTCCGCGGGCCAATCCGCCGCCTGGCCTTATGTCGGCACGGGCCTCCTCATCATTCTCCTCTTTTGGTCGCGCTCGCTCATCCACACGCTCACCCTGATCCGTTGGCCGCTGGAGTTCGTGCACAATTTTTTCTACATCGCGTGCGCGCTAATCGAAGCGATCGCCTTTACCCGCCTCAATGATCCCTTCATGTGGTTCGTTCTGACGGCGCTCTACGCCGCCGTGGTCTGGGCGCTGTTCGTCTATGACATGCGCATTGTGAAGCTGCGTTTGAAGGACAGCGCTGGCGCGGTCGGCAGCCGTCTTTACGCGATGGTTGGCGCGGATCAGCGCCTCAATATCGCGCTCATCATTCCGGTCATTTTCCTTTTTAACGCGGGCAGCGCCCTGGCCATCCAGGCCTGGCCCGAATTCTTTCTCCACCAACACGGCCACCCGATCCTGATCGCGTTCCAAGCGATCGGCCTTCTGGTTTATCTCGCTTCCGTGATCCGCGCCTTCATCCGATTCGTGCCGTTGATCTCCGCCACGCGCGAGGAATGGCGCACGGCCGCCAGCATTGAACCGCGCTAAGAAAACATCCGCTCGACCGCAGCCTCCGCGTGGATTCGGGTCGTGTTGAAAAACGGAATGCCATTGTGCGCCCGCTCGCGCAGGATGAGCGGCAGTTCCGTTCCGCCGAGGATCACGCCCTCAATGGCCGTCTGTTCCGCCAGTCGATCGACGATCACGAGCAGGCCAGCGCGCGTTTCCGGGAGAAAAATCCCCGGCACCAGTTCGCCCATGTATTTCTCGTGGATGTAATCCTGATCGGCGGCATCGGGCACGATAACCGCGATGCCTTCCCGCGAAAAAACATCGCGATAGAACGTCGCCTGCATCGTGAAGCGCGTTCCGAAAAGGCCGATGCGTTTCAGGCCGCGCGCCTTCGCCGCTGCGCATGTGGCTTCGACGATACTGATCAGCGGCAGCGGCGATTGGCGCTGGAGATCGTCGAACACAAGGTGCGGCGTGTTCGCCGCCAGCAAGGCGAAATCGACGCCGGCACGATGAAGCTTCTGGAGTTCCACGACGAAAGTGCCGGTGAGTTTTTCCAGCTCATCCGCCTCAAACATCTTCACGATCCGCTGCATATCGATGCTGTTGATCACGAGCGGCGGGTAGCTGCCGTCCGGTTTCCGTTCGCGATAGAGCGCGACGATAGTCTTGTAATAATCGATCGTCGATTCCGGTCCGATCCCGCCGATGATCCCCAAAGTTTTCAAAATTTTTCCATCTCCATCTGTTTGTGTGGCCGCCAATCCTACTTCTGGGGAGCGCAGGCTGCCAGCCTGCACTAGCCGGCAGCTTGCCGGCTACATCTTGAAAGCGACGCGTTAGAACGAGCGGACCGATTTCATCTCGGCAAGCTGCCGAGATGTGCAGGCTGGCAGCCTGCGCTCCCCAGAAACGCCAGACACGCATCTTGCAATTATTGAGTTGGCCCGGGCATCACTTCATCACATGCTAGGACCCTCATGCGGGCACTAGCTACCATCGACACCATGACCTCCGCGGTGCGTCCCCGTCCCCAGATCCCGACCATCGATCAAATCATGATCGAGGAGCGCGCGGCTGCGTTCGCCAAGCGCAGCATCAAGACCTCGGCCAAACTCGCGGGCTTGAAGATGGCGATCTCGATGATGGACCTGACCACGCTTGAAGGGAAAGATACGCCGGGCAAAGTCGCTTTCGTTTGCCGAAAAGCGATGCAGCCGATGGACCCGCGTTACAACGTCCCCTCGTGCGCCGCCGTGTGCGTCTATTCGAATCTCGTTCGCGCCGCGAAAGCCTTTCTGGGAAACTCCGGCGTCAAAGTCGCTTCGGTCGCCACGGCGTTTCCCACCGGCCTGATGCCGCTCAAGTTGAAACTCCAGGAAGTCCGCAGCGCTGCGCGTGATGGCGCGGACGAGATCGATATGGTGATCGATCGCGGCAAATTCCTGGCCGGCGAACATAACCGCGTCTTCGATGAAATTGCCGCGACGAAAGAGGCGTGTGGCGCCGCGCATCTCAAAGTCATCCTCGAAACCGGCGAGCTGCAAACTTACGACAACGTCCGCGTGGCCAGCGATATTGCGATGCGCGCGGGCGCCGACTTCATCAAGACCTCGACTGGCAAAGTCACGCCCGCCGCCACTATGCCGGTGACGCTGGTGATGTTGGAAGCGATCCGCGATTACTTCTACGAGACCGGCATCCGGATTGGAATGAAACCAGCCGGCGGCATCAAGACCGCGAAACAATCGCTCGCCTATCTCGTCATGCTGAAGGAAACGCTCGGCGACGATTGGCTGACTCCCGATCTCTTTCGTTTCGGCGCGAGCACGCTGGCGAACGACGTCCTCATGCAGATCGCCAAAACCGTCGACGGAAACTATCAAAGCGGCGACTACTTCTCGCTGCCGTGATCAGTTATCACGTCGTCGTCAGTGTCTCCGGCTGGGCGCGACTCTACATCGGCCAACACTTGCAGGACGTGGGCTCGTTGTTCCCCAGAAAGGGGAGCTTTGGCGATCGCCTCCCGAATGTCCTGGAGCGGCGTGTCATATGAACGTCTGAAGAGCCCTTCAAGAAGTTGATCGCGCAACCGGGGATCCGCTACCTCCAAGACTGCATTCAGGGCATCGGCCGCGGTTGCTTTCCATGGCGGCGTGTAGTCAGCCGCAACAATGTCCCGGATTTCCGGTGACTGTTGTTGGATCCACGAAATCATTTCTCGCGGCGGCTTTCGACTCCATTTGAACACTTCCTGCAGCCGCCCTTTCCAGTAGGCTGGCGGAAATTCCACCATCCATTCGGCGACGGCACGCGGGGAGAACGCCGGTTCTCCACCGTCTTCAACTTCGTCGTATATGATGTTCTCGAATGCGACCCGAAACGCGGCGCGCCTAATTCGGTCGTCCGGCAGAGCTTCAATGAATTTTCGGGCTTCATCTTTCGCGTCGTAGTAGAGCCCGCGTAAGATATTTCCCACAGAATCTCGCATCTCCGTTTCGCTGGCGTGCGCCAGAACATAGGAAACCGCAGCCGGGCGATCGGTTTCGTACCAGCCGTTGATAAAGGCGCGTTGGTACTCTGGCGTTTTCCATTCATCGTGTTTGTCGAGCCACTCCCGCGCTGCCTTTGGGTCGAGCTGGGCCCAATTTGAAATCACTTCAGTCGAAACAGGGTGAGAACGATCTCCTTTCGAATGCTCCTTCTCAAAACGTGCTACGGCTGCCGGATCCAGGTCCATCCACTGCTCGATGAGCTCGCTCAAATAACTGCGAGAATGTCCCGTCGGCTCTTCGTACAGTTCGGCCATCGCGGCGGCCAGTTGCTCCATCGCGAAACCCGGGACCGTGTTCGCAGCGCCCTCGAGCGCGATGTTCCGGACGCCCTTGTCCTGGATTTCCCGAATCGTGCTGATCGCAAGGGCGGGATCAAACTGAATGAGGAGTTTGTAAAATCCCAGCACGGCCGCAGTGCGCCGAGGGCCGGATGGCATTTGCTCTAACTCGGCCGCCCATTTCTCTCGCGCCTCGTTCGGCGCGGATCGGAGCGCTTCATAAAAGTCGGAAAAGGAAAACGCTGTGACATCGATTGCGCGAAGGCTTGCGTAAGAGATTGGCAGCGGCTTTGCGGTTGTTGCCGAATTTGGCGCAGGCACAACGGCGCTTCTCGTTCTTGCCGCCGCGGCGGTCAGCTCAACTTTACGGCCAATGAAGAACGAGCCGGCAGCCACGGCGCCTAACACCAGCGCTGCGAAAACGCCAGATCTAGCGACCATTTCGCTTCTCCACCATCACCTTGCGCAGATACGCTTTCTGTTCTTCCGAGATAGGAAGTGCATCCACCGCCTCGATCGAGTCCTCCCGTCTCTCGCGAAGATTGCGCGCAAATTGACCCATCGCCTGGTCACGCAATCGCCGATCGACAATAGTTTCTCCAAGTGTCACTACGTGGTCCGCTGATTCGGACTCAGCCGTCCTGCACAGGCTGGCGATTGCAGCGTCGCGCAAGTCAGGCTGCAATTGATTTAACCAACTCGTTGCGGACGACGCGTCGCGCTTCAACCATCCTTCCGTGACGTTCCCGATGGCGTCATTCCACAGCCCTGCCGGCAAGGTGATCATCCATGGCGCTACCTCCTCCGGTGGTCGTTGATAACCTTCCGGCAGTCCGAGAATGAAGGCGGTGCTCATGTGAGCGACGTGTTGCATTGCGGCCTTTGCCTGTTCGGGTGGAAGAAGAAGCATCAACCGGGTCGCCTCGTCCTTCGCGCTACGAAAAAACCTGTAGGCGAGTTCGTCGATAGCCTTGCCGAATTCCGGCCGAGGTGCGTTTGCCAGGACATACTGGATCGCCGCCGCCTGATCTTTGTCTGCCCAACCGCCAACCAGCGCCCGAAACGAGTCCTCCGTCTGGCGAGACGGATCGGAGTCCAACCAATCCCTGGCTTGTTCCGGATTGATCTCGCCCCAATTGCACATCAGGGAAAAGAGCCGGCCATCTTCGCCCTGAATGGGATGCTCAGTGATGAATTGGGCAGCCGCGACCGGATCGACTGCGCTCCAGTTCCAGATGATGTCTTCGCGCGTGTTGCTGCGTTTTGGGTAAGGCAGCTCCGTCGTCATCTGCGCGAGGTCGCCCCAAATCGATTCTGGAGCTGCTTTCGTCAGCGCGTCGAGCGCAACTTCCCGCATGTTGAGGTTCTCTGCCTGCATTACTGCGGCGATGGCTGCGCGGTGATCTACTTGAACAAGGCTCTTGTAGTACGCGTTCACCGCGGCGCGCTGCCGTGGGCCTTTCGGCATTTGCTCCAAATCGCGCGCCCATGCGAGCAGTTGCTCGCGCGAGGCGGACTTCAACACGTCGTAGAGCTCAGAGAATGGCACGGTCGCGATCTTACGGACGCTGATGCGTTGATGTTCCCGCTCAAGCAGCATCTTCTCGTGCGAAAAGTCGGAGTCTGGCTGACTCGGTTTCGTTACCGCGATGTTAGCGACGGCTGCGGCATCGACCGTGCGGCGACCGGCCTCAAATCCTCCGAGGGCCAGAACGGTTGCGGCCAGGCCGATTATCACGGTCTGTGCTCGCGTCGGTATGAGTCCTGTCGGAGGAGCAGGCATGGGTAACTCCTACATTTTGCGTGCGGCCTGCCCATTCGCCAGTTAAGAAGGACAGATGCGGCGAAAATCTTCTCGAGGTGCCGAAGTGATCCTCCTGCCCGCGACGCGGGCTCTCGACCATCGCGCGGCGCCGCTCGCTCCGAGCGCGCGGCATCTGAGCTTCGGCGATAGATGGAGTTACGCGCCGGCGCCGGAAGCGCACGAATACATCAAGCTCCAGAAGCGCTATCAATTGTTCATCGGCGGGAAATTCGTCGCTCCGCGCTCGGGGAAGTATTTCGATTCTATTAACCCCGCGACGGAGGAAAAGCTCGCGGAGATCGCGGAAGGGGACGCGCGCGATGTCGATCTTGCGGTGAAGTCGGCGCGACGTGCGTATAAGAACGTCTGGAGCAAAATGCCCGGACGCGAGCGCGGAAAGTTTCTCTATCGCATCGCGCGGATCATCCAGGAAAAATCACGCGAGCTTGCCGTGCTCGAGACGATGGACGGCGGCAAGACCATCAAGGAAAGCCGCGACATCGATCTGCCGTTGGTGGCGGCCCACTTCTTCTACTACGCCGGTTGGGCGGACAAACTTCAATACGCGTTTCCGGGCCGGACCGCGCGCCCGCTCGGCGTCGCGGGCCAGATCATCCCGTGGAATTTTCCGCTCCTGATGGCGGCGTGGAAGCTCGCGCCCGCGCTGGCCTGCGGAAACACCTGCGTGCTCAAGCCGGCCGAGACGACCAGCATCACGGCCATGCATCTTGCGGAGATTTTCCAGGAAGCGGGCCTGCCGGATGGAGTCGTGAATATCGTGACCGGCGCGCGCGCAACCGGCCAGGCGCTCGTCGATCATTCCGATGTCGATAAGATTGCGTTCACCGGTTCGACGGCCGTCGGAAAACATCTGACGCAATCTGTCGCGGGAACGAAGAAGCGGCTCACGCTCGAACTCGGCGGCAAAGCGGCCAACATCATTTTCGAAGACGCGCCGATCGATCAGGCGGTCGAAGGGATCGTTTCCGGAATCTATTTCAACCAGGGCCACGTCTGCTGCGCCGGCTCGCGGTTGCTTGTGCAGGAAGGCGTCTTCCCGCAGGTGATCCGCAAGCTCCGCGATCGGATCGCAACCTTGCGCGTCGGCAATCCGCTCGACAAGAACACCGACATCGGTGCGATCAATTCCCGGATGCAGCTCGACAAGATTTGCGAGCTGGTGGAAAGCGGCCTGAAGCAAGGCGCGCAGTTGGTGCAATCATCCGCGCGGCTGCCGGCCAAGGGCTATTGGTATCCGCCGAGTTTCTTCACCGGCGTCACCGCCTCGCATCGGATCGCGCAGGAAGAAATTTTCGGACCGGTCCTGAGCGTGATGACTTTCCGCACCCCGGAAGAAGCGGTCGAGCGCGCGAACAACACCGCTTACGGTTTGAGCGCCGGCGTCTGGACCGACAAAGGGAGCAAGATTTTCAAGATCGTGAGCAAACTGCGCGCGGGCGTGGTCTGGGCGAACACCTACAATAAGTTCGACCCGACCAGTCCCTTTGGCGGCTACAAAGAGAGCGGCTTCGGCCGCGAAGGCGGGCGGCACGGCTTACAGCCGTACGTTACGCTAAGTTAGTTGCCGAGTTTCACAGACTTGCCACTTCCGGTTCGGCAGGTGACATGGCAGCCCACTCGTCGACCGTTGCTCTGACAGGAATTTTGGGTTCGTCCTTTGCGCCTAACTTGCTTGCCAAGACCCGAAAAAATACAGCCACGTCATAAGGAACCCGATAACAAGTGTTATTGAGCCAATGATTCGAAGAATCGCGATAAACGACTGCTTTTCTATGTCCTTCAATCGCCTCGTAGAATAGCGACCAAACGGCTTATTATAGAAGCGAATTGCCAATTTTTGTATCCTCGTTGGGAAACAAACTAACAACAACCCTATCACCAGAAACTGTAGGATTTCGACGACGAATGGCCACCTAGGAATCATCGACCACCTCCGAGTGCTGGAGTTGGCGATGGATTGATGCTTGGCCCTTGAAAGGTGTAGGAGGGAATCAACGGGGTCAGTCTTGATTCTCGCTCTTTACCTCGTCAAGTTTCATTTGTTATTCCTTCCTACTCAATCGCGCTTTGGCGTCGTAATAGAGCACGATAAACGAGGCGGCCAGCAACGGGCGCAGGATTAGATTCAAGACGGCGGAAACGACGTCGGAGATGATCATGAGCGTGTCGGGCGTCTTCGCCTGTGAGACGGTTTGGGCGAGCGCGATCATTTCCTCGGGACTCGAGACGCCGATGAACCGGACGAGCGCGAAGGGAAGTTGCACGCCGATGGTCAGCACGAGAACCAGAAGCAACCAGATCGACGCGATGGTCGTGCCGCGGTAAAGCGGGCGCTCCATTCGGGGCGCGTCGGGCTCGCAACGCGCGAGTTCCTTGCTTTCGCGAAGGGCTTCCAGCACGCCGCCGTGGCTGAACGCCGCGGTTTGTTGCCAGAACAGGAAGTTGATGAACAAACGCGCGTTCATGTAGACCATGAAGGCGCCAATGAGCAGGCAGAGCAGCAAGCCGATAGCGGAAATCTCGCCGGCGCCGAGCAGCCCGATCATGGCGGTGAACGGCGCGAAGAACCAAAAGAAGTAACTGGCGTAAACGAGTAGCCCGATGGAAAGCATGCGGCCCCAAAGTCGGAGCGCGGCCGAGAATTGGGCCTGGAACGAGCGCCGGTTTCCGCGGAGGACGTCGTCGGCCACTAATTGAAAACCGGCGGCCGAGATCGGCCAGGCCAGAAGCAGGAGGACGATCATGGCGATGCAGATCGGCGGTAGAGTTACGGGTGGCATCGCCGCTGCCGCGCCCGAGGAAAGATCGGGGAAGGGGATTTTCGGAAACGTCCATTGCAGCACGAACATGGGAATGGCCGTGAGCAGTCCAAACAGCATGAACCGCAGAAAGCCGCCACGATAAATGCGAAGCGTCTCCCGGAAAATTTGCCGCCAGGTTCTCCGGCGCACAATCAGGTCGGGCGGCAGCGCGGCCGGCTCGTCGTCGACAAAGATTTCCACCAGCTGGCCGGCGGGAATCCATCGCTGCTCGTTTACGCGGCGAACTTCATTCGTGCGGATCAGGCGGCCCTCGTCCCGCCATTCGCGAAGGTCCTCTTCATCTACGGGTCCGTATTCCTTCCCGTCCACCCGCACCATCCATTGATCTGCCACGGCGCTTCTCTAATCGCGAATCGATCGAATGCCAATGTCGTCTGAAACTCCTGCTCCTGATCTTGATCCTGCTCCTGATCTTTTCTTCCGGCGAAGTTAGCCAACAGGATCAGGAGCAGGATCAGGAGCATGAGCAGGAGGCTTGGAAACCGCTGCTCCCTGGCTACCTTGCCCGCGTGAAGCTGCTTTTGATCGACGGACACTACTACGTTTACCGCTCCTTTTTCGCGATCCAGAACCTTTCGAATTCCCGCGGCGAGCCGACTAACGCGATCTTTGGATTCACGAAAACGCTCCGGCTCATGCTCAAACATTTGCAGCCGGAGCTGGGCGCCGTTTTCTGGGACGAAGGCCTGCCGGAGAAACGCATGATCCTGCAGCCGGCCTACAAGGAGACGCGCAAGGAAATGCCGCAGCCCATGATCCCGCAGCTCGACTTCATCCAGGAAGAACTGACCGAGCTGCTCGGCTTCAAAAACATTTCGCTGCCGAACACAGAGGCCGACGACCTGATGGGCTGTTACGCGATGGCGGCGTGCAAACGCAACATCGAGGTGGTCCTCGCGACCAACGACAAGGACCTCTATCAACTGGTCGGGCCGTGCGTGAAGGTTTACACGACCGCCAAGGCCGATCTGCTCTCGCCCAAAGACGCGTTCGCGCTCCTCGGCGAACCGGAAGTGACGACCAAATGGGGCGTGCCACCGAATTTGATCGGCGACGTGCTCGCGCTCTCCGGCGATTCGGTCGATAACATTCCGAGCGCCGGATTCGGCCGGAAAACCGCGGCCAAACTCCTGACTGAGTTCGGCAACCTCGACGCGCTCCTGGCTAATATTGGTCAGATCAAGAGCGAGAAGACGCAGGAAAAAATAATGGCGAACCGGGTGCAGATCGAACAGAACCGCAAGATGGTGGAATTGGATTGCGATACACCATTGCCGGTGGCGATCGACGATCTTAGGATCAAGCCCGATTATCCCGCGCTCATCGCCGCGCTGGAGAAGTGCGAGTTCAAGTCGCTCTTGCAGGAGGTCCGGGACGAGGCGGCCAAAGCCGGGACTGTGAAGCAGGCCGAGCTGCTGTTGTAGCCGAGGCGCGATCTTCTGTAGCAGCGGCCCTGTGGGCCGCTCGAGAGCGACGCCGATTCCAAAGCGGCCCGCAGGGCCGCTGCTACAGAAGAAGCGCAAGATCAGGAGCAGGAGGAATGGCCGCCGAAGCGGGCTGCGATCACCGATCGCGGCTATAAACTGAAAATATTTCGAACGGCGGCCCCATTACGCTGTCAAATCAAACAGGTTAAGGCGATTCGGGCGGCGGCACGTTTCTCGTATTTGTTGTTTCTCCGGCGTGCGCTGCCCGAATCCTTTTTTTTGTAGGCAACGCTGCCGCTTTCCGGCTCTAATCGCGTGAGTCTTTCTCCGACTCACCTCGCCATGCAACCGGACCCCAATCCTTTCGGAATCCGCGGGTTCCTGATCGACGCTCCGGACTACGGCTCGCTCCGCAGCCATCGCGACGGCGCCATTGTTATCGCCGACGGCCGGATCGCCGAAGTCGGGGCTTATGATGATCTGCGGAAACGCCCGCGTCCCGCTCCGATGCGGTGGCTCGAACACGACCGGGTCGCGGTGTTCCCGGGCCTGATCGATATTCACACTCACCTTCCGCAATATTCTGGGGTGGCGAGAGGCGAGAGCCAGCTCTTGCCCTGGCTGCGCGAAAACATTTTTCCGATCGAGCGCGACTTCACCGCTCCGAGGGCGCGGGAAGAGGCGCCGCTTTTTTTCCAGGAGCTGGCCCGAAATGGGACGACGACGGCGATGGTTTACGCCGCGATTTACGAGGACAGCTGCGATGTCGGCTTCGAAGCCGCCGAGGCCAGCGGTCTGCGCGTCATCCTCGGCAAGATGATGATGGACATCGGCTCCTACGGACAGTTGCAACCGAAGAAAATTCTTTCCGTTTCCCTGATCGAAAGCGAACGGCTCTGCCGCAAATGGCACGGCGCGGCGGAGGGCCGGATCGAGTACGCCTTCAGTCCGCGTTTTGCGGTCACCTGCTCGGAAAAACTCATGCGGAGCGCGGCCGAGCTCGCGCAGAGATTCGGCGCGTACCTCCAGACGCATCTGGCCGAGAACCGCGAAGAAATCGAAAAGGTGCATCACCTCCACATGTCGGCGCGCGATTACACCGATGTCTATGAGAAGTGCGGCCTGCTGACCCCAAAAACGGTGCTTGGCCATTGCATCCATCTCAATTCCCGGGAAATCGACGCGATCGCGGCCGCGCAATCGAGCGTCGCGCATTGCCCGACCTCGAATCTTTTTCTCGGCAGCGGTTTGCTAAAGCTCGATCAACTATTGCAAGCGGGCCTGGCCATCGGTCTGGGCTCGGATGTCGCGGCCGGGCCTGAGCTAAACATGTGGCAGGTGATGCGCGGCGCGCTCGATGTGCAGAAAGCCAGGTGCATGTCCGAGCCGCATCTGCCGCGCCTTCGTCCCAGCGAAGCATTCCATCTCGCGACCAGCGGCGGCGCACGCGCGCTCGGCAAATCCGCCGCCATCGGTTCGCTCGATGCGGGGAAGGAAGCGGATGTGATCGTGGTCGATCTGGCGGCTCTTCTGCCGTACGGGAAAAAGAACCGCCATTTCGATGACTTGTCGGCCGAAGATATTCTGGCGCTTTGCATTTATCGCGGCGGCCCGCACGCGACCCGCGAAACCTATGTGCGCGGCCGCTGCGTTTACCGCGCGCCGGAGTTGAATCCTTCCACATGACGGAACCGGCAACAGACCCGATCACGATCGCCTTGCGTGAAGACATCGGCGACGGCGACATCACGACGGAATTCTTCATTCCGAACGGCCTGCATGCCTTGGGCCGCATCGTCGCGCGGGAGCGCGCCATTATCGCCGGGGGCCAGACCGCCGCGGAAGTTTTCCGCCGGGTGAACCCGAAGTTGAACGTCGAAATCTTGCAGCCGGATGGAGCGTCGCTCATGGGCGGCGAAACCGTTCTGGAAGTGCGCGGAGCCGCCAGCTCGATTCTGACCGCCGAACGTGTCGCGCTTAATTTCCTGCAACGCCTCAGCGGCATCGCGACGTTGACTCATGAATTCGTTCAAGCCGCCGGCAAGTCCCGCGCAAAGATTCTCGATACGCGCAAAACGACTCCGGGCCTGCGCGCTCTGGAAAAAGCGGCGGTCGTGGCGGGCGGCGGCGCGAACCATCGTTTCAATCTGAGCGACATGGTCCTGATCAAGGACAACCACCTGGCTGCGGGTTCCGGTTTGTCCGGGTTCGCCAGCGCGATCCAGCGTTTGCGCCAGGAACGCCCAGGAATCCGGATCGAAGTGGAAGCCGATCGGCTCGAGCAAGTGCGCTCCTTCGTCGAGATCGAAGGGATCGACGTGATCCTGCTCGACAACATGAAGCCCTCCGAAATGCGCGAGGCCGTCGCGCTTGGAAAGAAGAAGGTAAAATTCGAGGCGAGTGGAGGCGTCACGTTAAAAACCGTGCGCCAGATTGCCGCGACGGGCGTCGATTACATCTCGGTCGGCGCGCTCACGCATTCGGCGCGCGGGATCGATTTTTCTTTGGAACTGACGCATGTCGGCAGTTGATCCCAGCGATCGCTTGATCGTGGAGGGGCTGCGCGCGGGGTTAGCGGGGTGCCGCGTCGGAAATGAGATCGTCGTGGTCGAAGAAGCGCGGTCGACGAACGATCTCGCCTGGGAAGCGGCGGAACGCGGAGCGCCCGAAGGATTCGTGGCTTTCGCCGAGCGGCAGACAGCCGGGCGCGGCCAGTATGGCCGGCGGTGGGATTCGGCGCCGTATCGAGGTTTGTGGCTATCAGTGCTGCTGCGTCCGGCGATGACGCTGCGCGAATCGACGCAGTTAACTTCGCTGCTCGCGGAAGCGGTTGCGACAGCCATCAAGCAGGAGACAGGCTGCGTAGCTTCGATCAAGCCGCCTAACGACATCTACATTGCGGGGCGGAAAGTGGCCGGCGTGCTCGTGGAAGGCCGCAACGATAAAGGTGGAAACTACGTCGCGGTCGCCGGCATCGGCATCAATGTGAATCAAACTATCCACGATTTTCCGGAGGAGCTGCGAGCGACTGCTGGATCGTTGGCGATGGCCGCTGAAAGGAAGATCGACCGCGGTAAATTAGCCATCGCGTTGCTGAGGGATTTGGAAAATGTAGAGGCGCTTGTGCCAAGCGCCTAACCAAACGAAAGGCGCTTGGCACAAGCGCCTCTACATTCGAAATTGTTGTAGCCCGCGCAATTTTTCCAAGGCCCGGCCGCTATCGATTTGCGCGCGCGCGCGTTCGATTCCCTCGCTCATGTCGCGCGCGAGGCCGGCAACGACAAAGCCACCGGCGGCATTGACCAGCGTCATGTCGCGCTTCGCGCCGTGGATTTCGCCCGCCAAAATTCCTTCGAGATATCCGGCGTTTTCCGCGGCGTCGCCTCCGCGCAAGTCATCCAAGGCCGCTGAGGGAATGTTGAGCCAGCGTGGATCGATCACTCCCGAAATTACCTTGCCGTGCAAAAGCTCGGTCAGGGTCGTTACCCCGCTAGTGGAGATGTCGTCCATGCCTTCGCCAGTCTCGGTCACGCCATGAACGACCCAGGCGCGCTCGCGCCCGAGACGGCGCAAAACGTCGGCAAAGACGTTCGTTAGACGGGGTGAAAACACGCCGATCAATTGCCGGGCCGGGCGCGCCGGATTTAGCAGGGGGCCGAGCAAATTAAAAATCGTCCGGATATTTTCGCGAGCCAATCGCATGCGCATCTCGGCGATGGCCCGATAGGCCGGATGATATTGCCGCGCGAAAATGAAGCAGAGGCCGAGGCGTTGGACGCATTCCTTCAAACGCTCGGGGGGCAACGCGATTTCGACACCCAACGCTTCGAGCACGTCGGCGCTTCCGCAGCGCGAGGTCACGCTGCGATTGCCATGCTTCACCACCGCCGCACCACCGGCTGCGAGGACAAACATGATAGTGGTGGAAACGTTAAACAGATCGAGGCCGTCTCCGCCAGTCCCGCAAACGTCGAGCATGGGACCCGAAAGTTTCTCCGGCTCGATATGCGGATCGATCGCGCGATCGATCAATTGCTGAACGAAACCGACGATCTCCTCCACACTCTCGCCTTTGCGATGCAACGCCGTCAGAAACTCGGCTTTCATCGCGTCATCCGTCGCGTCGGAAAGCAACATGCTCATGGCGTAACCGATGTCGCCGGAGCTCAGATCGAGGCCGCTATGTAATCTTCCGATGAGCGCTTTCATCTCACGCCGCCTTGCCCTCCATCTCGCGCAGCCAGCCCCGATAAATTTCCGGCGAAATTTCCGATGGCTTGATCTCGCTGCGCCCGCCCCAAAAGACGTTCGTATATGAAACCGGAATTCCAGAAGCGTCGAGATGCCGGTCGATCGCTTTCTTGTGCTCGAGCAGCAACTCTTTGTCGGTCCCATGCGCAACGGCCATGATGTTCACGTTGCGGAATTCCGACCCGGCTTCGCGCCAGTAGCAATGCGTGAGTATGTGGTGGCGTCCGACCTCGCCGCCGGCCTCCATTTCGCGGCCCGGCGGCACCGCCCAATGGAACAAGGCGTTGAAGCGGGTGACGCGCACTCCGCCCGCGGAAGGTTTGACGTGCTCGAGAAAAGTCGAGAAACGTCCGATGATTTTTCGCGCGTTGAGCGATTCCGCCACCCGGCAAAAATCGTCGAGGGAAAGATTGGCTTCCGCCGCGCGGGCGCGCCAGGGCGACGGAGCGATTTCGTCCGCGGTGAATTCGCGTTTCAGCGCGATAAGAACTTTCCATTCCGCGTCGCTGACCTCCGCGGCGTGTACTGGCGCCATGGTCGCAGGTTGGTCCGCTCTGCTGCCCGGTTCGATTGTTTTGCGGCGAACGTGGCCGACCCCGAGTGTGAAAATTCCCCTGGCCGGCATCAAACGGAAATGTTCGGCGCCAACTCTTTCGGCGAGCAATTCGCCGTGATGCTGCAGCGAAAATTTTCTCGGAACTTTCAACGTCGTCCAAAGTTTGTATTCGGATCCGGGCGTGACGGAGTCAGTCGAGCGCAACACGACATGACCGGAGAAGGGGTCCTGTTGCGACATGTAATCAAAGGCGGCGTCGATTTTTTCCGGCGGCACTTTCCAGGCGACGAGCGCGCCGTCGGCGAGGTTGGTGGCGAGGAGAGTTTGCCGAACGCGGCGGACGGTGCCCGCGCGCAACATGGCGGCGATGCGCGCCATGACGACGTCGACGGGGACATTGGAACGCCGCGCGATTTCCTCGAATGGTTCGCGGACGAATCCCTCGATCTTGTCCTCGGAGATGGCGAGGATTTTCGCGTTCACGGGATCGTTGTGTTCGACGGGTAACATTCGAACGCTAATCAAACACGGCCCACAGGGCCGTGGCTATAACGGAGTGGGAGCGGACGCTCAGGCGACGCAAGAAAAGATCGCGCAGAAATGGCAGAGCGTGCCGGCGAGCACGAAGAGATGCCAGACGAAATGATGGTAGCGAACGCGTTCGTCGGTCACGAAGAAGATGACGCCGCCGGTGTAGGCGATGCCGCCGGCGAAAAGCCAGACGAGGGTTTGCACCGGAACCGCGAGGGTGAGGGGCCGGAACGCGATCACGACCAGCCAGCCCATGCCGAGATAAAGAAAGAGCGAGAGTTTTTTCCGGCGAATCCCGCTGAAGAGTTTCATCATCACGCCGAACAAGGCGAGCGCCCAGATCACGGCAAAGATCGTCCAACCCCAGACGCCGCGGAGCGGGCCGAGCGTAAACGGCGAATAGGTGCCGGCGATGAGAAGAAAAATCGCGGAATGATCGATCACCCGCAAAACGCATTTCAGGCGCGTTTGCGGCCAGGCGTGATAGAGCGTCGAGCAGAGATAAAGAAGCAGCATCGTCGCGACGAAGAGGATCGTCCCGGCCAGAAAAAGCGAATTTTCGTGGCGCGCCGCTGCGGTTACGAGGAAGGGCGAGGCGATGAGCGCCGCGATCAATCCGAAGCCGTGGCTCACACTATTCGCGATCTCTTCGCGGAGCGACTGCGTCCATTTCGGTTCCGCCAAAAGTTCGTCGATCGCTTTCATGCTTCGGACCATTCTCATAAGAAAACATTCGGCCGCTGAGAAGCATCAAATCCGTCGCTTGACATGGAACTGCATCCGCCAGAAACGCCTAGGCATGGGGTTAAAGGCGATCTTCTTCGATGCGGCGGGAACGCTTCTTTATCTAACCAGGAACGTCGGTCATCATTATGCGCTCGTGGGCGCCGAGATTGGGCTTACTCTGGATGCGGCAGAACTTGATCGCGCGTTCGCGACCGCGTGGCGATCGATGCCGGGCCGCGCCGCTATCGCGGGCCCGCGGGAAAATGACGACAAGGATTGGTGGCGGGAGCTGGTCAATCGCGTTCTTGTCGACGTCGCGCCTTCCCTCAAGGAGCTCGACCGCGACAACTTCTTTGAGATTGCCTACGAACATTTTGCCGAGGCCGGTGTGTGGGAGCTTTATCCCGAAGTCATGGAGGTCCTGGAGAATTTGCGCTCGCGTTTTCAATTCGCCGTCGTTTCAAATTTCGATGGCCGCCTGCGCCTGATTCTGGAGCAGCTCGGCGTTTCGAAATTCTTTTCGCACATTTTCATTTCGAGCGAGATCGGCGCGGACAAACCCGATCCGGAGATTTTTCTGCGCGCACTGCATATCGCCAAGCTTCAACCGAAAGAAACGCTCCACGTGGGCGATGATCCGAAACGCGATTGGGAAGCAGCGCGCGCTGCGGGTCTGGAAGTTTTCCGGCTCGAACGCCCGCGCAATTCCCTCCGAGATTTGATGTAGAGACGCTCGCCGCGGCGAACGCCTGTCTTATTAGGTAGGCGCCTGGCACAAGCGCCTCTACACTTTCGTCCGGATTAAGATGAAAGAAGCGACACCGCGCACTCCGGAGTGGGAAGAAGCTTTGAACGCTTTCTCGGAAAACATCCGCGCCGACATCGATAGCATTTGGGATAACCACGGAGTTCTTCCGGCCGAGACCGTGAGCCGGATCGTCGGCACTTCTCAAATCGAAACCGACGCGCTGATGATGCAATTGCTGCCGGTAGCGCAGCAATATGCCGTCGTGCCGGTGTCGCATTACCGGGTGGGCGCGGTGGCGGCGGGAATGCCGATCGCCGGGACGAACGCGTGCAGTTTGTATCTGGGAGCGAACTTCGAATTCTGCAACGCGGCGCTGAACTTCACCGCTCACGCTGAACAGGCCGCGACGAACAATGCCTGGCTCAGCGGAGAACACGGTGTGCAAATGCTCGCGATCAACGCCGCGCCGTGCGGCTATTGCCGGCAGTTTCTTTACGAACTCGTGACGGCAGAGGAGCTCAAGATTCTGCTGCCGGATCCAAATAATCCTGTGGGCTACGCCGCCACCCCGCTGACGAACCTTCTGCCCAACGCATTTGGCCCTGGCGATCTCGGCGTGAAAGGCGGCTTCATGGATCCTGCGCTTTCCTCGCACGCGCTCGAGTTGATCACTGGCTCGCCGGCCGATCCGCTGATCGACGCCGCTCTCAAGGCCGCATCCGCGAGTTATGCGCCGTACGCGACAGACAAATCTTTCAATTACGCCGGGGTCGCCGTGCAATTGGCGGACGGTAAAATCTACGCCGGCCGTCACGCCGAGAATGCCGCCTACAATCCCAGTCTGTCGCCGCTGGAATCCGCGCTGGCGTTCATGAACATGGGACAGCCGTTGAGTGCGACGCGTACGGTAAATCGTTGCGTGCTCGTGGAGGTAGCGACGCTGGCCAGCCAACGGAGTGCGACTCAAGCCGCCCTCGCGGCCTACGCCGCGGGAGTGCAACTGGAGTATCACATGGCGCGCATTGTGTCCGGTTGACGAGCAGTGGGTTGGGTGGGACTCGAACCCACAACCAACGTCTTAAAAGGGCGGGGTTTTACTGGGTAAACTCACATCCGTTGCTCTTTTTTGGGGCCGCTCTCTGGCGCAGCAGCCCAACCCCCGTTACAAGTGCAGACGTTTGGAAAGATGCATTAACGGCTTTCGACTGTCTCCCGCTGAGGTTAACGAGGCGTGCGGCGTTCCGCCGTCCTTCTTTTTAACCGGCCCCACTGCGAGCGCAGCAGCGGCCAAAGCCGCCGTGCATGAAATGGTTAGCGTCCAGGTTTTACCTCAGCTCACTTTCTTCCGAACTTAGCAGCGGTCGTTCATGGCTCGGAACAACGAGCACGGGACAAGTCGCATGTCGGACCACGTATTCCGCGGTGCTGCCGACCAGGATGTGTTTGAACCCCGTCGTGCCGTGCGTCGAAGTCACGATGAGATCGGCATGCTGGCCCTCTGCTCGCGCGCAAACTTGCTGCCCGGCATGCCCGATCTGCAACGAACCCTTCACCTCGATCCCATCCCAATCCGTTTTTTCGAGCAGGTCCCGCATCTGGCGTCGCGCAGTCTTTTCTGCCTGTTGCATCAACAAAGGCAGGTCGTAACGCGCGTACTGGTCGCTCGTAATGTAGTACTGGAGCGCGACGGAGTTGAGCAGGACCAGCTTCGACCCGAACTGCTTCGCTAGCGCTTTCGCGTATTCGAGCCCTTTCAGCGAGCATTCCGAGAAATCGATCGGCACCAGAATCTTGCCGAACAGGAGGTCGGGCCTCGCCGATTTCCCATTCCTGGCTTTTGCGTGCGCCACGAGGACGGGACAAGGTGAATAGCGGATGATGCGCTCCGCGGTGCTGCCAAGCAGCAAGTGTTTCACGCCTGTGTTTCCCCGGGTGGCGGCGACGATCAGATCGATCTTCTGCTCGCGGGCCACGCGGCAAATCTCTTCAAACGGCCTTCCTTCCACCGCATGCGTGTTTCCCTGGCGTAATTCAACACCGAACTTCTTCGCCACGTCTTTGAGGTGCCGGCGGACACCTTGCGCTACCTGGACGGGCGGCAGAGCGAGCGGCATTCCCATCACGGACGTGAGTGGATAATCCGGTTCGTAAACATGAATCAGGTGGAGATCGGCGCCGAATTGCTTCGTCAAGGCGCGAGCATATTCGAGTAACTCGAGCGAGCGCTCCGAGAAATCGATCGGCACCAGCACATTCTTGATCTTGAGGTTGGCGGCCTTTGTCATCCTGGGTCCGATTCGGCAGGAGATCCGGGGGAATCGCCGAGTTGTTGGAAGAGTTGCCGTTTTCATGACTTAAACATCATCAGCCCTCGGCACGAAGCCCGTCTTTGCTTGCGAAAGACTGGCCTTTTCTTGCTTTGGCTCTGACCGGTCTTGAAAGTTCTCCTACGATTCCGAACACTGTCGCTTCATGCCGGTGATGCTGTTTTTCCTGCTCGCGTTTTGCTCGGAAGTGGCTGGCACCGTGGCCGGTTTCGGTTCATCGGTCTTCTTCGTCCCGCTGGCGGGTTTCTTCTTCGACTTTCACCAGGTTCTGGCGCTCACCAGCATCCTCCACGTCTTCAGCAATGCGGCGAAGCTGCTTCTCTTTCGGAGCCACGTGCAATGGAGGCTTCTCCTTCTGCTCGGAATCCCCAGCACGATCTGTGTCATTATCGGCGCCTGTCTAAGCACGAGGCTCGAATTCAAATACACCGAACTGATCCTGGGCCTGTTCCTGATCGCGTTCAGCACGTTTTTCCTGCTTCGGCCTAAGGTGAAACTCTCGCCGAGACCGTCGAACGCGGTCACTGCCGGCGGCGCTGCCGGTTTTTTGGCGGGAGTCATTGGCACTGGCGGCGCGATCCGCGGTCTCGCCCTCGGCGCGTTCGACCTGGAGAAAAATGTCTTTGTCGCCACTTCCGCGGCGATCGATTCCGGCGTCGATTTCAGCCGGCTGATTATCTATTTGCGCAGCGGTTTTCTGGCAGCTGATTCTTTCTGGTTTGTCCCGGTTCTTCTCGCGGTCGCATTCACAGGCTCTTACGTCGGCAAGCTTTTGTTGAACAAGATTCAGCAGAAAAGCTTCCGCAGAATTGTTCTGGTCCTGGTCTTACTCATCGGCCTGACCACGCTGGGCGGATTCATCCACCACCTGATCGCGAAGTAACTCGCCGTTGCGGTTAGTCGCGTCCCGATCAGGGCCGGACTGTCATCACGCCTTTCATCCCGCTGGCGTAATGTTCCGGAAACGTGCAGACATATTCGTAGGGCCCGGGATCGCGCGGGCCGGTGAAAGTCACGCTGTCCGATTCGCCCGGTCCGAGCAGCCGGGTCTTGGCGAGGACATACAAGTTCTGCTCGAATGCGATGTAATCTTTTTCGGGCCGCGATCCACCTGTTTCGATGAAGCGCGGCACGTAAGCTTCTTTCGCCAGCAACACCCAATTGTGGGCCATCGCTTCCCTCGGCAACTCGCCGATATTCTTCAGTCGAACGGTCACCTTCTGTCCTGGCTTTACCTCAAAGCGCGTGACATTGAATTTCATGAAGTCGTCCCCGGTAATTTCCACGGTCTTCGGTGGCGCGACGGTGCGAGAGCAGCTCAGTGCGAGTGAAGCAAATGCCAGCAGGGCGATGCTCGTAATCTTCATCCGTTAATCACATCTTCGCCGGAATTGCTCCCGTGCGTCAACGTTACCGCTTATCGCGACGGGGCGACAGCCTCTGGAGTAGGAGCGGCACGGTCGGTCGCGATTAGATTGAACTGGTGTGAGTAAGCGCGAAGGTCACGCTAGATTGCCACGATGCGAAAACTTCTAGCTCTCCTTGTCGCGACCGCCTGCTGCCCGTGGGCTTTCGCGGGCGACGATCCGGGCCAGGAGGCGCGCTTCATCACGAACGCGCGCCAGTTGATCCTCGAAGGCCGGCGCAGCGGCGAAGGATATTTCTCCCCCGACGGCCACAAGCTCATTTTTCAAAGCGAGCGCGAGACAGGGAATCCGTTTTACCAGATGTACGTGCTCGATTTGCGGAGCGGTGATACGACGCGTGTTTCGCCGGGCACCGGCAAAACGACGTGCGGATTTTTCCAACCGGGTACCGATCGCGTGATCTTCGCGTCGACGCACGGCGACAAGGAAGCCGCCGCCAAACAAAAGGCAGAGCTGGATTTTCGCGCGAGCGGAAAAGAGCGCCGGTACGCGTGGGATTACGACGACACTTTCGAAATCTATTCTGGGAAACAGGACGGCACGGATCTGGTGAACCTTACGCATTCGCCCGGCTACGATGCCGAGGGCTCCGTTTCGCCAGATGGGAAGCAAATCGTTTTCTGCTCGCTCCGCGCGGCGTTCCCGCCCGAAAAACTTTCGCCGGAACTCCGGAGCCAGTACGAGAAAGATCGCTCCTGGTTCGGCGACATTTATTTGATGAACGCCGACGGCTCGAATGTCCGCCGGCTGACGGACGCGCCGGGCTACGACGGCGGTCCATTTTTCTCCCCCGATGGCCAGCGGATTCTCTGGCGACATTTCGAGGAGAACGGAATGAACGCCGATGTCTGGACGATGAAATCCGACGGCTCAGACAAACGGCGCATCACCGATTTCAAATCGATGTCGTGGGCGCCGTTTTTTCATCCGAGCGGTCGGTACATTATTTTTACCTCGAACAAATTTGGATTTGAGAACTTCGAGTTGTTCATGGTGGATTCGAACGGCGAACACGAGCCGGTCCGAGCAACGTTCACCAACGGGTTCGATGGGCTGCCGGTATTTTCGCCCGATGGAAACAAACTTTCCTGGACGAGCGGGCGGACGAGCGACGGCAAGGCGCAGATTTTTCTGTCCGATTGGAGTGACGCGGCCGCGCAGCAGGCGATCGCGGAAGCGCCGAACCGCGGAGGCGGAAAAGATCAGGGGGCGACCACTGCGTTTTCACCGCAAATCACAAAGGCGGATTTGCAGCATGAGGTCGAATGGCTCGCGGATGGGAAGCGCGAGGGCCGGATGACGGGCACCCCCGGCGCGCAGGCGACCTCGAGTTGGCTGGTGGATTATTTTCAAAAGGCCGGGCTCAGATCTTTCGGAGGCAGCTTCGAGCTGCCGTTTGAATTCAATGCTGGTGAGCGCGTGATCCCAGAAAAGACGCGGTTCGAGATCGCGGTCGATGGCGGATCGAAGACTGAGGGGGCGATCGACCGGGATTTTCGGCCTCTTGCTTTCACGGAGGATGGAATAGCTGAAGCCGAGGTTGTGTTCGCCGGCTACGGCCTCTCCGTGCCGGAGGGAAACGGCGCGCGCTATGACTCGTACGAAGGCCTCGAGGTGAAGGACAAAATAGTTCTGCTCTTTCGTTATGTGCCGGAGAACGTCGATCCGGCGCGCCGGGCGCACCTGAATCGCTACGCTGGACTTCGTTACAAGGTGATGCTGGCGCGCGAGCACGGCGCGAAAGGGGTGCTCGTCGTGACCGGACCAAATTCACCGAACGCCGGCGAGGTCTTGGCGCTCACGAATGACGGCACGAGCGCTGGCAGCAATATTCTCGCCACATCGATCAGCGGGAAAATGGCCGACGCGCTCCTGGCGCCGAGTGGGAAAACGTTGAAGCAATTGCAGACCGCGCTCGACGATGAGAATCCGCACGCGGAGCGCGGTTTCATTTTGCCGAAGGTGAAAGTGAAACTCGCTTGCGGAGTCGAGCACCTGAAGAAAAACGATCGCGACGTGATCGCATATTTGCCGCCGCAAGAAGGAAGCGGCGATGAGTACGTTTTGGTCGGCGCGCATTACGATCATCTCGGGCGCGGCGGCACCAGCTCGCTGCAACGTTCTGGTGAAGAAAACAAAATTCATCCGGGCGCGGACGACAACGCCTCCGGCACGGCGTGGGTAATGGAACTGGCCGCGTCGCTCGCCATGGAGCGCACCGCCCATCCGGAAAAATTCCGGCGCGGCGTGATCTTCGCCTGCTGGTCGGGCGAGGAGATCGGGATAATTGGATCGACGGCGTTTTGCGAGCATCCCCCGGTGCCGCTGAACAAAATCGTAGTCTACATCAATGCCGATATGGTGGGCCGCTTGCGCGACAATAAACTCACTGTGCAAGGCCTCGGCTCATCGCACGCTTGGCGGCGGCTTATCGAGAAGCGGAACGTCGCCGCCGGTTTCAGTCTCGCGTTGCAAGACGATCCGTATCTGCCCACTGACGTGACCAGCTTCTACGTCAAGAATGTTCCGGTCCTAAATTTCTTCACCGGCGCGCATGAGGATTATCATCGTCCGAGCGATACCGCCGAGAAGCTGAGCTACGACGGTCTTGAGCGCGTGACGAATTTCGCGGAGCAAATCATTCTGGATCTCGCGCAGACGCCTGAGCGGCCCGATTTCGCGAAGGTCGAACGAAGCAACCCGACTGGCGGCGGACGCGAAACGCTCCGCGCGTATCTCGGCACGATCCCCGATTACACGACGGAGGTGAAAGGCGTGAAGCTGAGCGGCGTTCGCGGCGGCAGCCCCGCGGAAAAGGCGGGGCTAAAGGCCGGCGACGTGATCGTGGAGTTTGCGGGGCAGAAGATTACAAACATCTACGATTACACTTACGCTCTCGACGCCGTGAAGATCGGCCAGCCCGTGCAAATCGTCATCGAACGCGACGGCCAGCGTGTAACCCTGACGGCGACGCCTGAAGCGCGGAAGTAATTCCAAATGTGGGAGCGGCGGATTTTTTCGTGGGCCTGATCCCGCGCGGAAGATTGGCCCAGCCATTGCCAAGGAAAGGAGAGCGGTTAGTCGCGCGCTGGATTCTTCTTCATCAGGGAGATCGATGAAAAACCAGGCGGATCGAAAAAAGAGCAACAGCGTCGAATCGGTAAGAATCTGGAAGGCACGGAATTTCATCGAGGAACATTCCGGTGAAGAGCTTTCGCTGCCGAAAGTGGCGAAGGCGGCGAACACGAGCGCGAATTATCTGAGCGAGAAGTTCAAGGAAGCGACCGGAGTGAACTTCGTGCATTATGTCGCGCGGACGCGCTTCGAAAAAGCGGCGCGGCTGTTGCGCGAAGCAGATCTGCGCGTGAGCGAGATCGCATTCGCGTCCGGCTTTCAATCGCTCTCGCAGTTCAATCGCATCTTCAAGAAGCTCGCCGGAAATTCGCCGACTGAATATCGGGCCGCCGCACGGGCCAAAACGAAACGGCGGCGGATCGCTTCATGAAATGCGTCCCGCATTTTACCGGTAAAAATGCGTAGCCAATAACGCGTGCTTCCTGCCAGACTTCGCGCGTGCGGCACCCGGGGCTAACTCGATGGTTTCACGGTAAACGTGAGAAGCTATGCTGGGCCGTCGGCGGCGGAATCGGCCTGACCTTAATCCTGCTTTCGTGCAGCACCTTCGAATCGAGCCGCGCCATCATGGCGCCGCCCAGTATTCCGGGAGCCGAATTTGTTGGCTCGGAAGAATGCACGACCTGTCACGAGGCGATTGCGAAAGGTTTCCCGACGGCGACGCATGCGCGCCTAAAGGCAGAAGGCGCCAACGCGAAGAACATGGGCTGTGAATCGTGTCACGGACCGGGAAGCCTCCACGTGAAGAGCGGCGGCGAGAAAGGCACGATCGTTAATCCGCGAAAATCGCCGGCTACCTGTTTCCAGTGCCACACGGAAGTGCGCGCGAAATTCGAGCTGCCGCATCATCATCCGGTGCTCGAGGGCAAAGTGAGCTGCGCCGATTGCCACAACCCGCACAAAGGCGACGCCGTCAAGGGCGGCGGCACAAATCTGCCGCAAAGCCTCAAGGGCGGCGGCACCGCGCTGCTTGGCCACAATGAGACCTGTTTCCAATGTCATACCGCGCAGCGCGGCCCCTTTGTCTTCGAACACGAGGCAGTGCGAGAAGGTTGCCTGAGCTGTCATTCGCCGCACGGGTCCGTGAACCAGCGGATGTTAACAGAACGAAGCGCCACTCTTTGTTTGAAGTGCCACTTCCAACAACAGACGACAGCCGGGCGTATTTTCATCGGCGATTCCGATCACACCGCGCGCTTGCCTCAGGGAACATGCTGGTCCGCCGGTTGCCACGAAGCGGTCCACGGATCGAACGTGAATGCGCATCTGAGGTACTGACGAATGCGAGCCGTCGCCAAATTTTTTGCCGGCCTGCTCGCACTGGGTGTGACCTGCTCGCTGAGGGCCGGAGAAACAAAGGTCAACGAAAACGGCGCCGCGGTTGAGGAAGAAACGCCCGCCGAAAAGAACTGGATCGAGCTTGGCCTCGGCGGTGTGAACATCGGGGGCGACGACGCGCAGTTCAAACAGGAGCACCGGATGTCGGGGGACATTTTCGGCGGGATCGAGGACCTGCACTTTGAGCAGGCGGTCGGGAAGAAGGGACAATTCACGATCGATGGGCGCGCCATCTTCGATAACCACGATTACGACGTGAAAGTGGATTTTACGTATCAGGGAGTCGGGTACATTCGTGCCGGCTACACGGAGTTTCGCAGTTGGTATGATGGCAACGGCGGATTCTTCCCGGTGGGCAATATCTTTTTCGCGCCGCCACATCCGGAGATGGCGCTCGATCGGGGTGAGGCGTGGGTCGAGCTGGGGCTGCGAATGCCGAAGTTACCGGAGATCACTTTGCGTTACTCGCACTTGTTTCGCGATGGACGAAAGGACTCCACCATCTGGGGCGACACGACCCTGACGCTTGTCCCCGTCAACGGAGCGCGAAAAATCGCGCCGGCTTTCCGCGACATCAATGAGACGCGCGACATTTTCTCGGCCGAGATCGTGCAGAACTTCGGCAAGACAGATGTCGGCCTGGGCATGCGCTATGAGCACAGCGAGATCGACGACCGCTTGCAGTTGGAGCGCGCGGCCGGGCAGCTGCCGCCGTTCGTGCCGGCGCCGGGCGCCCAGCGTTTTATCACCCACAACGACAAAAACGAGGTCGATGCCTTCAATGGCCACGTGACCACCGAGACCCGCTTGAGCGATTCGCTCTGGTTCACCAGCGCTTATTCTTATTCCACTTTGACGAGCGACATTTCCGGGACGCGCATTATCGGTGCCGGTTACGACTCGATGATCGGGGACCCGATCCTGACGTTGCAATCCAACGATCACGGAGTCTTGAACCTGAGCGGCGTCTCGCAGGTGCACGAGCACGTGGGCAATCTCAACCTGATGTGGGTGCCGGTGAAAAAATTAACGGTGATCGCTGCCTTCCGTTACACCCGCGAAGAAAAGGAGAGCTCAGCCACGTTTCTCGACACCAACACCGGGGCCAATGTGGCCCCGTTCACGGCCACGAACCCGCAAGGCGGTTTCCACCTGATCGCGCCGGTCGCACGCGCCGGCGATAGCGCGGATGAATTTGATAATCTCGCCGAGACCTTCGAGCTGCGCTACGCCGGGATCGACAACTGGCTTTTCTATGCAAGAGGCGACTGGCAGGAAGAGACGGGCAACGTCCGTGAGCACGAAATCGTTGGTCCGACCGATCAAGGCATGCTGGACAAAGACACCGACGTGTTTTCCCAGAAATACACCTTGGGCGCGAATTGGTACCCGACCGCCGGACTTAATGTTGCCGGTCAGTATTTTCACAAGAGTCTCGATTACGATAACGATTTCAAATCCGAGCTGGCGACCGCGCCAGTTCCGGGGTCGGAAAGAAATCAGCGGTTGCTGAGCCAGGAGCTGGGGACCGACGATGTGAATTTTCGCGTCACCTGGCGGCCGAAACTCCCGGCGAAGATCGGCACGATTGCGTTCGTGACGCGGTACGATTACGTGCGCGCCACGATCGATGGGAAATGGGGAATATCTCCGGCGAACCCGCCGGGCGTCGGTCTCACGGGCATTACCTTCGCCGAACAGCGGACGGCGGAGATAACCAACCACGTCATCACCGAGAGCATCACTTGGAATCCGGGCCCGCGCCTGTATCTCCAGGCGAATGCTTCCTATGTTTTAAACGAGACCGATACGCCGGCCGATTTCAATCTCATCCCGAACACCAGTCCCACGCTGCTCGATTTCAAAAACGATTACTGGACGGTGGGCGCGTCGGCCGGATTTGTCGTGGATGAGAAGACCGACGTCCGCGCCGAGTATTCCTACTATCGCGCCGACAACTATGAGAACAATTCACTCGTGGCGCAGCCTTACGGGATGGGCGCGACCGAGCACACAGTCGGCGCCAGCATCAGCAGGTTGATCGCGAAGAACGTTCGGTTGAAACTCCAGTACGGCTACTTCCACTATCGGGATGAAACTTCCGGCGGCCATAATAACTACGATGCGCACGCCGTCTTCTCGAGTTTGCAGTTCCGCTTCTAGTTCTTCTCCAGGTTTGATGCGAAACTGGGGAATAAAGGGAGCGGCGCTATCGGTGGCCGCTCTCGTCGCAATGCTGCTGGGCGCCTGCGACCGCGACGATCAGCAGATAAAAGTTTATCGCGTTGCCAAGGCGCCGCTCGAAGAAACGCCTCCGGCAGCGGAAGCTTCGATGCCCACTAATGCATCTTCACCAAACGCGGATGCGCCGGCCGCGCCGCCCAGCGCCCAAAGGCCGCAGATTCAATGGGACGTTCCCTCTGGCTGGTCTTCCGCGCCCGCGTCCGCCATGCGTTATGCCAGCTTTGCTGCGGAAAAGAATGGTGAGAAAGCCGACATCTCGGTGGTGACATTTCCCGGCGATGGCGGCAGCGACGCAGATAATATCAATCGCTGGCGCCAGCAGGTCGGACTCGGTCCCGTCGATTCCGTCGATGCGCTCATCGTTCCACAGCATGCTGGCGCTCTCCACTTTTCCACCGTCGACATGGCTGGCCCGACGGCGCGGGTCCTCGCCGGGTGGACGCGGCAAAACGGGCGCGCCTGGTTTTTCAAACTCACTGGACCGCCGCGAGTGGTCGAACAGGAGAAGTCCAACTTCGCCGCATTTCTCCAATCCGTGCACCTCTAAGATGCTGCGCAAACTGATCGCCATCATCACGTCGTTGAAGCTGACGATCATTTGTCTCGTCGCGGCGATGGTGCTTATCTTCGCGGGAACGATTTCTCAGGTTCATCTTGGAATCTGGGAGGCGCAGCAGCGTTACTTCCAAAGCTTTTTTGTCTGGTGGCCACCCGAGGGACGGGGATTCCAAATCCCGATTTTTCCGGGCGGCCATCTAATCGGCGCGGTGTTGCTGGTGAACCTGATCGCGGCTCACGCGAAGCGTTTCCAATGGGCCTGGCGCAAGCTCGGGATCCATCTCACGCACGCGGGACTTATCATCATGCTTGCAGGAGGCTTGTTCACCGATTTGTTCGCAGTCGAGAGCCACATGCGGCTGACACAGGGCGACACCAAAAATTATTCGGAAGATCCGCGCCGGATGGAGCTGGCGGTCATCAACACGACCGATCCGGAGCTCGACCAGGTAACAGCGATCCCAGAAGCCGTCTTGCGGCGCGGCGGGACGATCGAGCATAAGAGCCTGCCATTCCGAATCGCGGTTCGGCATTATTACCAGAACTCGCGCCTCCGCATGGTGGACGAGCCGGGCGTAACTCTTCAGCCGATTGCAAACCAGGGGCCCGGAGCACAAGTCATCGTCGAGCCAGTTCCGCGCGCTACTGGAGTGAACGACCGTGACCTGGTCAGTGTCGCGCTTGAGATTATTCCGGCAAAGTCAGCGCCGCTCGGGACCTGGCTGGTTTCGGAGGCGCTTGACGTGCCGCAGACGTTTTCCTGTGATGGACGTACCTGGCAGTTAGTCATGCGCCCGGCCCGTTACTACAAGCCTTACAGCGTCACGCTCCAGAAATTCACGCACGAACGCTACCTCGGCACCGAGATTCCAAAGAACTTCGCCAGCAAGATTACATTGATCGATCCCGACCGATTAGTGAATCGGAACGTCCTTGTTTACATGAATCATCCGCTGCGCTATCGCGGCGAGACCTATTACCAGGCGGGTTTCGAGAAAGACGATCGGACCTCGATCCTGCAAGTGGTTCGCAACCCGAGCTTCATCGCACCGTATGTAGCCTGCATCGTCGTGGCCGCGGGGTTGCTGTTGCAATTTGGATATCATCTGATTGCCTTTTCTCGCCGGAGAGGACCCGTGGCGGCATGAAACGTTTTTTCCCCTGGCTTGTCTTGATCTTCGCCGCTGCCTGGGTGGCGGCGAGCTGGCTTCCGCCAAAGATCACCGATGACACGGTCGACCTCGTTACATTCGGAAAGGTTCCGGTCCTCGTCGGCGGACGCGTAAAGCCGCTCGATACCGTGGCCCGGAATTCATTGCTCATTATTCATGGCAAAGAAGCTCTTCGGCTCCCGAATGGTGAACAGATCGGCGCGATGCAATGGCTTGCCGATATTCTTTTCAAGCCGGCGCTCGCCGATGAATACGCGGTTTTCGTCATCCAGAATTCCGAAGTGCTAGGCTTGTTCGGCTGGGAACAAAGCGATCGAAAATATTTCAGCTTCATCGAGTTGTCGCCATTCCTGAAACAAATCGACGAGCAGGGCGAACAAGCGGACAAGCTCGAGTCGGTGCAGCGTTCCGCTTATCAGAGCGCGATCCTGAACTTGCGCAATGCGCTGATCCTTTGCCAGCGGTTGAAGAACAGCTTGCGTCCCGAAGACGCGAATGATTTTTCGAAGGAACTGGAGACTTACGCCGCGGCGATTCCTCCCGCCGCGCAGGCCGCAAGCCAGCGCGAGAAAGGCGAGACCTTCGACAAAGCGAAGCTCGATGCCGTGGCCGGACTTAGTCAGCGTTACGAGAACATTTCGAGCATGGCTTACATTCTTCCGGTGCCAGCGGCTGAAGGTGAATGGCATTCCGTCGGCGAAACTCTTGTAAAAAGCCTGAGCATTGGTGAAATCCACCGGGTAGTCGTCGCTTACGCCGCGATTGGGGACGCATACCACAGGGGCGACGTGCGATTCTTCAATCAAAAAGCAGTCGCGTTGCGCGAGTGGTTTTCGCGGGACCAGCCGATCGCAACGAAGCGGACCTCCTTCGAATTCCTTTTTAATCACGTCGACCCGTTCACCCATAGCATGGTGTTGTACGTCCTAGCCTTTTTGCTGGCGTGCGGTTCGTGGCTCGGCTGGAGCCGGCCGCTCAACCGATCCGCTTTCTATCTCCTCCTGCTCGCCATCGTGATCCACACCTTTGGGCTCATCGCCCGCATGTATCTGCAGGAGCGCCCTCCGGTCACCAATCTTTATTCCTCCGCGATCTTTATTGGCTGGGGCGCCGTCATCGTCGCGCTGATCCTCGAGCGCATCTTTCGTGATGGCATTGGCGCAGCATGCGCGGGCGCGATCGGATTCATCACCCTGATCATAGCGCATCATCTCGCCGGCAGCGGCGATACCCTGGAGATGTTGCAGGCCGTTCTCGACACAAACATCTGGCTCGCCACACACGTAGTCGCGATCACGACCGGTTATTCCGCCATGTTTCTCGCCGGGATGCTCGCCATGATCTACATCGTGCGCGGCGTCTTTACGCGCTCGCTAAAGAAGGAAACCGCGGACTCACTCTCGCGCATGACTTATGGCGTCGTTTGTTTCGCCACCCTTTTCAGTTTCGTCGGCACTGTCCTTGGCGGAATCTGGGCGGACCAATCGTGGGGGCGCTTCTGGGGCTGGGATCCCAAGGAGAATGGCGCTGTGCTCATTGTCCTTTGGTGCGCGATTATTTTGCATGCGCGCTGGGGTGGTTTCATTCGCCAACGCGGACTCATGATCATGGCGATTTTCGGCAACGTGGTGACCAGCTTCTCCTGGTTCGGTGTCAACATGCTCGGCGTCGGCCTTCACTCCTACGGTTTCATGCAGAAAGCGTTTCCGTGGCTGGTCGGATTCATGATCAGCCAGCTCGCGCTCATGACGGTGGCCGCGATGCCGCTCGACCGCTGGCGAAGTTTTCGCACCTCCATGCGCGCATCAGGTGGAAAGGATAAGTTGAAGTTTATACCTCCGGGACTAGCAGTAGAAAGAACCTCAGAGTAACTCGAGAAAGGTACCAAGTATGAAAGTCATTTTTTCTCTCGCGATCAGCCTCCTGATTGCGTCATCAATATCCCTCCGTGCCGCGGACGCGAAAGCGAACTGGGATGCCAACTGCGCCCAGTGTCACGGCAAAACCGGGGCTGCTGACACCAAGATGGGAAAGCAACTGAACGCGAAGGATCTGACTGATCCTAAAGTTCAGTCTGCGTTCACCGACGCCAAAGCGACTCAATCGATCAAGGAAGGCGTAAAGGAAAACGGCAAGACCACCATGAAGGCCTTTGCCGGCAAGCTGACGGACGACGAAATCAAGGCGCTCGTCGCTTACGTTCGCACGCTGAGAAAGTAACGCGCACCCGGGCCAACTCGGCCACAAGAGCGAACCGCGGCGTCGTTTCATAGTTTCTCTCCTCGCTTGCTGGTCGGCGCGACGACAACCGTGGTGGCGTCGACGCAATTTTTGCCCAGCAAATGACAACGGCGGTGGAGCGGCAGTACGCGGCTGGCCGTCTATTGGTGGCATGAAAGCAAACGCGTTCTCGATATCGAAAGGAACCACCAAACCGACCCTTCATTCCTCGCCAACTGGGCCCCGCCACCTGCCTCGTTTGTCGATCGCGCAATCCCACTGCTTCTTCGCTCACGTCGCCTTTGCGTTCGATATCCGATCGCACGCTACTCCGCAAGCCACCGCCAACCTGCTTATCGAAGTCGACGATAAGGCGGTAAGAGCCCACGACAGCCACAAGCATGTCAAACCAGCGGAGCAAGGCGGTCCGCATTCGACGGAGGTGGCGAGTGAGATTGCGATGGCCGCAGCCGTTGAGTATTTGAAGGGGGAAACCGAGTTCCGATCCTTTCCGGCCCAGCGTTTTGTTAACTTCGACCTGATCCGACCGACTCATATTTCAGTCCGTCCTCCAGCGACCAAGGTGCTGCCTGATGGCTCGAAGATTTGGCGACTAGCGGAAAGCGAAGCGGATAAGCTCAGGGGTGAGCCTCATTCGGTTCGTTACCCGGACATCGAAAAGCGGCTCGCTTCACACCCGTTTCTTAAGGACATGAGTCCGCATCACATCGAGCTTCTGGCTCTTTGCGCAATGCCGACTGAATTCGATACGGGCCAGACCGTCTTGCGCGAAGGCGAACCGGCCAGCGGTTTTTACCTCATTGAAACCGGGAGCCTCGTTCTGGAGGGAAAAGCGGAGGACGGGACAACGGTCGTCATCGACAAGGTCACGGCCGGAGAACCGCTCGGCTGGTCCTGGCTCTTCCCACCTTACCTTTGGTCCTTTGATGCGCGGGCAACCGAGCCCTGCACCGCCATCTGTCTTTCCGGCCTGCTCTTGAGGCAGCACCGGGACGACGACCTTACTCTGAGCCAGGAACTGCATAAGCGGGCGAGCGAAGTGATGGTCCGTCGTCTTCAGGCGGCCCGGAAAAAACTGATCGCCCACAAATAGCGGACGTTGCCAGCGCCACCGATGAAAGAGAAGGACCACGTTTTTACCATCGGCATCGAGGAGGAATTCCAGATCGTCGATCCGGAAACGCGCGAGCTGCGTTCGCACATCCAGGAAATTCTGGCGCAGGGAAAAATGATCCTGAAGGAACAGATCAAACCCGAGATGCATCAATCTGTCGTCGAGCTCGGGACAGAAATCTGTCGGGATGTGGCCGATGCGCGCCGGCAAGTCGTGCGGCTTCGCCGGGAGCTTGCCATGCTTGCGGCGCGCGATGGTCTCCTGGTCGCCTCCGCCGGCACGCATCCGTTTTCACATTGGATGGATCAGTTGATCACGTCGGGCGAGCGCTATGCCACGGTGGTCAACGATCTGCAACAGATCGCGCGGGCGAATCTCATTTTCGGACTGCACGTGCACATCGGCATCCCGGATCGCGAGGAGGCAATCCAGCTCATGAACCAGGCGCGTTATTTTCTCCCCCACATCTATGCGCTTTCGGTCAATTCCCCTTTCTGGCTCGGACAAAACACAGGCTTCAAGGCCTATCGGCATAATATCTTTGAGCGCTTCCCTCGCACCGGGATCCCGGACGTTTTCGAAAGCCTGTCCGAATATGAGGAGTACCTCGAGCTCTTGGTCACCACTAATTGCATCGATAACGCCAAGAAGATCTGGTGGGACATTCGGCTCCATCCGTTCTTTGACACCTTGGAGTTCCGGATTTGCGATGCCCAATCCGGCGTCGAGGACACGATCGCGCTGGCCGCGATGATGCAGGCGGTCATTTTCAAATTGCACAAACTGCTTCTGCAAAACACGTCGTTCCGCATTTATCGGCGGCGCGTGATCGATGAGAACCGCTGGCGCGCCTCGCGGTACGGGCTCGATGGCAAGCTCATCGATTTCGGCCGCAAGTGCGAAGTCGAGACCCGCAGCTTGATTCACGAAATCCTGGATTTTATTTCAGCCGAAGTGGACGAGCTTGGCAGCCTTCGCGAGATCGGTCACATCGAGCGGATTCTTCGTGGAGGGACGGGCGCGGACCGGCAACTTGCCGTTTGGGAACGCACGCAAGACATGAAAGCCGTGGTCGACCAAATCGTCGCGGAGACTAACGAAGGTCTTGGACTCAACGAAGCATCAAGCGTGTCGGGAGCCTCAGCCGTGGCATGATCGTGTGCCGTTTAACGGCGCAGCGGGAACAACGACTTATAACGCGAAAGCCCGCGGACGTACTGCGCTCGCTCGAAAGCGCTTGGGTCGGGGCAATTCTTCTGGCTCATCAGTCCCTTGATTTCGCCCAGCGATTTGTGGCCGTGCTGCTCAAGCCACGCCACCATCTCCATTTCGATCCGTTGAATGTGCGGAATGCCGTGCCGCATCAAGGCGCTGCAAAGCATTGTCACGTCAGCGCCAGCCATCACCATTTTGATCGCGTCCGTCGCTTGATAGATCCCGCTCGTGGCCGCGAGGTTGCATCCGACTTTTCCAAACAAGATGCCGATCCAGTGTAACGCGAGGCGCATATCGCTCGGGACGCTTAGCGTGAGGTTAGGCATGACCTCCATCTTCTCGATATCGATATCTGGCTGGTAAAATCGGTTGAACAAGACGAGCGCGTCGGCGCCGACGGTGTCGAAAGCGGCAGCCATGTTCGCGAAATTGCTAAAATACGGGCTCAGCTTTACCGCCAACGGAAGCGTCGTCTCCAGTTTCACCGTCCGGACGATGTCGATGTATCCCTTTTCAATGGTCGATCCGGTCACCTTCGTTCGGGTCGGTATCTTATAGATGTTCAGCTCGAGCGCGTCGGCCCCCGTCTCACTGATCTGGCGGCCAAAACGAATCCAACCTCCAAGTGTGGTGCAGTTGAGGCTGGCGATAATCGGGATTTTCACGGCGCGTTTCGCTGCCTTGATATGCTTTAGATAGGTTTCGGGCGTGCCTCGAAACGCGGGGCTCGTGGTGGTGGAATCCGTTTCCGTTTGTTCTTCAAATAAGGAGTGCAGGACGACGGCCGCCGCGCCGGCCGCTTCCATTTGTTTGATCTTGTCGATCTCCTCCGAAAGCGGCGAGGCGGAGGGCACCAACGGCGTGCGCAACTTCATCCCGAGATAGGTCGTGGAAAGATCCATGATCAGCCGTCGCCGGCCTAACGAATTCTTCTGTTCGTGCCAGCTACTTCAGACTTTTGATGTAAGCGACGAGCGCTTTCAAGTCGTCGTCGGAAACCTCCACCGGTTTCATTTCGCCCTCGATCATCTTAGGCGTGGGATGGCGCAGCAGCTTGGTTAGTTCTTCCGGTGATTTTTGTGCGGTAGCGCCGGCGAGCTTGGGGCCGACGGGCGAGCCCTCGCCATTCTCGCCATGGCAGGCATCGCAAGATTCACTGCCGTAAATTTTCTTTCCCGCCGCGGCGAGCGGATCGAGCATTGCGACGACCGGGGCGGAAAGCGAGCTCGCCGCCGCTTCCGGTTCAAACGGCGCACGCATGAATTGCTCCGTTTCCTCATTCTGTTTGGCGACCTGTTTCGCAATCGCGGGATCGAGTTGATCCTCATGCCGGCTCAACCATCCAAAAGTCACGAGCGTCGCCATGATTGCCAAATAAATGCCGACGGCGATTGGGCGCCTCCACGGGCGCCGTTCCAGGCGTCGATCGAAAAATGGAAGCCCCACAACCAGGATCGCGGTGAGCGTCGGAATGACGACAATGCCGACGATCGAGAGCGAGCCCTTGAAGTACTTGAGCCATTGGAAAACGGGCAGGTAAAACCATTCCGGGCGCGGGACGTATTGGGTGTCGGCCGGATTCGCTTTCGGTCCGAGCTCCGTGGGAGAAAAATAGGAAAATAATCCCAGCACGCAGATCATGAGCAGCGCCACCACGGTATCCATCAACACCTGGCGCGGATAGAACCGCTCCGTCGGCAGTTTCGGGTTAACCGGATCTTCGCTCGGCGGACCAGCGGCGCCCGCTTTGCGAAAGAGAAACACGTGCGCCGCGATCAGGCCGAGGATCGATAATGGCAACAGGAAAACATGTCCGACGAAAAAGCGCGACAACGTCAGTGTGCCCATCTCGTTCCCGCCTCGCATCAAGCGTTTGAGAGTGGAACCGATCAGCGGCACTTCGCTCGCCATGTTCGTGCCGACAGTCGTCGCGAAGTACGCTTTCTGGTCCCACGGCAGCAAATAACCGGTGAAGGCCATCGCCAGCATCAGGCCCAAAAGCGCGCAGCCGGAAATCCAGAGAACTTCGCGCCGTCCCTTGTAGGCGCCGTAAAGAAATGTCTGCGTCAGGTGAAGCAGCATCACAATCACGACCGCGCTCGAGCCGTAGGCGTGCAGGCTGCGCAAGAACGAGCCGCCGGTTACTTCCTTCACGATGTAAGCGACGGTTGTATGTGCGTGATCGGCCGAAGGCACGTAATAGAGCGCAAGAAAAATCCCGGTGATGGTCTGCGAGATAAAGAGAAAAAGCAGGACCGAGCCGAAAACGTAAGCCCACCGCGCGCCGCCCGGGATCGGCTCGTCCAGCGCTTCGTGCATCAACGATCCCACCCCGATGCGAACGTCGAACCAGCGATAGGTGCGCTGCCGCCGGTTCAGATGCGGTTCGTCCGGTTTCCCGTCGGGCGTCGGCGCGTTAGCCATGGTGCATTCCTTCTAGGCGAGAACTTCTTTGGTCGGAATAAGCTGGCGGAAATATTGGTAGCGCACTTTCAGAACCCCCTCTTCAACCTTGCTCTCGAGGTCGTCCATCGGTCGCGGAGACGGACCGGAAACGCGCGTGCCATCGAGCGTGAAGATGGCGGTGTGGCACGGACAAACGAATTGCTGTTTCGCTTCGATCCACGGAATCGAACAACCGAGATGCGGACAGATCGGCGAGAGGACGCGCAGGACACCGTCCTTCGCGGGCAGAACATAGATCGCTTTTTCCGAAACGATCTTTCTCCAGCCGTCCCGTTGATCCACCGTGATTAATTTTTTCAGCGGGGCCGTAAGAGAACCGAACTCCTCGATCTTGCCGATCTCCGACCAATCCGTCCTGGTCGTGGTAGTGAGAAGCGGATGCAGCGCGAAGCGGAGCAGCGGGACCGAGAGTGCGGCGCCCACCACAACCGCGCCGAAACCGAGCAGCACGCCAAGGAACGAACGCCGATTAATCGGCTCGGTTCCGGTAAGATCTTGATCAGGCGCGCCCGTGCGGCCTTCGTCCGAAATTGGCGACGAATTCATTAGAAAGCGCTGTCGCCATTAAAAAAGGAATGGTCGCGTAAAACAAGTGCGATCGCTTCGTTCGGAGAAAATGCGCAGCCTTTTCGAAGCGCCCGCTGTCGGCGGTCGCGCAATTTTTGCCCGGCAAATGACAAATGGGGTGGAGCGATCATGCGCGTCTTCGGATCAATTAGCGACATGAAAGCAAACGCGCTGTTGATATCGAAGGAAGCGAGCGACTCGAATGCGACTATTGCCGAGGCTGCGGCGCGCGCGGGCTTGTCCTTGCTGCAAGCCCCGGATGCGAAGCGCGCTTTCGAACTTCTTCGCAGCGGCTTGGCGGAAATCGATCTCGTCATTATCGATGTCGATCCCGGCATCCACAGCATGGCAATTTTGGAAGCGATCGCCGCGCGCGATACCTCCCCACCGGTGATTGTCGTGACCGGTTTCGAGCAATTCGAAATGGCGCCGATCGCTCGCCGGCACGGAGCGGCCGCGTGCATCGCGAAGCCGTTCACTGCCTCTGAACTCGTCGCGCGAATCGAGGAGGTCTGCCCGGTCGACTACGCCTCCAGTTCTTGCAACTGCGATGCCTGGGGTCATCTTCATTTCCGGCGCCAAAAATGCAGAGGCGATTGCGGAGGCTGCGCGTCCCGCGCCAAGACGACTGCCAGTGCTGGTTGTCCCAGCTAGGCGGTCGGTCTACGCCGCCTTACTCCTGCGCGGGCGGGAATGCAGATGGGCGCGGAACTCGGTGGGCGATTGTCCGAAGACGCGTTTGAACGTGCGGTTGAATTGGGTCAACGACTGGAAGCCGACGTCATAAGCGACTTCGCTGATGCGGCGGCTCGGATTCAAGAGCTGGGTCTTGGCGTCTTCCAATCGGATGCGCGCGACGTAATCGGTAAACTTCAAGCCGGTGGTTTTCTTGAAGACCTTGCAGAAGTGAAACACGCTCGCGCCGGATGCTTGCGCCACTACGGCGAGGGAGAGAGGCTCCATTTTATGCTGGAGAATGTATTCGCGCGCTTTCTGGACCAGCGGCGGCTCGGCGTTTTGTTTCTCCAGCATGATCTGGTTGATGAGCGCGGAGAGCTGCTCGGCGAAAAAGGCGAGGAGCCGCACGGTGGCGGCGTACTTGTCTTTGGGAATGATTGGTGTGCTCTCCCAGGCTTTGCGAATGTTGCCGGTGAAAGGCACGCTGCATTCGGCGAGCTTGGCGGCGGCGCGGGTCTTGTCGGTTTGGATCGCCGAGCGGCGCAAGACCTGGCCGATCCGGAGGAAGCCGATCGTCTCTTCGCCGAGCTGCACGGGGACCGCCGTCTCGGTCAGACCGAACGGGCAGGTCTCGGTGCGCGGGCAGACGCCGGTGTGTTGCACAATCTCGGCGTGTGATTGCAAACAGACGGCCAGCGTCGCCGGCCGCTTCGCGAGCAAAGCGCAGAATTTGTTCTCATTGGTTTTGTCATGATGCTCGAGCTGCCAGAACTCAAGAGGCCGCAACGCGAGCGGCAGACCAGTCGCCTTGGTGAAAACGTTTTCGTAATCACGAAACAAACGCGAGCGCAGCAACATCTCGATGAGATGTTTGTTGGCGATCGTGCCCGCGGAATTCGTTTCGGACATTGCCCATCATCCGCCTGCCGCCCGTTTTGTGTCAACGCGCTTCCACCGGCCGCAGCGCCGTTTGCGGCGGATCGATCGCGAGCATTTTTTGCCGCGCCGCTTGCAGTCGCTTGACCATGACTGCGCTCATGCGCTTGAACAGTTCATAGCCGAGCGAGTGATCGCGCTCGCAATATTCGCGCAGGATTGTTCCGTAAAAAAAGATCGCCGCCGTCTGCTCCGCGGCAAGGGCGGTGAAATGCCAGATGTAAGGCGGGAACATCCACGACCAGCCGAGCAGATCGCCTGCGCCCACCTTGTCGATGATGACCGGATCGCCCGATGTGCCGCTTGACACCAGGATCACCTTGCCGGTTTCAATCAAATAAAACCGGTTCGCGAGCTCGTCCTCGCGGAAAATCAATTCTCCGGGCTTGAAGTGGACGACCATGGCGCAGTCGGCCAGCAAGGTTAGATGAGAGCGGTTCATTCCGGCGAGAAAAGGATGCAACGCCACGCGTGTGACCACCGGTTCGATTCTTGGTTGAGTATCCATGGGTGTTTTCCTTGGTTTGGATTGGCGGGGCTAACAAAATTCATGTTCTTTTTCGCGGACCACGAGCACCGGGCACGGAGCGGCACGCACGACCCGCTCCGCGGTGCTCCCGATACAGAAATGTTTCCAGCCCGTGTGGCCGTGGGTCGCGACAACAATCAGGTCGACGTCCATTTCCTTTGCTGCCTCGACGATTTCGTGAGAAGGGAGGCCCCCGCGGACCTTCCAGCGAGGCCGTTCGATCTTAGCATTGCGAACTGAGGCAATGAGCGACCGCAGATTTTTCCCGGCCGCAACGATATCGCTTTCAACAAAAGCGGTGGCCTCCGGAATCGCCATGAAGCCTGTCATGGACTGAGGCTCCAGAACGTAGAGAAGGGTCAGCTCTCCGCCGAATTCTTCCGCGAAACGGACCGCATATTTGAAAGCATTTTTCGACGGCAGAGAAAAATCGATTGGCACGAGAATTTTCTTTAGCCTCAACGGCCCCGGCTGGGGCCGCTCGATCACGCGTTCATCCTCCAAGGTCTCTGCTGTCATGCTGCAATTTTGCGGCGATTGACCGCATCCCGCTCGTCTGCGCTTGCGAAACCTTGGGCGTTTCTTGTTCCCACGTCGCGGAAATCGCGGCTTGCTCAGAGCAATTTTCGCCCAGTGAATGCCAACCCGCGATAAGCGCCTTATCGCCCGGGCCCCTACGCTTTCTGCACAAAGGAAGAATTATGAACTACCCAATCATCTTCGCCACGGCAGCAGTGGCGGGACTTTACCTCGTCATCATTTGGGAATGCCTCAGGCATCCGGAGTGGTAGGCGGCCATTTTTTATCGTGGAAAGCAGACCATTATGGAATATCTCGTAGTGCTTATTACGATGCTCATGATCGCGGGTTACGCCTGCATTATCGGGCGTTCGTTGCGCGGTGCTGAGTAAAAGTAACGCTTGGATAAAATGTTCACCGTCGAAGTCGATCAACCGCGTAATACCCTTACGATCTCGTATGGCGGCCAGGTCTCGCGGGATGAAACCCGGCTTTGCGCCGAGGAAGTCCGGCTGGCGTTGACAATCCTCGAGCCCGGCTTCCGGCTGGTTGTTGACCTGATCGACCTGCAATTGATGGATGTGGCCTGTTCGCCGCTGATCGCTAACATCATGGAAATCTGCGACGCCGCGGGTGTAGCCGAGGTCTTGCGGATCATTCCCGATCCGACGCGTGACATCGGTTTACAAATAATGTCTTTCTTCCATTACAGGACCGACGTTTACATCCGCACCTGCGAGAGCGCCGCGGAAGCCAGAGAAATGCTGCAGACCGAATCGGCTTGAGTCGTGCCTCCCGGTAGTCGGCAAAAGCTCCTGGAGCCATTGAGGGGTTTGAGTCTGCCGCATTCATCTGGCGATCATCCAAGCCAATCGGCGAGCTAACGCAGCTGCCAATAACTGCCAATACAACACGTCATCTTGAGTTTTCATGAGTCGGCTTGCGTTATCATCCAGGCAGGCCATCCACCCCAGTTTGTCCAGGTAACACAGGCATTTCAGAGCACTGGGTTGGGTGGGACTCGAACCCACAACCAACGCCTTAAAAGGGCGCTGCTCTACCATTGAGCTACCAACCCAACAACGCCTGAAGAAATCGGCGAAGGGACACGTTTCTAAACCAGTTCGAAGGGAGCTGCAAGATTCAACCCGACAAACGATGTTTCCCGTTAGCACAAATCGGGGTACCCAGACAGGGACTTTGATTGTGCTACGGTGTGAGGGCCTGCAATCGACGACGTTGAAGACGAAGGCCACAGCGCAAAAAAAACTCATGGCGCCGCCACGGAAACGAACCAGCCGGCCGACGCCTCGTAAGAAAGCTGCCCGTAACCAGATTCGGCTCCTGATTGCAGATGATCACGCGCTGATCCTCGAGGGTTTGGCAGCGGCAATCGGCCGGCAGAATGACATGACCGTCGTCGCAAAGGCGAACAATGGCCGCGAAGCGGTCGAGATGTGGAGCGCGCATCGGCCCGATGTTTCTCTGCTCGATTTGCGCATGCCGCAGCTCAATGGCGTCGGCGTGATCAGGGAAGTTCGCGACCTGGATGTCTCCGCGCGCGTGATCGTGCACACGACCTACGACACGGACGAGGAAATCTATCAGGCGATCAAAGCCGGCGCGAAAGGCTACCTGTTGAAAGATGCGCCCCTGGAGGAGTTGCTGGATTCGATTCGAAAAGTCCATGCGGGCGAAACCTGCATCCCTCCCGCACTTGGAGCCAAGCTCGCCTCGCGGATGAGCGGGGAAGCATTGACGGCTCGTGAGGTCGATGTGCTCAGGCTGCTTGCGCGCGGCCGAAGCAACAAGGAGATCGGTACCGATCTCTTTATCAGCGAAACTACCGTGAAGACCCACGTCCGAAGCATTTTTGCCAAGCTCAACGTCATGAGCCGCACCGAAGCGATCGGGGCCGCCAACCAGCGCGGTCTGATTCATCTTTAGGATGGGCGAATGAGAGCCGGCGCCAAGATGGTCGGGTTGATGATGGCATTCGCGCTGGGTAATTCTGCCAGTGCGGAAAATTGCATTCCGGGCGTCTGGGCGATTGCTCAGACGTCTGTGTATTATCAAACCGTCTGGTTTCGCGTGGCTGCGCTGGCCGGGGTTGTGATGCTGCTTTTTGCGCTCTATCAATTCCGCCTCATCACCCGGCATAACGCGCGACTCCTGCGGGAGAACCGCGAGCGCAAACGTGCCGAGGCGGCCCTGCAACGAACCCGTGCTTACATGGCGGAGTCCGAGCGCCTCAGTCTTACTGGCAGCTTCAGTTGGAATGTCGTCACCGACGAGATGTCATGGTCCGATGAAGTGTTTCGGATCTATGAATCGGATCCATCAACCAAGCTCACTCACGAGTGGGTGCGCCAACGGATTCACCCCGACGATCTCGATTCCTTTACTCAAACCGTCGATCGAGCAGCGCGGGAGTTGAAGGACTTTCAATACGAGCATCGAATCGTGATGCCCGACGGATCGTTCAAGCATCTCGAACTGCTGTCTCACGCCGTGAAGGATAAGTCGGGAGTGGTAGTTGAGTACGTGGGCGCCGTCAAAGACGTCACGGAGCGCAAACGAGCGGAAGCATTGCTCACCGGCGAGAAGCGCCTTCTCGAGATGATCGCGACGGGGGTGCCGCTGGCCAGCATCCTCGATGTCTTGTGTCGAGTCATCGAAGAACAACGGGCCGGCACGCTGGCTTCCGTGTTGTTGCTGCGTCCCGATGGTCTTCATCTCGATTCCGTGGCGGGGCCGAGTCTTCCCAAAGAATGGAGGCAGGAGATGGAATCTCAGCCCATCGGTCCATGCGCCGGTTCGTGCGGGACGGCGGCCTATCGCGGAACGGCGGTCATCGTCTCCGACATTGCGACCGATCCTCTTTGGGACGTGCCGGAGCATCGTGCTTCCGCCTTGAGACACGGACTGCGCGCTTCGTGGTCGAACCCGGTGCTTTCGTCGGAAGGAAAGGTCCTTGGAACTTTCTGCATGTACTATCGCGAATCGCGCAGCCCGAACTCGGGCGACCTCGAGCTGATCGAACTAGCGACGCACCTTGTCCGAGTAGCGATTGAACGCGATCGCGCGGAGGAAGCTCTGCGGCGGAGCGAAGGTTTTCTCGCGGACGGCCAGAGAATCAGCCACACCGGCACCTGGGGCTGGAATCTTTCCACCGGAAAGGTCGTCTGGTCCGAGGAACACTTCCGGATCTTTGGCTTCGACCCGGAGACGACCGAGTCTTCATTCCAATTATTTTTGGAAACGGTTCATCCGGACGATCGATCATTCATTGAGCAAGGTCTCGATGAAGCCGTTCGCAAGAAGAGCGGCTTTGATCTGGAATTTCGAATCGCGTTGGCTGATGGATCGATCAAGAACGTCCAGGGCGTGGGCCGGCCGGTCTTCACGCAATCGGGCGAGATCGATAACTATATCGGAACCACGGTGGATATTACCGCTCGTAAACACGCGGCCGCATTGTTGGGCGGAGAAAAACGGCTGCTCGAGATGATGGCGCGCGGCGATCCGCTTCCGCTTATTCTGGATACGCTCTGCCGGCTGGTCGAGGAACTCTCCAGCGGCGCACTCTCTTCCATTCTGCTGTTGGAACCGAATGGCACTCAACTGCGGCACGGCGCCGCGCCCAGCCTTCCTCAGGCTTACATCGACGCGATCGATGGCTCTTCCATTGGCCCTCGAGCCGGCTCTTGCGGGACCGCTGCTTATCGCGCCCAGCCAGTCATCGTTTCCGACATCGCGACCGATCCGCTTTGGGCCGATTACCGGGACGTTGCCTTGCCTCATGGATTGCGCGCCTGCTGGTCGACGCCAATTCTTTCCTCAGAAGCGAAGGTGCTAGGGACGTTCGCGATTTATTATCGCGAGCCGCGCACACCGACTACGCCACAGCTCGAAATCATCGAACAGATCACGCATCTCGCGAGCATCGCCCTCGAGCGAAAACGGGCGGAAGAGGCGGTACGCGCTTCCGAGCAAGTCGCCCGCGGACAGGCGGAAGCATTGGTGCAAAGCCTGGACATTCTCGCGACGGCGCCTCCTCCGGAAAAATTTATCGGACAAATGCTGAGCACAATCGGCCGGCTGCTGAGCGCGCAGAGTGTGGTTCTTTGGTTGTTTGATGAGGCGACCGATGAAATCGTTTTGCGCGCAGCCACGCACGGCGCCGATCTTGCCGCGCTCGAAAACAGTCATCCGTTTGTGACTGATCCGATCTCCTGGAAAGAGAACGAAGGATTGCAAGAGATGGTTTTCACCGGCGTTCCGCAGACCTGCGAAGACATCGAAACCGATCCGCGCATTTCCCCGCCGCTCCGCAATTACTTCCGCTCGAATGGAACCAAGAAGTTTCTCGTTATTCCCACGCTCGTCGGAGGCCGGGTGAATGGGTTCATCGGCATTCGGCACGGCGACCGGCTCCCGTACCGGCCCGAGGAGATCGAACTGGCGCAAGCGCTCGCGCATCAGGCGATGTTCGCCATTCAACTCAATCAGTTTGCCGAGCAAAGCCAGCTCGCCGCCGTCCTGGAGGAACGCAACCGGATGGCGCGAGATATCCACGACACCCTGGCCCAAGGCCTTACCGGCGTGATTGTGCATTTGCAAGCCGCCGAGGACGCGACCTCGAAGGGCTACAAGAAGGAGGCAGTCGATCATTTGCAAACCGCGCATGATTTGGCCCGTGCAGGTTTGAATGAAGCTCGCCGGTCTGTCCGGGCGCTGCGGCCGCAGGCTCTCGAAGACGCCACGTTTTGGGAAGCGTTACAAAGTCTAATCAAGAATGCCACTGCGGGCACAGGCCTTCATGTGGAGTTCCAACGCCGCGGCAAGGCACGAGAGCTTTCGCCGCTGGTGCAGGAGAACCTGCTGCACATCGGGCAGGAAGCGTTAACCAATACGCTCAAATATGCGCATGCGACCCGCTTCGAAGCGCGGCTCAGCTTTAACGCCACGGAGGTCCGTTTGGAGCTGCACGATAACGGGGTTGGTTTCAAGATGAACGGGCGCCATGACGGCTTCGGTCTGACCGGAATGCAAGAGCGCGTCACCCGAATTGGCGGCGCCCTGAGCGTGACGAGCGCGCGCGGCAAAGGAACAAAGATAACCGTGGTTTCTCCCTATAGGCAGAAAGCGCCCGCCTGAATCCAGAGCAGCTCGTTCAAAAGGACGAGACGAATCTCATTCGCAGGCATGGCAAATAATTCCATCCTTTACCTCATAGCGTGAGGCCGATCACGGCGGCTAGCGTTTCGAATGATGAAACCTATCCAGAGCGGGACCGAATCGCACGTTGCTTTAGCGAAGGGGGTGCTCGATCAGGCGAAACAGGATTTGCGGAGATTTCGCGGAGCGACGGACCGCATCGGGCGCGAAATGTACCGAGACGCCGTGAGCTGGATCGCAGCAAACGACTTCGCCTGGCCCTACTCTTTTTTAAACGTGTGCGAAGCGCTCGGCTTCTCTCCGGAACTTCTGCGCACCGAGTTATTGGTGGACCGTCAGCCCGGTTGGTACTCGCGGTCGCGACGAATGGCCCGAAACCTTTCCACTTCGTTGAGAGGATCGTTGGCCAGCGTTTTCGCCGGTCGCGGCAGCGTTGCGAGCTCACGCCGCTCCAGCCGTCCAGTGCTCGCTCATTGAGGCGAGCCAGGACCCAAGCTGATGAGAACCCAACCACAACGCAGATACAGTTTCGCGGAGCTTTGGCGCAGAATCTTTCGCCGCTCGGCGCGAAGTCACGATCCGTTGCTCACCTTGAGCATGACGCTGTTCAACTACACGGACGGATGGAGTCGAACCTTCTCGAAGGACGGCTACGCGCGGTTCACAGTCTAAGTGAGCCGTCCGTAAACGAAGTCTATGAACGCAGCCGAAAAATCAATCATCGTGAACGCTCCCGTGGCCGAAGTCTATGAACGGTGGTTGTGTTTCGAGGAGCTTCCGAAGTTCATCAGGTCCCTCGGTAACGTCCAGCGAATCGACGATACCCATTTCTCGTTCAGCAACGTCCGAGACGGGAAGGAACTGAATGGCGTGATCGAGGTGATCCGGCAAATTCCCGAGCGGAAAATCGCCTGGCGAACCATCGCGGATGGCGTAGGGCTGGGGGTGGTCTCGTTCGAACCGCTCTCCGATTCCACTACGGAAATCACGCTGAAGTTGCGCTCCCTTTTCGATCCTTCGATCTCCGGCCAGAGCGCCGAGGAATACCTTCTTAATTTCAAACAGTTGATGGAAAACTCGCAGCGATGAAAAACTTTTTGGTTGGCGTCGGGATATTGTCGATCCTCATGACGGCCGCCGGATGCAAGAAAGCGTCCGCCCCGCAGCAAGGACCGTTACCGGTCAATGTCGTCACCGTCATCGAGAAGGAGGTGAGCGAATGGGACGAATTCACGGGGCGATTGGAGGCAGTCGAGTCGGTGGAAATCCGGCCGCGCGTCTCGGGATATATTACCGAAATCCATTTCGAAGCCGGCGCCATCATCAAGAAGGGCGATCTGCTTTATGTGATCGATCCGCGTCCTTATCAGGCGGATTTCGACCGCGCCGCGGCCGAGTTCGAGCGCATGCAGGCGCAGCTCAAGCTTTCTCAGATCGAGCTCGACCGCGCGAAGGAGCTGCGGACTAAAAATACGATCTCGGCCAGCGAGTTCGACCAGAAGGCTGCTACCTATCAGGGTTCTGCCGCTGCAGCGGCCGCGGCCGAGGCAGCGAAGAACTCCGCCGCACTGAACCTGGAGTTTACCCAAATCAAATCGCCGATCGACGGCCGGGTGAGCGATGCGCGGATCACGCTGGGCAATCTCGTCCAGCCAGGCGCCGGCTTCGAGAGCGTGCTTACCACGGTGGTTTCGGTCGATCCGATTTACGCGAAAGTCGACGGTGATGAAAATGCGCTCCTCAAGTACATCAAGCTGAGCGAAGAGGGCAAACGCGTAAGCGCTCGCACGGAAAAAATTCCGGCCTTCGTCGAGCTCGGCAACGAATCGAACTTCCCCCACGAAGGCGTCGTTGATTTTGTCGATAATCGCCTCGATCCCGGGACTGGCACGGTACGAGCGCGCGTCGTCCTGAAGAACTGGAATCCTGCCTTTATTACACCGGGTTTTTTCGTCCGGGTCCGCATTGCGGGTGCGGCACCTTACCGGGCCGCGCTCATTGACGACAAAGTCATCAGCTCACAACAAGGAGTGAAGTACGCATTTGTCGTGAAACCCGATAACACACTCGAACGCCGGACTCTTGAGACCGGCACCATTTTCGAAGGCAAGCGGATTGTGAAGAGCGGGCTGAAGGATGGCGAGAGGGTGGTCTCCACACGACTGCAATTGATCCAGCCGGGAATGGCTGTTAAGCCAATTCCAGAAGGGCCATCGGCGCAGCCGCCGGTCGCGTCGCCATCCGAAAAGCCAAAGTGACCGCGACCCATCTGCGAGCGAAAGCGCGATGAACTTTCCTCATTTTTTCATCGACCGGCCGATCTTCGCCGGTGTGATCAGTATCGTTATCACGCTCGTGGGCGTGATCGCGCTTTCGACGTTGCCGATTGCGCAATATCCTCAGATCGCGCCGCCGACCATCCAGGTCACGACAAACTATCCGGGCGCGAACGCGAAGGTCGTATCGGAAACCGTCGCGACGCCGATCGAGCAGCAGGTCAACGGCGTGGAGAACATGCTCTACATGTCCTCGCAAAGCACCAGCGACGGCAACATGACGCTGAGCATCACGTTCAAGCTCGGCACCAATCTCGATACCGCCCAGGTGTTGGTGCAAAACCGCGTCGCCATCGCGATCCCGATTCTCCCGGCCGATGTCCAGCGCATCGGAGTGACAACGAAGAAGCAGTCGCCCGACATCACGATGGTCGTGCACCTCGTCTCGCCGGACGGGTCGCTCGATCAGCTTTTCACCAGCAATTATGCGCTGCTCCAGATTCGCGACGAACTCGCGCGCGTCGATGGCGTCGGCGATATCAATGTCTTCGGAGCGCGCGAATATTCGATGCGGATCTGGCTCGATCCTAACAAAGTTTCTTCGCGCGGCCTGACGGCGCAGGATGTTGTCCAGGCGATTCAGGAGCAGAATGTGCAAGTCGCCGCGGGAATTATCGGCGCGCCGCCGGTCCCGAAAGGGGCGACGGCATTTCAATACACGGTCAGCACGCAGGGCCGGCTCGCGGATGAAAAAGAGTTCGGCGCCATCGTCATCAAGACCGGCAGCGACAGACAAATCACGCGCGTGCGTGACGTCGCGCGGGTTGAGCTCGCGGCTCGCGACTACACCGTGACCAGCCAGCTCGGCGGAAAACCGGCGACCGCAATGGCCATTTTCCAGCTCCCGGGTTCGAATGCCCTCGCTACCTCCGACGCCGTGCGCGCGAAGATGGCCGAGCTAAAAAAGCGTTTCCCGGCCGGACTCGACTACACAATTGTTTACGACCCGACCGTGTCGGTGCGCGAGTCGATCCACGAAGTGCAGAAGACACTCTTCGAAGCGATTGCGCTCGTTGTTCTCGTCGTGCTTATCTTCCTTCAGACCTGGCGCGCGGCGCTCATTCCGCTCATCGCCATTCCGGTTTCGTTGATTGGCACCTTCGCCGCAATGCAGGCCTTCGGATTTTCGATTAACAACATTTCGCTCTTCGGTCTTGTTCTCGCGATCGGCATCGTGGTCGATGACGCCATCGTTGTCGTCGAGGCCATCGAGCATCACATCGAGGATGGTCTGAGCCCGCGGGATGCGGCGCGCAAAGCCATGACCGAAGTCGGCGGCGCCCTGGTCGCAATAGCGCTCGTGCTTTGCTCGGTTTTTATCCCGACCGCGTTCATCAGCGGCATCACCGGAATATTTTTCCGGCAATTCGCGCTCACCATTGCGGTCTCGACCGCGATCTCGGCGCTGAACTCGCTGACGCTTTCGCCTGCGCTCGCGGCGCTTCTGCTCAAGCCGCGCGGTGCGAAGAAGGATTCCTTCCAGCGCGTGATCGACGGCTTGCTCGGCTGGTTCTTCAAAGGTTTCAACAAAGCCTTCGCGTGGAGCTCGAATGCCTACGGCAGAACGGTCGGACGGCTTACCCGGCTCGCGGCCGTCGTGCTCCTCATCTATGTCGGTTTGCTTGGCCTGACCGCGCTCGGTTTCAAAATTGTGCCCGGCGGTTTTCTACCGGCGCAGGATCGCGGTTATGCCATCGCTTTCGCGCAGTTGCCGGACGCCTCCTCGCTCGATCGGACGCAGGCCGTCGTGGACAAAATCGGGAAGATCGCGCATGAAACGCCCGGCATTCTCAACACGGTGGAATTCGCCGGCTTCAATCTTTTCGGCGGCAATCAAACCAACACGGCCGCGGTCTTCCTGCCCTTCAAGGAATTCTCGGAGCGCACCACGCCCGAGCAGGGATTGCCGGCGATTGTAGCGAAGATGAACGCGCGGGTTCGCGCTGAAATTCCTGAAGCCCTGGTCATTGTCTTCCCGCCGCCGCCTGTGGCCGGGATTGGCAATGCCGGCGGCTACAAGCTCTTCATTCAGGATCGCGGCAACGCCGGGCTCGAGGAACTGGGGGCGCAAGCTTTCGCGATGATGATCAAGGCGAATCAAACGCCCGGCCTGACCAACAACCTAACGACCTTTCGCGCCAACGTGCCGCAGCTTTGGCTCGATGTGGATCGCGTGAAGGCGAAGAGCATGAACGTGCCGCTCAGCAATATTTTCGGCACGCTCCAGACTTATCTCGGTTCGAGTTACGTGAACGACCTCACGCTTTTCGGCCGCACCTACCGTGTAACGGCCCAAGCCGACTCCGAATTTCGCCTCAAGCCCGACGACATCCGCCTGCTCAAGACGCGCAATTCCGCGGGTGGAATTGTTCCGCTCGGTTCCGTCTCCACCGTTCAGGAGGTCAGTGGCGCAGACAAGGTCACTCGCTACAACATGTTCCCCGCCGCCGACCTCAGCGGCCAGCCCGCGCCCGGCGCGAGCACGGGCGACGCGCTCGCTGCCGTCGATCGCCTTGCCAAAGAAACTCTGCCCACGAGCTTCACGACGGATTGGACGGAAATCGCGCTGCAACAAAAGCTCGCCGGCAACAGCGCGATCTACATTTTTCCGCTCTGCGTTCTGTTCGTCTTCCTTTTGCTCTCTGCGCTTTACGAAAGCTGGTCTTTGCCGCTCGCCATTATTCTCATCGTCCCGATGTGTCTCTTCAGCGCGATCTTCGGCGTGTGGCTGCGTTCGATGGAGAACAATATCTTTACCCAGATCGGCTTTGTCGTGCTGGTCGGACTCGCCTGTAAGAACGCCATCCTCATCGTCGAGTTCGCCAAGCAAATCGAGGACCGTGATAAAAAAGATCGCTTCGCCGCGGCCGTCGAAGCTGCCCGGTTGCGGCTGCGTCCGATCCTGATGACTTCCTTCGCCTTCATCTTCGGCGTCCTTCCGCTTGTGCTCAGCAAAGGCGCGGGCGCCGAAATGCGGCAGGCGCTCGGCACAGCCGTATTCTTCGGCATGCTCGGAGTCACCGGCTTCGGTCTCTTTCTCACGCCCGTGTTCTACGTTGTCATCATGTGGTTCAAGGAGCGGCGCGCCAAAGCGCCCCCGCCAACGCAACCAAATCCACCATTAACACCGGAGCCGGCCCTCTAGATGACAGCTCTTTGAGTCCTCTGCGTTATGGCGTCGATCAAGCTGGTGCTGGCGGATGTCGACGGCACGCTCGTTACCCGCGAGAAGGTGCTCACACCTCGCGCCATCGCCAGCGCGCAGGCTCTGGCCAATGCCGGCATTGCATTCGCGATTACCAGCGGGCGTCCGCCGCGCGGTATGCAGATGTTTGTTGCACCGCTCAAACTAACGACGCCTCTGGCGGCGTTTAACGGTGGCCGTTTCGTCCGGCCGGATTTTTCGCTGGTGGCGCAGCACGTCCTGGCGCGGGATGCGGTTGAACCCATTCTCGCGCTGATCGAGGCACACCAGCTCGATGCCTGGATTTACCGCGGCAACGACTGGTTTGTCCGCGAACGACACGGGCCGCACGTAGATCGCGAGGAATGGACGGTGAAATTTCCGCCAACCGTGGTCTCGGATTTCGCCGATCAACTGGACGAAGTTGTGAAGATCGTCGGGATCAGCGACGACCTGGACGCGGTGGCGCGGTGCGAAGCCGACATTGTTCGCCAGTTCTATGCCGACGTGCATTGCAAAAAAACAACGCCCGAGCGCGACCAACCTTCCACAGTTTTCGCTGCGCGCTCGCAGCCTTACTACGTCGATGTCACGCATCCGCAGGCGAACAAGGGCGCGGTCGTTCTTACGCTGGCGAAGATGCTCGAGATCGGCCCCGGCGACGTTGCCACGATCGGCGACATGCCTAACGACATCTCGATGTTCGAAAAATCCGGCCTCAGCGTCGCGATGGGACAAAGCAGCGATGAAGTGAAACGAGCCGCAACCCAGGTGACGAGTTCATCGGAGGAGGAAGGATTCGCGAACGCAATCGAGCGCTTCATTCTCGGCCAAACCTGATAAGCGCCCGGATTTTTACTTTTTGAATAATGCTTGGCAAGAATCGAAACCATCGTCTACGATCCGGGCGAGGAGGCTTGCATGTCTGATCAAGACAACCCGCCCGAACCCGAGACTCGGTCCGAGTTTGGGCGATCTACGCGCCGCACGTTTCTCTCGCGCCTGGGCACTGCCGGCTTGCTGGCGACCGCGGGCCCGGTTACGACTGCGTTTGGGCAACTTCCCGTGAAAGAGCCGATGCCATCATCCGAGTCGAAGGACGCGATTCCGGTCACGCTTCGCGTTAACGGCAAGAAGTACGATCTTCGGATCGATCCGCGCACCACTCTTCTGGATTGCTTGCGCGAGCATCTCCATCTGACCGGATCGAAGAAGGGATGCGATCATGGCCAGTGCGGCGCGTGCACGGTGCACATCAATGGCCGGCGGGTGAATTCGTGTCTCTGCTTCGCCGCCATGCACGAGGGCGAGGAGATCACGACGTTGGAGGGGATTGGTCAGCCGGAAAATTTGCATCCGATGCAGGCAGCCTTCGTGACCTGCGATGCCTACCAATGCGGCTATTGCACATCCGGGCAGATCATGTCGGCGGTGGCGCTCTTAAAAGAGCCGTGCGGACCGGAGGATGCCGACGTGAAGGAGTTGATGAGCGGCAATATTTGCCGGTGCGGAGCTTATCCCAACATCGTCACCGCCATTCAGAGTGTGCGGCAAAATACCAAGCCGCAGAAACCGGGATGAAAACGTTCAAGCTCACGCGCGCGACCGATCCCGCTCAAGCTGTTGCCACGGCGGCCAAAGCTAAAACGGCGCAACAAGGCGCGGAGATTCGCTTCGTCGGGGGCGGGACTACCCTGATCGATCTGATGAAGTTAAACGTCGAGCAGCCGCAGACGCTGGTGGACATTAACCGGCTGCCGTTCGACAAAATCGAAACGCTTCCCGACGGCGGCCTAACGATTGGTGCGGTGGTCCGCAACTCAGACCTCGCTTATCACCCGCTCGTTCGGAAGAATTATGCCGTTCTTTCCGAAGCAATCTTGAGCGGCGCCTCGGCGCAGCTTCGAAACATGGCGACCACCGCCGGCAACCTGCTGCAACGGACGCGCTGCATGTATTTCCGCGCTACCGACATGCCGTGCAACAAACGCGAGCCCGGCACAGGCTGCGCTGCGATTGGTGGTGCGAACCGCAGCCTCGCCATCCTCGGCACGAGCGAACACTGCATCGCGACGAATCCCTCCGACATGAATGTGGCGATGGCCGCACTCGAAGCGACCATCCATGTTCGAGGGACCAAGGGCGAGCGAAGTATTCCGATTGCGGACTTCCACGTCTTGCCCGGCAACACGCCGCACCGTGAGACTGTACTGGAACCGGGCGACTTGATTACTCACGTCACGCTTCCGCCGCCGGCGCCTGGAAGCCGCTCGCTTTATCTAAAATTGCGCGACCGCGCTTCGTATGAATTTGCGCTCGCCTCCGCCGCGGTTGTGGTGACGGTGGCGAACGGAAAAGTGACGCGCGCTCGCATCGCGCTCGGTGGCGTGGGAACGAAGCCTTGGAGGTCGACCGAGGCTGAAGCTGAACTAACAAACCAAACGGCGACAGAGGACACGTTTCGAAAAGCGGCCGAAGCGGCGCTGCGTGGGGCAAAGCCGCAGAGCGAAAATGGCTTTAAGGTTGAGCTGGCCAAACGCTGCCTCGTCCACGCCCTGAAGCTCGCGACCCAAAACGCCTAACGAGTGCATTATGCCTGAAAGCGCACAGATGTCTGTCATCGGGAAACCGCAGCCGCGAATCGATGGTCCGCTGAAGGTGAGTGGCACGGCCATGTACGCGTCGGACTTTCACTTTCCCGGGATGCTGTATGCGGTCCCGGTCGAGGCGACGATTGCCAGCGGCAAAATCCAGAAGCTCGACACGGCGGCGGCGGAAAAGATGCCGGGCGTGCGCGCGATTCTTCATCGCGCGAACATCGGAAAGATCTCTCGCTCAGTCATGGGGAAGGGGATGGAAGGCATCTGTGTAGAGCGGCGCCCGCCGTTTGAGGACGATGTTGTTTGCTACTACGGCCAATACGTCGCGCTCGCGGTGGCGGACACTTTCGAGGCGGCCAAAGGCGCCGCCGATGCCGTCCGCATTATCTACGACAAGAACAAACCGAACGTCGAAAGCGATCTCAAAGCCGATGACGATCCGGATACGGTTCCCACCAGCTACGGCCCGGAGAAACGCTTGCAAAGCGAGCGCGGCGATCCCGACGCCGCTTTCGCGAGCGCGCCGATGAAGCTCGACCAAACCTATGTCACGCCGGCCGAGCACCACAACCCGATCGAGCTCCAGGGGACGACCGCCATGTGGGATGGCGATCGATTGACCATCTACGAGGAATCGCAGGGGATCTTCAACATGCGGGGCGTGCTCGCGCAAATGTTCGGCCTGCCCAAAGAGAACGTTCGCGTCATCACGAAGTTCGTTGGCTCGGGTTTCGGCAGCAAGTTATGGCCATGGACGCATTGCGCGCTGGCCGTCGCGGCGGCACGAAAGCTTGGTAAGCCAGTCAAGCTCGTCCTCAGCCGCAAGATGATGTTTCAGTCGGTCGGTCACCGCGCACGCACGCAACAGCGGGTCCGGCTCGGCGCCACCCCTGAGGGCAAGCTCGTGTCGCTCCAGCACGACTACGTTTACCACAGGTCGGTGCTCGATAATTACCACGAGAATTGCGGTGAAGCGACGGCGTTCCAGTACAGTGTGCCCAACCTCCGGGTAAAGTTCGGCCGCGCCCAGCGCAACATCGGCACGCCGTCCGACATGCGCGGCCCGGGCGCTGTGCCGGGGCTCTACGCGACCGAGTCGGCGATGAACGAACTGGCCGATCAACTTAAGATCGATCCGGTCAAGTTTCGCATCCTCAACGAGCCGAAGATCGACGAGTCGTTAGGCATTCCATTCTCGTCCCGTCATTTAGTCGACTGCTTCGAGCTCGGCATGGAGAAGTTCGGCTGGTCGAAGCGCAAGCCTGAGGTCGGCTCGATGAAGCGCGATGGGCTGGTCCTCGGTTGGGGAATGGCCGGGGCGGCCTGGATCGCGACGCGATTCGCGGCCGAGGCTAACATCCAACTCCGCGACGACGGCACTACCCGCGTCGCTTGCGGCACGCAGGACATCGGCACCGGCACCTACACGATCCTGGCGCAGCTTGCCGCGGAGAAAACGGGGGTGCCGCTCGACAAGGTCGAAGTGGCGCTTGGCGATACGTCGCTTCCGGAAGGCCCGGTCTCGGGCGGTTCGATGGTGACCGGATCGATAATCCCGGCTGTGTTTGCAGCGGCTGACAATGCAATCGCATCGCTCCTGACGATCGCGACGACAACACCGGGATCGCCGTTCGAGAAAAACAAGCCGGCCGATTTGGCCTTCGAAGGTGGCCGGGTGTTTGTGAAGGCCAACGGTCCCGCCGGTGGCGTCCCATTCGCCGATTTGCTCCGCCGCGCCAACCTGCGCCTTGTCACCGGCAGCGGCAAGTCCGAGGCAACGTTCGGTGAGGAAAAGCCGAAGTTCTCGACGCACTCGTTCGGCTGTCACTTTGTCGAAGTCACCTGGCAGCCGGCGATCGCGCGGTTGCGCGTCAGCCGGGTCGTGAGTGTCATGGATGCCGGCCGCATTATTAATCCGCTGGCCGGCCGGAACCAAATCGAAGGCGCGGTCGTGATGGGAATCGGCATGGCGCTCCTGGAGCACACGTCTTACGACCAGCAGAGTGGCGCGCCGATTAACAGTAACCTGGCCGACTACATTGTGGCGGTGAACGCCGACGTGCCCAAACTCGAGGTGCATTTCGTCGATTTCCCCGACAAGGAGATCAACGAACTTGGCGCGCGCGGGATTGGCGAGATTGGTTTGGCCGGCATCGCTGCCGCCATCACGGCGGCCACCTATCACGCGACAGGCGTTCGCGTGCGCGAACTGCCGGTGAAGATCGAGCATTTGCTGACCTCGTCGGTCCTGGCCTGACGGCTGATTCTTATTTGCGAGTTTCGGCCGCGTGCTTGCCGAGTTTTTTCAAAAGCCGCAGCAACGTCAGCCGCTCATTTTTTGAAAGAACGCTGGCGGCAGTTTCCATCGCCGCGGCATGCTCCCGAAATCCGCGAGTTATCAGCGCTCGTCCTTTCGCCGTCAGTTCAACCTGTCGCACCCGCCGGTCGTCGGTGTGGCCCTTGCGCGCCACCAGCCCTTTCCTAACCAGCCGATCGACGGCCACGCTGATGGATCCCGGAGTGAGCCAGACCTTTGGGCCGACTGTATTCACCGGGAGCGGTCCTTTATGAAGGAGCGCTTCAAGGACGCGGAAATCGGAGTCGCCCAGTTCTGTCCGCTTGATGCTTTTCGCCGCGTGCGGGACCAGCGCCTGGAAGGCCTTCATGAGAATGAGCCAGAGATGAACGCCCGAGGAGTCTTCGGTTTGCCTGGTTTGTTTTCGTTTCATTTCTTTCTTTGACAAACTATATTGATATCAATATACTTGGTATCAAACAAAAGAAACTAACATGAAAATTACCGTTGTCATCGCCCGTTTTCTCCTTGGCCTCATTTTCCTGGTCTTCGGACTCAACGGCTTCCTCCACTTCATCCATAGCGCCTTGCCTTCTGGCACGGCTGGGCAGTTCGTGGGAGCGCTCCTCGCGTCCAATTATCTGGTCGTCGTCTTCCTGCTCCAACTACTCTCGGCCATCCTGCTTCTGATCAATCGCTACGTCCCGCTCGCCCTGATGCTGCTTGCCCCCATCATCGTAAACATTTTGATGTTTCACATCTTGATGGCCCCGGACGGCCTGGCTCCGGCGATCGTCGTGACGGCGCTCTGGATCGTCGTCTTCCTGAGGGTCCGCTCCGCCTTTGCTGGGGTCTTCCAACCGCGCGTCGCAGCACAAACATGAACATGGAGATTGGCGTAGATAGTTTCGTAGCGGCAACCGTCGATCCCGCGACCGGCCGGGCAGTCGATCCCGCGCGACATCTTGGCGAACTGCTCGAAGCGATCACACTCGCCGACGAGGTGGGCCTCGATGTATTTGGGATCGGGGAACATCATCGGCGTGAGTTCCTCGACTCCGCGCCGGCGGTGATCCTTGCGGCCGCCGCGGCCCGAACGCGGCGGATCCGATTAACGAGCGCCGTCACCGTGCTGAGCGCGGCTGATCCCGTCCGCGTGTTCCAGGAATTCGCGACGCTCGATCTGCTCTCGAATGGCAGGGCGGAGATCGTCGCCGGGCGCGGTTCTTTCATCGAAGCATTTCCGCTCTTCGGCCTCGAGCTAGAGGACTACGATTCTCTCTTCGCCGAGAAGCTCGATTTGCTTCTGGAGATCCGCGAGAACACGCGTGTTCATTGGTCGGGCGAACACCGCGCGGCCCTCACCGGACAGGGAATTTACCCGCGTCCGTTGCAAGATCCGCTGCCGGTTTGGCTCGGCGTCGGCGGCACGCCCGGCTCCTTTATTCGTGCCGGCACGCTCGGGTTGCCGCTGATGGTGGCGATCATCGGCGGCGAGCCTCACCGTTTCCGTCCGTTAATCGACAGTTACCGGCAGGCGGGTCTGCGGGCGGGTCATCCTCGAGATCAACTCAAGGTAGGCATCCATTCGTTAGGCTATGTCGCGGAAAGTTCATCCACGGCGGCAGACGATTTTTTCCCCGGTTATGCGCGAAGCTTTACTGAGATCGGCAAAGAACGCGGCTGGCCGCCGGCCACCCGCGCCCAGTTCGACGCCCTGCTCGGACCGACCGGAGCGCTGCTCGTCGGCGATCCGGAAACGGTCGCGGAAAAAATCCTGCGGGTGAACGAGTCGTTAGGCGGCATCTCCCGCCTGACATTTCAGATGAGCGTCGCGGCGTTGCCGCATGCGAAACTCCTGCGCGCGATCGAGCTGCTCGGGACACGGGTTGCGCCTCTCGTCCGCACCGCGCTCGCGACGCCGGGTTAACCAGGCGGTTCAGCCACAATCACTCCTCCAAAAGGACGAGGCGCTGCTCGTTCCGACGCATTGGGAATAAATCACTCGTATGTCCAATAGCGGGCAGGGCCGCGTGCGGTTACGCTTCTGCCGCAACCACGCGACTGAGGCCAAAGGAAATCCAAATCATGAAAACTAATCTCTATTGGGTCGCGCTGGTGGTGAGCGCGGCATTAACCGTCCGAGCCCAAGCCGGCGGGCATCACGGAGGAAGCGCACATTTTGCCGGGTCCGGCTTCGCGCGAGGCGGTTCGGTTCCCTCCTTCCATTCCATGCCGGCGCGAAGTTTCGGCGGCGGCCGGATGATGTATTCTGGGCCGCGCTTCTCGTCGGCCGGCCGGTATGCGCCATCGTCGTCGGCGTTTCGTCAACGCAACATCAACTCGAGTAGCGGCGCGTCTTTCAGGGCGCCGCAGTTCGGTCGCGGAAATATCAATCGGGGCGATCGTCTCACCCGGTTCTCGAACGGAGCAAATCGGGCGATTGCCAATTCGCGACGCGAAGGAAATGGCGCAGGTCAGTTCCGGAGCAGAAACAACCTTCCGGCGAACTGGCAAAGTCACGTCGTCGCGCAACGTTCCGCCAATTGGCATCGTGAATGGGATCGCAACCGCGATCACAGTTGGAACGGACATCATTGCCGTTTCATCAACGGCTCCTGGTTCATCTTCGACCCGTGGTTTTATCCCGGCGCCTATTGGTACCCGGACGACTATTACGCCTCCGATTACTACGCGGAGCCTTACGGATACGATTCCGGCAATGACGACTCCGGCTCAACCATTTCCGCGGCGCAGGAACAACTGGCCCGCCAGGGTTATTACCGCGGGGAAATCGATGGAATCCTCGGGCCGGAAACGCGCCGCGCTCTTGCGCGCTATCAAGGCAACCAGGGCCTGCGCGTAACCGGTGATCTATCGGCTGCTACGCTCCAGACCTTGGAGCTAAGAGGAGTCGCGCGTTATTAGCGAGGGGACAAACGGCTGGATTGAGCCAAACGGATCCGGCGGATTTGCCGGCGGGACGGTTTCCGGAATTCGCACGCGCCCTTATAGCTAACGGGTGCCTTGAATAACTACGCTTTCGATTCGAAAACCAAAACACAACCATAGAAATAATGAGCACGATCACCACCAAAGACGGCACGGAAATCTATTATAAAGATTGGGGCAAAGGTCAGCCGATCGTATTCAGCCACGGCTGGCCACTGTCGGCCGATGATTGGGACGCGCAGATGCTGTTCTTCCTCCAGCAGGGCTATCGCGTCATCGCCCACGACCGGCGCGGCCATGGCCGTTCCGCCCAGACCGGTGGCGGCCATGACATGGACCATTACGCGGACGACCTTGCCGCGCTGACCGCACATCTCGACCTCAGCGAAGCGGTGCATGTCGGCCACTCGACCGGCGGCGGCGAAGTGGTGCGCTACCTGGCGCGCCACGGCGAAAGCCGCGTGGCAAAGGCGGTGATCATCGGCGCGGTGCCGCCGCTGATGGTAAAGACGGCAGGCAATCCGGGCGGGTTGCCGAAAGAAGTGTTCGACAACTTTCAAACGCAGGTGGCGACTAACCGGGCGCAATTTTATCTCGATGTGCCGACCGGGCCCTTTTACGGTTACAACCGGCCGGGCGCGAAAATATCCCAGGGTGTGATTCGGAATTGGTGGCGTCAGGGGATGATGGGAGGCGCCAAGGCGCATTATGACGGGATCGTCGCCTTCTCTCAGACGGACTTCACCGAAGACCTGAAGAAGATCACCGTGCCAGTGCTGGTGATGCATGGCGATGACGACCAGATCGTGCCTTATGCCGATTCCGCACCGCTTTCGGCAAAGTTGCTGAAGAATAGCACATTGAAAACCTACAACGGCTTTCCGCACGGCATGCCCACGACTGAGGCCGACACCATTAACGCTGACCTGCTGACATTCGTGCGTGCCTGACGCTTAGGAGCTATTCCGTGATATTGCACCTATACACGATCGTTCACACCTTGATCAGCCTTGTGGGAATCTTCACCGGCTTCGTTGTTCTGTTCGGTCTGCTCGCCGGGAAACGCTTCGACGGCTGGACCAAATGGTTTCTGATCACCACGGTTGCGACCAGTGTCACCGGTTTCTTTTTCCCATTTCACGGTTTTACCCCGGCTTACGCCGTGGGCGGCATATCCCTTGTTGTCCTGGCCATTGCTATCGTTGCTCGTTATCGACTGGAAATGGCGGGACCCTGGCGCTGGATTTACATCGTCACAGCCATGATTGCTTTTTATTTCAATGTCTTTGTCGGTGTCGTCATGGCGTTTCGCCGAGTGCCGGCACTGCACGCGATCGCTCCGACGCAGACTGAGCCGGCGTTTGCAATTACGCAGCTCGCTGTCCTGGCGCTTTTTGTAGTGCTTGCCATTGTCGCGACGATCAGGTTCCGCCCCCAACCCCTCCGAACGGGTTGAGCGATCGGCGCGCGTGAATTCCTAATTCGCCCGCCGCAGCGCTCTCGGCCTGGCGTCGATCAAAACCCAGGCGGCGATGGCACTGGTCAGCGCGAGCGCGGCGCCGATCGCCATGACGCGATGGAAAGCATCCACGAACGAGCGGTCGATCGCCTCTCGCACTGAGGCCCGAACTTCCGGCGGGCTGCGCGAAAGATCCGCGCCGGCAAGTTTGCCGCGCTCGTCATCCAGAGATTTCTGCACAGCCGGCGGAAGATTCAAATCTCGCAGCCGCCGGTCGAGCGCGTGATTGAAAGTTTGCAGCATCACGATCCCGAGCAAGGCGATGGCGAGCAGTCCGGCAATTCGCGAGACGGCATTATTGATGCCGGAAGCAATGCCCACGCGCTCTTGCGCCACCGAGTTCATCACTGTCGTTGTGAGCGGCGCGACGCTGACGGCCATGCCGATTCCGAGAACGATCACGGCCGGGAAGAACGTTCTCCAATAACTGCCGCCGATGCCCGGGACGACAAAAAGGGCAAAGCCCGCCGCTGCGATCATCGGTCCGATGACGAGCGGGATCCTTGCGCCGTAGCGGTGCACCAGTCCGCCGGACCATCGCGACAAGAGGAAGATGATCAGGATCAATGGCAGCAGCGCCGCTCCCGCCTGCGTGGGCGTGTAGCGCTGCACCTGAATCAAGTTCAGCGGGAAAAAGAAAAGCGTTCCGCCCAGGGCGCCGTAGAGGAAAAGTGTGAGAAGATTCGCGCCCGCGAAGGTGCGCGATCGAAAAAGTTCCAAGGGCAACATTGGGCGGCGACTTCTCCATTCGACCACGAGAAAGGCGATGAAGCAGCCGCCCGCCATCAGCATCGAAGTGAGGATTGCGGGATGCGCGAACCCGAGGCGCGCCGATTCAATCAGCGCGAAAATCAAGGTGCCCAGGCTCGCCGCTGTCAAAATCGCGCCCCACCAATCGAGCGCTGCTTTTGTGCGGCTGCCACTTTCGGGAACGCGCCAGAGCGAGATGGCAACGACAACGATCGCCAGCGGGATATTGATAAAGAAGACGGCGCGCCAGGAGACTTGCTGGACGAGCCATCCGCCAAGCACCGGCCCGATCGCGGCCGTCATGGCGCTAAAGCCCGACCACGTCCCAATGGCTCGTCCGCGTTCTTCTTCGCGAAAAGAACTGCTGATGATGGCCAGACTGCCCGGGACGAGAAGAGCCGCTCCGATTCCCTGCACCGCGCGCGCCATAATGAGTTGCCCGATGCTTCCGACCACGCCGCACCACGCGGACGCCGCCGCAAAAATACCGACACCGATGAGGAAAACGCGCCGTCGCCCGTAGAGATCGCCTAACGAGCCGCCTACCAAGAGGAGCGCGGCCAGAAAAAGCGCGTAAGCCTCGATCACCCATTGGACGTCCGGCACGCTGGTATTCAGATCGGTTTGCAACGCCGGCAGCGCCACATTAACGACCGTGCCGTCGATGAACGCCATGCTCGAGGCGAGAATCGTCGCGGCGAGGACCCACTTGCCCGACGACGCCGTGCAGGGCGACTCCGCCGCATTCGCACGCACGGCACTCTCATCGCAAGGCTCACGCATCGAGGTAATCATCGTTGGTTGTTGTTAGGGCGCCGGCCACGACACAATTGCACTCGCCTTTTCCGCGAGAGAATGCCAGCATCGGCACCTTATCAGAAGCGATGCCTCACGCAGAAAACATGTGAAGATACTTAAGTTGCTCAGTGTCGGGACGGCGTTGTTGCTCTCGGTCGGACAAGGAAACGCCGATAGCTTTCGCGATGCTTTTGGACCGCGATTTCGCGCCGGGCAACCCGGTCCGCAAGGAAGCGGTCCAAAGGCGGCGGTGGACGTTCTGCACCGTTGGAACCGAATCGCGATCGATGCCACGGGGCTCGACCACACGCCGGTGGCGCTTCCCGACCCGCGTCATTTTGGAGAACAGCTCGGACCTGCGCGCGCGAGCCGCGCTATGGCGATCATCCACATCGCAATGTTCGACGCGATGAATGCCGTCACGCCGACGTTCCGCAGTTACACAGGAATCGAGGCAAAGGGTGGCGCGCTTTCGATCGATGCTGCTCTCAGCCAGGCGGCGCATGATACCCTCGCGGCGCTCTATCCTTCGCAAAAGCCGGCTTTCGATGCATTCCTGGCGGAAGATTTGTTCCGGATCAAAAGCAAAAGCGAGAAAGCCAACGGCGTTGAGATCGGGCAACGAGTCGCTGCGGCCATTCTCGCCATGCGCGTGCATGATGGAGCGGAAAAGGCTGAGCCGAAGGTAGGCATCGATCACATCACAAAAGACGACGCGGGCCATTGGCGCCAGGATCCGCTGAGTTCCATTCCTCTCGCGCTCGGCGCCTACTGGGGCGAATGCACTCCTTTCGTTTTGGCTGCAACAAATCAATTTCGCACGCCGGAGCCGCCGGCCATGTCGAGCGCCGCTTATGCGACCGCATTCAGTGAAGTGAAAGCCCTCGGCGGAGACGGAGTGGTCACGCTTACCCAACGAACCGAGGAACAGACCTTCATCGGCTTGTTCTGGGCGTATGACGGAACGCCGAGTCTTTGTGCGCCGCCTCGGCTTTACAATCAGATCACCGTGCAGATTGCCGATCAGACACACCTTGGGCCTCTGCAACTGGCGCGCCTGCTCGCTCTGGTGAACGTCGCCATGGCCGACACCGCCATGGCCGTCTGGGACTCGAAGTATTACTGGGATTTCTGGCGGCCTGTGACGGGGGTTCGTGAATCCGATGCGGGCACCGGGCCCATGGGATTGGGCGATGGGAATGCCGCGACTACCGGCGACCCAAACTTCACGCCGCTGGGAGCGCCCGCATCGAACCTTACCGGCCCGAACTTTACTCCGCCGTTTCCCGCTTATCCTTCGGGGCACGCCGGTTTCGGAGGGGCGTTGTTCCAAACCCTTCGGCGGTTCTACGGAACGGACCGCCTTGGGTTTACCTTCGTCTCCGATGAGTTCAATGGGATAACCAAAGACCGTCTTGGCAATGTGCGTCCTCGAATGGCGCGCAGTTTTTCCACTCTCTCGCAAGCTGAAGAAGAGAACGGCCAGAGCCGCATTTACCTCGGAATCCACTGGTCGTTTGATAAAACGGAAGGCATCGCCCAGGGCCGGCGGGTGGCCGATTACGTGTTTGATAACACGTTCCTGCCGGTCCGCCACTGAGCGGCGGCTGCTCGCGGCGCCAATCGTTTCCGGGCCTCGACCCGCGGCGCACAATCTTTTCGCGCCCTTTGCCGATTTTTTGCTTGAGTGAAAAATCCAATCCAATCACGTTGAATACGTGAGAGCTGACTGCGCCGTCGAAAATCGAGGTGCCCTCACGCATTTCGTGACGACCCGGTGGAGTTTGATCCGCCACCGGAATATCGGCGGGGCGCGCAGCAGCGTGGACCCGGGCCTCGGGCAACTTTGCCAAATCTATTGGCGGCCGATCTTCACCTATATTTATCGGCGTGGATATTCCGCGCCCGACGCGCAGGACCTGACCCAGGATTTTTTTCTGATGGTGCTGGAGGGCAACCTTGTCCAAAGCGCCGATCCTCGGCGGGGACGTTTCCGGTCCCTGTTGCTGAAGTCACTCAAGAATTTTTTGATCGATGCCGCGGCCAAGCGGCAGCGATACAAACGGGGTGGCGGGGTCCAATTCATCTCCTGGGAGAAATGGATGTCCGATGCGCCATCGCAGGTATCCATCCCGGCGGCGGCGTTGGAATCCGCTCCGCCCGAGACGTTGTATGACGTGGGCTGGGCGGCGGCCATCGCGGAGGAAGCGCTGCGGCGCTTGAGGATGGAATGCGAAAGCAAAGGGCGGCGCCGCGTTTACGAAGTGTTGCACACTCATCTTACGGTGGAGAAGAACGACATCTGTTACGAAGGCCTTTCCCGCGCTCTCGGGGTGCCGGAGCCGTCGGTGAAAAGTTTGCTCCATCATTTCCGCAAACGGTATCGGTCGCTCTTGCGCGAGGAAATCGCGAAGACAGTCGAGAACGAGGCGAACGTGGATGATGAGATTCGCTATCTCTGCGCCAACCTGTCCGCGACCCCGAACTAACCCGACATGGAACTAAGCCCCCCAGCCGACCCGACCTTGGGAATTCTCGCCGAGCCGGAGGAATGCGCGGAATGCCATTCCGTTTCCCGCCTAACGAATGGTCTTTGTTTGAACTGCCTCTTGCGCGGCGCTCTGGATAACGAAGAGGCAGCCTCGGGGAGGGAAGCGTTCAAGGAAGTATTGGCCGCCGTGAAATCGCGGGACGGCGACTGGCACATCGCCGATCACGAGATCGTAAACGAAATTGCGCGCGGCGGAATGGGGGTGGTCTATCAGGCCAGGGAACCGCATTCCGGGCGGATCGTCGCCCTTAAATGCGTCCTGGCTTATCAGAGTGATTCCGATCACGTGCTCGCCCGTTTCCGGCGCGAAGCAGAAACCGCGGCGCGTCTCGATCATCCCCACATCGTGCCGATCTACCAGGTCGGGGAAACGGCCGACGGCTTCCCTTATTACACGATGAAGTACGCAACGGAGGGCAGCCTGTTACAAGCGCGCCACCCGCTACTCCAGCATCCGGGTGAGAGCGTCCAGCTCATGGTGAAAGTCGCGCGCGCCGTTCAGTACGCCCACGAGCAAGGCGTGCTGCATCGCGATCTGAAACCGGGCAATATTCTCCTGGATTCCCGCCGCGAACCGCTCGTGAGTGATTTCGGCCTGGCGCGATGTGAAGCCACCTCGAGCTATCTCACGCGATCGATGGCCAGCTTCGGAACGCCCGGCTATATCGCGCCGGAACAAGCGGACGGCCCGGCCGCACAGCTCACCGCCGCGGCTGATGTCTACAGCCTTGGGGCGATCCTGTTCGAACTCCTGACGGGCCAGCCGCCGTTTATAGGCGACAACGCTTTTGCGGTCATGAAGCAATCCACCGAGAAGCCCGCGCCAAAAGTTCGGAGCCTCTCGCGGCACGTGGACCGCGATTTGGAAACAATTTGCGCGCGTTGCCTCGAGCGCGAGCCAGCGGATCGTTATCAATCCGCGGCGAGCCTCGCGAACGATCTCCAAAGCTGGCTCGACGATCGCCCGATTGCGGCGAGGCGGGCCCGCCCGTGGGTCCATTCGCGCCGCTGGGTGCGGCACAATCGATCCTTGGCCGCGGTCTTGGGCGCCTTTGGCATCCTCGCGGTTGTAGCAGGCGGATGGAAGATCCACGCCCGGAACCTTCAGGCCACCATGCATGAAAGCCTTCTGGCTTCGCGTTCCGTAGTTGTCCTGCCAATCCTGGATTTGGACACGGCAGCTCTGGATCCAGAACTCGCCGCATCGCTGGCGACCTTTTTGCAAGAACAGTTGGGCAGCCTTGGTCCAGCGCGGGTAAAGAAGGTCGAGTCGGGATCCGGTTTGGACTGGGTTAGGCCGGAAGATATCCGCAAGGCTGGGCAGCAAACCGGAATGCGTACCGTGCTCACCGGTACGACCCGGACCGTGGAAGGTAAGAGGCGGATTTCTTATCGACTGATGGATGCGGCTAGGGGAGATGTTCTTTTCACTGATCTTTGGGAAGCTAACGGGCCCGGCAACGCGTCGAACTTAGTTCCGGCGCCTATGGCCCAGGCTATGTATTCGATTTTGAGTGCGAGCGACTGGTCGACCTTGATCCAGTCAAAGAAGGATCCTGGATTGCGCAACGAGGCTGCCAGCGAAGATATTAGGGCTGGCCGATTGATCTCTCTGTCCAAGCCCTCCGAGCAGGACCGAGCGATCGTATTGTTTAAAAGGGCATTGCTGGCGGAGCCCGACTCCTGGCTGGCCCACGCCTATTTGTCGATCGCGGCCACCACACGCGCTCATTTCAAAGCGGACCCAAGTTCCCTGGAGTTTGCGAAGAGCGAGGCAAAAATAGCGTTGAAACTCTCGGCCGGATCAAGCGATGCGCATCGGGCTTTGGCCGGGGTGTATTATCAGGAGGGCAAAATATCCGAAGCGCTGGAAGAACAGTTGCGAACTGTTGAGCTAGGAGGCCTCGAGGCCAAGGTGGCTCGTTTCATAGGTCAGACCCTTGATGTCCTGGGTCGGCAGCCCGAGGCGCTTGATTGGTACGAGCTGGCTTCACAGCAGACTGACATACCGGGTGAAGTCGAGGCGGCTATCGGGGATTGTTGGGCTAAGCTTTGCGATGATGAGCGGGCCCAACGGGCCTACAAGCGCGCCGTGGAGTTAAACCCTGGTTCGTCAGATGGATCAATCGGACTTTCCTACGTGCGATTACTTCAAGGAGATACCGAGACCGCGCGCGAAATCTTTAGAAGCGTGCGAAAGGACCACGGCGATCTTGGAGAAACGACCACGCTCGGCGCACAAATTGAGTTCTTTGCTCGAAACTTTGAAGGGGCCGACCGGCTCTATGGCGATCTCGCAACGACTGACGCGGATGGGGGTGGCTCATTCTATGGATTGGTTACTTACCAATCCGCGTTAGCCCGGGCGAAACAGGCTTTGGGTGACAACAAGGGCGCAAACGCCCTCCTCGCGGTCTGCCTGGAAAGGGAAACCGCGGCCGTGGATCGCGAGCCATTGAATCCCGAAGCTGCTTATCGTCTCGCGGCGGTGGAAGCGCTGTTAGGTAGGTCGCAAGACTCGTTTTTCCATTTGGGCAAAGCCATAGAAACAGGTTGGGTGGACTACCGGTCCTTCAAGATGGATCCGCGCTTTGATTCGCTGCGGCAGCACCCGGAATTCGACATGATTGTCAAGGAACTGTCCGTCAAGGTGGCGGACATGCGGTTAACAGCAGTAACAAGGAAGAAATAATGCAAATGAACGCTAAAAACTGGGATCAGATGAATAACGACGAGAAGCTCGATCGTTTAACGTCGGTGCTAACCCTGGCGGGATCGGATGTAAAATTCCGGGATCGCTGTCTGGTTTCGCCCGAGTCAGCCAAGAGGGCGGTGAGTGAGATCGGAGGAATCGAGTTTCCCTCTGATTTTAATGTTCAGTTTCTTACTCCCGAGCAGCGGCTTAAGACGCTGACGCTCGCTGTGCCGGAGTATATCCCGGCTGAAAACGGCAATGCAGAGGTGCGCCAGGCTGAGGATTACCAGACCTGTTCCTACTACATGTGGAGAAGCTAGCGGAAGTGGATCGCGGGTAACACGCCTAGGTTAAAAGCAAGGCGTGCTGAAGCGCTTCGAGGACCTCCACTGAAGCGAGAGGTGCATCGGTGCCCATCGACTTCTTGGTCGTTCGAAGGAAGTAGGGGATATCGAGCCGCTTCAAGGCTTCGACCTCGGCGCGTATTATCGCGGCGGATACGATGGGTCGCGTGCATGAACGCGCGATAAGTCGTTTCCTCTCTCTTCCGGATCGCATGACGGTCGGTTGGATTGAAGCCTGCCTGATCGCACCGTACTTCTCCGTCGCCCAGTAGATCCAACGTCTTTCGCGCGAACGGATGCGCTGCAATTGGCGGAGGAAGGCGGACCGTCTTTCCTTTGTGCCGAGAATGGCGCGCCAGCCTTGAGTGAAACCTCGCACGATCTCGCGCGCGTAGGGGCCCGGACTAAGTGGTGTGCTGCCGATTCGCGGCAGATGTTTTCCCGTGGTCGTTCGCCCCAGGATACTGCTCCGGGATTGTAAGCTGGATCGTCTTGAGTTAGGAAAGAATCCAGTCCGATACAGCAGGTCGAGTGGGGGTTGAGATGCTGTCAGTGCGGAGACATGCCAGAGTGCATCTGCGTCCACCAGGACCGGGTCTTCGCCCGAAGCGATAGCGTTGTCACGATGGCAATCAACCGCCCTGAGGAGGTAGGCCGCGGCAATCATTCCGCCCATACGCTGATAGAACCGGCAGGCGGCCGCTTTGTTCCGACAAGGAAGAGCTTCCACATATTCCATCCAACAGTAGCCTTTGCGCCGCAGGACTCGCAGGATCCGTAGCTTCGGCCGGAATGAGCGCCTGTTCATCGATTCGAGTAATGAAAACCATTCCCACTCGCCTACACCTGACCGCGGCTTGTAGATGACGGAGCCGCTCTTGAACTGAAGCAGTGCGACTGTTCGTCCGGAGTGATGCCAGTCGGACAGGTCGCAGCGGAGATCGAGTATTTTCATGATCGGCCCGCCGCCGAGGAACGCTCTGGAGAGAGCACGGCGATCGCAGTTGAATCGCAAAAGGACTTCCATCACGTGCCCGCGCCATTGCGAAATAACCTGACACCAAAGACTCGCCAGGATGGGAAACTTCTTGAACAGAGAGAATAGCCGCTCACTTGGTTTGTCGCGGAGAAACATTTTTTCCGTTGCCTTCGAATCAGTCGGGGCAACCAGCATGCCGACCGAACTCATCGCCAGGCCAAAGCTCTTCCATTCCAGTTCGAAGCATGGTTGGGTTATCCGTTCGAGGCGGTGTCGCAGGTCCTGTCTTAGACTTGCTATCGCTTTGTCGGACACCTCAGCCAGTCGATCGGGTCTGGCCGTCCTTTGCAGTTCGCGCCATCCGTAACCCGCTCCGGCGGTGCATAGTTTCACCAGTGGAGTAACTCGCTTCGTTGGAAAATCAAAGTCTGCCAGGGCATTCAACATGCGCCGCATTCCAACTCTTAGTCCCGATCGCGCCTGAGGGGCTTCGCCATCAACCGCCGCGCTTACGATTCCATCAATCTCCGCTTTGAGAGAGTCATTCCTACGCATTCCCAGGTTTAGCGGACCGCAATAAAACGGTCTCCCTCCTCAGGAAAGGTGAAAGCGACGCCAGTGCGCTTCGCATTCCGGGAGTAGCTTGTCATCGCCGATTAGCTGGACGATGCCGATGAGTGAATTGACGGTTCGCATGGATCCGGCAGGAAACTTCCACGACGGCAATTCCCATTTCGATCCCATGACCGACAAGTAGCTATCCGGATCCGCCTCGAGAGCACCCTGAATTACTTCAGAAACGATCTGACTTCCCATAGGACCCAGGGTTAGTCCTTCAGCCTTTAGCTCGGCTTCTTTTAACAAATAATAAAACAGAGGGGTGTTCCGCGCGAGGCCGCTTTCGCGCAAGACGCTTCCCGAATGATCGCAAGTGTCGTTGCTTAGGTCCTCATTGGTCAGGCGATCACCCGCCTTGATTCTGCCCTGCGTAAGTAGAGCATCGGCCACCTCCTGACCGGACGGTAACTGGGCGCGCGCTCCGCGCAGGAGTGTTCTTACCGGCAGGTTCGCGGGATTCGGCGATTCCAGGGTGTTGGCCAGCCGGATGGTGCCGGGAGATAAGCCATGCATGGCGCGGCTGATCGATGTGTCGATAAAAGAGCTCGATGCTGGCGGGCCCGAGGTAGGCAAGCCATCGAGGAACGTTCCCCACTCGAGCAGGTAATCATCGGGAATGGGCGATGCCTTTTGGCCGAGCGCCATTAATTCGCCAATGACGACGCGTTTTTGGCGGCAATTTAAACGGTAGGCGTTCCTCACCATGCTGTGCCCGAAGCGAAAGGCCGCGAGCGAAAATTCGATGGGAATGGAAAAGCTCGAGCCGTTCTTACGCGCAGTTCTATGCTGCTGATAATTCCAAACGTCAGTATGGAGAATCCGCGGCAGAAAGTCGTGACGGATTATCCACTGGTAATGCCAGCATACGAGACGCCGAGCGCGCTCGAATAATGTGGCCGCTCCCAAGCCCTCCGTCGCTGCTATCAACGCGACGTTCGTCTCGAGTTGCTTGATCGCCTCATTGTGAAACTTGAGGAAAAGAACGTGCAGTTGTCTTAGAAGAAGGTTGTCGAGGTTACGGGTGTCTTCGAGGTCGCCGATGAGAACGCGCCCGTGTTGCACAGGAAGATCGCGCAGATAGCCTTCCGGCGTGGTGGCTCCTATCTTAAAAATCTCAGCGCCCGTTTCTCCTTCGTAAAGGTAAGGCGACTTCTCCGGACCTCCGCCGTAAACGTGATCAAGATCGAAAGAGGCAGTCCGAAAATTCGGCGTCTCTTCCGGAGCGGAGTAAGGCCCCGCCAGTGGCGTAGGATCGTGGGTCAAGTCATGACCTAAAAATTGTCCGAAGTAAGTATATCCAACGCGCGGTGTGAGCGTGCCTTCGCGCTCCACCTCATAACGCATGGCATTTCCTAACTCGATGAGTTTTCCTTCGTCTTCCGCCGCGATCGGTTTAGCGGGCTTCGGAAAAAGCCGGGAGTAATGGCCCTTGGGTGCCGCCCGCATCGCTCGAGCATGACTGCATGCAACGGGTTGGTGCGATGAAACGGATTCTTCCGGGGGTGTGCCGATCGCACTCATGCTCACGCCAAGTATGGCGGAGGAGCCCACGCTTGGAAACTTAAATAGTGCAGCCTCTCAAGGTGTTTTAGCCGCAGGCTTCGCCGATAAGGTCTTCTTCGTCGCGATCCACGCATTCACATTTCGTTCGAGGACGTCGAGCGGCACCGCGCCCGAGAGGAGCACGGCATCGTGAAACTCGCGGATGTCGAAGCTCTCTCCGATCTCGCTGCGGGCGCGATCGCGCAGCTCTTTGATCTTGAGCTCCCCGATCTTGTAAGCCAGCGCCTGACCTGGCATCGAGATGTAGCGATCGATCTCGTTCACGATGTCGTTCTCGGATTTCGGCGCATTCTCCATGAAGAAATCGATCGCGCGCTTGCGGTCCCATTTCATTTGGTGCATGCCGGTGTCCACGACGAGACGGACGGCCCGCCACATCTCATAGGTGAGTTGACCAAACTTCGAATAAGGATCGTCATAGAGTCCCATCTCCTGCCCGAGCGATTCCGAGTAGAGACCCCAGCCTTCGACGAACGCCGTGTAGCCGCCGTAGCGACGAAATTTCGGAATGTCCCCGAGTTCCTGGGCGAGCGCGATTTGAAGATGATGGCCCGGAACAGATTCGTGCAGCGAGAGCGCCATCATCTCCCACTTCGGGCGCGTCTCCGGCTTATAGAGATTGACGAAGTAAAGCCCCGCGCGCGAACCATCCGCGGCCGGCTGATTGTAATAAGCGGTAGTTGTATCCGGCGCGATCTTGTCGGGAATCGGCGTAACGCCATAGGGGGTGCGCGGCAGGGTCTTGAAAACTTTGACCAGGTTGGGATCGATGCGTTTCGCCAGGGCGCGATAGGCCTGGAGCAATTCATCGGGCGTCTTGTAGAAGAACTGCGGATCGGTCCGCAGCTTCGTGAAAAATTCCGGCAGCGTGCCTTTGAACTCGAGCTTCTCCATGATCTTCTGCATCTCCGCCTTGATGCGGGCGACTTCGCTCAAACCTTTTTCGTGAATCTGCTGCGGCGTTAGCACCGTGGTCGTATGCCGCCGCGCCAGGTATGCGTAAAACTCCCCGCCCTGTGGCATTTTCCAAACGCCGACCTCATCGAACGCCGCCGGCAGATATTCCTCGACGAAATATTTTTTCAGCTTTTGGAAAGAAGGAAAGACTGCGGACGCGATCGCCTCCTGGGCCGCTTTCGTGAGCCGGTCGCGATCCGCCGCGGCGATTGCTTCGGGGAATTTCTGGAACGGTTTGTAGAACGGACTCTCGTCCGGCTTGGAGACCAACTGCTTGTCGATCTGCGCGGGCACGCGCTCAAGAACGATCTTCGGCCAAATGATGTGGCTCTTCGCGCCCTCGCGCATGAGCGCAATGTTCTGGTCCATCAACGCGGGAAACGCCCGCAGGCGCGCAATCCAATCTTCGTAATCCTTGACGGTTTCGAATCGGAGCCGATCGCCCAATTCATCCAGCGTCTGGAGGCCGCCGCGCTGATTGATCGGCATCAGGTAGGTTCGAAACTTGAATCCTTCGATGTCCGTCTCGAGATCCTTCTTGAACAGATCGTAGTTGAGTTGGTCGGCCGGTTGAAGCTTTGCCCGATCGAATTTACCCAATCCAGCCAGCGCCTGCTTCTCATGTTCTTCGCGTTTGCGAATCGCTTCCAGGCTTTGGTCGCCCCAACGATCGTTCCATCGCCGATCGCCCATCGACGAAGCACGCGCCGGGCTTTGCTCCATTTCGTAATTCCACTCCGCTTCAAAGAAGGCATTGAGTGATTTGCTCGCTTCAGTCTCTTTCGTTTCGACGGCCGCGCCGGAAGGCAATTTCAACAGGGCGAGGGCGAGGAGCGTGAGTGAGAATTTGATTGTGCGCATGGAGTTATCCCGGTTGGTTGCAAGCTGCGGCGGCAACGGCATTGTCTAGTGAGGCGTGGCGGAAAGAACAATCCAGAAGTTGCCTCACGTATTATGAGCAAAAATAATCTTCGGACGAGCATTCTTCACTTCGCGGTCTTCGCTGGTCTCGCTTTCACAGGCGCGATATCCCACGCGCAGGAAAACTCGCCGTCACCGACGCCCACCGTCGCGCCGTATTCGGCGCAGACTCTTGCCGAGCTCAAACAGCTCCAGCAGGCGGCGTTGAAGAGCGATTATGCCTACCGGCAGGTCGCGCATTTATCCAATAACATCGGGCCGCGCCTGACCGGTTCGGCGCAGGCGCAAAAGGCAGTCGATTATGTCGCCGCGGAATTGAAGGCGCTCGGGCTCGAGGTCCAACTCGAAAAGCTGACGGTGCCGCATTGGGTGCGGGGCGAAGAAACCGCGGCGCTGGTCGAGTTTTCCGGGATGGCTGAAAACACGACTCAGAAAATTGTTTTGACGGCCCTCGGCGCGAGCGTCGCGACGCCGCCGGACGGGCTGACCGCGGAAGTGCTCGTTGTTCGAGATTTCGATGAGCTGCAAGCGCTCGGCCGCGATAAGGTCGCGGGGAAAATCGTTCTCTTCGATTATCACTTCGATAAACAGATGGCGGCGCAAAGCCAGGCGGGACAGGCCTACGGACAAGCGGTGAAGTATCGCGCCGACGGGCCGAGCGCCGCGGGCAAACTTGGCGCGGTCGCGGCGTTGATCCGGTCGGTTGGCGGCGCCGAGTTTCGTCTGCCACATACCGGCCAGACCGATTACGCGAAAGATGCGCCGAAGATTCCGGCGGGCGCGGTCACGGCCGAGGATGCCGATCTCATTGCGTCGCTCGCGCCTCAAGGAACGGTGCGGATGCGCCTCGTGCTCACGCCGCAGCAGCTTCCCGATACCACGAGCTACAATGTGATCGGAGATTTGAAGGGCAGCGAGCATCCGGAACAGGTGGTGATTGTTTCCGGCCATCTCGATTCCTGGGATCTGGGAACGGGAGCGATCGATGATGGCGCCGGCGTCGCGGTTTCGATGGAAGCAGCCAATCTGATGAAACAACTTCATCTCCGCCCGAAGCGAACGGTGCGCGTAATCGCGTGGATGAACGAAGAGAATGGATCGGCCGGCGGCAAGACCTACGCGAAGGACCACGAAAAAGAGATCGCGAATCATTTCGCCGCGATCGAGACAGATGGCGGCGCGGGGCATCCGCTCGGAATCAATTATGCCACAAAGCCGGAAGCGAAATCATTCTTCGAACCGCTCGCCAAGATTTTGCAGAGCTCTGGCGCGGGCATTTTGAGTTTCTCCGAACACGCGGGCGCTGATGTTGGTCCGCTGACGAAACTCGGAGTGCCGGGGTTCAGTCCGATCCAGGATAATCGAACTTATTTTAATTATCACCACACGGCCGCCGATACGCTCGACAAAATCGTTCCGCGCGAGCTTGCGGAGAATTCGGCGGTCGTTGCCGTGATCGCTTACGCGCTGGCGAATCTCGAAAAGCCGTTGCCGCGGTAATGTAGAGGCGCTTGTGCCAAGCGCCTGTCGTTTGGGTTAGTCGCTTGGCACAAGCGCCTCTACATCCATATCGCGGCGTTTGCCGCAGCACCGAGCAGCGCGATAGTGAACGCCATGCTCGCTTCGCTCCGTTTTCTTCTCGTCGCTTCCCTTGTTCTCGCGTCCGCTTCGCCTTCACGCGCGCAAGAAAATCCGCCCGTCCCGCAACTGAGCGATGTCTTCTTCAAGAATCTAAAGGTCCGCGGCATCGGTCCCGCGGTGATGGGCGGGCGCGTCTCCGACATCGCGCTCGATCCGCGCAATCCCGCCGTATTCTATGTCGGCCTGGCGACGGGCGGACTTTTCAAGACCGGCGATAACGGCGTTTCCTTCGATCCGATCTTCGACAAGGAAGGAGTGCAATCGATCGGCGCCGTCGCGATCGCGCCTTCGGATTCCGACGTGATTTGGGTCGGCACCGGCGAGGCGAACGACCGTAACTCCTCCGGTTGGGGCAAAGGCGTTTTCCGTTCCACCGACGGCGGCGGCACCTGGCAGAATACCGGATTGAAAGATAGCCGCACGATCGCGCGCATCATCGTGCATCCGACGAATCCCGAGGTCGCTTACGTGGCGGCAGTCGGTCATCTCTGGGCCGACGGCGGCGAGCGCGGACTTTTCAAAACGAATGATGGCGGGAAGAATTGGAAGCCGGTCTTGCAAGCGCCGGGTGCGCATACCGCTCGAGTCGGCTGCGGCGACGTGGCGTTTGACCCCTCCAATCCCGAGGTCGTTTATGCGGCGCTCTACGCGCGGCAACGTTCGCCCTGGGGTTTCACGTACGGCTCGGCGCTTACGGGCGGCGAAGATGTGAGCGGAATTTTCAAGAGTACGAACGGCGGTGCGAATTGGAAGAAACTTGCGGGCGGTCTTCCGCCGCAAACCGGTCGCATCGGTCTCGCGGTCACTCCCGCGAATCCGAAGATCGTGATGGCTGTGGTGCAAAGCGATGAAGGCGGCAACGGTCCTCTTACCGACATTCACAGCCGAAGCGGCGGCGTTTTCCGCTCCGAAGATGGTGGTGAAAAATGGACGCGGGTGAGCGATTACAATCCGCGTCCGTTTTATTTCAGCCAGATCCGCGTCGATCCGGCGAACGATCAGCGTGTCTATCTGCTCGGCCTCGCTCTGCTCGTTTCGGAGGATGGCGGGAAAAATTTCCGGGAAGATCTGTCGGACAAACTGCATCCCGATTGTCACGCGCTCGTGATTCAGCCGGGCACAACGCCGGCGCCGAAGCCGCCCAAACCGGAAGACAAAAATAAACCGCCGAAGCCGGCGGTCTGTCAGCGTCTCCTGCTCGGAACTGATGGCGGTATCTATCAAAGTTATGCGGCGGGCAAAGGCTGGGAGCATTTGAACCGGATTCCTGCCGGCGAGTTCTACCGCATTTCTCTCGATGACAGTCGCCCGTTCTATCGCATCGCGGGCGGATTGCAGGACAACTGCAACTGGGTTGGTCCGAGCGGCGTGCAAAGCAAGGAAGGGATTCGGAATTCCGACTGGACTCCGTTTACTGGCGCGGACGGCTTCTACGTTTTGTTCGATCCGGCCGATCGCGACACGCTCTATGGCGATAACCAGGGCGGCGCGGTCCATCGCTTTAATATGCGCACGGGCGAACTGCGGCAGCTCCAGCCGCAAGCGCCGGAAGGCCAGCAGCGTTATCGCTTTCACTGGAATTCGCCGCTGGTGATGAGCAAGCATAAACCCGGCGTCCTGTATCTCGGTGGCAACCAGGTTTTTCGCCTGACCGATCGCGCGGAGCGTTACGCGGTCATCAGTCCCGACCTCACCCGGAACGATCCCGCGCGCACGAACGCGAGCGGCAGCGGTGCGGAAAATTTCGGAGTCGTGTTTTCGCTGGCGGAATCGCCAGTCAAGCCGGGATTGTTGTGGGCCGGGACGGATGACGGCCGGCTTTGGATCACCGATAACGATGGCGGGAAATGGAATGAGCTGACGGCGAATCTGCCGGAACCGGCGCGCGGCCAATGGATCTCGCGGATCGAACCCGGAGCGAAGGACGCGAACGTTGCTTATGTGGCGGTGAATGCTTATCGCGCCGGCGACGATCGGCCGATGATCGTCCGCACCGCCGATGGCGGAAAGACCTGGCAAAGCATCGTAGGCGAGGGATTGCCTGCGGACGCGCCGGTCGAAGTGGTGCGCGAAGATCCGATTAATCCCCGGCTGCTTTACGCCGGAACGCACTTTGGTCTTTTCGCTTCATTCGATCAGGGCGCGCACTGGATGAAAATAGGGGACATGCCGGCGGTGCGCGTCGATGATTTGCAAATCCATCCGCGCACGAGCGACCTCGTAATTGCCACGCATGGCAGAAGTATCGGCATCATTGAAGACACGCGGGCGTTGCGCGAACTCACGCCGGAAGTCGCCGCGAAGCCGGTGCATTTTTTCAGCGTGCGACCTGCCCTGGGCGCCTATCTACCGGCCGGATTTTCGGATTGGAATGGCAAAGGCGTTTACCGCGGCCAGAATCCACCGGAGGGCGCGCTCTTCACGGTTTGGATCAAGGAATTCACGGGCGATGAAATCAAAATCGCGATCACGAACGCGGCCGGGCAGCCCGTCACGAATTTGAAAGCTCCCGGCGTGATGGGCATTACCCGGTTGAGCTGGGACCTGCGCCCGAACGAAGAAATCCTGGCGAAATACGGCGGTGACGATCCGAAAAAATTCCTGCCGGGCGGCGATTACACGGCCGAGTTGAGCTACGGCAAAACCAAGATGAAACAGCCGTTTCACGTCGATATCGCCGAGGGGATCACGACGCGGTAGACATTCCCAACACATTTCGCCGGCAATGTCCGGTTGACATTCCGCCTATCCAGACGATGGTGCTGGCCGTTAGCAGTTAAGCGTCTTCTGCCTCGGCATCAGGCCCTTTCCACGGGGAAAACGAACGCGGGTCCGCGTTTCCAAATAGAACTTGGTGTCCATGCAATCTTCTTCTCAAATTAGCAATCCGATTTCTGCGCCTGACGCGCCCAATCCCAGTCCGGAACAATCCGGCGATTCCTTTTTTCGGCTGCCCCGCGCGCGCATCAACTGGACGACCAGTTCGTTTCTGATCGGCACGCTCGCGCTCACCCTGACCGCAGTCCCCGTTTACCTCTGGTACTTCGGGCTGGACTGGTTTCAGGTTGCGCTGTTTTTCGCGATGTTTGCAGCCTGCGGTTTCAGCATCTCGATCGGCTATCACCGTCTTTTCTCGCACATCGCTTTTCAGGCCGCGTGGCCCGTGCGTCTTTTTACTCTCGTCTTCGGCGCGGCCGCCTTTGAAAACTCCGTTCTCATGTGGGCGAGCGAACACCGCCGCCATCACAAACACGTCGATCATGACGACGACCCCTACAGCATCTCGAAAGGTTTCTTCTTCGCGCACATCGGCTGGCTTATCTTCAAGCTTCATCCCGAAGGGCCTTACGACAACGTGGGCGACCTTCGAAGAGACCGGCTCGTCGTTTGGCAGGACCGCTACGTCCAATGGATCGCGGCGGTGGTGAGCTTCGTTATTCCGGCGCTGCTCGGGTTTCTCTGGAATGGATGGAGCGGCGCGCTCGGCGCATTCCTCCTCGCCGGCATTACCCGTATTGTCGCGTTGCAGCACTGCACCTTTTTCATTAACAGCGCCTGCCACGTCTTCGGCACCCAGCCTTACTCCACCAAATGCAGCGCGCGCGATTCATTCTTCCTCGCGCTCGTTACCTTCGGCGAGGGCTATCACAACTATCATCACGAGTTTCAGTACGATTACCGCAACGGCGTGAAGCCCTGGAACTTCGATCCGACGAAATGGATCATCTGGACCCTGTCGAAATTGCGGTTCACCAAAAATCTGCGCCGTGTTCCAACCGACAAGATCCTTGCGGCGCAACGCGCCCGGGACGAAAACGCAGGCGAATACGAAATTATTTCAGCCGCTTCCGCACAGCGCTCTTGATCGCGAGCGTGTCGTAGGCCTGACCGCAAGTCAGGAAATAGGCGCCGGCGATCGGAGACTTTCCGGACTTCTGCGGCGCCGCGATAAAAAATATCAGCTGATCGCCGGCTGCAATCTTCCCTGCTTTCGTGGGATAGCGCCGATCGACAAACGAGATGACGCCCGCTGCGATCATCTCCGCGTGTTCGTGATAGAACATGTCCCGCGGATCGAAGACCGGTACGATTTTACCCCGTAAATTTCTGGCTGCCTCTCTGTCGGCGCACTTCAAGACTTCGTCGATCCGCACCTCGAAATATCGCAGGCCCGGATCGCTCTTCGTTCCGTCCGGCGGCCGGAGTATCGTGATTCGCTCAACCGAACCGGTGACGATCAATTGCGATTCCGAAACGACTTTGGAAAGCGGCACCGAGATCGGAGAGACGGTAGATGCATTTGCAGGCTGAAAGAGCAGGCCCGCCAGCAAGGCCACAACCAGCGTTCTCACCAGGCAAAGGTAACGCAGTTGTTACCTCGCCGATAGAAAACGATCAGGCGGCAAGAAGATCGGCAGAGTCGAACGCGGCGATCAGCTCGCAACCGACCAGCAATTTTTCCAAGTTGTCGCACGCGCGCAGCTTTTCGTCGCGCAGAATGCGGAACCAGAAGTTTTCCGTGAGGGAACTCGTCGTTTTCGATTCGATAACAGATGCAGGGTTGAGCATGCCATACTACTTAGCAGCGGACATGCCACGGTCGTTTGCGGGATTCCCGTATCAGGTAAACGCCCAATCGAAAATGAGGCGGGTGGCCGACGGGACTCGAACCCGCAACAGCCAGAATCACAATCTGGAGCTCTACCATTGAGCTACGGCCACCGTCGCGTGGGAACCTAGATTTTAGATGGTGGATTGCAAAGGCAAAGCCGAGGAAAGTGGCATGGCGGACGCTTTACATTCAGGGGCAGCGCTCTCCGGCATTGCAACCAACCCGCACATGGCTATTCTCGGCTTCTCCAAGGCATGAAAAAAATCGGTCTGATTTTGTTCGCCGGTTTTTGTCTTTCCTTCGTGCCGGCCCACCTGCCCGCGCAATCCGATGACCCGAGCGAAGTTTTTCTCAAGGCTTACATGACTTCGCAGCAGGGGGAAAAACTCGAGCACGACAATCAGCTCCAGGCTGCGCTCGCCAAGTTCCGGTTTGCTGGCAGTCTGCTCGAAGAATTGCGCAAGGCCCACGGGGATTGGCAGCCGGCCATCGTCGATTACCGGAGCCGCAAGATCGGCGAAAGTATTGCGCGCGTGCAGGGAAAACTTTCGACGCAAAAAGATCTGGCGGCTGCCATCACCTCGCCTCCTCCTGCCGCTTCAAATCCTCCCGTCCTGCCGACCAGGCCGGGGCCGCCGGAACCCAGGGTAGATGTGGCGGGGCCTCGCGCCACACCGGCTCCTTCTTCTCCGCCGCAAACCGTGGCGCAGCCATCGGTCGCGAGCGACGCTGCCATTAAGGAAGCGACTAAGAAGTTGCAGGACAAGGTCGATCAGCTCCAGGCCGAGCTGGACAAATCTCGCAACCAATACGACGCCGTCGCGAAGGAAAAGGAGAGCCTGAACGGACGTCTCCAGGAAACGAATTCAAAACTGGAGAACGCCCAGAGCGAACTCGAGAAATCCCGCGGCGCTGAAAAGGAAGTGCGCAGTCAACTCGCGCAAGCCGAGGAGTCGCTCAAGAAAATCGCCGGCTCGGACCGCACCGACAACAAGAAGCAGGAAGCGCTTCGTGGAGAAATCGCCCAATTGAAGAAGGCGCTCGCCTCGGCCGAAAAGGGACGCGTCGCCGCGGAAAAAGAGAAGGAAGCCGAGAGCGCGAAGGTCACGGAGGTAACAAAGGAGCGCAATCAATTGCTCGCGGATTTGAAGGGCGCGAAGCAGGCGCAGGAACGCGTGCAAGTGCTGGTGACCGAGAATTCGGATTTGAAAACGAAGTTAGCCGCCGCGGAAAAGACGGTGAAAGAAATTAGCGAGGACAAGCCGAAGAAAGAACAGGAAGTGGCCGACGTGAAGCGGCAGCTCGAGCAACTGCGCCAGCAGCTCACCGCCAGCCAGAAGCAAAACAAGGATTTCGAGGTGACCGTCGCGGATTTGCGCACGCAACTGGCCGAGGCCGGAACCGAATTGGAGAAGGCGAAGCTCACGGGCGCGAACGCCGAAGAGACAGCCCGGCTCGTCAAGGAAAACGAAATGCTTCGCAAGATCGTCATGCGCGAGCAGCAGGATGAAGCGCGCCGCGATCAGGCGAAGAAGCTGATGCTGGCCGAGTTCGAGAAACTTCAAATCAAGTCCGAGACGTTGAATCAACAGATCGAACTACTCGCGCAACCCGTGACGAAATTGAGCACAGAAGAGCTGGCGCTGCTGCGGCAACCGGTCGCCGCAATTTCCGACAGTAATCCAGCCGCGTTGCAGGCGAGCTTCTCCATCGCGAAACAAGGTCCGGCCAAACCAACGGGGCCAACCGTGCAAACGACGCCCAAGCCGGCTGTGCCGGATGAACTGGCGTCGGTCGCGAAGCAGGCGAAGGAAAATTTCGACCAAGGCAAATACCGCGCCGCGGAAAAGCAGTATCAGGAAATCCTGACCAAGAGTCCGAACAATCTTTATTCGCTCTCGAATTTGGGCGTCGTTTACTTCCGGAGCGGTAAATGGAAAGCGGCGGAGTTGACTCTGAAAAAGGCGGTGGCGCTCGCGCCCAGAGACGAGTTTTCCCACACGACCCTCGGGATTGTTTATTACCGCCAAAGCAAGTTCGACGAGGCGATCACGGAGTTAACGACCGCGCTCGGCATCAATCCGAAGAGCGCGACCGCGCATAATTATCTTGGCATCACGGCGAGCCAGAAGGGCTGGCAGGAAGCCGCGGAAAAAGAAATGCTCGACGCGATTGCCGCGAATCCCGAATACGCGGATGCGCATTTCAACCTGGCGGTCGTTTACGCCACCGGCCAGCCGCCGGCGAAAGAGCAGGCCAAACTTCATTACGTGAAAGCGACTTCGCTCGGCGCCCAGCCCGATCCCGCGTTGGAAAAGTTGCTGCGGTAGGGTTCAGTTGCCAAGGGGCGGCGGTTTGAAACCGCCGACTATTAAGACGGCGTTTACACAACGCCGCTCCTTGGTTTTGAAACATTATGCTGAAACCGTTTCTCACCGCGAACTGGCGCTATCTCGTGATGCTCAATTTTGCGGTCGATCCGAAGGTGCTGGAGGTGCTCGTGCCCCCGGGGACCGAGCTCGATTTCCACGAAGGCCGAACATTCCTCAGCGTGGTGGGTTTTCTTTTTTTGGATACGCGCGTGATCGGGATGTCGATCCCGTTCCATCGCGATTTCGAAGAAGTGAATCTGCGTTTCTATGTCCGCCGCAGAAGCGCAGACCAATGGCGGCGCGGCGTGGCGTTCATTCGCGAACTCGTTCCGCGGTCGGCGATCGCGATCGTGGCGCGGACATTTTATGGCGAACCCTATTCTGCGTTGCCCATGCGGCATTTGCTCGAGCACAAGGACGGGCGCGTTTCGGCCGAGTATCAATGGTGTCGCGGCAAGCGCTGGGAAACTCTCGGCATGACGGCAACCGGCGAGCCGCAAGAAGCAGCGCAGGGATCGCACGAGGAATTTATCACGGAACATTATTGGGGATACACCGCGCGCCGGGCTGGTCTGAGCGAATACCGGGTCGAGCATCCGCGCTGGAAGTTATGGATCGCGGAGACGACGAAGTTCGAAGCGGATGTGGCGACGCTCTACGGGCCGCAGTTTGTCGAAGCGCTTTCAGCGCCCCCCGCTTCCGGTTTTATCGCCGAAGGTTCACCCATCGAAGTGCATCGAAGAACGCGCGAGCTGGAAATGTAGAGGCGCGAGTCCTTTCCCGTCATCCCGAGCCGCGCAGACGGCGAGGGACCTCACAAGCGCTCAATCGCTTCCGCGCTACAATAGGCGTCTACGTCTAATGACGCGTGATGTCCTCGCGATAGCGCGACCTGCGTGTGGGAGGTCCCGCGCCGTCTGCGCGGGTCGGGATGACAGGCAGTTACTTGCGCGTCATTAACTCGCGCAGAACGAACGGCAGAATCCCGCCGTGGCGGTAATAATCGATTTCGATCGCCGTATCGATGCGAAGTTTTACAGGAATCTTCTCCGGCTTTCCGCCTTTGCGCGTGATCTCAAGCGTCACCATTTGCCCAGGCTCGATCGCTTCTGACAAACCACTGATCCCGTAAGTCTCCGAGCCATCCAGGCTGAGCGTCTGCGCGTTAGTGCCCTCGTCGAATTGCAACGGCAGCACGCCCATCCCGACGAGGTTCGACCGGTGAATCCGCTCGAAGCTTGCCGCCACCACCGCTTTCACGCCGAGCAACCGCGTTCCCTTCGCCGCCCAATCGCGGCTCGATCCAGTGCCATATTCGTGTCCTGCCAAGATGACCAACGGAATCCCAGCCGCCTGGTACTTCTTCGCTGCATCGAAGATGGACATCGTCTCTCCCTTTTCCGAACCAAAATATTTCGTCACGCCGCCTTCAGTCCCGGGCACCATGAGATTCTTGATGCGAACATTCGCAAAGGTTCCGCGCGTCATGACGAGATCGTTCCCGCGCCGGCTCCCGTAGCTGTTGAAATCGACGGCCCCGATGCCGCGTGACTTCAAATACTCTCCCGCCGGCGAAGTGGCTTTGATCGCGCCCGCCGGAGAAATGTGATCGGTCGTGACCGAGTCACCAAAAATTCCGAGCGGCCGCGCGCCGCGGATGTCTTCGATCTTTCCGGGCGACATCGAGAAGTTGTCGAAGAAAGGAGGCTTGTGGATGTAGTCGCTCTTTTCATCCCACTCGTAGATCTCGCCCGTGCTCGAGGGAATTTCGTTCCACTTCGGATTTTGCCCGGCGAAGTCGCGATAAAGGCGGCGGAACACTTCGGGAGTGAGCGCGGATTGCATGGCGTCGCGGATCTCCTGCAACGTCGGCCAGAGATCTCGCAGGAAAATCTCGCTGCCGTCGCCGCCCTTTCCGATCGGGTCCGTTGAAAGATCGAGATCGACCCGCCCGGCGAGCGCAAAGGCGACGACCAGCGGCGGCGACATGAGAAAATTGGCTTTGATGTTCTGATGGACGCGCGCTTCGAAATTGCGATTGCCCGAAAGCACGGAAGCCGCCACCAGATCGAATTCGCTGATCGCCTTCTCAATCTTCGGATGGAGCGGCCCGGAATTGCCGATGCAGGTCGTGCAACCGTAGCCGACGACGTTAAATCCAAGTTGATCGAGATATTTCTGCAGTCCGGTCTTGTTGAGATAATCGGAGACAACCCGCGAGCCCGGCGCCAGCGAGGTTTTCACGGCGGGATCAATCGTTAGGCCGCGCTCGACCGCTTTCTTCGCGAGCAAGCCGGCCGCGAGCATGACGCTCGGATTGCTTGTGTTCGTGCAACTCGTGATGGCCGCGATCAGGACGCTCCCGTGACCGACGCGACTCTGGCCGTGCGCAAAAGTGTCGCCGGGCTTGGCTGCGATTTCAGCGACGGAATCGGGCGTCGGACGGTTGGCGATCATTTCGACTTTGTTCCGCTCGTCGCCCGGCTCGATGCCCTGATCCTGGTTGTCGGTTGAAACCATTTCGCCCTGGTCCGGCGGCGTCCCGTTCAAGTTGACGAAATGCAGCTTGCCGAGCTCGCCGGTCTGTTTGCCGTAACCGCCGTCCTTGACCGGTTTCTCGAGCAGCGAACGAAAGACGCTGCCGAGCTCCGGCAAGTTTATCCGGTCCTGCGGCCGCTTGGGGCCCGCCACGCTCGGTTGCACGTCGGCGAGATCGAGATCGAGATCGACGCTGTAATCAATTTCGCCTTTTCGCGGCATACCGAACATTTTTTGCGCGCGGAAATAATTCTCAAAGGCTGTGCATTGCTCTTCGGTACGTCCCGTCGCGCGCAGATAATTGACCGACTCGATATCGACGGGGAAATATCCCATGGTCGCGCCGTACTCCGGCGCCATGTTGCCGACGGTGGCACGATCAGGCAACGGGAGCGAGGCCGCGCCCGCGCCGTAAAATTCCACGAACTTGCCGACGACTTTTTGCGCGCGCAGCATCTGGGTAATGTGGAGTGCGAGATCGGTGGCCGTCACCCCTTCGCGCAATTGTCCGGTCATGTGAACGCCGACCACTTCCGGCGTGAGAAAATAAACCGGTTGCCCAAGCATGCCCGCTTCCGCCTCGATTCCCCCCACGCCCCAGCCAACGACGCCAAGCCCGTTGATCATCGTCGTGTGCGAATCCGTTCCCACGAGCGTGTCCGGATAAAAAATCTCCGACCTCCGACCTCCGACCTCCGACTTCTGGCTCAGCACGCCCTTCGCGAGGTATTCCAGATTCACCTGGTGGACGATGCCGATACCCGGCGGGACGAGTCCGAAAGTTTTGAAGGCCTGCTGGCCCCATTTGAGGAATTGGTAACGTTCGCGGTTGCGTTTGAATTCCATCTCCATGTTCAAGCGCAGCGCTTCGGCCGAGCCTGCAAAATCGACTTGGACCGAGTGGTCCACCACCAAGTCCACCGGCACGAGTGGCTCGATGATTTTCGGATCGCCGCCGAGTTCTTTGACCGCACTCCGCATGGCGGCGAGATCGACCACCAACGGAACGCCGGTGAAATCCTGTAGAACTATGCGCGCGACCACGAAAGGGATTTCCTCGTTCGCAGGAGATTTGGCGTTCCAATTCGCAAGCGTCTCGACATCTTTGCGTCGAACTTTCTTGCCGTCGCAGTTTCGCAATATCGATTCGAGAACGATGCGAATGCTGACAGGCAGCCGTGAGATCGGCCCGATCCCTTGCTCTTCGAGCGCGGGCAGAGAATGGAGCGATCCTTCGCGGCCCTGCCCCGCGTCGAACTTTTTCACCGTCTCGAATTCGTCAGTCATCAGTAGACAGGATTAACAGGATTTACGGGATTGAAGAGACTCTTCATTCCCAATCCGGTGAATCCTGTAAATCCTGTCCAAATTATTTCAGTTCGCCGAGCTTCGCTTTGATCTTGTCGAAATTCGGCAGTTCGCGTGCGTCGTCATTGCTCTCCGCGTATTGGATCACGCCGTCCCGATCGATGATGAACGCGGCCCGCTTCGGCACGCCGCCCATGCCGAGATTCATCTGCGGCAGGAACGAGTCGTACATCACGTCGTATTCCTTCGCGATCTTGTGCTCGTAATCGCTCAACAACGGCACCGTGATCTTTTCCTTCTGGGCCCAGGCCTCCTGCGCGAACGGGTTATCGCCGCTGATGCCGTAAACCGTCGCGTTGAGCGCCGTGTATTCGCGCAAGCCGTTGCTGACGCCGCACATTTCCGTCGTGCAGGTGCCGGTAAAAGCCATCGGGAAAAAAAGGAGGAGCGTGTGGCCTTTGCCGAAATTGTCGCTCAGCTTTATCTGCTTAGGGCCGTCGGCGGTTTTGGTTGAGAGGGAGAAATCGGGAGCTTTGGTGCCGGGTGCGAGTGCCATAAAGGATCTTTTGTTTAGGTTGAGCGAGCGAGAGATCAACTATAGAAACGGCGAGGAGATGGTCAAAAGAATTACCGAAACAACCGCGTCCAGCCGCGCGGCTCGCATCACCCAATGGAGTTAATTTGGTGGCTCGTCGCGATTGTCTTGATGGCGGTAGGTCTGATCGGAACCGTGCTGCCTTTCGTTCCCGGCACGGTCGTCATCCTGGCTGCCGCGATCATTCATCAGGTCATGCTTGGGCCGGAGAAAAGTTTGGGTTGGTGGAACATTGCCGGATTGATTGTGCTGACGTTGTTGTCCTATGCGCTGGAATTCGGCGCCGGATATTTCGGTGCGAAGCGTTTCGGCGCCACGAAATGGGGAGGGTTCGGCGCCGTGATCGGGATGATCGTCGGATTATTCTATCCGTTTCCTGGCCTGCTGGTCGGACCGCTTGTGGGCGCGATCGCCGGTGAGCTCATTGCCGGCAAACGCATGGTCAGCGCCGGCCGCGCGGGCTGGGGGACGGTCTTGGGAAATCTGGCCGGCATCCTGGCCAAGCTGGTGATCGCGCTCGCGATGGTCTGCTGGTTTCTGCTGACCGTTCCATCGCCGATCTAAACAAATTCCGTTGTGACCGTTGTGTCCTTTGTGTGAGGACTCCTTTCCACCGCCGCAGAGTGTGGTAACTTCCGCGCGATGGCAGATGATCGCTGGTGAGTCTCGCGTTAGCGGGAATTCGCCAGAGGAAAGTCCGAACACCATACGGCAACATGCCGCGTAAAACACGCGGGCGCCGCAGTTGCAAAATTGCGGTGACGGAAAGTGTCACAGAAAACACACCGCCGGTTCTTTGGCAACGAAGGTCAGGCAAGGTTGAAAAGGCGAGGTAAGAGCTCACCGCTCGCGGAGTAATCTGCGAGGCACGAAAAACCCCATGTGGTGCAAGACAGAACAGAGGCAGGACAGCCGGTCCGTTGACCCTCGGGTATCGTCGCATCGCGAGGCGCGCAAGCGCTTCGGGCGGTTCATCCCGCGCTGCGGGATGGGCTGAGATAAATGATCATCACGGTTGAGCAATCAGCCGGACAGAATTCGGCTTATCGCCATCGAAATGAAGGGCGCTTTCGGAAACGAAGGCGCCCTTCCGCTTTCCTCAGGCAAGGCAATTGTCGAGGGAATCCAGCAGATGCGACACTGTTTCTTCGGTTTCGTCGCCCATGTTCGAGAGGCGGAAGGTCTCGCCTTTGATTTTGCCGTAGCCGCCGTCGATGACGAGGTGATGTTTGGCGCGCAGGTCGCGGAGGAGTTTTGCGACGTCGATGCCGCGGGTGTTTCGGACGCAGGTGAGCGTCTTGGAGCGAAAGCCTTCTTCGGCGAAAAAGTCGAAGCCGGTCCGGCGCACCCAATCGTGGACGAGGGCATTTGTTTTAACGTGGCGCTGGTAACGGTTCGCCAAGCCTTCCGAGAAAATATCCTCGAGCTTCGACTCGAGTGCGTGAATGTGGGCGATGCTCGGCGTGCTGGGAGTCATGTCGTCCTCCTGGTTCTTTTTGAACTCGAGGAAGTCGAAGTAATAGCCGCGATCTTTTTGTGTCTCGGCGCGAGAGAATCCTTTTTCGGAAACCGAGAAGAGGGAAAAGCCGGGAGGCAAGGCGAGCGCTTTTTGGCTGCCGGTCAGGAGAACATCGATGCCGAGTTCATCCATGGGAATGGGCACCGCCGAAAAGGAGGAGACGCTGTCGACGATGAGGGCGACGTCGGGATATTTCCTGGCGATGGCGCAGATCTCCTCGAGCGGATTCATTAGGCCGGTGGAGGTCTCGTTGTGAATCAGGGTGACGGCGTCGAAATCGCCTGTCGCGAGTTTTTCATCGAGCGCCTTGGGATCGATGGGTTTGCCCCATTCGACCTGGAGCGGTTCGGCGGCTTTGCCGCAACGCCGGCTGACGTCGAGCCATTTATCGGAGAACGCGCCGCACATGCAGTTGAGCACGCGGCGTGAAACCAAGTTGCGGATGGAGGCTTCCATCACGCCCCAGGCCGAGGAGGTAGAGAGGAAGACCGGTTGTTTGGTTCCGAACAAGGTCTGGAGTCGCGGATGAATAGAGCGGTAAAGCGCGCGGAAAGCTTCGCTGCGATGACCGATCATCGGGCGGGAGAACGCGGCCCAGGTTTTGGCGGAGACTTCGACGGGGCCGGGAATGAAGAGCTTGTCGTGGAACATGAAGGGGAAACCTCCTCCGCGAGGCTCCGGCGGGCAAGTCGTTCAACGGCGAGACGCAGATGGCGTCCTATTTTTCTTTCTTGATGAAACTGATGTCGCCGCTGCGCTCGAGGCGAGCCAAACCGATCGTCGCGACATCTTCTGTCTTGCCGTCGAGGCGCAGGTCTTCTTCGAAGTCATGGTCCGAGACAAGACAACGTCGCATTTGGGCGCGATCGATCTTTCCGTCGCGGACCAGGGTGACCGCCTGCCCTTTGAGGAGTTTGCCGAAGGCGTGTGATTTGCAGGCGCCGAATGCGCACGCGCGATGAATGAGCATTAGCACAATACCGGCAGCTATCGTGGTAAAGAAGGGGGCGGTGCCGTTAATAGCGCGGGACAACATCGAACCAATTAGGACGATGAAGATCGCGTCGAAGGCGGTCTTCTCCGAGAGCGAGCGCCGGTCGCCAATGCGGACGAGCGCGAGCCCGACGATGAAAATGAACACAGCGCGGAGCGAGATGTGGAGCAGGGTGAGTTCGGTCGCTTTGCCGTCGGGGCCGAGAATCATCACGAAAAAATTCTGGAGCGCGTTCATGAAAAGTTTTCGCCGGAACGCGGCGCTCCGGGCGTATCAATGTGCGCGGCGAGTGCGATAAATCCGTCTCTTAGCGCAAATCCGTTTTCTTGTTGAATCAAGGACTCAACCCGGAGGGAACATGCCACGAGGAGATAAAGGGAGTTACACGTCGAAACAGAAACGCAAAGCGGGGAAGATCGAAAAGGGATATAAGAAACGCGGCGTCTCGAAGAAAGAGACCGAGAAACGCGCCTGGGCGACCGTGAACAAATCGGACAAGGGCGGGAAGAAGAGTGGCTCGGGTCGCGGAAAAAAGAGCAGCAAGGCGCCATCACGCAAGGGTGGAAAGAAATCGGGCGGCAAGAAAAAGAAATAAGGTGAGGATGCGAGTCACGGTGGCTGGATGCCGCCGGGCTCTTTTCTAAATGCCGGCGAGAAACGCGGACCTTCATGGCAGCGCTCCGGACAAATCGGAGATCGCGCTGCTCTTGATCGACGTCATCAACGACCTGAATTTTCCGGAAGCAAACCAGCTTCTTCGCTCCGCGCGGCCCATGGCGCGAAAGCTTTTGCGACTGAAAGAGCGTGCGAAAAAAGCGGGCGTTCCCGTTATCTATGTGAACGATAATTTCGGGCGCTGGCAGTCAGACTTCCGCCGGCAGGTCCAACATTGCCTCCGCGAAAATTCGCGCGGCCACGAAATCGTTTCTCTGCTTAAACCGGAGGAGGACGATTATTTTGTGCTGAAGCCAAAGCATTCCGGCTTTTTCTCGACGACGCTCGACACGCTTCTGCGCTACCTCGGCTCGCAAACGCTGATCATCACCGGCATCGCCGGTAATTTTTGCGTCCTGTTCACCGCGAACGACGCCTATATGCGCGATTACGATCTGGTGATTCCGTCCGACTGCACGGCTTCGAATTCCGCAGAGGAAAATCGCGAGGCGCTTCGTTTGATGAGGAAATTCCTGAAGGCGGATACTCGTCCCTCAGCGAAGATCAGATTGCCGCGGAAGCGGAAGAAGCGGCAGGGCGGTTAGGCTTCGGGTGGTTGCTCGCCCTTGCGCGAGAAACCTTCGCGTGGCATAAGAGCAACCTTCGCTTTCCGCTCCCCGTGGAGCGGCTGCAATCCCGAGTTTTATGCCGACCCTTTCCACTTCCGATCCAGTCCTGGAGAGCCACGTGTTTTGGGAGCGTTACAAGAAAGAGGTGATGGCGGCGCTCATCATCGCCGTTCTCGCCGTGGCGGGATTCGGTGGATATCAGCTTTACTCGGACCGCCGTTCGAATGCTGCCGCCGAACAGCTCGGAAACGCCAAGACGCCCGCCGAATTTCAGAAGGTGATCTCGGAATATCCGGGGACGGCTGCCGGTGCTTCGGCTTACCTGTTTTTGGCGAACGCGCAAAAAACCGAAAAGAAATTCGCGGAAGCCAACGCGACGCTTCAGACGTTTCTCGACAAATCTCCCAAGCATGAAATGGCCGGCGCGGCGCGCCTGGCGATGGCCGCGAATCTCGAGGCGCTGGGAAAAAAAGACGAAGCACTGGCGTTGTACCAACGCCTGGTGACGAGCGATCCGCATGCGTTCACGGCGCCCGTCGCCTTGATTTCAGAGATCCACTTGCTGAAGGAGAAAAATCAAATCGACGAAGCGCGCCGGGTCTGCGAGATCGTCATGACGCAATACCGTGAGAGTGGCAGCGCGCAGGAAGCACAAAGGCAGCTTAGGTTGCTTAAGGGTGGCAATGCCCCAGCCGCAACGCCTCCGGCCACCACGGTGACTGTCCCCGCGCCTGTCCAATCTACTGGACCTTCGGCGGCCGCTCCGCCCGCTCCGAACGTTCCTCAAGCGTCGACTCCTCCCGTAAAAAAGCCGTAATCGGGCGGGTCGTCGAGCCGCGGTCACGCCCGCTCACAGGGCAGCGGTTACAGCAGCGAATCGCCGGAGCGTTCGCTTATCGCTTCGAGAACTGGAAGCGTTTCCGCGCGCCAGGCTGACCGGATTTCTTGCGTTCCTTCATGCGAGGATCGCGTCGAAGTAATCCCTCAGCCTTCAGCGTTCCGCGAAGGTTCGCATCCACCAGCAAGAGAGCGCGCGAAATGGCGAGACGAGCAGCGCCTGCCTGGCCGGTAGCGCCGCCCCCGGTGGTGTTGATCGAGAGATCGTAGGAATTGGTCAGCTTCACCACCTGCAGCGGTTGCAGCACCGTGTTCTGAAGCGGGATCGTGGGAAAATAATCTTCGAAACTCTTGCCGTTGATGTCGATTTTGCCGCTTCCCGGCGTCATCCGGATGCGGGCCACGGAAGTTTTGCGGCGGCCAGTGGCGATGAATTCCTGATTTGGTGCCATGGGAAAAGTTCTAGGACTGGAGCGTGATCGTGGCCGGCTGCTGCGCGGCGTGAGGATGCAAGTCGCCGCGATACACTTTCAACTTCCGGTAAACGGCGCGGCCGAGCTTGTTGTGCGGAATCATCCCGCGGATCGCGCGTTCGACCAGCAATTCCGGATGGCGCGCGCGACGGGCCCGCACATTTTCGGTTTTGTGGCCGCCGACGAAGCCCGAGAAACTCATGAAACTCTTCTGCTCTTCTTTCTTTCCTGTCAGCCGCACTTTTTCGGCGTTGATTACCACGACGAAATCGCCGGTGTCGACGTGCGGCGTATAGATCGCCTTTTCTTTTCCGCGTAAAAGATTGGCGGCCTTGACCGCGACCTGACCGAGGATCTGGTCCTTGGCGTCAATGATCCACCACTTGCGCGGAACTTCGTTGGCTTTTGCAGAAAAGGTCTTCATCAGAGCGGAAAGGGCACGGAAATTACGGGTGGGGTGGGAAGGTGTCAACTGCTGTTCCGTTGGGATTTTCGTAACTGAAGGCTGGGCTTGGGGCATCGCCGCAGCCGAGTCGCTGGCATCGCAGCTGCTTATAATTGCCATAATGCGCCTTTCCTCATTCTCCGTCCTTTTATTCGCGCTCATCGCCCAACCAATCTTCGCTGGCGAGGAAGCGAATTCCGGCAACGCCTCAGGGCGCGCGGTGATTCGTGAAATGAATCTAGCCCGCCAGAACCCGGCGCTCTACGCGACATTTGTGCAGGAACTGCGCGACCGGATGAGCGGCAACGTTCTTGTGCTCCCCGGGCATACGCGAATCCGGACAAGAGAAGGCATGGCTGCGCTCGACGAAGCGATTCGATTTTTGCGCGGCGCGTCGCCCCAAAATGCGCTCACGCTTTCGCCCGGAATGTGCCGTGCGGCTCAGGATCATTGCGCCGATCAAGCGGATGGAGGATTCGGACATGAAGGCCGCGATCGAAGCCATGCCGGCCAGCGGATTGCTCGCTACGGAACATTTGGCGGCAGTTGGGGCGAAAATATTTCCTACGGCAAGGCGAGCGCGCGTGACGTGGTGCTCGCGCTCATCATCGACGACGGCTTGCCGGCGCGGAAGCATCGCAAGAACATCTTTAATCCGAATTTCAATTTTGCCGGCGCGGCCTTTGGGCGACACGCGAGATTCGGAACGGTTTGCAGCATGGATTTAGCCGGCAGTTATGCCGAGCGCGGGCAGTCATCGGCGGAGACGCTCGTGGCGCGCAATTTCTAGGCAGCGAACTTTGGTCGCGTTGCGCGTCTCTTAATCCCGGCCCTGCCGCTCCGCGCGGAGCTTGTCGAAGATGGCTTGCACGGACGGATCCGCTTTCAACATCGCGGGCCGCATCACCTCGCGGAACTCTCGCCGTGCTTGCCTGAGCTTATCCTGCGCTGCTCGCACAGCGGGATCGGCCATCGCTTTTTGGAGCGCGGCACGCAGCTTGGCTCGATCCTCTTCGCTCAAGTTCGCCCAGCGTGCGCGGCGCTCGGCCATGAAGGGCCGGTTCGGCCTCTCGGACGGTGGCTGCGCGGAAGCGGCCGGGCCGAATTGAAGCAAAGCGGCCAGAGCCGACACAATGAGGAAGGTCGATTTCATTCTGTTGGTAATTAAACCGATCCTGACAGGAAGTTGCAAGACCCTCAGCGAAATGGCCGCTGGTCATTTCATTTTCGCGAGCGTAATTTTCCCGCTTTCGCATGACGACCCAAACAACTCCCGCAAAAACTGCGATCACGCCGCGGCGTGACGAGGATTTTCCGGAATGGTATCAACAGGTCATCCGCGCCGCGGAGATGGCTGAGCCTTCCGATGTCCGGGGCTGTATGGTGATCAGACCGTGGGGGTACGGCATTTGGGAAAACATGCAACATCAGCTCGATGCGATGTTCAAAGCCACCGGCCATCGCAACGCCTATTTCCCCCTTTTCATTCCGCTCAGTTATTTCGAGCGGGAAGCGGCGCACGTGGAAGGATTCGCGAAGGAATGCGCGGTCGTCACCCATAGCCGCCTGGAAGTAAATGCCGAGGGGAAACTGGTCCCGGGGAGTCCTTTGACGGAGCCGCTAGTCGTTAGGCCAACCTCTGAAACAATCATCGGCGCAAGCTTTGCCAAGTGGGTCCAAAGCTATCGGGACCTTCCCATTCTCATCAATCAATGGGCGAACATCGTGCGTTGGGAAATGCGGCCGCGCATCTTTTTGCGCACCACGGAATTTCTCTGGCAGGAGGGCCACACCGTGCACGAGACCGAAGCGGAAGCGGTCGAGGAAACGAAACGGATGCTCGACGTTTACGAAACCTTCGTGCGCGATCATCTCGCCATCCCGGTTTTCAGCGGCGAGAAATCCGAGAGCGAACGTTTCCCGGGCGCCGTCCAGACTCTCTGCATTGAAGCAATGGTGCAGGACCGAAAGGCGATCCAGGCCGGGACCTCGCATTTTCTCGGCCAGAATTTTGCGCGCGCCAGCGGCATTCAATTTCACTCCCGCGCTGGCACCCAGGAGTTTGGCTGGACGACGAGCTGGGGAATGAGCACGCGACTCATCGGCACCATCATTATGGCGCATGCCGACGATGATGGGCTCGTTCTGCCTCCTCGGATTGCGCCGACTCATGTCGTCATTTTGCCGATCACGCCGAAGGAGGAAACACGCGCCGCGGTGCTGGAAGCGGCAGATAAACTCGCGGGCGAACTTCGTGCCCTAAGGTTTTTCGGCAGCCCGCTCGAAGTGGAAATCGATCGCCGCGATCTGGGCGGCGGGCTGAAGAATTGGGAATGGATCAAGAAGGGGGTGCCGCTGCGGGTGGAAATAGGCCCGCGCGATTTGGAATCGGGCAATGTGGCGGTGAGCCGGCGCGATCAGCCGGTCAAGACGAAGGAGTTCCTGCCAACGACAGAGTTTGTTGCCGGCGCAATCGCGTTGCTTGAATCGATCCAGCAAAATCTTTTCGACCGCGCGAAACAATTTCGCGACGCGCATACTCGCGTGATCAATTCGAAGGAAGAATTCTATCGGCTCTTTACGCCGGTCGATTTCGCGAAACCGGAAATTCACGGTGGCTTTGCGTTGGCGCATTGGAATGGTGCCCGCGAGGTCGAAGAACAAATCAAAAGCGATCTCAAGGTAACAATCCGGTGCATCCCGTTCGACGATCCGCGAACTCCGCCCGAAGCCGGAGTGTGTCCGTTTAGCGGAGAACCAAGCCCGCGTCGGGTGCTTTGGGCGAAGTCTTATTGATCAACGCTGGTGACCGCACGGTTGACGAGCCGGAATGGGTTTGTTTATTCCCTGCATGGCGACCGATCTCACACTTTACAGCCGCGAATGGTGCTCGTGGTGCATCGATGCGAAGGAATATCTCGCTGAGCGCGGCTTTAACTTCACCGAGATCGATGTCGGGCGGGACCGCGACGCCTACAAGGAAATGACGGAGCTCTCCGAGCAAACCTACGTGCCGACGCTCGTCGCGGGCGATGAAGTCCTGGCTAATTTCGACACCGACCAGTTGGAAAAATTCCTGAACACGCACGGGATCGAGCCTTAATGCTGTTTGGCCTTTTCCTTACGCTGGGCGTGGCCGTTCTCAGCGTTGCGTTGCGGAGCTACCAGACTTCGTTTGCCCAAAAAGCCGGCGCGATCGGCATCCTGGCGTCCACCTTTCTGGCGGTTTACTTCCTCTCCGGAAACTGGCTGCTGGGTTTAGTCGCCGCGCTCACCTGGCTCTTCCTTCCGTGGCTGGAAATCCTGACCCGCATCCGCGCGCTGCGTCTGCCAAAAGAAAAAGCGCTCCGGCCCAAGAGTCCACCCTCTTCCGATGTTTTCCCGACGCTGGAAGAAATCACGCGCGAAATTCAGAACGAAGGTTTCCACCACGTGAACGATGCCGGATGGGATTGGGAAGATTACCGCCAGTTCTTCCGTCTTTTTTACAAGGAGGACGATCGCGCGCAGGCGACCATCTGCCTCAATGAGCAAAATGATTTGTCGTTTTATTACCTCCGAATTTCTTCGCGCTCGAACGACGGCATCATCTGGACGACGTGGAACTATCCGCTCTCCTACGGATTGAAACTCACTCCGCAATTCAGGATCAATCGGCAGCGGCCCGATCAATCGTTCTGGCAGCTTTACCAGAGTCACCGCGAGTTTTTGCGGCTCCATCAAGTGGAGACAAGCGTGATCGATCCGATGGACGAAGACCGGATCCAGCTCGAGGTGGAGAACGATTTGCGCGATCAGATCGCGCATAACATCAAGAAGGGCGTGCTCAAGCCGACGCCAGACGGCGAAGTAAAATATTCCTGGCGCGGGATGGTATATCTCTGGTGCCAGTTTCTGCTCGATCTGGTGCGGCTGTAGCCGAACTAGATCTTCATGACCTCGGCTTCTTTGCGCTCCAGGTGTCCGTCAATTTCCTTCACCGATTTGTCGGTCAGCTTCTGGACATCGGCCTCCAGGTCGCGCAGTCCGTCTTCGGTCAATTCGCCGGCCTTTTGCATCTTCCGTCCGTCGTCCACCGCGGTGCGACGATTCGCTCGCACCCGCACCCGCGCTTCCTCCGCCATCTGGCGCAATGATTTCACCAGATCTTTTCGGCGCTCTTCGGAAAGTTCGGGAATGGGCAGGCGAATGATCTTCCCATCCACCAACGGCATGATTCCGATCTTCGATTCCTTCAGCGCCTTCTCGATGTCTTTCACCGTGCTGGCATCGAAGGGCTGCACCACCAGCAGCCGCGGCTCCGGCGTGGTGATGAGCGCGAGCTGTTTCAGCTTCATCGCGGAGCCATACGCTTCCACGTCCACATTCTCCACCAGCGCCGGCGACGCCTTGCCCGTTCGCACGCTGGAAAATTCATGGACCATGTAGTCCACGCTTTTCTCCATCGAGACTTCGGCGTCGAACAGAATTTCTTCGGAGGTCATGGGTTGAAAGACGGAGTGCAATAGAAACCCGCGGTAGGGAGAACCGCAATCACGAAATGGCTACTCCGACACCATCGTCCCAATTTTTTTGCCAAGCACGATGTCGGTGAAGTTGCTCGGCTTGTTCATGTCGAAAACAACGATCGGAATCCGGTTATCCATGCAGAGGCTAAAGGCGGTCGAATCCATCACCTGAAGACGTTGGGTGAGCGCTTCGGAAAACGTGAGGCTCTCGAAGCGCTTCGCGTTCGCATCCGTGTTGGGATCACGATCGTAAATTCCATCCACCTTCGTCGCCTTCAAAATGATGTCGGCGCGAATCTCACTCGCGCGGAGTGCGGCGGTGGTGTCGGTGGAAAAATAGGGATTGCCGGTGCCGGCCACGAAAATCACCACGCGCCCCAGCTCGAGATGGCGAATGGCGCGTCCGAGAATGAAGGGCTCAGCCACATTTTTCATTTCGATCGCCGTTTGCACGCGCGTTTCCACGCCGATCTGAACGAGCGCGCTTTGCAAGGCGAGGCCGTTGATGACGGTCGCAAGCATTCCCATGTAATCCGCCGTCGTGCGATCCATGCCGCGATGGCTTGCGGCCAGGCCGCGCCAGATATTGCCGCCGCCGATCACGACCGACGTTTGCACGCCCAGCGTTTTGACCTCTTTGATGCGCTCTGCGATCTCGCGCACGATTTGGGGCGAGATGTTCTCCTTCGCGCCGCGTTCGCGCAAAGCTTCGCCGCTGAGTTTCAGCACGATGCGCTTGTAGACGGGCGCGGGCGACTCGCTAGGCATGGCGGGCAATGATCAACAGAACCCCGGAGCGTTGGGAAGCAAAATGCGAAGAGCATGCCTGTAGTTGGTTGTTTCTAAGGCGTGTCATCCCGAGCCGCGCAGACGGCGAGGGACCTCACATCTGCAAATTGCGCTATCGCGAAGCAACACGCGTCACCTGACGTATGCGCCGGTTGTCGCGCGAAAGCGGTAACGCGCATGCGAGGTCCCTCGCCGTCTGCGCGGCTCGGGATGACACGCTTTTAAGCGACGCGTAGCGGCGCGGAATGCCCTCGCAAGAACTCAGCGGCGCTCATTCGGCGTTTCCCTTCGAGCTGGACTTCGCCTAACGAGAGTGCGCCATCTTTCGTCGCGATTACAATTTCATCAGGCGCCGCGTGCGCCACAGCCACAACTTTCGCGCTGAAGATTTTCAATTTCAGATCGCGACCCGCCGCATCCCGCAAGACTGTGAATGCGCCCGGCCATGGATTAAAGGCGCGGATCTTTCGCTCGATCAGCGCCGCCGGTTCCGTCCAATCGATCCGGCCATCCTCGCGCTCTAATTTGCCGGCATAGGTGGCAGTGGAGGAATCCTGCGGAATCCGCGGAGCTTTCCCGGCCTGAAGCAGCAGGAGCGCTTCGTGTAACGCGCGGGGGGCGAGTTGCGACAAACGATCATGGAGCGATCCGCCTGTTTCCTCCGGGGCGATTTTCAGCTTCGCCTGGAGCAGCATGTCGCCGGTATCAATTCCCTCATCCATATACATGACCGTGATGCCGGACTCGCGATCACCGGCCACAATCGCCGCCTGGATCGGTGCGGCGCCGCGATGCCGCGGAAGCAACGATGCGTGCAAATTCAGGCAGGCGAGTCGGGGGATTTCCAGGATGGCTCGAGGCAAAATCTGCCCGTAAGCCATTACCACCATCACGTCCGGCGCGAGCGCGCGAATTTCCGTGATCGCCTCCGGGTTCCTGATCTTCTCCGGTTGCAAAATCGGGAGCGCACTCCCTTCCAACGCCGCTTTCACCGGCGGCGCTTCGATGCGTTGCGCGCGGCCGACAGGCTTATCCGGCTGGGTGACCACACCGACGAGCTCGTGTTCGCGCGAGGTCTGCAGCGAACGCAAAACCGGCACGCCGATCTCGCCCGTGCCGATGAAAAGAACGCGCATGGCGCGTCAGAGCTGGATCCGTGGTGCCGGCGCGCGGCGACGAGGACGGCGCGGCGCGGTCCTTTGCGCCATCAGTTTGTCGCCGGCCGTGATTTCACGCTGGCCGACCGACGAAGCGCAGCCGGTGCAAAGATAATCGTAAATCTCTTTGTCCGGCAGAATCAGGAGGAGCCGTTCGCGCACCGGCATCGCGCTTTTGCACTTCTCGCAATAAAGGCTCGAGGCTGTGAAATTCTCAAACTGCTGCTGGCTCATGCGACCCATTCACGCCGTCGTTGACGCTTTCGAGGATGTGAAACAGAACTTTCGCCGGCGGCTCGGTCGCATCAATGCAGGTGATCCGGTCCGGGCCGTAATAACCGAGCACCGGTTTGGATTCCATCTCGTAAAGAGCCAGGCGGCGGTGGATCACTTCTTCGTTCGCATCGTCGAGACGATTGTCTTTCAGGGCGCGCTTTTTCAAACGCGCAAAGAGCGCCTCCCGGTTCGGGCAGGATAGATGGAACACTCTCATCACATCGATCAGCTCATCCATGATCTTGGCCTGCCCGACATTTCGTGGAATCCCGTCGAGGACGAGAATATCGATATCCGGCTTGAAAACGTGGCTGTTAACGGCCGCATCGATCTGCGCTTTCCAAAGTTCCACCGTGATTTCGTCCGGCACGAGCTGGCCTTTACTCGAGTAATCGAGAAAAGCGCGACCCACTTTGGTACGCGTATCGATCGACCGAAACACATCTCCGCAGGCGCAATGAAAAAAACGCGGGATGCTGCCGAGGGTGTGGCCTTGGGTGCCCTTGCCACTGCCGGGTGCGCCAAAGAGGAGGTAGGTTTGGTATTTCATGAGCAGAGTTCTTTTGTATCGCAAAAGCTCAACGCCGCGCAACCTATTCGCTGCCGGTTGCCCGGATCGGCGAATGCTACTTCACGCCGACTGGCTCGACGTTCACACGCCGCCCGGCGCGATCGAAGCGCACCTGGCCGTCGACGAGCGCAAAGATCGTGTAATCCCGACCGAGGCCCACATTTTTGCCCGGCAAAAACTTCGTGCCGCGCTGGCGAATGATGATGTTGCCGGCGACGACGACTTCGCTCCCAAATTTTTTCACGCCCAGCCGCTTGCTAACGCTGTCCCGTCCGTTTTTGACGCTGCCTTGTCCCTTTTTATGTGCCATGAGATTACTCGGGTTTTTCGGACTCGTCCTCGCTCTTGGCCTTCTTCGCCTTGGAGGTTTTGCCGCCGAGGCTTATGCCTGTGATCTTGATCCGGGTCAATTTCCGCCGATGGCCGACGGTCCGGTGATAACCTTTGCGGCGGCGATATTTGAAGGCAATCACCTTCTTGTCCTTGCGCTGCTCGACGACTTCGCCGGTGACAGTCGCGCCTTCGATGAGCGGGCTGCCATGGGTGAGCTTGTCGCCGTCGCCATGAAAGAGGACATCGCCAAATACGGTCTTCTGACCCGCGTCGCCTTCGAGAAGATCGACGTCGATGATGTCGCCCTCCGCGACGCGATGTTGTCTGCCGCCTGTTTTAATAATTGCGTAAGCCATACGAGAAATGCTTTGGGGGAAAAGCCGCGCAAATTCACACAGATGCGCCGCTTTGACAAGGGGAAACCCGCCGATCATTTCCGCCCTCTGAACCGCTAATCACCAAAGTGATTTCGCCTTTTGCCGGGTGCGCTGTGTAGTGAGCCAATAATTCCGCCGCATTTCCCCGCCGGAATTCCTCGAATTTCTTGGTCAGCTCCCGCGCCACACAGAGTTGGCGGTCCGGCATGATCTCCAGGCACGCCGCCAGCGTTTTCAAGATTCGGTACGGCGACTCGAAGAATATCGACGTTTCCTCGCGTTCCGCGGCAGCCCGCAACTCGCGCTCGCGCTGACCGCTCTTCACCGGGAGAAATCCGCGGAAGCAAAACCGTTCCATTGAAATTCCGGAACCGACTAGCGCCGTCAGGATAGCGGAAATTCCGGGCACGATCGTAAAGGGCAGATCGCGCTCGATGCATTTTCGGATCAGACGCGCGCCCGGATCCGAAAGGCCCGGCATGCCAGCGTCCGTGATCAGCGCGATATTTTCGCCGGCCGCCAATCGCTCGGCGAGCTGTTCCGCGCGCATTGCCTCATTGTGTTCGTGGTAACTGATGAGGGGCTTTCGAATCTCAAAGTGCCGGAGCAAATTCCCGGAATGGCGCGTGTCTTCCGCCGCGATCACGTCCGCCGACTTGAGAACTTCGAGCGCGCGCAAAGTGATGTCGTCGAGATTACCGATCGGCGTGGCGACGACGTAAAGCATGCCGGGATCATCGGATCAGAATTGGGTTTGCGCCATCGATTGCACAAAGCCGCGAGCATGATGCGAAACGAATCCATAGAGGAGGCCCACTATGAAACTACACATTTATTTATTGGCGTTGACGCCGTTGGCCCTGGCCGGTTGCGTCGTCGAGACGCCGGCGCCGCCGGTGACAACGACAACTGTGACACGGGAGGTGACGACGACCGGTCCGTCCAGCGGCGAAGTGCTGGTGACCCAGGAACCGCCCGCGGTGCGCGTTGAAACCCAAACGGTTTCGCCCGGTGCGAACTACACTTGGACGCGGGGCTACTGGCGCTGGAATGGCGCGACCTACGTGTGGGTGCCGGGCAGCTGGATAGTTCGTCCACGGCCGGCCGCTGTGTATGTGGAAGGACACTGGCTGCGCCGGGGCAGCCAATGGGTCTGGGTGGCAGGCAGGTGGCGGTAAGCGAAACGCTTCTATGATTGAATCGGTTGCCCGAATGGCGGCCGAAACTCCGGCGTAGTATCCGGCGCGAAGCCGTGACGCATGATGTTCTCGGTAACGACGCGCGGCACCAGGAACTGCAACAGGTAATCGCCGCCGCCGGCTTTGGTTCCGCCGCCTGACATCTTGAATCCGCCGAAGGGATGGCGGCCGACGACCGCGCCGGTGCAAGAGCGATTTATGTAAACGTTGCCTGCAACCAGTTCTGCTTTGACGCGCTCGATGTTCGCGGGACTGCGCGAGAAAAACCCTGCGGTGAGCGCATAGTCGGTGTCGTTCGCGACGCGAATGGCTTCATCGAGATCGCGAACACGAATGACGCTGAGGACCGGCCCGAAAATCTCTTCACAGGATAGGCGCATTTCGGGTTTCACATCGGTGAAGATAGTCGGCGGGACGAAATAACCTTCCGCCGGCAGATCGGTGCCTTGATAGGCGAGGGTGGCTTCCTTTTTTCCAGCTTCGATCGTGTCCAGCATGCGGCGGTAAGCCGTTTCATCGATGACGGGACCGACGGTGATGCCGGGCGTCTCGGGATTGCCGACCCGCAGGCTGGCGGCCGCTTCCACCAAACGCTTGATGACGCGATCGTAGTTTTCCTCCAGAACGATCAGGCGGGAAAGCGCGGAACATTTCTGGCCCTGATATCCGAAGGCGGAATAAATCGAATCGACGATCGCCTCATCGAGGTCGGCGTCGGAATCGACTATGACAGCGTTCTTGCCGCCCATCTCGCAGACGACGCGTTTGAGTTCGAGCTGGCCCGGGAGAGTCTTGCCGGCGCTCTCCCAAATTCTCAGGCCCACCTCGCGCGACCCGGTAAACGCGATCATGTGGATGTCTTTGTGATCGACGAGATGCTGGCCGATGATCCGGCCTTTGCCGGGCAGGAAATTCAGCACGCCGGGAGGGATGCCCGCTTCCTCAAACATTTCCATCACCATCGCGCCGCAGACGGCGGATTGCTCGGCGGGCTTCATGATAACGGTGTTGCCCGTGACCAGCGCGGCGGAAACCATGCCGGTCAGAATCGCCATTGGAAAATTCCACGGGGCAATCACGAGCGCGACCCCGCGCGGCCAGTAGTGCTGATAGCTTTCTTCGCCAGGCACGTGCTGAGTGAGCCGCGGGAGACCGCGCAAGCGCATTTGCTGCGCGTAGAAGAGGAGGAAATCGATCGCTTCGCGAATGTCGCCATCGGCTTCCGCCCACGGTTTGCCCACCTCGAAAACTTCGAGAGCGGACAGCTCGAAACGCCGGCGGTCCATGATGGCGGCGACGCGCTCTAGCAATTCGGCGCGGTGCTCAACGCTGACGCGGCACCAATGCTGGAACGCTTTGCGCGCTGCGGCGACCGCGGCCTCCGCTTCCGGAATTCCAGCCTCGGCAACGGCGCCGACGACTTGCGTGGGCGAACTCGGATTAATGGAGTTAATGAGACTGGCGGTCCAGATCTTCTGGCCGTCGATCACGATAGGATATTTTTGTCCCAAGCGGCCGCGCACTTCGCGCAGCGCCACTTGCATTTTCTCCTGGCTGGCGCGGTGGACGAAGTTTACGAGCGGCGCATTTTCGTAGGTGTCGCCCGGCGGCGTGTCCAGCGTGTCGCCATTGCGAGAGTGAGCAGCGACCCGCGTTCCGATTAACGACTCGGGATCCCGCAGCAATTGAACGGCTGAGGCTTTGTCGGAAAACTTCGCCTTCAAGAATCCTTCATTCGAGGTGTTTTCAAGTAGTCGCCTGACGAGGTAAGACATCCCCGGCAGCAACTCGCCCACGGGGCAATACTCGCGCACGCGATAACCCATCTCGACGAGGGCGCGCTTGATCGGGCCGGCCATTCCGTAAAGGAGCTGGAACTCGAACCGGCTTTTGTCGATGCCCAGTCTCTCCGCGTAGGCCTGCGCGTGCGCGATGCTGCGGACGTTATGCGAACCGAAGGCGGCCGTGACGATTGCTTCGTTATCCAGCAGAATGCGGGTGCATTTTTCGAAGCAGGCGTCGCTTTGCGGTTTTTGCAGGAAGACGGGGCAGCGCCAGCCGTTTTGGGCTGCCTTGATCTTCTCGTAATCCCAGTACGCACCTTTGACCAAGCGAACGGTGAAGCGTGTGCCGCGGGCTCGGCCCCAATCGAGCATGTCGCGCAAATCGCGCTCGGCGTCGCGCAAGTATGCCTGGATCACGATGCCGGCATGTGGCCAATCGCGGAATTCCGGCTCGGCGAAAAGCGTTCGGAAAAGTTCGAGCGTGGTGTTTTTGTGCGCGTAGCTCTCCATGTCGAAATTGATGAAGGCGCCGACCTCGCAGGCGCGCCGTAGAATTGGACGCAGTTTCGGGGCGAGGTGGGCGATGGCGTCCTCTGGGTCGGCCGGATTCATTTGTGAATAGAGCGCAGAGATTTTTACTGAAACGTTCACGACCGGGAACAGGTCGGCATTCCTTCCAAGTGGATCCGTCCAGTCGCGGGTTTGCTCGGCCAGGCCATCCAGCAACTCGAAGCAGCGCGCGGCGTATTCATCTGCTTCCTGTTCGCTTACGACTGCTTCACCCAAGAGATCAACCGTGAATCCAATCCGCTGCTGCCGCCGCTTGCGCAGGGTCTTCATGACGTCGTCGGGATTTCGGCCAGCGATGAATTGCCGCGCCATGCCGGAAACGTTCCAGCGCAGAATCGGGGCGGTGAGCCAGGGGAGAATGCGGGCGGTGCGGATACCGGCGTGAAGGAACGGCACCGGGCCGTTGCGCATATTGGCGAAATATTCCTCAAGGTGCCGGACGATATCCCGCGAGCTACGAAGCGACGCAAGGACATCGACGAAGCGGAACATTTGGACTTTGAAAAGCTCGTCCCGCATCGAGAACGCCATCATCCGCTGATAAAAACCAGCCTTGGTAAAAACGGATTCGGGATTCCGGTCCACCAGTTCGAAAATCCGCTCACCGCGCTGTTCGATATCGTTCTGCAGAGAACTCATGGCGCGATTGTAACGCCGAGCCTGAAGTTCGGCAAAGGCGATCAATCATCGCAGAGCCGGGGGAGAGGGAAATCGTCGACGGTGCCGAGCTATCACTTTTCCGAGGCGGCGTTTCAGTTCCTAGCTCGGCGTCGGTTTGGGCAGGGGCGACCTTTTAACAGCTCGAAATTCTCACCATTGCGGGAGAGTCGGTGAAGTTAGGGATCACTCGGCGAAAGGGTCTCACTCGAGTCCCGAAACCCCCCATCGTCCCGGGAATCTAGCTTTTGGGCCGATCGGTAGCGAGCTTGGCACGGCCGTTGCTATGGTAATTATAGTAAGAATAACAACTATAGACATCGCCACCATGAAAAAAGCTCTTCTCCTTGCAACCATTCTCTTCTCCCTTGCCGCCTCATCCTCCTTCGCCGACGCGCTCCTTTTTACCGTCAACGCCACTCCGTATGATCGCCAAATGGCACGTATCCGTCCGGTGCTGACAGCGTCAGCCCGCGCTTCCGCCAATCGCGTCTCGCTACCGTTGGTGAACCAATGGATGAGCGACCTCCGGTCCATCCCCTACGGCTTTACGGCGATGTGGAAAACACCGGCAGAGGCCCAATCCGGCGCCCCGGCCGATTGTAAAGCCAAGGCAGTCGCTCTCTACGAAAAGATGCAGAAGAACGGCGCCACCAACGTCCGATTGGTAATCGGCAAACGGACTTCGAGCAGCCGGCAGACCCACGCCTGGCTGGCTTGGGAGACAGAAGGCGGCAGCTACGTTCTCGATCCAACTTTCAACTGGACTGCCTGCACCTCAGGCCAAGTCGGCAGGAGCAACTATCAACCACTCTATGCTTACGCGGGCAGCAAGAAATTCCAAGCCGCGTCGACCCTCGTCGCCCAAAACTAATTTCGGACTTAATTCGTGTGAGAACGGCGCTGCTTGGGCAGCGCCGTTCTCATTTTAGCGGCCGGTGGTCCCCTTAGGACAACCCTCCAAGAGGTATGGCCAAAGATTTGCACTTGCCGCGGCAGTTGATGTGTTCTCCTTTGTCGCCAATGAGAGTCGTCTGCGCGCTGATTTTTTTTCTAATGTCCTCCTGTGCCATTTTCCGATTCACCGCGCGACAGTCTCTCGTCGGAGAATGGCGCTACGTCGACCCGGTTCAAAGCTGCCATTACATCTTCAATGGTGACGGCTTCTTTACGGGTGAGGTCACCAATCGTGCGAAGCTGGTATCGAAGTTTACTGGCCGGTGGTCGATGGAGGGTAAGACAATCCTCTACACGTATATCAGTGACGCATTGGGCAGAATCCCAGCAGGCGCGACAGACCGCGACAAGATTTTACGCATCCAAAAGGACTCTTTCGTCATCGAAGCGGCGGACGGAAGCCAACGTAGATATTCCCGGATCAAATAAGGGGGACGGCCCGGCGCCAATTCGGCGGCGCGGCAAGCTTGCCAAACTCGGAGATTCTGAAGATAAAGCTTCCAAATAAAGCAGGATTAGTGCTATAACCACACTAATTGCCATAATTATTCGTAAATCATCCGACTATTGGTCGCCTACCATGAAAAATAATTTGTTCCGCAAACTCGCTTCCCTCGCTTGCGCCGCTCTCTTGCTTAGTTTGGGCACGGGGTGCAGCCAAAAGGTTGTTCTCACCCCAGGCGAAGACGACCTCGTTGTCCTGAACGGATGCGTCGTCTCGGCCTGCAATTACCTCGCCGTCGTCAAAACCCAGCATACCCTCGACAAGAATTTCTGGGCGAAGATCCTTCTCGTCCGTTTCGAGAATCACCCCGCCGGTCATGCCTACTGCGTTTGGGAAACCGAAGGCAATATTTATGGCTACGATCGGAACTCCGGCGCCTTCCCGATTCCCGTTTATACGCGCGACCCGCGAGCGATCGCAATCGTCCTCGCCCAGGAATTATCCAGGATTTTGAACGAACCAATGGCCGTCAGCCGCGCTGAGTTCGTTAATTCAAATGAGGCCGAACTCTATACCTTCGGGTCCCTGGAGCAGACAGCTCCTTCTTCCCCGATGGCGCTCTTCGTCCAGATACCGTCTCTGACGAAGCCGTAGCGCTCGCATTATTGCAAAAAAAAAGCGCGATCGTTTCGGATCGCGCTGCGAAAGCCAAAGGAACGTGACGTGACTTTTGGTTTTTAGTAAGTGACTTCCTGGCCCGCGTCTTCTCTTATAGCAACGGCTATGCCAGGCGTCGGCTGCGATTGGCTGATTGAATGACCTCGTCCCCGTTGCCCTCCAATTCCGATCTGGCGGAACTGCTGGCGCGAAAAGCCGAGACAAGCTCCGGGATTTTGGTTCGCGCTTTCAAGCGAGCGGCGCGAAGTGCATTCCTCTGGCCGGAACGCGCCGCGGATTTACACGCTGCCGGTCGCCCGCTTGCCGAACTGCACGGGGTCGGGCCTTTCATTGCCAGGCAACTGCGAGAGTGGATTGAAAAGCCCTCGCAGGAACGGGAGACGGTTCCTGCAATCCGCCGCGATTTCCTTACGCGAGCTGATGCGCGGGTCATCCTCGCCAAAGACCCGGATTGGGCGGGCCGGCTTCGCGGCGATCTGCAAATGCATACTCGCTGGAGTGACGGTTCCGCCGGCATTTTGGAGATGGCGCAGGCGGCGAAGGAACGGGATTACGACTACATCGCGATCACCGATCATTCGAAAGGGTTGAAAATCGCGGGCGGCATCAATGAAGAAGCTCTCGCGCAGCAGGCGCATGAAATCGGGGAGGCCAACATAGCCATGGGCGATTCCGGAGTCACGGTACTGCGCTCGATTGAGATGAATCTGAATCCGCGTGGCGAGGGCGACATGGATCGAAAGGCTCTGGCGCGTCTCGATCTGGTGCTCGGCGCTTTCCATTCGGCGTTGCGCAAAAAGGAAGATCAGACCGACAGGTTTCTGGCTGCTTTGCGCAATCCCGACATCCAGATCCTTGGTCATCCGCGCGGCCGGATTTACAATTATCGCCTGGGTCTGAAGGCAGACTGGCCGCGCGTCTTCGCGGAAGCCGCCCGGCTCGACAAAGCGGTTGAGATCGACAGTTATCCCGACCGCCAAGATCTCAATCTGGCGTTGCTCAAAGTCGCGAGGAAAGCCGGCGTCCGGATCTCGTTAGGCACGGATGCACACCACGCTCACCAACTTGAATTCATCGAACTTGGCCTCGCCGCGGCCGTGAAAGCGAAGATTCCATCCGATCGCATAGTAAACTTCATGGACTTGGAAGCTCTGAGGCGCTGGGTGAAGACGGTTCGCAGCGGTGGCAGTTGATTCTTACTTTTTCGGCTCCGGGGCCCAAACTTTTTCGAGGAAACTCACGCGCCCGGAACCGACGTGATACGCTTCGAAGTCCGCGGGATTCTTCAGGTAGTATTTTTGGTGATACTCCTCGGCGGGGTAAAATGGCATCGCCGGAAGGATCTCGGTCGCGATCGGCTTCGCGAATTTGCCGGACTTACCCAGCTTGTTCTTCGATGCTTCCGCTGTCCGTTTCTCCTCCTCCGTTCCGTAATAAATGGCCGCCTGGTAGCTCAGGCCGATATCGTGAAATTGTCCGTCGACCTGCGTGGGATTGATTTGCCGCCAAAAAATGTCGAGCAACTGATCGTAGGAAATTTGCGCCGGATCGTAAGTCACGGCGATCGCTTCGCGATGTTGTGTCCTGTGCGCCGACACCTTTTCGTAGTTCGCGTCGTCCTGGCTGCCACCCGTGTACCCGACCACCGTTTTGACTACGCCCCGGGCATTATCGTAGGGCGGTTGCATGCACCAGAAACATCCGCCGGCAAAAATCGCCGTTTTCGTTATGCCGGGGGTCGGCTCCGCGGCGCGGCAAATGTTTGTGTTCGCCAGCATCGCGAAAGCAAAAATCAGAGTAACGCATTGCCTTATCATAGGAGTTAGAGTTCGAGTAGATGCGATTTATTCCGCTACCAACTAATCACGACTGTTCACTCGCCTGAATCAAATGGCTATGTCGCAAGAAGTCCCGGCCACGGCATCCCAGCCGGAAATCGTCCTGGGTAATGCACTGACGCCGCTCAATTTGGACGAACTGTTTGGCCGATTCGCTCCTCTGCAGGTCGATCTTGGGTGCGGCGATGGATCGTTTCTGGCCGCATCAGCTGCAGCGAATCCCGAACAAAATTTTCTCGGCGTTGAGCGTCTGCTCGGAAGAACGCGCAGCGCCTGCCGCAAAATTGTCATGGGCGAGCTAACGAACGCCCGCATCTTGCGCTGTGATATTTCCTGTGCAGTTCATTCGCTCCTTCCGCCGGCTTCCGTTGATGTCTTTCATCTGATGTTTCCCGATCCGTGGCCAAAGCGCAGACATGCCGGACGCCGAATTGTTACGGAAAGTTTTTTCGCTTCCATTTACCACGCGCTCACTCCGCACGGCTCGCTTCGCATCACGACAGATCAGGTCGATTATTTTCGAAAGATCGAATCTCTCACGACTACTGCACCAGGATTTGTTCCGACCGCCGACGAACAAATGCAATCCGGGTCGAGCACTTTCGAAAAACGTTTTCGTCAATCCGGGATGGAAATCTATCGGCTGGTGCTCCGAAAAGTTTCGCCCGTCACAAAGCTCCTGGCCTCCCATTGATCGCGAAAAATCTTTATCTGCACAGCGCCGGACTGGTCCTGGCGGAGCAGTTGGATGCTGCGGGTGCGAATCCCTTCCGCCCACTCCTCTTTGATTCGCTCGCTTTCCGGAAAATCTCGTGACGTCGCGACAATCGCACGCGGCCGCACGCGATCGAGAAACGAATCGGAGGCCGAGTTGCCCGAGTAATGCTGTCCCTTTATCACGATGTCGCAGTGCAGGTCAGAATATTTTTGGAGCAGAAAATTCTCTGTTGGGTTGCCACTATCCGACATCAGCAGCCCGACCGGCTTTCCTGAAATAGTGAGTTGAATAACCAGCGCCTGATCGTCCGCGGCGTCGCTATGAAAGTCGCGAGGTGGAAACAGGATCCTGGCTTTGATGTCACGAGTCAGATTCAATTCGTCTCCGGCCGCACAGAGCCTGCGAATGCTGCCGTGGCTTTCGAGCATCGCAATTAGTTTTCGATGAACCGGCGACCGATCCGTTGCTGTCGTATCGATTATCTGCCGCGGGCGAAAATCGCGAATCACTCCGTCCGCTCCGCCGATGTGAGCGGCATCGCCATGGGTGAGCACCAGGCCCTCGAGCCGATTCACCCCTCGCGAACGCAAATAGAGTCGCAAGCTTCGATCGTAATCACGTTCCGCCCCCGCATCGAAGAGCCAGTCGCCGTCGCCGGTCCGGACGTGGATCGCCGCGCCGGATCTGAAATCGAGCACATTAATTTCCAACCTCGCGCGATGCGGCCAATGCGGATGCTCGAGATAAAAATGTCCCCCCGGCATTTGGGCGAAAAGATGGACGGCGCCGAGAATCATCTTGGTCAGGGCCCAGTTGGCGTTGTTGAAAACTATGGAGAGCCACGATGAAAAAGGCGCGACGATCATTGAGAGCAAGCCGACCGCCAGAACGAAGAAAGCGATCGGGACCACCACGAGATTCGCGAGCAACGAGACCGGCGTGACGAGATGATAGATCCAAAGCATCAACGGCAGCGACCCGATCCAGGCCGCAAAGGAAACCGAGCTTGCCCGCGCCAGCCAGGAAAGCAGACTGTTCGTTAGGCGGCGGCGCGCATCGAAAAGATTTCGCGGCAGGAACGGGTCCGATTCAAATCGATGCTGGAGAAATCGAAACGTGGGATCGGCGAGAAGGACGATCGCCGCGACAACGGAGAACGATAGCTGGAACCCGATGGAGAAGAGCTCATTGGTGTCCCAGCAAAGCAGCAAAGTGGCGGCAGCCGCGAGGCTGTTGAGCGCGAAAACCTTTCGCTCCACCAAAAATCCTGCGAGCAGCACCCCGCTCATGACCGCGGCCCGAATGCTGGAAGTGTGGAGGCCGGTGACCGCCGCATAAAACAAGAGCGCGGGAATGATGAAGGCGATCGCCCATTTTCTCGGCAAACGAATGACCGAAGTAAAAATCCAGAGCAGCCGGCCCACGATGCCGACATGCAGTCCGGCCACGGCGAAAAGATGCAGCGTCCCAGTTTGCTGAAACGGTTCCTCGATGTCTTCCGGCGTTTGATGGCGCAAACCCAGGACCATTCCGCTGATCGATCCCGCTATGTCAGTCGACTGTTCCAGATCGCGGCAGAGGGTCACTTGCATCCACCGCCGCGATTGCTGGGCCGCTCGCAGAATTAGATTTCCTCCGCCGTGGCTCAGGATCGCGCCGTTCTCGGGATAACGAACGATCAGCTGACGCTGGACATCCTGCCGGGCCAGATACGATCGCATATCGAACTCGCCGGGATTTCGCGGCGCGCCGATCTGCTCGGCCGTGCCGAAGAGTTTTATCTCATCACCGAACTGAACCGCGTGCCGCCACCGGGCAAACATCTTGACGCGGCGCGGCCATGTCCCGCCGTCGACCTCGATGGAATCGCTCTGCAACAAGAACGACGCGGATCCATTCGGCGCAAGCTTCGGCTCACTGATTACATGCCCGATCACAGTTACCGGGCGGGGTTGTTCGCCGAGTTCCCGCGCCAGCCGCAGCGCCGGCGTATCGCCGGAGCGCAGACTGTGAATGGAAAAGAATCCCGCCGCTACCAGCGCGTAAACCGCACTGGAATTGCGCGAGACCAAGGCAATCGCCGCGAAGATTGCCACCACGATCAGAGGCAGGGCAGAACAGTGCGGCCAGAAATCGGCGCTAAGAATTCCGACGCCTGCCGCCATTGCCAGACCGGCAAATGGTTGGCGCGGCCATACCTTCAGCAGCTTCACGGTTCAGGGGGGATTTGAGGTTCTAGTGGGTGACGACCGGGGTCATGGCCGTGAAAGGTTTTGATTCACCGACCCAAGGTTATATGCTTGCGCGACAGTGCCGATTCCTTTTTCGAAAAAAAGCCGGAGGAACGTCGTTCGCCAGGCAACGGAGCACGGCGCTGAGAACAAACGTTCGACGCGCGTCCGGCTCATCCCGCGGGCCGATTGGCACAAACGCAATTTCCTCACGGAAGTCCTCATTCCCTCACTCTTCACGAAACGGGCGGGTGACCGCGCCCGGCCTTCGTTCCCGAAAATCCGCAAAGGCGAAATTGGCATTACTTGGATCGGACACGCTTCGTTCCTCATTCAAACGCACGAGTTCAATCTCCTAATCGATCCGATTTGGTCGAAATGGCTGAAGGTGATCAAACGCCTCAAGCAACCCGGATTCGAGATCCATCATCTACCGTCGATCGATTTCGTTTTGGTCACGCATGCGCATTTCGATCACCTCGACCGGCGCACACTCGCCAAGGTCGCGGCCGATCAGCCAATCGTGGTCCCGATCGGTGTCGGTAATTTGGTGCACGATCTCGGCTTCAACATCGTGCATGAGCTTGATTACTGGCAGACGATCAAGCTCGGCCCGATCGAGGTTTCGTTGACGCCCTGCGCGCATTGGGGCGCGCGGTTTCTGGCCGATCTTCATCGAGGCTTCGGCGGCTTCGTGATCAAGATGGATGGGCGGACGATTTTTCATTGCGGCGACAGCGCTTACTTCGACGGCTTCAAGGAAATCGGAGAGCGCCACGGGATCGAGATCGCGTTGCTCCCGATCGGCGGCTACGACGCGCCGACGGGCCGTGAAGTGCATATGAATCCGGAGCAAGCCGTGCAGGCTTTCGTCGAACTTCGCGCGAAGACTTTGGTTCCGATGCATTACGGCAGTTTTCGTTTGGGCTACGAACCGCTCGACGAACCACCGGCGCGGTTGCTGGCCGCGGCGCGTGAGAGCGGCATCGATGACAAAGTTCTCCTGCTCACCGAGGGGACGCCGGTTGTGCTTTAGTGAATTCACAAGGCCTGAAAGGCAATCTCGTCGGAGCGCTCGGCGCAGGGTTTGTTGTCGTTCTATTCTGTTTAGTTCTCCTCTGGCGCGATCCGCTCCTCTTTTGGAACGACGACTACGAACTCTCAATCCTCCCGGTGTTCGCCGACGTGGCGCGGAGCTGGTCGGAGGGAGCGCTGCCTTTGCTGAGTCCTTACTCGTGGGTTTGCGGCAATCTCGCGGGGGAATTTCAGTACGGAACCTTTTCCGTCTTCGTCAATGCAGTCGTCGTCCTGATTTGGAAATTCCCGCTCACCTTCCCGCAGCAGGCCGCCGCCCTTTCGATCGCGCACCTGTTTGTTCTCGGGATGGGCGGCTACCTTCTCGCGCGCGGTCGAAAGCTGGCGCCGTCCTTATCGATCCTGGTCGCGCTGGTCGCCGCCTTGAACGGCTGGATCATCTGCTGGGGGGCGACGGATTGGTTCGGCGCACTTGGCGCATTCGCGTGGCTGCCGTGGGCGTGGTGGGGAATGGAGCGCGCGCTCGATGAGGACCGCGGTCCCTTCCGTTTTCTCTGGCCAGCGCCGTTCGTTTACCTGGTCGTCACCGGCGGTTTTCCCTACACGGTCCTGATGCTCGGGCTGGTCGCGGCCTGGCTCACAATCAGGTCGTTAGGCCAAAAAAGAGGACTCACTTCGGTCTTGCCGTTGCTCTTTGGAGTGTTACTCGGGCTCGGTCTCGCCGCGCCTGCGTGGCTCGCGCTCCTGGATTATGTCCACGGTTCGGTGCGCGCCGCTCAGGACAGCGCGGAACATTTCCAATGGCGCGTTCCCTTCGCCGCGTTGCCTGGATTCATCTTCCCGAAATGGACTGTGAACTGGATGGATTTTTCTTCGCGACTCACGCCGCACATCGCCACGGAACTGGCCTGCGGTCTCGTACCTCCGCTGGCGTTGGGCGCGGCATTGATCCGCTTTCCTCGATTGGTCTTTCGAAGGATCGGCTGGGAAATAGGGCTGCTCATCGTCGTGCTGATTCTCTCGATGGTTCCGACCGCGAACGTCTTCCGCTGGAGCTTCCGCTGGCTACCCCTTGTCCATCTTGCCCTGGGTCTCTGTGCGGCTGAATCGTTGCGGCTCTTTGGCGATCGGATAAACCCGCCGACTCGACTCGCGGTATCAACCAGCTCCGTGGTCATAGCATTCGTCTCCTTGCTCGCGACCTACCTTTGGATCCCGCCGAATTGCGGCGTGCCCAAATACAACCTCTCGCAAAAATTGACCCAGCCGACTCCGCTCGATCCGCAGCGTTTGTATTTGAGCATTTATCCGCAGCCCGAGCATGCCTATCGCGTGGAAAAAAATGCAGGACCCTTGGGCGAAGTCGTCAGGCCGGGCAGCACCTCGATGTGGGGCGGCGTTCCTTTTATCAATGGTTACAGCCCGATTCGCCCGGCTGGCGTCGCCCGTGAATTCAATTTCGGTATTCATGGCGAAATCGATTTCGCGATCGCGAAACGATTGCTCGAATCCGAGGCCGGTGCGGAGGGCGAGCTGGCGCGCCTGGGGATTGACGGCGTCATCGTTGCGCCCGACATGTGGCTGTTCCCGCCGGCCGATGAATGGGACTTGGTTTACTCCACGGCGGAAGGCGCGGTGTATCATCGGCGCGGTCCGCCATTACCGCGAGTGCGTCCGGCTGTCGAAATCGATTCCCGGCCTAACGAGCGGTTTGCCGGCGCCACGATCTCTCGCATTGTGAATGGCCGTAACCGGCTTCAAGCCGACGTGGCGGTTCCAGCGGGCAGTCAATCGGCACTTGTCATGATTTCGCGGCCGTTTTTCAACGGTTACCGCGCCCAAATCGGCGGGCAAAGGCTGCGAGTGGATTCCTACCGCGGCTTGATTCCCACGATCGAAATACCTGCGGGCACCAGTGGGCGGCTAACCATGGTTTATCGACCGGCCTGGCTTGTCGGTGGCGGCAGCATATCGATCTTCTGCCTGAGCATCGTGGCGGTAAGCGGCGTTCTGGCTATTTCCGGAAAGCGCCGGTCGTGATGAGCAGGACCAGCACTCCGATGATGAAAAGAAGGATCAGCCCGGAGATCGTGACGCCCGCAATCGCAAAACCTTTCCCGCCTACCGCGCCTTGCGACTGTTTGATCTTGCGAAGGGCGACGATCCCGAGAATGAGCCCGGTGATCTGGCCCAGCAACAGGAACGGAATCAAGGACGAGACGAGACTCGCGATCGCTAGTCCGCTTGCCGGAGGACGCGAAGTTGGAATGACATTTCCGCCGGTCGAAGCGATCGGCGCCAGTTCGGTCCGCCTGGCCCACGCTCTGACATCCGGCAGCATGAGCATCACGATCAGCAAAATTCCGTAGAGCGTGAAAATTCCGCTGCCGACGTTGAAGTTCTCCTGCTGATGCAATCTGGGAATCGAGACCTCGCCGATTTCCGATAGATTACTCATGATTCTTGCCGTCACGTTGCCGAGAAAAACCGCGGCGAACGATCCGAAGGCGAAGACCAGACTCCACGTGCGTCCCCAACGCCGTTCTTTGAGCAGACCGACGCCGCCCATGAAAAGCGCCGCCCCCAGGAGGCAGAAGAGAACGATAATCAGACCGAATGGAACGAGGACGCCGTTGGACGCGCCAAGCCTGGCCAGGCGCGAGATCGTCTTGCCAATGATGACCAGATTGACGAGCGCCACGAGCGGACCCAGGACCACATTCGCATAGGCCAGCTTCTTTAACCGTGAAGGCATGGGACAATATTTGAGAGCGCTGGCCGGTCCGGTGTCGACCGCTCAGTCGTCGTTGATCTCGCTGACCGAGCGCTCCACGAAAAGCCGGTCCTTTTCGAGCTGCTCCTTGTCCGCGGGTCTGCAAACCGCGAACAGAACGTAATAGCGGTGCTTCCACGGAAACGCCGTCGCGCTGACGAACATCTCGTCGCCATCGCTGTTCTTTCCAGTCGCCGTCAGCATTTTTGCGCCGCCCTTTTCCTGTTCGCCGAATGCCTGGGAAAGCTTCGCGTCTGTGATGCTCGGCGTATTCATTTCGCGAAAGGAAAGGGAACGCAGCAAAAACGATTTCGCGAACTCGGGCAGCCCGCTCCTGGCCGCGGCGGCGTCCTTCACTTTTTCCCACGCCACCAGCGCCATCACGCTCTTCGGTCCCACGGCGAGGTAAGTTCCGTCTTTTCGGAAAGCCGATTTAAATCCGGCTGGGAAATCGAGTTCCATGACCGGTTTTTCCTTCGGGAATAACACCGTCTCTGCGTATTCCTCGCCGAAAACAGTTCCACTCGTGAGCGCGAAACAGCCGGCCGCAACGAGCCAAAATCTCCGCCGTGTCTTCATGCGCGCGATGTTCGCAAGATTACTTTTGTTCGGCAACGGTGATCTGCGAGAACGGCGAAATCTTCCGCGCCCCGCGATCGCCCAGCCACCATCGGCCCCAGGCCGCCCAATCTTCGTCGCTCTCTTTTTCGATCTGCGCGTCGATCTCCTTCCGCGTCTGGCTCGGATCGGCCTTGATGATTTGGAACACGCCGTTGTCATCCAGATGCTGCCCCGCCAGTGTTTCCGCCAGAGTCAGTAACCAGCCCGGCGCGGTTTTGTTCCGCGGCAGAAGGTCCCACACGTAAACGCCGGCCTGTTGCGTGACGATCAACAGGCGTTTTCCGTCGGAACTAAATTGCGCGGATTGCGCGTCACTGCTTTGGAATGGATCAGCGATCAACTTTCCCGATTCGACATCCCAGATGCGAATCGCCTTGTCGGCGCAGACTGTCACGATTTGCCGCCCATTAGGACTAAAGCTGACGGACTTCACCTCCGCCGGATGTTCCAATGCATCGGTGAGGGGCTTGCCAGTGACAGCGTCCCAGAGCCGCGCCGTGCGATCGTCCGACGCCGTCGCGATCTTGCTTCCGTCCGGGCTGAACTTACATCCGTCTTGAACGAATGCGATGTTCGCGTTGTGGCCCAAGGGCGCGCCGACCGCTTCGCCATGTTCGACGTCCCAGACTCGCGCCGTCACATCGTCCAATGTCCAGGTCAGGAGGTGGCGCCCATCCGGGCTGAATTCTCCCCAGCCGATGTAGGTGACGTATTCCCATTCCGAAACCAACGCGCCGCTGGCCGCGTCCCAGATCCGAATACGTTTATCTTCCGCTGAAGTCGCGATCCGTTTTCCGTCCGGGCTGAACAACGCCCACATCAATTTGTCTTCGTGCGCAAAAGGTTTTCCGATCAGTTCGCTGGTCTCCGCGTTCCAGATTTTCGCGGTCTTATCCTGGGACGCCGTCACCACGCGTGTGCCGTCAGCACTGAAGTGCGCCGACATGACGAAGGTGTCGTGCGCGAGCGGCCCGCCCAAACGCCGGCCGCTGGCCACGTCCCAGAGCTGCGCGCCTTTTTCCGACCGCGTGACCAGGCGCGTGCCGTCGGGGCTGAACTCCGGTAATTCCGGTAATTCTCCCGTGAAGTCGTAGCTCGTCGGATTCTCGCGCAGCTTCCCGGTCGCGGCCGTCCACACGTGCGCCCCCGCGTTACCCATTGGCTCCTGGCTCACCGCCATGATCTGCTGTCCGTCCTTCGTGAATTGCGCGGACCTGATCGCGTTGCCGTTCTTGAGTCGCGTGGGCGATGCCGCGCCGGGGCGAACATCCCACAGTCGACCTGTCACGTCGGATAACAGCGTCACCAGGGTCCCGCCATCATTGCCAAAGCCGGCCCACTGAACTTCGGCCGGATGAACAATCGGCTCGGAGATCGCCGCACCAGTTTTCGCATTCCAGATTCGCGCGGTCCTGTCGCTCGATGCCGTCACGATGCGCTCGCCGCGTTCGTCAAAGCGCGCCGAAGAAATCGTGGCGGTCTTATTCAACGGGGCCAGCAACTGTTTTCCGCCCGGAACATCCCAAACGCTGAAAGCCTTCGCTGACGCGATGAGCAATCGTTTCCCGTCCGCGGCGAACTCGAGCATGTCGCTGTTTTCGGATGATTGCGTCAGCGCCGCGGTCATGGGAGTGCCGCTCTGGGCGTTCCAAATTCGAACCGAATTATCGTGCGCCGCCGTGGCAATGAGACGGCCGTCCCGACTGAAGCGCAGCGCCATGACCTGAGCATTGTGGATTAACGGCGCGCCGGCCTGTTTTCCCGTGCGCGTGTCCCACAGATCAACAGCGGAGCCCACTGTCGCCGCGATGCGCGTGCCGTCCGGACTCAAACGGATGAGGCTTATCGTTCCTTCGTGCGCCAGCGGTCCCTTCAACCGATTTCCGCTTTGCGCGTCCCACAGCGACAACGACTCGCCTTGCGTTGTCGCCAGCATTTTGCTGTCCGAGCTGAACTCCGCCGTCGTGTCCGCTTGGTTGCTGGCTCCGTTGCTCGTCTCCTCCAGGACCTCGACCGGTTTCCCGCTCTGTGTATCCCACAGACGGATCACGGCGCTGCCCACATTGAGGGCCCGCGTTCCGTCAGGGCTGAGAAAAGTGGTGCTGCTGTCGCCCCGCTCGCCGTACTTGAACCGCGGCTTGATCGCCGCGCCGGTCCGCGCGTCCCACACCTGCGCTAGGTGGTAATCGGAAAAAACAAACAGCCGCCGCTCGTCCGGGCTCAGGCTGACGAGCCGGACGGTGTCGGGATCATCCTTGAACATCGGATGCATCGGCGGCGCTTGCTTCTCGGCGTCCCAGGTGGGTGCGTTCTTGCCCAGGATCGACTTCGCGCTTTCCGAAACGTCTGGGTCCGGCGGCAACTGGGCCGATTGCACCTCGCCCTCCGCTTTCAGGTACTGCAACGGCGCGGCGAAGTTCCGATAAGTAAGCAAAGTAGTTAACCGGAAAAGCGACGCTTCGTTCCTGGGGTTGAACGACAGGCTGCGGGCGAGTTGGGCCAGCGCGTCCGAAATGCGCCCCGCCTCCAGCGATCGCGTCGCGGCCAGAAAATCGGATTGGCTCAGCGCGGCCCGGGTCTTGAGCAACGCTTCCTCCGCTCGCGATTTTTCCTTCTCCGCCTGTTCCTGCGCGAGTTGAGCTCGCGACTTCTCTTCCTCCGCCAGGCTCTGAGCGACTTGGGCGGTCTGTTTTTGCCGCCAGGCGTAAACGCCGCCGGCCACTGCGAGCAAGCCAAGTATCGCCACCGCCGCCAGCCAGCGGCGAAGCGCGCGGGCGCGTTGCTTCGCCTTCTGCAACTGCATTGCCTTGTCGCGCGCCGTCAGGATTCCCAGCGGCACCCCGAGCGCACCCGCGATCACTTTCAGCTTCGCCAGCTCGAGCCGCTCTTCGTATTCCCGGATTTTTTGCGCGACCTCGCGTTCATCGATCTTTCCGTTCTTCAACAGCGCTTCGCGATAAGCCGCCGCCGTCGTCCATCCTTGTTCAGGCTGACCGCCCGGTCGGGCGTCGGCTGCGATCGGTTCCGTGCGCCGGCTCCAATCGATCGTCCCGTTTTCCGCGGCGACGCCGTAGCGCAGCGGCTCCGGCAGGCACTCCATTGCGCTTGGAATCCCGGACTTCTGTTTGCCGGCGTCGTCCGACACGTTCGGCTCGCCGTCAATCATCAGCGCGAGAATGCGGTCGCTGTTGCCGAGTTCCTTGAAGTAACGAATTTCCTCGGCTACGAAACGCGATTCCGCGGCGCGCGGCGAGCAGATCACGACCAGCAACCCGCTCCTCTCCAGCGCCTGCTGAATATTTCGGGTCAGGTCCGCATCCGCGGGCAATTCTTCTTCGTCGCGGAAGACTGGATACAGACTCGGAGGAATGATGTCGCCTTTGTTGTTCTTCGTCCCGATGAGGTCGGCGGGAATCTCGTATCCTTCGAGAACCTGGTGAAGCCAAGTGGCCCATTGGCGACCCTGCTCCTTGTTATCGGCGTGCCGGTAACTGAGGAAGACCGCGTATCGGCGGTTGGAATTTGCGGTTGCGGTCGCCATTTCTGCGAGAGCCAGAGGCCGCTCCGCGAAACTAATAAACGTCCCGCTTGTAGCGCTTGTCGCTCTTCAGCTTTTCGACGTACTCATTCGCGGCGTCCACGTCTTTGCCGCCCTGTTCTTGCACGATCTTGCGCAAGGCTGCATCCACATCCTTCGCCATCCGCCGCGCATCGCCGCAGACAAAGAAATGCGCGCCCTCGCCCTCGACCCATTTCCAGATTTCCGCCGCGCTCTCCATCATCTTGTCCTGGACGTAAACCTTTTTCTCCTGGTCGCGCGACCATGCCAGATCGAGGTGAGTGAGAACGCCATCGCTCTTCATCTTGTCGAATTCTTCCCGGTAAAAATAATTGCACGACGCCTTCTGCGAACCGAAAAAGAGCCAATTCTTTCCTTTCGCGCCGGTCGCCTGGCGCTCCTGCAAATAGGCGCGAAAAGGCGCCACGCCCGTGCCGGGGCCGACCATGATGATCGGTGTGTTGCCGTCTTCCGGCAGGCGGAACTTCGACGCATTCGGGAACACCGGGATCGGCACATTCTCGGCGCGCTCCGCCAGGAAAGTGGAGCACACGCCGCCGCGTTTCCGGCCATGACTTGTGTAATGCACGACGTCAATCGTGAAATGGACCTGGTCGGGATGCGCTTTCAGGCTCGAGGCGATGGAATACAAACGCGGCTGCAATTTCGCCAGGACATCGATGAATTCCTGCGGACTGATTTTGATCGACGGATGTTCGGTCAGAAAATCGATGACCTCCATGCCCCAGAGATAGCGATCGAGATCTTCCTTGCGTTCGGGATCGAGCAGCTCGGTCAGCAACGGCGCGGCGTTCGCGCGTTCCGTGATCATCTTCAGGAATTTCGGCGTCGTCTGCGTGATGCGGCAATCGCGCAGGAGCGCCTCGCGCAAGGTCGTTTCGCCCTTCGGACCCTTCACCGGTTCGTCGCCCTTGGCGCAGATCGCTTTTAGAATTTCGTCCACCAGCGCCGGATCGTTCGTCGCCCAGACCGTCATCGAATCGCCGACTTCGTAATTCAATCCCCAACCGGTCAGATCGATTTCGAAATGGCGTGTGTCTTTCTCGGAACCTTCACCGCAAAGGCTGCGGTTCACGACCAGCTTTCCGGGGAAAGGATTCGTCCGGCTGTAAGGGGAAGCCGGTTTTGGAGCCGCGGGTGGAGTTTCAGTTGCCATATGTTTTTTTGTAGCGGCGGTCTATGACCGCCGAAGATTGAGGCTTCCTTTTCATCAAACGTTTCGACGGTCATAGACCGCCGCTACAGAGGGAACCTATGGACCGTCGTTTCCAATCGCGAGGGTCGGGCAAACGTCCATCGCGCGTTGCGCGGCGCCGGTCTCGTCGTCGTTCTCCGGTTGCTTGTAAAAATAGACGTAGGTCTCGTCGTCGTTGTATTTCAAAAGATTCGGAGCTTCATCCAGACAGACGCGGCAGGGCGTGCAGGTGTTGTCCACATACCAGGGCCCCGGAACATTTTCAGGAAGTTTGTTTGCTTTATCGGCCATGGGAAAATTTGTAGTGAAAAGCGCCGCGCCCGGCAATGTCTTTTATCGAGATAAGCGACTCGATTTTCAGCTGGCGCGGTGATTGAGAGAGCGCATCAAGGAGCGGCGGTTTACAAAACGCCGTTTTTAGTGGTCGGCGGTTTGTAAACCGCCGCTCCTTGAGGTCGTATCTATTTTCGTGGCGGGCTCGGACTTTCGATGGGGCTCGGCTCGATGTCTGGAGCATAGTCCAGCGGCGGAGTGGGACTCACCGTGGCGGCTGGTACGGGCGTCGGCACCGGAGTTAGAAGCGCGCCGCTCTTCGTCATCAATTTTCCATCCCGCGCTGTCACATCTTCCACGCGATACAAACTCCCGCCGCGCGTTACGCCGTCTTTCGCGTCCGCGAATTGAGAATGGCGAAAGAATTTGTCCATCTCTTCCAGGTGAAACGGCCGCGAGCCGCGCCGTCCGAATACCACGGTTTGCCCGCCGGTTTCATCCACCACCCGATCGCGTTCGAGACCGCGCGAAACGGCGATGGTTTCGCCTTTGGTCGGATAGGTCGCGATCAATTTTGGATTCGGCCGCGGACTGAATCCTTGCGCGCCGGGCACCGTATCGGGCGAGATGAGCTGCACCACGCGCAAGCCATTGCGGCCGTCCGCCACCAGCGCAAATTGCGACGCGCTCACGCTGCCGATCTGGACGGCACGCGTGTCGTTGAGCAGCCCGCCAGCGTTGAACATTTGATCGAGCCGGGGCCGTTCCGGATTCTCGACGTCGATGATCGCCAGGCCTTCCGGTCCATTAGCGACGTAGGCATAAGTGCGCGCCACATAGAGCCGGCCTGGATTTCCCAGTCGAACAACGGCCCCTGAAACTGGCACCGGCCGGTACGGATCGGTGATGTCGAGGACCTTGAGCCCTTCATCATCCGTTACGAACGCGTAACGGAATTGGATCGCGACGCACTTCGGATTGCGCAGAAAATTTCCGGTGTATTGGCCGGCCAACACCGGATGCATCGGATCGGTGCAATCGATCACGAACAATCCGCGCGGCGTTGTCATGTAAAGGCGGTGGCCGGTTGCGGTGACGAAGCTGGCGCCCGTCAACACGCCGTCGGGATTGAAGGTCACGTCGCGCTTCAGGAAATTATTATCGGGATTGCCGTCGACGAGCGTCGCGACGTTCGAGCCCACCAGTCCTTCCTCGCGGTCGGAGACGTAAACGAACGCGTAAAACATATCGATCGGTTGCTCCTCATTTTCCGGAAGCCGAACTCGGGCCGGATCGAGCGCGAGCGTGCTCGGGATTGCCACCGACGTCGCATATTTCGTGTTCACGCGTGTCCGCTGCCCGAGCGGAGAAACCGGCGCGCTGACGATGCGTTCGGAAAATCCTTTCTGATCGATGTTCGCGACATCGAACACTTCGAAACCGCCGGGCCCGTTCGCGGTGTAGAGATATTCGCCGCGCAACACGATGTCCTGAATGTCGTGGCCGCTATGTTCATGCGCTTCCTTCAAAATCGAACCGGCTTCGACATGCTTCCGGTAATTCTCCGGGTAAGCGAGTTTGTGGAGATGGCTGCCGATCGCCGCCTGTGGTTCGTCCGATTCCGTCCAGATGACGGCATGCAATCCTTCCCGGCCTTCGCCGACGTAGGCGTAGCGGCCGAAGAAGTTCACCGTGCCGGTACCGAACCCGAGCAGCTGCGTCATCCACGCGTTGTTGTCGTTGTTCTTCGAGAGATGGCAATCGGTGCAATTCTTCGTCGTGCCAACGCTGCTGGTCGTGTGCGGGAAATGCGGGTTGAACGCCTGGCCGCTGTAGCCTTCCGCTGAAAATGTCTGGGCCTGTGAATAAACCCATTCGCGGTTCGCGTTTTGTGAGCTGACCACGACAGCGCTCGACGATCGCAACACCGCCATCCGGTTTTTCTTCACCGTCCCGTCGATCCCGAGCATGAAAACGTCATCACGCACGACCTGCGGATTGTAGGTCGTGTAGTTTCGATCGGTGACGCCTTCGAACTTATTTTGCGGCACGCGCTGATTCGCTTTCATCGGCAGGTGGCAACCGAAGCAGCTCGTCGCCCACGAGGTGTGGCAGATCTGGCAATCCATCGCGCTGTTATCGTGTGCGAGTTTTATCCGGCGATCGGCTGGATCGGCCGGGACGCCGCCCCAGGTTTTGCCGTCGCGCATCAGCGTTTTTGCGTAGGCCGACTTCGGATTGTAATGCGAGGAAAGGGGATCAACCGTGTCGATCGTCTGCGGCACTTCCCAGCGCGTTTCCGGCGACATGATCGATTGCTGGTAAAGCTTGGCGCCTTCCCAAACAAACCGCGGGCCCCATGGCGTGTTGCTGTTGTTCGCGAGATCGACCTGGCCCGCGTTGCCTGACGTGATGAGCGTCGGCCGGCGATCGACCGTGCCGTGGCAGTCGATGCAATTGATCGTGGTCGCGTTGCGCGGCTCGCCGTAAAGCTGGCCGTTGCCGTGCACGTCCTTCTCGAAATGGCAATCGGCGCACTGCATCCCGTGCGCGAGATGGACATCTTTCAGATGGACTGCTTTCGCAAATTTCTGCGGATCGTCGTGCGCGATTTTGTTGTCGCGCAGATCGAGCAGATTGCCTTTGCGATCGTGTTTGAAAATGGCGCGGAAAACCCAGCCGTGCCCGTGATAATCGGCAAACTGGGTGTGCTTCAGCTTCGGATTTAACTCCGAGACTTTGTCGAGAAACTCCTTGTCGCCCCAGAGACCTTTGGCCGCGGCCGCCTCGGGATTGCTCTGCGTTTCGATCACCAGCTCGTCGTCGGTCGGATTACGCTGCTGCTTTGGATACATCACTTCGCCATCGGTTTCCTGGTCCCACCAGATGTAACCGAGATACGGATTCACGAAGAGATTGCCCTGGTGCATGTGGCAGTTCATGCACTGGCTCGAGGGGATCGAACGCGTGAACTGATGCACGACCGGATGGCCGCGCTCGTTTTTCGGAATGGTTTTGTCGGCGGTGAAACTGAGGCCCTGATGGCCATACTTGCTCCACCAGCCGGAGTTGGTGGGCGAACGATCGTTTGCGTAAACGACGTGGCACGCGGAACAGCCGCTCGATCGATAATCGCCCGCGTGATCGTTCGAACCGAGGAAGCCTAGAAGCGGATCGTGTAATCTCGTTTTTTGCAGACCGAGAAAAACCGGGTCGGTCCGATTGAGCGAGCCGAGGCCGCGCTCGGATAGGCGGCGAAGCGGTTTGCCGTTTGGTTCTTCGCTCGTGGGGATGCCGAGCTGCAATTGTTTCTCGCCGCCCTTCTCGAAAATGCGCAGGATGTTTCCGGGATTGCTGAGGTTGAATCGCGGGAGCGGGTCGAGGAACGGGAGAATGCCGCGAAGCCTCGTGTCCTCCGGCGTGACTGGCGTGTAGTTGGTGAGCCGGAGCGGCGCGCCATCGGCGCCGTAAGCCTGACCGAAGCGATAATTCTTCAGGTAAAAACCGCTGTTGTTGTAGAGCGCCGCGCCCCAAAGCATGGCGCCGTGATTCATCATGCTGTGATCGACGTTGCGCACGATCTCGTCGTGGCAAAGTCCGCAGGCCTGTTTCGCGACGCGGAGGTCACCGGGATTGATGAACCGGATGAACTCAGGCGATTCGTGATTGAGCCAGACGTTGGAGTTCGGCGGGTTGGCGGAGGTCTTCCAGAATTCCTTATTCGTGGGAAGAATGTGCGCCTGTTCTTTCTTCAGTCCGCGCGCGGGATTTCCGCCATGGCAATCGGTGCAGCCGAGAACGACGTGCGAAGCCTGGTGCATCGGCTCGACGCCGTTGTGGCACTGGTTGCAGCCGGCGCTTTTCGCGTCGGCTGCGGCCTGCGATTGGTCGATCCAATTTTGCCGAGGGCGGCTCGCCGGTTTGGTGGCGGAGAAGTCGGGAGGAAGAGCGGTGGGCGGGCCGTAGCCGGTGGTGGGAGGATCGGGATTTTGGGCGGGGAGGGAGGAGGCGGTGAGGAAGAGGAGGAAGAAGAAAAAGAAACGTCCAACGTCCAACGTCCAACGTCCAACGTCCAACTGGGGAAGGCGTGAGGGCGGTCTCATCGCTTGTTTTTTTCCGCCGTGCGGATGCTGGCCGCGAAGATTTTGATCAACGATTCCGTCTCACCGATGAGTGGGTCGACCTTCGCTGGCGTAAGGAGCGGCACGCGATGCACCAAACGCAGCCATCGCCGGGCTTCACGAATCTCTTTGAAACAGATTCCCAGCTTATGAATGAAGTCCTTCCGGGATTCAGCGCCTTGCAGCTCGCCGTGGTTTGCCATCGGCGACGTACCACAACGCAACAGTTGATCCGCCACGTGCCGGCCCGCGCGCGTTGGGGGCAGCGCATCGACCAACCGAATGATCCGAACCGCGTATTCAAGCAACCGTTCCTCAAGATCAAACCGCCTTTCGCTCGAACCCGTCGCGCCTTCTCCTCTTCGTTCGACGTTGGACGTTGGACGTTGGACGTTGGACGTTCTGTCTTTCAATCCCGGCCCGTAGTCCACGCCCGGCTCCTCCTTAACGCGTCCGTTTCTTCTTTTCATCAGTAGGTCAGCGTCAGCGTCAAAATCCCGCTATACAAAAAATCATCCACCTTCCCCGCGCTCGGCCCGGGATAACCAAAAACCGGATTCGTGTTCGCACGATAAATGTCCTTGTAACCGGCGCCCGGAACCAGAAATCCCGCGCCCGCGGTGAGGATAATGTTATTCGTCAGCAGCGGCCGGTATTGAAATCCCAGGCTGCAATCGAGCCCGATCGCGTTGCTTGTGTGGTTCGTGAACAACACCTGTCGGATCGTTTCCGTCTCGGCCATCCAAATGTAATTCACGTTCATGAACGCCTTCAGTTTCGGCGTGATGTCCGCATCGTTGCCGTACCCGAGAATGATCGTGCCCGGATTCACGAAGTTCGATTGCCCCTCGCTCTTGCTCGTGCGCAGATCGATCACCAGACTGTCGCGCTGCTTAAAATTCACCGATGTCCCGCCAAGGTTGAAACCCTGGTGAACATAAAAGCTGAACGGCCCGCCGATGAAAAACGGCCGGTCGAAAATCGTGTCGAAGCCGGTCGCGTTCGAGTCGCGCGGATTCGAATCGCCGCTGGCGTAAAAGCCCGAGAGCTTGAAACGCAGCCAGTCCTTGTCGATCGAAAGTTCGAGCGCTGCCATCTGCGCGTTGATGCTCACTCGCTGTTGCGCAATGCCGTTGAATCCATCCTCGCCGAAGGCCTGGTAAAGCGCGTGCGTGATATTCAGCCGGCCGATGTGACCGTCGCCTGTCCAGCCGAGGTAATACGACTGCACGTAATGATCGCGCACCGAACCGATCGGCGCCGGCCGCGTGATGAAATCGTTCTTATCGAAGTGCCGCGTGCCCTCATCAAAGTTCGCGTGGAAACTGAGCTGCGCCGTGTAGCCCTTGGCGAAAAAATCCTGGCGGAAAACATTCGCGATGAAGATCCGCTGATCGCGCGCATCGAATTTGTTCAGGTCCGAATAAGTGTCCTTCTCGCGCATGTCGAAGGCGATCGCGTTGTATTGCCAGAGATTGTTGTCGTAGTTGCCGAAGATGCGGAGGCCGAGGTTCGAGTCGTTGAAAATGAAGCCGCGGAAATCGCTCACGAACGGCTGGATCCCGAAGCGCGACGAGATGAAATCGTAGTTGTTCGTCAGGTCGCGGATATGGATTTCGCCGAACGCTTCCTGAAGCGCGTACCAATCTTTGCGGCGCGTGGTGTAGCGCGAGTGGGCGAGGTCGGTCGGCAGGCGGGTCAGGCCGGGGCCGAGGCCGGAAGTAGGATCGCCCGGCGGCGGGAAAGTGGGAACGGGCGGCGGCCCCGTGAATCCCGGGCCGCGCGGATCGGGATCGAGCGCATTGTTCTCCTTTACCGTGATGTAGTTGTAGTTGGCGACAAAAAGCAATCGAAGCGCCCACACCACCGGCTTGAACGCGGTCTCGCCTTTGAACAAATCGATGCCGATCGAGAAATCGTTCGAGTAAAACAATTGATCGCCCCGGCCGAAAAACTCCGAGCTGTTCGGTCGCGCGGTGCTCACTCCGCTTGGTGTCGGAAGTTTGCGACCCTCGAATTGAAAAAAATCATTGAGAGTCAGGTTCAGGAAAATGTCCTGGCCGATAATGGGCGCGTCGCCCTTGAGCGTGCTCTGGAGATAAGGATGCCAGAATCGCAACGCGCCTGACTGATAAGGCGTTTCGGCGGAAGGATCGGCGTAACGTTGCCAGCGGCCGAACCCGATGAACCAGCGATTCGGCACCGGCTCCGACCCGGGCAGGAGGCCCGCGCCGTTTTCCGAGTCAGGGTACGATTCGTAATCGAGCTTGCGCCGCTCTGGCGCGAGCTCGCGGATGCCACGCCGCGGCAATCGAAGCGAGCGCGCCACCGGCTCATCGCCATACTCCGGCGGCTGGGGAAGAATTGGCGGGAAAAGATCGGGCGGCTCAATTGGTTCGACCAAAAGATTTCCGCCGCCCGGATCGGGATTGAACTGTGAAGGCGGCAGCGGCGGATTTTCCAACTGCGCATCGTGCTGCGCGAAAAGATAACGCCGCTCCGGTCTCAAACGCGATCTGACCCGATAGCCATTTATCTCGGCTTGGGTTCCGTTGCGCTCGCGAACGATTTCGACCGTGGCGTCCTTGCTCTCCCCGAGATCGATCTCGACGCGGCCGGTTTTCCGGGTGCGCCCGCCGTTTATTTCGACTCGCGCGCCTTTGTCGCTCGCCGGAGTATCGTCACCCACAATGCGCGAATTGCCGGTCAGGACGACCAGGACGGCGGCGGCAAGAAGCAGGCGTCTGCTTCGCGCTCCGGCCATTGGGCGAGACAAGGGCATAGGGACGCAAAGGATGCCGGAAAGCGTTTCCCCTTGGCAAGCTTAAGGGCCGCGCGGAAAAAGGGGGATTTTCATAGCCGCAGCCCCGCGATTTTAGTATGAAACCGAGCCCCGTGAGATTGCGCGTTTTATTCTTCCTCGCCGCCAGTTCCTTCCTCTGGCCCGTTCTCGCGAGCGCGCAGCTCACGGCGGCCGACGTGCAGACCATCATCAACCAAGCCGTGACCCGCGCAGTTCAGATTTCGCCTAACAGCGTCATCGCCGTAACCGATCGCGAGGGCAACGTCCTCGGCGTCTGGAGCGTGAACGGCGCGTCGCCGACCGCGTTGGAAATCTCGAGTTGCGTCTCCAAAGCCGGGACCGCTTCCTATCTCAGCAGCAACCAGAACGCTTTCACTTCGCGCACCGCCGGCTTCATCATCCAGCAACATTTTCCGCCCGGCGTCCGCAACACCTCGCCCGGTCCTCTCGTCGGCGTCGGCCTTTCGAACCTGTTTACTTCAGACATCAATAAATTCCGCGCGCCGGGCAGCGTGATCAGTTTCAGCTCCACACCCGGCCTAACGATCGTGCCGGTTTTCGGAACGTCGCTGGATGGTTCGCCCGGCGGTGTTCCGCTTTACAAGAACGGCGTCCTCGTCGGCGGCATTGGCGTCACCGGCGACGGCGTGCCTGGTCCCGTCGTGTTTCGCTCGCAGAATCCGTTCACCTTTATTCCCGGCTACGACAAAGACGAGGACATCGCGCTCGCGGGTCAAATCGGCTTCCAGCCCGCGCGCTCGATCCAGGCCAATAACGTTTACATCAACGGCATCGCGCTCGCTTACGTTTCGTCGCCAGTGCCGGCGCTGAGTGGAATCGTTGTTCAAGGTGCGCCCGCTCCTGGCTTCCCGGTGATGGGCGCGCCGCCGCCATTCCCGTATCCGATCGCGACCTTCGGTGGAGTGCAGGGAGAAATTCGCCAGCCGATCATCAACGATCCGGAGCCGGGAAATATCAACGGTGTCGCGCGCCTCACCGCCACTGAAGTCGCCAGCATCATCAACTTCGCCGCGGCCCGTGCCCGCACCACGCGCGCCGGCATCCGGCTGCCCATCGGTGTGCCGATGCAGGTGTTCATCACCGTTTCGAATTTCCCGAATAACCCGACGGTAAACCCGACTTGCCTTGGCGCATTCCGAACCGGCGAAGCGACACTTTTCAGTTGGGACGTCGCCGTCCAGAAAGGCCGGACCGCGGTTGGGTTCTCGAATAATTTCCTGGCACTCTCGACGCGCAGTGTCGGCTTCCTCGCGCAGACGAAGTATCCGCCCGGCCTCGATGTCCAGGACCCCGGCCCTTATTTCGGATTGCAGGAACAGTTCTCCGGTTTTAACCGCGCCGCGCTTCCTAATTTCGTTCTCGATTCCTCCGGGCTGGATGCGCGCTTTCCAAACGGCATCACGATCTTTCCAGGCGGCTTCCCGCTCTATCGCAACGGCCAGTTGATCGGCGCCGTCGGGATCAGCGGCGACGGCGTCGACCAGGACGACATCGTGGGCGCTTCCGGCACGCACGACTTCCTCGCGGCGTTTCCCATTCGCGCCGATCAGTTCGCTTACCTCGGTGCGCGCCTGCCTTACGCGAAATTTCCCCGCGATCCGGATGGCACCGATGGCAGCGTCGAGTATCCGCCGTTTACCGTCGTGGCCGAGAAGCTCGCGAACATCTCGAGTCGCGTCAGTGCGGGAGCAGGGGACAACCGGCTCATCGGCGGCTTCATCATTTCGGGAACTGCGGCGAAGAAAGTGATCGTCCGCGCGACCGGGCCGTCGTTATGTCAATACGGAGTGAACTCTGTCCTCGCCGATCCGACTCTGGAGTTGCACGACAAGACCGGCGCACTCATCGCGGCGAACGATGACTGGAAAGATTCGCAGCGGACCGAGATCGAAACCAGCGGCCTGGCGCCCGCCAACGAAAAGGAATCCGCTATCGTTCGAACCCTGAATCCCGGCGCTTACACCGCGATCGTTGCCGGCAAAGATGGCGACTCCGGAACCGCCTTGGTCGAAATATATGATCTCAGCCCGGCTTCCGACTCGACCTTGGGCAACATCAGCACGCGCGGCGCGGTCGGCGGGCAAAGCGACGTCCTGATCGGCGGCTTCATCATCAGCGGAAACAGCGGGAGCACGAGAGTTTTGGTCCGCTCGGTGGCGCCGTCGCTTCTCGCCGCGGGCATAACGAATCCGATGCCCGACCCGACGATCGAGCTTCGCGATGTCTATGGCACTCTCATCGCGGAAAACGATAACTGGAAAGACGGCCCGCAGCTCGAGATCGAAGAATCAAAGCTCGCGCCCTCGAACGATCTCGAATCGGCGATCATCACCACACTTCCATCCGGTCCCTACACCGCCGTGATTCGCGAAAGGAACGGCGAAAGCGGCATCGGCCTGTTCGAAGTCTTCAACCTTCAAAACCCCTGAGCTAGAGTGCCGCGCTGTAGCCACGGCCCTGTGGGCCGTGCTGCTTCCGTTCCGGAAGCTCGCACCCTCGCGGCTTGCTTCCTCCATAGGCCGCTCTCCATGATGCAACCATGCACGCATTCTCAATGAACCGAGTTCTTACCGTTGTGTCTGTGATGGTCGTGATCGCGGCCGGGTCGATTAGGATTCCAAAAGCAACCGCCCAGACGCCCGAGCCCAAGACAATCATCGGGCCTGTGCGGCACATCGTGCTCCCGAGCCGGACGGACGCATTGCCCTACAGCGACGGAGTTCTCGTCGGTAATACTCTTTATCTCGCGGGCCGGATCGGAATCGATCCGCAAACCGGCAAGCCTCCGGAGGACCTCGAAAAAGAAATCCGGCTCTTGCTCGACGGAATGAAGACGACTCTCGCGGCAGCCGACATGACGATGGACAACCTGGTCTCCGTCCAGATCTTTTGTCCGGATCTCTCGTTGTACGAGAAGTTCAACGAGATCTATCGCACCTACTTCACCAAGAATTTCCCCGCCCGCGCCTTCATCGGCTCCGGCCCGCTTTTGCGCGGTGGCCGCTTCGAAGCGCAGGGGATCGCTGTGCGACGTTAGCCGCAAGCATTTAATATTTTAGAAACCGGGGCGCTTCGAAGTCAGAGAGCGGGTTGAAATGTCAAATGTTTAGACGCGACCCCATCCGCGGTCCGCATCCGCTGTCCGTCTTCAAACTACAACTCTCGATAGTCGATTCGGACGCCATCTAACTCATCACGCTGCGTCTTAATGCGATCGTCGACGAACGAATGTTTGAAAAGGCCTTTCGGCCCATAGACGATTAAAGTCTGATTATCTTGCCAATGGAGTGTTAGCAACACCTTTGCGTCGACACTTAGCGCCATATTTTTCTTGTCCCAGAGGGGCGTGTTCGAAGGGCGAATCTCCACGTGAGTGCTTAGACTACCAAGGGCTCCATTGCAGTCCGCCGTTGTGACAGAAGCCAGTTTGTCGCCGGAAGGGGATTTCTCTTCCGAAATCAGGGTTCGTTTGCAGGTGCAGCTGTCGAGGCCAAAGGCCGCGGTAAGGGTCACAAGGCAGCCCAGCAGTCGAATCGCCTCTCTCATTACCGGCCTCCACCGTTATAAAAAAAGAAACATAAGGAACATAAGGGGTCAGAGCTAACTATCGACACTGTTGAGCAAATTAGAAACATAACTAGCGCTGCCCATTCTCAGTCGATCGGCAATCCATTGGCGAGTCATCGCCGTTTGCCCGCGTAAACGCTGCGCAATCTCTACCTTCACTCGATGCCCCTTAGGCTGCATCACGAGGTCAATCTCGCGCCAACGTATCGCGGCTAGAGCCTCTAACACCATGCCCTCCGCCAACGCCTCATCGGTTTCGTTGCGTTCTCTCGCCTGCTCCCCTTTACGTCCACGTCGTGACAGCTTTTTCGCCAACCAATCCCGGAAATCTTCCGCTCCGATCTTCCAACCGCTGCGCAAGTGTGTTTCGTCCTCCAGCGCCAGACGCGCTTCGTTCATCCGCCGTTCGAATTCGCGGCGACTCGCAGCCGTGTCGTCTCCTAAGCCGTGCTCCCCTAGCAAGCGGTCTACCCGCAGCCAGGGCCACCTCAGTTTCCGCCGCCGGTACGCCGCATAGCTGCTCCAGCGAAACGAATCAAGCCGCGCACCTTTTGCGATCATCCCAGCTCGTATCGGATTGAGATGAACGTAGTCGCACGCCCGACGCAGGTAATGTTCACTCCGCCCATCAATCTGTTGGGCTTTGTATCGACCTCCGAAAAGATGGCCCCAGTGCTTATGACGTCGGTTGAAACGTTGCGTATAGGTTCCCAGTAGCCATTTCATCCCGAGAGCCAGGTTCGGCCGCGGCGTCTCTACTACCAGGTGAAAATGATTGCTCATCAAGCAATACGCATGAACCTGCCAGGCCGTCTTCGCGCAGGCTTCGCCCAGCGTCCGCAAAAAGCCATCGCGGTCGGCGTCCTCCACAAAAATCGCTTCCCGCCGATCGCCCCGGCTCATCACGTGATAAAGCGCGCCTTCATACTCGATCCGGAGGGGACGGGGCATACCCCTCACCCTGCCCAATCGTCAATCGTGTGTCAATAGTTAGCTCTGACCCCTATCTGTTCTCCTTCATCCACCCGCGCTCCGTGCACATACTGCCGCTCCGCGTTCGATGATTGCGAGCCTTCCTGAATCAGGTTCCAGCCATCGTAGTAAAGATAACTGGTCGCGCCCGTGTCGTTCCACCGCTTCACGCAGCGCCCGAGCGGGTCATACCCGAAATAGGTCCACCCCACGTTGGCCGACCAGATATACATCGGCTGGTTCAGCGCGTTGAACCCCGCCGTGATCCAGCCATCCTGCATGATGACTCCGTTGGCCAGCCCGGGAGAGCCCCAGCCGTTTCCAATGTCATCGTCATAGTTGACCCACGAGTACGGCCACCACGCCCGATACTGGTTCAATCCATTGTCTTTCCGGGTGAAATTCATCCATTGCCATCGGCTGGCGATGTAGTCCCAGCTCCTTCGGTTCCCGAGCGCGTCATAGTTGAAATGGTCTTCACGCCCCCAACTGTTCGGATTGTTGAGCGGATCGGCCGCGCCGTAGTAACCGTCGGTCAATTCTCCTTCCCCATCGTAATAGTAATGGTTGCCCCGGCCGTCCTCCATCGGATTGCTTCCATTGTCTGTGCTCTTTTGCCAGGCCACGATCCGGTCTCGCGTGTCCCGATAGTAGGTGCGCGCCGAGTAATCCCGCGGTGGAGACTCGCGGTAATGACGCGCCGCCTGTGTCATGTCGTGCCGATCATAGGCAAACACGCGAGAGAAGCGAGCATTCACTTTTGTTTTTCGCGGGCGGCTCGTGCAAGCAGCGGACGTGACAGACGGCGGAGGCGTTTCGGGAGCATGCGACGGGACACCGCAGGACTCGTTAGGGGATTGGGGCGAGTGCTGTGCTGTCAGGTCGTGTGCCGGGTCTTTGAAGGCGGTGGCCGCGATGCCGTTCACATTTATTGCAGCAAAGCTGCGCTAATTTTTCTGAGGCGTGATCGCCGACTTTGGCGATGACGCCGATTGCGGCGCTGCTCCTTCGATTGGGCAGTACAACAAAACCGAATTACTTCGTAGTGCTACGCCCTCCAGCGAAGCGTCCACCTTAACTATGTCTCCAGGCTCTGCTTTAATATTCAGGCTAATCCGCTCGTGCAGAACAGCGCGAGCCGAGATGGTGACGTGGGGCGTTCCGTGATCGGCAACGAGTGCAGACTCGCCGCCACGAGCGAGTCGCTGGCCAGAGGGATCGCTTAGCGACCACTTAGCTGAAATAAATCTAAGCGGCGGGCAGCTTATCGATTTTCTTCCGCTGTTGTAGATGTAAGCGTCGAGTACTACTGGCTCGCCCTCAGAGATGTACGGGTTTCCGGGTACAAGAATCAGCTGCCCACCGGCGATCGCAGTCCCAGTAATCCAGGCTAAGAGCAAGGCCAACAGAAATGCTCTCACCATTTTCGCTTCTCCTGATCGATGATGGGCTTCCATTCACCTTGCCCGGTTTTGCAATTCCACTGATCTTGCCGGGCAGCGGATTTAAATTCGTTCGCCAGCTTCGTCTGTTCTTTCTCGCGTGTGCTATTAGCTTGCTTCTCTGTCAAACCTGTTTTGATCACCTTGTTTTGATTGGCGTCGTGGACTTTTTGCATATTTGTGGCGTGCCGATTCTCATGCGTCTTGCTCGCCTCAATGGCAGCGGGTGTACGGGTTGTCCCATTTGCGGTTGTGGCGACCTGTTTGGTGGTGACGGCTACGTCGTATTGCTGAACGCGTAGAGCAAATGAGCCATCAGAGCTGCGCTCCACGCCAACACCAACACTGATAGTGAATTCTGTGCGCCCGAACATGCCTGGGATCGCGTTCACCAACTGAACGTCACGATCGGTGAACTCCAACCCGAATGGATCGGATCTATTGACTGGATCATTGTGGCAATAGCGATACAGATTGTAATCACCCGCGGCGAACTCTTTTGGATCGGGCTGGAGGAAGCGGCCTAGCTCGGGTTGATAGAGCCGGTTGCGGTAATCGTAGAGCTTCAGGTCGCTCAACCACTCGCGACCCGTGAACAAAAACCGATTGCCCCAAGGTGAATATCCGAGGTTGTTCCCCCAGGCATCGTAGAAGTAGCGATAGCCGAAGGCATCGTAGTCGTACTGCTCGACGATGCTGCCCCAACCGTCGGTCTGGAGTGTGCAGTTGCCGCTGGCATCGTAATGGAAGTAACGAATCCAGTTGTTGGGCGGGGTGATCTGCGCCACCACTTCATCCACCCGCGCCCCGTGCACATACTGCCGCTCCGCGTTCGACGATTGCGAGCCTTCCTGGATCAGGTTCCACCCGTCGTAGTAAAGATAACTGGTCGCGCCAGTGTCGTTCCACCGCTTCACGCAGCGCCCGAGCGGGTCATACCCGAAATAGGTCCACCCAACGTTGGCCGACCAGATATACATTGGCTGGTTCAGCGCGTTGAACCCCGCCGTGATCCAGCCATCCCGCATGATCACTCCGTTCGCTTGACCCGGAGAACCCCGCTATTCGTGAGGATATGTGAAGTGATAAACCCCATTAATCGATGAAGGCACGAACTCCCTTTTATCAAAAAGGTCGATCAACCGTATTTCGACTGTGGCGCCATTTGGATCGTTCGCGAACAGGAGAAAACCAAACAAAGGCGGGGTCGATTGGCGCGACGAATCACCATTGTTGAATTCGGTCGTCGAAGTATAACTAATTATGTTCGCTGCGACGATAACTGCTTTCCGGCGCGGTACGACAATCTCCACCTGTCGTCGCCAGCCACCTTCGCCCGAGATACTTTGTGTAATCTTTACCAGAAGCCGGTTTTTTCCGCTTGAGAGAACTTCAACGATAGGAGCTCGGTCATCGGCTTGGGCTACGCCCAAAGACAGAAGCAAACAGGCAATAATAAAACTAAAGAACTTGAGTCGGACCATGACCGTCTATCTCCCGACCTTTAGTGTCCCCAGTCTTTCCTTATCTCTGAAGATATCCGTCTGTTCGCCGGGCTTTTTCCCTTCGGAGATGATGGTGGCTGAGGGTCCTTTAGAGGTCTCGGATGCCATTTTATCTATTTTTGCGAGATTGCCCTGGCCCGTAACAATACAGCCCTCAGACCCCTTTTGGGGAGCATTCGCAGACTCCGCGTGGATTCGAAATGCATACCGCCCGCCTCCCTCCTTCTGAGATTTTCCATCTAACGTATCGTTATTGGGTCGATTGTCATTTGGTTCCAAAATGTAACGTGACGCACCGTTGCTGTCAGCGCCTCGACTATATATACTGTAGCTTCCGGGTGGAACAGGCCCCCTATCCCTACTGCCGATATCTGACAACTTATTTGTTCCGCTGCAGGCTGACAACACTACTCGCTCGCCGTTGTCGCGATTGACCACCACCAATGTCTGCTTACTGATCGAATACACGGCATCCAATTCCAAGCCGAAGGGATCATTCTTATTCACCGGATCATTGTGGCAGTATCGGTAAAGATTGTAATCACCTGCGGCGAACTCTTTCGGGTCGGGCTGGAGGAAGCGGCCTAGCTCGGGTTGATAGAGGCGGTTGCGATAGTCGTAGAGCTTCAGGTCGCTGAGCCATTCCCGGCCGGTAAAAAGGAATCGATTACCCCACGGCGAGTATCCGATGTTGTTCCCCCACGCATCGTAGTAATAAGGATAGCCGAAAGCGTCGTAGTCGTATTGCTCTACAATGCTGCCCCCACCGTCGGTCTGGAGCGTGCAGTTGCCGCTGGCATCGTAATGGAAGTAGCGGATCCAGTTGTTGGGCGGGGTGATCTGCGCCACCACTTCATCCACCCGCCCTCCGTGCACGTACTGCCGCTCCGCGTTCGACGATTGCGAGCCTTCCTGGATCAGGTTCCAGCCATCGTAGTAAAGATAACTGGTCGCGCCAGTTTCGTTCCACCGCTTCACGCAGCGCCCGAGCGGGTCATACCCGAAATAGGTCCAACCCACGTTGGCCGACCAGATATACATCGGCTGGTTCAACGCGTTGAACCCCGCCGTGATCCAGCCGTCCTGCATGATCACTCCGTTGGCCAGCCCGGGAGAGCCCCATCCGTTTCCAATGTCATCATCATAATTAACCCACGAATAGGGCCACCAGGCCCGATACTGGTTCAGGCCATTGTCTTTCCGGGTGAAATTCATCCATTGCCAGCGGCTGGCGATGTAGTCCCAGCTCCTTCGGTTCCCGAGCGCGTCATAGTTGAAATGGTCTTCGCGCCCCCAGCTATTTGGGTTGTTGAGCGGATCGGCCGCGCCGTAGTAGGCGTCGGTCAATTCTCCTTCGCCATCGTAGTAGTAATGGTCGCCCCGCCCATCCTCCATCGGGTTGCTTCCATTGGCCGTGCTCTTTTGCCAGGCCACGACCCGGTCCCGCGCATCCCGATAGTAAGTCCGGGAGGAGAGGTTGGTGCCGCCATGGGTGTTGGAAACCGAACTGGTAAACCCACGTCCGTCGTATCCGAAGGTGCTGGCCGTCCCATTCCCATAATCCTGATGCTCAACTT
>JBEEHH010000016.1:0-72299 GCA_041167325.1 Verrucomicrobiota bacterium | reverse complement strand
TTGCGCTCTCGATTGATAATTGGCCTCCCATGCCTTCGGCCCTTTCTCTCATGCCCTGCAAGCCGAAACCCTCGTGCTTCCGCTGGGGATCGAAACCGCAGCCATTGTCGCGCAGGTCCAGGCGAATCTCCCTGCTGTCGAACACGAGCCGCACTTTGAACTCGCTGGCCTGCGCGTGACGGAGGACATTGGTCAATACTTCCTGTCCGATCCGAAGAAGATTGGTTTCCCATTCCGGTGGAAGTTTCTGTTGTTCGCCTTGCAAGGTGAATTCCGCGCTCACGGTCGTGCCGCTGGTCATTCTTTCGATTAAATCTTTCAGTGCCTCGCTCAACTGTTTCTCCTCCAGCGCCTGTGGGCGGAGCGCCTGCACGGAGCGCCGCGCCTCGCGCAGGCTCTCGCGGGCGAGTTGTCCGGCTCGATCCAGATGGCCTGAGGCTTTCACCGCTTGATTCCGGGACATGGCCTCCTCGACTGCTTCAAGTTGGACGATCACCCCCGTGAATCCTTGCGCGAGCGTGTCGTGAATGTCGCGAGCCATCCGATTGCGCTCGGCCGTTACAGCCGACTGCCGGCTTTGGACGGAAAGACGGGTCAACTGGATTGCCAGAGTCGCCTGATGGGCGAGAGCCCGGGTCAATTCGATCTCCTCCTGTCGGAAATCACGCTTCAGAGTAAAACGGATGCCGATGAATCCGGCAACACGTCCGGCGACGAGCATCGGCATGAACAGAATCGTGAGGACACCCAACTCCCGCAAATGCGCCTTGAAACGCATCAGGGCAGGAGCCCAATCACCGTCGTCCAGGACTTCACGCCAGATTGCATTGGGGCCTGACCCGACACGCACCCGGACAATGGGCAGATCAACGAGATCGACGACGGCGTGAAGACCCGTGTGCAGCATTTCCCTCCACACCGGATGATCCTGTACCAACGTTGTGAGCCTTGCCGCCGGATGCATAGCACCAGTACGAGTTTGAAAGCGGCCATCCTCGATCATGGCGAAGAGTTCCAGCCCATCCCCGTTCGGTTCTCGATCCCACACACTGACACTGTGGGCCCCCCACTGCTCGATTATTGTCCGCAACACATGTTCAAGTAGTCTGTCCGGGTCTGTTTCCTGAGCCAGTGCGTCGAGTGTGTGAGTGAGCGCGTCCAGTTGGCCACGTGCCAGAAGTTCCGACGCGCGCAGCGATTCGGCCGACCGCTTGCGCTCAATGGCAACAGCCGTCAGATATGTGATCTGTTTGATGATCTGTTGATGATGCGGGCCTGGGCTGCGCGGTTCACGCCAGTAAATCGCGAACGTGCCCAACACACTGCCATCTGAAGATAGGATTGGTGTGGACCAACCCGCTCGCAGTCCGTATGCGCGAGCCAGTTCAAGATAATTGGCCCACAGCGGGCTTGTTTCGATGTCAGAGACGATGACTTGCTCTCGGCGGTAGGCAGCCGTTCCGCACGAACCCACACAAGGACCGATCTCAATGCCATCCACCGCAGCCATGAACGCCTCTGGAAAGCTGGGCCCTCCACCGCGCCTCAGGCAGCGACCGTTTGGATCAATCAATAGAATCGAAGCCAGCGAATTATCGCAGAGTTTATCCACAAGCCGGCATAACCCATCGAGAATCACGGCGAGCGGCTTGCCGGTTGCGACCATCTCAAGAATTTGATTCTCTCCGGCTAACAGCGCCTCCGCTCGTTTGCGGTCATCGATGTCGGTGTTTGTTCCATACCACTTGACGATGGTTCCCTGTGCATCGCGCAACGGTTCGACGCGAAACAGAAACCAGCGAAATACGCCGTCGGCGCGCCGCAACCGCGCTTCCAATTCGCCCGGCTTGCCGGAAACCAGGAGCCCCTGCCACACATCCAGCAGTTGCGGGAGTTCGTCGGGATGTATCGCAACTTTCCAGCCCCAACCCCGCGCCTCCTCGATGGTGAGCCCCGTATAGTCGAGCCAACGTTGGTTAAGGAATTCGTTCCACCCGTCGGGCCGAGTACACCACGCCAGCACGGGGATCGTATCAATGGTGAGTCGAATGTAATCCTCGCTTCGCTGCAGGGCATCCTCCGCCGCTAGCTCCGCCCGAAGCAATTCGACTTTCCTGGCCGCGTCTGCCGGCTCTTCCAACTGGGCTTTCATGGCACGGCGTTAATTGGTTTTGTTCACATCACCAACAAGAATCATGTCCCGCATAAACTGCGATTTCACAAGCGGAATGCGCCATCTCTTAGTGTCCATTCCAGCCTTCACCACCTTCAGGACCGCTCGCCTGCGGACTGTCCTTAATAGCGTCCACACGCGGCGTAGGGCTGTTACCTGCTCACTGCAAAAATTTTCTAACTCGGTGTGTAACGAGTCGTCCTCTCAAGGGAAATACGCACGGTCGATCTAGTCCTCGGCTACAAAAAGACAAACAAATCTCCCATCCTAAGACTCTTGCTTTCGTGATTGGACGAGTTGATCGCTCGTGTTTCGACCACCGCGTCAGCTTTCGACTAGACGCACTCGCTGGACGAGGCGAGTTTGGCGCCATGAAATTACTTCGATCGATTCCCTTTGTTTTCACTGCTCTCGCCCTGACGACGTCGGCGCTGTTCGCGCAGGATAAGAAGCCGAGGGTCAGTCCGCATGAGACGGTGAACGCTACCGTCGGTGACGCGAAGATCACGATCGTTTACGGCCGGCCTTATTCGAAGGACCCGAAGAGCGGGGAGAAACGCAAAATCTGGGGCGGGCTCGTTCCCTTCGGCAAGGTTTGGCGGATGGGAGCCGACGAAGCGACCCTGCTCACGACCGACAAAGAGATTTCAATCGGCGGGACTGCGATCGCGCCCGGCACTTACTCTTTGTATCTCTGGCCCGAGGAAAGCGGCGCGAAGTTGATCGTGAATAAGCAGACGGGGCAATGGGGAACGAAGTACGACGAGAGTCAGGATCTGGTGCGGATCGATCTGAAAAAGGAGCCGCTCGCCAAGCCGCTGGATCAATTCACGATCGCCATCGATAACGGCGTGCTGAAGCTGATGTGGGAAGACGTCCAGTATTCGGCGGTGGTGGCGGGGAAGAAGTAGAGTGCGTTCCCAAGTGCACCCTGGGAACGAGAGGCTTGCTGACCTCCAGCCTACGCCAAGGCTACGGCTTGGCAGGCCGACTTCCGACCTCTGGTTTCCGACCTCTGACCTCCGACCAGCGTGGAAATCAGAATAGACGATCTGAGCGGGCCCGAAATCCGCGAACTGCTGGAGGAACATCTGGCGAACATGCGGCTGATCACGCCGCCGGAAAGTATCCATGCTCTGGCGATCGAGGGATTGCGCCGACCGGAGATCACGTTCTGGACGGCTTGGGAAAATGGCGAGCTGCTGGGCTGTGGAGCGCTCAAAGAATTGGACGCTCACCATGGCGAGATCAAGTCGATGCGAACATCGTCGCGACACCGGAGGAAAGGCGTGGCGAAGGTTCTGCTCGAGCACATCATCGATGAAGCAATCCGGCGCGGTTATCGGCGATTGAGTTTGGAAACCGGATCGATGGAAGTTTTCGAGCCGGCTCGCCAGCTCTACGCGCGTGCCGGCTTTTCCTTTTGCGGACCTTTCGCCAATTACGCGGAGGATCCGAATAGCGTCTTCATGACGAAGGAGATCAACGAGGCGAGATTGTAGGGCGACCGCTCCGGTTGCCTTCCAACAATGCGGCGGGCGATGCGCCTGCCCTACAAGACGCAATGCGGCAGGCGACGCGCCTGCCCTACAAGACGAACGCAGAACGGCCCACAGGGCCGTGGCTACACGAACGCGTTTCTTACCCGCGCCGCTGGAGGCGAGCTTCGGCCAGATCGATGTCGTGCTGGATCCGGCGCAGGACTTCGTCGTTGATGGTCTCGTCGTTGCGCAGGGCGATGACGGTGTTGCGTTCTGTCTCCAAAGCTTCGCGGGCCAGTTGCTCGAAGTCCTTCGAGTATAACCGGCGGACGCTTTCTTCATGCGAGGTGTCCCTGCTTAATTGCCGGATACGATCGGCGTATTCGGAGCGGAGACGTTCGATGCTCTCGGGCCGGGCCTGATTCGTCGAACCCATCTCTTCGATGCGCTCGAGGGCCGCTTCGTTCGCCTTCAAACGCGCCAGGCGCTCTTCTTTTTCCGGAACATGATCGTCCACGATTTTCAGCCAACGAACCAGTGGCTTAAGGGTGAGTCCTTGCACGACAAGTGTTCCGAAAATCACGCAGAACGTCAGTAAGAGGATGAGGTCGCGGCCGGGGAAGGGCGTGCCGTTGGCCAGGACAAATGGAATCGCTAACGCGCCGGCGAGCGAATCCGCGCCGCGCAGCCCGGTCCATGCGATCAAGGCCGTCTGTTGCCAGGGCGCGGGGTTTTTGCGGCGGAACTTTCGGCTCACGAGCCGCGGCACATAAGTGGCGACGAACAGCCAGAGAAAACGAACCAGGACGATCGCCAGAAGGACGAGCACCGCGAGCTTCGCGACCGACATCGCCGAACCGGGCGGGAGCGCGTGGATCACCTGCGGCAGTTGCAGCCCGATGAGCATGAAAAGGATTCCGTTGAGAATGAAGACGACCATTTGCCAAACCGGCACCGCCTGGAGTCGCATCCGTCCGGTCAAGACACGGGGCGCGCGCCAACCGTAATAGATACCGGCGATGACGACCGCGAGGATGCCGGAGACGTGGAGGTTTTCCCCGCTGAAGTAGGCGACGTACGGAGTAAGGAGCGAGAACATGGTTTGGACCGGCGGATCGTCCAAACGCTTCTGCACTTGCGTGGCCAGCCAGCCGGTAGCGAGACCCACCGCGATGCCGCCCGCGGCGACGAGAAGAAATTGCACGCTCGCCTGCCCCAGCGAAAAGCTGCCGGTCAACACCGCGGCTACCGCGAAGCGGAACGAGATGAAGGACGTGGCGTCGTTCACCAGGCTCTCGCCTTCGAGGATGACGATGATCTTGCGGGGTACGCGCAGAGTTTGAGTCACCGCCAGGGCGGCGACGGCGTCCGGCGGTGAGATGAGGGCGCCGAAAACAAAACCGACGGCCAACGGGAGTCCGGTCAGAGCATGGAGTAGGTAAGCCGTCGCTGTCATCGTCAGCAGGACCAGGAAGATGGCGAGCGGAAGAATGGAGCGAAGGTTTACTCGAAAATCTCTCCAGGATGTGTAAACAGCCGCGGGATAAAGAAGCGGCGGAAGAAACAAATTGAAGACGAGTTGAGGATCGAGGTGAATCACCGGAAGACCGGGCACCAGAGCGAGCAGCCCGCCCGCGATGGTGAGCAGGATCGGATAGGGAACGCTGACTTTCCGCGCCACGATCGCCAGCAGCGCGACCGCGACGAGACAAATCAGGATTAATTCGGTCTTGTCCACTATGGTTTCCCAGCCGAAAAACCTGAAATCCGGAACAGAAGGAAATCTTGAAATATCATTTCGATGTCTTCATTGAACCTGTTACCAGTTCCAAGATGCTCGGCAAGATTATTGGAGGATGACAATGGACGAAAGAAAATCGGACCTCGTGGCAAAGGTGCCGCAGGTAACCCTTCTCTTCTGGATCATCAAGATCCTGGCGACCACGCTCGGCGAGACCGGTGGCGACGCCGTCACCATGTCGTGGCTTGGCGAAACGACGGCCGAAGCCAAAGGCACCGGCTATCTGATCGGAACGGCAATCTTCGGCGTGATTTTCGTAGCCGCGGTCCTCGTGCAAATCAGGGCGAAAAAATTTCACCCGTTCCTTTACTGGCTAACGATCGTCGCCACGACGACGGTCGGGACCACCCTGGCGGATTATTGCACCCGATCGCTCGGCATCGGCTACACCGGCGGTTCGACGATCCTGCTGATCTTCGTGATTGCGTCGCTCCTGATCTGGCGCTGGTCGACCGGGAGCATCTCGATCGAAACGGTGAATACGCCGAAGGTCGAGGTGTTTTATTGGGTGACGATCATGTTCTCGCAGACACTCGGGACGGCCCTCGGCGATTGGGTCGCCGATACCAATGAAATGGGCTACGTCGGGGCGGCCGCGGTGTTCGGTGGTCTGCTTCTGTTGAGCGCGCTTCTCTATTATTTCACGAGCATTTCACGCGTCATTTTATTTTGGGCGGCGTTCATCCTGACTCGCCCGCTCGGCGCTGTCGTCGGCGACTTTCTCGATAAGCCGCACGCCCAGGGAGGGCTGGCTCTAAGCCGTTACACTTCATCGTTAGCGCTGCTGGTCGTGATCGTCGCGTTGATTCTGATTTTCCCGCAGAAGCCGGCTTCAAAAGCGCATTAAAGAAATCCGAAAAGGCGCCGATCAGTAGTTGGAGGGACGAGCTCCAGCGAGCCCGGGCCCTTCGCGGCGTCGCAGAGCTCCGCCCTCCATCGTCGAGCACGCGGCCATTTGCGATACCGCTAATAAAGCAACTGCACGCCACAGTAACCGATCAAGGCAAGCGACTGATCGGGATCGCGCACCTCACGGCCGAGCGAAGCAATGAGATTGCAATTCTTGCTCAACGTCTGGCGCAATCCCAGGTTCACAATCAGGACATCGCGCTTGAAACTCATGCGCGATGTCCCATGCAGTTCTGCCATGATGGTAGTTGTCCTGGTGACGGCAGTTCCGCCCACGATCCCGTAAAGCCATTCGCTGCGGCCGACCGTGCTGAAAAGCGGGCCGAACTCGAAATCGAGATCGATCCGGCCGAACCGCCGCATGATCTGCACCGGAAATTGCACGCGGGTGCCGTCATCAGCCAGGCCGCGCCGGACGGAGGATTGAACGACGTTGAAAATAATTCGCGGGAACGTGGACATCGCAAAGCCGCTGGTATCCTGATCGAGGAAACGCCATTTCAGCGCCGCTTCCGTGCCGCCCAAACCACCGATCGCGCCATGACCGCGCCGCTTCAGGATTACGGCGGAGGTCTGGAGCGTGAGCTGGATGTGGTCGCCCAGGCCGTAGTTCAAGTCGATCGCCGGGAGATCCAGCAAGGTCTCGTTAGGCCGGTGTTCGAACGCGACCGCGAGATTATTTTCCCAGTGGCCGTTGCCCGGCGTCCCCGGGTCGTCGGTGATCATGGGCGGCCCGCCTTGCGCGTACACAGAATGCGCGCGCCAGAGGCAAAGGGCGACCAGGAGCGCGAATCCTCTCGTTAGGCCGCGGCGAGCCGGTCCCCTACCCCTTCGGCGTGTCGGCCGGAGCATAGACCAGGAGCTTGAAAGTATTCGGCACTACGGTGGGCCGTCCGGGCGATGCGCCGGGCGACGGGCTCGGCGCCGGCTGAAATTGCGCGCAGGGCAAATAGATCCGATGCGTCCGCGGATCCACTTCCATGGTGCGGGCGCGGGGCTCCGTCTTCAGGGTTTGCACGACCGTGAGTTTTTCCGGCGTTTCCTCTTTCGCGATTGTCGTCACGCCTTCGCCGCAGGAGGCAAAGGCAAGCTGCGTCCCGGGGTCGAACGCGCAGCCATCCGTGCCGGACCCGATCGGCACCGTCGTAACGACTTTGCCGGTCTCGGTGTTGAGCATCACCATCATCTTATTGTTGCAGGCGGCGAACAATCGATGATGCGCCGCATCGAGCGCGATGCCGGTCGGTTCTTTTCCTGGAGCGAGTGACCAGCGCGAAACCACTTCGTGCTTCGTCGAATCGATCGCGACCACCTCGCTCTTGTCCTCGAGATTGCAGTAAACCCGGCCGGCCGCGCCGTCGGCCACGGCGAACTCCGGAGTTCCGCCCAGCTCGATCGTGCTCACCACCTTCGCGCTCTTCGCCTCGATCACGGTGACCGAAGTTCCGCTATGATTGAAAATGTAAACTTCCCCTTTCGCCGGTTCATACGCGATCGCGTCCGGATTCTTACCGGTATCCACTTTCTCGATCGTCTTGAGAGTCGTCAGATCCACCACGCTCGATTTGTTCTCTTTGCCATTGGCGGAAAATCCGCGGTTCACCTCCGGCACCGCCATGAAAGCGTGCACGCCCGGCGTATCCGCGATCTCGCCGGCGACCGCGTTTTTGTCGAGGTCCACCACCACGACTTTCGTCGCATGCGAGAGATACAATCGGTGCGCCGCGGAATCGATCGTGAGAATATCCCACCCGCCTTCGCCTCCAATCGGGATTTCCTGGACGAGTTTATAGCTTTGTTCCGCCGCCGCCGCATTGAGCAACGCGAGGAGACAACCAACTGCGAGAAGAATCGAACGCATCCGCATATCTACAGCAGGTTTTGGAGAGTGACGAGTGACATGTGAAGAGCAGAAGAACACCGAGTGCGAAGTTATTCGCATTCTCAAGTGCAACCGATCACAGGCGGCAGGTCTTAGAAACGACGGCAATAAACCTTTGCTGTAGCAACGGCGCTCAGTCGCCCTGTTCTGCACACAACATGCCCCCTACAGAGCAGGGCGGCTACAGCGGGTTGGCGTTTACGGCGTGCGGGAGATCCTCGGATTCGCGAACGCGGACACTGCCTTCCGCGATATCTTTTCTTCTGCGGCCGATGCTCTCCCTGAACCCATCGGTGAGCTTGAACTTTAGCTCACGGTTGAAGAAATACTTTTACTAGACAGAGGAGCGCCGGATTCTCACAATCTCTCAGTCGAGATGGGAATAAATTCTGCGCGAGCTCAGCTCATTAGCCTGACCTCAGAAAGGGATTTTCCTCCCTTGCATAGCCAAGTGTTCTACGACCGCATGAAGCGGGAAAGCCCGGCTCTCGAGCAGGCGATCGATTCGTTATTAGACTCCTACAACAGATGGAAACCACCCGAAGCGCAACCTGAAGCGCTCCACATTTTCGCGCCAAGTCTTCATCGCGGTGCGCAAATCACGAACACCGAAAGAAATAATGACGCCCGCGCAAAGAATGGACCGTCTCACTATCAACGATGGTTAGTGGAAATTCTCCATTTATCGCTTTTTGTGGACCGGATTTGGATTCCTGATCCAGCGGAAATCGTCGCTCGCGCAGTGCAAGAAATCGTTAGACCACAGATTTCAATCCACCAATTTCTTAGTGATCCGCTCGAAGCTTATTACGCAATGAGGGCGCTTGTGTCGCTGGAACCCTTAGTCCAGGCGGGCGTCGTCTGTTACTATCCGCCACTTCGGCTTTACGAAACGACCGTTTCAACTCGCTTGTTCGGTCATTACCGAGATTTTTCAGAGGCCGAACTCTCGGGGGCTTGGCCGAATCTTTTTGTAACAGAGGGGATGGTGTACGCGGATGCCCTTGAGGCCTCATATGCTGCTTTATCTCGTCCGGAATTCGATACGTTAGGTCGATCGGCTCGCGAACTAGGTCAGAGTGCTGGTCTCTTGGATGCCCGCTTGGTCGCGGCCCTGCCTCACATGAAACTGCCCTACTTCGAGAACGTCACTCCCGAGCTTCTGGTTTCAGTGCGGCGTAACGAGCAGTCTTTTGAAGATTTCCGCGACCTATTGAGAGAAGCGGCTCGGGCGCTACCAGGGGGCGCTGAGTCCTCGCAATTCGTTAGGGAGGTATCGCGCATCGAGCAGCAAATCCTGTCGCCTGCAGTCAAGAAACTTCTTGGTGAAGTGCGGGGCATTACTCGGATAAAAGACTGCCTAAGCGAAGCGGGCATCGATTTTATCGCGGGATCGCTGGCTGGATTTACTATATCAGGGGGCGAGATGCTGGCAGCAATGCCAAGCGGCGCTGTCACCGCTTTAAGCAAGGTTCTCGTGAAATTGTTAGCCAAGAGACCGAATAAGAGGCCCGCGAGTAATGTTGTTCTCGCATTTCATACGGGTCGAATGCCAGACTCTGGATTCTTAGAGCCCACTCGCGCATCATGGTGGGGCCTTCGTCGGAGCTGATAATCTTCGAAATGAAAGAGGTCGCGCGACTCACATTTCCTCGGATTCGCGAACGCGGACACTGCCTTCCGCGATATCTTTTTTCCCTTGGTCAATGCTCGCCCGGAACTCATCGGTGAGCTCGAGTTGGTCTTCAAGAAAGTTTTCGATCCACTCCCGAAGCTGTTCGACTTCGCGGCGCGGAAGCGTTCGGATGGCCTGTTCAATTTCTTGCACGTCGCTGCTCATCGGCGCGGAAGTATCGCAGCTTGCGACGCGCGTTTCAATCATTGTCCCTTCCGCTTGCGCAGCGTGTCACCGCGCACACTGTGTGACATGCAAAGGATTACCCCATTTTTGTGGTTCAATAATAAGGCGGAGGAGGCGGCGAATTTCTACGTCTCGGTTTTCAAGAATTCGAAGGTCAAACAGATCACCCATTACACCGGAGAGGAGCCGTCCGGAATGAAGGGCTCGGTGATGACGGTGTCGTTCGAGCTGGATGGAAAAGATTTCGTGGCGTTAAACGGCGGGCCGCAATTCAAATTCACAGAAGCGGTCTCATTCGTGATCAACTGCGAGACGCAGGAGGAGATCGATTATTATTGGGGAAAGCTGACCGCCGATGGCGGAGAGGAAGTGCAATGCGGCTGGCTCGCGGATAAATACGGACTCTTCTGGCAGGTGGTGCCATCGAAGTTTTTCGACGAGTGGGTCAAGGACCCGGCCGGATTGCAGCGGGTGATGCATGAATTGATGCAGATGACGAAGCTCGATCTCGCCAAGCTGCAAGCAGCGTACGATGCGAAGTAACCGCGGATTACCCGGATTTCACGGATGGCAGGACAAAAAGCTTTGAAAAAGAGTTCCGGATTTTTGCTAGCGATCGTTTTTGGTTTCCTGGCTTCTGCGCAGGCGCAGACCGATTACATCAAAGCGGTCGAGAAATGGCGGGGTGAGCGCGAGGCTAACCTGAAAAAGGAAACGGGCTGGCTGACGGTGGCGGGGCTGTTCTGGTTGAAGGAGGGCATCAATACCGTCGGGGCGGGTGAGAATTTTGACGTTCGATTGACCGACAACTTCAAGAAGGGGAAGTTCGGCGAGATCAATTTCAAGGGCGGCGCGGCGACTTTGCAGGTGGAAAGCGGCGTCGACGCCCAGAGCGATGGCAAGAGCATTTCGACGATCGACCTTGTCTCCGATGAAAAGGGAAAGCCGACGGAGATTCGCACGGGAACTCAGACCTTCTATCTGATCCGGCGGGAAGATCGTTTTGGCATCCGGTTGAAGGACAGCAACAGCGAGGCAAGACGAACTTTCAAAGGGCTGCACTGGTTTCCCATCGATGAGAGCTACAAGGTCAAGGCGCGCTTCGAAGCCTTTCCGGAGCCGAAAGAGGTGATGGTCCCGAATGTTCTCGGCGGCAATTTCAAGATGAAAAGTCCGGGCATTCTGAAATTTTCTCTCAAAGGAAAAGAGTGTTCGCTTCAGCCGGTTACTGAAGACGACGGGGCCTTGTTTATCATTTTCGGCGACGGGTCGAACCGGAACGACACCTACAAATCGGGACGATTTCTCTACGCCGATAAGCCCGTGAATGGCGAAACGGTTCTCGATTTCAACAAAGCCGAGAATCCGCCATGCGCCTTCACTCCCTTCGCTACTTGTCCGCTGCCGCCACCGCAGAACAATCTCGAGGTTGAGATCAAGGCCGGCGAAAAGCGCTACGATCACTGATCTTCATTTTCCTGAGCAGCAGTGCTGAGTAAATTCGGGAGAATGGCGGGAGAGCGAAAAACCGGGGGCAAGTCGGCAAGCATCGCGCGCGTTGCCGTCGCCGCGCGGGAAATGGTTCTGATCGATCAGAACCCGTTGCGCAACGCGGCCGGCGCGGAATGCAGCGCGATGATGGCGCGGCTGGAAGGAGTACGGGCGACGTGGCATCGCTTCGAGCGGGAAGACAAGCCGTCCTTTGTGCGCTGGCGTGCGAGGGAATTCGGGCCGCTGCTGAGTGAGTTGCGCGACGTGGAAGTCCAGATTCGAGACAACGAAACGCTGGTTCACGAAGTGGAGATGGAAATGCGGCGCGGCTTTTACGATCCGCAAAGCGCTTATCAGCGGGTGATGTTTCGCCGCGAGAATCCGTCGCTAGTTGAGGAGGAACCGCCGCCCCAGCGAAGAGCGCGGCCCGGCGAGGAGCGGAGATTGAGCGAATTTGAAAAGGAAGCGCTCTTTCAGGAATGGGTGCAGAAATTTATCGGCACGAATCCAGACAAGCTCGACGACGAGGCATACTCGACCACGTTTGAGGCCTTCAAATCTCATATGTTCCGCGCCCAGCCGGATGAGGCGCGGCCGGCGCAAAATTTCCGGCGCGCCGAACCGGTCCATCCGGAACCCGTGGAGGAAGAACCCGCGGCGGCGCCAATCGACGCGCGCGTGAAGGAACTTTACCGGCTTCTCGTTCGCCGATTGCATCCCGATCTGCGTGCCGATGGGAACGCGGCTGCGTCTGCTTTATGGCACGAGGTCCAGGAGGCGTACGCCGCGAGTGATATCGCGCATCTCGAGATTCTTCTCGCCCTCAGCGATATCGATTCCGAGCGCTTCAGCGATCAAACCAGTGTGTCGCAAATGCGCGCGGTTCTGGCCGAGCTAACCCGCGCGTTGTTTGCGCTCGAAGACAGCCTGCGCCAGGCGCGCGACGAAGATGCCTGGAGTTTCGGGCGGACCGGCGTGCTGCCTGGTTTGCGCGAGCGAGTGCAGCGGGATTTGGAGGCGAGCCTGCGCACGAGATCTACCAGACTCAGCCTGCTGAAGCGAACGATCGCCGATTGGGCGCGCCCGCCTCTGGTAAAGCGCACGGTCGATTTCCGAGGAACTCCAAGCGCTTATCCGCAAAGCCAAGGCCGGGCGGTTTAATTATTTCGGCGGCCTCGGTTTCGAGGTCAAGGCGCGGTGAGTGGCGAGAGCATTGAGAATCTCCGGGTCGCCCTGTGCCCAGGCGTTGTCGATCGTGATGCGCTTGAAACGCCATTTCTGGCCGTCGCGGACCAGCTCGCAATCGTAGCGGTTCATCAGGAGCGCGTTCTCCGATCCGCGCCGGGATCCTTCGCGCGGCATGAAATGTTGCGACATCACATAAGCGGAGAGCGTAGCGGAATCGTCGCTGATTTCGATTTGGAGATTGCTGGTCGTGTGACTGGTATCGAGCGGACCAATCAATGGAAGCACGCCGTCGAGGATCGCCTGGCGGCCGGTTAGCCGGGGGAAGTCGAGCTTGAGCTTTCGCCCCGCGGGCGTGAAATCGAAAACGCAATCGTCCGCAAGCGCCGACGTCAGCGAATCGGCATCGCCGTGGTCGAGGGCAAAGGCGTAGCGATGCAGCGTGTCAGCGATCTCATAACGGTCGGCGGCGAGTTGCGCCAGGTCGGTGCTCATGATGGCTTGGAGCTTAGGCGATTAACGTTCCGATCGTAAAGTGACGAACGCTTAAAGAATCAATGCGAACGCGAGAATAGAAAGCCCTCCGAGAATGAGAGCTGTAACGGTGGTGTAAACGATCGCGTCCTGAATGCGAGCTCTTCTTGCCGCCTGCGCATACGGCATTCGCGTGAACGTTACCATTGCATAGAGCGGCAGATAGAAACCAGGAAGCAAACCTTCGAGAAAGTGATCGAGCTTCTTTTTTGCTCGAAACACTTTCGACGCTGTCTTGTCGCGCATCTCAATGAAGTTATCGACAGCCAGGTCGGCCAGCGCATCGGCGTTCTGTTTGCGTCGCGAAAAATATTCGGCGAAGGCGTGTTCGCGATCATCTGGGAATTCGGCCAGGCATTCATCGAGGACGACGCAATCTTCGAAGGCCGCGTTCATGCCCTGCCCGTAGAAGGGCACAACCGCGTGGGCCGCGTCACCCACGAGCGCGACCTTGTCTTTGTCATGCCACGGCGCGCACCGAATGGTCACAAGCGAGCCCGTCGGATTTACCCGGTATTCCTCGAGCAGTGCCGGCATGAGTGGCACGGCGTCCGGGAATTCCTCACCGAAGAATCGTTGGACTTCGTCGTCGGTCGTGGTTGTCTCAAAGCTGCGCGGACCTTTGAACTCCCAAAAGAGCGTGCAGGTGAATGAGCCGTCGGGATTCGGCAGCGCAATCATCATGAAACTCTTGCGTGGCCAGATGTGGAGCGCCTCTTTTTCCATCCGCCATTCGCCATTCGGCCCGGGCGGGATGGTCAACTCCTTGTAGCCGTGTGCGAGATAACTCTCGTCGTAGGCAAAGTCTGGCAGCCGCTTCTGCATCGCCTGCCGCACGGCGGAGAAGGCGCCATCGACACCAATGACGGCGTCGCCGCGCGCTTCGACTGGCCCCTGCTCTGTTTCGAAATAGCTGACCGCATTGCTCAGATCGACATCGGTGCAGCGATGATTGAACTGCACGCGGACGTTCGGATAACGCAGCGCGGCTTCGATCACGGTGGTATTGAGCGCAGCCCGGCCGATCGAGTTGATGTACTTGTTTGGGTCACGATCGTATGGAGCGAAGTGCAGTTCCCCTGCTCTGTCGTGAATCATGCGTCCGCGCATCGGGATCGCATGCCGTAGCACTTCATCGGCGATGCCGAGCTGCTCGAGCGCATGAATCCCGCGCGTGGAGAGCGCAAGATTGATCGATCGTCCACCGACGAAATTACCGGCACGCGGATCCGCGCGACGCTCGTAAAGATCGACCTCGTATCCGCGCCGCCCGAAATACGCGGCCAGCAATCCGCCGGCGAGTCCACTGCCGATGAGAACAAACTTCGTAGCCATGCAAGGAAGGAGCTGACAGGATTAACAGGATTTTATCGATTCCGTTAACTCAATCGGATTAATCCGGTAAATCCTGGCCAAATGAAAAATATTTATCTCCGATGCCTCATCCCACTTGTTTGCGTTATCGCCGCTATTCACTCACTGCCGTAGTTCTCCAGCGCAACAAGCCGTGACGAGACGGCCGCGTTATCTGCTGGAAAGTCATTCACGATTGGAGGCATCATCTGCATAATGACTCCCGGAATTCGAATCACCCTCGGACTTGTTTTCGGTGTTGCGGCCGCTCTGAACCTGCCAGGAGCGAACGCGGCTTCGGATGATCCAGACAAAGACCCACAGCTGCCGAAACTCCTCGAGGAGGCGCGAACTTTCGTCGACAGCAAAAAGCCGGAAGCTGCGATCGAGAGATGCGACAGGGTTATCGTGCTCTTCAAGGGCCATTACGGAAACGGTAAGCATAAGATCTATTGCGCACGCAGCTCGACCGAGACTTTGGGATATCTGCTGCAAGCGGCCGCAGCGGTGAATAAGGGTGAATTCGAGCGAGGCAAAAAAGACGCCATCGTTTTGTCCAGCACATGGGCTAGCGCGCACTTTCTGAAGAGCTACGCATTACAGGATCTCCACCACCTCGCTGAAGCGAAATCAGCAATTAAACTGGCCCTCGAATTTTCCCCGTGGAGCTCTCTCTACCTTTCCGAGCTTGGGAGCATTTATAAGCTGGAAAAAGACTGGCCCAGGGCCAGGGAAGTGTTTGAGAAAGCTGAAGAGCACGCGGCATTGTCTCCAGACGACCTTAGGGCCGCCGAACTCAGCCTCGCGCGTCGCGGGTTAGGGTACGTTCTCGTCGAGCTGGGGCAGTTGAACGAAGCCGAAAAGAAATATCAGCAATGCCTGAAAGAAAATCCGAACGACACGAAGGCTTCGGCCGAGCTCGAATATGTCCGCGGACTTAAAGCGAAAACGAAATCAAAGTGAACTAACCTCGCGCCGCGAAGCGGGCGAACCAGCTTCGAGCAGCGACGAGCCTGCTGCTCAGCGATTGCGCGGATTCGGGCCGGTCGGGATTCTCGCGGTCCTCGTTATTCTCGCGGGCAACTTCTTGTTTCTGCCGCTCAGCGCCATTCTGGTGCTGGTCTGGGCGCGACTGTCGCGAACGCCGTGGACGGAACTTGGTTACGTAAGGCCAAAGAGCTGGGTGCGCACCGTGGCTTTCGGCATCATCTTCGGCGCTGCGTTCAAGCTCGTGATGAAAGCGATCGTGATGCCGGTGTTCGGCGCGCCTCCGATCAATGAAGCGTACCATTTTCTCGCCGGAAATAGGGCCGCGATGCCCGGCATGTTGTGGCTGATCATCGTCGGCGCGGGTTTCGGAGAAGAGACCGTTTTTCGAAGTTACCTGTTCGAACGCTTCGGCAAGCTTTTTGGACGGAGGGCGTGGACGGAGACATTAACTGTTGTGCTAACCTCGATCTGGTTTGGAGCGATCCACTATCCGGTCCAGGGCCTGGCCGGCGCCGAACAAGCTACAATCGTCGGACTCGTATTCGGAATGATCTTCGCGCTCCGACGCCAAATCGTTCTACTGATGGTTGCGCACGTCGCATTCGATCTGACTGCGCTCGCGCTTATTTACTGGGACGTGGAAACGCCCGTAGCCCGTTTCATTTTCAAATAGCAGGCGCTCCTTTGTAGCGAGGGTCTATGACCGCCGAAACTGTGATCAGAAAAGACGGCGGTCATAGACTGCCGCTACAGGGTTTACGGCTGAAAAATCGCGGGAAACTTGTAGCGATAAATCCACAGAAGAAAAAGGGCCAGGACGGAGACAGTGATGGCGATGGGCATGCCATTCGGATCAAGAAAGACGTGATAAAGATCAATATTCACGATGACGGGGCCGAGCAGCGTGAGGCCGAGCGGAACGAAACGAGCGCCCAGGAGCAGGCACAAACCGCCCAGTACTTGTAACACCGCGATGACGTAGACGTAGCCGCTGCTCATTAGCGCGGTGATGAAAGCACCGGCCTGGCCGTGCATTTCCGGAACCGGACCGAGAAAGTGCAGGAAAGCATTCGATCCGAAAACAACGAAGACGAGCCCGAGCAGGACGCGGGCAATAATGATGACGTATTTCATGGTTGGTTAGTGATTAACTCAGTTGCGGTTGAAGAGAAAGAAATCTTAACCGCGTCCAATGATCTTCGCTGATCTCTGACCTCCGATCTCCGACCTCTGGATGTTCTTTTACTGATGCCCGGCCAGAATCTTCGCGAAGCGCCACATTTCGTGGAAGGTGTTATAGAGCGGCGTCGGCGCCGCGCGGATAACGTTTGGTTCGCGGAAATCGCATTTTACACCGGCGGCTTCGAGTTTGCCGAAGAGTTCCTTGGGATGTTCGTGGACAAGGATCGAGAGCTGGCAGCCGCGCGCTTCAATCTCGCGCGGGGTGATTACGGTGAGCTTTGAATGCTTCGCAGACTCAAGCAGAAATTGAAGATAGCCGGTCAATTCGATCGACTTCGAACGCAGCGCTTCCATGCCGCCGGCTTCATCAAAGATCGCCAGTGACGCGCGCAATGGCGCCATCGAAAAGATCGGCGGGTTACTGATCTGCCAGGAATCGGCGGAAGCGACCGGGATGAACTCCGGCTCGAGGTGCAGACGAAAGCGAGTCGCTGGATCGTTCCCGAACCAGCCGGCCAGACGCGGCAGCTCGCGATTCGTAGCGTGCCGTTCGTGCACGAATGCGCCGGCGGCGGCGCCGGGACCGGCATTGAGATATTTGTAGGAGCACCAGACGGCAAAATCGACGTTCCAATCGTGCAGTGCCAGCGGCACGTTGCCGATCGCATGCGCGAGATCGATCCCGACCAGGCAGCCGCGCTTCTGCGCCGTCGCTGTGATTTTCTCGATATCGAACAACTGACCGGTGAAAAAGTTCGCGCCGGCGAAAAGGACGAGCGCAATCTCGTCACCCTGTTCCTCCAGCAGCGCCTCAATGTCGTCCTGCCGGACGGTGAACTCTCCGCTGCGCGGCCGTGCAAGAACGAGCGCTTCTTTCGGATCGAACCCGTGATGAACGATCTGGGATTTGACCGCATAGGTATCGGAAGGAAAGGCCGGCTCCTCCATCAGGATCTTGAAGCGCGATTTCGTCGGCCGATAGAACGTAGCCATCATCAGGTGCAGATTCACCGTAAGGCTGTTCATGCAAATGACCTCGCTAGGCCGGGCGCCGACAAGCCGCGCTATCGGCTCCCGCAAAGTTTCGTGATACGAATACCAGGGCGTCTTCGCATTAAGGTGCGCATCGACGGCGAGCCTGGCCCAATCATCCAGCTCCTGATCGACGATCTGCCTCGCCGATTTCGGCATCAAGCCGAGTGAATTACCGGCGAGGTAAATCAGCGGCTGGCCATCTTTGCCCAAAGGAAGATGAAAGCGATCGCGAAATTGGCGCAATGGATCCTCGGCATCGAGTTGCAGCGCGAATTGTTCGTCGACGGAAAATTGCATGGTGTTTTCTAGACAGGATGGGCCCGATTCTTACGAGACCCAAATCCTGTAAATCCTGTAAATCCTGTTAATCCTGTTAATCCTGTTAATCCTGTCCAATACTAATCGGCGGCTGCATGAACTCGATAGTCGTCCCATCCGAATCGCGAACATAGACAACGCGCTTTCCAGCGTTCGGACCTGAGCGAAGTGTTTGCGGTTCACCTGCCGCTTTCCAACCGAATTCGCCAATTGCGCTCAGCACCGCATCGAGATCATCCACGGTGAGCGCGACATGGGCCGACCCAACATCGCACGGTCTGGGATCGAAATGTTTGCAACCAGGCGGCGCGAGATATTCGAGCAACTCAATCTTGTGTCCCGTGGGAGTTTTAAGGACCGCGAGTGAGATTTCCGCGCCGGGCACCCCAGTAATTTCGCCTGCGAGATCGCCGGTTTGGTGAGCACGATGCGAAAGCTCGAAGCCAAGCACGTCACGCCAGAAAGCGAGGGACCGCTGAAGATTTGTGACCGTGATCCCCGTGTGGTCCGCGGCCGTAATGCGAAAGGGCTTGGCGGCCATTTTTTGAAATCAATCTGAAAGCCAGGAAGCCATGAAAGAAAGCGATCTATCCTGGATTCCTGGCTTCCAGATTCGCAATGACTTTCAACTCAATTGCGATCGGCGTCGGCAACGCGGTCACCTCGACGGTGGTCCGAGTCGGATTCGGTTTGCCCTTGCCGGCGAAATATTCGGCGTAGATCCGGTTATAGATCGGGAAATCCTTCTTCATGTTGGTGAGGAAGACCGTGACATCGACTATGTCGTTCCAAGTCGCGCCGGCATCTTCCAGGACCAACCGCACATTTTCGAACACCGCCCCGCATTGCACTTCGATGTCGTAATTGGCGACGTTGCCGCCCGCGTCGAGCGTCACACCGGGAATTTCTTTGCTCCCGCGCACGCGCGGGCCGATGCCGGAGAGAAATAGAAAACTCCCGACGCGCTTTGCATGGGGGAATGCGCCAACGGGTTCAGGCGCGCGTGAGCTTTCGAAGGATTGGCTCATAAATCGGAGGTCGGAGAGACGGAAATCAGAGGTCGGAAGTCAGAAAACAGAAACTCATTAGCCGCGCGTAGTTAATGAGTGTGGCTATGATCGTGCTCGTGCTTGTGCTCGGCCGAATGCGAATGCGGCGGGCTCCCGAAGCGCTTAGCCGAGCGTGCGCGCGCCTTGACTGCTTCAACGTCGCGATCGCGCGGCGGGGCATTCGTCACCAATGATTTCAGCAACTCCCGCGCGATGTGCGTCACCGCATCGACGGCTCGATTGAAGGCCTCCTCGTTCGCCTGGGATGGTCTGGTGAACCCGCTCAGTTTGCGGACGAATTGGAGCGACGACGCGCGGATCTCATCCTCGGTGGCCGGCGGTGCGAAGTTATGCAGAGTTTTGATGTTTCGACACATAAGTTTCTCCTTTTGGATTCGGGTAATAAACGTGCGGCGAAAGTGAAATTCAAATGTCACCCTCCTTTACTTTGCGATGCAGACGTTCTTCGGCTCGGTGAAGAAGCGGAGGGCTTCTTCGCCGCCTTCGCGGCCGACGCCGCTTTGTTTCATGCCGCCGAAGGGAACGCGCAGGTCGCGCACGAGCCAGCAGTTCACCCAGACCGTGCCGGTGTGAATCTGTTCCGCGACGCGATGCGCACGGTTTAGGTTCTGGGTCCAGATGCTTGCCGCCAGGCCGTACTCGTTGTCGTTCGCGTAGCCGATGACTTCTTCTTCGTTGTCGAATGGCGTGATCGTGACGACCGGCCCGAAGATCTCTTCGCGATTGACCCGACACGCCACGGGCAAACCAGTGATGACGGTCGGCGGAAAGAAATAACCTGACTGGCAGCGGTCGTTAGGCGGCTTGGGCGTGGCGCCGCCCAGCGCGATCGTTCCCCCTTCCTCCTTCGCGAGGTCGACGTAGAACTTCACCTTGTCGAGCTGCGTCTTACTCACGATCGCGCCCTGGTCTGTTTTCTCGTCGAGTGGATCGCCGACTTTGAGTTGCGAGGTTTTCTGAATGAAACGATCCACGAAATCCTGGTAGCCGGAGCGTTCGACGAACACCCGCGAACCACACAAACAAACCTGGCCCTGGTTTGCGAAGGAAGAGCGAACACTCCCAGCGATGGCGGCGTCGAGATCGGCGTCAGCGAAGATGATGTTCGGATTTTTGCCGCCGAGCTCGAGCGAAACTTTCTTGAACATTGACGCGCTTGCTTCGGCCACCTTGCGGCCGGTCACCGTGCCGCCAGTGAATGAGATCGTGCCGATCTTCGGATGCGCCGTGATCGGCGCGCCGACATTTGGTCCGGTGCCGTGCACCACATTCAGCACGCCCTTTGGCAAACCGGCTTCGTTCGCAATCTCGCACAACAGATGAGCGGTCATCGGGGTTAGCTCGCTCGGCTTCGCAATGGCGGTGTTGCCGCACGCAATGGCCGGCGCGATTTTCCAGCTCAACAGATAGAGCGGAAGGTTCCAAGGCGAGATCAGCCCGGCGATGCCGCGCGGCTGGCGCAGAGTGTAATTGAACGCGATGCCGTCGGTGATGTGCGCCTCGTTTTCGGTGTGGAGAATTGCGGTGGCGAAGAAGCGGAAATTGCTGGCGGCCCGCGGAATGTCGAGGCCGCGCGCGAGGGAGAGCGGCTTGCCGGTATCGATCGATTCGGCCCGCGCGAATTTTTCCAGGTCGCGTTCGATCAGATCGGCGATGCGCAGGAGAATGCGCGATCGATCCATCGCCGATGTGTGTGACCAATCGGCGAACGCTTTTTCAGCCGCGCTGACGGCGAGCTCGACATCGCGCGCGTCGCTGTCTGGTACCTGCGAGTAAGGTTTCCCCGTCGCCGGCTCGATGTTGTCGAGATACTTGGCGCCGACAGGCTCGACGAACTGGCCGTCGATGAAGTTGCGGATCTTTAGCGCAGTCGAGACATCCCGCGGCAAGGTCACAAAGCGAGATTCCTCGACTTCGCTCGGAATGACAACGGGAGTTTCAAAGCTCTGCCTTAATTGCCTGGGCGGCTTTCGCACTCGCGCCGGTCTCCCCGAGTGTGTTGATGATCGCATCGAAACCCGCAATCATTTGTGCCCGGGCAGTGGGATTGCTGATTAATTGCAGGACAGCGTCCGAGATCGCTGCGGGCCGCGCGTGTTGCTGGATGAATTCGGAAACGATTTGGCGACCGGCGAGAACGTTGGGCATGCCGAGATATTTCGTCGTCATCAGGAGACGGGCGGCGAGATAGGTCGGCCATGAGACCTTGTAAACGAGGACGAAGGGCAATTTGAAGTAGGCTGCTTCGAGCGTCGCCGTCCCTGAGGCGACGATGCCGGCAACCGCGCGTTGCATCGTGCCTGAGGCATCGCCCGTCACGATGCGCACGCGATCGCGCAGCGGCGAAGAGGCCACCAAGTTTCGAATTTCCAAGGCAAGCGGCTCCGATGCGGCCGCCACCTCGAAACAAATGTCGTTGGGTTGCGCTGCCATTGTTCGCGCCGTTTCCAGCATGACGGGAAAAATTTTGCGGATCTCGCGAAGGCGGCTGCCGGGGAAAAGCCCAATCAGATCCGCCTGCCGCGCCTCCCCAGTCCGGCGCGCCGCGAGGTTCTCAATCATCGGATGGCCGACGAAGATGGTGCGCAATCCCGATTGGTTGTAGAGATCGGCCTCGAACGGAAAGATGCAGAGCATCAAATCGAGAAAGCTCGCCATCTGGCTGATCCTTCCGCGGTTCCACGCCCAGACTTGCGGGCTGATGTAGTAAATTATTTTGAGATCGGGCGACCTCTTCCGGAGAGCGCGCGCGAGCCGCAGATTGAATCCGGGATAATCGATCAGCACCACGGCGTCGGGCGCAAGGGCCGCGATTTCATGGAGCGCTTTCTGGAATTCTTCTCGAAAATATCCGTAGCGCTTCACTACTTCCCAAAGACCAACCACGGCGGCTGCATCGCTCCAGTTCATGAACGCGTCGCCGGCGATCTGTTTCATCTTCGGGCCGCCGCGCCCATGAAATTTCCAGTCAGGCGCGATCTCGCGAAGCGAACGCATCAAGGCCGCGCCATGCTCATCCCCGCTCGCCTCGCCCGCGACAAAATAAAGGCGCTTAGACACGCTGGGCGGCTGCGATGCGTTTCGTGATTTCCACCGCCAGCTCGAGCGCGGCGGCGGCTTGGAATCCTGAGACTTTCGGCGCGCGCCCGGTTGCCGCGCATTCAATGAAGGACACAAGCTGGCGCTTCAGTGGTTCTTCGCGCTCGATCTCGACGGCTTCCTTCGTCAAGCCTTCCGCGGTGCGCCGATAGATTTCGCCGCTCTGATTTTGATAATCCAGCGACAGGTAAGCGTTTTCCTGGAAGACCCGAATCTTGCGCATCTGCTCGGGACTGATCCGGCTCGAAGTAATATTCGCCACGCAGCCGTTCTCGAAACGGACCCTCGCATTGGCGATGTCCTCGCCGCGGCTCAAGACCGGCACGCCCACGGCGTCGATCGTTTGCACGGGCGATCGCACCAGATGCAAAATGATTTCGAGATCGTGAATCATGAGATCGAGGACGACGCCGATGTCCGTGCTGCGGTTCGGATAAGGCGAGAGCCGATGGGCCTCGATGAAGCGTGGATTGGTGAGGCGTTTCTCGAGCGCGCTCAAAACCGGATTGAAACGTTCGACATGGCCGACTTGCAGAACGAGATCGCGAGATGCGGCCAGTTCGGCCAGCTCAGTCGCGTGCGCGGTGTTTTCCGCGATCGGCTTTTCCACCAGAAGATGTTTGCCGCGCTTCAATAGTTCCTGCGCAATGCCGAAATGCGTGCTGGTCGGCGTGGCGATTGAAGCGGCGTCAACGCGTTCGGCAAATTCGTCCAGAGAGGCCGCAGAAAGGACGCCTAACTGGCCGGCGATCTCCATGGCTCGCGCCGCATCGGTGTCGTAAATCGCAGCAAATTCCGCGGTGGGAAGTTCCGCGTAAAGGCGCGCGTGATTTTTCCCGATGTGGCCGACGCCGACGACGCCGACTCGAAGTTGTTTCATTAGATGTTCTTCAAGAACCATTCGTAGGTTTGCTCGATTCCTTCTCGCAACGCGACGGTATGGCTCCAGCCCAGCGCGTGAATCTTCGACACATCCAGAAGTTTGCGCGGCGTCCCATCAGGCTTCGTCGTGTCCCAGGCCAGCTCCCCTTGAAAACCGACCACCTCACAAATCAATCCGGCCAGTTCGCGGATCGAAATGTCCTCGCCGCATCCGACATTGATGATCTCGGGGCTGTCGTATTTCTCGAGGAGAAAGACGCAAGCTGCCGCGAGGTCGTCGACGTGGAGAAATTCCCGGCGCGGTTCGCCCGAGCCCCAGACCACGAGCTCCCGGTCGCTTTTCTTTTTCGCCTCGTGCGTCTTGCGGAGAAGCGCGGGCAAAACGTGGGATGAAACCAGATCGAAGTTGTCGTTAGGCCCATAGAGGTTGGTCGGCATCGCCGAGATAAAATTCGCGCCGTATTCCCGCGAATACGCCTGGCAAAGCTTGATCCCCGCGATCTTCGCGATAGCGTACGCTTCGTTGGTCGGTTCGAGCGGCCCGGTCAGGAGCGCGCTTTCCGGGATTGGTTGAGGCGCATGTTTGGGGTAGATGCACGAGCTGCCGAGGAACAAAAGTTTGCGCACGCCGGTCTCGTGCGCGGCGTGGATGACGTTGTTCTGCACCTGAATGTTCTCGAGCAGAAATTCCACCGGCTCGTCATTGTTCGCCTTGATACCTCCCACGCGCGCCGCGGCGAGGATCACGATCGCTGGTTTTTCTTCCGCGAAAAAATCATCGACCGCTCCGGGATTAATCAGGTCGAGCTGAGTACGGTCGCGCGTCACGCGGTTAACAAAACCGCCTTGTTCCAGCGTGCGCACCAAGGCGCTGCCGACCAGACCGCGATGGCCCGCAATGAATATTTTTTCGGATTTTTGCACAACCGGTCGGATAACTGCGGTTTACCATTTTCTTTTTTGCTCCGATGCGCAATCCTCAGTTCGTGCGAACGACCAGTAAACGGCTGCAAGTCGAGAAAACCTACAAGCTGTTTATAGGGGGAAAATTCGTCCGCGGAGAGAGCGGCCGGCTTCTGCCGGCTCACGGAATCGACAAGACGCTTCTTGCCAATTTCTGCCGCGCGTCCCGGAAAGATTTTCGCGATGCGGTCCTGGCCGCGAGGAATGCGTTCCCCGGCTGGGCCAAAAACAGCGCTTATCTGCGTGGGCAGATTCTTTATCGCGCCGCCGAAATGCTCGAGAGACGCGAGACCGAATTACGCGATGAAGTTGCCCGGGCCGACAGTGGCCGCGCCGCTTCCGCGGGCAGCGAAATCGCGCAGACGATCGATCGACTGGTCCATTACGCCGGGTGGACGGACAAGTTCGGTCCGATCTTCAGCGCCGTGAACCCGGTCGCAAGCTCGCATTTCAATTTCACCATGCCGGAGCCCACCGGCGTGGTCGTGATCGTCTGTCCGGATGAGCCTCCGCTCCTGGCTCTCGTCTCATTGCTCGCGCCCGTGATTTTGGCGGGGAACACGGCGGTGGTCCTCGCCTCAGCGAAAAGTCCGCTGCCCGCCCTCACCTTTTCGGAAATCATCGCGACGAGCGATTTGCCGGCGGGCGTGGTCAATCTTCTTGCCGGCAATCGGACCGAGCTCGCGCCGCACTTCGCCAGTCACATGGATGTGAATGCGATCGTCGATGCGTCCGGCGACGAAAAGATCGGGCGGGAATTGCAACGGGGCGGTTCGTTCAACATGAAGCGATACGTCCGGCGCGATATGGCTACGAGCGAATGGCGCAGCCCTGAGGCCGAAAATCCGTACTGGATCCTTGATACCGTGGAAATGAAAACGGCGTGGCATCCGATCGGGCTGTAGCGACCCCGGCTGATTCCTGTGCGCGCGCTGCTTCTGGTTCTCGATAGCGTCGGCATCGGCGACGCTCCCGATGCCGCGGAATACGGCGATGCCGGGGCGAATACGCTCGGCCACATTTTCGAGCAGGTCCCGGGTTTGCGGTTGCCGAATCTCTGCTCGTTAGGTCTGCCGGAGTTAGTCCCGGCCGATAGGTCACATGGGTCCTATACGACCTATAAGAGCAGCTATGGGAAGATGCACGAACGCTCGGCCGGCAAGGACACCACCACCGGGCATTGGGAAATTGCCGGCGTGATTCTCGAGAAGCCGTTTGCCGTTTACGAACGTTTTCCGGATGAACTCGTGCGCGCGATCGAACGCCAGGCCGGCGTCCAATTCATCGGCAACTACGCCCGGAGCGGCACCACGATCCTCGAAGAACTCGGCTCGGAGCATGTTCGCACCGGCAAACCGATTCTTTACACCTCGGCCGATTCCGTTCTCCAGATCGCCGCGCATGAAGAAGTGCTGAGAGTCGATCGCCTCTACGATATTTGCCAGGTCGCTCGTGAACATGCCGACCGGTTCCGCATCGGTCGCGTGATCGCCCGGCCCTTCAACGGTGGCGAAGGACATTTTGCGCGGACTTCAGGCCGTCACGATTTTTCGATGAAGCCGCCGCGGACCGTTTTGAATGCGATCAGCGAGGCGGCTTTTCCGGTGATCGGCGTCGGCAAGATCAGCGACATTTTCGCCGGCGAGGGCATTACCGAAACATTTCCGACGGCGGTAAATGCCGACGGCATGGAGCGGATCGAGACCACCTGGCAGGATCTGGAGAGCGGACTCCTCTTCGCAAACCTGGTGGATTTCGACATGCTGCATGGACATCGCCGTGACGTGGCCGGTTACGCAATGGCGTTGGAAAATTTCGATCGCTGGCTTGGCGAATTCATTCCCAAAATCCGGCCCGAAGATCTGGTAATCATTACCGCGGACCATGGAAACGATCCGACCCATTCCGGAACCGATCACACGCGGGAGCAAGTTCCGCTTTTCGTCCTCCACCGCGGGGAAAACCGGGATCTCGGGACCCGCGTCACATTTGCCGACGTGGCGGCGACGCTCGCAGCCTTCTTCGATCTGCCCGCGCCGTGGCCAGTGGGCACAGCATTCGAAATCATAGAGAAGCCACAGGTTGGCACATATCGCGCTCCCATTTCCTAGAATGCACATCCCCACTCTCATCGAAAAAAAGCGGGAAGGGAAAGAGCTGACCGCGGAGGAAATCACCTATGTCGTCTCCGGGTTCACGCACGGTGAAATACCCGATTACCAAATGAGCGCGTGGGCGATGGCGGTTTTCTTCCGCGGAATGACCACTGCCGAAACCCAGCATCTCACGACTGCGATGATGGAAAGCGGGAGCGTCCTCGAATATCCCAAAGATTCGCCACCGAAGGTCGACAAACATTCGACGGGCGGCATCGGCGACAAGGTTTCCCTCGTGCTCGCTCCGCTGCTGGCGTGCGACGATGTTTGGGTGCCGATGATTTCCGGCCGCGGCCTTGGCATCACGGGCGGCACCCTCGATAAGCTCGAAAGCATTCCCGGCTTCAATATTCACATCGATGAACGGCGCGCCCTGGCCCAACTCGAAAGCATCGGAGTATTCATGATCGGACAGAGCGCCGACATTTGCCCGGCGGACAAGAAACTCTACGCGCTGCGCGATGTGACGGGGACGGTGCCGTCGCAGCCATTGATCGTGGCGAGCATCATGAGCAAAAAGCTCGCGGAAAATCTCGATCGACTCGTGCTCGATGTGAAGTTTGGCAGCGGCGCGTTTATGAAGACGCGCAAAGAAGCGCAACAGCTCGCCACTTCCATGACCGAAGTCGGAACGTTGATGGGCGTAAAGGTTTCGCATCTTCTTACCCCGATGGATGAACCGCTGGGCCGCACCGTCGGCAACGCGCTCGAAGTCGCCGAATGCGTCGAGATCCTTCTGGGCGGCGGGCCGCAGGATGTGATCGATCTCACGCTCGACCTGGCCGCGCAGGTTTCCACGGTGCCGCGCGCGAAACTCGCGCAATGGCTTTCGGAGGGCGCGGCCTGGAAGAAATTTATCTCGCTGGTTTACGCCCAGGACGGCGACGCTTCGTCACTCGAGAAGCTCGGCGAAATCCATCGCGCCCCGATCGTCCGTCCGTTGCCTGCGACTTCGGGCGGGATAATTCGGAAAATGGATGCCGAAGCGATCGGCCGCGCCTCGCTCCTTCTCGGCGGTGGCCGGCAAACGCCGGATGACACGGTCGATTTTGCGGTCGGCCTTTCCGGCATCAGGAAAATCGGCGAACGCGTGGAAGCGGGCGAGCCGCTTCTGTTTGCGCACGCGCGAAACGATCAAACGCTCCAGTCTGTCTGGTCTCAGCTGGAGAAGGCGGTCGAGATCGTTTCGTAGCCTTAAAAAAACGCGCTCGCTATTACTTCGCGGTGACCGCGTTCACTGACGCGTTTTTTTGCTGGAGGGCTTCTGCGCGTTTGATCAGTTCGTCCAGCGCCTTGAGAGTGCTGCTCCACTCAGGCCCGCCTTTCGCGGTGAGAGTTTCCTTCCAGACTTTCGCTCTCTCCAAAGCCACTTCTGGCATCGACTTCGCAGGGACACGGCTTGCGGTGCTGGGTGAGAGATTGCGCGCCCAGGTGCCTACAACTACGGCGACACTGATGACCGCGTTCCCGCCTTCCTTCGGCGACGCGCACAACTCGTAGAAAAGCTTTTCCAATTCGTCGAAGCAGTTCTGGACCGATTTGCCGCTTTCCAGATTCATCAAAAATTCCGCGGTTTCCTTCCGCGTGTCAGAGTCATTGGAACGCAAAAGACTCACCACCCAGTAGGCGTCTTTCTCATCGAGAATGATCGGCTGAGTCATGACGTGGAGCGCGCTGGCAACACCCAACCGCATTTTGTAATCATCTTCCGTATTCTTGCCGTTCCGGGCCTCAACCTGGGCGAGAAGAGGTTTAACGGCATTTTGTCCGAGCAATCCGAGCTGTGATCGGCTGCGACGCCGGACCTGAGGATCTTTGTCCAGCAGACTGTCGACCAACGCCGTTATTGTCGGCGCGGGAGTTTGAGCCGGACCGGCAGCGCTGGACGTGGGTGAAGCCGAAGCGCCGGGCGAAGTCTTTGGCGCAACCGTTTGAGTCATCTGTGCCTGGGCAACCTGGGAAGCATTTACCAGGGTGGCGTCGAGTTGCGCGAGGCTGCCTTTAACCTCGACCAATTGGGTTTTCGCCTCAGGAGTATTTTGCGCGGTATCGGTTTTGGACTCGAGATTTGCTTTAATGGCTTCGAGCTTCGCCTTGGTATCCTGGACAACAACGGTGGCATCGGAAAAGGCCGCGCGGACCTCGGCCCGCAGCGCAATCGGATCGCCGAGCGCGGCTGTTTTGTCGGGATCTTTTGCGATGTCGACCAGCCGATCTTCTTTCTTGATGAAGGAAGCGAGCTGCGATCGCGCGGCCAGGACACTGATGTAATCCGGGTCCTTGGGATCATCCGGCTTCGGAATCAGCGCGACCAATTGATCGACCGCGCGAACGCCTTTGACTACGATATCCAGCCGGCCGGCCCTCAGCGCCTTCTGGCAAATCCCGCCGAGCGCTTTGACCGCCGTGACGCGGGTTTTGTGGCTGTTATCCGCGCAGGCGATCGCCACCCAGTCGTCGAGGTACTCATAATCTTCATCCATTTGGGCGACCCCGCCCGGTTCGCCCAGGAGCAACGCCAGGACGACCGGGGTCATGGCGCGGGTTCTGGCCCTCGATTTTCCTTCATCGCTGCCGCTGGCCTGCGCCACGATGTTGAGAATCGAAAGAAGCGCCTGCACTCGTTTCTCGCTCTTCTTGATGGTCTCTTCTGTGAGCAGTTGCTTGATAAAAATATCGGCGTAGTCACGGCTGGACTGTTCGGTTTTGGCGCGAAGCTCGAGCCCTTTCACCTTCGAATCGATGCGCTCGATCTTGGATTTGTTGATGGCCGAAAAGATTGTGGCTACGGCCGCGAAGATTGCACCGGCAGTAGTAACGATGTTATTCAGATCGCCGAACCAGGCGTGGAGGCTAAAGGTTTTTGGCGCCGGAGCCGGGGGTGGAGTATCGCCGTTGCTCATTGTTTTCTGGGGACCTTTCTGGTGGAGGTATTACCGGCTTTAATCGATACACAAAATTCTCTTTAACGGATACATTTTTCTGAGGTCGCCGCTTCGCCTTGCTCACGCGAGGCCAGGAACGGAGGGCGTTGGAATTTCACGCGGTGGGACCTGGTCGATCTCGCCGAGTTCAAAGTGAAGCTGAAAGCGGAGTTTCAAGCCAGCAACCGCGAACTGTATCGCTCCGAAGCCATCGTCGCCACAAGCGCCAGGTAAGCCACGACCACAACGCGCTTGCCCACGGGGGGCACGAAAGTGATGGTAAGCGGATGATCGCGGAAGCGCCGGTAACTCTGGAGTTCGATACGATCGACGACGTCGTGCGCGACATCGCCGACGGCAAGCTCGTGATCGTGACCGACGATGCGGATCGCGAGAACGAAGGCGACCTCGTTATGGCAGCGGAAATGGCGACGCCGAAAACGATCAACTTCATGGCAATGCACGGCCGCGGATTGATCTGCGTCCCGATTTCGAACGATCGGGCCGAGCAGCTCGGGCTCCAACGCATGGTCGCGCAGAACCGCGAAATGTACCGGACGGATTTCACCGTGTCCGTGGACGCGGCGCGCGGCGTGACTACCGGCATCAGCGCGCACGATCGCGCCGCGACCATCAAGACAATCGCGAATCCCAAATCTACTCCGGACGATCTCGTGCAACCGGGACATGTCTTTCCGCTGCGGGCAAAGGACGGCGGCGTCCTGCGTCGCGCCGGGCATACGGAAGCGGCCGTGGATCTCGCGCGGATGGCCGGACTCCAACCCGCGGGCGTTCTTTGCGAAATCCTGCACGATGACGGAACGATGGCGCGGCTTCCGGAGCTGATGGAGTTCCGCGCGAAACATGGGCTTCGCATCTGCACGATCCAAAGCCTCATCGCACACCGGCGGCTGAAAGAGAAATTGGTGGAAGCCGAGCAGGTCGTGAAACTGCCGACCGATTACGGCGACTTCGATCTTCACCTTTATCGCTCGACCCTCGATGGCGCCCATCATCTTGCGCTCGTCAAAGGCGAGATCTCAAAAACTCATCCGACCCTGGTGCGGGTGCATAGCGAGTGTTTGACCGGCGACGTTTTTGGATCACGCCGCTGCGATTGTGGAAACCAATTGCACGCCGCTCTCCGGCAAATCGCCGACGAAGGAAATGGCGTGCTGGTTTACATGCGTCAGGAAGGACGCGGCATTGGGCTCGCGGCGAAAATTCACGCCTACAAATTGCAGGAGGAAGGGCTCGACACGGTCGAAGCGAATGCGCGGCTCGGGTTCCCCACGGATCTGCGCGACTACGGTCTCGGCGCGCAGATCCTTTTCGATCTCGGCGTGCGCAAATTCCGTTTCCTGACAAACAATCCCAAGAAGGTCGTCGGGCTGGAAGGTTACGGAATCCAGATGGTCGAGCAGGTTCCGATTCGCAGCGAGGAGAACCCTCATAACGCCAAGTACCTCGAGACCAAGCGAACGAAGATGGGCCACACGCTGTGACCCGGTAGATGCACGATGTCGAAGCTCGCTCCGCCTCGCCCCCGAAGTTCGGGAGGCAAAAAACATTTCGCGATCGTCGCGAGTTTGTTCAACCGGCCTTATGTCCAGGGCTTGGTGGATCATGCGGTCGAGGAATTGCGAGCCTTGGCTCCTTCCGCGAATCTTTCCATTCATCAGGTTCCCGGCGCATTTGAGATTCCGGTGGTGGTGCGCGAAATCGCTTTGAAGAAACACGCGCACGCGATCCTCGCGCTGGGAGTGATCCTTCAGGGCAAGACGACTCACGCGCAGAATCTCGCGCGTTCCGTGACCGACGCGCTGCAGCAGATCGCGCTCGAGCTCGGCGTGCCCGTGATCAATGCCGTGTTGAGCTTGGAGAATGAAGAGCAGGCACGTGAGCGCTGCCTTGGATCGGAGATCAACCGCGGCACCGAAGCGGCGCGCGCCGCCGTGGAAGTTTCCGAAGTGATCGGAAAGTTGCGGGCGAAATAGCTTTATGGGCAAACGGCGCATCGCCCGGCAGGCGGCAGTTCAATTTCATTTCTGGCGCGATTTGCACGGCGACGGCGCGCCGGAGCAGATGGATGAGTTCTGGGAATTTTGTCCGGCCACTCCGCGCGTCCGCGAGTTCGCCCAACCGCTCATCGACGGCATGATCGCGCACCTGCCCGAGATCGACGACCGCATCCGCAGGTACTGCGACAACTACGATTTTAATCGCATTGCCGCGGTGGATCGAAATGTTCTCCGGCTCGCGATTTTTGAAATGCTGTATCGCGACGACATTCCGCCGGTCGTTTCCATTAATGAAGCGATCGAGCTGGCGAAGACCTTTGGCGGGCCCGATTCCGGCCGGTTCGTGAACGGGATTCTCGACCGGGTGAAGGACGATCTGACGCGGCCTCTCCGCGAGGCGGCTCCGAAACCTGTAGAAGAATAGACAGGATTTACGGGATTGAACAAAAGAAGCTGAAGGGCATTCGCGTTTTCCCTTCCCATCCTGTTAATCCTGTAAATCCTGTCTGATTTCCCCGACTGAATGAACTTTCTCAAATCGCTCGTCCAAAAATTCACCGGCCGGCCGGTTGATTGGGATGAACTCGAGGAAATGCTCATTCGCGCCGATCTCGGTGTGCCGATGACATTGCGGATCATCAAAGCGCTTCAGGAACGCGCGCAACGCAGCACCATCACCGCCGCGGACATCGCGGAAGTTGCGCGCGAAGAGATCGCTCGAGTCCTGCCGATCGCCCCGCTTCCGATCACGCCATTGCCCGCGAAACCAAAAGTCCTTCTGATCGTCGGCGTGAATGGAACCGGCAAGACGACCTCGACCGCCAAGCTCGCGCATTTTTTCAAACGCAACCGGCATAGCGTCCTGCTCGTCGCCGCCGACACATTTCGCGCCGCCGCGATCGAGCAGCTTGGAATTTGGGCCGAGCGGCTGGGCGTCGAGATGATTCGCGGACAATACAACGCCGATCCCGCCTCGCTTTGCTACGAAGCCTACGAGTCCGCGGATCGCCGCAATATCGAATTCCTGATTTGCGACACCGCCGGACGCCTTCACACCAAGAGCAATCTGATGGCGGAGCTGAGCAAAGTGAAACGCAGCCTCGCGAAGCAAGATGACAACGCGCCGCACGAGACTTTGCTCGTGGTGGACGCGACGACCGGCAGCAACGCGCTCGCGCAGGCGCGCGAGTTCCATCAATCGGTTGGGCTGACCGGATTGATCGTGACGAAGCTGGACGGAAGCGGCAAAGGCGGAATCGTCATCGCGATCCAGGACGAACTCGGGATTCCGACGCGCTTCGTTGGCACCGGCGAGAAACTCGAGGATCTCGCGCCATTCGACGCGCGCGAATTTATCGCGAACATGATCTGAGAATCGCTTCTCAGCGAGTCAGTTAAGGCGCGACTCGAGCGCCTGCCGACAATTGAAAAAATGCGAGGCAGACGAAGATGGCGGCGGCGACGCAGATCAGGTCAACGATGAGCATGGTGCTCAGGGCATATCGCGTGTGCTTGATCTTCACGCTCCCGAAGTATACGGCGATAACATAGAAGGTGGTCTCGGCTGCGCATTGGAAGACGCAGGCGAGCCGGCCAGCAAAGGAGTCCGCGCCGTATGTCCCCATGGCGTCGAGAAGGAATCCGCGACTGCCGGCTGAGCTAAACGGCCGAAGAATCGCGATGGGCAGCGCATTCACGATCTGTTCGTTCACGTGGAAGGCGCGAAAGATCCACGCCAGCCCGGCCGCGAACATTTCGAACAACCCGCTATTTCGAAAAAGCGAGATCGCGACCAGCATACCGAGAATGTAAGGGAAGATAATGCGCCCGACGGTGAGGCCGTTGTAGGCGCCTTCGACGAACGAATTGAAAATGGTGGTGCCTTTGGCGGCGAATTCTTTCTCACGCCACAAGCTATAACCAAGAATCACCAGGATAAGACCGAGCAATACGCTGTTGGAGAGATTGCCGGTGAAATGGCTTTTACTGATGAGATCGAGCCGCGTGATGTAAATAAGCAATGCCGCGATAACGCCAACGATGCCGCCGATGGCAACGACAATGGTGGCGTTAAACAAATTGATCCGCTGGCGAATGCCGACGAGGACGAGCGCTGCGACCGTGCCGATGAATGAGGTAATGATGCAAGGCAGCATCACGTCCGCCGGGTTGACGGCGTGTTGCGCCGCGCGATAACTGATGATCGACGTCGGGATGAGCGTAAGCCCGGCCGCGTGCAAACACAGAAACATGATCTGCGGGTTGCTCGCGCGGTCCTTGTCTTTGTTCAGCTCTTGCAGACTCTCCATCGCCTTCAAGCCGAACGGCGTCGCCGCGCTGTCGAGGCCGAGAAAATTCGCCGCGAAATTCAATGTCATATACGAAATCGACGGGTGGCCGCGCGGCACTTCGGGAAAGACACGAACGAATATCGGGCTGAGAAACTTCGCGACGCGTTCCGAAGCGCCGCTGTCGATCAACAATTGCAGGATGCCGCTGAAGAACGACAGGTAAGCGATCAGCGGGAGGAGCAGATCGAGAATGGTATTTTTGCACGTCGGCAGAATTCCATCCGCGGCTTGTTTGCCGGAGTAAACCTTCACCACGCCGTTGTCGATCTTGTATTGTTCGCCGCCGATCGTGACCGGGTGGTCAGACGCGCTCTGCAAGCTGCTCCGCAATTCCGGCGACGCTTGGTCGAGGTAAAACTCCCGTTGCAGCAGCGGCTCGTCCTTCTTGCCGTTCACGGCAAATTCGATGGCGTAGAATCGGCCGCTAAACAGCAGGACGAGGAGATAGGTGATCGAAGCGAGAAAGAGAACGACCCAAAATCTGCTTAACGCCATTTTAGCTAGCTGGCAGATTGAAACGCATGACCGAACCACTTAAAGCAGCAGCCTCATGCGCAGCAAGCCCGAACTGCGCGCCGGCGCAGTGGCGTCCCGCTCGGTCTGCTCGTCTTCCGCCGTTACATTCGCGTGCCCGAGGCCGGCCGGGAGGATGGGACTGGCGATCGACATTAATCGTTCTACCCTTCTTTCTTCATGACCAGGATCGAACATCCATCATCGGTTGCTTCGCGGATTACTCTCCTGGCTGCGCTCGTCGCGGCGGTGGGCGTGGCCGTCGGTTCGCTTTTCTGGAGCCACGCGAAGGAAAAAGAACTGCTGGCACGAACGCAGCCCGTCATATTGCCCGTGCCTTCCGATGTCCAGCTCCGGCGGCAATTGACCCAGGAGCAGTACCACGTCACTCGCGAGAACGGGACGGAAACCGCGTTTCGAAATTCCTATTGGGACAATTATCGCCCCGGCATTTATGTGGATATCATCACGAACGAACCGCTCTTCTCATCGACGGACAAATTCGACGGCGGCATCGGCTGGCCCAGTTTCACGAAACCGATCGCGCCCGAGCACGTCGTCGAGAAAATCGATCACAGTTTCGGGATGGAGCGGACAGAACTGCGAGCAGCGAAAAGCGATTCGCATCTCGGCCATCTTTTTAAGGATGGTCCGGCTCCGAGCGGTTTGCGTTACCAGGTAAACTCGGCGGCCCTGCGGTTTGTCCCAGCAGAAAAGCTCAAACAAGAAGGTTATAGTGATTTCATTTCACTTTTCCGGCCAAACGCCGAGCCGTCGAAATAAGTGCGCGGGTCGATTGGCCCCGACCGACCAAAGGCACGGAATAATTGGGCGGGCCGATTCTCTTACACGCAACGAAAGATTATGACCGATTCTTACCTTGCAAATAAACGCACCGAAAGGTCCACCATGTTTCTCGCTTTGCTGAGTCTCGCGATCGGCGGGTTGGCCTTCGTGTTCTTGACTCGGGCGCAGGAACCGAGATCGGATGCGGCCAAAACCGTCGCTTCGGAAAACAGATCCCCGGCGGACGCTGGGTTGCGCGCCCGACTCACGCCGTTGCAATATCACGTTACGCGCGAGAGCGGCACCGAACCAGCGTTCCGAAACGAATATTGGGACAACCATCGCGCCGGCATCTACGTCGACGTCATCAGTGGCGCGCCGCTATTCAGCTCGCTCGACAAATTTGAGAGCGGAACCGGCTGGCCGAGTTTTACGAAACCGATCCAGCCCGATTCCGTGGTCGAGAAAGTCGATCACTCATTTGGCGTCCGCGCGGAGATCCGTTCAAAGTCGAGCGATGCGCATCTCGGTCATGTCTTCGATGACGGGCCGGCGCCAACCGGCATGCGTTACTGCATGAACTCCGCGGCCCTGCGGTTTGTGCCGGTCGAAAAACTGAAGGAGGAAAACCTCGCCCAGTATCTTCCGCTCTTCGACGCGAAGAAGTAGCAGCCGGGTCTCTTCTGCAGCCGCAATCTGCCCGACGATTTTTGGGGTCGCCGAAGAAATTTTCGAACTTCGGTTCCGGTTTGTCGTAGTACGCGGCAAAGACCTGTTGTACCGGAAATCGGGCTGTCCCCTTGGCCGTCGGCTGTTCCCCCCAGCCCCCACGCCTATGAAAACACGCCCCGCAGTTCGTTCGCTTATCGCCGGCTTTGCCGCGTTGTTCGTTTCCACCCAGAACGTCTTGACGCAAACGCCAACTCCATCCATTTCGCCGGGCCGCTGTCCACTCCCTGGTTGGGCGGAAGGTCTGGTGAAATACACGGATCCAGCCACTCCATTTCCAACCAAGGACACTCAGAACTCAACGCCACCCGGGGTTGATTGCATTTTCCACCAGTGGTCTTGGGAAGCCTTCGTCTGGGCCACAGCATTTATCGAATGCCCCGGCGTCGCAACGAAACAGCCGCGCTTTCTTTGTTTGCCTAATCTCGACGGGCTGAACAACCCGACGCTGGCCAAGTCCGGGCCGAAACCGCTGGTCCTAAAACCGCGAACGCTCAAGCGCCGCGGCGCGCAACAGGACCCGAATTTCGGATTTCAACAGGCTGGCTCACAGGGCGTGATCATCGATCAGACTGGGCAAGCCGTCTGGTATTCGGTCCACGCGAACGAAACTTATTTTCAATTTGCCCAAAAATATTATGGCGTGGCCGCGTTCCAGAAGGCGAGCGCCACCATGCCATTTCCGGTGGGCGCCGCCGTCTTCAAGGCGTCCTGGCAAATTGTGCCTGAAGGTCAAACGCCGCCCGGCGTTTTCACCACGTCAGCGACGGTTCCGATGCTGATAAACAACCCATCGGGCAGCGGCATCATGGTCGATCCGAGCGGCAAGACCCGCTCGGTCACCGTCGCTCTGGTGGGACTTCATGTGGTCGGCGTGACGGTGAACCATCCCGAATTTCTCTGGGGCACGTTCGAGCAAATCCAGAACGCGCCCGACCTCACGCAGCCGAATGGGCCCGTCAATCCGAATAACTTTACTTTTTATAAAGGCGGGACCGCCGCGGCTGATTGCAATCAGCAGGCGACTGAAAGTGTAAGCAACCCGACGACGCAAACTCTCGCGCCGATCACCAATCTCTACCGGCAATTCGCAACCGGGGGCGAGAGCACGCTGGGGACGCAGGAAATCACCAGCATCAACAGCCAGTCGCAAGGCGCCGTGAAGGCATTTCCAAACAATCCGGCTGAGGCTGTCTGGAGCAATTACAAGCTGATCGGCACCGTCTGGACCAAACCAAACACGCTCGTCCCGGGCGACGGCAACATGGACACCGAAGCGGTCGGATCGGTGAGTCTCGCCAACGCAACCCTCGAGACTTATGTGCAGGGCGCCGGACAGAATTGCTTCCTGTGCCATAACACCAGCGCGTTTGCAGGAGCCAACACCGCCAAGGACATCGCTCTGAGTCACAAGCTCCAGGATCCGTTCTTCACTCAATCGGCGAAGAGCGCGGTTCCTCCGAAAGCCTCTCCCACGCCGAAGAAATAACGCGCGATCGGACCTGGCTTCGGGAATGTTTTCCATTGAGGTATCGCGCTCCACTCGTTAAACCGTCGGGAAATGCGGCGCGGTCTCGTTCTTCCGGGTTGTCTGTTCTTTTTCCTGCTTCAAGGCTGCGCCATTCAGCATTCGGTCTCAAAATCCCTCGCGGAAAAACGCATTCGCGAAAAAGAGGCGCGCGCCGCGGCCTTGGAATGGGTGGCGCTCATCGACGCCGCCGATTATCAGCAAGCCTACGAATTGGAACCGGCGCGGCTGCGCGCGGCCGCGACGCAGGCGCAATTCGTTCGCTCGATGGAAGGCCGGCGCGCTCCTTTCGGCAAAGTGCTTTCGCGTTCGTTCATCGGGGCGGCGTTCACGCACAAGCTCACAGGCTCGCCGGACGGAAGCTATGAAAGCATTTTGTTTCGAACTTCCTTTGAACACAAATCGCTCGCCGCCGAACGCGTGATCCTCAGTCACGATTCCGGCAGTTGGCGCGTGGTGGATTATCGGGTCTATTAACGCGAAATTTTCGCCTGGGTAAAAGAACGCAACCAATCGAACCACCTATGGTCCAACTCCCGCGGGAATACAAAACGGTGGCGCCTACCTGGGTCGTGTACGGGCTCGGGTGCGTTTTCGGCGGAGGCGGTTTCGTCATACTCTGCGTGGGAATTATAGCGCTCATTTTGCACGCAGATCGTCACTTCGTCCTGAGCCCACTGGGAATGGGCGCTTTCTTTTTGTGCATCGGAATCGGGGCGCCCCTTTACGTGCGCCGGTCCCACACGCGCGTAATCATTAGCTGCACGCCGGACGGATTCTCGGTTACGAGCGAAAACAAACGTAGCGGCCGGCGTCATGAAATATATCGATGGGACGAAGTGACTAGCACCAGTTATGAAGAGAGCGGCAGGGACGATATCGACAGCAGGTCGATCCACTTCACCTTCTCGGTCGAGACGGCGCGTGGTCGCGCTTTCAAGAGTGGCCAATTCATGCACCCGTTCGACGAATTGATCACTGTCTTCAACGAGCAGACACCTCAACTGCCTTATGTCTGGGTGCGCCCGACCCCAAATTCTTCATACGAGAAAACTCCACGACTCTCGCACACGGTCCTGCCACCGCCCCCGCCGCCGGGTCCGACCTCACGTCCTCCGCCGCTTCCGCCTTCAAATTAGCTCGCGGCAGGGCGAGGCGCTCTTTCGGGTTGCGGGGCGGTGCTCGCACGATAAAATCTGTGGGTTGCTCAAACCAAAACTCAAAACAACTATGACGCTTCAAACTCGAATAACTAAGGCACTCCTCGTGGGATGCGCGCTCCTGCTTATCACCTTTGTCCCGCGGATCGCGCTGAGCGCGGACGAATATTCCTTCAAGGTGAAAAACACCACGAAGGAATTGATCACGAAAATCCTCGTTTCCGAGGATGGAAAAGAATACGGCTTCTTCGATATCGGAAAGGGCATCAAGCCCGGAGAAACCATGACGCTGGTCTGGGATAAATCCACCAACAGCGGCTCCTGCCACCAATGGTTCAAGGCGGTTTGGGAAAGTGGCGAAGAAGGCAAACCGGTAAAGTTCGATTTCTGCGAGAAGGACCTTCAGCTCGAGTTTTGACGTTCGCCTTTGAGGCCTGAGCGGGAATCACCCGCTTTGCGATTACAAGAAATGCGGCAGAGTGTTCTCACGCTCTGCCGTTTTTCTTTGAGAATGCGACTTCATCTTTTCCGCCGCCACGCTGCTTTCGCGCTGATCGTTTTGACCCTGCCCAGCGTCTCCGAAGCCGCCGAACAGGAGTCGGCCGACTTGCGTTATTTTCGGGAGCTGGTCGAAACCCGCAATTATTCGTTAGGCCAGCCCGTCTCGCCTCAACTCACGCCCGACGGCAAAGCCGTGATCTTCCTCCGCGGCGGCGCGCGCGATCCGGTGCTGCGCCTTTATGAATTCACGATCGCGACGAGCACCCTGCGCGAAATCCTGACTCCGGAGAAATTGCTCCAGGGTACCGAAGAGAAATTGACAGCGGAGGAGCGCAGCCGGCGTGAGCGCGAACGGCAGAGCTTGCGAGGCTTCACCAGTTTTCAATTGTCGAAAGACGGCGCGAAAATCCTCGTGGCGCTGTCGAGCAAGCTTTATGTGATTACGCGAGCCGATTCGCACGTCGCGGAATTACGGGGACGTAACTGGATCGATCCCCATTTTTCTCCGGATGGCCGCGCCGTTGCCGCGGTCAGCGGCGGGGAGCTCCATGTCATCGATTTGGAAACGCAGACGGATGTCGCGCTGACGTCCGGCTCGAGCGAAACGGTCCAGCATGGCCTGGCCGAGTTTGTGGCCCAGGAGGAAATGGATCGGCATCAGGGATTCTGGTGGGCGCCGGATTCGCAATCGATTGTTTACCAGGAGACCGACAACAGCGGAGTCGAAAGCCGGTTTATCGCCGATCCGCTGCATCCGGAAGCCACGCCCGCAAAAAATTTCTATCCCCGCGCCGGCACGAACAACGCCAAGGTCCGGCTCGGACTTATCGCGCGCGGCGGCGGCGCGACCCGATGGATCGAGTGGGACCGCGAAAAATTTCCTTATCTCGCGCGCGTGGTTTGGAAAGAAGCTGCGGCGCCGCTTTGCGTCCTTGTGCAAAATCGCGTGCAGCAGGAGGAGGTTCTGTTGGCAGTCGATCCGACTACCGGCGCCACCCGCGAACTACTCCGCGAGAAGGATGCGGCCTGGCTCAATCTCGATCACAAACCGATGCCGATTTGGTCGAAGAACGGGCGTGAGTTTCTTTGGACGACGGAACGCAACGGCGGCTGGCAGCTCGAGCTGCACGCAGCGGATGGTTCGATGACGCGTGTCGTTACGCCGGTCGATTTCGGTTTCGACCAGTTCCTCGATTTCAACGAAGCCGATCGTTCGATCGTCGTCTCGGGTGGTCCCGATCCGCGGGAACGCCATCTTTTCCGGTTCGCGCTCGACAAAACCGCTGAGCCGCGCCGCCTAACGACTGAAGCCGGCCGGCACGACGCAACCTTCGGTGAAAACAAAGATCAATTCCTCCATCGCTTCGATCTGCTCGACGGCCGCGCTGGATGGGAAGTATTGCGTTCGACCGATGGCGGCAAGATTTGTGCGTTGCCCTCCGTGGCTGAGCGGCCATCAACCCTGCCAAAGACGGAGCTGACGCGAACTGATGGCGCACAGGCGATGGATGCGGCCATTGTCCGGCCCCGCGACTTCAAAAAGGGGAACCGCTATCCGGTCATCCTCGATGTCTACGCAGGCCCCGGACACAAGCAGGTGCTCGCGCAGCCGGACCGTTACATGATCGATCAATGGATGGCGGACCGCGGTTACATCGTCGTCGCGCTCGACGGGCACGGAACGCCCGGCCATGGCCGCGATTGGGAACGCGCGATCCGCGGCAACCTGATTGACGTGGCGCTGGCCGACCAGATTGCCGGGTTGCAGGCGCTCGCGAAACGGGAGCCGGCGATGGATCTCAAGCGCGTCGGAGTCGTCGGCTGGTCGTTCGGCGGATATTTCTCGGCGATGGCCGTGATGCAGAAGCCTGACGTTTTCCGTTGCGCGGTCGTCGGTGCGCCGGTTGTCACCTGGGAAAATTACGATACCCATTACACCGAGCGTTATCTTGGCCTTCCCTCGGAAAACACCACCGGTTACCGCGCCAGCAACGTCCTGACCTACGCGAGCGATTTACGCCAACCGCTTCTGCTCATTCACGGCATGACCGATGACAACGTTTACGCCCAGCACTCGATGCAGCTTTCCGACGCCCTTTTCAACGCCGGCAAGACCTTCAACTTTCTGCCGTTACTCGGAACCCACATGGTGAGCGAGCCAATCCTGCGCCTGCGCCGCCAAACCCGGATCATGGAATTCTTCGACGCAGAATTGAAACCGCGAACGAAGTGACCATCCCGATTCCCTGGCGGGCTGGTGTCACCATCCACGTCCGGAGTTTCGCCTTGTGACAGCAAATGCCGGGCGCTAATTTGCACATGATGGCCCCCGGTTTGGAACCTTTTTCCCCGCAATGCAGCCCTGATAGACCGGAAAATCCCGTATTCAAAGGCGGGTTTTCCCCATCTACTTCTCGTTAGGTCTTTGCATGCCTCTCACCGCTGACGTCATCAGAGGCCCATCGGATTTTCCCGAGGGCTCCGAGATTGTTCACGTGGATTATACTTTGGGCCGGCTTGCGATCACGGTCGAAGATCTCGCGGACAGACACGCTGTCGATGTCGTCTTCGCCGATACCGTCGGATTTCGCGTTCTGGACGAGCGCGATCTGCTTGAGTTTTGGCCTGTGTGCTCGAGACCCAACGGCTGGCTCTTTCGCATCACGGCTGGAGGTTGGCTGGCGCAGGAGACATCCAGACCGACCTGTCTCATCCAGCACATGGAGCGCGGCATCGAAGAGTATTTCTTGGTAGGCACAGACGATTGCGTTAGCGTTATTTCGCGGGAGCCACCCACATGCGCGCCCAAGACCTAACCAGACGATCCAGCGAACGGCTGGCAGGCTTGGCTCCTCACTTTTCATGAAATCCCACCCTCAACCCGCAGCGACGCCTCGCCCCGCCAGCCGTGGCTGATCTCGTTCTCGTCAGGTGCTGACGCGCGTCGCGATCTTGACCTGCGTAGCGGCTGTCGCTAAAGCCGGTGTGGCGCCAGCTACTTCTGTCGCACAATTTTCTGCACGGCCGACACGGTCCCATCGGTGAATGTGACCTGCACACTGGCAAATTCGGTCGCCTCCGGGACGTAAATGAAAGGCAGTTCATTTCCCTGGATATTCATCGGCTTGTAGATCTGATCCACCTTGTCGCTGTTCAGGGAATACCGGATCTCCTTGATCGCGCCTTTATACGAAGTGAGGTGCGTGAAATAGAGCAGGACCTTGCCGTCGTAGTCACGAAACGAGAGCCATGAACCCGCGGTCATGTTGAGGATCATTTTGGTCTGGGCGATTTGCTCGCCCTGCGTGGAAAATTTCAAGGTGTAAGGACCGTTGGTCTTGTCGTTCTTGTCGACGTATTTCGCCTCCACGGTGTGCTCGCCCGGCGGAAGATTCGGCAGCGGCACGTAGGTCTGGATCATCGGCAGACCGGTCTGCGCGTTTTTCATCGGCAGATGACCGGTCGATGCGAAATCCCCTTTGCCATCCAGCTTGTAGAAAAGCTCCTTCGCCTTGAAATCCGTGAGGGTGAAAACAATCGCCCATCCGCTGTTCGATGATTGGGCCATGAGTGTGATCGGGTTCTCCAGAACTTTATCGGGCGTGCTGGTCAGGCTGGCCCAACGAGTGTCCGCGGTCTCGATCCATTTCTGCGCCTCTTTTTTGTCGATAAAAAATTTCTCGAACTTGCCAGCGGCATGGGCAGCGCGAAATTTTTCCAGCCATTCCTTTTCGGCGCGTTTGTCGGCCAGGGTTTGATCACCGCGTCGCGTCTCGGAATACTCCTGGCTGATAAGCCACGGGAGCGGACCGAAATTGGGATTCGCATCGGCGAGCGCCTTTAGTTTCGTAATTCGGGCTTCGCCATCTTCGAGCAGCGCCACCGCGGTCTGGTAAGAGACTGTCGGCGGCTTGAGCTTGTCGCCGAGGTAACGCATCGCCTCGATTGCGCCCGCCTTGCCTTCGGCCGACTTCAACATGGCGGAATAGCTCAGCCACGGATCGATCGCCTCGAGATTGGAGAAGAGATAGTCCGAGTATTCCTTGCGAGCGGCCGAAAAGTTGCCGCCCAGTTCGTGGATGCGCGCATTGTGATAATGCTCTTCCGGCGTCTTCGCGTTCTGAATGATGCCGCCGTTCGAAGAGAGCGCTTCGAATCGGTCAGCGATCTTCTCCAGAGTGGCCTGGCTCTTGTCCATCTTGGTGGACATCCGGCCCTGCCCCCACACCAGAAAGAGCACCACCAGAGCAACGAAGATCAGCAAGGCTGCTATCATCCAGGCCCAGCGCTTCGCGCCTTTGCGCAATTGGGTGAGATCGTCGCGCAGCTTCAGGACCCCTGCTTCGAGGGCTTCCTTCGTCGCCAGCGGGTGGAACAAATGGGTATCGACTTTCAGGACATTTCGATACGCCGTCTGCAATTGCTGGAGCTCTTCCGGTTCCGGTTCGTGCGGATCGATCGGAAAGCTTTTGTCCATGAAAAGGTACCAGACCTTTATTCCCTTCTTCCGAGCGTAAAGCGCTTCGTATTGGGTGTAGCTCACGCGGCCGTATTCCGGATCAGGGGTGGGCGGCTCCGCGCCGTAACATTGGCCGACGAGCTGGACGACGCCTTTGCATTGATCGATTTGCGTGCGCAACATCTGGCGCAGATCGCCACTCTCGGTGCCGAAAATGTCCTGCCAGACCGGCTCGTAACCGAGGAAGGTCAGGGTGTTGGCGACGAGCTGCCGGGCGCTGCGCAATTCTTTGCTGACGGCAGAGATGAAAATGGTTGGGCGCGGCGACATGGCGGAATTCATAACTGAACCCGTTCGGACGTTACAAGCCCCTAACGTTGCAGCGTTCAGACAAACGCCCGCCTAGACGGCCGGCATTTTGAGCGGTGGCAGGACCGCTTCAATGCTCGCGCGCTCGGGCTCGAGCCACGGCGGGAGCACGAGCGATTCGCCGAGATGCGCGGGATCTTCATCGACGCCGAAACCGGGGCCATCGGTTGCGAGTTCGAAGAGGACGCCGCCGGGCTCCGGGAAATAAACGGATTTGAACCAAAAGCGATCGATGACCGGCGTAGGCCGCGAACCGCCGTCGATCACGCGCTGGCGAACAGCGAGCTGATGCGCTTCGTCGTCCACCCGCCAGGCGAGATGATGAATGCTGCCGGTGCCCCACGCGCCGCGGCCAGCGGCCGGCATTTCGTTGAGGTCAACGTAGTTCCCGGATTTGCCTTCGCCGATGCTGTAGCGATGCCAGCCGTTTTCGCTGCCGAGAAGGGTGAAACCCATGGCGTTCGATAGAAACGAAGTCGTGCGCGCAAGATCACGCTCGATCAGCCGCGCACTTTCCAAACCGCGGATCTGATGCTCGACCGCGATCGGGCTTTCGTCCCACGGCGTGAAGGGCCGGCCTAACGAGTCCTCGCTTTCCACCAGCGCGACGTGGAGTCCGTGCGGATCCCGGAGCGGCAACACGTGCCGGCCGAAGCGCACTTCCGCGGGCGACATTGTCACGCCGTATTGCTGCAAACGCGCGCTCCAAAAAACGAGACTGCCGGGCGGCACCGCGAGCGACACTTCGCTGCTCAGGCCATGACCTTCGCGGCTCGGCGCCATTTGCGCCCATGGAAAAAATGTCAGGTCGGTTCCGGGATGGCCTTCCGCGTCCGCGTAGAAAAGGTGGTAAGTGCCGGGATCATCCTGGTTCACGCTCTTCTTTACGAGCCGCATGCCGAGCACACCCGCGTAGAAATCGAGATTCTCCTGCGCCGGCCCGGCAATCGCCGTGACATGATGAAGTCCTCTGACCGTCTGCATCGCGCCTCATCATCGCGCGGTGGCGGCGCGAGCGCTATTGCAAATGATAAGCTTCGACGAGCGCAACACCAGCCGCGCCACTGGCAACGCTGACCACGGCCGTGTAAGCGCCGGGGCTCAAGTCGATCAGGATCGCGGATTCGGAATCGCTGGTTGGCGCGAGACCCGTCGCGGCAATGATCCCCTGTTGCGTGTCCTTCCAGTTATTGTTCGTGCCGATCTTGTTTCCGTTGGCGTTGAAAATTTCGAGCTGCGGATCGCTCATCGGATTCGCGATCCCGTTAGCGGCCAACGACGGCCCAAGAGCACGAAACACCACTCGCCCGAAATCCGGCCCGGTCACGATCGTTCCGCCGATCATGACGTTCTGCCCCGCGCCGACCAGACCGCGCGTGCTAATGTTCGCGAGCTTCGACGAAGGTGTCTGCTGCAAATCGTAAACTTCGAGAAGACCAATCCCCGGCGAACCATCTTTGCTTCGCAAGATGGCGGTGTAGGCGCCGGGCGCGAGCGTGGTCAAAATCGCCGACTCGGAATCGTTCGATGGCGCAAACCCCGCGTCGCGCAAAGCCTGCGCCTGCGTCTGCTGCCAATCGTCATTGCTCAGCAACAAGGTGCCGGTCGCGTCGTAGAGTTCCAGAACCGGGTTCGCCAACGCGCCTTGCACTCCCGCGCCCGTGAGCGACGGCCCTAGCCCGCGCACGACCACCTGCTTGTCGGCATTTCCGAGAATGATGAAACCGGCGATCGCAACATTGGTGGATGTTCCGACCTGAACGCGCGTCGAGATATTCGCGAGCGCATCGTGTCCCGTCACGCGGACGACCACAGCATCATAGGCCACCGCGTGGACCGCATCGTCGGCGGTGAACATGAAAGTGTAAGTGCCGGGCGTATTAATGTTCGCGGTGGTGCCCGCTTGGTTTGCGTTCGCGAGCACGACGCCAGCGGGGCCTGAATAAAGGTTCCAAAGCAGCGCGGCTTTTCCGGAAGGATCATTGACCGCGCCGCTCAGGGAAATGGTTGCCGGCGCTTCGAGAAATTGGTCGGGCCCGGCATCGACAGTGGGCGCGCCGGGCGAGCGCGGCCCTTCGGCGGGGCCGGTTGTCTGAATCACCTCAAAGTTGCTGATGGCGATGGTCGAGAGATGATCGAATGCGTTCGCGGCGAAGCGATCGTCCGGACAAACCGAGACCGAGAAGAACCCGCCATTATCGGCGACGAGCGCTCCATATTTTTTCAAAGCGCGGAGGACAGCCTTTTCCTCGACCGTCCAGCTATCCGGAATGACGAAACTGGATTTGAGGCGCACGCGCTGGCCCATCGCCGGATAGTTGATCGAGGTCGCCGGAATGGAAGAAGCGTAGTGCGTGGCCGGATAAATATATTCGCGCCGCGATTTCGCGACGACGATTCTCAGGGCGTGCTCGACCATCCCGCGCTGGCATTCGTCGTAGCGAACGAGCGCGGGAAACATCGGCAGACCGGCCGCGTCTCCTGATGTCCAGCCGGCGGGACGAAGCGCGTTTGAATTCAGATTGAACTTCGCGCCGTTCGACGCTTGCCAGCCCGTGCTCGTCAATTTCGTCAGCCACGTTTCCCAGATCGATCCGACCCCCGGCGCCACCGCGATCGCGTGGCGATCGCCGCCGGTGTTGTTCACGTCCTGCTGCCATTGCTGCAACGTCAGATTGCCGGTTCCGCGCGGCCAGGTCTCGATCGGGAGATTAGTCGGGAACGGATACCTGCCGTTCGGATAAGTGCCGCCATCGAGATCGGATTCATCGGGATAATTGAAAAATGGAACCGTGACCCGCGACTGATTGTCCGGCACGAGCACGTAATTCATTTCATAAAACGGACGAAGCGTGCGCCGGTTTGCGCTCAGGTCGCTCGTGATTTGGGCGATCATCGCGCCGGAATTCGCGAGAAGCGGGCGGCGCGAAATATCTTCATTCCACGGATTATCGCGCGGCATGATCTGCATCGCGGAAACGATCGCATCCGTGGCCGCGGTGTTGAACAAAGTCGGTGTCGTGACGACCGGCGCCGGTCCAAGGATGCGGCCTTCCTGATTAATGCGTTCCGCGCGACCGACGGATGCGAAAGCCAAACAAAGGCCTAGGAAAAGAGCGAACCGACGCGAGTTCATCGTTGCCATAAAAGCAGCAGCATTCGAGCCGGGAACTGCCCGTGATTCTTCTGTAGCCGCGGCCCTGTGGGCCGCGAAACCGCTCTTGGTAAAAGAAGCGTTCCACCCACGCTTCGCATAGCGAAGCGGCTACAGTCGCTGGATCACAACCAGTGTCGCTTCTTAAAATAAACGATTTGGAAAATGGCGACCGCCAGCATGAAAAGAAGGCAGCCGATATAGCCATACGGCTGGAAAAGCTCGGGCATGTTCCAGGGCAATTTCTTCCCATCCACTTCCCGCGAGAAATTCATTCCGTAAACGCCTGCAATAAAAGTCAGCGGAATGAAGACCGACGAAATGACGGTCAGGACGCGCATGATCTCGTTCGTCCGGATGCCGACAGCGGAAAGATACAATTCCATCAGCCCGGAAAGGACATCGCGATAACTCTCAACCAAATCCATCAACTGCACGGTATGATCGTAGCAATCGCGCAAATAAACTTTCGTTCCCTTGGTCAAGAGCCCGCTTTCCTCGTGCATCATGAAGTTAACCAGATCGCGCACCGGCCAGATGAATCGCCGGATGTGGGTGAGCGCGCGCTTGTGGCCATGCAGATCGCCCACGGGGCTCGTCGTGGGAAGCTCGACCAGATTGTCTTCGATCAAATCGATCTTGGCGCCGACGCTTTCCAGCACCGGATAGTAATGATCGACAATCGAATCCAGCAGCGCGTAAGCGAGATAGTCGGGCCCCATTTTGCGAATGGTGCCGTTGGCCGCGCGGATGCGGGCGCGCACCGGTTCGAAAACGTCGAACTCGGCTTCCTCCTGGAGTGTGATCAGAAAATGTTTCCCAAGAAACATGCTCACTTGCTCCCCACACATCGCTTTGCCGCGATCGAGGTAAAGCATGTGCGCGACGATGAAAAGGTAATTGTCGTATTGCTCGACCTTCGGGCGCTGTCCGGTATCGAGCACGTCTTCGAGCGCGAGCGGATGCAAATTGAAGCGGGATCCGAGGGCGCGCAGAATATCGATGTCGCCCAGGCCATCGATGTTGATCCAGGTCACGCGTTGATTATCGAGATGCGGCAGCAACTCCTCCTTCTCCGCGATGACGCGTTCCTCGAGATGCCCGCGATCGTATTCGATCAGCGTGACAACGGGCGCGCGAGCCACCCGCTGTTCGCGCGGCCGCAACGTTCCCGGGGACTCCCCCGGAATCGGATTACGTGTCTTGAACACGAATCAGGGAAAGGGCTGGGCCGCGATGGTGGCGACCAATACGTTTTTCCGCCGGCGCAATTCCATTACCCACAGTCCGATGATGGTCAGGGCGTCGCTGATGAGGTGTGTCATTTGCGTGGAGCTGAGCGACGCAGGATTGAGCGTCGGTTCAAGAAGATCGCGAACGGGCTTGATCTCCGCCGCAGTCGAGCCCGCATCGGATTGCTTGATCGCGGCGAGCGCGGCGTGGCGTTGCGTGGCTGTGGCTTTGATCGCATCGAGGTTCTCGTAGGCAAACAAGCCGAACAGAATCGAGACGATCAACGTGGTGAGCGCGGCCGGCTGTTTGCGCAACGAGGAGAACGCGAGCAAACCGCCGACGATGACAACGTAGAGCGTCCAATAATTTTGCAGCGCGGTGGTTCTCTCGAAATAGAGCTGAATCAAATCGGTATATTTCATAAGCGAAACCAATTATGGGGAAGCGCTCAGTCGAGGCGAGGAGAAACGGCGCGGGCGAACGCAGACAAAGCCGAGAAAACTTCGGGCCGCACAATTATCGTCGGGCGAACTCGGCGCAGAAGTTCGAGCGCTTCGGCAACGGTCGTGGCTTTTCCGGATTGCAGCAGGTAAGCCCCGGCGGCTGCTGCACTCCGGGAATATCCGATTTTGCAATGAACGAATACGACGCCTCGCTTCGATTCCTGGTCGATGAATTCCGCCATTTCCTGCAATTGATCGAGTTGCGGCGCGGTGAGGTCGAGAATCTGGATGTTGCGATAACGCAATTCCCGAAATGGGCGCGCTTCGGAAAACTCCGCGGTAAGATCGAGGACGGCGGTGACGCCAAGGCGCACGGCGGCGGCGGCCTCGCGATGGTTCAGCGTGCTGCCAATCCAGACTTGCGGTGTGACCGCGTCCCATGCCCGGCAGCGCAGGCGATAATAGAGTCGGGAAAGATGCTGGCCTAACAAGCAAGGCCCGAGCGCCCACCATGCCGTCCACGCCACGCGTCCATCGGTCTTGCGGAAAATTCCCGGACCTGATCCGAAGTAGGCCGCTGCCGTGATGCCGAGCGCAATCATCGGCCACAAGAGCAGCGCACCCCAGGGCCACCGGAGAATAACGAACCCGACGACGACGAGCGCGCTGATCGCGTAATACGCGCCGACGCGCCGGTTCGCGATGACCGGCAATTTTCTCGGTGATTCCTGAATGAAATAGAGGCAGTAGGCGCCGAGCGCGAAGCCGGCCACGACATCCATGACGTGATGCTGATAGGTCAGGACCGCGGAAAGCGCGATCAGGATAAACCAGAGATTGGACGCGGCGCGCAGGATGCCGCGGGTATGTCGCGCATAGAATTCCGCGAGGACGGTGCGAAAAGCGATGTGGAGCGAAGGGAGCAAATTATAGGGCTGATCCATCCCGCGAAACCAATCGAAAAACGCGCCGAGCCAGCCGGATGCGTGCGGCCGCTCGAAGGCGAAGCGCAGCGGAAAAAGCAGAAAGCAAAATCCCGCGATGACCAGCGCGGCGACAATGCGTTTCGTTAACGTCGCGAGTTCCTTTTCGTTGCGGCAGAGAAAAGGCGCCGCGACGAAAAAGAGATCGATCGACATGTAGGGAACGATCATGAGCGGAACGAAAGGGATCAGCCGTTCCCACTCGAAGAAGAGCGTGGGGACGTGGGCGCGCTGCGCCGCGATCCAGTTGCACCCGCCGTAGATGATCAGGAAAAGGATCGAAAGGCCCGCCGATGCAGCGAATGCTTTCGCGCGCATTGTACCGGAAGAGTGCGTTCGAAGCTCGTTCGGAAACGTCGGGTCATCCCGGGCCGCACAGACGGCGAGGGACCTCTCAACCGGTGGGCCGTCACTCATGCTAGAAATGGCAAGGACGACAAGCCGGTGTCGGGCGCGCGAAGATTTGAGCTACCGCAAAATGCTGTTGTGAGGTCCCTCGCCCTCTGCGCGGCTCGGGATGACGGCGCTTTATTGCAGTCACGATCAGTGGTGATTGGATCCGTTGTTCATGCGCCGCGCGACCGATACGGTGAAGATCCCCCACTCGTCCACTTCCATGGTGGTTTTTTCGAAGCCGGCCGTGCGCACCAGTTCATCCATCTCGGCGGTGGTGCGGCGGCGCATGATCCACGGTTCGCCTTCACGGTTGCGCAAAACGCGCGCGATGAATTCAACCTGCGGATGCCAGGGCTGGTTTGTGTAAATGAGAAATCCATCCGGCTCGATCGCGTCGGCCAGCCCGCGCAACGAAGTGAGCACGGCGGCATTTGATGGAAACAATTCAAATAACCCCGAGACGATGCCGATGGTCGGACGCGGTTCGATCGAAGCAAGCGAGGCGCGATCGAAGGCATTGCCGGATGTAACCGTGACATTCTCCAAACCAAAATCGCGCGCCAGCCGACTGGCTGCGTCCACGTTCTCTTGTTTGTAATCGCGGAGCAGCGCCGTGATCGGGATCTGCGGCAGCCCCCGGATTGTCTCGATAACATAGCGTCCCCCACCCGCGGCGATATCGACGATCCGCACCGGCCGGCCTTCCGAATGCGTTGTCTCGATGACGATTCGCAGCAGCTTCTCGAGATTTTTTTTGCGCTGACGAATGCCGCGCCAGCCGATGCTGTTCAAATAACCGTGATCGATGAAGCGGCCCAGCGCCGTCGATCCTTGCGCCTTGTTTTCGTAAACGTAATCGAGCGTGAGGCCGGAATCGAAACCGCTGCGCCAGCCGAGATCGATTCCTTTGCTGAGGCGACCGCCGGTTTTCATTCCCGCGCGGACGAGGGCGAACTGCGGACCGCCTCGAAGTTTCAACCGTTCGTATTCCTCCCAGGTATAACCGAACTCATCGGCCTTGAGTAGGGACGGGGGCGCGGCCGGCGCCGCGAAACGTTCGACGATGAATTCACGCGCGCGCTCGATCACCTGCGCCCGCTCTTTCTCGTGAAAGATCGCGTGATAAGCGGCGGGAAAGACGTGCATCCGTTTCACCGGTGACGAGAGGCCGTTGAAGAATTCGCGCTGGGCTTTGAGGCTCACGACCCAATCGCGGCCGGCACTCAGCATGAGCGTCGGCACATTGATGGCGCCGGCATCGGCGAGGAGGCGCGTGCCGGCATCGTGCAGATCGATGAGAACGTTCACAGCGATCTGGCGGAAGATCAGCGGATCGGCGTTGTACTGCGCGGCTTGCACCGGATCGTGCGTGAGCATTTTGGCTTTCACGTAGCTCTTCACGTAACCGGGCCCGAGAAATTTTTGTTTCAGACGAAGCGACGGGATCGCGAGCGGAAGATAAAGCCGGACGCGAAACGCGGGCGTCGCGAGAATCATCGCGCGGATGGGCGGCGCGTAATCGTGCACCCACGCCGCGACCGAGACCGCGCCGACGCTGTGCGCCAGGACGATGATGTCTTCCAATTTGTATCCATGGCGATCGGCGATGTGGCGAACAAAGGCGTCCACATCCTTCACCATCGCGCCGAAACTCTCCGCCGAACCGCGCTCGCCGTCGGAGCGGCCGTGGCCTCTCGCGTCCCAGGCGAAAACCGCTACGTCACTCAGGCCAAGTGTCTCCACCATTTCGGACCAGCGGCCGGAATGTTCGTGGCCGCGATGGAAAAGCAGAAGCGCCTTTTCAATCGCGCCTTCAGGAATCCAGGCGCGGTAGAAAATTTCCGCGCCATCCCAACTCGTCATCGTTTCTTCAGCGGCTTGCATTACTTTGGCGCCAACTGGTCAACGGCGTCGTGCAGTTCCGCGGCGATCGCGCTGCTCGCGCTTTTCTCCGGCATCACGGAGGCGTAATTGCGCGGAGCGCCGATGATGAGGCGGACCTTTCGCGGCCGCGGCAAACGCCGGCCTTTGGGCCACGCGCGAAACGCGCCCTCCACATAACAAGGGAGCACCGGAATGTCCCGGCCCGCCACGAGCGCGCCGATCCCGGATTTGAATTCCTGAAGGCGGCCGGTGGTGGAACGGGTGCCTTCCGGAAAAATGATGAGGACGTTGCCGGAATTAGCGAGCAGCTCGCCGCAAATCGCCAGGCTCTGCCGCACGTGCGTCTGGCGCGCGAACGGCAGCGCGTTTACTACCACGGTCGCAATCCAGGTGCGCGGAACGCTTTTGAAAAAGTAATCCGCAGCCGCGGCGGGAAAAGCCCGATGCAATCGTCGAAGCGGCAACGCCGAAAGAAGACAGACGGTATCGAGATGACTCGAATGATTCGCAACGAGGACGAACGAGCGATTACTCCGCAAATGCTCTTCGCCGACGATTTCGAAGCGGCAGTAAACGCGCAGCAAACCGCGAATAATCAGCGCCACCAGCGAACGCAGGCCATAGACGAGCATGTCCGGCTCGCGGGGAAAATTCCGGAGCCGCTCGACCAGCGATTGATCGAGATCGTGGGCCGGTTCGTATTGCCACTTCTTCATCGCAATTCGTGGTAGTAGCCGGCCATGTGCACGAAGAGCGGCGCGACGTAAATCAAACTATCGATCCGATCGAGGATGCCGCCGTGGCCGGGAATCAAACGTCCCATATCCTTCGTCCCAATGTCACGCTTGATCACGCTGATGGAGAGATCGCCGAGTTGGCCGCCGATGCCAATGATGAGTCCGGTCAGGATCAATTGCCACGGGCCGAACTCCGGGAAAGAAAAGCGCAGCAGCCACGGCAGGATCATGGAAACAGCGAGCGCGCCGAGCGCGCCTTCCCACGTTTTCTTAGGACTGATTTCGCTGCGCAACGGATGGCGGCCGAAGAGCCGGCCGAAGGTGAATGCCGCGACGTCGTTCAGCTCGGTCGCGAAAATCACGTAGAGGAGATAGCCGTAGGCGTTGACGGCGTTCGCGAGAAAACCGAGATGCCCGAACATCCAGCCGATGTAAACGAAGCCGACGATGCCTAACGACATGCGTTGCAATTCGCCGCGGGCGCGGTTCCGCAAGATCGGGACGAGAAGGATGAGTGCAATCGCGAAGACCGGCACCGCGACGAAGAACCCATACCAGCCTGGACCGGGTTCTTCGCCGCGCGGATGCCGCATTAACGAAGCGATGCCGACCGTCACGATCCCGGCATGAGCGGCGCCGACAATCCACCAGTCGCGATACAAGCCGGAGGCGCGCGCGAATTCCTTGAAGGCGAAAATCGCGAGAAGCGTAACGCCGATGATCGTCGGGACGCGGCCGGCAAAGATCGCAGCCAGGCCGATCGGCGCGAGCACGAGCCATGAGCGATACGTGCTCCAGATCGATCCGAGTTCTTTCTTCAATCCCCAGTGCAAAATGCCGAGCACAATTCCTCCCACGAAAAGGGAGACGAAGATGATGCGCAGATACGCGAGAAAAATCGGATCGTGAAGCGCTTGGTGCGGGGACATTAACGTGGCTTTGCTCGCAGCGCGGCCATGATCCCTTTCAATCGGACGATCATCGTCTGTAAGCAGCCTGCCACGACAGTAAGGCAGGCCCAATCAAAGATGGTCAAGCTCGCGAATCGAATCGCACCATCGTTCCACCAAATGCACCCGAGCGTAATCCAGGCGCCCAGGTGCAGAACCACCATGCGCCATGGTTTCGACATCACGCCGCTGAATTCGCGGTGAACGCCGACGGCTTGCCCGAACATTCCAACATAAGCGGTCAGGAGCGCGAAGATCGCGGCCCAGTATCCGATGACGGGATTCATCCAGCCGCTGTGCGCCGCGCCGGCAAAGATCACGACATCGGAAACGCGATCGGGCAGATCGTTGAGAATTTCACCGCGCCAGCTCGCCTTGCCGCCAGCGAGCGCGACCATTCCATCGAGCATGTTGAACCAGAGCCGCAGGTAGCAGAACAGCGGAGCGACGAGAAGCAACCCCGGGTGCCTTCCAGATTTCCAAAAGAGAATCGCGGCGATGGCCGCGGCGACGATCGAGAGGTACGAGATTGCGTCGGGATGAATCCGATAACGAACACAGAGGCGCGTCGCAGTACTAGCTGTCACCCGAAACGCATCCGCAATTGGACGACGCGAGGTCGGTTCGTAATCAGACATTTTCGTACGATACGAGATATCCGGACGCCTTCCAAGACCCTGACCGGATTGACATTGCGCGGCGCTTGTGAATAAGATGGCCCACTATGCGTGCGATATGGAAGGGTAGCATCAGCTTTGGTTTGGTTTATATCCCGATTGCCGTTTACCCGGCGACGCGCGAAGAGAAGCTCAGCTTCCGGCAGCTTCGGGCGACCGATCTCAGCCCGATCAAATACAAGAAGGTGGCCGAGGCTGATTCCAAGGAGGTCTCCGCCGATCAGATCGTGAAGGGCTTCGAGTACGAGCGCGGACGTTACATCGTGATGAAAGACGAGGACTTCGCCAAGGTCCGCATCGAGTCCACTCACTCGATCGATATCACGGACTTCGTCGACCTCGGCCAGGTGGACCCGAAGTTTTTCTACAAGCCTTACTTTCTCGAACCGCAAAAGGGCGGCGAGAAGGCCTACTCGCTTTTACACCGGGCGCTCAGCGGCACCGGCAAGATCGGAATTGCCAAGGTCGTGATCAGCAACCGCGAGCACCTGGCCTCGGTCAAACCGGATGGATTGTTCCTTATCCTCGAGCTGATGCACTTCGCGTCGGAGATTCTTTCCCCTGAAGAATTGAAGAACGCGCCGGCGAGCGCCATCACGGAAAAGGAATTGAAGATGGCGCAAACGCTGATCGAGAGCATGTCCGTGGCATGGGAACCGGAGAAGTACCGCGACGAATACCGGAACGCGGTCATGGAAATGATCGAGCAGAAGGCGCAGCACAAAGAGGTGGCCGGGAAACCGGCGCCGGCCGTGCGTGCGACCAATGTGGTCGATCTCGTGAAGGTACTTCAGGAGAGCCTGAACCGGAACCAATCGCTCAAGCCGAAGCGAAATGGCTCACGCGCCAGCAGCCGCTCGACCTCTTCGATGGTGAAGCAGAAGCGTCGGGTCGCCGCGTGACTGTAACCGCGGTCGTTGATCGCTGGCGCGTTGTCATCCCGAGCCGCGCAGACGGCGTGGGACCTCTCAAGCGCTCGAACCGCTTCCGCGAACCATCTAGCTTGCGCCGTCATCAAGGACCTGATGTTTGGCGCGAGCCTGGATTGCAGTTGGGAGGTCCCTCGGCACGCTTCGCCAGCCGCGGGATGACCACTGCTTAGCGTGAGAGCAGTCCCATCAACTGCGTGGCCAGCTTCGGGCCCATGCCGCTCTCTTCGTGCTTGAGATACACGAAGACGTCCGGCCAGACGCTTTGCTTTTCTTCGATAGCTTTTGCCCAGCGCGCCATATCGGCGTCCGCGTAATCCTCCCGCCGCAGACGCAGATAGCCGTAATCGGCCGTCGCGACTACCGGCGTGCTCAGGTCCGCGCTTTCGGCGATGCAAAGCGCGATGTTCTTGCCGTTCAGTAAGGCAAACACCTCCTCATCAAACCAGGAGGCGTGACGGAACTCGAACGCCGCACGCATTCCCGGCGGAACATCTTCGAGAAAGGCGGCGAGCAGCGCGGCGTCCTTTTTGAATGCGGGCGGCAATTGGAACAAGACCGGACCGAGCTTCACTTCGAGGTCCGAGATGACCTGACAGAAATAACGCATGGTGTCGCCACAATCGCGCAGCTTCGAGAAGTGCGTGACCTTCTGCGGCGCTTTCAAGCTGAACTTGAAACGCTCGGGCGTCGCATCCCACCAATTCTGGATCGTCTTGGCGCTCGGGATTCGGCGAAAGGTGTAGTTGACCTCCGTGGTCGAAAAGCGCTCCGCGTAATACGGGAGCATTTTCGCAGTCGATAAATCCTCCGGGTAGAAAGTGCCCTTCCACTCCGGATATTGAAAACCTGATGTGCCGATCCAGTAATTCATGGAGCTATTTGGCTTGCCGATAATACTGCGACCGGCACCGGATGCGAGGCAGAATGCTGCCAAACCATTCGTAGTCGCCTTACCTATCGCCGGATCACGGCCGAAAGCTCCAAATTCCAAGCTCCAAGCTCCAAGGAGAGTACCCTCATTATAATTTGATGTTTGGAATTTCTCTGGAGCTTGGGATTTGAAGCTTTCAGGACACCATCGCCGGCCTGCGCGCCTTGACCATTTTGGCACGTGACAATCCCTCCGAACTCGTCACCATCGCCCGATGATCACCAAGAACCTCGGCATGCTGTTGCTTGCCATCTACCTCATCATTACCGGCATCATCGGCATTTTCGCCGTAAGCCTCGGCGCCGCTGCGATTGCCTTGCCAATCCTCGCGCTTGTCGCTGGGATATTGATTTTGATCGGCAAGTAGCGCAGCGCGAACACAGCCTAAGTCGTTCGCTTGTGGCGCGCGAAAGATCGCCAGGAGAAGAGGGCAGCGATCGATATCGTGATGACGAGGCCGATGCCGAATTCATCGATGATGTAATTCGTCGGGCCGGTGTCGCGGGTGAGCGGCGTGAAGATCGATTGGATAAACAAATTGTGGCTGCCGTGGAAAATCGCGGCGGGCCACAGACTTTTCGAACGCAGCGTCAGCCACGCCAGGATGAAGCTGTCGGCGACAACCATGAGGGTAAAGCAGCCGAGGCTGTACCAGGCGGGCGCGCCTTTGTTGTAATCCGCGAAGAGCAGAACGGGGAAATGGTAAACAGCCCACATCAACCCGCTGATCATTCCCACGCCGCCGAAGCCAACTACCTTCGATAATTCCGGCACGAGAAAACCGCGCCAACCGATTTCTTCTCCAAGGGCGCGCGATGTTTTTCCGACAAGGCCAAGTGTCGCCGTGATCAAGACAAAGAGTGTGAGAGTGAGGCCGGGCGACAGATTCGACCAGCCGAACTGCTCGGCGGTGCGCCTTACAAATTCGCCGTCCGAAAATCCGCCGAGGCCAGTAAGCCAAACGAAAAGGTAAACCGGAAGCGCATACGCGAGCGGAATCAGATACGCGAGCCAGGCATACCGGGCGCCGCCCCATTTCCATGGCAGGTCGCCGATGGGTTCGCCGAAGATTCGTTTCGTGGCGAAAGCAGCCAGCGCCGGACTCCACATGGCACCGGTGACGTAGAGCAAATTGCCGGCATCCATTCGACCGGCATGCAGGACAAAAGCATTGAAGACGTTGCTGAAGACGAGAGTGAGCGAATAAAAGACCGCGATCTTTTTCCAGACCCGGCTGACTGGTTCGCTCTTGCCCGCGCCGTTCAACTTGTCACTCTTTTGCGGGGGTTGTCGCTATCCACGAAGAACCTGCGTGAAGCGGATCACCTCCGCCGCCAACTCTTCGATTCGTTGCTCCACCTTTTTGTCCTTCAATTCGTCGCCATCGAAGGCGTTGCCCGTCGCATAGACAAAGCGCGGAATAATCACGGTGCGAAAATCGAGCATCAGGCTGTTCGCGAACGCCATGACCGACATGTAGCTGTTCATGCCTCCCGCCGCGCAAAGAAAACCGACCACCTTGTCTTCCCACGCGCTCCCAGTCAGCTCGACCAGATTTTTGGCCGCAGCGCTCACGTCGTAGTTGTAAACGGGCGTGGCAATGAGGATGCCGTCCGCGGCTTCGACCGCCTTGCTCAGTTTCTGCGCCGCCGGGTGGGTGTAGCAGGCATCCGCGTCGCACAAAGGCAGCCCCATCTCGCTGATATCGAGCCACGCGCAATCGACCTTGGCTTTTTGCAGATGGGCAAAGGCCAGGCGCCCCATGCGTCGGCTATTGCTATCGGGATTCCCGCTCGTGCTAACGACAAGGTATTTGGGCATACGATCGCGAGCCTTACGCAATCAGCGATCGGCGGTCATAGAACGCCGCTACAGGAGCGACAAGCTTCTCCTTCGCTCGATCGCTAAATTCTTGCCTTATTCCGACTTCACTTCTGTATGGAAAACACCCTTCCAATCATTGCCATCCTTCTTCCAGACTGAAGCCGCGTTCCATTTTCCCGAGACATTTTTGCCATCCTCAGTTCCTTCGACAGTCACCGTATAAGTCAAAAGCGCGGCATCCTTGTCGATAAACACGACGTCCATATCGCCGAAAGCCACCGATTTCATGTCCACTTTTTTAATATCGACGACTTCTTGCTCCAGCTTGTTTATTGCGGTCGCGTAAACGGCGCGGAAATCAGACGAGAGCATTTTCTGGAAAGCGTCGAACTTCTTGTCCTTGATGGCTTGCCAGATGTTCTTTTCCGCCTGAATGACCGCGTCCTTGTCCGAGGCGGCAAAAGAAGTCGCCGCCAGGGCGAGCAACGCGGTTGTGGTTAGAGTGAGTAGTTTTTTCATAGGTGTTTTCGTTAAGTGAACGGGCATTAGATCGGTTTCCGCGAGTTCGGTCAACTCTGGTTCTGCATTGCTCCTGTCCGGGAGATCGGCGTATTCTCACTTCGATTCATGAAGCCGATTCGATTTTTCATGCTGGCAGCGTTCTCCGTTCTCTTCATCTTCCCCTCACCGATGCGCGCCGAGCCGACACCCGCCGAACGCGTTGCCGCCATCCAAACAGCCCTGCAGGCGGCGAAGTTCGATGGCTGGCTCTTCTATGATTTCCGCGGCAGTGATCCGCTGGCGCCGCGCATCCTGAGATTGGGCGAGCACGCCTCGGGTTCGCGCCGCTGGTTTTACTACATTCCCGCCGTCGGCGAACCGACGAAGATTGTGCATTCGATCGAGCGATTCAAGCTCGATGCCTTGCCGGGAAAGAGCCTGGTTTATCGCGGCTGGCAGGAACAGCACGCCCATTTGCGCGAAACGCTTAACCCAGCCGCCGCAGCCAAGAGCAAGCATCCGCGGATCGCCATGCAGTATTCGCCGATGAACGATATTCCCTACATGTCGCGCGTGGATGCCGGGACGGTCGAGCTGATTCGCTCGTTCGGTGTAGAGCTGGTAACCAGCGCCGAGCTAGTGCAACAATTCGAAGCCGTTTGGACGCCCGCACAAAAACAATCGCATATCGAAGCGTCGGACAAACTCCATCGCATCATCCTGGAAGCATTTGCTGAGATCGGGCGCAACATTCGCGCCGAGAGGCCCGTGACCGAATACGACATCCAGCAATTCATCGCGCGCCGTCTGGAAGAAGAAGGCATGCTGCGAGAAAACGGCATCGTCGCCGTCAATGCCAACACCGCGAATCCGCACTATGCGCCCACCCGCGAAACCACCCTGCCCATCAAGCGCGGTGATTTCGTGCTGCTCGATATTGTCGGGAAATTGAAGCAACCAGGCGCTGTCTATACCGATCAGACCTGGACTGGCTATGTCGGTGACAAGGCGCCGGAAGAGTTTGTCCGGATTTTCAACATCGTGCGTGAAGCTCGTGATTCCGCCATCGAATTCGTGCGCACCAACATACGCGCCGGCAAAAGCATTCGAGGCGCGGAAGTGGACGATGTCTCGCGCGGCGTGATCAAGCGCGCTGGTTACGGCGAGCAGTTCACCCATCGCACCGGCCATTCCATCGGCGAAGAAGTGCACGGGAACGGCGTGAACATCGACAACTTCGAGACGCGCGATTCGCGCCGAATTACACCGGGTGTTTGTTTCTCCATCGAGCCCGGGATCTATCTCGAAGGCAAGTTCGGCGTCCGTTCGGAGGTTGATGTCTACGTGGGAGACAAGGATATCGAAGTCACCGGCCAACCTATCCAAACCGAGATCGTCGCGATCTTGAAAGCCCCGTAGGACCTTCGCGTATGAACTCAAGTTTGCGTCGAATTCTTGTTACGCTGGCGTGTTGTTCCCTGGCCGCGACCAGCTCACTCGGCCAGCAAAAGATCCGCGTCGTGACCAAGCCCGTCGAACCATTTTCGTTCACGGAGAATGGAAAGCAGGCCGGGTTCAGCATCGACTTATGGGAGGCCGTAGCGAAGGAAGCCGGTTTCCAATTCGAGATGCGCAATCTGGAGACAGTTCCGCAAATGCTGGACAGCCTTAAGAGCCGCCAGGCGGATGTAGCCATCGCGGCGATAAGTATCACCGCGGAACGCCATGCTTTCATGGACTTCTCGCAGCCCTATTACGATTCGGGCTTGCAGATCCTGGTCGCCACCAGTGGTGCGAGTAGCGGGAACATCACGGGTAACCTGATGCGGATGTTCTTTAGCTGGAGCTCACTTAAAGTAGTCGGCGGCGTGATCCTGGTCATGTTCATCATTTCACACGCTATCTGGTGGTTTGAGCGCCGGAAAAATGCCGAGATGTATCCTGAAGCTTATGTTCCGGGCGTATGGGAATCGTTTTGGTGGACGACTAGTATGATGTGCACGGGCGGCTGTGAGGCCAAGGGACCGGCGGGCGTTCCAGCGCGCCTCGTCGCAATCCTCTGGATGCTGGCGAGCATCGTCCTCATCGCTTACTTCACCGCGGTCGTGACTACGGAAATGACGGTGAAAAGTTTGACCGGCGATATCTCCGGCCCGGCTGACTTGCCTGGACTCAAGGTGGGCACTGTTACCGGGAGCACGGCTGAAGCGTGGCTTAGGAATAACAAAGCACGTGTCTCCACTTACCCTGACGTGGCAAGCGCCGCGGCTGCGCTCAATGCCGGTGAATTGAAGGCGGTCGTTTACGATGCGCCGGTCCTTCGCTACTACCTGACAAAAAAAGCCGGGACCCGCTTTCGCCTTGTCGGTCAGGTTTTCGAGAAGCAATTTTATGGGATCGGCCTTCAGCAGGAGAGTCCGCTGCGACTTCCCATAAACCGGGCGCTACTCGCGTTGAACGAACGCGGTTTCATTCAGCAGTTGGAGAAGAAGTGGTTCGGATCAACGCCTGAGTGATTTCTTCGCTCCACAAACAACTGCCTGGGGAGACAACAATAATGAGAGCTATGAAACTAATCGTTACGCCGCTGTTCTTTTCCGTTCTTGTCGGTCTCGCAGCTGGCCACGCCGAAGAGACCAAACCAACGCCGGACGCATCCAAGCCGCAATATGGCGCATGGGGCTTTGATAGTGCCGGCGCTGATGCCGCCACAAAACCAGGCGACGATTTCTTTCGCTACGCGAACGGTGCGTGGCTTGATCGCGTCCAAATTCCCGCGGACAAACCGGCCTACAGTCTGCGGCTGGCCATGACCGACCTGACCGAGCAGCGGCTTCACGATCTCATGGAAGAAACCGCGAAGAAGGCGGAAGCAAAACCGGCTGCGATCGAAGGCAAAGTTGGCGCGTTCTATAAATCGTTCATGGACGAGGCGCGGATCGAGAAGGCCGGTGTTTCTTCCCTTAAGGACAAGCTCGCCGAGGTTCAATCCGCGAAGACACGCGAGGCGCTGGCGGCGTTAATGGGAAAACAGAATGCTGATTTCCATGGGGGAATTTTTGGCATGGGCGTCGACGTGGACATAAAGGATCCGAAGCATTACGCGGTTTACCTCGGGCAGGCGGGGCTCGGACTGCCGGACCGGGATTATTATCTCAAGCCGGATTTCGCGGCGAAAAAGGAGAAGTACCAAGACTACGCGGCACAACTGCTTCGCCTGCTCGAGTGGCCCGACGCGGACAAGCGCGCAGCGGAGCTGGTCGAGTTCGAAACGAAGATAGCGGACGCCAGTTGGACTAAGACCCAACAGCGCGATCCGGTCGCGACCTACAACGCCATGTCGTTGGCAGAGCTGGAAACGCTCGCGCCGAAGTTCGCCTGGCGCCCATTTCTTACCCAGGCCGGGCTTGGGAAAGTCGAGCGGGTCGTGGTCGGAGAAAAATCGGCCTTTCCGAAGATCGCGGATATTTTCGACAAGACATCGCTGGAAACGCTGCAAGCCTGGCAGGCATTCAACATCGCTGATCACGCCGCCCCGTATCTTTCAAAAGCTTTCGTCGACGCGCTCTTCGAGATGCGGAACAAGACGTTGTCGGGTCAGGCAGAACAAAAAGCGCGTTGGAAGCGCGGCGTGCAGGCAGTAAGCGGCGGCGACTATGGCGCCGGAGATCGTTACGACCGGTTCGGCAATCTTGGCTGGGCGGTTGGCCAACTCTATAGCGCGAAATATTTCCCGCCGGCCGCAAAAGCGAAGATTGAAGAGCTGGTCGCGAACCTGAAGATCGCGATGCATGAGCGGATCAAAGGTCTGGATTGGATGGGAGAAGCGACCAAGGTTCAGGCGCTGAAGAAGCTCGATACTTACAACATCAAGGTCGGTTACCCGGACAAGCCGCGTGATTATTCAAGCGTTGAGATTCGAGATGACGATCTGATCGGCAATGTGCGCGGGGCCGCGGTCGCAGATTGGGCGTTCTATGTCCAACGCCTGCCGGGACCGGTGGACATGACGGATTGGGGCATGACGCCACAAACGAACGATGCCTACAACGGCGCCCTGCGCGACATCGTGTTTCCGGCGGGAATTCTCCAGCCGCCCATGTTTGATGCAAACGCCGATCCCGCGATTAACTATGGCGCCATCGGCGGCGTCATCGGTCATGAGCTCACGCACGGCTTCGACGATCAAGGCCGAAAGTTCGATGCCGACGGCAAGCTCAATGATTGGTGGACGGCCGAGGATGCAAAGACCTTTGAAGCACGCGCCAAGGTGCTAGGCGAACAGTACGCAAAGTTCGAGCCGCTGCCCGGCGTAAAGGTGAATGGTGACCTGACCATGGGCGAAAATATCGCCGACCTCGGCGGGGTTGTTATCGCGCTGGATGCTTACCACGCTTCGCTCAAGGGCAAGCCCGCGCCCGTCATCGATGGATTGACGGGCGAGCAGCGGGTCCTTCTTGGTTGGGCGCAAGCGTGGCGCGGCAAGCTGCGCGACGATGCCGTTCGGCGGCAAGTGGTGAGCGATCCCCATTCGCCGCGGCAGTATCGAGTGAATGGTGTCATGAGAAATATCGACGCCTGGTATGAAGCGTTCAAGGTGAAGCTCGATGAGAAGCTCTTTGTAGATCCAAAGCAACGGGTCCGAATCTGGTAGTTAAGTTTTTCCGATCTCGCGTGTCTAACTGGTGGCCGGAAAGGACCAGTTATGACAGCAAAAGCTCTACTGTATCAACCGAGACAAAGGTGGCGGGTGGGAGTGGCTTTTAGCGCGGCGGCTCTCATTCATTTTGCGGCGATCGGGCTGGCAAGTATTCATCGCACTGAGAGAACAGACAGACCACTCTTTACCGACGAGTTCCCAGAGGTAACGCTCGAGTCGCCTTCAACCGTTGATGACCCGACGACGGAGAATGCCGATCCATTGCCGGCTCCTCCGCAGATTGATGAATCGTTCCCTGAGCAAACGTCAACTCCTCCGCCGATTCGGCGGCAAATCAACAGACCTACTGCGCCAATCACGAAGCCGACGAACAATGGACGTCGCGGATCACTGAGTTCGTCGTCCGCGAAGGTGCTGGCCATTAGCGCACCGCGGCCGGAATATCCTTATGAAGCGAGGCGGCAGAAAACTACCGGCGAAGGGGCGGTGGCGATGACGATAGATCCGCTGACGGGCCGAGTCGTGGATGTGTCGATGTTAATAAGCACGGGAAGTCCGTACCTGGATAATGCCGCACTCACTGGGTTCCGAAAGTGGAGGTTCAAACCGGGGACTGTTTCCGCGATCAACTGCCCTGTTACCTTCACGCTGATGGGCGCGTCGTACTAGGCTGCAACGCCTAACGCTGGACTTCCTGAAGCTGCGATTGCGCTTCGCGCAGTTCGGAGGTGCGGTCTCGCACGGCGTCTTCGTAGGCAGCGCGCTGGGTGTCTAGTTGAAGGTAAAGCCGGCGCGTTTCAAGCAGGTTCGCCATTCGAAGAAGAACCTCGATCTCATCGAACGGCTTGAGCAGGAAATCGGTCGCGCCCGCACGCAAGGCACGAAGCTTTGTTCCTTCATTCGCATCCGCGGTCAGGACAATAACAGGCAGGAAAGTATCACCGGCGGCGGCGCGGACTGATTCCAGAATGGCAAAGCCATCGACGTGCGGCATCATCAGATCAAGCAGGATCAAGTCAGGAGCAAAGGAGTCGCAAGTGTTCCGGGCCAGGCGCGAATCGGTGATCGATTTTACCCGCGTATAGCCATTGCCTGACACCATGTCTTCAAGCAAAGCTACATTGGCCGGCTCGTCATCGATGATCAGGATTTTCATCCTCGCGTATAGCGAGATATCCGGCAGCCAGTCGTTGGTCTGGTTTGTTTCGGGTAACTTCATGTTGCAAGGTTGTGCTGTCGTCATACTCAGGCTGCCGCGGATTGCACCGCTCTATTCGCGCCGCTGATTGTTTCGTCTATGGTTCGGAAGAATTCAGTTATATCGAGGGGTTTCGTGAGATAAGCGCGAGCGCCCGCCGCCATGAGCCGGTCCACCTGCCGCGCGGTGGCGTCGGCGCTGATAATAATGACCGGGATGTCCTGCGTAAGCTTACCGCGGCGCAACCGAGCGAGAACCTCCCAGCCAGGGAGATCGGGCAGATGGAGATCGAGCAAAATAACATCGGGCAAATGCTTGCGTGCCAAGTCGAGACCGAGCTGCCCCTGCATGGCGGTAATGATTTGCAGATCCGATCGCTCGGCGAGCATTTGCTCCACCAGAGTAAGGTTGGAAAAGTTATCTTCAATGTAGAGGATCTTGCGCGTTTGGTCCGTGAGAGAATGAGGCTCGAGTTCCAAAGTGTTTCTGTTTTTCGGCAAGCTTTCCAACGGTGATTTCGCTCCGGGAAGTTCGATCCAGAAGGCGCTGCCTTTGCCGACTTTGCTGCTGACACCTATGGCGCCGTCCATCGCCTGCATGAGACGCTGGCAGAGCGCAAGCCCGAGGCCGGTTCCTTCCACACTAGATTGCTCCGCACCGAGCCGATCGAACGGCGTGAATAAACGCGCGAGCTTTTGAGTCGGAATGCCGTTGCCAGTATCGGTAACAACAACGCGCATCGTGTCCGGCTTCGATGCCTCCCCCGAGATCATCACCTTGCCGCCGACAGGCGTATATTTCACCGCGTTGGTCAGCAGGTTTAACAGGACCTGTTTCAAACGCTGGCGATCCGCCAAGACATATTGTTCTTCATCCAACGTCGCCGCGACCGATAACTTGATCGAGCGATCGGAAGCGAGTGGCCGCATAAGATCGAGAGTTTCCTCGAGCACTTCCGTGAGCGACACCGGCTCGACTGATAATTGCAGGTTACCTGCTTCGATGCGGCTGATATCGAGCACCTCGTTGATCAAGTTCAAAAGGTGGCGACCTGCGCTCATGATATGATGGACGCGGGCGAGTTGCTTTTCGGTTGGACTCTGGCGCTCGAGTAATTGCCCAAACCCCAGGATCGCATTGAGCGGCGTCCGCAGCTCGTGACTCATGCGCGAAAGGAATTCGCTCTTGGCCCGATTGGCCCGGTCGGCGTCTTCTTTCGCTTCGCGCAGCGCCTTCTCGGTGCGTGAGCGCTCCGTCACGTCATGCGCGACGCAAAACATCATCTTTTTGCTGTCACACCACGAAACTGACCATAGGACGTTCACGATGCTTGCGTCTTTCCGGACGTAACGGTTAACAAAGTCCACGACCTTGCCGGTAACCAGAATGTTGCGGGCGGTCTCAATGGTTTGCGACCGGTCTTCGGGATGAACCCACTCGATGTAGGAATGACCCTCGAGTTCGGCCGAGGTATAACCCCAGAGGGCTTCGCTCGCCTTGTTCACGGTGACGAACCGGCCGCTCTTATCGATCGTGCAGATGACGTCCTGAGAGTTATCCATGATGAGCTGGTTCGTTTCCAGGGCGGTTTCCAACCGGCGCTTGCTTTCGCTAAGAGCTTCTTCGGCCCGCTTCCGTTCCGAAATGTCCTCCACCATGATAAGAAAATGGTGGGGCTGGCCGGTCGCGTCGCGAATAATGCAGGCGGTGCGCGTGGCCCAAATCATCTCGCCGTTCTTGCGGACATAACGTTTCTCGATCGACGAACGCGCTGTCCCGCCCAACATCGCCTCGGCAAACTCTTTCGTCTGCTCCCGATCCTCGGGATGAGTGATGTCCAGCGGCGAGCAGGTCTTGAGTTCGGCTTCGGAGTAATCAACCATCTGGGAGAAGCGGTTGTTGACCTGCTTGAAGCGCTCGTCGAGGCCTACCACCGCCATGCCGATCGGTGCTTCTTCAAAGAGCTGGCGCGACGCCTGATCGCTCGCTTCGAGGGCGGCGGTTCTATTCGCAATGAAGCGCATTTCACTGATGCTGCGCAGGCACGAGATCACAAGAAAAACATCTTCAAATACCACCCAGCCAGCGTGTTCAATTGATCGCCATGGGCTGGCCGTAAGGACTCCGTACACCGAGTACGGCCAATAGATTCCCCTCAGAAAATGGTCGAGGGCCACTACGAGCGTGGCAGGGATGAGGACCCGCCAATCGCGATAGAACGACAGGATCACGAGCGATCCGAAGACATGAAAATGCGTTTCAATCCGTCCACCCGTCAGGCTGATCAGCAATGCGGACATCAGCATTTGCGCCACCGCTATCACGTGACGGGTCAGGACAGCCCCGGGCCAGGCTCGCGTCAGCCAAACAGGAAAAACGGTAATCGCGCCGCCGATGAAGATGGCGGCCCAGATGTGGATGTGAATAGCGCTGGCCTCGCCATTCCAGGTACGCGGAGAGACGACCAAGGCGATGACGATGCAGGCCACCCATTGAAACACCATCAAGCGCGCGAACAGCTTGTCGGTCGCGCGAAATATCTGTTGCTGATGCTGCTGGAATAGCTCATCGGCCCGGCCTCCCGAAATTCCCTGCCCCGGCTGTTTGCCGCTTAGTTCAGACATACCGTGGAGTCTCCCTTCGCCGGCTGCCTGCTCAAGGAACAGCCGAAGACCATCGTTCGCACCGGCTTGCGTGAGGGGTCGTTGATCGCCGCAAGGACCGCGCTTTCGCCGGCGTTGCCACCCGCATGTCCGCGCGATGCTGTAATTCCCCCGCTAAAAAGCAGTCGGCCCTGTCCATCGAAAAGAAAGGTGTGCCCCGATGTTTCCGCGCCAAACCGCCGCGCTTCAGTCCCGTCGTCCGAGACCACGCTTACGCCGGGAATTTGGGCCGCACTCCGGCGAAGATCGGTCTGGTCCCAATCGGCCGCGGCGCCGCTCGGTTTGATGAACAGCACGTAAGCGCTCAATTTCCCCCGACTCTCGGCCATGATTTGGGCCAGTTCGCCTACACTGGCTCGAGTGCAGGGACAGCGAGGATGGGCCAGCATCACCAGGGTGGGTCGGCCGGCGGTTCGCTGAATGGTGGAAGCTGACGGCCAAAGATGCGAAACCACGCCGACCGCGCCCGGGTTGCTTTCGTATTTCAACATCATGCGCGATCCGCAGGCGATAGCCGCGATCCACGCGGCGCCTAACAAAGCGGTTACCAGGATATTGTTTCGGGAATGCACAGAGTTTGAGCCGGCTACCTCATTCCTCTCTAGCAGACCCCATTCCAGTCGTCCGAGGTATTCGGTCCTCTTCCCGAACCAGTTGGCGGCTGGGCTATTGCTCGCCCGGGCTGCTTGCGGTGGCCGGACTGGTTGCTTTCATTGGAGCACCGGTCTGGCCCAGACAAAGCGCAATGCCGCTCAACAGAAGCGTGGCGCTGATAAATTTGCGTGCAACGTTCATTCGTTAGGCACGCTCAAATAGCCACAAGCGACACCTGCCTCTTCGGCTCTTAGTTTAGTTTCGTAAACGAGAAACCACCCGCCGCGGGCGCGTACCCTTTTCCGTCCTTCCCGCCGTCGAGGTACGCCGGACAGGTTTGCCCTTCCCTCAACGCCGGAATCTCGCTCGGACCGACTCTCGGTTCGAAATAGGTGTGCTGCACGTAACGGATCTCGATCACCGCGCCCGCTGTTAACCTTGTGGCAGAGCGTTCCACTTTCTCCACCTCCGCTTCGATCTTCCAGTCGATCGTTTTGCCTTCCTTCTCCACCTTCTCGGTTCGGGCTGCCGACCGGACCTTGATGACCAGTGATTCCGGCGCCTTCTCCTGGCGCTCCTTATAGACCCAGGGCGGAAGCTCGGCCCGAACAGTCCCCATCATGATGGCGCAGGCGAGCGTGAGAGCTACGCAATATCGACACGGTGCGGTCATTATTCTCGGCATTGAATCCATCCAGGAAATCATCTGCAGCGCAAAAGGCGAGCCTCAAATCGGGTAGCGCGGTCGCGCTGTGCTTGACGAAAAGCCGGCGGAAGCGTCTGCTCGAATGATGCGCGCTCGATTTCCAAAGACACAGGGCAAGTATACCGGCTCGATTTGGAGTATTAACATCGAGTAGCACGCTTGAGCTTGAAGAGCGGCTACGATGTTGCGGTGGTAGGCTTGGGCGGAATCGGAAGCGCGATTCTCGCTCATTGCGCGTCACGCGGTGCGGCTTGCATCGGCCTGGAACAATTCGGACCGGCTCACGACTTGGGTGCGTCGCATGGGAGAACTCGAATGATTCGAAAGGCTTACTTCGAGGATCCCGCTTACGTGCCGCTCGTCCTTCGGGCGTACGAGTTATGGAGGGATCTGGAAAGGATGACCGGCGAAGAACTCTTGCGCATCAGCGGTGTGCTTTCGGTAGGCGCGGAAAGCAGTGAGATAATCACGGGAACGTTGCGGGCGGCAAAGGAACACGACCTCTCGCTCGAGCGGCTCAGCCGGAACGAAACGAAAACACGTTATCCGACTATTGAGTTATGGCACGACGAAGTGGCCCTGCTCGAGCCGGATGCAGGCGTGCTAGACCCCGAGCGCGCTGTGTTAGCGCATCTGAAAATGGCGGAACTGGCCGGAGCGGAAACGTGGTTTGACGCGACCATGGAAAATTGGGAAGCGAGGAGTAACGGCTTCGAGCTTCACCTTTCGGATGGCCGGAATGTTTCCGCCTCCAAGCTTATCCTCGCCTTGGGCCCGTGGTTTCAGGAGACGTTACAATCGCTCGGCATTCCGATCCGGGTGCAGCGCAATGTCCAGGCCTGGTTCACACCCGCGACCAAAGCCTATGATGCGCCCGGATTCCCGGCATTTCTGGTTGATCGCCCAGGTCTGCCAGCGCCCCTCTATGGCTTTCCCGATTTCGGCGACGGCGTTAAAGCTGCGTTTCACGGCAGGGGCGATCTCACGGATGCGGCCCATATCAACCGCGAGATAAACTTTTCACGCGACATTGAGCCCATCGTCACGGCGATGGAGCAATGGATGCCGGGAGCGACCCAGACTTTCCGGTCGGCGAAGCCCTGCATGTACACGCTCACTCCCGACGCGAATTTCGTGATCGACCGTCATCCCAGCCACGCAAATCTCATCTTATGCGGCGGTTTCTCCGGCCATGGCTTTAAGTTCGCGCCCGTGATTGGTGAAATCGGAGCCGACCTGGCATTGGCCGGCGGCTCGCGTCATCGGATCGATTTTCTTTCGTTGCGAAGATTCGCCTCTGCGGCGAATTGAGTAAGGAATGGCCATGAGACAAACAGCGTGAAAAGAAAACTTGTAACGACTTTCCTGTGCATCGGATTAACGACGCTCTCGGCGACGGCTGGATCGGTTGGCGATTTTTTTAAGGCGCTCGGAAATTCGATAGCTCATCCCGGTCAGCATCCCAAGCCCAAGCCGCGTGATTCTCAGAGTGTGACTACGCGGCCGAAGAAGGATGCGCCGGCGAACGCCGACTTACCGCCGGCTCCAAATCCACCAGCGACGCCGACTCCGACAGCCACCGCGCCGCAACTACTCGTGCGTCCGGCCACGGCCCCCTCCGATGCCAGGAACAAGAAGCGCGACATACCGTATGGGATCCCGGTTCCGAACAAGCCGGGCTTTGTCACCAGCCCGTACGCGCCGAAACAAGGACTAGTCGATGTGCGTGGATTTCCGAGCGGGACCGAAGTCAAAGACCCTTATACAGGAAAGATCTTTCTCACTCCTTAGCTACGGCGCGATCGCGTGGACAACAAAGTTGTCGAAGCGCACATCCAGCGGTTCGCTCTTCGGCTGCGTCGTCACCGCCATTCCGACGCTGCCGGCCTTGAACGCGGTATCTGTTTTCTCCAGGACCTTCTCGCCGTTGACGTAGAAGGTAAGGGTGTTGCCCGAACAATCCGCTCGCAGATGATTCGAGACGTTACCCTGCTTGATCGCCTTTGATTCCTTGCCGTAGGCAATCGCGTCCCAGAAAGTCGGACTCGTCCGTTTCAGGATCGCGTAGAAGCCGTCTTCACGAATCGCGAAAACGTAAGCTTTGCTGACAGTTTGTTCATTGGCTTCAGCGCGACAGAGAATGCCAAACACGCCATTGGAAGGGCCGGACGCGAGGCGCGCGTCCACTTCCACGGAGAAGTTATCAAACTCCCGCTTGGGCAGGATGGAGTAGGTGTTGAAATCCGGTTTGTTAAGGAGGATCCGATATTCTCCGTCGGCGTAAGAGAACTCGGCGTAATCGGTTTTGGAAACAATCCAGCCACTGGTGGGCTTCGAAAAGTCGTCGCTGAAAAGCACCGTGCCGTTTGTTTGAGCAAGGCTAGTCAGATTCAGCAGACCTAGCGTAATGAGAATGGCTGGGAGCTTGAATTTCATCACATTCCCAAGGCAGTGCGGAGATGAGGGACGAGGCGTTTGCTGAACTCCACGGAGTCGCCCGCGGAAAGATGCGACCACTCCGGACAGTTGAACCCGGACAACTCGGGATAATCTTCGAAGTAAATTCCCGGGGCGCCAGTCTGCTGGAGTAACGGGTCCCACGTTTTTGCGCGCGGCGTAGCGCGGTCTTCATGCGCCTTCAGGTCGCCGGTGACCGGGAAACGCACGAACACGATTTTGCCGCCTCGCGCCCGGAGTTTGTCGACCGCAATCTTCGTATTGCGGTAACGGGCTCCGATTGCTTCACGTATCTTCCCTTCGAAGATTTCTTTCGGCACGAACTTCGGAGGGGGCGGCGGAGTGAACAGCCGCAACCAACGGCTTTTTACCTTTTCCTGGAGCGGCCCCGGCCGGGCGCATTGTTCCACCATGCGCGCACGGCGTTCGCGATCGATCGAGCAAAAGTACGGTGGCGGACGCGGCGGCACTTGCGCATAGGGCCGGTCAGGGATGGGCAGGTCCTTGAGTAATTCCTCAAGAGCCAGGTCGTCCTGTTTCAAAAAGGCGAAGCTCTGTTCGAGCGGGATCGAAAGGTAATGGCTCACGCGTTGCGCCCAGGTCTGGCCATGATAGCGACGCACCGGTTTCTCCGAATGCTCGATCAGCGGACCACCCGGCACGAAAAACATCGCCGGCACGACGCTGCAAATGATTGTACCATGGAAACGAGGATCATCCGCGAGATCAGCTAACACCGGATAGGCGCAACTGCCGGGGAGCGCGAGTTGAACCGGACGCCGGCCCAGCCCGCGCTCGAGTTCGTCCAGATCCGAATCGAACCAGGCCCGTGAGTCACCGACGATGACGATCGATTCCGGCTCCACGCGGCCGCGCGCTTCGACCCAGAGATCTTCGGTGTCGTTCAGAGTGGGTTCGTAACCGACAGCGCGGCAATGAACCTCCCACGCGGCCACGGCGATGAGCACGGAGACGCAAACCGTGACGGTGATGCCGCGCCACGGCAGAGCGGGAATTACCCGTTCAAAATTGGAAGTAGATGAATGCATTACTGCTGCCTTGAGTAAGGATGATGGCGCAAGCCATGAGGAACCACGCGGTGGTGACGACCCATCGCGGAAGACGTTGCACGGCGGTTTCGATCGAGATATCGCGCAACGCCCAGTGCGCGATCAGAAGGAAGAAGGTGACGATCCCGACTTGTAATAACTCGCGCGTGCTCAGAACGGCGTCGCCGGTCGGATGCCTGCCGAACATTCCGCCGATCAGGCGACTCGCTGTGTTGAAATCCGACGCGCGAAAGTAAACCCAGGCGACGAGGACCGCGATGTAGGTGGCCAGGCCGATGAGTAGTTTGAGGGCGAGGCTGTCCGTCCACGCCGCATCTTTTTTCACGAACGCTTTCACCAGTCGCTCCAGCGCCAGATAGGATCCGTGCAACAAACCCCAAACCACGAACGTCCATGCGGCGCCGTGCCAGAGCCCGCCGATGAACATCACGATAATCAGATTAATCATGGCGCGCGCGGCGCCGAGCCGATTGCCGCCCAGCGGAATGTAAAGGTAATCGCGCAAAAACGTGGAGAGCGAGATGTGCCAGCGCCGCCAGAAATCCGAGAAACCGACGGCAGCGTAAGGGAACCGGAAGTTATCTTTGAGATGAAAACCGA
>JBEEHH010000015.1:0-66078 GCA_041167325.1 Verrucomicrobiota bacterium | reverse complement strand
TGTAAGACCATGCCTTTCGCTCTCACGCCGGGAGCTGCTCTGTTATTCCATCTACCCGTTCAGGATAAAACGCAATGTGCCCATTGATCTGCGCAACGGCAGGAAACGGATTCTCGTATTCCCACACCGCATTGACGGACTTCTCTCCTCCAGCGGGAATGCTGTAGTAACCGCAGTCGCCTTTATAAAGGCAGTAGGTTGCGTGACCTGTCCGCTCCAACTGGGAAAAATCGGCGTCCTTGCGTGGAATATATTCCACCGGCGGATACTCCGCTTCGCGAAGCGTCAGGGCGTTGCGGGTATCGGCAACCACACGGCCCGCGACGGATACGACAACGCGAGCGGGATTACGCTGGATGGAAATCGGATGATCCGGACCTGGAATCTTAATCTGTTTTTCTTTCATATTGTTGGTTTTTATTTTGCCTCGGCACCGTTCTTGAGATCCGTTCCATCCGTGGCCCCAAACTTGAACAGAATCTTTCCGCTGCGATTCGGTCTCAAAGATTGCTCGAACGCTTCCTTGAACTGCTCAAGAGGGTAGACATGCTCGATTGCGGCGGAGAGCGATCCATCAGCTACGAGCTCGCCCAGCTTCTGGTAAATCTCCTGAATCTCTGTTCGGGGCGCGTTGCGTATCCAGTTGATAAGCCAGAACCCGTGGAGGCTAAGACCACGGTAGATGAAGTCTCCGGGCGAGACGGCTGGGAACTGCCCGCTTTGCATGGCGAAGACGACAATCGAGCCGCCACTTTTAAGCGACTTGGCCAACTCTCCGACCGGACTTCCCCCCAAGATATCGAGGACGAGACTAAGTTTCTTCCCGTCGAGAGCAGTTTCAATATCCTGTTGCAGGTTGTTGCCTTGGAGGACTACGCGGTCACCCCCCCACAGCCGCACCTGTTCGGCAGCTTCTTCCCGGCGGACAACATTCAGCGTTTTGATTCCGGCGAGCTTGGCGAGCGCAATGATGTACTGCCCCACGGCCGAGTTGGCTGCGGTTTGACCGATCCAGTCGCCGGGCATCAAGGAAACGTATCGGTTCAACAAGAGATAGGCGGTAACCGGGTTAATCCCTATCATTGAAAGTTGCAGGGGATCTGCTTCGTCGCTCATCGGCACGATGTTGCGCACTGGAGCGACAACTTTGTCTGCCCAAGTGCCCTGCTCGTACGTGGGAAGAATCAGGACGCGCTTACCCTGCAGCGCGACATCAACCTTCGATCCAATCTTGATAACTCGGCCAACACCCTCCGCGCCTACCGAGGACGGGAAGGCCGGCCGGACGCCGTAGGTGCCGCGGACGTACAAGAAGTCCGATGGATTAATCGGCGCCGCTTCCATCGAGATGAGAACATCCTCTTGGCCGAGGACCGGCTCGGGGACCGCGTTGAGTTCAATCACATCTGAGGGTTCTCCGTGAGCTACCAGCAGCAACCGCCGCATAATCTGTTTTTCTTTCATGGTTCGCCTTTCGTTTTCGCTAACTCTCGTTAGGCATTCATTCCGCCATCCACGGTAAGATTTGCTCCCGTGATGTAAGAAGACTCCGGACCGGCGACAAATGCGACCATTGCAGCGATCTCATTAACGTGTCCGAAGCGGTTGAGCGCGGTGACGGCCTTCTGCGGCACCGCCCACTCGCTCGTGGCGGGGTTCAACTCCGTGTCGATCGGACCCGGCTGCACGTTGTTGACCGTGATGCCCCGGCTCCCGAGTTCTCTGGATAGCCCCTGAGTAAATATTTTCACGGCTCCCTTCGTCGCTGCGTACGGCACAAGGCCCGGCACCATGACACGCTCGCCCACGGACGAACCAATCATGATGATGCGACCGCCGCTCTTCATGTGCTTCAGAGCCGCCTGCGTCGCGATGAACACACCGCGGATGTTGATGTCGATCACGCGATCCATCTCTTCCAGCGTCGTTTCCTCAAACGTTTTCGGAATGGCCGTGCCGGCATTGTTTACGAGGACGTCGAGTTGGCCGAACGTCGCTACGGTTTTTTCGACTGCGGCTTTGACGGCGTCGGCATCAGTGGCGTCCGCCTGGATCGCGACCGCCTTTCCGCCGTCGCGTTCGATCTCCTTGACCACCGACGCGGCCGCATCGGCCCCCTTCGCGTAGGTGATGGCAATCTTGGCGCCGTCTGTGGCCAGACGTTTGGCGATGGCGGCGCCAATACCGCGCGAGCCACCGGTGATGAGCGCAATTTTTCCTTCCAGTTTTCTGTTCATGGCTTCTCTCCTATTTCTTTTGAGGTTGGATTCATTCTGTATCGACTGGTATACCACTCTGCGATGGCGCTCTAGAACATCGTGTTGGCGTTGTTGGAGGCGGCTGGCACGGGCTGCAGCACATCCCAATGCTCGACAATCTTACCGTCGGCATCGAAGCGGAAGATATCGACACCAGCAGTTTCTTGACCTCCCCAGTCCAAATAGCGCACCTGTACAAAAGCCAGATCGCCATCAATGGCGATACGTTTCACTTCGCAGGGAATGCGCCCAGCCTGCTTGATGTAGTCTATGATGCCGTCGAGCCCATTCGGAAAGAGCGGATTGTGCTGGATGTATGGCCCGGACACGAGACTCGGCAGCAGGTCAGCTTGGCCCTTGCTGAAGACTTGATTGTAGATGACGTCAAGCGCGTGTCGGATGTGATCTCTTCTGGTCATGACCTAGTCTTTGAGGTTCCAGTGTCGTCGGCGGCGGCCGCGGCAAGCAGCGCCTCGACCTTTGCATCAAGGTCTCGGGCTACTTTCATCGCATCGGCGTTCGCGTAAGGTTCAAGAAAGCTCGCCATTCTGTCATAGGAAAGATGAACGCCCTCTGTCCGTTCATCGACAAGAATGGTCACGGGCGCATAGGACCCTGCGTCGGGCACATGCTTTGCCATTTCTTTCATGATAAGCGGATTGCCTATTACAAGCCGCACCATCTTCGGCTTGTCGAGTCCGGTTTCCTTGCGTAGCACCGCGCCATGATCAAGTTCAATGAACAACATCAACCCTGTGGCTCCCATGTCTCGACCAATCACCTTCTCTAACTCATAGAAATTACCTGCCAGCTTCGATGCCTTCGCAAACTCCACCAAGTCCAACCGCCCGACGCTAGCCTCTAATGCAGCTACGACAGCGTCGAATGGCTTGGAAGACCTCACGCTGAGTCGCTCAATCTGAACCTTTCGAATTGTTATGTTTTCGGACCCCATGTCTTTCCTTTCAACTGAATGCAGATACTCTTCACCCTTGGTTCTAACTGAAGGGCCACTGCCTATCTTGGCTCCAAGTAGAGTCTCTAACGCTCCATAGTGAGAACCATGCGGAAGCGTGCTTTTCCTTCCATCATGCGAGCATAGGCATCAGCCGCCTTTTCAAGCGGCATGGTTTCGATCATGGGTCGAACGTTCTGGAGAACACTGAATTCAAGGGTGTCCTGATTATCGATCGCCTTGCCGGTTAAACTGCCATGAATCGATCGAGTACCGAAGATTAACGACATGGTACTCACTGGTATGGGGTCCGGTGCCACGCCAACCACAATAAGCTTACCCCGCACGGCGAGCCCTTCTATTATAGCGGCGATGGCTTCGCCACTGGGAGCTGTCGCCAGAATCGCCTCAGCACCTCCCATTTTCTGAAGGGCCTTGGCCCCATCCTCTGCTTCAGTGTCGATGTAGGTGTGGGCGCCAAGATCCTTCGCTAGCTTTTCTTTGTCCGCTCCGCGTCCCAAGGCGACCGTCTGGAATCCCATACGCCGCGCGAACTGGATGCCGAGATGGCCGAGACCGCCGAGGCCCTGGATCGCGACAAGATCACCGGAGCGCAGTCCGGCATTGCGAAGTGCGTTGTATGTCGTAATGCCAGCGCACAAAAGTGGAGACGCTTCGGTGGATGAAAGTTCATCGGGAATCAAGGCGAGAGCACGGGCCTCGGCGATCATCACCTCTGCATACCCGCCATCGGCAGTGATACCGGGAATGACCGGATGCAAGCAATTCACGAAGTCACCACGCTGGCAAGGTTCACATTCACCGTCCTGGCCGCCAAAGAATCCCACTCCAACGCGCTGCCCCATTTTCCATTTGGAAACGCCTGGGCCAACCGCTTCAATGCGGCCTACTACCTCGTGTCCAGGCACTCGCGGCAGTGTCAGTCCTGGAAACTGTCCTTCGACGGTTGCGGTGTCGGAATGACATACACCGCATGACTCGACGCGCAGCCGCACCTGGCCCGGTCCCGGCTCAGAAACCGGTAACTCAACCATTTTCAGTTGTCCTGGTTTGCTCACTTGCATTGCTTTGTAAGTTTTCATCACTCTGTCTCCCGCTTCTTTGTTCTTTCTAGCTCTGGTTTGGCTCTTGCTGGAAATCGCTTTCGATTGAGGCTACAAAGCGCTGGCCTTCACGCTGTTTATGGCTGTGTTGTCCCAGTAACAGTCCAGGCGCGAGATCTTGCCATGTGTATCGAAACGCAGAATGTAAGCGTGGGGTATAAATACGACCTCACCCTTCTTTGCAATACCAGGGACATCCGAAGGCACAGGCCCACTCATTATGACCTGGATCACAACGGTATTTCCTTCGGCGAGGATCATCTCGTCCACTTCGACTCGAAAACCCGGAACGGCCTGCGGAAAGGCGCGCCAGATGGCATCAATGCCGCCCCGAATCGGCACGACACTGTTGCGGCCGTACGGAGCGTATCGTCCTAACGCACCATCAGCGCAAACAGCGAGCATGCCTTCGACATCGTGAGCGTCATAGGCGGTGAAAAAACTTTGAGCGATCGATTTCAAATCTTTCGTTTCATTTTTCATCTTGTTGTTTCTCCTTCTGCAAACGAATGCTCAGATCACTCATCGAACGGCGCGGCCGACATTAACTGTGATGCCGTCGGGATTGGCTGACTGTGCAATGTGCAGCCGGCGGTGCGCGCAACATCGTCGCTCCAAGTTAGGACTTGGGCAGCCGGGTTATTCCGACAGTGTTCGACCAACAGCTTTCGAAATTCGGTTTTGAAGTTCATCCGCGGATACCTGTCGAGCACTTCCTCGACGATCCGCGGGGGCACTTGATCAAGGCCTAGACCAAACAACTCCAGTCCGGCGCCGAGGTGGACTACTGCTATCTCGTCTGCCAGCCGAGTTGCGATTCCAGGAGAGGTATGGAGTGCGATTGCTTCCCAAACTAAATCGGCGCGTTCTGACGGCACCTGATGTTTCGAGCAGAACTGGCGAGCAGCGTCCGCCCCATCCACCTCAAAACGATTGTCGCGTTGGTGGGCAGGAACTAGTCCGAGATCGTGCAAAGCCGCGGCACAAAAAGCGGCTTCTTCATCGATGACCGAACGGCCCAGGTCCCTGACAGCAAGGCTACCGAAAATGTATGTTCGAAGACAATGCGTGCAAAGAAACTCCGGTGAACTGGCCTCCAATAAGTCGACAGCGGCATTGCATAACGCCGTATCCGGAATTGTAACACCAGCTACGGATTTCAAACGTGCCAAGGCCATAAGTCTAGTACTGAAACCATCCTTTAAGCGCCTCGTTCTTCTCATCGGTGTAGGGCGGAAAGAGATGGTCGATCGCAACATCGGGCGGCGAAATCAGCATCGATTTGGGATGCGTGAGTGAGTCGAAGCCGTATTTGCCGTAGTACTGTCCTATGCCAGACGGCCCCATTCCGCCGAATGGCATGCTTTCTACGAACAATTCGATGTTGACTTGGTTTACCGCGCCACCGCCGTACGATAATTCGGCGACGAATCGGTCGATCGTCTTCTGGTCGCGGCTGAAAATGAATGCTGCAAGCGGGTGTGGCGTCGACTTAATGTGGCCGAACGCTTCGTCGAGCGTTCTATAAGTAAGGATCGGCAGGATCGGCCCGAAAATCTCGTCCTCCATGATCTTGTCTTCCCAAGTAACGGGATAAAGAATCGTAGGATCAAGGTAGCGCGCTTCTGGATCGGACTTGCCGCCGGCGATTACCTTTGCGGGGTCGACCAGAGAGGCGAGCCGGGAAACCGCACGCGAATTAATGATGCGCGAATAGTCCGGATTGGATTTCGGATCATCACCGTAGAGCTCGACCAGGGCCTCCTTGGCTTCTGCGACGAAGGCACCTGCGACAGACTCATGCACATACGCATACCCTGGCGATGTGCACCACTGGCCGCCCCAAGCCATCGCGCCCCAAACAATTTTCTTCGCAGCGTCGGGTATATTGGCGGTCTGGTCTACCAGCGCCGGGTTGATCCCACCGAGTTCAAGCAGGACCGGTGTTAGGTTTTCCGCCGCCGCGCGCGCAACAACCTTACCCACATTGGTGCTACCGGTGAAAAAAATGAAATTGAATGGCAACTTCAAGAGCTCGGTGTTCTCCTCGTGACCACCAGGTACCGCGATCACCGCCCTCGGATCGAAATATTTCGGGACAAGCTCGAGGAGCAGCTTAGCCGTCGCCGGGAGCGCCTCACTCAGTTTGAGGACGCAGGTGTTGCCGGCAGCCAACGCGGCGATCGCTGGGCGAATCAGCAGTAACAAAGGGCCGTTGGACGGGCCCATGATTAGCGCCACGCCGAACGGCTCCCGATAAACCATTGCTTTATGTCCGGTCTTGGCCAGGAAACTTGGAACCGGCGCGGCGACCGGCTTCATCCAGTCCTTCAGTTGGCTCTTCTGAAATTCGACTTCGCCAATACACGCCAAAGTTTCAAACACATATTCCTGTTTGGCCGTCTTGAAATCCGCAGCGACTGCTTTCTGCAAGCGGGGTTCGTTCTCGACGAGCATCCGTGCCATGCAGTCAAGCTGCGCGGTGCGCCACTCGTAGGACTTTGTGGCGTTAGTCTGAAAATATGCCTTCTGTTCGTCAAAAATACTTTGAAAGGGATTAGGTCGGATATCTTTCGAATTTGCATTCATTATGTATCGATGAGTATGAAATGAACGTCTCGACAAAAGATGTCAAATGATTTATTTACTTATCGGTATGAAACCAGGAACCACAGCCCAGCTTGGACGGCCCCGCGCCTTCGATCCTGACGTGGCGCTGGATCGCGCCATGCATGTTTTTTGGAGCAAAGGTTACGAAGGCGCCTCTCTCTCGAATCTCACCCGAGCCATGCGAATCAATCGACCAAGTCTTTACGCCGCCTTTGGCAACAAGGCCGAGCTCTTTCGAAAAGTTCTCGATCGATACATGGACGGGCCGGTCGGCTATTTTGGAAAAGCTCTGGCGGCGCCGAAAGCGCGGGATGTGGTCGAGGAAATATTCCTCGGCACGGCCCGGATGGCGGATGATCCGACGATTCCAGCAGGATGCCTCATGGTTCAAGGCGCGTTGGCGTGCGGAAATGCGTCCGCTCGGAAGGAAGTAGCGGCGCGGCGCACCGCGGCCGAAGGGGCATTGCGTCGCCGCCTTCAACGAGCGGAGCGCGAAGGCGAACTTCCGAAGAACGCCGACCCGGCGGAACTGGCCCATTACGTGATGACTGTCGTGCGCGGAATGGCGGTGCAGTCGGCTGGCGGCGCCAGTCGCGATCAACTTCATCGCGTCGCGCAAATCGCACTGCGTGCCTGGCCGACGCGTTAACGCACCCGACCGGCGCCGGCATTCGGCACGACTTCAACCTGTGCAGTGGAGAAGATCATGATTTCTGGCGCAACGTTTGCAACGCGCTGCCCCAGGCGATGACCTGATCCAGCATCTCGTTAACGGATTGTTCCTTCGTCGGGCCAGGTTTAAAGACGCTGAAGTTCTCGAAGTCGGTAAACAAAGAGAGCAGGACCTGGTTGCGCACGGTGGCGATTTGAACTTCCGCCAGGACCAGGCGCAACTGCTCGACCGCGCGTGCGCCGCTCGCGCCGCCGTAGCTGACGAAGCCCGCCGCCTTGTTGTTCCATTCGGCGAACAGAAAATCGATCGCGTTCTTGAGCGCGCCGTTGATGCCGTGGTTGTACTCGGGCGCAACAAAAACGTAGGCATCGAAACTCTCGATCTTAGCGGCCCACTTTTTTGTGTGCGGCTTACTGTATTGCCCCATGGACGGTGGCACGGGCTCGTCGAGAAGCGGCAGGTCAAAAGCCTTGATGTCCACGAGCTCGAACTCAGCGTCGCTGCGCTTTTCCGTAATTTCGTAAACCCACTTTGCGACGGCCTCGCCATTTCGACCCGGGCGCGTGCTTCCAAGAATCACTGCGATCTTAATCATGCGACAAATTCCCGGCGCGTTCTGGATTCGCCCAATACCATGTTGGTTGTGCTGCGATGCTTTTCCGGCATGATAGGATTGCACGGTGGAACTGCGGCACTTGCGATACTTTGTAGCGGTTGGTGAAGCGTTGAACTTCACCAAGGCCGCCGCGCGACTTCGAATCGCGCAACCAGCCTTGAGCCGGCAGATCGCGGACCTGGAGGAGGAGATCGGAGTAAACCTACTGCGCCGAAGTTCGCGCGGCGTGAGCCTTACTGCGGAAGGAAAACTTTTCCTGGCGGAAATCCGCGAGCTATTGAAGCAGGCCGACGTATCGGTGGAAAAGGTGCGTGCTCTGGCTCGCGGTCAATCCGGCGAGATCCATGTTGGTTACTCTCCTCTTCCCACAACCGAAATATTGCCTCCGGCCCTGGCAGCCTTTCGAAAAATTGCGCCGGGCGTGAAGGTAATGCTCCATGACCTTTCAAGTGACGAGCTCATAGCCGGAGTGCGAAACGAAACGCTGGAACTCGCGATCATGGTCGAGCCGTCCGGAGAACAAACCGCAGGCACGAAGTTTGAACTGCTGCGGACGTCGCCATTGTGGGTGGCGATGACCGCCGCACATCCGTTTGCCCGCCTAAAATCTGTTCCGCTCGAGAAGATGGTCGCCGAAGCGCTCATCGGTTTCAGCCGCAAGGATTATCCGGAGTATTATCGTTTCCTCGAGCGCCTCTTTGCTCCCCTTCATGCCAAACCGCGGCTTGCGGCGGAATGTGACAGCGCGAGTTCGCTGATCGCGGAAGTGGAAGCCGGGCGCGGCATCACTCTGGCAAGTCCGAACTTCAAGCTCGTCGCTGGCAAACGCCTGCTTTACCGACCGCTGACCGGCACGACGGAGGTGGCGTCAGTCGGCATCGTCCGCGCCGCAAACGCGGATATGACACCAGCCGCAGATAAATTTTGCGAGATTCTGCGCCAGATTTGTACTGAACAGGCGACGACGACTTGAGCTCGCTTTCGTCTCGGCTGCCGAGTTCCGCGCAACACCGAGATGAGCATTTAATTGCGCGTGCTCGGCGCCACGCGGATCGTATTCCCGGACTACCAAACGAAAACGAGAACCTATGCTGGATCACGTATTTCTTACCGTCGGAGACTTGGAGCGCTCCATTGCCTTTTACGAGACGGCACTCGCGCCGCTCGGGATAGAGCACACCGTCGACTACGACGGGAAGGATGGACCGGAAGGGCATCCGGATCTCAAAGGCTTCGGGCGCGACAACCGCGTGTTCTTCTGGTTGCGCCAGGGCGACGCGGACTCGCGGGCGGCCCACGTGGGATTCGTGGCCAGCAGCACGACCGAGGTCGATGCCTTCTACCATGCCGCGATGGCTGCGGGTGCAACCGACAATGGCAAACCGGGCGCGCGACTCTATTACGATCCGCGCTACTACGCGGCGAATGTTTTCGATCCCGACGGTTACAGCCTCGAGGCGGTCTACAAGAGCTGGCAACATCCGCAGCAGTGATGGATAGTGAAGACCGCAGCTACAAGGCGGCGATGCTGATCAATGACGACCAGCAGCCAGAGCTTTCCTTCAACAACAGAAAAAATTCCTATGCCTACTGATTCACAGAAACTCCGCGGTAAAGTCGCCATCGTCACCGGCGCATCGAAAGGTATCGGCGCAGCCATTGCGACACACCTGGGTCACGCCGGTGCTTCCGTCGTCGTCAATTATTCGTCGAGCAAAGACGGCGCGGATCGCGTCGTCGCTGACATCACCAGCCAGGGCGGCAAAGCCATCGCCGTGCAGGCGAACGTCTCGCAGAAACCCGATATCGATCGCCTTTTCGCCGAAACCATGACCGCCTTCGGCCGCGTCGATGTTCTCGTCAATAACGCCGGGATTTTTGACTTTAAGCCGCTGGCCGAAGTGACCGAGGAACACTTCCATCGGCAGTTCAATCTCAACGTGCTCGGCCTTCTCCTCGTCTCGCAGAAAGCAGCCGAAGTCTTCGGCCCGGACGGAGGAAGCATCATCAACATCAGTTCCGTCGCTGCCGTGAGCCCGACGCCCGGCGGGTCCGTCTACTCCGCCACCAAAGCAGCGGTCGATGCCATCACCAGTTCGCTCGCGAAAGAACTCGGGCCACGCCGGATCCGCGTGAATTCGCTGAACCCCGGCATGGTCGAAACGGAAGGCTTTCATTCCGCCGGCATCGCCGGATCGGACTTTCAGAAAACCGTGGAAGCGCAAACGCCGCTAGGCCGCATCGGTCAGCCCGACGACATCGGTCCCGTCGCAGTCTTTCTTGCCTCCGAGGATGCGCGCTGGGTCACCGGCCAGGCCCTCCTCGTCTCCGGCGGCCACCAGTGAATCTCGACAACTGATTTACCTATGTCAGGTCCGCAATCTTAAGGACTGACCCTCTCCGAATTCCCTGAAGTCCGAAGAAGCCAAAAGCCCGAAAGGCCATCCCCATCCTCGGCCGATACCACGGCTTCTCCGCCACCAGCATCACCGTCGCCGACTTCGAAAGGATCATTAACTCGCTCCTTCCGATTCGGCCTTAGCCCGGAGCGCGATCTCTTCCTGGAGCGGCGGTCTATGACCGCCGATTCCAGGCTGGAAGAAAAGGCTCGAAAGCCACCACTCTAAATGCTACTCCTCGCGTATGAGTCTGTTCCCCTTGAGCGCTGCTGCGAAGAAAACATTCTGGCGGGGACTCAAACACCCCCTTTTCATCTCCCTCGTTAGCGCCTTTGCGGCAACAATCCTGATCCCGGGAATTGTCGCGCGATCCAACTCTCGGGCTGTGCTGAGCAAGGCAAAGATCGATTACGCCTTGGACCTGATGAAATCGTCCGATTCAGTGAACACGGCCATCAACAAGATAAAATCCGAATTCGAAGGCTTTGAGAAAGGTTCGCTTTCGGCTTCCCCGGAAGATTTCAACAAAAGACGGGAGGAATGCGGTCGTCGAATCGTGAAATTCCAGAGCCAGCTGGACGACCTCGCCTGGACGTGGACCTGGAGCGCTTCCTTCCTAAAACTTATCTCCGAGGATGACTTCAACAAACTCCAGTCCTATAACAGCAAATACAACGACAACGTCGTAGCCACTTCGGCGGTCCTCGACGCACCGAGAAACGCCTATTTAAAAGCCGAAGCGGCGCAGCCAGCTCGAGGCACGGCTCCCATCATGCGCGCTCTCGATCAGGATCTCCGCCGTCTCCAATCGGAGCGCGAGGAACTCGTGCGAAAGATGATCGCGGTTTTTCAAAAACCGTTCGCTCACTTTGAGTGACCCTGCCCATCGCGAAGCGGCGGGGACTGGAGCAATTGGAATAAGACGCCGCGTTGTGGACTGGGTCGGGTTCTGGGATAGGCGCTCTGACTTCCGCTTTTCTACTTTTCCTTTGCGCTTTCCCTTGCCAATGTTCATCCGCTCCCGCTAAAAGATTCGTGCCGCCGATGAAACCCTCAGCCGTGCCGACATTCAAACACTGACCCTCTCCTCTCTTTGCCATGGAACGAAGGTACCAGGTGTTTGTCAGTTCTACGTATCACGATTTAACGGAGGAACGTCTTGAGGTTATTAAGGCGCTGCTGGAGTTGGATTGTATTCCCTGCGGGATGGAGTACTTCCCGGCCGCCAGCGAAGAGACATGGAATTATATTCAGAACCTCATTGATGGCTGCGATTATTATGTGCTGATCGTCGGTGGCCGCTACGGCTCAATGACTGCCAGCGGTGTTAGCTATACACGGCGCGAGTATGAATATGCATTGGCTAAAGGGTTGCCAGTAATTGCCTTTCTGCATGGTTCGCCGGAGGATCTTCCTGCCAAAAAGACAGAGCAATCGTCCGGGGGCAGAAAGAAACTTGAAGAATTTATTACGCTGGTCCGTAAACACCTGTGTAAAGACTGGTCGACCGCGGACCAACTCGGCGCCGTGGTGAGCCGCAGCTTAACCCAACTAATCAAACGTCATCCGAGAACTGGATGGGTAAAGGCGGATGCACTCGCGAGCAGCGAAGCGACGGAAGAAATATTAGGGCTAACCAGACAGGTCAAGGACCTTCAAATTCAACTCGCAGTATTGCAGGCTAAGCCACCAGAAGGTAGTGAACTTCTCGCCCAAGATACAGATGTTGTTACGCTCCAGTTTTGGTACGACGTTGTTGATTCGTCAAAAGCGAGAAACAAGATCGACTACAATTTAGGGCGCGAGACCGGGCGTTTCGAACTCACATGGAACAAAATCTTCGCTCGTGTCGCACCAGTCGTAGCATTGCAGGCGAGCGAAACATCCGTGAAAAATGCCATCGTGCGTCTGATCAATGACAAATTCGATTGGAGTTGGGATGCACTGCCACCGAATGCCGAGGTGACGAACATTACGCTTGCTAAGGAGACAGTTAATCTCCTCCGTATTCAATTAGTCGCCTTAGGACTAATCACTGTGGAGCGAGGGGAATACTCGGCCATTCCTCAATGGGGTCTGACTAAGCTTGGTCGCGATAAGATGTTCGCAGTAGTCTCTGTAAAACGCGCAGAGAATAAATCCACCCCCAAAACGACTACTCGCAAGAACGGGACCCGGAAACGGGCAGTTTGAAAGAGGGTTAGTTTGTATATCGCGAAGGAAGCACAAGGGGTCAGTCTGTGAATCTCGGCACCCTTCATTGACGAAGCGCAGCCACTAGTTCGTATGTGTTGCGACGGCGGCATAGCAGGGATCAGGCACAAAAGTCGGAGTCATCGCCTTTGTCCGGCCTCCGCATCACTGAGCGGGGGCGGAAGGGGTCAGTCTTAAAATCTCGGCAAATCAGTGCGGTTCTAAGATTCTCGAGCGGCGACGTTCAGCCGCAGCAGGCAATAGCCGAAATCGAGAATGCGCTCGGTTTTATCAGCGAGGAATTGCGCGGGCGATTTGGTAGAGGCGGTTGCGGCCTTGGATGACGATGCCGGCGTCGCGCAGAACTGCCAGGTGTTTGGAGACCAGGTCGGCTGAGACTTTGCAGCGCTCGGCTAGCTCCACGACCATGAGTTGATCGCCACTGGCCAGCTCCGCGGGAAATCGCCAATGGATGGGGTGTTGATTACACGAAGAACCAAAAATACTCAGTCCAAGATAGTTGTTGGCTCTTTAAAGTTAAGGCCGAGCGACTGTTTTACCCAAATCGCTCGATCCCTCGATAAATTATATCTTCTTATTCCGGGAATCGTTGCGTAAGGCTTTCTAACCGCAGATTCGCCGGTGTCTCGTTCTACTTCTCTGACCAGTTTCATTAAATATTCATAAGTTCCATCCCACTTTCCCATACTATCTACCAGAGACGCAGTAACACCCTTTAACTGGCAGGTAACTACGATGTGTCCGTCACTCGCTTCAAGGTATCGAACGTCCGCCAGAATACCCCTTTTTGAGATTGCCGAAGCCCACTGGAGCGACTCAGTGTTGACCGGCTTTCGGTTAATGTCCGTTACGAATTCGTAGCCTCGGCATAGGACGGGGATACCGGAGCCGGAATCAACCTTGATCTCCATTGAATTAGCGAACTCCACGATACGTGCCCTAACTGTCTGGCTGGAGGACCATTCTGCCTTTATTGCCTCACCATAACGTTCCAATTCTAGGTCGCTCAGCTTAAGACCTGCCAACTTGGTTTCAGGTTCGCTTACGGGCGAAAACAGTGGTCCCCTCAACGACCACCTAATTTCGGGCGTTGCAAGCACGCTTCCTTCCATTTCGCGGCATAATGCCAGGGTTTCTTCCCAACTTGCACGCTTTTCCAGGAATCTTTGCCGCGCATCAGCCACAGCCATGAGGTAACGCTTGGCATAATGCAAGGCGCTTGCTACATCGTCTAAATCGGAGCCTGCCCAATCGTGGCTTATTGTGAGATCGGAATCTACCGCTCCAACCGGACGGTAATAAAGGACAGCTTGGTCGAGGTCAATTTCGATGATGGTTGGATTAATCTCTTTGCCGACTAACTTGACGAAGGATCGCAGTTTGGTGACTCCTGAAGTTCCGAAACGCTCGCAGAACCAGTCAAAAGCCGGCTGGATTTGTAGGATGTTGTGGAGGCAAATGAGAGTGGTGCTTTCGATCCGCAGGCGATAAGGCGCTGCCAACCCCTGTTTAAGCTCCGTGATCTTGAACCGTTGCCCCTGCGGGAACGAATCCTTGCCCCTAACCGCTTCGGCGCGCGAAAAAGAGGAAAGCAGAAAAAACGTGGGCAAACAGGCCAACTGCGCCAATCGCGTTGCAACGTTTTTACTCTTCCGAAAAGTCGGTATCGATCTGCTGAACGACTTGTCGATTACCTGCATAACCTAGCTCCTTATGATACCATTTGAGCCCGACTGGATTAACGCGAACTTCCGCCGTGTTGACCCCTGCTGGATAGATCAAATAAAGGTCCTCGCCGTCTATAAAATACGGCATGGATCCCACGCCCTGCAGTCCTTTGACGTCAATCATGTTCGGAGCGAATGTTAGTTTGTGAACGCCTTTGTATCGCAAGGTAAAGCGGGTGGCTTGGACTTCTGATGCTGCCAGGTGATTCAACAACCAAAGCAGGCCACACATCGCTGCAAGAACGCCGGTGCTCGTAAAAAGAAATCCTGGTAGCTTCATTTCGAACTTTGCATCAAGCTCTCCAACCGAGACCAGAGTGAAGAGGAGGGCCAGCACGAAAAATAGAACTACGCGCGGCACGGGTGCATATCCGATCGAGGGATTTAGGGCAATGTACAGGGCGACGAGAAAAGCAGCTCCGATTAGCCAGGGCCGCAATCTTATTAGATTGTTGTCTGCCGGCGTTGTGCGGCGCGCTGGGAGACGCGGTTTCTTGTCCGGGAGAGTCGGCTGGCTACCAGAGCTCGCCGGTCGCGGGTTGGGATTCGGATCTGAGAGGGAAGACATCGGACGGACTCGGATTGAAAAATATGCTTATCAAAGAAACAAACCGTATGGCAAGCAGCAATGTTGCTTGAATTAGTGACACGCATATGTAAAACCCCGAATTCCACGGCAGGCGATGCGCGTGAGCAAAACCTAATCCGGCGCCGAGTGGGGTGAAAAGGGGTCAATGAAAAGGGCTCAGTCTGTGAATCTCGACATTCGTTACGGCAGGAGGTTCGCTTGCCGATGGAAGGGGGGAACTCTACGCGCCCGACACTGCGGGCTTCAGGTGCCCGCGATCGAGTTGAGGCGGAATCTCCTGACGGCGATGATTCCGCAGAGGACGAAGAGCACGACGAGCTGCGTTTGCTGGAACGGCGGCTCGGACTCCGTCGGCGCGAGCGCGTGTGAGGCCGGCACCCCGACGAAACGCCATGACGACAAGGACGAAGACGTTGAAGTAGAGCGCCATGACAGCGCGGACCAGCCTTCGCCAAGGCTACGACGTGACGAGTCGGCGCGACAAGAGGCTACGGGTTGGCAGGCGACAAAAACCCAGCGCCACGTCCCGAGGAGTTGACGCGAGGAGCGCGCATACACTGCGATGGCCAGAACCACGAGCGAGATGATGCCCACGCCAATTGCCGGTGTGAACCCGCGGGAGGGGAAGCCGAATCCGGTGACGCTGGTTAGGATGGTTCTGATGAGGAAGAGCTTGGTCCAACCTTCCAGTCGGTGGCCCCGAGCCAGCCGCAGAGCATAACGAGACCGGAAAAGATCCCGAGAAGGCTGATATCCAATCCAGGAAAAGATTGCGGGCCCTGCTATACGTGAGTCACGTATAGCATTCGAGTTGCGGCGGTGGCCGCCGAAGTCTAGCCAGGGAGATCAATGCATTTGTCGTGGGGGAAGGGGAAATGACTTTTCTGGCTAATTTGGATTGAGGGCTCTGCTATACGTGAGTCACGTATAGCATTCGAGTTTGCGGCGGTCTGCGGCAGGGTCGGGCTAAGGACGCGATCAGTGCATTCGTCGTGGGAACGTCGTGGGAAGATCGAATGACTTTTCTGGCTAATTGGCACATTGGATTAGATAATCGAAAGTCGCGAATGAACTGGCATCAGAAAGAGGAACCGGGTTGCGGAAACAGGTGTGGTCTCGAACAAGGTTTCGGGACGAGGTATTACGCAAGGCCATGAACTGGGAAGCAATCAGCGCGGTGGGGCAGATCATTGGGGCTGCCGGCATGATCATTTCGGTGATTTACCTGGCGCAACAGGTGCGGAGTAACGCGCGACAGACGCGGCTCGCGTCGATGCGCTCGATGTCGGACGCGTTCAATCAGTGGCTCCAGTCGCTGGCGGAGAATTCGGAATTTGGCGACTTATATTATCGCGGAATGCGGGACTTCGCCTCGATCCAAGGGGCGGACCTGCCACGGTTCAGTGCCCTCATGGATCATCTCTTTCGGATTTACGAAGACATGTACTACCAAAAGCTCGAGGGTCATCTCGACCTGCGGGTCTGGCGCGGGTTCGAGGCGCCGATGCGCGACATCATCGCTTATCCCGGCGCCAAGGCGTGGTGGCAGTCGCGTTCGCATTGGTTTAGCCGTGAGTTTCAGGAGTTCATCGATGGCCTGGCACGCGCCGCGACTTCGCCGTCCATGTATCGCGAGCCAGCAGCGGAAGCGGAGAAACAAGTCTGACGGGTTCGTTGGAGCGGAGCTTCTAGCGGAGTTATCTTGAAGGCGGAATTGAAGCGAGGATGGACAATAGAGGATAGGTGGCAAGTTGGGAGCTCAAAGGCATCGGGTAAAAAAAAACGGCCGGACGTTTTCACGCCCGGCCGCTCGTGTCGAAACTTTTAGTAGGAGGTGCGCGGCGTACCGCCGAATTGGTCGCCTAAGACTTGTCGTATGCCGAGACGGTGGTCACCTTCTCGCCCTTGGCGTTCGGCATCGTGCTGGTAACCGTGCGGGTCTTTCCATCAGCCGCCACCACGATCGTTCCGCCACCGACTTCTTTCCCATCCTTCTTACTCACCATCGTGATGGTGTTTTCGCCGCTCACCTTGAACGAGCGAGTATCGGAGGAGGGATCGCCCAGGATCGGATAAACTTTGCCGTCCAATTTCCCGGTCCAGACGCTGTGAGTTTTCTTCCCGGCAGCGTCCACCCCGTCGACCGTGCATTTATCCTGGTCGCCAGCTTTCTCCCACACGACCATGGTGCTTTTACCCATACCATCGGCGAACTTCGATTTGCTTTCGTTTAGTTTCCACGTGCCGAGCGTCGGGTTTGGATCCGCGAAACACATGGCGCCTGCCGCGATCGAAAGGAGCAGGGCTAAACCGATTGTTTTTGTTTTCATGCCGGAGTGCATAGCGCAGCCAGCGCGCGGTCAATGCCCTTTATTAAGTAACAAATGCCTTAGGAATCGGGTTCTCGCGATACGAGGCATGCCTGCACTGGACCGAACTCCTACTCGGCGATAATTTTCACGAGCGCGCGTTTTCTGCGGCCACCGTCGAATTCAAAGAAAGTGATGAGTGACTTGTGACAAGTGATGAGTCGGGAATTCTGAAAACGTCCGCGCGATCGACCCGGGGAGCTGATGCTATACGTGATTCACGTATAGCGTTCGTCATCGTTGGGTTCGGAGACCGGGGGGATATTTTCGGCAGGATTCTTCGCGCGGGGGTTCGTCTGGATAATTGCGAACTGGATAATCGTCTGGATAAAATGGCGAACTGGGTAATCAAGGACGTGACGAGTGAGCCGCCGCAGCGGATCGGTTCGATCGCATCCCGCTCTTTCACCCTGCAGCGAATGGATTCGATCGCATCCCGCTCTCTCACCCTGCAGCGAATCGATTCAATCGCATCCCGCTCTCTCACCCTCGCCCCCGGGCTTGGATTATCATGTCGCCGCGTCCCAGCTTACTCCATCGTCCGCTGGCGAACATGTGGTGAGTAACGCGCTGAGAGATCGGAAGTCTGCAATCACAGATATTCGGGCGTCGTAAGCCGGTTGCGATGCAATCGGTCCGAATTGGGAGCCGCCCTCGCATCGACTGGCAAATTGCAGTGACGACTGTTAATTGCTGACATATCAATCGCGTCGTTCACTTTGAGATCTACACGGATGATCCGGAAGCAGTGCAGCCGTTTTACCAGGACGTTTTCGGGTGGAAGTTTAAGAAACTCGAGAGTGGGCCTGTGGAGTATTGGGTTGTCACGATGGGCGATGAGAAGGACCCGGGAATCGATGGTGAACTCACGCGCCCCCGCGAGGGCCAGACGACCGGAAGGCTAAACGGCGTCGCCATTCCGTCGCTGGATGCGACAATGAAGAAAATTGAGCAGCGGGGCGGAAGGATTTGTGTCCCGAAGATGGCAATTCTGGGCGTTGGCGGGCTAGCCTATGCGGAAGATCCAGCCGGCAATGTTTCTGGCATCATGGAATCAGATACGAACACGAAATAAGAGAAGGGTTACGAAATGGAAATCAAACGAAGTGGTTCACAGCCTTCCAACAAAGGGCCGGGCGATTGGTTTACCGGCACGGTGCGCATAGATCCGCTATTCGAGGCGCCTGATCCGGCGCGGGTTAGTGGCGCGAGCGTCACGTTTGAGCCGGGTGCACGCACCGCCTGGCACACGCATCCGTTAGGTCAGACATTGATCGTCATGTTCGGTTCCGGTCGCGCACAGCGTTGGGGCGGGCAGCTCGAGGAAATCCGGCCCGGCGATGTGGTGTGGATTCCGCCAGGTGAAAAACATTGGCACGGCGCTACGCCGACCACAGCGATGACTCATATCGCCATTCAGGAGGCGCTGAACGGCAAGCTGGTCGACTGGATGGAAAAGGTCACTGATGAGCAGTATCAGGGAAAAAACTGAAACGCTGAAAAGCTGAAATAGCGAGCTAGACAGGAGTTAATAAAATGCGAAAGCGCAAACCAGGGAATAGATTCGGTCTTGATGCTATACGTGAGTCACGTATAGCGTTCTTGTGCCTGCAGCTATGAGCTTTCAAACGCGTCGCAAAATGGTTCGCGGCAAACGGCGTTCATCCGCTTCCTCGATGAAGAGCCTGCGTGAGCGACTTTTCGATTGGCGCAAGAGAAAGGATCTCTCGCAAAGCGAAGCCGCCCTAAAGTTGCGAGTTTCCAAGCGAACTCTGCAAGAATGGGAACAGGGTCGCGCTGAGCCCCGGCATTTGGCGCGAGACGCCATCACGGCGGTCATCGGGGCTTAAGGGTTCACGCGTGCCTGTTCCAGCGAAGCGCTCGTCGCGGGACGGTGCTATACGTGATTCACGTATGGCAGCGAGGCTGCATCGCGTTCGGGACAGAGCTCCTGTCTCGTAGGTCTGCTATCCAGCGCGAAGAATGTTCGCGACTTTTCCCGTCGTGTTGATCACTCGCGCTCCTCCTCTCGTGCCAGCTACCTAGCTGCGTTACCGTCTACCCGCTCCCGCTCGCGCGTGTTCCAACTCGTGCTAACTCTTGTTAAGAATCTGTACGATCTTCTGAACGGTATTCCAGTTGCGCGTCGTCACCGGCACGCCCAGGAGCTTCTCGATCTTGCCGAGGTAACCAATCGCCTTCATCTCCCGCCGATACAGACCGAGGACGAATCGGCCTTGGATCGCAATGATCTTCAGCATCCAGTCATCCGAAGGAAGACTGAGAGGAAGAGGAGGCAGAGCACGAAGGCGTTTGGCTGCGACGCTCACGAACCGGGTGATGTTCGGCCCGGACGGTTCTCCCGAGAACGGATCTGTCGATGAAAGCCTGATGATGTCGCGCGCGGGACAGATCATGATCTCGCATTTGAAGGGAAGCTTCCGAGCGAGCGCATCGCGGAGGGCCGGTTCGCTGACATTTTCGCGCACCACAAACGTGCCGACGGCGCCGATGTTCACGATGCCAAACCTGGCCAGCTGCTTCGCGATGAGTGCCGGTCGGCATCGGTTTGTCCCACCGACGTTCACCGCGCGAAGAAATGCAACCGAGGACATGGCGAGCTAAAGTCTCGCAGTTATTGGTTCATTGTTAATCGTTCTTCGCCTGGAAGATCAAAGGTTCGTCTGGATGAACTTCGGGCTGGCGTGAATGTCGATCTGACGCAGGGTAGTGTCGCCGGAGTTAACGAATCGATGCGGTGTGTCTGCGGGAATGACGACAATGCCGCCTGCTTTCACCTCACGCTCTTCATCTCCGACCATGATGGTGGCACAGCCTTCGAGGGTGAAGGCGACTTCGACATAAGGATGCTTGTGTAAAGGCGGGCCTTGTCCGGGTTTGGCGTTGACGATGTAAGCCGAGAAGGGCGCGCCGTGATTCTGGCCGACGAAGTCATACGACATGCCGACGAATGGCAACTGCTCGAGATCGATGAAGCTCATCCCGCAAGTGACGAGTGACATGTGACCAGTGACAAGAAAAATCCGCGAAGTGCTGTTCGTAAACTTCGAGTAAAATGCAGAGAAGGGTCGGTCGGAGATTCGCGTTTGGACTACGCGCCGTCGGCGCCCGTCCAGACGAGCTGGTGAAACAGCTTGTCCATCTCTTCGGGTGACGAGCTCATGTCGTGCTGAATCCACCAGGCGAGCAACGAAAAGAGGCTGCCCGCCAGTCCGTGCGCGATCGCGCTGCGACGATGCGATCGGATCGTACGCGCCCGCGGCATTTTCTTGAACCTCTGTTCGATGCCGCGCGCGAAATGTCCTTGTCCTAGCTCCAGGAGAACCTGGCTCCGGCCGGATGCGATGAGCGCGTTGTAGAATGGGCGCACCTCGGCGATGTGCGCGAACAATTCCCGTACGGGCGCGACTCGATCCGACTTGTCGCCGGCGCGCGCGAGTGCCGTCGCCATCATTTCGAAAAAGTCCTCGGCATCGCTGAGGAAGAGATCGTTTTTGTCTCGATAATGGGTGTAGAAGGTGGAGCGGCTTACCTGCGCGCGGTCGAGGACATCCTGAACCGTGATGTCGTCGAACGGCTTCTCGACGAGCAGCCCCATCATCGCATCGCCCAGGCGGTCGCGCGTGCGGCGGACGCGTTGGTCTTCCTTTTTATCTACTTCCGGCAGCTTTCTGAACACAAACGGCTCTTCTGTTCGGTTTCCCCTTGCGCTTCTGCTGGACGCCTAACGAATGCATCGCGGAAGCTTAAGGCATGAAAGATAACCGACTCGGCGGGATCGCGCTAATCATAGGAGCAATCAGCGGGATAGTCACGATGGCCACGCATCCCGTGACCGGTGGTCATCCTATCACGCCCGCGCAATTTGAGACGTTGGCCGCGATGATGATTGGTGTGCACGTGCTCGCGATCGCGGGCATACCGTTCCTGTTTCTCGGAGCACTCGCACTAACGCGGCGCCTGGATTCGCCGGGTCGTGTCGCGCTGGGCGCGTTGGCGATCTACAGCCTGAGTTTGGTCGCAGTGATGATTGCGCCGGCGCTCAGCGGCCTCGTGGGGACGGAGATCATGCGGAAGGTGGTGGCCCACGGTCCCGGAAGCGAACAGTGGCGAATCATGATGGACTACAACTACATGATCAATCAGGCGTTCGATCGCATCTTTGTCGTCGCTTCGTGCGTAGCGATCGCGCTCTGGTCGCTGATGATCGTGAAGACTCGCGCGCTTTCACCCGCGATCGGGATTTACGGATTGTTAGTCGGATGCGCAACCGTCATCGCCTTGGCGTTAGGACTCAGGATGGACGCGCATGGTTTCGGGCTGGTCATCTTCGGCGAAGGGATCTGGCTCGTGATCGTCGGCATTCTTTTGATGCGGGCAAAGAAGTTCGTTACCGATGAGATTGCCGAATAACTCCGAGCTCGACGTTTAGAGCGCCAGTCGTGGGAGAGGCCGTTGCCGCCGCTCCGCGTTGCGAGCTACGCGATTACGAAATCTCCTCGAACTCGCCACGTTCGCGATTTTTCCGGACGCGGTCCCACGGAAAGCATTTCCCGTTCATGGAAATGTAAACGCCGGCCGGCAGCACCTGCACGAACGAGAGAGCGCTGCCGAGATTGAAGAGGCCATCGGAGCTGCCGAAAGCGTAAGGGATCATCGCCCCGGTGAGCACGACGGTTTTCCCGGCGACGGCGTGCGCCACTGCGGCGGCGGTCTCCGTCATCGTGTCGGTGCCGTGGGTGATGACGATGCGATCTTCTTCGGACTGGAGGCAGTTCTGCACGATCAACGCGCGATCGGCATCGGTCATTTCGAGGCTGTCGATCATCATCACGGTGCGGATGGTGACCTCGACGCGCGATCGTCCCAGCCTGAGCATTTCAGCGACGTGGGTGTCCTTAAAAAAGAGCTGGCCGGTGCGTTCGTTGTATTCCTTATCGAAGGTGCCGCCGGTGACGAGGATTCGGATAGCCATGAAGAAATCGCGCGGATCGAGCCGAAGCTAGCGTCTTCGCGGACATGCCGCAATCTCGTCGCCCGTTCAAAGGCGGCGTTGGGCGCGCGATTGTTCGATCAGGCGCTCGAGACGTTTTCGCCGAGTTTCCGGCCGCTTTGCGCTGATCACAAACCACGCCGCGAGCCGGCGATAACCGGGAGGCTGGCGCTGAAAGAATTCCCAGGCAACGGGGTCGCGACGGAACTCGCGCTCATCGGCGGCGGGTAGCTTCGCGGACTCGCGGTTCTCGAATGAGTATATTGCAGAGGTGGCTTCTTCGCGGCGCGCGAACGCGGCGATCCCGGCTGGCTGCATCCGGCCTTCATGCGTTAGAACTGCGACACGCCCGATATTGACGGCGCTCCAGATGCTCTTCGGCCGGCGCGGCGTGAAGCGGATCTTGTAGCTTTCGTCGTCCACTTTTTTGCGAATGCCATCGATCCACCCGAAGCAGAGCGCTTCGTCCACCGATTCGGGCCAGGTGATACTCGGGCGGCCGGAGTCTTTGCGGTAAAAACCGACCCATAACTCGGCCGCCCGCGCGTGATTCTTCGCGAGCCATTGACGAAACTTCGCCGGGCTCGCGAAGAAGAGGGGCCTTTCGGAGGTCGGAGGTCGGAGGTTGGAAAGCAAAGTAGGAAGTAGGAAGTAGAAAACGATCAGAGGTCGGACGGTGAGTCACTGCAAGTATTTGTCGAACCAGGCGACGGTTTGATCGAGGCGGCCGGCCTGATTCTCGGGCTTGATGAACATGTGGCCTTCGCCGGGATAGACGATGAGCTGGGTCGGGACACCCAGGGTCCGCAATGCGTGCCAGAATTCGTAGGACTGCGGAGCGGGACACTCGGCGTCGTGTTCGCCGACTATAACAAGAGTCGGAGTCTTTACCTTTTTGATGTGGTGAATGGGCGCGCTTTTTTCGTACGCGCCCGGGTCGTCGTAAACGGATGCGCCGAAGAACGGGATCATCCATTGATCGATCAGGTTCTGGCCGTAATAGCTTTGCCAATTGGCAATGCCGGCGCCGGCGACGGCGCCACGAAAACGGTTGGTTTGCGTCACCGTCCACATGGTCATGAACCCGCCGTAACTCCAGCCGGTCACACCGAGACGCGCGGGGTCGATGGGATACTTCGCGATGGCGGCATCGACGCCGGCAAGGATGTCGCGAAGATCGCCGCCGCCGAAATCTTTCACATTGGCGCGGGTAAAATCTTCTCCCTGGCCATAGCTGCCGCGCGGGTTCGGCAAAAGGAGGTAGTAACCGCGGGAGGAGAGCGCGGCGACGATCGCTCGCGACATTCCAAAACCAGCCGGCCATTCCGGCGTCGTGGCGCTGGAAGGTCCGCCATGGATCAGGACGACCATTGGATGTTTTTTGCCTGACTCAATTTTCGCGGGCGGGATAAGCCATCCCTGGATGTTGAACCCGTCGTTCGTCCACTCGAGGTTCTCGGCCTTGCCCCACGTCGAAGTTAGAGCCGAGTTGTTAGCGGTCAGTTGTCGCCAGTCACCGATCGGTCCAGCCCAAAGTTCGGGCGGCGTTTCATAGCTGCTTCGGACCACAGCCACCGTCTTGCCATCTTTGGCGAGGGCGAAGTCAGGGAAATTGCCGAAGGCGTGAAAGCTTTCGGGGCCTTTCCAGATTGTCCGCACGGAATTGTTGGCGAGCGTCAGTTCGGAGATCGCGCCTCCTCCTCCGACGTATTCCGTAAACAGGATGCGATCCGGCGTCTGCCAGAAAAGGGAACTCACCGAGCTCTTGCGACCTTTCGTGCGATTTACGATATCCTTTCCGGCGGCCGAGACCGTGACGAGGTCGCCGCCGTGAAATCCTTCATCGCTCATCAAGCCTTCAATGAACGCGATCGATTTGCCATCCGGTGACCATCGCGGCACCGCCAGTTGGAGCGAAGGTTTGTAGATGGATGCAGCGGTTCCTTTCGCGATATCGATCGTGTGAATCTGCGCGATCCACCAATTGTTATCTCCGGGTCCGGGAGCGGCGGTGGTGACAAACGTTTTGCCGTCGGGCGACCAATCATAATCGTAGATGTGAAGGTCCGGCGGCGAAACCTGGCGGAGCTGGCCGGTGGCAACGTCCACCACTGCGATCCGCTGATTGTGAATGGCGGTATCGACGACTCCAGTGGTGGTGGGCACGGCCATTAACGGGCCGCCGCCACCGGCTCCTTCTATATAGAGGAAGGCGATTTGTTTCCCATCTCGCGACCAGCGGGGACGAGCGGCGTATCCGCTTAATTTTGTCAGCTTTTTCGAATCGGAGCCGTCAGCCTGAACGGTCCAGAGCTGGTTTTGGTCTTTTGCGCCGGCGGTGGAAAACACCGCGAGGGTTTTGGAATCCGGAGACCAGGCCGGATCGGAATCAGTACGCTCGCTTTCGCTTCCGATGGCAACCATCGTGGCCGGCGCGTTTTCTGATGTGCCGCGCACGTAAGTCTGCTTCGAGGTCGCGGCAGCGGTGGACTGGACCCAGGCGACGTGTGTGCCATCCGGGGAAAGAGCGATATCCCCGTACAGCACGGTCTTACCCAACCGTTCAGTCAATTGCATACTCTGAGCTGTTAGCAGCGCCGGGAAAAGACACGCCAGAAAAAAGTGCTTCATGCCGCGATTCTGCGGCCAGAGGTCGGAGATCGGAAGTCAGAAGTCGGACAAAGATATCGACTGGCGTCAGGACGCGGTGCGATGGATTGCCAGCGCCACAATTCTCGCGTATGAAGGCCGACGAACAAAAAGCGAAATGAATAAGGCTCTCGAACTCCGCCTCGCGAAACGCATGGCGCGTCTCGGCACCGAGACGGCTTTCGAAGTCCTGGTGAAGGCGCGAGCGCTGGAGGCGAAGGGCCGTGACATCGTTCATCTTGAGATCGGGGAACCCGATTTCGATACGCCGGGCAACATCATCGGCGCGGCGACGGATGCGTTGCACAAGGGATTCACTCACTACGGGCCGTCGGCCGGCTTGCCGCAACTGCGCGAAACGATCGCCCAGTACGTGAGTGAGACGCGCCGGGTAAACGCAACGCCCGAAGAAGTGGTCGTCGTTCCCGGCGGTAAGCCGATCATCTTTTTCACGATTCTCGCGCTGGCTGAAGAAGGGGATGAGGTCATCTATCCCAATCCTGGATTCCCGATCTACGAGTCGATGATCGATTATGTCGGCGCGAAAGCGGTGCCGATCCAATTGCGCGAGGAGATGGATTTCCGCCTCGACGTGGGCGAGCTCGGCGCGCTCATCAACGATCGCACGAAGCTCATCATCCTGAATTCGCCGCAGAACCCGACCGGCGGTGTGCTGACGAAGGACGATATCGACGGCATCGCGCGCGCGATCGGCGATCGCAACATCATGGTGTTGACCGACGAGATCTACAGTCGCCTCATCTTCGAGGGTGAGCATCATTCCATCATGTCGGTGGACGGGATGAAGGATCGCTGCATTCTGCTCGACGGTTTTTCCAAGACTTACGCCATGACTGGCTGGCGGATGGGGTACGGCGTGATGCGCGCCGGTTTGGCGACACATATCGCGCGACTGATGACGAATTCCAATTCCTGCACGGCCAGCTTCACGCAAATCGCCGGCATCGAGGCGTTGCGCGGACCGCAGGCGTCGGTCGAGGGGATGTGCGCCGAGTTCAAGAAACGCCGCGACGTCATGGTCGCCGGCCTCAATAAGATCAAAGGTTTTTCCTGCCGCTTGCCCAAGGGCGCGTTCTACGTTTTCCCGAACATCACCGGGACTGGTTGGCCGTCGAAGAAACTCGCCGACGCGCTGCTCGACGATGCCGGCGTCGCCGGGCTGTCTGGGACGGCCTTCGGCAATTTTGGCGAGGGCTATTTGCGCTTCAGCGTTGCGAACTCCATCGAGAACATCGAGAAGGCACTCGATCGCGTCGGCACTTGGGTGAATAAGAATCTGTAGTCCGCGACTTCACGCTATCACTTAAGGCAATTACAGTGATCCGAATGGGGGATTTCCAGTTCACTGCGTACTTTGAGGATGGTGTTTTATCGCGCCGGCCCTACCTCACAAAGGAGATGTGCATTCGCGTCGTTCAGAATCCAATTCGCAGCGAGCCGCAGGAACATAACCGTTTTCGGTTTTGGGCCGCAGTGCCCGAGCTCAATGGCCGCTTCTTGCGCGTCGTGACGCTGGCTGATAAGATTACGATTCACAATGCCTTTCCCGACAGGAGATTTCGGCCATGACGCTCCACTATCACGCAGACACTGATTCGCTCTATATCGCGCTCTCTCCCAAGCCTAGCGCCGATAGCGATGAAGTTGCCGAGGGCGTCGTGTTAGATTTCGACGCCGATGGACGACTGGTCGGCATTGATATCGATAATGCGAGCCACAAGCTCGATCTGCACGAACTGAAAGCGGAACATATTCCAGTGCCTGCAAACGCGGCCTAACCAAAGGATGCGGGCCGACGGCGAAAGGCATGACTGATAAAAAACATTTCCGCGTCTTCGCCACCTCCCGCATCGGCGATCCGGCGGAGAACCGGTTGCGTGAGCGCGGGTACGAGCTCGAAGTTTTTCAGGGACCTGAGGCGCCGCCGAAGAAGGTGATCATCGAGAAGGTGAAGAGCGGAATCGACGCGTTGATCACAACCCTCCGCGATCCGATCGACGCCGAAGTCTTCGAAGCGGGAAAAGGCTCGCTCAAGATTGTGGCGCAGATCGCGGTCGGCTTCGATAACATCAACCGCGCTGACGCGAACAAATCCAGAATCCCATTCACGAACACGGCCGACGTGCTCACCGAAGCGACGGCCGAGTTCGCTTTTTTCATGATGGGGATGCTGGCGAGAAAAATGTGGCAGAGCGAGCGCCTGGTGCGGGAGCAGAAATGGCCGTCGTGGCATCCGTTCCTGCCGTTCCTTGGCGATGAGGTCACGGGCAAGACTATCGCCATCATCGGCACCGGCCGCATTGGCCTGGCGATGATCAAGAAGTGCTCGGGTTTCGACATGAACATGCTGTGTTACGACCCGGCGTATCACAACGACGCTTACGTCACGGCTATTCAAGAGCTGATGGATTTGCGGCACGCGAAGGGAATCCAAAAGGAGAAAACCTGGATCAAATACGTGGAGTTCGAGGACGCGCTGCGCGGCGCCGATTTCGTGAGCGTCCACGTGCCGCTCTTGCGCGAGGGCGAAACCGACAAACCGACCTATCACCTCATCAACGAAAAGACGCTCAAGCTGATGAAGCCGACCGCATATCTTGTGAACAGCTCCCGCGGCCCTGTCGTTGACGAGAACGCTCTCGCCCAGGCGCTGAAAGACAAAGTTATCGCCGGGGCCGCGCTCGACGTTTTTGAAAAAGAACCGCTGCCGCCGGATTCGCCGCTGCTCGATCCGGAGATCGCCGATCGCACGCGGCTGTTTCATCACTTCGCGAGCGGCGGGCAGATCACGCGACTCTCGGTCGATCCCGACAAAGGCATGGCCGGACGCACGGCCCAGGCAGTGATCGACGTGCTGGAAGGAAACTACGGCGGCGACCCGGCGAAGATGCCGTACGTGGTGAACAAGGAAGCGTTTGAAGAGAAGTAGGAAGTAGGAAGTAGAAGGTAGAAAGTAGAAAGTAGGAAGGAGGAAACGCAGAGGGCCGAGCAACGAGCGCGGACGTTTTTCAATCATGCTTTCGGATGCGGAGGATTTTTAGGTCAGGCGGAAAATCTCGCCGGGTTGAATATTCGCTGCCCGCAGGCGTCGAAAAAAATAGCGGCCCGAAACGAGGGCGCGCAAAAAGGAGAAAATGAATATGAAAAAGAAAATCATGATACTGTTGGCGGTTGTGATGGCGGCGAGCGTTCCGCTTGCACCGGAAGCCAAGGCAATCGATTTCTCGATCAGTGTGGGCGACCGGCCATATTTCTATGGCCCGCGCTATTGGCATGAAGGGTACGAATGGGTTTGGGTGCCCGGTTATCGCTATCATGGACGTTGGGTTCGCGGACATTACGAGCGCCGCGGCGGGTACCATCGGGACCAGGCCACGATCCACTTTCGCCATCATCGGAACTGGGATTCCAGTTGGGAACGCCGCTAGGCGGTAGGATTTTCGAGCCAGCAGAATCGAATCGCGAGGCGGAGTGTACGATCCGCCTCGCGTCCGGCCGTATCCGACGGCTCAGCTCCTCGGTCTTTGAGGCGTTTCAACCGTAGATCCACCAAAAGCCGCGACGAATCCGCTCACGATGCGATCCATGGTGGAGAACAGGATTTCGACGCTGTAACCGGCGAGAAACGAGACGGCAGCCGGTGTGAGATCGGCGACGCCTAATTGTCCTGAGTTGCTCTTGGAGCGCATAAACCAGCCAATCACCAGCCCGGCGAGCAACCCGAGGTAAACGCGCAACCGATATTCCACGTTCAGTTGAGGGCGAAATGTCCGGTACTTGACGGCGGCAATAAGACTGCGAAGAACGAACGCCATCGCTCCCAGCCAGCCGTAGAGCAACGGCAGGAGGTACGTCTGGAGGATATCGAGGACAAACTTTGCACTAATGGAGAGCTCCCATCGAGGGTTGCTGGTTACGTCTTTGTTGGGAAACCAAGACCGATAGAGATCTGGTACCCACTTCCACACCGAGCTCCATACGGAAAGGAGCCATAGATGCGTGTCTTCCCGGGCATCCTCTTCGCTCTCGGTTGCATCCGTGGACGCGGCGGCGGGGGTGGGACTCGTCTGGATATTATTGGTGGTCACCGCCGCTGCAGGAGTCGACTCCGCGGTGGGGGTATCGTTGTCTTGCTGTTTGATTCCAGCAATCAGACTGGCGCCGATCAACCAGTAGATCTGAACAATCAACAAAACGATGAGAGCTATGAAGGCCCAGGTGTGGTGCCTTTGAACCGCTCGTTCTGCAAGGGACAATTGTTGCGGAGTGCTCCACGGCCATTTCTTCCAAGAGCCAGCGCGCTCATCCGAGCATGCTCTCAAGCTCTCGGCCGTTACAGGCGAAGCCAGCTTAGCCAGCTCACTGTAAGCCGCATAAAAAACGCCCTTTTCTTCTTCGGTAGGACCTCCGGCGCCCGGCACCCTCCCGCCTGTCGCCCCTGTTAGGACCTCGGGCTTAAGCGGCACCCCTTCGCGCATGAGATACGCAACCAGAAGGTCGGCATCGGCATATTCTAATGCTGGAGATGCGCTATCCATCGATTATCTCGACAGTGCTGCCCTCAGATCGTCAGCAATCTTGTTCGCCAGGGTCGCTGCGTCCTGTGTGAGGGTAAGGCTTATGACCAGGGGGAACCGGCTTTTCATGGGGGACAGGTTGTTTCTGTCACAAGTCCGGCTTCGGGATCAAGCAAACTTTTTTATTCAAGCGGAGAGATCGGCAAGGGTGCGATCCATCAATTCGCGCGAGTGCGGTCGTACGGAATGATATTGTCCCATTCGTCGGCAGACGAGCGGGCGACGAAGGCGACGACGGGTTCGGTGTCGCTTAGGTTGAAGACTTCGTGCGGAACGTCAGGTTTGATGTAGATGAAATCACCGGCTTCGTTCTCCAACACTTGCTTGAGGCCGGGGCCGAACTCGTGACGCACTTTTCCTTCCAGAATATAAAGGATCAACTCGAAGCCGACATGAATGTGGGCATAAGCGACGCCACCCGGAGGTATCGTGGCGATGTTGGCGGATAGTTTGGTGGTGCCGACATTTTTCGCCGACATGCCCTGCTTGTAGTGAATGCCGTTCCAATCGCGACGGGCGCCGCCGCCGCGGATGGTCAATATCCCATCGTGGTCTTCTACCGCGCTAAGCTGGATGTCGTCTTTCATATAAGGACGTTGCGTCTTTTCCCAGGACCACGGCCGACAGGCAGATCAGATCTCTCTGCGCAAGGTGACGGCTCGGTCGCTTTGCTGGACGATTCTGAACCCGAAGCGTTCGTAGAGTCGCACCGCTGGATTATTTGCCGGGGCGCTGAACGAGACCGCGCTGTATTGCGGGTTCGCCTTAACGAGTTGGGTGAGCAGGGCGGCGCCAATGCCGCGTTTGCGATGTCCGGATTTCACAGCGAAGGCCAGCTCCGGCGTGGCCTCCTCGTCGCTTTCTGCTGGCGATAAGCGGAACCATGCCGCGCCCAGCAGGTCATCCCTTTGCTCCGCATCAGACGCGACAAAGCCCGTGTCGCCCGCGCGGCCCCAGCCTTCGACGTGCCGCGCATATTCGGGTTGCCGCACAATCTCTCGCGGGGGCGCCTCCTGCGATGTCCGCAAAGCTTGATACAACATCTCCCAGAGAATCGGCTCATCCGCGGAGGTGAGTGGGCGAATCACATAATCCATCGCCGTCGATTATGCTGAATGCCGGGCGTAACAACAAGTCGCGTCTGCGGCGTTGTTAGCGGAAGATTCCCGATCATGACGGCGCGAATCAGTCGTACGCATATTCTGATCGTCGCGGCGGCATTCATCGGCGGAGCGATCGTTGGCCGCGGATTTCTCGCAGGCAAGAGTGAGCTGTCGCCGAAGCGGTCGGAGATTGGGGATGCGCGCCCGTCCGTTTCGGCAGCGCCGATGATCGAGGCGCCGCGTGATATTAACGCGAGCTCCCAGCAGCTCTCATCGACCTCCCTCGCGGCCTCGAAGAAATCTCTGGATGCGATTCTGGCCGATCGCGATGCCAAACACCGCATGACAAATTTGGAAGCATTCATCAACAGCCTGCGACCGGCGGAATATGCCGACGCGTTGAAACGGATTCGCCGGATTCCTGGGAACAACGATCGCGAGCTTGCATCGCGACTGCTGGTGTCGCGCTGGGTGCAAAGCGATCCGGACGCGGCGCTGCAATTCGCCGCTTCGAATCGCGGGTTTGAATACATTGCGGATGATGTTTTCCAACAGGCGGCCGCGACGGATGCGCAGGCAGCGCTGGACCGTGCGAAGTCGCTGCCGAACGCGGATCTTCGCTACATGGCTTTGCGCGGTGTGCTCGGTTTCATGGCGAACACAGACCCGGCCGGCGCGCTTCGGCTGGCGGCAACGCTCGGCGATAATCGCGGAAACGAGCCGCTAAGTTCCGTGATTTACCGGCAATGGGCGGCGAACGATCCGCAAGCGGCCGCTCTGCAAGCCGCCCAGGATAAATCGACCGATATTTGGCGTTCGCCGGTCAATCAAGTGGTGCGGACATGGGCCGCCCAGGATCCGGCGGCGGCGGCGAATTGGTCGCTCTCGCTGCCCGAATCGGAAGCGCGATCGCGTTCCATTTCGCAGGTCATGCGGCAGTGGGCTCGCGAAGATTCGACCGCGGCTGCGAACTGGATCAACGCTCTGCCACCGGGCGGCTCGCATGACACAGCCGTCGCCGCGCTCGCCTCTGCCATGGCAGCGACCGATCCGCAAAATGCCGTGAGCTGGGCGCGAAACATTGCGGACGAGACTGCGCGCAACCGGACGTTGCAGCAGATCAGCCGCGAAGTGATGTGGCGCGATCCGGCCAATGGCAACGCCGTGCTTCAAGCGGCCGGCGTTCCGCCCAATCTCATTCCGTCGCCTCCGCCCGTTCGCCGCGGACCGCCGCCAGGTCCGTAAGTCAGAGGTCGGAAGTCAGAGGTCGGAGGTCAGACTTTTGCAGGTGCGCCGCCTTCGTCACTACCAGGCGCGAGGAGATGGCCGAAGAGGCGGCCGGCGATGAGGAAAATGATGCCAGCGCTGCCAGCCAACCCTGCGTGCATAAGCCAGAAGTAAATCGCCGGCATTTTCTCGAGAAACCCGCCGATCCAGCCGACGAGATTATTCGCCGCGAAGAAGGCCAGGTAATAAATGCCGATGATGGTGGCGGACAAAGCCGGCGGCGCGACACGCGCATAGAGCGCGAGCGAAACGGGAAAGACGTTGGCGAACCCGATGCTGTTGAGAAGATGAAAGGTGATGAGCCACCAGATCGATACGCTCCCTCCGGAACTCGCCGCGATCGCTGCGCCCGCGGCGAGTGAAAGGAACCCGGTCACCGCGATGATGCTGCCGATGCCTAGCTTGGTGATCTCCGCCGGCTCACGAAATTTTTTCGACCAAAGCCGCCAGAAGACGACCGCGCCCGCGAGACAACTGACCGACAGGATTGAATCGAGTGTGATCAGCCACGTCGTCGGCATTTTCTTTCCGAAGAAGACGAGGTTCGCGGTTTTCTCCGCCCAGACGAGATAAGCGTTGAAGATTTGTTGGTTGCCGATGACGGCGATCGTCAGCACTGGCAGAAGCGCGAGCAACGCGACGATCCCCATTTTTTCCCGATGACTCATCGGAGGTTTGGCGGCGCGTTCGCTCTTTGTCACGACGGGCGAATCGGGCGGAAGCCATTTCCGGCCGCGGAGATAGATCGTTAGGCCGATCAACATGCCGACGCCGGCCGCGCCGAACCCATAATGCCAGCCGTAAACTTCGCCGAGGGTGCCGGCGATGAGCGGCGCTGCGATCACCCCGCCGTTGATAAACAAGTAGTAAATCTGGAAGGCATCGGCACGCCGGTTATCGGCAGTGGCGTAGAGCGCGCCGACCTGGCTGGCTAGGTTGCCTTTGAAACAGCCGACACCCAGAAGCAGGCAGAGCAGCGCAATGAGGAAGGTGAGATCGAACGCCATCAGGAAATGGCCGGCGGACATGAGGAGGGCGCCGATGGTGATAGTGCGAGTGCGCCCGAGCAAACGGTCGGCGAGCAATCCGCCGAAAATCGGCGTGAGATAAACGAGACCGGTGTAGAGGCCGAAGATGGCTGAGGCGAGCGCCTGCACCGAGAGCGGACCGCGATAGAGATTCTCAAGCAGGTGGCGAAACGGAACGAACCCGGCAATGGCTTCGATATGTCCGGGATGCAGCAGCCGGTTGACCATGTAGAGCACGAGAAGCGATTGCATCCCGTAGTAGGAGAAGCGTTCCCATGCTTCTGCGAACGCGATGTAGCCGAGCCCGCGCGGATGCCCGAGGAAACTGCGATCTTCAGGGTTATGCATCGTGTTCATCGCTTCTGCCGGCCTAATCAAACTGGGCGTCTTTGAAGTGGCGCTTGCCCTTGAGCGCTTTCGCGTATTCGTCGCGACTCAGGATGTTTTCATCGAGCTGCATTTCGGTGCGACAGAAGGTTTGAAAGAAGCTCGCTACTTTATCGGATGCGCTCAGGACCTCTTCGGTGAGATAGTTGGCGTCAACATTGATGCAGACGGCGCCGACCACGCCATACTCCTTGCGGACGATCGGAATGGTGGTGCACTTGAATCGCCGTGCGCCAATCTTCAGCTCGTAGTTCAATTTTTCCTCGTGCGAGAGTTGTCGCTTTTTCAGGTCGATGACGAGGTTGGTGGTGCCGTCGTGCAGGTTGCGTCCGGTAACGTTATTTTCGAGCGCGACGAGCGAGTGCGATGGATTGGAGAGATCGTGGAGCAGGATCTCGATGCCGAGCCCGGGGAACGATTTGCCGAGCAGGCGAACGATGCGGGCGTAGTTCTCCAGATACTCGCGCGTGTCGTCGGCGATTTTCTTGCCGTCGTAGCGGGCGAACAACCGCGCGTAAACCTGCTGCTCGGCCGGCTCGAGCTGAGCGCGCACGTTGTTCTGCTCGCCGATGAAGATGAGTTGCCGCGCGGCCAGCGGATCGAAATTGCGCAGGAAGTAATGCATTCCGAGCCGAAAGTCCTTGAGGCTGAATTCGGAGAAGTTTTCCCGACTCGGTCCGTAGGGATAGAAGTCGTAATCCTCGAGCTTTTTCCCGAAGTGCTGGCGTTCCCTGTATTTTCCGAAGAGAAAGCCGAGCCCGAGCAAGATGGCGGACGCGATGATGGAGGCGATCACATTGACCGTGATCTCACTCCCGAAGCCGCCGGCTATCATTGCCATGAGATTAATTCACTTTTGGAAAGACGAGCGGGATTTGTCGAGTCCAAACGTAAGGCGGTTCGCTGCGAGACACGCATTGGCGGGACCCGCGCCAACCGCGGCGCAAGCTTCTTACGATTGCAGGAAGGGCGGCACCGGGCAGTCGAGCGCGTCGGCGACGGCGCGGAGCAACTCGGCTTCGCGCGGTTGAATGACGCCGTCGGCGGCCACGGTTTGGGCGCAGGCGTTCAGAACATTTTTTTGGATCTGCGGCACGGCCTGGCTGAAGCGCTGGAGCGCGGCGTCCAAATGCGAGAGATCGCATTCGTCCGGTGGCAGCCACGGAATTTCGCAACGAGCAATTCGGCCTAACGACTCCGCGCCTGACGCAAAAGCTGCCCGCGCCCGCGCGGGATCGTCCTGGCCAGCATAGGCCGTCGCCGACAAGAGCACGCCGCAATCGCGGGCGAGGGGACGCAGGTCGTAGAATTGAGTGACCGAGCGGCCTTTGGGAAAGAAACGCGTTTCGAGGTGTCGCATCACAATTTTTTGCAGCATGTATTCGAACAGATCGGTTTCGCTGTCGCTCGCCGCGAGCGTATTCACGGTGGCGCGGAATTGCTCGAACTGTTGCGGCGAAAGTCTGCGCAGCGCGGGTAGCGCCATGTCCACCAGCGGAATTCTAACCTGTGACGGCAGGCCCTGAATCTCCGGCCAGATTCGAAGCGTTTCCTGGAGCATCGCCTCGGAAGTGCCGCGCCCTAACTCTTCGAGTTGCTTCTGCCGCACCGCTGCTTCATCGCCCAGGAGAAACGCGCAAACCAACGCGCTCGCCCCGAGCGGATCGTGGGCGGCGGCTTGCAAAGATGGCGGAAGCGACTGGTGAAGATCGGCGGCGTAACGAAGATGCTCGGTGGTCGGCTGGCCGATATCGGCAAGGAGCGCTGCCGTGGGCAATGGTGGCGGTCGAGCGCCGGAAGGCGGCGGCGGCGGTTGCGCGATGGGAAGCGGCGGTGGACGAACAGGCGGACGCGGCGGTGATGGCGGTTGCGATAATGCCGATACTCCGGGCAGCGGCGGCGGCGCCGTGGAATCGTCCACGGCTGCTACCGTCTCCGGAAATTTTCCGTCGAAGGTCGGATCCAAAGCGCGGATGCGTTCCTCCAATGGTGGATGGGTTGCGAAACCAAAGAACGAACTCTTCAAGCCATTCGCAAAAAACAAGTGACTAGCTTCTTCCGCCCGCGGCGCCTGGAGGTGCGAACCTTCGCCAAGTCCGCCGATCTTTTTAAGCGCGCCCGCGAGGCCGCCGGGATTGCGGGTGAATTGAACCGCCGCGGCGTCCGCCAGAAATTCGCGCTGCCGGCTCACCGCCGCCTGGATCAAACGTCCGAACAAAACGCCGATCCAGCCGATGATGATCAGCGCCAGGCCGAGCAGCGGCAACGGATTCTTTTTTCCGCGGGTTTGGACGAGGATACGGCCGATTACCGTCAGGCAAAGGATGCCGAAAATGAGGCCCATCAAACGCAGGTTGAGCCGCATGTCGCCATTGAGAAGGTGGCTGTATTCGTGCGCGATCACGCCTTGCAGCTCGTCGCGCGTTAGCATCATCATGCAACCGCGCGTCACACTGATGGCGGCGTCGCTGGTGGAATGCCCGGCGGCAAACGCGTTGATGCCGGACTCATTATCCATGACGTAAACCTGTGGGACAGGAACGCCCGAAGCGATCGCCATCTCTTCGACGACGTTGAGCAATTTGCGCTCGTGGATGTCGGTAGAATTCGGATTCACCAGGCGACCGTCGAGAAGCTCGGCGACGGCGCGGCCACCTCGAGCCAGCGCCATGGTCTTGAAGACGCTCCCCAAAGAAATCACAGCGAGAGTGCCGAGAGCTGTCCCGAAAAATAATTCCGGCTGCAACCAGTTCAACGAAGCTTCGCCGTCGGAATTCTTGAGCTCGACACCAGTAAAAATCAGCGCAACGGCCAGGTAAACCGCAACGATCAGCAAGAGGACCGCAACGGCAAAATAAAATACCAGGAGCTTGGTATTGCGTCGGGCTTTGTCCTGGCGCGCGAAGAAGTCCACCCGATCGGGATCTTATGCGAAGACTTAGAACGCGACTTTGGGAGCTGCCTTTTCTTCCGGCTTGTCGATGACGAAGAGCTCAGCCGGCCCAAAATTGAATGAGCCCGCAATGATGTTGGTGGGGAAAACTTCGCGGCGGGTGTTGTAGGTCATGACGGAATCATTGTAGGCCTGACGCGCGAACGAGACTTTGTTTTCGGTTGAAGTTAGCTCTTCCATCAAAGTCATCATGGTCGTGTTCGCCTTTAGGTCGGGATACGCTTCGGCCAGGGCAAACAATCGGCCCATCACGCCGCCCAAAGCCGACTCTGCCGACGAAAGTTCTTTCATGGCGGACGCGTCGCCCGGATTTTGGGCCGCGCGAGTATTAGCGGTGGCGGCGGCATTGCGGGCGGCGATCACGGCTTCGAGCGTGCCTCGCTCATGTTGGAGATAACCCTTGGCGGTTTCGACGAGGTTCGGAATGAGATCGTAACGCCGCTTGAGTTGCACATCGATCTGCGAGTAGGCGTTCTTGTAGCGGTTACGCAAGGTGACGAGCGCGTTGTAGGCGCCGATCACGAAGAACAGCACGAAGATCGCGACCAGAACGATGATGCCGAGAAGAAGCAAGCCGATGCCCATGAAATTTTCCTTTCGTCTAAAGTTGACCCACTGCTAGGGCAAAGCCGCGGGGCAGGCAATCACTAATTGGTCGCGATCCGAAATTGCGTTGACACTAAAACGACGACTCGATAAAAAAGGGCGTTCAGTTTCCCCATCCAAGAAAGGATCTATTTATGATCGATCTCCTCCGGGCCTTGCGCAGTCACGCCGCCTACGGAAAACGGCTCTTCGGTTTCGTTCCGGCCCTTATCCTTGCCGATGTCTTCTACAAATTTCACAGCTTCACCCTTGAATGCGTCGCGTTCCTTGCGACCTGGCTTGTCTTCGACCTCGTGGCAGAATGGATCATGCGATGTATGGGATCGCAGAGCCGCACGAAGAGCTCTTCCCCCGGCATCGTTAATTAACCGGAGGGATAGATGCAAATACCGTCAGATAAAGGCAAAGATCGCGACAACCCGCCGCCTGGTGGCCGCGCTTTCCAACGAATTCAGCAGGACCGAAAGGCGCGCGGACTCGACGAGCTTCCAACGCCGGGAACCGAAGATGCGAAATCCACAGACAAGGATGCGCCTGACAAGGCAAAACCGAAGAAAGAGAAATAGTCGTCTTCTGTAGCCACGCCCCTGCGGGGCGTGCGCGCACGGCCCCACATGGCCGTGGCTACAACCCGATCCATCCCCCGACACCTATATGAACATTCCCCTTCGAAAACTTCCGGTCCGCGAAAAGAAGAGTAGGAGCGCCCGGCAAAAGGCTTCGCGCGCGACACGCCGTTACGCGGGAGGAAAAGCCCTGGAGCGAATCAAGTATTTCGAGACCCAGCGGGCCCTGCCGTGTACGACGCTAGTCCGCGGCTTTGTCACTTCAGAACAGGCCAGCGCTCCGCGCATTTCCAAGAAAGCCCCGGCAAGGTCCAGCTCGAAACCGACACCTGAATACGCGCAGGCGCAGAGAGCGAAGAGCCGGCTGGTCCCGACAAAGTTTGCCGCTAATGTGGAGCTTCCGGTTTGGCGCGCGCTGGGACCCAGGAGTATCCCGCATGGCCAGACCTATGGGAAAGGCGGTAACAACAAACCGCCTGTCGCCGGCCGATGCTCGGGTATTTTTATTTCGCCATCGAATCCAAACCACCTGGTTCTGTGTTCGGGTGGCGGCGGGCTCTGGGAGACATTGGATCTGGGAAAAACCTGGCGACCGCTCACGGACCAGCAGCCGACGCTATCGATGGGCGCAATTTGTGGCGCACCGAGCTCGCCTAACATTGTCTATGCGGGGACTGGGGAAGGAGACAACCAGAGCCAGCTTGGCGTCGGCCTTCTCCGATCGGCCGATGGCGGTCAGACATGGGAGCACGTTCCCGCGAAGGATCTTTCAGGCATCGGCATCTACGATATTGCGGTCGATCCGACTAACCCGCTGAACATCTGGGTGGGCACATCGGAGAAGCTCCTGCAAAGCACGGATGGCGGCGTGACCTGGCGCACGGTGCAACCCGCCGCCACCTGGGATATTTCGATTAATCCCAACGATCCTCAGGAGATTTTTGCGGCTACGGTGCCCGGTCTTGTCGTTTCCACCAACGGCGGCACGACCTGGACGCGAGTGGCACTTCCTGGCTCGACTCCAGGTTCGCGCTTTACTCGCATGGAAGTTTGCCATGCTCCTTCGAATCCGGCAGTCGTTTACGTCGGCGCCGTTCTCGATAAGACGGCGCTGCTCTGGCGGCGTGCTTCCAACGGCGGCGCCTTCTCGACCGAGAAGCCGCCGACAATGGACGCGGGCTCGGACATCGACCAGTCCTGGTACGACTGGTGTATGGCTGTGTCTCCAGTTAACCCCAGCATTCTGTATTGGGGCGCGGTAACTCTCTATAAAGGTATACGGGGAGCGAGCGGTTGGACGTGGCGTAACATCTCGTCGCGTAAGACCGGCGACTCTATTCATCCTGATCAGCACCATCTGGCCTTTGATCCGTCCGATCCTAACGTGCTTTACGCCTGTAACGATGGCGGCGTTTTTCGCTCGCCGGATGGCGGCACGAGTTGGGACGCGCTAAATCGTGGACTCAGCATCACTGAGTTCGAGTTTCTCATTCACCTCGAAAGTGATGACGATTGGCTTATTGGCGGGACTCAGGACAACGGCACTGTCGGCAATCCTGTCGATGGCACCTGGGACCAGATTGCGCCCGGGGACGGCGGGGATTGCGGGGCCGACGACACGAACAAGCTCTGTTACCATTCCTACTTCGGGATTTATATCGAGCGGGCGCCGGTGACTGGCACCGGCAAATTCAAGTGGGAGGACGTTTCACCACAGGCGCCGGACGATTACGAAGCGCTTTTTTATCCGCCCATGGATGTGAGCGAGAGAGTGGTCGCGAAAGCAGGCGTGACGCTTTTCGTTTCGGACGATAGCGGAGGCACCTGGGTGGAAGTTGATTTTGGCAGTACCGACAATGAGAAAGCTTCAGCGTTGAGCATCGTGAATTCGAAAACGATATTTCTAGGAACGGAAAACGGACGACTGATTCGCATCGCTCGCGCCAGCTCCGGCTGGGCCAAGGCTACCGTGACCGAACTAACGAGTCCGCGCGGCGAGTTCATCAGCGACATCGTCGTCCTTGGCGCTGCGCAACAAGTCATCTGGACAAGCTGCTCTGCCTTTGGCGGTGGCCACGTTTTCCGATCGACGAATGGCGGCAAGGCCTGGAGCAATCGCACCGGCAACCTGCCGGACATCCCGGTGAACGCGATTGTGATCGATCCGAAAAACACGGAGCGTATTTTTGCCGCGACCGACCACGGTGTTTACCAGAGCCAGAATGGCGGCGCCAAGTGGAGCGACTTTAGCAACGCCCTTCCGAATGCCGTGGTGGGCGATATGATCCTTCACGAGCGCCGAAGAGTGATTCGCGCTGGGACGCGCAACCGCGGCGCCTGGGAAGTCGAGATCTAACCGGCAGAAGTGCCGGCGCCTGCAGTCGTAACGTTTCGATAATTGGACTAAGGTGCCCGCACGCGGGAGAGAACCGCGACTGCGATGAGCCGGGATTTCGAGGAACTGGATTACCAGAAGACTGAGCTGGGCGATCTCATTCTGCGGCGGCGCCGAATGTTGTCGTTAGGTGGGGTCGACGTTTACGAGGTAAAACTCGGCGACGCGTTTCTGATGTCGAGCTTGTTTCACGAAGTGGAGGTAGCGCTCGCGCATCGCGGGTTGGCCGAATTGAAAAGCGCGCCGTGGGATGTGGTCGTCGGCGGACTCGGGCTCGGATACACGGCGCGGGCGGTGCTCGAGCACGCAGAGGTCGCGTCTCTGCTGGTCATCGACGCTTTGAAACCGGTAATCGAATGGCACCAGCGCGGTCTCGTTCCTTTCAGCGAGCAGCTCACGCGCGATCTGCGCGTGCGGATCTTGCATGCCGATTTTTTTGCCCGCGCGAAATCTGCCGACGGTTTCGATCCCGACCACCCGCGTCGCCGGTTTCATGCGGTCCTGTTGGATATCGATCATTCGCCGCGCGATCTGCTTCACCCGAGCAACGCGAGCTTCTACCAAACGGAAGGTTTACTCGCCCTCGCCGCGCATTTACATCCGGGCGGCGTCTTCGCGCTTTGGTCGGATGAACCGCCGGACGAAGAATTTCTCGGAATGCTCGACACGGCCTTCGCAACTTCACGCGCCCACGAGGTCACGTTTCCGAACCCAGTGCTCGAAGCCGAATCATCGAGCACCATCTACGTCGCGTGCAAAGCAGGCCTGGTGTAGAGTGAGCAATGTCAGATCCTCGAAATGTGGCACACGGGAAAAAGGTGGCTCAGGAAAAGCAGCACGAACAGGCGAAGCCCGCCGGAGGCGGCAAACGGAAATCCAGGAACGCGAAACAATCAGCGGCGACTGATGCGGGTGCTCCAACGACCGAAGCAGCGAAGCCCGAGCAGGCCCCGGGTGAATTGGAAAAATCGCTTACGGTTCTTTCCAAGCTCAAGGACATGGAATTTCATTCCCGCGCGAATATCGAAGCGCTCGCCGCGCTGACATTAACAATCGAGGACGAACTAAAGCAGAAGGACTTTTCGGAACCAATTGGCGGCCTCTATTCTGCTCAGGACACCTTCCACACAAAGATCGCGGCGCTGATCGCAAGCTACGAAACAAAATGCGAGAGTCTCAAACTGCCGGCGTGAGTTCAGCTAGTCAACTAGCTCTACGGCATCTCCTTTTCGCATCATTCCTTCCACCAGAACGGCGCCATAGACACCAGCCATGCCTCCATGCGCTTGCGCGACGGCTTTCAATATCGCTGGCGTTTTTTCCGCAGTGTGGGGATCGAGCGTGATCATCATGCAACGGGCATCGCGCTGGAGAACGGCGATAGTTACTTTTGAGCCGATGCGTAACGAGCGACCGACGAATTCGTCCTCAGCAAAACCGTCGGACGATGTCAGATCGAGATAAACATTTGCGCGGAAGCGACGCTTATCGACGACGACGCCCGTTTCATCGCCCAGCTTTTTCGCCGATTGCACGGCGAAGATCGATAACGGGCGACAATCGGTGATCGCCTTGTCCGAACGAAGCAAGGTGAGCTCGTGCTTTCCGTCGATGCTCGTTCGCAGATCGTCGATCAAAGCCGGATCATCGATCGCGAAAATTTTCCCATCCGGCGTTTCGACATCGATCATTAACTCGGATGCGTCAGCTGCGACCGGATTCAGGTTCGGCGACAATTTCTCCGCTTCACTCAAATTGACCGGCCGCGCTGCTTTCTCCGGATTTCGGAAGCGTGCGCGGTAACGAATCATCTGGGGTTGGTCGCGGCCGGTGAAATAAGGAAAGCCTCTGGGATTCGCAGAACTCTCGAAGGCGAAGAGGCGATCGCCATAGATCCCGGCGTAGCCGGCGAACATCTCCTCCATCTCTTCACCGCGCATGCTCTTGACAGGATAACGCCAGAGGCTTTCGACTTTGCCGACCACGCTCATTCGTCGGCATGATAACACGATGTTTTCCGGAAACTAGATTGAGCAGGTGCGAATGATCGGCTCGCGGGCGATAGTGAGCGTCTTATGCCGTTTCGCGCCCTGCAACTTTCGCCGCCAATTCTCAAAGCCATCCAGGAAGCTGGCTACACCGAGCCAACTCCGATCCAGCTCGCCGCAATTCCCGAGGTGCTCGCGGGACGCGATGTGATTGGAATTGCGCAGACAGGGACGGGGAAAACCGCCGCGTTCGTGTTGCCGATTCTGACGAAACTTACCGCGAACATCGCAGACAACAGACGGCGCGGCACGCGTGTTCTCATCGTCGCGCCCACGCGGGAGCTCGTGGTCCAGATCGAAGAGAACGTGCGCGCGTACGCGAAACATCTTCCATTGCGGATGGCGACGGTCTTCGGCGGCGTGAGCGAACGGCCGCAGCTCGAAGCGCTTCGCTCCGGAGTTGATCTCGTCGTCGCCACTCCGGGGCGCTTGATCGACCTGATGGGCCAGCGCGCCGCTAATTTCTCCAACATCGAGTTCCTCGTCCTCGATGAAGCCGATCGGATGCTCGACATGGGTTTCCTGCCGCCGATCCGCCAAATCGTGAAAGCGCTGCCGCGGCAACGCCAGACGCTAATGTTTTCGGCTTCGCTTTCGCGCGAGATCGAGGCGCTGACGCACGAGTTCCAACGCTCGCCGAAGATCATTGAGATCGGCCGCCGCGCCAATCCGGCGGAGACCGTGACCCAGTTTGTTTACGAAGTGCGCTCGCATCTGAAGCCGTCTCTTCTTCTCCATCTTCTCGCGGATCCGCAGTTCGACACCGTGCTCGTCTTCACTCGAACCAAGCACGGCGCCGATCGCATTGCGGGCCGGCTCGAGAGAAGCGGGATCAAGACCGGCACGATCCATTCGAACCGTTCGCAGAACCAACGACTGCGCGCGTTGAAGGATTTCAAGTCCGGCGCGGTGCGCGTCCTTGTGGCGACGGATATTGCGGCGCGAGGGATCGACGTCGATGGGATCTCGCACGTGGTGAACTACGATTTCCCCATGCATTCGGAGGATTACGTCCATCGGATCGGGCGCACGGGCCGCGCGCATGCCGTGGGCGACGCGATCAGTTTCGTTACTCCGGAAGATCACGGGCCGTTGCGTTCGCTCGAACGTTTCATCGGCCGCGGGATTGTGCGAAAAAAAGCGGAAGGGTTCGATTACAATGCGGCTGCTCCGCCGCGCGAAGACCGGGGCAGGGGAGAGCAGCGCCGTCCCCGGCCGGAGAAAATCGAGCCGCGCCTGCCGGGGAATTCTCCGCATGGACGCCGCGGCGCTTCCCAGCGCGACGACAGCCGCGGACCTTCTTCTTCTCCCCGCCGGCATTCGTTTGGAAGATCGCGTTCGCGGTAATGAGACGCAAGATCAGCGACTCCGAACATAATTCGCTGCATCGCCTGATTAGACGCGTGGCGTCGTATTTCGAGATGCGATGAGATAAATAACAACGAATAAGATACAGATTACGATTGCACCTACGACCAAGTGCGGGAACGGAAGCGTCAGACCGGTATAGGGAAGCCAAAATGGCCCGGCCAGGACGACACCAATCGTAAGAAAGAACGACAACAATCTCACGTTTCTTTGCCGGCGCGCATCAGCCGGCGAGGGGAGTGTCTCTGATGATGGAGAGAGACCGGACTTTTGCCGACGCCGCAATATGGAATAGATGATGCAGCACAACCCCGATGCTACGAGAAACCCTATCTCCGAGTAATCTGGCAATCCGAGCGGTTTATGAAAAACCACGAGCATCAAGAGCACGGATGCTAGATACAGGATTCCGATCTGCGCCTTCGACGGTTGCATTTTGAGCGTCTAACGAAAATAAGATCAGCGACCGCTGGCGATGGCGAGCTTTGCTTTCACTTCATCCTTCGGCGGTTTTCAGGTCGATCTTCGGTGGCCAAGTTAATTCTTACTTCTCGAAGACGCCTAATTGACGCAGGCCGCTCATCCAATCCTCCGTGTGCCAGGTTCGAACAATCTTCCCGTCTTTAAACTCGTGGATATCCACGACCTGAATGTCCATCTTCCGGTTCTTTGATGGGAAACCCATGAAGGGCTCTTTTTGAGTGCCAGCCATTCTGGCGCGAACGACCACCTTGTCTCCCTCCTGTAGAATATCCTCAATAGTCAGCTTCAAATCTGGAAAAGTCGTGGTGAGTCCGGCGAGAAGAGGTTTTACACCTTCTGGACCAGCGGGTGTGCCTGGAGGTGACGGAATGTCCGCCCAAGTCTCGTGCAGGATTCTGTCGAGCAACGCCGGGTCCTTGTTGGTGAACGCCTCATACCAAAGAGCCGCGTCTTTCTTGTAGTTGTTCATATTCGTCTTCCTGTCTGTATCCATAGTTTCCGTGCGGGTGCACGAACACAGAATTAGGCCCAGCAACGTTAACAAATACTTTTTCATAGTTCTCGTTAGCGACTTGCTCCGTGTGCTCAGTAAGTGCCGGATGCTATCTTCTCAATAGTGAGTTTAGGCCAACGCTCAAGCCACCCTTTTGTTGTCATGCGGCGGTCGTAGATAGCAGCGGCGTTTGGAGCAACAAGATTTGGCCTGACTCTGAGATTGAACAGGTCGTCTAAGCCTGCTGGGGCAATAGTTCCTATCTCGTCGGCATCGGTCAGATAAACACCAACGGCCGTCACTAAATCTGCCCAGCGCGACATCGCTTCTTCGATCGACTGATAGGGAGCGTCTTTTGTGTAGGTGTGAACTGTCGCCTGATTGACCACTTCCCAGTGCACTGTTGGCACTGATTCTGAAAGTCGTTTCTCTATTTCATCTTCATAAGCCGATTCCGTTCGGATGGCGTCGTAAAATAGCACATCAATATCTGAAGGCAGAGTAGGTTCGGTATAATTGTGCAAATTATCCCAAACTTTGTTGCGAATGACACCAGCAGCAATACACCACCGGTCGATATCAAGCGCGCGGACGGCTCGCAAGAGATTCATAAGTCGAGAATCAGCCTTAACCAGGCTCACAAGCCTACTCGTATACGCATTATTAGCCATACCAGATGGTTTACACTAATGTATCGACCCGCGCCATCGATCAAGCCGCCTAACGAGACAAGATCAGCGACGGTTGGCGGTTCGCTCCATCGTTTGGTTAGGCGGCATGGGTGGAGCTGCGAATATCGCGGACGAAGTCTTCTGGCGCTGAAGGCGAAACGACGACGGTGCGCCGGGCAAAATGCAACACAACTGCCCGATGCGGATCGGTAACAAATGCCCGATATACCCCTAGCGTTGTGTTGCGAAACCAGCCGGTGAAGGAAAATAAGCCGCCATTACCAAATGTGCGAATGCTCCGACGCATGGCTTGCGGCTCGATCTGCACAGAGTGCAAGCCAGCGAGTGGCAATCGAGTCTTCCAGAACAGACGATGAACAAGAATAGCGTCGGGAGTGACTGTATAGCCACGAATCATGAAGAGTATACCGCCGCAGACGATGGCCAGTGGAAGCAAGGCCATCCACGGTCGGCTGGTCCAAACGACACTAATCGCGGCCCCGAGGCAAATAAGGGTAGCGACTGAAGAAACAACAATGAGCGATGTGCTCCAGGGTGAGGTGTATTTTTTCATGGTTTGTATCCTTTTCGTAAAGGGTGAAATGCCGGCTAGCGAGAATGGAACGGGCTGGCAAGCCGTGACATAAACTTTATGACCGCAGGTTGAACGAGTCGCGCGAGTTCATCAATAAGATGAGCGATGGCTGGCCCGCCGCGGCGGGTAGACTTGTGGCGGGTGCTGCGGTTTCATCCTTGATAAATCTTAGTTCTTCCTTTCCTTAGCTGTCAGCCGCCTGCTCCGTTTCTTGGTTTACGGATGTTCGCGGCATCGCCTGGTCAGGTGATTTGCGCATTCAATGGATCGGATGCGTAGAGCGGAGAGAAAGTTTCGAGCGTGCTAGGTACCACCAAACGGCGAGATAAACGAGGCCGACGAACGCACCGAGAATTCCGGGAAAGCCTAACCACGCGCCGGCGGCGAGCGACGGCAGGAGCAAAAGGTTGCCGCCAACGCCCAGCCAGAAAAGGAAACGGCCACGAACCGGTGGAAGCATTCCCGCAAGCAGGACCGAAATCGCGACGGTAGGCAAGAGTAGGAGCAGGCCTTCCCCGCGTGAGCGCAGGTCCGCAGACGAGTCCAGGGCGTAGCCAAGGCCGATCAACGGAAAATAAAACGTAACAGCCAGGAATCCCGCTGTGAACAACGCGAAGAGTCCGCGGGAGATCTTAGTGGCTGCGCCGGTCATAGGTTCTCAGGCCACCGAACGAGACACAAGATCAGCGACGGCTCGCCACGGCGAGTCTTGGACTGGCAGGACGGCGCGCGGCTGGGTTGAGAGTGGAATTTCATGAAAAGTAAGGGACCGAGCCTTCCAGCCTGCTCCGTTTCTCGGTTTACGGATGTTCGCTGCATCGCATGGTTAGGTGCTTTCGCGTCGCCGCGAGAAAAAACGCGGCACAAGAAAGCCAAAGAGAAGTCCGATACAAAGCGACCATAAAAGGAAACTGGGCCCCGAATAGTAATCCAGGGCAAAAGGTGGGGCGAGCAAGGAAAAAACCCGCCGGATAAGTAGCGGGACCGGAACCCAAATCCACCAGAGAACCGCGAGCCAAATAGGATTGTAATCGACACCGGTGCGTTTCCACTCGGCCAAAGCTCGAAAATGAACGGCGAACAACGCCCATGTTCCTGCAAGATGAACGAGCGTAGCGATAACGAATGCCACCCATGAGATGCGCTTTAGCATCTAACGAGAATAAGATAAGCGACGGCCACCGAGAGCGCGCTTTGCTTTCACTTCATCCTTCCGCTTGATCCAATGCGGGCAGCTATTCGCTGGATCGCGTCTGGTTAGACCATCGGTGTGCCACCTGAACTGGCCGCGGCGCCTCGAGGAGGGGCAAGAAAGATAATCGGGAAATCGACCTCTTTGGGCCGACCTGGCTTCGCCCGCCACTGCAGCGCCGCGCGAATGACCATATCGTCCAACACTGAATGACCGGTGCTGTGCAGGATAATTACGCGGCTAACTTTTCCCTCGGGTGTCACGAACGCGCGATATACGCCGCGGCCTGACCAACCGTTACGTCGCGCTTCAAATGGATACTCCGGGGCGCGAGGGTATATGAAAAGCTTGAGCATTTCAGGACCGGAAATCACGCCGGGTGATGGTGGTGCCGCAAACGTCTTTGTGGCAAGCGCTGAGCAGATCAATGTTATCGTGAGAAGTAATCGTGGGCGCATCGGGCTAACAAGACTCAGGATTAGCGACCTCGCCCGAGCGCGCGCGTGGCTGCACGCGGGCGAACTGACTAGTCGAAAGCTATGCATCGGAGCGGGGCGCGACTCGCTGCATCGCTTGGTTAGGCCTCTAACGTGATCCAAGCTCACGATGCAGAGTCTGCACGATCTGAACAATTTTCTTCGCTTCAGGCCAGCGCTGGAACTGCGGATTGCTGTACTCATAAGTGCGATAACTGTCGTTTTGACTAATTTCGACGACGTAGCTCTCTCCGTCCAAAATCATTTCCTCCTCGCGCGGCAGTGCTGACGAGTCCGGCAGCGTCAGGAGCCCCAGATGTGTGAGGTCGCGCCACAGAGTTGCCCAGCCGGACTTGGGGGAAGCGGCGCGTACATTCGCGGGACCTGCCTTCTGCACCGTATCGATGACATGCTGTGCTGACCACTGGCTCCCGTCTCGACGCAGCCGAAAGGCCTCGAGAGGTACGACGCCGAATCCAATCCAGACGCGGACCTCAAGTGAGTCCGCGGCGACAGACTTATTTCGCAAGGGCTCCCAGCCGACTCTATGAGTGAGGTCGTTGACGGACTGGAAGAATATCGGCTCCCACGTAGCGCGCGGAATGTCGCGACGAAACTCACCGGCAGAGACGAAAGCAGCGAGCGAGAGGATAAGCGGGGTGACGAGCATGCTTGGCTTCATAGGCCTAACGAGACACAAGATCAGCGACCGCGCCCGGGAGCGCGCGTGGCCGAAAGCTGGACGAACTAATTACACGAAAGCTACGCATCGGAGCGGGGCGCGGTTCGCTGCATAACCTGGTAAGGCGACGTTGTGTTCTGAACATGGTGCGTCAGTTACGTGCTGCTTGGGAGACGGCAAAACTGTCTTCCAACATCTGAAATCGGACAATCTCATCGTTGGATACGGTGAGGATGATAGCAAAGTCCGTAGTAACGATTTTGCCGGTTCGCTTGAGCTTCGACGCGAGCGAGCCGAGAATCACTGCTCGCTTATCGCTGGCCAGAATGTCGTGAACCTCAAAGCTGATTCGCTCGAGCATGGCGCGCGAATCGCGAACGAAATCTGTGATGGCGCCCAAGCCGGACTTGTGGCCGATCCAAGGTAAAATGCCGGTATCCCCCGCAATCTCCCACTCCACCGTCTCGCTAAACAACTTTGCGATTTCGGCCGGTTCGGCGTCACTACCCATGCGGCGGAGAAACTCTTGAGCGACTCGGAGGGTATCGTTCTGATTCATGGACATCTCATGGATTGTATACGCGCGCTCATAGGTCTAACAAGATACAAGATCAGCGACTCCGAAAACTTTCGGAGTTCGCTGCATCGCCTGATTAGGCGTTAGATCTGCGGATTCATAGAGCGAATAATGTCCAAAAATTTCTGGATACTGTCGAGGCCGGCCTTCTTACGGTCTCGACCCGCCGCCTCTTTCGAGTCGCTGGCCTGAATCTCGCGCATTTGCTCTTTCGCGCGCACGATCTCGCGATCGAGGAGTGCCCGCTGCTTCTGAATCTTTTGATCGCGGGCTATAGGCAACGCCTGAATCTCGTGCAGCTGTTTTTTTACGCGCGCGACTTCGAAATCGACATTGATCGGCTGGAACTTTGGTGACTCAGCGTGCAGTTGCAGCGCGCTAAGACAGACAACGAAGAACATCAGTAGTTTCATATTTGTGGATTGTAGCATCCCTGGGGAGGTGTGAGTACGTCTAACGAGACAGAAGATCAGCGACCGCTGGCGAGAGCGCGCGTCGCTGCAGGTGGAAGTCATCGAAAGTGGAAACGCGGAGCGGCCAGCGGTTCGCTGCATCGTCTGGTTAGACCTCACGGTGAATAACCGATAAAGCGTGTGCGCGCGCCTGGGAAGGATAAAAAACCGCAATTTCTGAATCCAAACTGCATCCCAGTCGCATCTCATCTGCGAGATGTCAGAAAATTCCAGGTTCGGGCCGGCGCGCGAGTTTTTGCTCAAGCGCTCGACAGTTCTTTTCGGCGCCTTATCGCTCGGGATCGTAATAATCAAAGTCGGGTTGCAGTTCCTGCTTACGGACCTTCCGCTCCGCGATCAGGCGGCGGCGTTTACTTGGTCCTTGGTGCTCAGTATTATAGCGATCGGGTTTCTCGGCCTCCTGGCTGATCGAGCGTCGGGATTCCCTGATTCATTGTCGGACCCACAACGGGATCGGCGGGGGATCGGGATCGCGACCATCACCGGTGGAGCGTACGGTTTGATCACGATTGGAATGTATGTCTGGCACCCAACGCATAGCCCGCTGAACCCCAGCTCCGGCTGGGACCATGTGCCGCTGCCATGGTCGATTCCTTTCTATACTTTTGGCGCGATCTTTCTTGAGTTTCTGCTGCGTCTTGGCGCTCTTTGCATTAGCTTTTGGCTCGTTTCAGTCGTGCTGCTGCGGCGGCACTTGCGCCTGACGGTGTTCTGGGCTCTTAACCTCTTCATTTCGCTCTACGAGATTTGGCCATATCTTGGCCCGGATATACACGCGGGGCGCTGGGGCAGCGTCGCGCGCTTACCATTCGAACCGCTCTATCTGTCGAACATCTTCGAAGGGTGGCTTCTTTTGCGCTACGGCTGGGTCACGCCGATCGTCTTTCGCATGGTCTTCTACATTTTCTGGCATCTGTTGTTCGGCGGCTTCGCAGCCCCTTGGTTCGGCCAATAGCGGTCGATTCCTATGGGTCTAACGAGACACGAGGTCAGCGACCGCGCCCGTGAGCGCGCGTGGCTGCAAGCTGCACGAACTAACGACAAAAAATTACCCATCGGAGCGGGGCGCGGTTCATTGCATCGCCTGGTTAGGTGTTGGTCATCGCGCAGCGGGTAGCCGTTCGCTGCATCGTCCGGTTAGACGATTCCGGGTTCACGGTTTTGCTTTTGGGGGCGGCTTGCGCTCCCCATCCAGCTCGATACCTGCCGTGACGCTTCCAGGAAGTGCCGAAAACGATATCGTTCACGGTCCAATTACAAAAACAACCGTAATCGGGATTGGGATCATCGTTGCTATACCCCTCTTCCTCCTTCCCTTTCCCAAATCTGCTGCGGAGATAATTCCGGGCAGCAGTGTAGATGGCTAGAGCTTGTACTCGGTCAAGGTCCTCGACTGCGGCGCCGCAACTCACCAACACTCTCTTATGAAAGCTAAAGTGCATGGACGCTCGCAAACCGAACAGGCGGGTTTCAAACATCGCCTGCGAGTTATCATAGCCCTGATCCTTAAGCGGACCAAGCTCCGGAACAACCTTCTGTAGTTCCTCATACGTCGTGGTGTAAGGGAGTGTGGATACCAGATCCAAGAATCGCTCTTCAGCGGGGGTAACTTTAAAGCGGCTCTCCGTTTCCTTTGAAACAGCCTCATACGGAAGCAGAGTCGCAAAGAGAGCCAAAGTGATGAGCGTGAATTTCATCGGAGCGCGCGAGGAATCGTCTAACGAGATATAGACCGTGGACGATACGCGCGCGAGGAAACTTTCGCGTGCACGAGGGGGAAAATATTGGGCTGGCAGCCAAGGGCTTTGAACCGGTAAACGGCCGAATTTGCTGATTTGGGCCGACGAACAGCCCGCAGGACATTTTCTATTCGCGCTTGGTCCGCCGAAAGCGCATCATCGCCGGATGAAAACATTCCTCCCGTTACGACTCACCTTCCGCATCCTAATTGGATTCCTTGCCAGTATGTCGGTGGCGCTCGCAGCGCCGCAACATCCCGCGCCAGGGATCCCGCAACCGAAGCAATACGCCGCTCTTCTGGCCAAGGCCCGCGCGGGCACGCTCGAAGTGATTCACGGCGAAGCCGCAACAACGCCGAAACCTTTCGCGCTGAAAGCTCGCGCGCACGGCCCTTCGACGTCCGAAAATTTCAGCGGCTCTTTTCGCGCAACGGCCAAAACCTCTTTTGTTTCAGGGCAGGTCGAAACGCTCGGAACGCTCGACTCCCTGTTCGGCCCGCTTCCCCAGGATAATAAGATGACGCAACAATTCCCGAAGCTAGTGATGAAGACAAGCAACGACAGTCCTCGAGTCGTCCCGGAAAAACGCAGTGTGAACGTGTCCGCGTTTATCTATTGGGTCGCGCCCGAAAGCGACAATGATTTTCACATTATTCTGGGCAGCACCTCACAACTGACCTCGACCACCATCTTTATGAACAGCGAGGTTTCCGGTCTGCCCGCGGCCAATCCGACGACGAGTCCCTTCCCTCAACGGCGCGCCGATATCCGGGCGATTCTTGCCAAGCACCAGAACGTCAACGGCCTTTTTGTGACGCCCGTTCCCGTTCAAGTCTCGGGCTCGCTTCTCTGGGACGGCGAACACCGCTCGCCAAACAACGTCGGCCCGAAAGGATTAAGGCCGACCAAAGCCTGGGAGATTCACCCAATCAAGCAGCTCGCGGAACGGTAACGAAGCAAAGCATAATTCTTTACGTAAACAAATTTTCTAGATATATGTGACCCTCGTGCCCTCCATCCCCAAGAAAGTCATCGAACGGCTCACTAGCGGACTGAAGCAGTTTCAGCCGATTCTCTCCACGGCAAAGGCGCGCGACGACGGCGAGGCCGACACCGTAATGATCGTGACTGACATGTTGGCTGGCGTCTTTGGGTACGATAAGTACTCCGAGGTTACAGCCGAATACGCAATTCGAGGAACGTACTGCGATCTGGCCACAAAGCTCGAAGGGACGCTTCAGGCCTTAATCGAGGTCAAGGCGATTGGATTGGAACTGAAAGACCAGCACGTCAAGCAGGCTGTCGACTACGCTGCTAACCAAGGCGTTGATTGGGTTGTCCTAACCAACGGAATGCACTGGCGAGTTTACAACGTCATCTTCGGCAAACCGATTGACCAGGAACTCGTCATCGAAATAGATGTCTGCAACCTCAACCCCAAGAGTCAGGCCGATCTCGAAGTGCTTTACTTGTTTTGCAAAGAAGGGTGGGTTAAGTCAGTCTTGGGCGATTATCAGTTGCAAAAACAGGCGCTAAGCCGGTTTTTCCTCGGTGCACTGATTCTCAGTGATTCTGTTCTTGAGGTCATTCGGAGGGAACTGCGGCGTGTTTCGCCAGACGTAAGAATTGAACTCGAACAGATCAAAAATGTTTTAGCTTCAGAGGTTCTCAAGCGAGAAGTAATCGACGGCGACAAAGCTGTTGAGGCGCGAAAGAAGATTGCGCGCGCGGCCAGTAAACTACTTCGAAAACGCACTAAACAAGAAATTGAAGCCGAAACAGCCGTTGGGCCGGATTCCGTCACATCTAGCTAGAATTCGTCTGTACCCTGCTGCTTCCGGATTTCGATCCGGTAACGACAACTGCGCCAGAAATCGAAGTTGCATACTAAGCAGAAGAGTTTTGGTCGGCCGCGATTCGTCTCGCTTCTCGTAAGTCGATGCGTACTGCATGACCGTGCTTCTCAAGAAGATGCAGAAGATTGGCGCCGTTCAGCAACGACAGTGGCTTCCCAGCAGCAAATTGATATGCATCGGGGCCGTAATCGGCGGTAGTCACGAGAATTCCCTTCGTTGCCCCTTCGTTTAAGACCGTGCCGTACAAATCGCGAACAGCTGATACACCAACTGTATGGGTGTAGCGCTTTGCTTGGATAACAATTTTGCCTCCCCGAATCGGGTCTGGATCAAACGCAACAGCATCGACCCCGCCGTCTCGGCTGGCTTGCGTCACTTTCACCTCACCACCGTTCGCTGAAAACTCCTTCGCGAATACTTCTCGTATCAAGTGCTCGAATTCTTCCCATTCCATCGTCGCAAGGTTAAAACCCTCGGCGAGCGTTTCGGCAACATCATGTGGTGTGACAAATCTGGTGTCTTCACGGGATATGGTGCAGATGGGCGCAATCGCGATAATGCTGTGAAGCTTGGAGCTGCCTATCCCGCGTAACGACTTAAAACACGCTTTCGGGTCAATTCGCTCTAGGTTTATGTCCAAGAACTCGTCCCTGCGGGCGGTGATAGACATGATGCACGTTGTGGTTTCCTTTCCTTTGGCTGGGTCTACGGCTGTAACCCATCCATTGAACGTTATCGCCTCTACTGTCCTGACTGAGTCTGCGCTAAAAAGGTCCCGCAAAACGCGAAGGCAAATCTGGTAAACGACGGAATCGTACAGTCGCGATTGATCGGCATCACTGTAAAAAGTCTCGACTAATTCGTCACGTGTCTTTACAAAGCGGACCTCTTTGATTCGGGGCATTTGGTCAGGCGCTGGCAGCGAATATTCCACGATCAAGGATTTGCTAGCGGGAGTGTAATCAAGATCGAAATCCGGCGACGGCAGCATAGCGTGAGTGGTTCGAGAAAGAACGGCTTCGCACAATGCTGTAATAGCGGTCGGAACGGCTGACTCATACGCCGCACGCATTTCATCAATCGCTCTCTGTTGATCGGTGACCAGCGCGTCATGTCGCGATTTCCCCTCTTGCCATTCCTCTGTTTTTTTTACATGGGCGGACTGAAGCAATTCGTTCTCGCGACGGATAGACTCGACCTGAGCCACCCACAGCTGTTTTCGAAGCGCAGTCTCTGCCGATGCCGCTTCTTGTTTTCGCTTTGTCCGACCGGGGATAATCTTATCAAAAAAACTTAGATTCGGAACGACTGTCGACGGTTCGAACGGATATACTTTGTAAACTGGGGAAAGGGGTGGCGGAGTGGGATACGGCCTCTGATCTTTTAGACTCTGCCAATCAAATTTGGCACCACTGGTAATGCAATTTGTCAGAAGCAACTCGAGCGCCCGCCGTTCGCTTGACGCGGTATCGGTCCGTTGGCGCGCTTCATCTTGATTCTCTTGCAGGTGTTGACTGCGTTGCTCGCGTTCGTCGGTTCGGCGTTCAATTGCGAGCTTTCTTTCGTATTGCTCATCCCATCGCTGCTTTAACTCGCGAGCTCGACTTTCGACAATGTATGTATCTGAGCCAGTCAAGATTCGCACCTTGCCAAGTCCTGCGTGAGACACGGTGATTTGGTACCGATATGGCATATGCTATTTCTACTCTATTTTTGGCCGAGCCTCGAACAATTCCCTACAGTTCGACGCCCCCTGGCCGGCGTGGAGGTGTTGGCAGCTGGGCTAAATTATCGACGAGCGCAGAGGGTTTCGCTTGGCACGCCCGAAGTTATCCGGCTGTGAGCGGTCGAGTCAACGAACCGATAAAAAAATCCCGACGGCACACGAGGCACCGCCGGGACATGTTCCCCCCAGAACAATAGGGATTCGTCTTGACCAAGCTGGCTGGACGCATGTCAGAGATCTGCTCCGGGAGCCGCTGCGCAAACATTCGAGCCGGCTGCTGCGCTTTCGATCTTCATGGGATGGCAGGCGGCAGGCTCTTGAGGATCTCGTCCATCGCCTCTCCGTTTTGCACGACATCATCGTCAAGCCGCAATTGGTCCCGCATCGCCTGCGCGGCGGCGGCGGACAACATCCAACCTAGCGGCAAAGGCACCTTGGTGTCGTGAAGCCGGAAGTAAACAATGTCTTTCGTCCGTGGCTGGGTGAGCTCGTTCTCACTGGGAGCGGTGACGACACCGGCCTTGAAGCGCCGTTGCTCGCGGCCAATAGCTTTCTGCGCGTAGGTGCCGCGGGCATTGCGCGTATTGAGCAGAGTGTAAAGCGGCGCGGTCACTTCTCCCAGGAACTGGCCTTGCGTAGTCTCCGGTTTCGAAAGCTTCGGCCCAGCCGGCTCCGGCGCCGGTTTCGCCGGAGCGATGGAAAGAGATCCTTTGCGCGGATCGTTGCTGATCATGATCACCTTGACATCGACGTTGGTGATCTTGCCAACACTGCAGACATCCTTGATGCGAGTGGCAATCTCCAATGCGGTGGTAGCGGCCGAATTCTCGAAGTAACCGCCGTCCACGATATGCGAGCCGTCAGGAAAGCGGCCGGCTGGACTTACAAACGTAAAGCGCGCGCTCATATGCGACGCGGTACTTAGCGGGAGGTGGCAGGCGGCTTTCGTCGCGGGCAAGCTGTGGCCGGCGAGCTTATCGGCGGCGTCTTCGGCATCAAGAAAGACCGTGGTTAGTCTAAGGTTGCTTGTAATGATCCGATTGCCCTTTTCCACGGACGTGCCATTGAGAAAAAGCGCAGGTATCCATTCGCGCGGACCCGGTTTCCAAAGCTCAACGAAGGAAGCGGCAAAGCGGTCGTTGCCCATAGTGTCGCGCCATCCTTTTTCCCATCCCATTTCCAGCGCCCGACCCCGATCGAAAGAGGGAATTGGGAAAGGCAGAAAGCGTTGCACCATGTCGGGGTAAAGCATGGCGGCGAGAGTAGGTGAAAGAAAATCCTGGCTGAGGATAGCGTGCGCCTTGTCCTGGAACTTGAACGCCGCGGGGTTCGGCTCGGCCAGGAGCGCATCGAAGACGGCCCCGCCGAGGCTTCCGCCGGAAACGCCGCTGATGGCGAACAGATGCGGCGCAAAGCTCGGGTCTGCATCCTGAACGGCGCCGAGAACGATGCCTGTCCAATAGGCGGCCCGAATGCCGCCGCCTTCGGTGGCTACAATGAACAACGGATGGAGCGCGCCCGCCCCGTCGTTCTTCTCCGCGAGCGCATACCATGTCTTAAAAGACTGGATCACATCAGCGCGCGTTACTTCCTGTGGAGGCGAAGTCCGAATGATATGGTTGTCGTTCAGAAAACTGAAAAGCAGAGCTAAGAGGATAAGGAGAGTAATGAGTGGGAACTGCCAACGGCCACCGAAGTAAACCAAGAGGCTGCCGAGACCGATCCAGGAGGTGGCAGCGAAAAACAGGATCGTGCCCATGCCCAGTCCTTGCGCCACGGCCACGGGCGCTATCGCAAAGACAATGAAGAGAAGCAATGAAGCGGCCAACATGAGCCGCACGACTATCCGCGTAGTCGGCCCAAGGTCACTCACATGTTCCACCTTCTCCTGTTTCGCTTCCCCGACCCACCACCTGCGGCGGAAAATAAGGAAGACATAGAAGACGATTGCCAGCGCCAGACAGAGGCCCGCAAAGCAAAGCAACCAGGATCTTGCCGGCGCGCTCGGGTCATAGGAACGCGAAGCTACCACGAAACCGCAACCGACAATCACGATCGGCGCGATCCCGAGCAAGCGAGGCACATGTCGTTCCGCACGTTCGGAGCGGGCGCCGGTGCCGCGGCGCTGAGGGAAGTGGAGATAAAGAAGGACCCGCGCAGCATACCAACTGCAAACCGCCCAAAGGACCAGGGCGGCAAAGAAGCCGGAGGCACGCAGCGGGTACGATTGAGTCGTATCCGCAGCGCCTTCGCCGACAGTGCGCAGGATTTCAGTGCCTTGCGCGACCAAAAGAAAGACAGGACAGGCGATGAGAGCGACCAGAAAGCTGAAACGACACGGCTTAAGTTGATGGTAGAGGTCGGTGATCTTCCACCAAACGTGCTGAATCGGATTGCCGCGTTGTTTCTGTTCGTCTTTCATATGGGGAGTGGAAGGAGAGGCTACTGTGTAGCAGGTGGGGGGGCGTTGATCTGGTAGGCGCCATCAGCCGTCATCTCCTCGGAGTTCTTGATTGTGAGCGCATGCTTCCCGATGGCAATCCAGGCTGGATCCGGACTGGAAATAGTTAGCTCAAGTTCGTTGGCAAACTGAAGCGGTGCCTCTTTATCGGCGGTGACGACTCTGATCCCGGCTGGTGGGAGCTGCTCTTTTGTAACCGGTTTCTTGTCAATCAGGTAGGTAGCTGTCTTCGCGAGGTGAAGACCCGCTAAGGTTAACTTAAGTGACTGCAGGCTGGGAGGCTTCGCGACGGGCGGAACCAGTTCCGCTTTGATTTCGCCTGTGATCCTTGGCAGACGCGGCATTGCCCAGCTCGCCGTTTGGCCATCAGGATTACTAATAAGTATCTTGGTTGCTCCGTTGAGCCACTCCAAGGTGGCTTGATCGATGGTTAGCTCGAGCTTCTTGGCTGTCCTATCCTGCTTCGGCGTCTGGTCGTCCGCTTCGAGCACCTTTACGTCAACCGGAGCAAAATGATCCGTTAGCTGCACCTCTTTCGCCGGGCCGGTTTGGTCCTTGGTTTCATAGGTGATCTTGAAATCTGCGTCGGGCGAAAGGGTCCGGCCGCGGATTGTGATTATCGTCGCCGGAGATGGCGTTACTGGCGTTGGGGCCGGAGTAGCGGAGAGCGCGTCATCCTTCTTTTTGGGAGGCAATGTCCCCAGCTTCACGGACACATCGTTAATGATCGGTCCGGCTTTGCGGGCAAACTTGCCGGACAAATAGCCGAGTGAACTGATCCCCATTAGTTGGAGGAAGCTATCCGGGACCTTGGGCAACTCCAGAATACCAACCGGAGTTTGAACCAGGGAGAGCCAGAGAAACATGAAGGCGCCTATGATCGTCCAGATGAGGAACTGGACGCGCTCGACTGCGACCACTCCACCTGAGCAAACAAAATCTGCCAGCGATGGATGCACATCGCCGGCCCCTTTCGGGCCGCGACTGTTGGTGGCGATCACGGCCAGTGCCCCCGTTGCTCCACTGATAAAGACAATTCCGGGAAGATTGTCCGGGATGTTGATGAAGGTGCACACGCCTTGAACCCAGGCGCGCGACGCAGCCAGGTAGAGATAGGCCATTACCGACACCGACGTCCAAATATAAAACTGAAATTTCGACAGGCTGTACGTGGCAGTCTCGCGGTCAAGGAACAATGCCGTGAGGTAGTGTTCCCACCAGCCTCTGCGGCTGGAAGAAGCTGCCTCTCCGCTATTCTCGGCGGCGATTTGGGCCTTAACCATCTTTCTGATGAGAAAGATCGGCGTGAGCAGAATGATTAGCGCGGCAACAAAAACGGCCAGGCGGAAAGCTTTTCGCCATCCTGGCGTATTCGCCTTTTTTGCCAGGGTCAGCGATAGCTTGTTGGATTTGATAACTTTCGGCGTGGCGGACGCCGCAGGAGGAGGTGATCCCGAGGCCGTGGGGCTGGCGCCCGAAGCGGCAGGAGGAGTGGCCGGCGAATTCATCCCGACTCGCAGCTCGACGATACCAGAACAGGCGAACGCGTTGATCCACAGCTCGAATTGCGAGCCGTCTCCTGGATTCCGGACGTAGGCCTCCGGTGCCGGCTTTTCCTTTTCTGCGGCCATTTTTTCTTCAGCCGAGGATTCCTTCGGCTTTGTCGCGGATTTTCGCGGAGGGCCGTCTTCGTCAACCAGAACGACTTTGAGCTGACGGTCGTTCACGAAGACTTTTAAGGCGTCGCCGGCGGGCAGGTTCTCGCCTACGACGGTGATGGGATAGAGCGGACAAAGGAAGTCCGTTTCATTCGCATAGACTGCATCGGGGATCGCTTTCAGGAGTTTCGGCTTTGGTTCGTCCTCCTTCTTCGTTTCCGCGAACAAACCGGCAGGCAGCGAGATCAGCGCGATAGCGATTAAGCACCGGAGAACCTGGGCCCTCTTGTTGTGGCCGTTCATGACGCAGGTTGGGGTGCGATCGCGTTCACCGCCGTCTTAATCACCAGATCAAAAACAGAATCCCGGAACTTCTCGATCCGGACCGTTCCGGCATTCGCCTCGCTAAGCGCTCGCATGGCGGCGATGCCCTTCTGCGACTCGACCAGCAATTGAAACTCATCCTGATCGATCTGCCCCTGAGCGAGGAGCTGCACCCATTTAGCCAGTTTTGATTTTGATTCTGCCAGGAACGCTTCGGCGTCCTGTTTCGCCTCGGCCGCGAACTCCTTGACGTTTTGCTCGGCCAATGGACCTAGCTGGCCTTTGATGTCGTTGAGAATTTGGTTGATGTCTGCCATATGAGTTGCCTCAGGGTTAGGACTGCTTCCGTTTGCTCTCTTCGTTTTTGATCAAGACATCGAACATCTCGGTGACTTGGGTTTTGTACTGGTCGACGAAGGCAGGCGAGAGAGAGCCTTTCGTTTTCCATTGGGCGAAGAGCTTGCTCAATTGCGTTTTGATCTCTTTCCATTGCCCAATTGTCGGCAGGTTCTTTGTCCGGGCTCGTTCGCTGGTGATTGCCGTGTCGATCTTCTGCATGAGTTGATCGACGTCCGCCGAGACGCCGGAATAAGGCGCGCTGTTCTTTGCCCGATCAAGCAAGGCGAGCGAGTCTGCTTTGACTTTCTTATCCGTGTTGAGAGCGGCCTGATCGAATTGGGTGGAAGTTAATAAGTCTTTGGTCGACGTGCAACCGACCTGCGCGACGAGCAGCGAGGCGGAAGCGAGAACGACGATCGTACTTTTAAGGAGTCTCATGATATTTCTTTCTGCTGGGTTTGGTTAACGAATAAGAGATCGGTCACGCGCGCGGCACCGGGAGGAGACGATAGAAGCCCTTGGCCGGATCTTTTTCGAGAGTGTGGTTCTCGCGCTCCGTCATGCTTTTCCCGCGGATAAGGGCGCGAATATCTTCGAATAAGACCGGGCGGTCGTAGGAATGCCCGAAAAGGTCGGAGCGCACAGCCGAGGCGTCGATGACATCGATCTTCTGTGCGAGGTCGCTCGAAAGCTCGCCGCCGCGCGGGTAATCATGGAGGAAGGCGGAGAGACCCAGGGCGCGATCGCGGCTGGAGGCGTAAACGGTCACATGACCGCAAAGCGCGCGGGCGCGAACGATGTTTTGGCGAAAGTAGAGCCGGTTGACGTCGGGCTCGAGGAGGATGAGCTGCGCGAACATCGGCCGCCGTGGATCGATCTGGCCCGCATGGATCAGGAAGACATCGCGCAATCCATAAGTAAGGGCGCGAGCGCCCAGACTGTGACCGATGAGGACCGCCGGCGTCGTCGCATCGTTGTCGTGCAGTTTGTCGAGAAAGCGCCGAATGTTCTCCTGATTTAGGAGCGCTGTCTCTTCATCCTTTAGATAAGCGAGGGCCTTGCTCGCGGAAGCCCAGCTATAAATCGCCGGATGCTCGGCGGCGTCGGGTTGAAGCGCATGCGCAAAAATTGCGGCCCGGTGCGCAGCGGTGGCAAAGGTGTTGTTGAAGCCGTGAAAGTAAACGATCAACGGGTGGGTGCTGCCGATTTGGCTCCGGACCTCGCGGTAAAATTCTCCGGGCGACAACCCAGGATGAGTGGTCAGCGCCGGATCATAAGAGGCGATGCGAGCTGTTGGCGGTGCAATCTCGACCGTGGCGCGGCCGTAGTTGACGACCTGCGGCTCGCTCGCCATCGGGCCGAAGGACGCGTCTGGATTCCGAGGATTGTCCACGATCGCGCGCGTCGTAGCGTAATAAACCGGGACGGTCGCGGCTTCACGCGGCCCTGCCGGCGCCGAACATCCGACACACCAGACCAGCGCGAGGAGGACCAACGGAAGGAAGGACACTCGTAGGCCGTGCAGATAATTCGCCGGAGCGCGGAAGCGGCGACTTATCTGAGGGGAATGTTTTGCCATCATGGCTAAACGCTGTTGATTTCGCGGCCAAGCCTGCGCAGGACGCGCTTATCTTGTAAAGACGATTTTGTATTTCCCCACGCCGCGGGGTTGACTCGGAAAGCTTTCAGGAGCAGGGACGCTTTGGTGCCGGCGGAATTCAACCTGGAAGCAGTCGCGTTTCCAAAGCTCGACGACGGGCAGATGGCAAAGCTCGGTCGCTACGCGGGCGTTTCGCCGAAAAAATTACGCGCGGGCGAGGCCTTGTTTCAATGTGGCGATCGTGATTCCAGTTTTTTCGTCATCAAGTCGGGCGAAGTAGAACTGGTCGATGACACGGGCGAGAAACCCAAGGTCGTCCGGGTGCTGGGCCCGGGAGAGTTCACAGGTGACGTGGGCCATTTAACGGGCAACCCGAAGGTGGTCAGTGCTACCGCCCGCACCGACGGCGAAGTAATCGAAATCTCGGATAAAGCGTTGCACGAGATTTTGAATCAGGACCCGCAACTGAGCGATCTCATCCTGCAAGCGTTCATCGCTCGCCGGCAAATGATGCGAGAGCTCGGCGAGTTCGTCGGCTTGCGCGTCATCGGTTCGCGTTACTCGCGGGATACTTTTCGGATTCGCGATTTTCTGACGAAGAATCGCGTGCTCTTCACCTGGCTCGATCTCGAAGGCGACCCGGAGGTAGCGAAGGTGCTTCAGCAGTTTGGAGTAGCGGAATCCGAGACACCAGTGGTGGCGTGTGCGCATCGCGTGTTGCTCCGAAATCCGTCGAATCGCGAGCTGGCCGAGGTGATCGGCATCCGCCGGCCGGTCGAGCACATCGTTTATGACCTCGCCATTGTTGGGTCCGGCCCGGCTGGCCTGGCGGCGGCCGTTTACGGCGCGTCCGAAGGATTGAATACCATCGTCCTCGAACACACGGCGCCGGGCGGGCAAGCCGGCAGCAGCATGCGGATCGAAAATTATTTGGGATTTCCCACCGGCATCACTGGCGGCGAATTGGCCGACCGCGCCGTTCTCCAGGCGGAAAAATTCGGTGCGCGCATTTCCGTTCCCACGCCGGTGACAAAGCTGACCTTCGATAAGGTGCTTTCCGTTCTGCAACTGGAAGGCGGAGAAAATGTGGTCGCGAAATGCCTTCTGATCGCCACCGGCGCGGAGTATCGCCGGCTCAATGTGGAAGGCTGCAGTCGTTTTGAAGGCGCCGGAGTTTATTACGCGGCGACGCTGAACGAAGCCCAGATGTGCCGCGGCTCAGATGTGGTGCTGGTCGGCGGCGGCAACTCTGCAGGTCAGGCCGCTGTCTTCCTTTCGCAAAACGTCCGTAAGGTGTTCCTGCTGATTCGCGGCGACGATCTTTGTAAGAGCATGTCGAGCTATCTGGCGCATCGCATCCTGAACACGCCGAACATAGAGCTCCTTCGCTGCACCGAGATCATTAGGATGAACGGAGACGGCCATCTCAATTCGATCGAGATCCGGGACAAGGTAAGCGGTCAAACACGGACGATCGAAACGGCCGCGGTCTTTAGTTTCATTGGGGCGACGCCGCGCACAGACTGGCTGCCCCAGGAAATCGAGAAGGATGCGAAATCGTTTGTCCGCACTGGAATCGAATTGGCGGACTCACCGCAATGGACGTTGAAGCGCCAGCCGTTTCTCCTGGAGACGAGCCGGCCCGGCGTGTTCGCCGCCGGCGATGTGAGGTCGGGCTCGGTGAAGCGCGTCGCTTCCGCCGTAGGCGAGGGTTCGATGTCGGTTCAGTTCGTCCATGAGTATTTGAAGGAGATGTAAGGCGATGACTGAAGGAGCCTGCGCGCATATCGGCGCCATTAACGAGATCAAACAAGCGGCGCGCCAGGTGTGTGAGGAGTGTGTGAAAATCAATTCACCGTGGGTCCATTTGCGGACGTGCCAGGAATGCGGCGCGACGCTTTGCTGCGATGATTCGCCGAACCGCCACGCGACAAGGCATGCGCAGGCCACGGGTCACCCCGTGATTGCGTCGGCGCAGCCCGGCGAACGCTGGCTCTATTGCTATCCCGACGATGCCATTACAGGTTATTGAGCTACCAGCGATCGTAGAGCGACAGCGATATCGAGCGCCTGCGGTCACTCCACAGGCGCTTGCCTGGCACGCCGGCAAGTTATGGATCGGTTCTCGGGATCTGCGCCGCATTTATAAGATGGACCCGAAGTCCTGGACCGTTCTCGAAGAGACGGACGCGCCGGGAATTCCGTGGGCGGCAGTTTCCACCGGGAAAGATCTTTGGTTCACGCTGGGTGAAGGCCCCGACGACGATCGGTACCTTCACCGCTACGACCCGGAGAAAGGATTTTCCGAGAGCGAGCGGATTCCCTGCCCAGAGCTAACCGGCTCTTACCTCAGTTACGATGGCGAGCAGCTTTACCTGAGTCAGTGGTATAAGCATAGGATACTTAAGCTCGACGAAAGGGGGAACATCGTTCGGGTGATCGAAGTCGGCGCCGAGATATGCGGCCACGTTTTTGTCGATGGCTTGATCTACATCTTGCGCGGGACTGAGCAAGGCGAGGGGAATTGGCGCATCGCAAGACTGGATCCGCGGGAAGAGACCCCGCAGATCAGAGAGCTAGCTCGTGTCCCGTTCCAATGCCGCTCCCTCGCCTTTGACGGTCGCGATCTTTGGACGAATCACCGTGAAGCGGACACGGTGGTTTCCTTCGCAACATCTCATTAACGCTTTTCAGATTCGCTTTGGACCAGTTGGATCGCGTCCCGAAACTGGAGCGGCTCGGCAATCGTCGCGAACGATTCGGATGACCCGCCGGTGCCTCGAATCTCGACCGTGCCGTAATTAAAAATCCTTCCGACCATGCCCTGAACCACGGCCACGGATTCGATCTTCGAGATAAACATCTCGAAGGTCTGCCGTTGGATGAATCCGACCTTGATGAGGACGCGCCGGTCGGTAATGACGAGCTCGCTCGTCTTGACGGCGATCGCCGCGGAAAGGAGAAGAGCAATGGGAATGAGGAGCAGGGCCCAACCCCAATAGTAACCCTTCCAGGAAGCGAACATGGCGATGGGCAAAATGATAATGAGCGAGAAGGAGGCCCAAACGAGCGGATTGACCAGCACCATCCAATGGATGGTTGTCTTATAAAGCGGCCGTTCGTTGGCCTGCAGGGTGGCGGCTGTATAGGGTCCGAGAGTTTTGATATCGAGTTCCGGCAAACTCGACTTGATTGGACTCGTTTGCCGGTGACTCGGACCGAATTGTGGAAATGTGGAAAGCGGCGCCCACTCGGTGGCGCCCTCGTGCCAGCCGAGATCGGAAGGCGATATCGCACCCGCGAGCAGGCGACTTCTGACCTCAGCTTCGGAGTACGGGCCCAGCTCCCGTCCCTCGTGGTGGATCATGAAATCCATGGCGAAGCAAATAATCGCGCAGCGGCCGATGTAAAGGGCTTGTCGTCAGCGCCGCGACCCGATAGGAACACCGGCTTCCATGCTGTTCAATTCTCTGACTTTCGTCGTCTTCTTCGCGGTCGTCGTCACGGCGTACTGGAACATGCGGTCGTGGGAGGCGCGGAAAAATCTCCTGCTCGTCGCGAGCTATCTTTTCTACGGCGCCTGGAATCCGCCGTTCGCCGCGCTCCTCTTCGCCACGACCGCGCTCGATTTTTATCTCGGCCGCAAAATGGGAAAACTGAAAGAGCCGGGAGAGCGCCGGGTCTGGCTGATCATTAGTGTGGCCGTGAACCTGAGCATGCTCGGCTTCTTCAAGTACGGAAATTTCCTGCTCGAAAACTTCCAATGGGTGCTGGCGCGCGGCGGCATTCAATACAAACCACCGCACCTCGATGTCTTTCTTCCGATCGGCATCTCCTTTTACACCTTTCACTCTCTGTCCTACACCCTCGACATCTATCGCGGCGTGATGCGGCCGACGCGGTCCCTGCGCGATTTCACCCTGGCGGTTTCATTTTTTCCGCAGCTCGTGGCGGGACCGATCGTGCGCGCCGGCGATTTCCTGCCGCAGCTCGATGCCCCGCCAAAACCACAGAACGGCCGGTTTCTTTGGGGATTGCTGCTGATGACGCTCGGTCTCTTTGAAAAGGTGGTCCTGGCCGACACGATGCTCGCCGGGTCCGCCGATCGCGTCTTCGGCTATGAAGGTCCGCTCCTCGCGCTTGATTCCTGGATGGGCGTAATGGCATTCGCCGGGCAGATCTTCTTCGATTTCGCCGGCTACTCAACCTGTGCTATTGGCGCGGCTCTTTGCCTCGGCTTTCATCTCAAAGATAATTTCCGCTTCCCTTATGCAGCCGTTGGTTTCTCGGACTTCTGGCGGCGCTGGCACATCTCGCTCTCGACGTTCTTGCGCGACTACCTTTATATTCCGCTAGGAGGCAATCGGCTCGGCGCCGCTCGCGCCATGATCAATCTGATTATCGTGATGTTCATCGGTGGGCTTTGGCATGGCGCGGCGTGGACGTTCGTGGCCTGGGGTTTATTGCATGGCTCGTATCTGGCGATCGAGCGATTGGTGAAAGCGTTCGTAAAAAAAGATGCCGCGTGGGCGGACAACTTTGCGGTCAAGCTCCTTATTGGTCTGATAACTTATTTCGCGGTCCTCATCGCTTGGGTTTACTTCCGCGCCTCGGACTTCAACGTCGCGAGTCGTCTGATCGGCGGCATGTTCGGCCGGCATGCGACCGGCGACGCCATTCTGAGCACGCGGGAGATGTTACAAGTCGGCGTCGTCACCTTCTTCCTTCTGATCGCGCACTGGTCGTTGCGCGATATCTCGATCGAAGCGGCCGTGCAACGTCTGCCACGATGGGTCGTCACCACCGCCTGGTTTCTCATGGCTTGCGCGATTATTCTTACTCAAGGCAGCAGCAATGCATTCATCTACTTCCAATTTTGAGCGGGTAATTCCCGCGCTCCCGTGGCGCGGGATCGCGGTCGCGGTAGTCGTCGGCGTGTTCGTCTCCGTGGCCGCGTGGGAAGTGTATTGCCGCTCGATCGGTTACGAGCCGACGCTGAACGACACGGAAGACCTTTGGGCGCAGACGCGGCGGCGGGTCGAGCCGGAGTCAGTCGTGCTCGTCGGCGATTCGCGGGCCTGGTTCGATCTCGATCTCGACGAATTGGAGCGCGGCCTAACGAGACGTCCGGTGCAGCTCGCCCTCCCCGGAAGTGGTCCGCTGCCAGTGTTGGAAGACCTCGCCAACGATGAGCATT
>JBEEHH010000014.1:0-207398 GCA_041167325.1 Verrucomicrobiota bacterium | reverse complement strand
CCGGGATCTCGTGCACGCTGTCCTCGGTCAACGAGACGCGGATCGTGTCGCCGATGCCGTCGTGCAGGAGCGAGCCGATGCCGATCGCGCTTTTGATGCGGCCGTCCTCGCCGTCGCCGGCCTCGGTGACGCCGAGATGGATCGGATAGTTCCAATTTTGGATTTTAGATTTTAGATTTTGGATTTCCAAGGCATCCAGCTCGTCGAGCCGCGTGACGAGCAGGCGGTAGGCGCCGATCATCACCTTGGGATTCGAGGACTTCATCGAGAAGGCGAAGTTGTGGAAATCCAGATCGCGGGCGATGCGGGCGAATTCCAGCGCGCTCTCGACCATGCCGAGCGGCGTGTCGCCGTAACGGTTCATGATGCGATCGGAGAGCGAGCCATGGTTTGTTCCGATCCGCATCGCTCGCCCGAGTTCCTGGCAGAGTTTCACCAGCGGCGTGAAACGCTGGCGGATCCGCTCCAGCTCCGCGGCGTACTGCTCGTCTGTGTACTCGACGATCTTGAACTTCTTCGAGTCGGCGTAATTCCCCGGGTTGATCCGGACCTTCTCCACCCACTTCGCCGCCTCCATCGCAGCTTCGGGCTTGAAATGAATGTCCGCTACGATAGGCACGCCGCAGCCGCGCTCGCGCAAACCGCGCACAATGTTCTGCAAATTCGCGGAGTCCTTTACCGTCGGTGCGGTAATTCGCACGATCTCGCAACCCGCTTCCGCGAGCTCGATCGTCTGCGCGATCGAGGCCTCCGTGTCCATCGTGTCGCAAGTGATCATCGACTGGACCCGAATCGGATTCGCGCCGCCGACTCCGACGCGGCCGATCATCACCTCGCGCGTAGCGCGACGACGATAATGATAAGGCGATTCGCAGTACTGCATTTTCACGCACTCGGCGCAGGCTCCACGAAAACCGCGGTGCCATAACACAAGACCTCCGTTACGCCGTCCATGATTTCGGTGGCGTCATACCGCAACCCGATCACCGCGTTCGCGCCAAGAGCGCGTGCATGTTCCAGCATTTGCTCGAGCGCATCCTGCCGGGTTCGCTCACACAGATTCGAGAGAATAGTAATGTTGCCGCCGATCAAGGTCTGCAGCCCGGCGCCAATCGTGCCAAAAATCGACCGCGAACGGACAATAATCCCGCGTACGACTCCAAAAGTTTTCATCACCCGGTAACCGTCGAGCGTGAAAGTGGTCGTGGTCATGGTTGGATTCATAACCAGAATTTAGATGCGAATCGAGCGCGATGCACGCGCGTCAACGACCAGGCTACGGCGCCGGCGTCGGCTTCGCCGGAGCTGGTTGCGTCTCCATCTTGTCGAGCTTGTTGCGGATGAAGGGCAAATCCTGGGCGTCGTAGAAAGTGACGTAGAGCATGTAACCGATGATCAAGACCGCGCACCCCGTCTGGATCAGTTCGAGGAGCCGCATATTCACCGGTTTGCGCCGAATCGATTCGATGATCGCGAGCACGATATGGCCACCGTCCAAAACCGGGATCGGGAGCATGTTTAAGATCGCGAGATTAACATTCAGAATCACGCTGAACCACAAAGCGAGCTGCCAGCCGCTTTCACTCTGGAAAAGCAGGTAATAGATACGGCCGATGCCGATTGGCCCGCTCAAATGCTGTAGCTTCACATCCGATTTCGGCGACGCGACGGCGCCGATCGTGTTTAACGTGCTCGTCACGCTGTTATAAACCTGTTCGATCGGATTCGGATGCGAGACTGACATCCGTCCGTTCGCTTCCCATTGAATGCCGACTCGCGGCACTTTCCCGCCGCTCAAAATCCTCGGCTGCACCGTCACATCCATGACCGCACCATCTCGATCTACCTGCAACGTGATCGGCTGATTCGGATGAGCGTCAATGTAATCGGCCACCGCCAGTGGATGATAAATGTGCGTCCCATTGAAACCGACGACGACGTCGCCATGCTTCAAGCCCGCCGCCGCGGCTGGACTATCGGGCTGGACTTGATCGATCAACGGCGTCTGCGCCGGCAGGATCATGATTTGCCGCACGCTTTTTCTCCGCCATCCGCGCGTCTCCGATTTGAACGGGGCGACCGGAAAAGTTCGGACCTCGCCGGCGCGCTCGACCTTGATCGGGATCGTCGGTTCCTCGCTCCGGAGCACGTTCCAGATCACACTGTCGTTCATCCCGCTAAACCGAGTGACACGCTTGCCGTCCACTTCGAGAATTTTGTCGCCCGCCATCAACCCCGCTTTTTCGGCGGGCGAATCGTGCTCCACGTACCCGATCACAGTCGTCAGGTCCGATTCGCTCACGGGATGACCGACCGCATAAACGATCACCGCGAAAAATAACGCCAGAAGCAGGCTGAAAAGCGGGCCAGCCACCGCGACGATGATTTTATCGAGGGCCGAAATCGGGGGCAACTTTTCGCGTTCCACGTCCGCCTTGCCCTCGATGATGTCCATCGGCGCGAGCTGTGGCAGTTTCACAAACCCGCCGAACGGGAGCGAGCCTAACGAGTACTGGACGCCATTGATGGTTTTCTTCCAGATCGGCTTGCCGAACCAGACGCCGAAACCTTCGATAAACAAGCCGCGCCAGCGTGCCGCCAGGAAATGTCCCAGCTCATGAACAACGATGAGCAAATTAAAGAGAACAATTACTTCGAGGACGATGAAGAGGATTCGAAAAATCTGAAAGATCATCGGAATGAATCAGGAAGCCATGAAGCCAAGAAAACGAAAATTAAAGTCCATTTCCTGGCTTCCTGGTTTCCAAATTAAGAATTCTGCACTGCGTTTAATGCTTCCTGCCTCGCCCATTGATCGGCCCGCAATATTGCATCGAGATCGGGGTGCGCAACGTTCGTGTGCCGATCCATGACCTGTTCGACCATTTGCCAGATGCGCGGAAAGGAAATGGCGCGATCAAGGAAAGCTGAGACCGCCACTTCATTCGCCGCGTTCAAAACAGCCGGCAACGTCCCCCCTTCATCGCCAGCCCGCCTTGCCAGATCCAGCGCCGGGAAATCCTCATAGCGCGGCGTCGCAAACTCCAATTGGCGCAGCTTTCCGAAATCAAGCGGCGGCAGCGAATTCGGCACACGCTCCGGCCAGGTGACCGCGTACTGAATCGGAAAACACATGTCCGAATGACTGAGCTGCGCGAGCACTGAACCGTCGCTGAATTCCACCATCGAATGGACAATGCTCTGCGGATGGATCACCACTTCCACGCGCTTCATCTCCACCCCGAAAAGCCAATGCGCCTCGATCATCTCGAGTCCCTTATTAAAGAGAGTCGCTGAATCGATCGTGATCTTCGGCCCCATGTTCCAGGTCGGATGCTTCAACGCCTGCTCCACTGTGATCGATTGGAATTGCGTCGCCGGTGTTTCCCGAAACGGTCCGCCCGATGCCGTCAGGATCAGTCTTCGGACCTCATCGTTGGACGTTGGACGTTCTCTTTGAGAATCGAGGCACTGAAAGATCGCGTTGTGCTCGCTATCGACCGGCAATATCCGGACACCCTTCTCCCGCGCCTCCCGCGTCACGATCTCCCCCGCCATCACGAGTATCTCCTTGCTCGCGACCGCCAGATCTTTCCCCGCCTCGATCGCCGCCAACGCCGGCCGCAACCCGCCGGTTCCCACTACCGCGACGAGTACCATCGCGGCCTCATCAAGACACGCGATCTCGATCAGTCCCTTTTCGCCCTGGAAAATCCGCGGCTCGTATTCCAGTGCGGCGCGCAGCTCGGCGATCTTCGTTTCATCCACCAGACAAACGGCTTTCGGCCGAACCGCGTTCGCCTGCGCCGCCAGCTTTTTCGCATTGCTGTTCGCGGCCAGCCCGACGATCTCCATGCGCTCCGGAATATCGCGCGCGACTTTCAGCGCGCTCTCTCCGATCGATCCGGTCGCGCCCAAAACGACAACGCGTTTTCTTCTCATCTGAAAGAGAATCGTTTCTCGCGAACGCGTTAGTCCAAACGAATGACCAAACGCAGATAGAAAAACAACAACGGTGCGGTAAAGAGCAAGCTATCGACCAGATCGAGCGCTCCGCCGATCCCCGGCAACAGGTTCCCCGAGTCCTTCACGCCGGTGCTCCGTTTCACGATCGATTCCGCCAAATCTCCGATCACCGCCGCGAACCCCAGGAGCAATCCCAGCACCGTCGCGTGCGTCAAATTCAGCGCGGAGAGATGACCGGGCATGAGTTTGAACATTCCCAAGCTGGCCAGCAGGGAAAAAAACAGCGCGCCGACAAAACCTTCCCAGGTTTTTTTAGGGCTGATGTGCGGAATCAACGGATGGCGTCCAATCAAACTGCCGGTGAGATACGCGCCCATGTCGCTGAACTTCGTAATGGCCACCAGATAGAGAACGTAGAATTGCCCGGTCACCGCTCCGGCCGGAGTCCGCGGCACGACGTAAACGATTTTCGTGATGAAATTGTAAAGCCACAGCACGTAAAGCAGCCCGAAAATCGTGTAGGCCATGGTGCGAAGCGGCGCATCCTCTCGCAAGCCGTCGAACATTTGCCGGGTAAAAACGGTGAGGAGAAAAAAGAGCAGCACTGCCATCTCGAAATCGTAGGACTGGCCGGGACCGACTCGCGAAAAATAATAGAAACTTCCGCATAACATGACCGCGCCGCAGATCATGGCGGTGATCTTGAAATTCGGCAGTCCCTTGTGGTCGAGCATGCCGTAAAACTCCCAGAGCGAAAGGAGCCCGAGGGTTCCGATCAGCGCGAAAAACGCCAGCTCGTAACCGGAAAAGATAATGCCCAGCGCGATTGACCAGAGGACAAGCGTGCTGGCGAAACGAAAAACAAATACAGAGCGCGGCGTCGGCGGTTTTGCGGTGGTGACGCGCTCGAGCGTCTCAGCCATTCGCAGCACAATCCGAAATGATGCCGCGAAAGGCAAGCGCAGAAGGGCGTGAAATGATTGCGCTCGAGCGCCACTCATCTAGTTTGATCGCCGTGAGCAAAACAATGCAGGCTCTGGTCAAACGCAATCCCGAGCCCGGCCTCGACCTGGAGGAAGTGCCAATGCCTGAAATCGGGCCTAACGACGTCCTGATCCGCGTCCAGAAGGGTTCGATCTGCGGCACCGACGTCCACATCTATAACTGGGACGCGTGGGCGCAGAAGACGATTCCGGTTCCGATGGTGATCGGCCATGAATTCGTCGGCGTGATCGAGAAGATCGGCAGCGCGGTCCGCGATTTTTCTGTGGGCGAGCTCGTCACGACCGAGGGACATATCGTCTGCGGTCATTGCCGGAATTGTTTGGCCGGCCGCCGGCACCTTTGCCCGAACACAAAAGGGATTGGCGTCAATCGTCCCGGTGGTTTCGCGGAATACGTCTCGGTGCCGAGCACAAATCTTTGGCGCTGCGATCCAAAGATTCCGCTCGATGTCCTTTCCTGTTCCGATCCGCTCGGCAATGCCGTCCACACCGCGCTCTCCTTCGACCTCGTCGGCGAGGATGTCCTCATCACCGGCGCCGGGCCGATCGGTTGCATGGCGGTGCCGATCGCAAAGATGGCGGGCGCGCGCAAAGTCGTCATCACCGATGTGAATCCATACCGGCTGGATCTTGCGCGCAAGATGGGCGCGACCCTGGCGATCGATGTGCGCGAACGGGATCTGCACGATGCCATGAAGGAACTGGAAATGCGCGAGGGCTTTGATGTCGGCCTCGAGATGTCGGGCAATCCGAAGGCGTTCACCGATATGCTCGACGTGATGGTCAACGGCGGTCGCATCGCCATGCTCGGCATCATGCCCGGCAGCGCCGCGATCGATTGGAACCTGGTCGTTTTCCACGGCCTCACGATCAAAGGCATTTACGGCCGTGAGATGTTCGAGACCTGGTACAAGATGACGGCATTGATCCAAAGCGGGCTCGATATCTCGCCGATCATCACCCACCGCTTCCTTTACAAAGATTTTCGCGAGGGCTTCGAACTGATGAAGTCCGGAAACTCCGGCAAGATCGTGCTCGACTGGGCGGCGTAACATTCTGCTCTGTCATCCCGAGGCTGGCGTAGCGCGCCCAGGGAGCTCGCAGGCGCTATCACGCTTCCGCGAAACGACAGGCTGACTCCGTCAGCGTTCGGGTGATGTTTCGCGTTAGCGCAAATTGCAGCTGGGAGGTCCCTCGCCGTCTTATGCGGCTCGGGATGACAAGGAGAGAGGGCGGCTTCCTAGTCCAAGCTCGCCGCGGCGGCGTCCTGGCCCTGCAGTTCCAAGACCATCCGGCGAATGTGGCGGTAGCCCTGGTGCCCCTGCAACAGACGCAAGCTCTCATTCGCATCGCCCCACTGCAGAATCTGAATATTTTCCGGGCGCGCGCCCCAGGAATTCATGGCGCTCCGCGAAGGCATGTAGAGATCGATTGTATTGCGGCCGGCCAAAGCCCAGCCGTAATCATCCACGCGAAATACTTGCCCGGTGGAGATAAGACGAAAAACCGTTCCGGCAGGCCAGCGCGACCAATCGGCAGCCGCGCTGCCGATCTGCGGTTTTCTTGTAACCGTTACGCGCTTTGTGCCGTGCTTCGTTTTCACGAGTTTGGTGGTTTTCGTTTCCTTCAGCGAAAACTTTTCGAGCGCAGGCCCGGAGTACGACGCGCGCCGATAGTCTGCCGGGTCGTTCCCGCTCACCGGTGTCGCGCGCGGCGTGTATTCAGCGCGACGAATCGCACCGGTCGCCGCGTGCAAGCGGCCGCCGAGCGCGTTGTGGTTGCCGTACGGAAGATGATCCGATTCGGTATGGGTATAAGCGGTCGTGCGGACATTTTGAAAGTCGCGCTTTGCCAGAGGCGGCTCGTATTTCGGAAGAGCGGTCGTGTGCCGCGTGGTGCTGGTGGTCTCGCAGGCGCCAAGAAAAAGCGCGCCGATTGCGAGACAGAAAAGAGAGAAATGATCCCGGTTACGCAACGAGGAGAGTTATTAACAGTTATTCACAACCGCACGCAAGAGTATTTTTCCGGCGCTTTCCCAGACCAAACAACTACATGACGCCTCCTGCTGATTAGCTTTGTCGATACTGGTTGATCTGCGTATTCTCACTTTCATGCTGGCAGAGTTCGATCATCAACTTGCAAACACGCTCGCTGAAATCAGGTCGCAGGGGCTTTACAAAACAGAGCGGATCATAACCAGCCCGCAGGACGCCAGGATCGGAATCTCCGGAGGCCGCCGCGTCCTTAACATGTGCGCGAATAATTATCTCGGGCTGGCCGACCATCCCGCTCTCATCGCCGCGGCGAAAGAAGCGCTCGATACCCACGGCTTCGGCATGGCCTCGGTCCGCTTCATTTGCGGGACGCAAGACATCCATAAGGATCTCGAGGACGGATTGACCAGGTTCCTCGGAACCGAAGACACGATCCTCTATCCGTCCGCGTTCGATGCCAACGGCGGTTTGTTCGAAACGTTGCTCGGGCCGGAGGACGCGATCATTTCCGATGAGCTCAACCACGCTTCCATCATCGACGGCATCCGGCTCTGTAAAGCGCAGCGCTTTCGTTACAAACACAACGACATGGCCGACCTCGAGGCGAAGCTGGCCGAAGCGAGCGGCGCGCGTGTCCGGCTGATCGCGACCGACGGTTGCTTCTCCATGGACGGAACCATCGCCGAGCTCGGCACGATCTGTGAGCTGGCCGAAAAATATGGCGCGCTCACCATGATCGATGATGCGCACGCTACCGGTTTCCTGGGAGCGACCGGTCGCGGCACGCATGAATATCGCGGCGTAATGGGGCGGATCGACATCATCACCGGCACGCTCGGCAAGGCGCTGGGCGGTGCGAGTGGCGGTTTCACGAGCGCGCGCAAACGAATCGTCGAGCTGCTCCGGCAGCGGTCGCGCCCGTACCTTTTTTCCAACAGCGTCGCGCCGCCCATCGTCGCCGCCTCGATCAAAGCGCTCGAGCTCTTGAGTCATTCCACCGATCTGCGCGACCGGCTCGAGGAAAATACGAAATATTTCCGCGGTGCCCTGGCCGAGCGCGGCCTAACGATCAAACCCGGCACGCATCCGATCGTTCCGATCATGCTGGGCGATGCCGCGCTCTCCCAGAAGTTTGCCGTGCGCATGCTCGAGAAAGGCGTTTACGTCATCGGCTTTTTTTATCCGGTGGTTCCGCACGGGACGGCGCGTGTCCGAACCCAGGTCTCCGCGGCACATTCTCGGGAAGATCTGGAGTTCGCCGTTAACGCGTTCGCGGAAACGAACGAAGAGCTGACGTAGAACGGACGCGGCGCTGCGGCGTCCCTACCTTGGATGCAATGCGATGCTCGAGCCGACCCAGGTCTTCTCTTTGTTAAAATCGACGCCCATCATTTTTCCCTGGCTCATCCGAACGAGATTGTTCACCAGCGTCGGCTCGGGATCGCTTTCCGGCCAGACAAACATCATTCGAATCTCCGCTTTTGATTTCGGCCCGTCCGGTGTCGGCACGAACTCCGCGTACTGAACTTTCTTTTGCAGAATCCATTCCTGCGGTTTCAGGAGCGCTGATAATTTTTCCGGCGTCGGCTCCATCTCCACGCCAAGCCCGGCAAAAGAGTAGAGCGGCTTCAAGACATAATCTTCGATCGCCGCGTCAGGCGGAAATTCATCCGCGAAATACGCGGGCGAAGTTTGCCCGGTCTTGAGAAAGGGCAGCGAATGTTTGCTGATCCGGAAATACCAATTCGGATGGCCGACCCAGTGAACATCAAGATCATCCTGGAAGCGAAATGGCAGATCGAGATCCGGCCGGCGGATTAATTCGTCGAAGATGACGCGGTTATAGATCCGCTCGACGCGCACCTCCGCTCCGTCGCGTTCGTAGAATAACTCCCGGCCGCGTTTCCTGAGTTTCGTCAGGCAAACTGAGCGGATGCCGAGCAACGTCTCCGTCGCCGCGAAATCGATCCGGGTCTTTTGTTTCTCCGGCTCGATCTCGAGCAGGATCACGTTCTCCGTCTTCGCATCGCCGATGATCGTCCGGCGCAGAATCTCGATGTAGGCGTCATCCTTGATTCCGCCAAACGACGACGTCCAATCGCCCGGGATCGCGGGGTAGGCAGCGCGGTAACAATGCAGAATCAGGAGTTGAAACCCAAACAGGCTCGGAAACGCCTGCAGCTCGATCAACCGCGGCACGAGTCGCCCGTTCTCCGCGCAAATACCAAAATCGACGACAAGAAAATTCGGGTGCGCCGACTCATTCGGCACTTCCAAGCCCGTGGGAATCGCCGAGGCGGAATGCTGAGTAAACGTGGGTGTTCGCACGAGCTCGACCAGCTCATTCGCGGCGCGCGTTACTTCCTCAGTAAATTCGCGCGTGAGAAAAATCGGCGTCTCCGAAATGCGGAAATCTGCCGGCCATTTTTCGGTTTCATTCACGCAACGCGATAGCGCTGCATACTTTTCAGCGGAAAAGTCAGTGTTGAATTGCGAACGAAGTTGCGGATCCATCGCGAGCCGACCCGCTGCGTTTAGGCGCCGTTTGGCTGATCGATCACACTATTGATGTGAAGCGTGCCGAGTAACGCGCTTGAACCGTCATCAGTAACTACGATCACCCGGTTACCTCGCGGAGTAATGAATACATGATCCGCAGTTGGAACTGCATACTCGTGGCCATCAGACGTCCGGACCGTGAAAGGGACAAATGGCATGCGCTCCATTCGTCTTCTGATCTCGTCGATCATATAAGAATCTTACACCAAAAACTTTCCGCGCTCCATCACCTTCTCCTCGTCGAACCAGATGTCGAAGTCGCGGCCGACGCAATCGATGTGCGTTTTTGAAATCCAATTCGCGCCAGTGTGTTCGGCATAGGGATGGCCAAAGGCAATGTGGATGCCCGGAATCTTTTCGTCCTGCAAAATATTGCCGATCACATGCGTGCACGCCGTGTTGGTCCCGACGGCAAACTCGCCGACCCGATTGCTGTTCTCATCCGTGCTGATGTAGGCGCCGAATTCTTCCAGCAGCTCCTGGTTCTCGCATTGCAGATCGCGGATCCGATTGTTTTCGACTTCGATCCGCAACGGCGTCCCCTGAAGGTCGCCGTATTTTTGGCAAAGGTAATCGCCGACGACGCCATCGACGACGAAGGTGCCGCGAGAGTCGGCCGGGGACGTGAAGATTTCGCCGCCCGGAAGGTTCCCCCACTTATCCGGCGTGATGATGCCGCTGGTTTTCAGCCATTTCAACGCGGGCGAAAACTCGGCTTCGAAATCGGTGCCGGCCGGCGTTGTGCATTTGATGCGCCGGGCCCGGCGCGCGCGTTCGACCAGCCGCTGGCTAAGCGCGTCAATCGCGAGAAAATCCGCGCGCATTCCTTCGAGCATGATCTGGCGGGTGATGTTGACCATGTGTCCGTGGCGGATGCGGTTCTTGTTGACCACATCGCTCATCTGCATCCGGGAACGGAGTTCGCCCCGCTGCGTTTGCGCGCAAAAAATACTGACCTGCGATTGCGCCAAATCCTCAAGAATGATCGCCGGCATATCAATCAGCGGCCGCTCAGCATATTCTTCGAGGAGGAAAACCGCGTGTTGCGCTCCGACTTCTTCCACTTCGCTTTGAAGCGCAGCCGCAATTTCGCGGGTCGCTTCATCGGTGATAATCGTGATGCGCTCAGCCGGTTTGAGCCGAAGGCAATCGCGGATGGCGTTGCGCGCGCCCGGCTGCAAAGCGGGATCGATTTCTATGGTATGAGCGCGGTCAGGCATGTTGATTTGTCGGCGAAAGAGCGGTCAGCATTACGCGAAAAGTGAGCGGGAGCAATTCGGGATTGCCGCATCTAAGCGGGCGTCTTGACCGATGCGACATCCAACCCCTCGTAGGTCTCCGCCACAATGTGGTCGACGACTTTTTTCATGTCCTGGGTTTCTTCCCAGACGGCGAGTTGGCGGTCGGCGCCGGTCCCCTCGCGCAGAATCCGTTCGATGTGCGCCATCTCGCGTTTGCTGCCGAGTTCATCCACTTCAGTGGAAACAAAATGGAGCAATTCGTTGATCAAACTCTTGGTCTCGACTTCGATCTCCCTCCCGAAATCGATCAGCTTCCCATCGATGCCATATCGCGACGCGCGCCAGCGATTTTCATCAAGAAGCCGGCGGCGATAAACGCGGAAGGTGGTGTTCTGCCGCAGCATTTTGTAGAGCTTCGCTACGATCGCCTGGATCAAAGCGGCGAGCGCGAGGGTGTCGTCCACGCGTGATTGCGCGTCGCAAACCCGCAGCTCGAGCGTGTCGAAAAACGGATGGAGGCGGATGTCCCACCAGATTTTCTTGGCGTTATCCACACAGCCGGTCTTGACGAGCAGTTTGCAGTAGTCTTCGTACTCGGAAAGGCTCTCGAATGCATCTGGAATTCCAGTGCGCGGAAAGCGCTCGAAGACTTTGAGGCGGTAACCTTTCAAGCCGGTATTGCGACCGACCCAGAACGGCGAGTTCACCGAGAGCGCATAAAGGTGCGGCAGGAAGTAGCGGACCTGGTTCATGATCTGGATCGCCGTTTCGCGATCTGGAATCCCGACGTGCACGTGCAAACCGAAAATCAGATTAGCTCGCGCCAGCAGTTGCATGTCTTTTACGATCTCCTGGTAGCGCTCGCCCTCGGTAATCAGTTGATCGTGCCAATGTGAAAAAGGATGGGTGCCAGCGGATGCCACCTTCAGGCCGCCGCGACCGGCCAGCTCGACCAGCTTGCTGCGCAATCCGGTCACGTGTTCCCGCGCGTCGATGACGGATTGGCAAATCTCGGTGCCGAGCTCGACCACCGATTGATGCATCTCGGGCTTGATCTGCTCTTTGAGCGTGACCTTGCCGCCCTCGAGGATTTCCTGGATGTGCGAACGCAGCTCGCGCGTCTCCGGATCGACGATCGCGAATTCCTCTTCGATCCCGAGTGTGTAAACGTGATCTTTCGCCGTCACGCGTCAACAACCGCCAACCCTGCAAGCGGCGCAAGTGCGTGGAATGGGACAGAATCTTATCGCTGTCATCCCGAGCCGCAAAATGGCGAGCGATCTCACAATTGTAGAAGTTCCAAACAACAAAGCTCCAAGAGCAAAGCCGCCGATTTACTGTTTGGTACTTGGAATTTGGAGCTTCTGTCTTGCACCCTACATCCGCCCGCGCCTCTTGTAGAATTCGTACCGGGCGATGATCGAATCGACGTACTTGCGCGTCCCGGGGAAATCGATGTTCGTCCGGAAGGTATCCGGCGCGATGGTTTTGGTGTCCTCGCCGCCCGCCCAGCGTTGGGCGCGGCTGGCCCCGGCGTTGTATTCTGCCAGCGCGAACGGAATCGGGTCGGACTGGTTTTGCCAATGCTCCACCGCGCGTCGCAGATACCACGTTCCTGCTTCGAGATTTGTTTTCGGATCGAACAATTCCTCGACGCGGAAATTCTCGGCTTTGCTTTCGCGCGCCCATTCCCGTGCGGCCTTTTCGCTCACCTGCATGAGTCCGCGTTCCCCGGCGGTGCCGAATTTCTGGGCATCGAAGCGGCTCTCCCGCCAGACGATCGCTTTCACCAGCATCGGATCGAGCTGATGCTCGGCGGCGACCGACCGAATGAGCGCGTCATGCTGCTGGAATCGTCCCGGGCTCACCCATTCGTAAAGTGTGTAGAGCGGGTCGCCCGATTTCATCGAGAGATAAATCAGGCCGGCCGCTCCCGCGAGAAGCGCACAGATGATTAACTTGAAGAGAAATCGAATCATTCAGTTGTGCTCGTGATCGAAAAAGTTTCATGGATAAGTAGTCGATGACGAGCAGGAGCACGAGCACGATTACGAATCTGACCAGATGATCAACCCCTCCTACGCCCGCGTCATTATCGATCGCTCGATCCATCGCGAGCTCGATTATCTCATTCCGGAAACGCTCGCTGATCGGGTGAGAATCGGCTCCCGAGTGCGCGTGCCGTTTCGGGAAAGGTCGGCGCTCGCCACGGTGGTGGCTCTGCTGGCCGAGACGGATGCGGAAGGCATTCGTCCGATCGAAGCGATCGTCGGCGAGAAGCCGGTCGTGAGCGAGAAATTGATCGAGCTCGCGAGATGGATGAGCGCTTACTATTGCTGCCCGATTGAGGCGGTCATGCGCAGCCTTTTGCCGCAGGTGATTCGGCGCGCCGAGGTCGGCTGGAAAAAGCAATTGTTCGCGAGCGCGGCGAAAGAAATCGCTCCGGACGATATCGAGAAACTCCGGAAGCGCGCCCCGCGCCAGAGCGAATTGCTGGAAGCCATCGCCAAACTCCGGGAGCCGATTCTTGCGACGGAGCTTTTGCGCCAGACCTCGCTCGATAACCAGACGCTTCGTGCCCTCGAAAAGCGCGGCTTTGTTTTATTGCGCGAAGAAGCGGTGGCGCGCGATCCGCATGGCAGCGAGCAATTCGTCGCTTCGGACAATCTCATCCTGAATCCGGAACAGGCGGCGGCCTTGAGCGCGGTGGAGGAAGCATTGCTCGCGCCGGAATCCGCGCGTCCGATTTTGCTCCATGGCGTGACTGGCAGCGGCAAGACGGAGATTTATTTGCAAGCGATCCGCTCCACCCTCGTTCGCGGGAAGACGGCGATCGTTCTCGTTCCGGAAATTTCCCTTACGCCGCAAACCGTGGAGCGTTTCAAAAGCCGCTTTGCCGAAGCGCAGGACACGGTCGCCGTGTTGCACAGCCACTTATCCGAAGGCGAGCGGCACGACGAATGGCACAAGATCCACGCCGGCCGGGCGCGGATCGTGGTCGGTGCGCGGAGCGCTGTCTTCGCGCCGCTCGAAAATCTCGGGCTCATCGTCGTGGATGAAGAGCACGAGACTTCCTACAAGCAGGAGGAAGCGCCGCGCTATCACGCGCGCGATGTCGCGGTCGTCCGCGCCAAGATGGAGGCGTGCGTCGTTTTGCTGGGAACGGCCACGCCTTCGCTGGAGAGTTATCACAACGCCATCCAGAAAAAATATCAGCTCCTGAATTTGACCCAGCGAGTGGACGATTGCCAGATGCCGCTGATGCGCATCGTCGATTTGCGGCTCGAGCGACGGAAACAAAAAGTCGCAGCAATCTTGTCGGAGAAATTGCGCGCGGCGATCACGGCCCGGCTCGAGAAACATGAGCAGACAATCCTGTTCCTCAACCGCCGCGGGTTTTCGACTTCGCTCCTTTGCAGCAACTGCGGCGAGGCGCGCAATTGCCCGAATTGCAGCGTGGCGCTCACCTTCCATCGCGGCGTGGCGCGGCTGAGCTGCCATCTCTGCGGACATACCGCGGCTGTGCCGAAGAAATGTCCGGCCTGTTCGCAGGACGCCTTGATTTATTCAGGGTTCGGAACCGAAAAAGTGGAAGCGAACGTCACGCATCTTTTTCCCGAGGCCGTCGTCCGCCGGATGGATGCCGATTCAATGACGCGCAAGGACGCGTACCGCGAAACGCTGCACGCCTTCCGCGCCGGCAAGATCGACATTCTCGTCGGCACCCAGATGATCGCGAAAGGTCTGCATTTTCCCAACGTCACGCTCGTGGGAATCATCAACGCCGATCTGGCACTGCACATGCCGGACTTCCGCGCCGGCGAACGGACGTTTCAGTTGCTTACTCAGGTCGCGGGCCGGGCCGGTCGCGGCGAAACGCCCGGCGAAGTTTTCGTCCAGACCTACACGCCATTCAGTCCGTCCATTCAGTTCGCACGGCACCACGATTTCGCCGGGTATTTTCAGCAAGAATTGGAATTCCGCGAGCGCTGCGATTTCCCGCCGTTCAAGCACGCGATCCTGATCACGGTGCGCTCGGCTCACGAAGCGCGCGCAAAGTTTTCCGCCGAGACGATTGCGCGGCGCTTGAAGGAAGCGTTGCCAGCAGAGTTTATCTTGAGCGCGCCGTCGCCCGCACCGCTCGAAAAGCTCCAAGGCCAGTATCGTTTTCACATCCTGATGCGCGGCGAAGCGATCATGCGCCTGAGCCGTCTCGTGCGCGAAACGCTCGACAAACTTCCCCTGCCCGAAGACGTCCTCGCTGCCGTCGACGTCGATCCGTATCAGTTGCTTTGAGTTGACGTGCCGCGAGGCGGTCGTCTTCTGTAGCCGTCGCCCTGGGGCGACGTGCGATTGGCGGCGATATCAATTCGGCGACTCAGCAGATGCGATAGTCGATCTCGCGCTTCGCATAGCGAAGCGGCTACAGAAGAAGCGTTACAATCAGACACGATCGATTGTAATTATTTCGCCGGCGCAGGGCCAGTCATCGGCGTTATTTACAAGACCGGCCCGCACCGGATTGTCGCGCACGTAGTTCCACTTTGCGCGTAACTCTCCTCACTCCGCAACACGTGATCGAAGAATCTGCGCTGCCACAGCGGCTCCCCGCTTGTATCGCGCACGATTTGTTTTTCCACGCATTGCTTCAGCATACCCACCCATCCCCCGAGTTCGAAGTTGTCTGGTCCGCAGAACAACAGGTGGATGTGGTCAGGCATGATCACATAGCGTCCAACCGCAATGTTATGATCGGCATACGCTCGTGCGGCGAAATCGATAAGAGTTTGATTGACAACATCAGTCGCCAGCAAGGGCTTGCGGCGATAGGTGCAAAAGGTGACGAAGAAAACCGGATTATTCGGAATAACGCGGTCGAGTCGTGGCGGAGTTCTGGGGAAACGCCTCATCCTGTAGCCGCCGCCCTGCGGGCGGCGTGAGATAGACTATGTCCTGAGAAGTAGTCGAGGCCAACTCTCGCGCTTCGCATAGCGAAGCGGCTACAGAAGAGACCGCCTCACGGCCGCGACAGCTCACTTCCCGATTAGCTTCGGGACCTCGGCTTTGGCCAGGGCGGTGAAGGCGCCGACGGCGCTGTTCGCCGCCGAATCGCTCAGGCGCAGCAGGCCAATCTCGAGCCCGAGATTTTTCCCGCGAAGCGGGATCGCTTTCAGCTTTAACCCTTCTCTGCCGCGCAAGGCGATTTTCGGCATGATGGCCGCCGCTTCCAAAGGAGCGAGCGAGCGCAGGAGCGTCTCGATCGCGTTCAATTCCGCGACCGTTCTCGGGCGGACCTGGTGCTTCAGGCAAATCTCGTCCGTCATCCGGCGCATGACGAAGGTATCGAACAGTTGAAGCAATCGGTGTTGATGCAGTTCCGAAAATTGAACCTTTCTCCGCTTCCACCAGGGATGCGCTTCCGAAACGATCAGGGCGAATTCATCCGTGCAGAGACGTTCGTAGCGGAGGTTCGGCGAATGCCGGGTCAGAAATCCGAAGCCGACATCCATCCGTCCTTCCTCGAGCGCGGTTTCGATTTCCGTGGATGAAATTTCCTCGACCGTGAGGCTGATTCCCGGATGTTTTTTGGCAAACAATCCGAGCAGCTCGGGCATCAACGCTACGTTTAGGATCGGGACAACTCCCACGTGCAACGCGCCGCGTAATTGTCCCGGCTCGCTCGTCAGCTCCTGTAGGAAATTTTCCAGATGGCGAAGGATGGCGCGCGCGTGCTCCTGAAAAATCTGGCCGGCCGGTGTGAGCAGGATGCGTTTGCCGCGACGCTGGAAGAGCGAGACCCGCAAGCCGGTTTCCAGATCGCGCATTTGCTGGGAAACACTCGGCTGCGAAATCCCGAGGCGGTCCGCGGCGCGACTGAAACTGCCGGCTTCCGCTACCGCCAGGAAATAGCGCAGGTGGCGGATTTCCATCGGGTCGTGCATCGCGACGGAATAATGTCGGGCGGAATCGGCAAATGCAATCAGTCAGGTCGCGCGCCGGCAGGACTTGGACAATGCGGAAGTTTATGCTTCCATAGGCAAAACTTATTGCGGTATTTATTCTACCTCTGATTCCAAGACCATGACATTTACCAAACTCATCACGGTTGCCGCGCTGGGCGTTCTCGTCCTGGCCGGCTGCAGGAAGAACGCCACTTCCGGTGGCGCCTCGAATAAAATCCGCGTCGGTTACATCGGGTTGACCTGCGAGGCGCCGATCTTCAGCGCGGTGGAGAAAGGGTTCTTCAAGGAGGAGGGGCTCGAGGTCGAGCTCGTGAAATGCGAATGGGCGAACTACAAGGATGTGCTCGCGCTCGGCGGATACGACATCACCCATCACCTCGTCATGTATTTCCTGAAGCCGATCGAGCAGGGGCTTGACGTGAAGTTCACAGCCGGAATTCACAAGGGCTGCTTGCGGGTGCAGTCATCGACCAAGGGAAATATCCATTCGGTGCAGGATCTTCGCGGCAAGCGCATCGGCGTGCCGGGGATGGGAACGCCGCCATTTATTTTTGCCAATCGCGTTCTGGGCGCCAATGGGATCGATGCCAGCAAAGATGTCAGCTGGCGCGTTTTTCCTGCGGGCGAACTCGGACTCGCCTTGGATAAAGGGGAGGTAGACGCAGTGGCGGACGCGGAGCCGATCGGCAGCCTGTTGCTCGCGGACGGCAAAGTCCGGAACGTCGCGGATCAGGCCACAGACATGCCTTACAAAGATGAATACTGCTGCGCGGTGATCGTGAACGGAAAATATCTCACGGCAAATCCGAAGGGCGCGGCGGCGGCGACCCGGGCGCTGCTCAAAGGAGCGAAGTGGGTCGAGGCGAACCCGGCCGCGGCGGCGCGGATGTCGGTTGAGAAAAAATATCTGGCGTCGAATCCCGAGTTGAACACGGTCGCGATTTCGCATCTCCGTTATATTCCGAGCGTGTCCGGCGCCGACGACGCTATTAAGTCAGCCGCGGCCGAAATGAAGATCGCCGGCATGCTCAGCCCGACCACAGATGTGGCGGCTCTGGCGCAGCGCGCCTTCGCGCACCTGGATGGCGTATCGGATTCGTGGGTTCAGAATCTCGAAGTGGAAAAGGTGGCTGGCGGTCAGGTGCCTCCGGATCAGGACATCCGCTTGTTTGCGGAATTGATCCTCTCTGATACCGAAGATTCATGTTGCAAGAAGCCAGTCCTCGCAGCGCAGAAGTAGATCAGGCGTGGACGGAAGGCGCGCTGCGCAAAGCGCCGCCTGCGAGCATCACTGCCTCGTTCCGGACCTGGCTGCCCGTCACGGCCGCGACGGCGATTTGTCTTGGGCTTCACTGGTTTGTTTCGATAACGGAGCCGCCTGCCGAAACGCGCTCCTACTTCGTGTTTCTCTTCAGTGTGCTTGGCGTATCGCTTGTGCTGGCGGTGGCGCAAATGGCGTGGCCGCCTCTGCGCCGATGGATGCGGCGAATGGGGCCAATCTTCGCCGCGGCGGTTTTGATAATGGGTGTTTGGGAATTAATCACCTCGGGTTGGCGGTGGTTGCCGCTCCCGTATTTCCCGAGCCCGGCCGGTGTGTTTCAAAGCTTGATCAACGATCGCGCGCTCCTGTTCGACAGCACCTGGCACTCGCTGATCTTGCTGCTCAGTGGTTATGCGCTCGGCGTCATCGCCGGTTTGATCAGCGGCATTTGCATCGGCTGGTCGTCGCCGGTGCGGTATTGGGGGATGCCGGTGCTGAAAGTCGTCGGCCCAATTCCCGCGACCGCCTGGATTCCGCTGGCGATGGTGGTCTCGCCTTCCGCGGTTCTTTCGGCGGCGGGTCTCATCGCGCTCGCGGTCTGGTTCCCGGTGACAATGTTGACGGCTTCCGGCATTTCAAATACGCGCGCTTCGTATCTCGATGTGGCGCGGACACTCGGCGCGGGACGCGGCTATCTCATTTTCCGCGTAGCTATTCCAGCCGCAGTCCCGAGCATTTTTATTGGATTATTCATGGGATTGGGCGCTTCATTTTTGACGCTCGTCGTTGCTGAAACCGTCGGTGTGAAATCGGGTCTCGGCTGGTACGTCGCGTGGGCGCAGGGTTGGGCCGAGTACGGAAAAGTTTTCGCGGCGCTCGTGATCATGGCTGGATTTTTTTCCACGATCATGACTCTGCTCTTCAAGGTGCGCGACCGCGTGTTGGTCTGGCAGAAGGGAGTGATCAAATGGTAGCGGCCGCGGCGGCCGAGGCCTCGTCGCTTCGCGTTCGCGATATCCGCAAAAGTTTTCCGGCGCCGGACGATCCCGTCGCGCGCCGACTGGCGCTGGAATCGGTTTCGCTTTCGTTGGCCGCAGGCGAGCTGGTTTCGCTCGTGGGTCCAAGCGGTTGCGGCAAGTCGACGCTCCTTCGCCTCATTGCCGGCCTCGATGCTCCGGACTCCGGCGAACTCTTGATCGGGTCTGAGCCGATCACCGAACCGAGCGCGGAACGCGGTCTCGTTTTCCAGGACCCTAATCTTTTTCCCTGGCTCACTGTCCGTCGCAATATCGAAGCGGGCTTAGTCGCACGCGGCGTTCTGCGCGAGCAACGCCACGAGGTGGAGGAATTCATGCGGCTTGTCGGCCTCGAAAGTTTCGGCAACGCCTATCCGCATCATCTTTCCGGCGGGATGGCGCAACGCGTCGCCCTCGCGCGCGCTCTCATCAATCATCCGAAAGTGTTGCTGCTCGACGAACCGCTCGGCGCGCTTGACGCGTTCACCCGCATGCGGATGCAGGACGAAGTGGTGCGCCTCTGGCAGGCGCGCGGGACAACGATGCTGCTCGTCACGCACGATATCGACGAAGCGATCTACATGAGCGATCGGATCGTGATCATGACCCAGCGGCCCGGCCGGATCGAGCGCATCATTCCGATCACCCTCGATCGCCCGCGCGATCGGAGCAGCGCGGAGTTTCTCCAGCTTCGCGGTCAGATTCTCGAATTGCTCCACTTCGCGGGAAACGCTGTGGCTGCGTAGCGAGCGTGTCATCCCGAGCCGCGCAGACGGCGAGGGACCTCACAGGCGATCACACGCTAGCGCGATATATCACGCGTCTACGTTGCGTTGCGCGCCGATGATATTCGCTACCGCAATTTTCAGGTGTGAGGTCCCTCGGCGCGCTGCGCCAGCCTCGGGATGACATGCATGGCGCTGCCCCCGTTAAAATGCTTCCACGGCAAAGGGACGGCTGAGTATCATGCCTGTAGCGCGATGGATGAAACAGGCGGAAAGCTAACAACAGGGGAGCCGCTCGGGATCGAACAACTGATCGAGTATTTGCCCGCGCTCAAGGAAGTGCCGGCGGTGCAGCTCGAGAAATACGCGAAAGGTGCAGCCGCGCTGCATCGTTATCGCAAAGGCGAAACGGTATGTGTGGAAGGCGAGTTCGGGTCGACCGCGTATTACATCGTCTCGGGGACGGTCGACATCTCGATTCAAAATCCGCTCGCCCATCTGCGCACCAAGCCGGGCTGGGGATTCTTTGGACGCAGCGTCGCGCGGATGAAAAGTTTTCTGGTTGACGACGGCCAGGACAAGCGTGCCGAAGCGCACGAGCGCAAATTCATCGGGATCGACGCGAACATCGATTTGCCGATGAACAAACCGATCGCGCAGCTTGGCGCGGGCGAACTTTTCGGCGAAATGACCTGCCGGACGTTTCAGCCGCGCTCGGCCACCGTCATTACGCGCGAGCCGTGCGTGATGGTCGAGCTGCTGCGCGTGATCCTCGACATGCTGGTCGGCAACCGGCAGATCTCCGACGCGTCGAAAGCGACTTCGAAGGTGAAGATGCCCACGTTCAAAGGGACATCGTTCAAGACCGAGATGGACCAGAAATATCGGCAGCGCTCGCTCGAGACCCATCTCCGAAGCGTGCCGCTCTTCGCCAGCGTCGGCGAAGATTTCCTCAGCTACCTGAAGGAAAAAGTCGAGCTCGTTTCCTACAATCAGAACGAAGTGATCTGCAAGGAAGGCGAAGAGGCGGACGCCTTTTATCTGATCCGCTCTGGGATGGTGCGCGTCTCGCAGGCGATGCCGGGCGGCGAAATGGTCCGGACCTATTTGAGCCGCGGCGATTATTTCGGCGAAATCGGACTGCTGCGCTCGATCAAACGCATCGCGACCTGCGCCGCGCTCGATGCCGTGGACGTGGTGAAAGTTCCGGGCGCGGAGTTCAACCTCATGCTCGAAAAATTTCCTGCCGTGCGAGCGCAACTCGAACCGGTGGCGGATGCGCGGATGGCCGCGACCCAATCGCGAACGATCCCGGCCGGACTCCGGCTCGACGATTATCTTAACCAGGGATTGTTCGAGGCGCAGAATTTGTTGCTGATCGATCTCGACAATTGCACGCGCTGCGACGCCTGTGTGCAGGCCTGCGCCAAAGCGCACGACGGCGTCTCGCGCCTGCTCCGGGATGGTTTGCGCTACGACCACTTTCTTGTCGCCACCGCCTGCCGGTCCTGCCGCGATCCACTTTGCATGACGCAGTGCCCGGTCGGCTCGATCCGGCGCAAGGAGAACCTCGAGATCATCATCGAGGACTGGTGCATCGGCTGCGGAAAATGCGCGGAGCTTTGTCCCTACGGTAATATCAACATGCATCCGCTCGAGACGATCAAGGAAGTGAAGACCGAGGTGAAATCGGGCAATCCCAACATCCCACCCACGGTCAAGATCGAGAAGAAAAAAACGACGACCTACAAGGCGAATACCTGCGATCTCTGCACGCAGTTATCCGTCCCAAGCTGCGTTTACGCCTGCCCGCACGACGCGGCGAAGCGGGTCGATCCGCAACGCTTTTTTGGCGATGCCGTGGAAGCGCAGCAGGCGCTCGTCAAGGAGCAATGGTCGCCGGTCCGCCAGTATGAGACGCATCACACGCACTGAGGCCAGTTTCGATTTTTAGCCGATGCGCATCAACAACTGGAAACATCTTCCCTGGTTCATCTTTGTCGTTCTCGCGACACTCGCCGCCTGCTGGCTTTACCTCGGCAATTTTCATCCGCAACGGTTGCCGGCCGCGATGCAATTACCGGAGCGTTTCGTGCAGACGCCGACCGAACATCACACCGTCGGAGGGACGCCGCTTGGGTTATGGTTCGGCTCCATTTCGCTCGCCATTTTTGTTTTCGCCGCGCTTCTCAGTCTGCGAAAAAAAATCCCGCTCTGGCGCGTGGGCACGGTGCAGCGGTGGTTGCGGGCGCACATCTGGTTGACCCTGCTCACGATCCCGCTCGTCATCCTGCATAGCGGTTTCCGTTTCGGCGGGCCGATGACGACGCTGCTCATGGGGCTGTACGTGATCGTGATGGTGAGCGGGATTTACGGACTCTTTCTCCAGCATCTCATGCCGCGCCTCATGAAAGAGCGCCTGCCCGCTGAGACTGTCTTCGAGCAGATCCCACACATCCGAGCGCAGCTTGCCGTAGCCGCCGAAAAAATGCGCGACTCGTTCAAGCCCACGCCACCGAAGAAACCCGATGCCGGTGCGCCAGCGGCGAGCGCCGCGAAATCAGTAACGGCTGGCGCGGCGGTGATGGCTTCGACAAAGGGGGAACTGAGTACTCCAGTCGCGCGCGCGAAATCGGTGACCGGTTCTGCGGTGACGGCCGCGCCCGTTGTGGCGGCAGCCGCAACTTCTTCCGCCGCTCCCGCCGCGAAGGCCGCGGAATCCGAAGCGACACCGGCTCCGGCTTCGGTCGCGAATGCCGCGGTCACGCCGGCGCCGCCAAAAGCGGAAACAATCGGCACGCCGACCGCGCGAGTGCAAAGCGATCCGCCCGGCGCACCCGTTGCGCGCGCGGAAGTTCCGGCCGGCGATGAGCCAGCGCCGTCGCCTCCCGTCGCTCCGGCGGCTCCGCCAGCGGCGGCAGAAAAGCCCCCGTCAGCTCCAACGCCACCAACTCCCGCGGCAAAGCCCGCGCCTGCACCGACACCGGCGAAACCTGCCGCTCCCGCCGCAGCAAAACCTGCTGCTGCTGTTGCCGCGAAGCCCGCGGCAAAACCGGCGTTACCGGCCGATCCCGCATCGGAAGCCGTGCTCGTCGAGTTTATCGATCGCCAGATTCTCCCTTATCTCCGCGCGCGACGCGGCGATCGCATGCGCTTGAACAATCCGCGCTTCTCCGACGATACTTTCCGCTTCGTCAAACTGCGGGTGGCGGAAGCGTACCGCAGCCGGGTCGAAGAAATTCAAAACTGGTGCGATGAGCGGCGCATGCTCGATCTTCAGGTGCGTCTGCAACACTGGCTGCACGGCTGGCTATTCGTCCATGTGCCATTCTCGTTTTTGCTCCTGATGCTCACGTTCTGGCACGCCTACGTGACGCTTTTTTATTATTGATGAACCTCGCTCAAATTGCGATCTGGAGAGCCGAGCAAATGGAGGGGCGAGCTCCTGAGAGCCCGTGCGCTCCCGGCGTCGCAGAGCTCCGCCCTCCATCGATTTAGCCACGCATCATGGCCACGCCCGGACGCACCCAAAAACAGATCGCCGAGCGTTACAAAGGCAATCTCGGTTATTACAAGAGGAAGCATCCTTGGCGGGTGGCGCGCTTCTGCGCCAGCTTCCTCGCTCTCGCCGGTGGTCTCGCGGGCATCATTCTTTTTCAACGACACGGCAACGAGGAATTCTTTAATGCCGGAACGATCTCGAGCGGTCACGCCACGATCGCGAAGGATTGCGCGCAGTGTCATGACAAATCGGGTGTCGCCGCCAATGACCTCACCCTCGCGAAATTCAAAGCTGTCCTGAAAGAGCGGTTTCATCACGGAATCGATTTCACTTCGATCGATCGGCGGTGTCAGCAATGCCACGAGGAACATCCGCAAATCGCGACGCAGACAAAAAAATACGATCTGCACGAACCGAACGTGGTCGAGAACCGGTCCTGTTCGGTTTGCCATCAGGAACATCTCGGGCCGGGGCCGATGAAGCGCGTGGCGGATTCGCAATGCGCATCGTGCCACAATAATGCCGGTGTCATGGCGACATCGGCGAAAAAAGGAACGACGCTTAACCCGGCGGTGTTCCATCTGCGGGCGCATCCGCCGCAACAGGTCGTCCTGGAAATGCCGCGGCCGGCGAATGGTTACACCCAGGTCTTTTCTTCCTTCTCCGCCGGCCATCCGGAGTTTCAGCTCGTCCAACAGAAAGCGCGCGATCCGGACGTGCTCCGTTTCAATCATCAGCGCCATTTCGCGGGCGACATTCCGCAGGTGAACGGACAAAAGCTCGATTGCAATTACTGCCACAAGCCGGAGCCGGGCGGCCGCTTTTATGAGCGAGTGAGTTTTGCTGCGAACTGCCAGGCCTGCCACGCGCTCCAGTTCGACGCGAAAAATCCGGAGCTAAAAATTCCGCATGGAGACGCGCTGCTCGTGCGCACTTTCCTCCGCACCTTGCCGGCGCAATACGGGGACTACGCGCGGTTGCACAAAGGGAAGACGCGCGATAGCGACGTGCAGAATTTCGTGATCCAGCAAATCCGACAACTGCAGGAGCAATTTCGCACCGGCGAAGAACTGGAGCGCGCGGTTTTCTTCACGACGGATCCCTACAAACCGCAACGGCAAATGGCCGCGGCGGTTCGGGCGAATTTTGCCGGCTGCGCTTTTTGCCACGAAGTGAAAACCGCGGCGAACGGCGCGCCGGAAATTACGAAACCGATTCTGGTGGATCGCTGGATGCCGCAGGCGCATTTCAACCACGCGAAGCACACGAGCGTGAAATGCGAGGAATGTCACAACGCGCGCCAGAGCCGCGAGACCTCCGATGTTCTGATGCCCGCGAAGGCAAACTGCGTGGTCTGCCACAGTCCGAAAGGAAGAGTGGCGTCCGAATGCATCACCTGCCACACCTACCACGCACCGCCGCACGTCGCGGCCGCCGATGTTCGCGCGGATGCGCGAGGGTCGTTCAAAGAAATGCTGCTCGGCAGCTATGGAAGATAATTTGTAGGGCGTCTGTGTCAGACGCCTCCCCGCCAACGGCGTTTCGCAGAAACGCCCTACAATTCTAAGCCGCAGTGCGCGCGGCGGAATCCCTCAGCGGCGCGAGCCGCTCGATCTCCACCCGCAATTGCTCCCACTCCACCGGCTTGATCAAATGCGCGGCAAATCCAGCGGCCATGCTCGCGGCCACGTCGTCGTCGGTCCCAAACCCGCTCAAGGCGATCCCGCGCAATCCTTGCGCGTCGCGCAGGCCTCTCATCAAATCGAGTCCGCTCCCATCCGGTAAACCAAGGTCGCTGATTACGAGATCAAAGCGCCGTCCCGCGGCCAGCTCGCGAGCTTTGGCGAGACTCGCGGCGTGGCTCACCTCGAATCCCGCATTCTTTAAAATTCGCCCGAGCACCCGCGCGGTATCCGCGTGGTCTTCGACAAAAAGAATCCGGACGTGGCTTGAATCGGCCGGGTCGCTTTCGAGAAAGAAGACCGGGCCTTCGAGGAGCGAAGTTTCCATCGCGTTGAGCGTGACCACGAAGGTCGCGCCCTGTCCGGGACCGGCGCTGTGCGCAGCGATGGAACCGCGATGAAGATCCACCACGCGTTTTGAAATCGCGAGGCCGAGCCCGAGTCCGCCATACTTACTCGTCACGCCGCGGCCTCCCTGTTCGAAGGCGTCAAAGATTTTCGGCATCACCACCGGATCGATCCCAATGCCGTTGTCGGTAATCTCGATGATGATTTGATGAGCGTCGTTGTTCCTGGTCGAGACCTCGATCCGTCCGCCTTCAGGCGTGAACTTCGCGGCGTTCTTGATCAGGTTCCAAAAGACCTGCTGCAAGCGCGCGTGGTCGGCCCAGGATTGATGCTCCTGCGCTTCGAAACGCGGGTTCACCTGAATTTTTTTCCCGAGCAGATCGCCCGCTGAAATGCTGAGCGCGTGCTCGATCGCGGCGTGGACATCGACGGCGTCGTTGTGCAATTCGAGTTTGCCATGCGCGATCCGGGTGAGATCGAGCAGATCGTCGATGAGGAGCGCTTCGAGCTCGACGTTGCGCTGGAGAACCTCGAGGTCGAGCCGAAGATCGTCGCTCAAAGTCGGTTCGCGCCGGAGAGCGGCGATCATCAGCAGCACCGGAGTAAGCGGCGTGCGCAGCTCGTGCGAGAGCATCGCGAGAAAATGGTCCTTTGCCTGGTTGGCCTCTTCCGCCGCGAGCTTTGCCCGTTGCAAAAGCATCTCGGCATTCTTGGCGTCGGTGATGTCGAGCATCGTTCCAATGAAGCGCGTCACTTCGCCGGATGCGTCCGTGACGGCGCGGCCACGCTCGGCCACCCAGCGTTCCTTGCCGTCCTGAATCCCGATGGTGCGGTACTCGATATCGAATCGGCCTGTGCTTCCAGGCGTCCTCACGCGCTGGACAGTTTCGTGGACAATGTGGCGATCGTCTGGATGCACGCCGGCGAGATAGATGTCGTAGGTCATCCGCGTTTCCGGCGGAATGCCGAATAATTCCCGGCTGCGATCGGAGAACTCCAGTTCGCCCGTTTTCGGATCGAAATCGAAAGTCCCGATGTCGGCCGCTTCTGTCGCGAGGCGCAGGCGCTCCTGGCTTTCCTTTAGTTTGGCTTCGCGTTCGCGCGCCAGTTTCTCGTGCTTCTCGCGCTCGGTAATGTCGGCGCGAAAAATCACGATCCCGTCCCTCGTCGGGTAGATGCGCGTATCGAGCATGCGATTCCAAGGCGCATAAAAAAATTCGCCGTGGCTCGGCGCCCCGGTCTGCATCACTCGCTGGCAATGCTCGTAAAATTCCGTCCCGACCGTTTCTGGAAAAATTTCCCAGATCACGCGTCCGATCATTTTCTCCTTCGGCCAACCCGCGAGCTCCGCGACGTGATCATCCACGTGGGTGTAACGCCAAGCGCGATCGAGCGCGGCAAATGAATGTTCTCCTGAGGAGCTGAGGCGACGCCGAGGCGATGAAGTGATCGAACCGGTGCGCCGACGGCGGGTCGCGGATACCGGCGCTGCGATTCGCGCTTTCCGGCCCGCCTTTTTCTTCATTAGGACCGACGATAGCGGGACGCCTTTGGAAGGCACGACTATTTTGAAGTGCTACTTTTCCCGATGCCGGCCGGGCTCGAAATTAATCTCGTCGTCCCTGATCTCTGGCAACAGGAGGCGGTCCGGGCGTTGCGCGATGGGAAGGACGTTATCGTCCAGGCCCCGACCGGTTCGGGCAAGACCTACATCTTCGAGCTCCTCTACCCGTCGCTCAAAGGGCAGGCGATTTTTACCGTCCCGACCCGCGCCCTCGCGAACGATAAACTCGCCGAATGGCGCGCGCGTGGCTGGGATGTCGGCATCGCGACGGGGGATCTCGCGCTGAATCTTGGCGCGCGAGTTTTAGTGGCGACTCTGGAAACGCAGCGCGCACGTTTCCTTCGGCGCGATGGTCCGAAGCTGCTCGTGGTCGATGAATATCAAATGATCGCCGACCCGGTCCGCGGCGTGCATTACGAACTGGCGCTGGCCCTCGCGCCGCGCGAAACGCAGCTCCTGCTTCTCAGCGGCAGCGTGCAAAATCCGCAGGACGTCGTCGCGTGGTTTCAGCGCATCGGGCGCGATCCCGTTCTGATTTCGCACAACGAACGGCCCGTTCCGCTGGAGGAAATCGATCTGCGCGCCCTGCCGGAATCGCAATTCGTTCAAACGAAAAGTTTCTGGCCGCGCATGATCGGCAAGGCGTTGCGCGCGGATCTGGCGCCGGTGCTGGTCTTCGCGCCGCGCCGCAACGCGAGCGAAGAAATGGCGCAAGCCATCGCCTCCGCCCTTTCGGTGCGTGATCCGTTGTCGCTTTCCGGTGAACAGGAAGCGCTCGCCGGAAAACGCCTCTCGAAATTATTGCGCAGCCGCGTCGCGTATCACCACAGCGGGTTGAGCTACGCCGTCCGCGCCGGCTTGATCGAGCCCCTCGCGAAAGCGGGCCAACTCAACGTCGTCGTCGCCACGATGGGTCTCGCTGCCGGCATCAATTTTTCCATGCGCTCCGTTCTGATTACCGACACCCGCTACAAGGCTGGAAACTTCGAGCGTCACGTCGAGCCGGACGAGCTTCTGCAAATGTTTGGCCGAGCCGGACGCCGCGGGCTGGATGAGATCGGTTACGTTCTGAGCCTTCCTGATATTCCGCGGCTGGCCGATGCGCGTGCCCGCAAGCTGAAACGTGCGACCCAGGTCGACTGGCCGAGTCTGATCAGCGTCATGCGGGGCGCGGCCGATCGCGGCGAACAGCCGTTTGCCGCGGCGGTGGAGTTGAGCCGGTCGCTCTTCAGCACCCAACAGGTGGCGATCGGCGCCGAGCATTCGCTTTCCACTGGCGAAAAACCGTGTGGCCTGTGGGTCGATGCCGAACGCGCGCGTTTCGTCCGGCGGCCGATCACGGAAATCCTCAACTCGGAAAACGTGTGGGAACCTAAGCCGACGTCCGCGCAAAATGTTTCGTTAGGCCAGCTCTTCGTCCGCGAAAACGACGCCTGGGTTCGTGCGCTGACCGTGCCGCGCATGCTCGATGGTCGTGGCTTCGGCAATCTCTGCAAGCTGCGCGACCAGGGAATTTACGGCCGCGAAATTCCGCTGGCGACGATCGCTGCAAATGACGCCATTTCCCCCGTGAAATGGCTGAAGAAGAAGCTTTCTTCTGGAGCGGCGGTCTATGACCGCCGAATCGGATCCAGTTCCGACGTCTCCGGCGGTCATAGACCGCCGCTACAGGCTCTGACAAAGGCGCTCTTCGAAGAGCTCGTCCTTCCCTTGATTCCGGAAGTAACCGGCGGAAAATCCGCCGACATCATCACGCGCGGGAACACGATCTCCGCACGGATTGATTTCTCCGGCGCGGAAATTTCCGCCTTTGTCGATTCGCGCGGCTGCGCGCTGCTCGATCCGCCCGAACGCGAAGCGATCCCGCTCGTTTGCCGCGGCTGTTCAGAACAAGAGCACGATCTCACGACGCTCATCACCAACTCGCCGGCTTCCGCCTGGCGATCGCTCGGTCTTGTGACGGAAGATGGAACGCCGATTCGCCGCGGAATTCTCTTTTCGTTCTTCCAGGCTGGCGAAGGTCTCGCCATTGCCGCCGCGCTCGAAGACGAGACCTATCCGGTCGACGATCTCGTTTTCGACCTCGCGAATATTCGCGCCGGACCGCGTTTTGCCGGAGAGGATGCGCCCCTCGGCGGTCGGCTCGGGATTCTTTGTCAGCGAATTTATGCGCGCGCCGATCATCCCGGTTATCTCGAAATGGGGACGCCGGTCCATTACGGGTCGGGTGCGTCGGAAGTGATTCGCGAACTGGTCTCGAACCCTTCCGCTCGTTATCGCCTGACGAACGAATCGCTTCGCCACGGCGATATCGAGCGGGCGCTCATGGAATGGCGAAGCTTGCTCCGGCATATTGTCGGCGCGCCTCATCTGGAGTGGGAACGCTGGCAGGCTTTGCAAAAGCTCGCCGCGCATTTCATCGGCAATACTTCCTCACCCGCCGCGGTTGAATTTCCGCCGCTCCTCGCTTCGCAGCAACGGCGGCTCTTTGCCAGCGTTTAGTTTCTCCTCCTGCTCTTGATCATGATCCTGCTCCTGATCTTCCGGCTAAGGCGCGACCGACAGGAAAGATTATGATCAAGAGCCGGAATGCTAATTGATCGGTTCCGGCTTCAGGCTGTATAAATAAATACTGCTCGCCCGTTCCCCCGGTCCTTTCGCGACGACGCGGTAGTAAGTTCCATCGCGATGCCGCGCAACCCACATCGCCATCGAATCATCATGCGCCTTGGCCCGCGTGAGATCGCCGATCTCTCGAAACGGTTTTCTCTTCTCCGGCCGCACTGAAGCGCTGATCTTCACGACTCTTCCCTCTTTGTCTGCCCACGCGACAATCCAGAGATACTCGGTCTCGGCCAGCCGCCAGATCATTCTCTCGCCACCCTCGCGCTCCTCCTTCTCGGAACTCTCCGGCGCAGTTCCCTCCTCGAGTTTGAAGGGCTCCATTTTTTCGCGCGCCTCTTCCAGGTTCGCGAAGAGTGTGACCCCGAGGATGCTTCCCGTCGTTTCGATCAGCGGAGGAGGAGTCGCGCTTGGTTTCGGCGTGGCCGATGGCTTTTTCTTACCGCCGCCGAAGGCAACCTGCGCAATCGCCAATGCGAAAACCGGGAGAAACAAACGGATGGAAAAAAATCGGCGACGATAAATCACGATTGCAGGGACAAACCGCTGCGCGACTCTGCTGTCAAGCCGTGGCGCATCTCACGGGATAACAAATGAATCTGGATCAAACAAAGACGCCGGCGGCGCTCGGCTATCGCATGCCCGCGGAATGGGAACCGCACGCCGCCACCTGGCTTTCCTGGCCGCGTCGCGAAGGGATCAGCTTTCCCGGGGCGTTCGACCGGGTCCTGCCCACGCTCCGCAAGATGGTGGAAACACTCCTGAGCTCGGAGCCTGTCTGCATCAATGTTTGCAACGGCGCGCACGAAGCGGAGGCGCTTCAGGTGCTCGACGGCTTGCCGCATGAACGGCTCACCTTTTATCGCATCCCGACCAACGAACCATGGTGCCGCGATCACGGCCCGATTTTTTTGACGCGTCCCGCAGGCGCGGGACGGCTGGCAATCGTCGATTGGGATTACAACGCATGGGGTGGCAAGTATCCGCCGTGCGATCTCGATGAAGTCGTGCCGACTCGGATCGGTGAAATCCTCGCCGCGCCAGTTTTCTATCCACGCATGATTCTCGAGGGTGGTTCCATCGAGGTGAACGGCGCTGGAGCGCTGCTCACTTCCGAAGGTTGCCTGTTGAATCCCAATCGCAATCCGGCCTTGTCGTGCGAGCAGATCGAGCAGCGCCTGCGCGATTATCTCGGCGTCACCGATATCCTCTGGCTTGGCGATGGCATCGAAGGCGACGATACCGACGGCCACGTGGACGATCTCGCGCGCTTCGTGAGCGAGCGCACCGTCGTTACGGTCGTCGAAGAAAATCAGGACGATCCGAACTACCGGCCGCTCCAGGAAAATCTGAAGCGGCTGCGTGCGATGATATGGAAAGGCGCGCCGTTTGAAGTAATCACGCTGCCGATGCCCGCCCGAATCGATCGCGAGGATCTGCGATTACCCGCCAGCTACGCGAACTTCTACATCGCGAACGAATGCATTCTGCTCCCGACATTCGACGACCCGAACGACGCCGTCGCCGAATCAACGCTGACGAAACTCTTCCCGAAACGCCGCATCGTCCCAATCGACTGCACCGAACTAATCTGGGGCCTCGGCGCGTTTCATTGTCTCACCCAGCAGCAGCCGGCTTGAGCTTAGCTCTTCAGTCACTGTTTGGCTTGTTATTCAATTAGACCAGACTTTATTGCTTCTGATGCGCATTGAGACCTCCAGCAAGCGAGCCGTAGAATTGGTGGAACGCGCCATGGCAGACCTCGAAACGTATCGGCGCATAAAACATCCCGAGCGATTGAACCGGGCAATCGCCCAGCTAGACCAGGCCAAGGAGGAGGATCCGGACTATTTGTTAGCTCTCTACGGGAGCGCGATCGCCGACGACTTAAGTGGGCGGGCGAGCGACGCGATCGAGGAGTTTGAGAAGGTTTTCGCGGCGAATCCTCCCTTCGTCGATGATGTCGAGTATCACTTAGGCTTAGCCCATTACCATCGCTATAACTGGGCCAGTCTTGATAGGGCCATCGCGCATCTTTCAGCCGTAGCGAAACGTACGAATGATCCAATTCTTGAGTCTCGGGCGCAGGTTGCACTAGCTCAGGCGTTTGGAATGAGAATGATCCCGCCGGATCCGCGAATGGCTAACCTCGACGAAATCAAAAAGTTTTACGACCTTCACGCCCAGCACGCGGCCATCGCCGAAAAGTTGCTGATATCTTTGTCGCAGGCGGATTCGTCCATTATCCAGGAACTAAAATCCAGCCTCTATAACGCCAAAGGTTTGGCTGGCATGTATTGGACCGACTTTTTCGGGACCGTCGCTGATAAGATCGCGCGGTTAAACGGGGTTTTGGAAGAATTGCGCCTGGCGGATGAGTATTGTCCGAACGAGTGGGCGATCCATTGCGACATAGGCTCGGTATGGATGCGCCTCGGGTATTGGGAAGAATCCGCTTCCAGCATGGCACGAGCGCGGATGCACCTCGTAAGGGTGGTGGACGATCTGCGCCCGACCTACGGCTTTGCGCTTTACGAATTGGGCCGGACTTATCGACTCCGAGGTGAGTTTGCCGAAGCAATCGACTACTTCGACCGCGCGCAGGCGATTCCCTACGAGCTTCGCGATGTGAGCGACCGCCGTCTCTTGCTTGAGAAGGAACGCGCGGAGGCGGGAACTAAAGAATACCCGTAAGGCGCCGCCGTTTTCTCCAAGGCCTTCGTGCGCAGATTGGGCGGTCGTAGACGGCGCTTGCGGAAAATAAAGATTGGCTCAAGCCGGTGCATTTCAAATCCGGAGGTGCGCAGATAAGGCCGCTGGCTCAACCAGAGCTCGTACGTGGCGACATGAATAAAATCGCGGCGTCCTATCTGGAAGGCGGCATCTGCTAGCTCAAACCCCTTCACGTTAGCGATGTTCAGAATGCAGTACCCGCCCGGCTCGAGAATGCGGTGCGCTTCACCAAGGACGGGTCTCAAAAATCCCGCGATCCACTGTGGGTAGCTGGGAAACTTCAGATAACTCTGCGTTCGTTCCGTGGAATAGCACTCGTTATTGAAGTACGGCGGACTCGAGAAGACCAAGGAACAAGAGTGCGTTGCTAGAGTGGGCAGAAGATCTTCCGCGCAAGCTTGCTCGATTGTCGCTTGGCCTGGGATCGCGACGAGAGAGGCAAGGTCCGCCAGCATCCGTCGCAGCCCTTTCACCTGCGCCGCGCATGGATCGAGCCCGAAATATTTGCGAGGCAGCGTGAGACAGCCCAGGAGCCGCCCTCCGTACCCGGAAGAAAAGTCCAGGACTGGTTCTCTTGCACCCGAATAGCGCGCATAGATCGCTTTAGCCGCGGTAGCACGAAAATTCGCCACGCGCGCGGTGCGACTGTAGGTTTGCAAACTCCGGCGAAGGTTGCTGGCGTTTAAGGCGCGACGTTCCGGCGCGAATCGAAGCGCCTTCCTGATGACCTTGCGCAGAGTCTCATCATCGAAAAAACGATCGACAGGCGAACGTACACCAGGCATCGGGACGCTCCACATCTGGGGATGGAAATGGTTTGCGAGGGATAACCCGACTGAAGAACCCCGGAGTTCCGAGCCGACAAACGTCGTTGCAGTATCATAGCGGACGAGGCGGATGAATTCCGCGCGTCTCGCCTCCGGGCTCAAGCTGTAGTGGGGAAAGCCCCGCGAGCGCCAGTAACGAAAACCCATTTCAACTATCCGCTCCCGTTGTGGCGCGGTCATTTTCGCCCAATCCGCTCCGCGCAAATTCAGAATCATTGCTTCGCGGTCGCGAAAAGAGCTGCGCTCGCTTCGAACGGTAACTTTTCTGTTCATCGTTGCCGGCCCACTTACGCGCCGATATTCCAAAACAGAAGCGGACCGCGAAGTCGCGCGCGGTTCTCAACCAAGTATTTCCACGCTTTCAAATCGTAGTGGGGATTGGACGGGAAGGGACAAGGAAAGCGGATCGCCGTTTTGTAGAGGGCTTGGGCTTCCCGCAACTCCAGATAATTTGGGATTTCCGCGTAACGGCGGACGCACCGCAGAATATTGGCCAGGGAGCGACCGGAAGAAATTCCGACGATACGATGCGGTTGAGCGGAAAGACCGCGCAGCAGTCCGGCCAGGGAAACGCCGGAACCGCAACTCAATACCACAGTGCCGCCGGAGAAGAATGCGCGGTTCACTCGCCGCGCTTCCGTGGCTACCGCTTCCACCGCCTTCTCGCACTCCAAGCCGAAAGGAAGCATCACCCCCCCGCGCTTCTCCACATACCGGCGCGTAGCAGCAAAACAAATATTGATCCGTGCCGCGGGCACGGGAAGCAATTCCGCCCCGAGTGAAGCGGCTTGCTCGGCTTGGAGCGGAGTCTTGTCCCCCTTGCCCATCGGATAGGAGACAATGCAGCGCATCCCGGGAAATTCACGACAGCAAGCTGCCAACCCCAATCCGAGCATCGAAATCCGCGTGTCCCAGCATCCCACCAGGTCTATGCCGCGGCGATTCGCATCGGCCAGGAAAAGGCGAAGTCCGCGGAGCTTTCCCAAGGGCGGCGCGGGTGTGATTCCGTAGAGATCTTCTCGTTTGACGAAAACGCGCCGCGAGCCGGCCCGGTGGCTTTCGATCGGAGTTGAATTACGAAAGAGCTTGGTCACCGCAAAGGGGCAGTCGGATGTGGAGGGTTTGGTTCCCCTTTCCCTTGCTATAAGGCATTCACTTCCTGCTCGAGCTTCTCGGCCCGCGCGTGAAGCTCCTTGTTTTCCGGCTTTGCGGGATCTTTGGTCAACATGAGACTTTGCGCGATTTGCTGCTTCGCAAACGCGACTAACTCCTTCTTTTGCTCCGGCGACAAGTTGGGCACGTGGGCTAATGCAAGGGCCCGTTCGATAAGCTCGTTCAAACCGGCTGCTGAAGATTTGCGCGTTTCCGCCAGTTTTCCGAGGAATTCCACATATCTGGATTGAAAATCTGAACGGTCTTGCAAGAAAGGCATGGCGTCTTTGAAGGCGGACAGCGCAGCGGTTGCCGTCGTCTCCGTGCTTTTCATCTCCCATTCTTTCACCGCGAACGACAGGAGGGTATCGACCGCAGTGCCCGATCTTTTTCGCAGTCTAATCGCTTCATTCGCCTCCTTGCGGCCGGCCTCAATTTCGACGGTCCTGCACCCATCGGTGGGGCATGACTCCATTAAACGCATATGGATTTTGGCAAGTTGCTCGTACTGATAATAATCGTTCGGAACGAATTGCTTGGTGCGCTCAAAAAGCCTCTGCGCCGCCTGCAACCAAAGGCCCGTGTCATCGAAATCCTTATCTGCATAAATCATCGCGATGTTTTGCAACACCTCATAATGATTGGGGCGAGCTTGGTCTGCCTTTTCGAGCTCTTCAATCGCTTGGTTGCACAGCTTGGGAAAATCACCGCCTTGCTGTTTCTCGAAATACGCCTTTCGATACAGCCCGTAGCCGCGCGCGTTGTCGATTCGGAATCGCACATCCATCTTTTCCCGATCGGAAGCCCAGTGGCCTCCGACTGAACCGAACATCTCCTCCGCCAACTTCAGGTTCTCTTTCATCGCGTCTTCATGTTTCTTTACCAGTGCCATCGCCTTTTCACGTTCCTCTTGCACTTTCGACGCGGACCCCATTTTTAATTCTTTTAAGGAGAGGATTGTGCCGTGGGTATAACCGAGCTGTGCGTAGCAAACCGTGAGAAGCTTGGTCGTGTACGAATTGTCTTTCGCTGTCAGCGCCTTTGCCTTCCTGGAATCCTTCTTAGGTGTTACTCGGTTCGGCGCATCTGCGGCGGTCTTCTCTTGTTCGGCCTTCGCTGCCTCTTGGTCTGCAGGGGAGCCAGCCAGCTCCGTTTTCAGCTCTGCGCACAAGCCATCCAGAATCTTCACTGCCTCCTTAGCCTCCTCCAGCCAGTAGAGTTTAAGTCTCGCAGTTGCTTCATTGAGCCGGGCTTCACGACCGATGCGTAGCGATTCCGGCGTTTGGGTCTGTCGCCCCAGCAGGCGCTGGAGCTGACCGAAAGTATCGACCGCTTCAGCTTCCCTCCGATCTTCGCTCTGGGCCAGCCCTAGAAAATAGAGCCCATAGGGATTGGTCGAATCAGAGATCGTTAGAGTCTCGAAAAACCTAATCGCCTCTTGCAGGTCGCCCGGCTCAAGGCTCTCCTGGTAAGAGCGCAACGCCCGCAAGCCGCGCACATAAGCGCGAAGGCTCCGCCAGTTTCCAATGCCACGCGGGATTAAAATCTTCCAATCCTTAAACTTCTCATTCGTGGCAAGATCGAAAACTATTTGGTAGACCACTTGGTCCAGCAAATTCTCCAGGGAAGGAGCAGGAATCGCGGAAACGGCCGGCGCGGGCTTGGCGTCTGAGGGCGGATTAGACGCAGGTTTTTTCCCGCTCGCCTCCCAGCTCCCCAACCTTTCCTCGCCGCGGTAGAGGTGGCACGTGACGGAAAGCGACGTCGGCAGATCAACCACGTTTCCGCGCAACTCGTAATGGACCGGGGTCAATAAAGCATCGAATACCCGGATGACGGCGGATACATCCACGTCTTTGATTTTGACTTGAAGTTTATCCAGCTCCCCAAACGAACTGGTCATCTGCTCGGTCTGCTGGGGTGCGGATTCCAACAGGGGCACCGTGAGAAGGCCATATCCGGTTGGCGCCGTTCTTCCCCGTTTCAGTTCGCGCAATTTTGCGGAGAGGATCGCCGGTGCTTGCGTCTTCTGTGTCGCGTCACCCTCGAAGGGCATGACCAAAAATTCCGCCGGAGAAAACGGCAAACTGGCCGCAAAGACGAAGATTTTAAAAAACAACCACCCCGCAAAAAACAGAGCGAACAGTAGAAGTAGGATATGAAACATATGTAGTCCTCCTTTTGCGATTCCTTGGAAGAAAAACACCAGCTTCCTCCAAAAGCGTTTCACCTTTAACTTCGTGGTGATTCCTTGGAAGAAAAACACCAGCTTCCTCCAAAAGCGTTTCACCTTTAACTTCATGGCGTTGATTCGAAGCCATGATTTGGAGGGCTGGATGCTCTTGCTCACCACGCCCGCTCCGCCGTCATTCGAATAGTCGCGGGGCATTCTCGAAACATTACCGACACACAGGCACCCATGACAAGCGCGCGTACGGCACACGCCTGTGGTTCACAGCGAAGCTTCAAGAACCCCTGAGTGATTAATCCGCAATCGGCGCGGGTTTGTAGCCGCTCTTCAGAATTGCGTCGTGCAAATCGGGCGCGTGCGTCTTCCGTGCGTCGAAAGTGACGATAACACGCTCCGTGGCAGTGTTGACCTTTACGTCCTGCACGCCGGGAATCCGCAGGAGCGGGCCGCGCAATTTTCGAACGCATTCATCGCAGTCTTCGCCCTCGGTCGCGATCTCGATCGTTTCCAGAATCGGGTGATCGGCGCGTTCGGGATTGTGCGGGTCGGCGGGATCCATCTTCTAATCTACGTGCGCCGGGCTGCTGCTGGCCGTCTTCCGCAATATCGGCTCGAGCACGCGCCAGACATTCTCCGCGAGCACGCGCTGGCCCGCGGCGTTGGGATGGACCCGGTCCGGCTGGTTCATATCGGGATCTCCGCCGACGCCTTCCAGCAAATAAGGAATGAGAGCCGCGCGATTTTTCTCTGCCAGGGCGCCAAACATTTCGCCGAAAGCGCGCACGTAATCATCGCTCGAATAAACCGGGAGCTGCATCCCGGCGATGACGATGGCGACGCCGGGATAACGTGTGCTGGTTTGATCGATGATCGCCTGGAGATTCGAGCGCATCTGTTCGATCGAGACGCCGCGAAAAGCATCGTTGATTCCGAGTTCGAGGATGAAGATATCGATCTTTTTCCGGCCGCGCAGAATTTCGGGCAACCGGCGCAGGCCTCCGGCCGTGGTGTCACCACTCGATCCGGCATTGACCACCTCAAAATCGTAACCGGCGTTCCGCATTTTCTCGGCAACGAGGGCCGGATACGCTTGTTTGCGCGAGAGGCCGTAGCCCGCCGTCAAGCTATCGCCGAGAGCCACGATGGTAATCACTTTGGAAGCATCGCGTTTCGCGGGCCGCGCGGTTTGGAACGGCCCGAGCGCCAGGATCGCGACTAGCGCGCCGGTGACGGAACGAATCTTCACGGAAATTCTTGGACGACAGCGCGACGTTTCCGTTCAAACGAACGTCTCGTTCCCCGCTTCTGTAGCCGCTTCGCTGTGCGAAGCGTGAATGGAGCGACGCTTTCCGCCACGCCGCCCACACGGCGGCGGCTACAGAAGAATCGGGCAGCGTTTCCCATTTGCGTTCCCGATTCGGCACAATTAGTAACTTACCCGCTCCGCAACGGCGCACCTCACCTCAACCACTCTTCCTATGGCCCATTATGGAATCAACGGCTTCGGCCGAATCGGACGCAACGTCCTGCGCGCGATGGAACAAAGCGACGTTAAACGCATCGCCGCCATCAACGATCTCACGGACACAGCTACCATTGCGCACCTGCTCAAGTGGGACTCGGTCCATGGAAAATTCGACGGCGAGATCGGCCACGATCCCGAGAACATCATCGTGCGCGGCCACAAAATCAGGGTCCTCAAGGAACGCGATCCCGGAAATCTTCCGTGGAAGGATCTTGGCGTCGGAGTCGTGCTCGAATCCACCGGCTTTTTCACCAGCCGCGACAAAGCCGAGCTGCATCTAACGAAAGGTGGCGCGAAACGCGTCCTGATCAGCGCGCCGGCCAAGAATCCCGACGTGACGCTCTGCCTCGGCGTGAACGACGAAGCCTACGACGCGTCGAAGCATTACATTATTTCCAACGCGAGCTGCACGACCAACTGCCTCGCTTCCATGGCGAAGGTGCTGCACGACAACTTCAGCATCGTGAATGGGTTCATGAGCACCATCCACAGCTACACGAACGACCAGAAAATCCTCGATTTTCCCCATGAAGATTTGCGGCGCGCGCGGGCGGCTGCGGTCAGCATCATCCCCTCGAGCACCGGCGCGGCGAAGGCGATCGGCGAAGTGATTCCGGCGTTGAATGGGAAGTTGAACGGCGGCGCATTCCGCGTTCCCACACCGGACGGCTCCGTCACCGATTTCACCGCGATCCTGGAGAAGGACGCGACGGTCGATTCGATCAACGGCGCGTTCAAAGAAGCGGCGGCGAGCAAGCGTTACAAAAATATTCTCGAATACAGTGACGAGCCGCTGGTCTCGATCGACATCGTCGGCAATCCGCACTCGTGCATCTTCGACAGCAAACTGACGATGACGCACGGCGGCAAGTTCGTGAAAATCGTCGGCTGGTACGACAACGAATGGGGCTACAGCAACCGTTGCGTGCAAATGCTGGAGCTGCTCGGGAAGTAATTTGCTCCTGCTCTTGATCATGATCTTGCTCATGATCCTCTCCCTATGACCCCTCCCTATTTCGATCACGAGAAGCTCGACGTTTACTGTAACTCCATCGCGTTTTGCGCATGGGTAGGCGACTTTCTTCCCGCAATTACCGCCAAGACATCTGCCAAAGATCAGCTTGATCGCGCCTCGACGAGCATCCCCCTCAACATCGCCGAAGGGAAGGGAAAGTTCTCGGCACGCGATCGAGCGCGGTTTCTGGAAATGGCACGGGGATCAGCACTCGAATCTGCCGCGTGTCTTGATGTCTTGGTGGCGCGCAAACTTACGAGTTCTGAACAGGTGGCCGAAGCCAAAACTCAACTGGTGGCGATCGTTCGAATGATGATGGGTTTATTGAAACGCTTTTCCGAGCGGGCTGATTTTCTCAGAGAAGAAGAAGGGGATTACGGATATCGTCAGGATCAAGAGCAAGATCAGGATCAGGAGCAAGAGGGGAAGCGATGAACAAACTCTCCGTCCGCGATCTCGAGGTGCGCGGAAAGCGCGTCCTGGTCCGCGTCGATTTCAATGTGCCGACGGAAGAGCGCGATGGACAGATCGCCATCACCGACGACACCCGCATCCAGGAAAGCCTTCCGACGATCAATTACCTCCGGGAAAAGGGCGCGAAGACAATCCTGATGGCGCACTTCGGTCGGCCGAAAGGCAAGCCGGTCGACAAATATTCGCTCCGGCCCGTGGCCGATCATTTACACACGCTGATCAATCATCCGGTCGCGTTCAGCCACGACTCGATCGGGAAGATCCCGGAAGAAATCATCGCCCACATGAACGAGGGCGACGTGACGCTGCTCGAGAACGTGCGCTTCCATCCCGGCGAGGAAGCGAACGATCCCGTCTTCGCCGAAGCGCTGGCGAAGCTCGGCGACCTTTACGTGAATGATGCTTTCGGGGCGGCCCATCGCGCGCATGCCAGCACGGCCGGCATCACGAAGTTCGTCCCGCAATCGGCCATGGGATTCCTGATGGAAAAGGAGATCCAATATCTTTCTCACGAGCTCGCCGAGCCCGAGATACCGTTCGTTGTCATCCTCGGCGGTTCGAAGGTCTCCGACAAAATCGGCGTCATCAAAGCGCTCATGGAAAAAGCGGACGCGATTTTGATCGGCGGCGCGATGGCGAACACGTTTTGGAAAGCGCAAGGTGTTCCCATCGGCAGCAGCCGTGCCGAAGCCGACAAGCTCGATCTCGCCCGTGAGCTCGTGGATCTGGCGAAGAAAAAGGGCATCCGCTTCCTCCTTCCGGTGGATGCGCTCGAAGCGCAAAAGATCGAACCGGGCGCCAAGGCGCGGAACACCAGTCGCGTGACGCCGAAGCACGGCATCACGGACGGCTGGCAGGCCGTCGATATCGGCCACGCCACCATCAGTCTTTTCGAAGACGAGATTGCGAAGGCGAAAACGATTCTCTGGAATGGTCCGGTCGGGATATTCGAGATTCCGGCGTTTGCCACGGGCACGATCGCGATCGCCGAGGCGCTCGCGCGCTCGAAGGCGACGACCATCATCGGCGGCGGCGATTCGGTCACGGCGGTGAAGCAGGCCGGGCTGGCCGACAAAATGACTTTCATTTCCACTGGCGGCGGTGCATCGCTTGAATTGATCGAGGGCAAAGAGCTTCCTGGAATCGCCGCGCTGAGTGACCGCGGGTAATAAATCGTGCTCGTGCTCGTGATCATGCTCGACAGCATTGCCTGAAAGATCGATCACGAGCAGGAGCACGAGCACGATTACGAAAGTGAAGAATCAGCTCGTTAGGAAATCGGCCTACGTTGCGATCGCGCTGGCGGCATTCCTCGCCACCAGCGCTCTGATCCACTCACTCCTGCCGCCGATGGTTCCAAAGGGGATCGCCGCGAAACTGGAGTTCTTCACTCAGCACAAGGATGAGTTCGACACGGTTATCGTCGGCACGAGCCGGCTTTATTATTCGGCTTCGCCGGAGATCTTCGACGCGACCACGCGCGAGAACGGCCTCCCGACGCACACTTTCAATTTCGGTATCGATGGGATGCACCCGCCGGAGAATTTCTATGTGCTCGAACAAATCCTGAAAGCCAAGCCGCGAAACTTGAAGTGGGTTTTGCTCGAGCTGGGCGACATCCAGACGAAGTGGGACAACATTCTCGGGACCCAGCGCGCGGTTTACTGGCACGACTGGCCGCGCACCTCGCTTACGCTGAAGAAGGCGCTGAACCCCCGCGGGAACGCGAACTGGTTCATCAAGCTCACCCGGCTCTGGCTCGCCCGGCGCGATTTCATTTCGAACCTGACCCTCTTCGGAAAACAGTTCGCAAATGTCGGCCGCGCCGCGGACTTCCTGCCGGCTGCGGATCGCGAACGTTTCGCTGACGCCGCATCCGAACTGGGCCCGCATGGCGATGGCTACCGGCTCGCGGGCGATGCGATGTCCGCCGAGCGCGCGGTGTCGTTCCAGCAGCGGCTTGCGCAGGAAATCGCGGAGGCGACACAGAAGTATCTCGACCCGGCTACGGAGAGCGGTTACCGCAACGCCGTGGGCCAAATCCGCGCGGCCGGCGCGGCGCCGATCTTCGTGGTGACGCCGATCATTTTTCAAACGACGTCGCGCTTTCGGCAAACACCGCCGCCCGCGCCGATCATCGCGTTCAACGACGCGCGCAAGTATCCGGCCTTTTACGATGTGAGACTCCGGATTGATGACGGCCATCTGACCCGGCCCGGCGCGGAGAATCTTTGTCGCGTTCTCGCCCAGGAATTTGTCCGGCGCGTACGCCAGCCCTAGAGCCATGCCGTCCTCCGAAACGAAGCTCAATCGGCCGCGAACGGAATATTCTCTCGGTCGGGCATTCTTAAATGCCGGGATTGCAGCGCTTGTTTTCGTCCTGAGCTGCGCTGGCCTGAATGCATTGCTTCCTTTTCCGGAGATTGACGTTCTGAGTTCCAATCTCCGGTTTTTCCAGCAACATCGGGATGATTTCGACACGGTCTTCATCGGCTCGAGCCGGTTTCGTCATCAAATCTCGCCGCGCATTTTCGATCGAACCATGCGCGAGGCCGGCCTCCCCACGCGCACCTTCAATCTCGGAATAGACGGAATGGTGCCGCCGGAGGACGGCTTTGTCCTTGAGCATTTGTTAGCTGCCAAACCCCGTCGTTTGAAGTGGGTCTTCATCGAGCTCGATGAGTTGGAAACCCAACGGGTCCCGTTGGCGGAGGGCACTCGCCGGTGGGTTTATTGGCATGATCTGAAACGGACGGCGCTCGTAATCCGGGCAATCGATGAGCGCGGGGGCTACTGGCAGGCGCGAGAACTTCTCTTATTTCACGGCGCGCTCTTCGTGAAAAATTTCACGAACATCGGGAGGAAGATTGATTTCCTGGAGTCGATGTCACGACTTTGGAAAGAAGAGGCGCCCTCCAAAACGTTGGGTCCCGACAGCGACGGGTATGTGCCGCTAAGCTGGGAGATGACGGCGGCGCAGGCGGCGGTTTACGAAACGGACCTCAAGAACGCCGTGGCCGACTCCGAGTCCAGGTTCGTTTCCGCCTCCGCCGAGCACGCTTACCGGCAGGTGGCTGAAGAAGTGCGGAGAGCGGGGGCAATCCCGATTCTTCTCATCGCGCCCCTGACGATGCAGATCAAACTTGGGTTCCGGCCTGAATCTGGTATCGCGGACAACGTGATGTCGTTCAACGATGCCGGGGCTTATCCGCAGCTTTATCGGAAGGAGATGCGTCTCGATGGCAACCACCTGAACAGCGTGGCGGCAGAGGAGTTCACCAGACTGGTCGCCGAGAATTTTTCGCGGCTTCGGCGCGAAAACCGAATCCAATGATCGCGAGGACGCCACGCCTCTTCTCCTTATGCTCTTTATAGAGTTTCGCTTCTTCTGGTTCTTCCTCGCGGTCTTCTGCGTCTACTGGAGTTTGCGCGAGAACCGGTCGCGCAAGATCTGGCTGCTCCTCTGCAGCTACACCTTTTACGCCGCGTGGGATTGGAGATTCCTTTTCCTGCTCATGGGGTCGAGCGCGCTGGACTTCTTCGTCGGCATGCGGCTGGCGCGAACGGAGAATCCGCGGACCCGCCGCGGCTGGCTGATCATAAGCCTCTGCGCGAATCTCGGCACGATTGCGATCTTCAAGTACTGCAATTTCTTCATCTCATCGGCCGCCGTCCTGCTCGGCTGGCTCGGCCTCCCGGCGAGCCTGCACACGCTGAACATCATTATTCCGGTGGGCGTGAGCTTCTACACGTTCCACTCCATGAGTTACACGATCGACGTGTATCGCGGAAAGATGCGCGCGGTCACGAGTTTCGTGGATGTCGCCTGTTTCATCGGGTTCTTTCCCCAGATGGTCGCGGGCCCGATCGTCCGCGCTGCTCAATTCCTGCCGCAGCTCCAATCGCTCCGGAAATTTTCCGATGTCGATGTCCGCGGGGCGCTCGTCCTCTTCCTGGTCGGCTTCGTCAAAAAGGCCTGCATCGCCGACGGCGTCGCCCCCACCGTGGACAAGTATTTCGATTCCCCCGCGAATTACAGTGCGGGCAGCGCGTGGCTCGCGGTCCTCTTTTACGGGATCCAGATTTACTGCGACTTCTCGGGGTACACGGACATGGCGATCGCCTGCGCGCGCCTCCTTGGTTACGAGTTAACGCTCAACTTCAACTTTCCGTACCTCGCGCGGAGTGTCGCGGAATTCTGGCATCGCTGGCATATCAGCCTTTCCTCCTGGCTGCGCGATTATCTTTACATTCCGCTGGGGGGAAATCGGGGGAACCGGTGGTTCGTCGCGCGCAACATTATGATCACGATGTTGCTCGGCGGCCTCTGGCACGGCGGCGCGTGGACGTTCGTGATCTGGGGCGGGCTGCACGGACTGGGGCTCGTTGTCCACAGGGAATGGCAACGAAGAGTGGAGGGGCGCGCTCCATCCGTTCCACTGCCAGGCGTGGAGGAGGGCTCGCACGCCGCGGAGGCAGTGCCTCGACGGGGCGGCCGGTTCGCCTGGCTAGCATGGCTGCTGACCTTCTACTGGATTTGCTTCACCTGGATTTTTTTCCGCGCCGTGGATTTGGATCGCGCGGGCACGATCGCGAAGAGTTTTGTCCTTTGGCGGAGTCCCGGAACCCACGACCTCGGCTTTCGGATGATTTGGATCGTTCTCCTGCTGGGAATCATGCACTGGCTCAACGAGCGGCGAGTGTTTTCCAGTTGGTGGCGCAAAGTTCCGCCTGAGATTTTCGCCGCCGGATACGGTTGCGCGTTCGCGGTCGTGCTTTTATTTATCCCGCCGCACTACGCGCCCTTCATCTACTTCCAGTTCTGAGGTTATCGTCATGAGAAAGAAAATCGTCGCCGCGAATTGGAAAATGAACATGACCCAGGGCGAGGCGACGAGCTTCGTCGCGACGTTTCTCCTGGAGATCGGCGAATCGCGGGATGTGGAGATCGTGATCGTGCCGCCGTTCACGGCGATCGCGGCGGTCAATGCGGCGCTGGAGCACGCGCAACACATCAAGGTCGGCGCGCAGAATATGCATTGGGAACGCTCCGGCGCGTTCACGGGTGAGATCAGCCCGGCGATGTTGCGCGATCTTTTCGTGCGCTACGTCGTGCTGGGCCACAGCGAGCGGCGGACACTGTTCGGCGAAACGGATGAGGTCGTGAATCGCAAAGTGCGCGCCGCGCATGAAGCGATGTTGCGACCGATCCTTTGCGTCGGCGAAAGCCTCGAGCAACGCGAGCGCGGCGAGGTCGAGCAGGTGTTATCGATGCAACTCAGAGGCAGCCTCGCCGGTCTGGGCGCGAAAGAGTTGCAGGAAACGGTAATCGCCTACGAACCGGTTTGGGCGATCGGCACCGGCAAAACCGCGACGGCCGAACAAGCGCAGGAAGCGCATGCTTTCATTCGCCAGGTGCTCGCGCAGATTTCCGATGAAGCGACCGCCGAGAAGATTCGGATTCAGTACGGCGGCAGCGTGAAACCCGACAATGCCCGCATCCTTATGACGCAGCCGGACATCGATGGCGCGCTCGTCGGCGGCGCAAGCCTCGATCCGCGCAGTTTCGCCCAGATCGTCCACGGCGCGCAGGAACTGTAGCGGCGCCGCGATATTTGTCATCCCGAGCCGCGCAGACGGCGAGGGACCTCACAACTGCAACACGGATTAGCTTGCGCCTTCACAACGCCGCTTTCACAGCCGACGAGCCTTTGGCGGAAGCAGGCAGGCGAACTATTGCGAGGTCCCTCGCCGTCTCGCGCGGCTCGGGATGACGAGCTGCTACAGCTGATAAACCTCCACCGAACCGACGCCTGTCCCGTTCACGCCGCGCAGGATCGCGGTATACGGACCGGCCGGCAGTATCCGCAGCACGGCTGATTCTTTCGGATTCGTTGGCGCGAGACCGCTGTTTTGAATCGCGGTCTTATCCGCGCTCTGCGTCCAGTCGTCGTTCATGTAGACGCCGCCCTGGGCGTCGTGCACCTCGAGGATCGGATCGGCGAGAAAATTTGTAATGTTCGCGCTGGCGAGTGACGGCCCGATCCCGCGGATCAAAATTTGTTTCGAGTCGCTGCCGCCGACAAAGAACCCGGCGATCAACTCATTCGGATCGACGCCGACCTGGCCCCGAGTCGAAATGTTCAGCAAGGTCGAGCCGGGTCCGAAGTCGAGATCGTAAACCTCAACCAGGCCGAGGCCGCTGGTGTTGTTCGCGCCAGTGACGATGGCCGTGTAAAACGCGTTTGTCGTATTGGACGGCACCGTGATGAGGATGCCAGACTCGTTAGGCGAGGTCGGCGCGACGTGCGCGTCGATCATGTCTTGCGCGTTCGGGGCGTCGCCCCAGTTGTCGTTCGTCATGATCGTCCCGTTGTTGTCGCGCAATTCCAGGAATGGGTCCGTGAGCGCGCCCGTTAAGCCGGTCGAAGGCCCGATTCCGCGAATCATCAGGCGCTTCGAAGCCGCCCCGCGCATGATGAATCCGCCGATGAGGACGTTATCACCTTTGCCGACTTGCATGCGGGTCGAGAGCTGGACGAGACGGCCGGGCGCGGCGATCACATTGACGGTAAACATTTGCGAGACCGACGCGCCATCGAGGTCGGTTGCCGTCACCGTGATGTGAGCGGCGCCGACCTGATTTCCGGCCACGAGCAATTTCGTGCCGCTTATTCCCACGGCGACGCTCTGATTGTCGCTGACGGCGGAGAAATTGAGCGGCGAAATGCGCACGATGCCGGGAATGGAGACGAGATTCGGGACTTTGATGGGAGCTGGCGTCGGGGTTGCAGGAGGCGTTGGCGTCGGAGGCGGGTAGTTCCGAAGCGGAATTGAGTCAAAGGGCGCAGCGGCGTTGAAGCGCGGCACGGCGGCGATGGCATCCACTACGCTCATGCCGTTGCCAGTGACGCGGCCGAAAACAGTGAAGCCGCCATTTTGGGTATCTAGGTTATTCGGCGCCCCGCCATTGGCGCCGAGATTGATGAACCACTGGCTTGTCGCGCTGTTGGGATCATTGCCTACTTTCGCCATCGCGATCGTCCCACGTTTGTTGGAAATTCCAGGTTCGTTTTGGATAATTCCGAAGCTAAGCACCTGCGTCGGCTGGACGTTATCTTTGTTCGGGTTCGCGGTCAGCGAGGGATCGACGGTCCCGAGAAAGCCGCCGCCCTGAATGACGAAACCTGGCTCTGATCGATGGACGAAACTCGACGCGAGCTGGCCAGTCGTCGGATCGACGATGAAGTAGCGTCCCTGGTCCACGTACTTCAGAAAATTCGCGACAGTGATCGGTTTTTGCTGACCGAAGAGCGCGACATCGATCACTCCCAGCACCGTCGTCATTCGCACGGCTGCGTTCACATCTGAATCGGCAAAGAACGCCGTGAGATCGATGGAACGCTGCGTGGTCGGATATTCGGTGAAATCCGCGATCGGATTCGTGACGACCGGCGGCGTGTTTTGCGCGACGGCGGTGATCGTGAAAAAGCCGAAGGCGGCGGCGAGCAAGGGTCTGATCCGATTCATGAGTCCACCTTTTTACTCTATCCGATTAAACCGCGCCAGTAGCTTCCTTGTAGCGGCGGTCTATGACCGCCGGATTCGCTGCAATTGGACACGGTTCGGCGGTCATAGACCGCCGCTACAGGAGATGACTCACTTCTTGATCTCGAGATAAGTGCGCGTCTGCACCTTTCCCGTCGTGGGCTGCATCTCCTCGATCCGCATTTGTTTCAAAAACCAGCGGCCTTCGATCTTCTGCGCGGAAACGACCTCGAACCGTTTAGCAAGCTTTCCATTCCAATCGAACGCCTCCATTTTCATGAGCGCGCCGCCGTCCTTGTCCACCCAGAGCCAGACATTGGCGTACTGCGACTGGCGGTTCGGCGCCTTCATTTCCAGCTTCCAGCAATTGCGCGTCCGAATGGAATTCTCCCCGGTGACGCGCCCGTTCTGCCAGTAGAGAAATTTCAGCGCAAGGTCCTCGTAGGTCACGCTAGTCCCGCGCACCTTGTGATCGAACTGCGCGGGCGCGATTTTCTCCACGCCGCTTCGCGTCACTTCCTCGAGCCGCGATTCATTCTCGCCGAGGCGCAATTGCAGGGCCTCATCCGGATTCGAAAAAGTGTAGCGAATGACCGGTCCGGTCTGGGTCAATCGAAACGGAATTACCTTCTCGTTCTCGCGCAACTGTCCCTGAAGATCGATCTCCTGCTGCGCCTGCTGCAAGCGGACCGAGGCCAGGACATCTTTGGCGTCCGGAAACGGCGCGGCGTTAACCGACAACGCCCCTAACGGAAGCGCGAGAGCGAGGGCCAAAAGGCGTAAACGCATATTAGTGACTGGTTGGATCGCTCCCATGTTTCAACACTTTAACGTTCCGACGAATCCTCTATCGTGAGCCCAGCCCGCATGGATCAGGTCGTTTTTCATCTTATCAACGAACGATGGACGAGTCCCGCGCTCGACTTGTTCATGGCCGCGATGAGCAATGTCGAGATCTGGAAGCCGGTCTTAATCGCGCTCGTGCTGTATGCGCTCGTTTTCATGGGATTCAAGGGTCGCGCGTTTATTTTTTGCCTGGTCATCACCCTCGTGCTTACCGAGGGGTTTCTCGTCCGGACATTGAAAAGCGCGATCGATCGCCGGCGTCCGAAGCAAGTCCAAACGGTGCGGATGGTCCAGTTGGAGCCAACCAGTCCGGCGTTCATGACGCTTTTCAAGAAGCCACAAATTCGTTTTTCCGATCAGACCGATCGCAGCAAATCCGGTCCGTCGTTCCCTTCCGGCCACGTGACCGACAATGTGATCATCGGAACTTTTTGCGCCCTCTTTTTCTGCCGGGGCTGGCTTTATTTCATTGTCACGGCCGCCGTCGCCTATTCACGAATTTATCTCGGCGCGCACTGGCCGAGTGATGTGCTCGGGACCACTTTCATGGCGGCAGGGGTGGCGTTGCTCATGGCGGCGTTGCTCGAGTTTCTCTGGAGAACTTTCGCGCCACGCTGGATGCCCCGGCTCTTTGCGCGTCATCCGCGCCTGATCGGCCAGGCTGTCTCATGAGCAATACGCGGGCGGTCTGGTTCTTCATCCTCGGGCTGACGGCCGTCCGGCTCACGCTTCTCGGCACGACCGATCTTTCCTTCGACGAAGCGCACTACTGGATGTGGTCGGAGCGTCTCGCGCCCGCGTATTTCAGCAAGGGGCCCGGCATCGCGTTTGCCATTCGCGCCGGCACGGCGCTCTTCGGCGCGACCGAATTCGGCGTGCGTTTTTGGAGTCCAATCTTCGGCGCCGGCATCAGTCTGCTCGTTTATTATTTCACCCGCCGCCTCTTCAGTGAGCGCGCCGCTTTCTGGGGCGTCGCGGCCGTCAACGCCACCCCGATTTTCAATGTCGGCAATCTCCTCATGACCATCGATCCGCTCTCGATCTTTTTTTGGACAGCGGCGATGTATACCTTCTGGCTTGCGCTCGAGAAAAGCCCGAAATTTTCCTGGCACTGGCCTGCGACCGGCTTGTTGATCGGGATTGGTTTTCTTTGCAAATACACCAACGCGCTCGAGCTCATCTCCGTCGTGCTGGTGCTCGCGCTCGTCCCGCGCTATCGCCGCGAATTCAAGCAGCCCCGGTTCTATCTCCTCCTGGCCGCGTTCGCCGTTTGCCTTGTGCCGCCGATCGTGTGGAATGCGCAGCATGCCTGGATCACGATCTCGCATTTGCAGTCGCGAGGCAGTCTCGATGGATCGGCCGGCTTCCATCCGCTCGACGCCCCGAAGTTTCTCGGCGCTCATTTCCTGATTTTCTCGCCGCTACTTTGTCTCGGCCTTTTCTGGGCCGTGTTCGTGAATTGGCGCCGTGCCCGGCAGCAATTCAAAGTTCTCTACCTCGTTTGGTTCGGGCTGCCGGTGTTCGCGCTTTATCTATTGCTCTCCTTCAACAAACAGGCCGCGCCGAACTGGGACGTGCTCGCTTTCGTCAGCTTCGGCATTCTGGCGAGCTCCTATTGGGCGGAACGAATCGAATCGAGCCGCACCGTCCGACAATTGTTTTCGGTTGCTGTCCTGCTCGGACTCGCCATGAGCTTCCTTGTCCTCGATACCGATCTTCTCCGCAGCGTGAACATCCCATTCCCGCACCACCGCGATCCGGCTGATCGGGTGCGCGGCTGGAAATCGGCGACCCGCGCTGTGGAAAAATTGCGGGCGGAGCTCGAGCCAAAGTTGGGAGAGCAGCTCTTCGTCATCGCCGATCAACGCGATCGCGCTTCGGAGATGTCGTTTTATTTGAACCACAAGCGCGTCGAAGGCCCGGGCCACCCGCCGGTTTACATCGTGGAGTCGCAGGACATAGCGAACCAGTTTTCGTTTTGGCCGCGTTATGATGAATTCGTCGAGGCGCCTGCGAACACGCCGCTGCCGGACGGCGAAGTTTACACCGAAGAAGGCGGGATCAATCCCTTCACGGGGCGGAGTGCGCTCTATGTCCAGAGCGGGAAATCGGAGCTCGTCCCGCATAATATTCGCGCTGCCTTCCAATCGGTGGACCGCGTCGCCACCATCGAGGTCCGCCGCTTTGGCGCGAAGGTGCGCGAATGGCAGGTTTTCGTTTGCCGGACTTACCGGACCTTGCCGCTATGAACGACGCATCGCCCGCGGTCTCAGTCGTCGTCCCGCTCTTCAACGAGGAAGAGAACGTGCCGATCCTCCAGGCCGAGCTCGCCACCGCGTTGAGCGGTCTCGATTACGAAATCATCTTCGTCGATGACGGCTCGACCGATGGAACTGTTCAAAGCATCGCCATGGAGCCGCGAATCCGCGTGGTCCAGTTCGAGCGAAATGCCGGCCAAAGCGCGGCCATGTATGCCGGTTTGCAGAATGCGCGGGGCGCGGCAGCGGTGTTGATCGATGGCGATCTCCAAAACGATCCGGCCGACATTCCGAAATTACTCGCCGAAATCGAGCGCGGCGCCGATCTCGTCTGCGGTTATCGCGCGGAACGCAAAGACACTTTCGTAAAGCGCGTCACGAGCCGGGTGGCGAACTTTGTTCGGAGCCGGTTCACGAAAGACGGCGTTCGCGATACCGGCTGCACATTGAAAGCAATGAGGCGCGAATGCATCGCTGCGTTGCTTCCATTCAAGGGCATGCATCGTTTCATCCCGGCGCTGATCAAGGGTGCGGGTTACCGTCTGGTCGAAGTTCCCGTGAATCATCGCCCGCGAAAGTTCGGCCAAAGCAAATACGGCCTCGGCAACCGCGCCCTCCGCGCGACCACCGATATGTTCGGCGTCCGCTGGCTCCTCTCTCGCCGGTTGAACTACAAAGTGCGCGACGAGTAGATGCCTGTCATCCCGAGGCTGTCGCAGCGCGCCGAGGGACCTCACATCTGGCAATTTGCGTTAGCGCAAAACCTGAGGCCTGATCTGACGTGCGCGCCTCTTGTAACGCGAAAGCGGATAGAGCGCGTGCGAGGTCCCTAGCCGTCTGCGCGGCTCGGGATGACACCGCATTGCTGGATGCAAACAAGCGGTGTGACTAACTCGAGTCGCCTCCAAGCAAATCCGGCTTGTCATCCCAAACCCTCACGGTAAGCTTTCGACCCCCAACGGGAATCCTGCATGTCCTTGGCCAGCCTACTCTCTGCCGAGCAAATCATTCCCGAGATGAAAGCGACGGAGCGTTGGGGCGCTATTGTCGAGCTGATCGATCTCCTGGTCGCGCAGAGCAAAATCAAAAACGACGACCGCGAAAGCATTCTCGCGTCCCTGAAGCAGCGCGAAGAAACGATGAGCACCGGGATCGGCTTTGGCATCGCCATCCCGCACGCTTCCTCCGATCGCATCGAGGAAGTCGTCGCCTCTTTCGGCCGATCGTCGCAAGGGATCGAGTTCGACGCGCTGGATAACGCGCCGGTGAAATTCGTGGTGCTTTTCATCGTGCCGAAGAACCAATTTCAAACGCACCTGCGCACCCTGGCCTCGATCGCGAAGTTTCTGAACGACCGAAGCGTGCGCGAGAGCCTGGCCGCAGCTAAATCGGCTGACGAAATTATCGCGATCTTTCGGGACCGCGCGCAGAAGTAAAGGCCGCGCGTCGGATGGAAACGTTTCAAGCGCTTCTCGCGCGGAAACTGGCGGAAGCATTAGCGGCCGCGGGTTTGCCGCAGGCCGGCTCGGTCTCGCCGGCGACGGACCCCCGCTTCGGAGATTACCAAACCAACGCCGCGCTCGTGCTGGCGAAACAGCTGGGGGAAAATCCCCGCGCGCTCGCGCAGAAAATATTGGACGCATTGGACCTATCGGACCTCTGCGACCCACCGACGTTCGCTGGCGCCGGCTTCATTAATTTCACCCTGCGTCCCGACGCGATCGCGGCCAAAACCGCCGACCTGCTGCGCGATGAACGCCTCGGCGTGGAGAAAGCGGCCTCGCCGAAACGGATCGTCATCGATTTCGGTTCGCCTAATGTCGCGAAGCCGATGCACGTCGGTCACATTCGCAGCACGGTGCTCGGTGACGCGCTCGCGCGGATCGCTTCGTTCCTCGGTCACCAAGTCATTCGCGATAATCACATCGGCGATTGGGGCACGCAGTTCGGGATGGTGATTTACGGCTGGAAGCACCTGCTCGATCGCGCGGCGCTCGAACGCGATCCGATCGCGGAGCTGGTGCGCATCTATAAAGAGACCAACGAAAAAGCGACAACCGATCCGAAGGTGCGGGAAGCGGTCCGGGAGGAATTGGTCAAACTCCAGGCGGGCGACCCGGAGAACTTCGCGATCTGGAAAGAGACGGTGGATCTTTCCATGAAAGAATTCGAGCGCGCCTATCAGGTGCTGGACATTCATTACGACATTCAGCGAGGCGAAAGCTTCTACAACGACCGGCTCGCCACGGTGGTCGAGCGCTTGCTCAAATCAGGAATCGCCGAGATCAGCGAGGGCGCGGTCTGCGTTTTCTTCCGCGACATTCCTGAGCTGGGGGAAAAGCCGGCCATCATTCGCAAGAGCGACGGTGGATTCAATTATACGACGACCGATATCGCGACGGTGGATTATCGAATCCAGGATCTGAAAGCAGATACGGTTTGGCTGGTCGTCGGCGCACCGCAAATCCTGCACTTCAAGCAAATCATCGCGATTGCGCGCCGCGAGGGTTACACGGCCGACTTCCGGCACATTACCTTTGGCAGCATTCTCGGTGAAGATCGCAAGCTGATGAAGACGCGCTCGGGCGAGAACGTGCCGCTCCGCGATTTGCTCGATGAAGCGGTCCAGCGCGCCCGCAAGATTATCGAAGAGAAGAACCCTGATCTGAGCGAGTCGGAGAAAGTCGAGATCGCGGAAAAGGTCGGCATCGGCGCGGTGAAATACTACGACCTCTCGCAATACCGGATGACCGACTACATTTTTTCCTGGGACCGTATGCTGTCGTTCCAAGGGAACACCGCGCCCTATCTGCAAAACGCCTACGTCCGTATCCGCTCCATTTTCCGCAAGGCTTCTGTAGCCGCGCCCCTGTGGGGCGCGTCAGGTGTCGCTTCGGCAGAAATCTCGCTCACCGCTCCTGAAGAAAGAACGCTCGCACTCAAGCTCTGCCAGTTTGGCGAGGTCGTTCCAACGGTCCTAAACGATTTCCGTCCGAACATTCTGGCCAACTATCTCTACGAGCTGGCCAACAGCTTCCACGCTTTCTACGAAGCCTGCCCGGTGTTGAAATCGGAAGAGCCGGCGCGCAGTTCCCGTCTCGCGCTGTGCGAACTGACTGGGCGCGTTCTCGCGAAAGGTCTGGAGCTACTCGGAATTAAAGTCCCCGAGCGAATGTAGACAGGATTAACAGGATTTGAATCCTGTCCATCCTGTAAATCCTGTCTAAATTTCCTCCCCTTCGTGACGACCCAACACCCACGCATTCCCACCTCGACCTACCGGTTGCAATTCAACCGACGGTTCACTTTCGCGCACGCGCGGGAAATCGTGCCGTATTTGGACGCGCTCGGAATCAGCGACTGTTATGCGTCGCCTTACTTCCAGGCCCGCGCCGAGAGTCTCCACGGTTACGACATTACCGATCACAACAAGTTCAATGCCGCCATCGGTTCGCGCTCTGAGTACGACGCCTGGATCGCCGACCTCCATGCCCACGGCATGGGACAGATCGTCGATTTCGTCCCGAACCACATGGGCATCGGCGAGCCGCTTAACCAATGGTGGATGGACGTTCTCGAAAACGGCCCCAGCTCTCTCTACGCGCCCTACTTCGATATCCAATGGAAGCCGCTCAAATCCGATCTTCAGGACAAGGTGCTTCTCCCGATTCTCGGCGACCAATACGGACGAGTCCTGGAGCGCGGCGAGTTGCAGGTGCGCTTCGACGCAGGCGCATTTTATCTGCGTTATTACGACCACGAATTTCCGATCGCGCCCGGCACCTATCGTCACATCCTCGAGCTCGCGCTCGAAAAACTGGCGCCGTTCAAGGACGAAGATTTCTACGCGGAATTCCAGAGCATCATCACGGCACTGGAATATCTGCCGCGCCGCACCGAGACCGATCCCGAACGGATCGCGGAACGCGCGCGTGAAAAAGAAATTATCAAGCGCCGGCTCGAACGGCGCTGTCTGGAAGCGCCGCAAGTCCAGGCCGCGGTCGCGCAAGCGGTGGCGGAAATCAACGGCACGCCGGGCCAGCCGCGAAGTTTCGATGCGCTCGATCTGCTCTTGAACGATCAATCCTACCGTCTCGCCTTCTGGCGCGTCGCGGCGGAAGAAATTAATTACCGGCGGTTCTTCGACGTCAACGATCTTGCCGCGATCCGGATGGAATTGCCGGAGGTGTTCGATGCCACCCACCAGTTACTCCTCGAGCTCATCGGCGCGGGCGCCGTCACCGGCTTGCGCATCGATCATCCGGACGGTCTTTATTTGCCGAAGGAATATTTCGAAAAATTACAGCGCCGTTGCGCGGCCGCGCTTGGCATCCCGCTGCCCCAAGATGGCCGCGCCATCTATCTCGTGGTCGAGAAAATTTTGTCGGGGAACGAAACGCTGCGGAAAGATTGGCCGGTCCACGGCACGACCGGTTACGAGTTCGGCAAGCTGGTGGCCGGGCTTCTCGTGGATGCGTCGGCAGAGCAGGCGATCACGAAAACGTTCCAGCGTTTCATCGGCCACTCAATGCACTTCGGGCATTTGGTTTACGCGAAGAAACGCCAGGTCATGCGGCTGTCACTCGCGAACGACGTCAACGTTCTCGGCGACATGCTCGACCGGCTCTCGGAACAGAACCGCTGGTTCCGCGATTTCACCCTCGATGCGCTCGCGCGCGCGGTGCGGGAAACGATCGCCTGTTTCCCGGTTTACCGCACCTACGTCACACCCGGCCAGCCGGTGAGCGACGAGGATCGCGCCATCATTGAGCGCGCCGTGACCGCGGCGAAGCGCCGGAACCCGGCATTGGAGGAGTCGGTCTTCAATTTTCTGCGCGACATTCTCCTTTTCCGCTTCCCGGAAAATCTCGACGATGAAGCGCGGGAGGCGCACGCACATTTCGTTCTAAAATTCCAGCAGAGCACCGGTCCGATCATGGCGAAGGGACTCGAGGACACGGCGTTCTACATTTACAATCGGCTCGCAGCGCTTAACGAAGTCGGCGGCGAGCCGCAGCAGTTCGGGATTAGCCTCGAGGATTTTCACCAGCGCAATTTGGAACGCCAGCGTGATTGGCCGGCGACGTTGCTGGCAACTTCGACGCACGACACGAAACGGAGCGAAGACGTGCGGGCGCGAATGGCGGCGATCTCCGAAGTGCCGCAATTGTGGCGGAGCGCGTTGCAGCGCTGGCGCGTGATCAACCGGCGATGGAAGCGAAATCTCGACGACAACTCGGCCCCGGACCCGAACGAAGAATATCTTTTCTATCAAACGCTCCTTGGCACCTGGCCGATGGATCCGGCCGGCCACGCGGAAAAGACGGTCGATGCCGAATACATCAGCCGGATCGAGGCTTACATGGCGAAGGCGCTGAAGGAGGCGAAGATCAACACCAGTTGGATCCAGCCTAACGAGCAGTGGGACGCGGCCGTGAACGAATTCGTGGCCCGGGTCCTCGATCCATCGGAGAAAAATAAATTTCTTCCCGCGTTCCTTCCCGTAGCTGAAGAAATCGCGCGGCTCGGCGCGATCAATTCGCTCACCCAGATTGCTTTGAAGCTCACCCTTCCGGGCGTGCCGGATATCTATCAGGGCAACGAGATTTGGGATTTTAGTTTGGTCGATCCCGATAACCGGCGCCCGGTCGATTACCAGCGACGCCGCGAGATGCTGGACTCTTTGAGCGGCGCGGCTGCGGAGGACCTGCTCGAACATTGGCCGGATGGGCGAATCAAGCTGTTCCTGACCCAACGCCTGCTGCGATTTCGCCGCGACAACCCTGCGTTGTTTGGGACCGGAAACTATTTGCCGCTCACCGTGAACGGACCGTTCGCCGATTCGTGCGTCGCATTCGTTCGAGAGCATGAAGGCAAATGGATCGCGGTGATCGTCCCGCGCCTTTCATCCCGCGTCGGTTTCCCGCCGGTCGGGGAGAAATGGAAGGAAACCGTAGTGGAGCTGCCGCCGTCGCTTTCACGCGACGGCGCGCGCGAATTGTTTACCGGTCGTGATCTGAATGCGGAGAATGGCGCACTGAAGTTATCTGAAGCGATGGCGATTCTCCCGTTTGCCGTCTTCACAAACCAAGGAGGGGCGATTTGAAATCGCCCGCTTAAGACGGCGGTTTCAAACCGCCGCTCCTTGTTGGTCGGCGGTCATAGACCGCCGCTACAGAGAAGTCAGCCAATACGCAAATTGTTCCGCATTGGCAATGAACTCGCGGCCGAGGTCGGCGAACGTGATTTGGGCTGAGGCGAGCACGAGCATGGCGCTGAGCAGAAGCAGATTCATCAGGTAAATCACCACGAGCGAAAAGAAGGTGCCGTGATCCGTCAGGTCGGTTTGTTTTTTCGGAATCATCCAGCAGGTGAACGTGAAGTGGAAAGCCCAGGTCGCGCCGATCAGGCCGTAGAGGAGCCGGCCATAGGGCTGCACGAAGAAAAACAAGCTAAGCACGCCATAAGTGGCGATAACGAGAATGCTGTAGAGCGGGAAAAAATACGGCGCGAGCGCGATCCAGAAGTTATTTCGGTCGGTCACAATGTGCCCACCGTCGCGCGCGACGCGGAACCGGCTGACCCGGCCGCCCATGAGCAGGACCCAGAACGCGTGCGTCAATTCGTGGCCGAAAACATAGACGAGCATCGGCCGCGGCAATCCGAAGAACGCGATCAGCCAAAGGACTGCGCCTAACGAGAAGAACCAGAATTCTTCCGCGGCCCAGAGACGCTGGGAGACGGTGGCGCGAGCGAAGACGGTGAAAAACGTCTGCGTCAGGACCGCGCAGAGTGGCAGGAGGAAGATCGCGATGACGAGCTTGAGCCAACGCGTCGGAATCGTCCAAGCCTCAATTGCAGAGCGATGCCGGACAATGGGAGCAGTCAACTTCATGCGTCCACCGCGTCTGCGTCCGTGATGCAGGGTCGTTCGTCGTTTTCTCTTCGCAGCCAAGTTAGCTGCAGATTACGCAGATCGACGCGGATGGAAGAAGGAAAAGAGCGAGCGCAAGTCATCCCGAGGCTGGCGCAGCGCGCCGAGGAACCTCGCACTCGTAGATTGCGCTATCGCGAAGATCAATCGGTGCCGCGCCGATAACGCCAAATGCCACGCGGAAGCGCTAGACCGCTTGCGATCCCTCGGCGCGCTGCGCCAGCCTCGGGATGACAGCGCTTCTCTACGCGCGCCCCATATACGCGCCGGTGCGCGTGTCGATCTTGATCGTCTCGCCTTCCTGAATGAAAAGCGGAACGTTGACCGTCTTGCCGGTCTCCAGAATCGCCGGCTTCGTCACGTTCGATGCCGTATCGCCGCGCAGGCCTTCCGGCGCTTCCACCACCTTGAGCTGCACCGACGACGGCAACTCCACCTGCACTGCTTTCCCCTCGGCGTAGAGCACCTGCACGCGCAAATTTTCGACAAGAAAATCCTTCGCCTCGCCGAGCAAACTGTCCTGCAACGTCACCGTGTCGTAGGTGTCGGGATCCATGAAATGGTAGCCGTTGCCGTCCTTGTAACTGAACTCGACCGTCGCGCGATTGATATCGACGAGTTCCACCTTGTCGGTCGATCCGAAGCGCACGTCCGCGCTCTTCCCCGTGTTGATATAACGGATGATCGCCTGGACGAAGGCGCGGAGATTTCCCGGCGTGCGGTGTTGCACGTCGAGGACAATGGCGGTGTTGCCATTGTATTTTATCGCCTGTCCTTTTCGGAGATCGTTCGCGGCAGCCATAAGCGGGAAAGGTTGATAGTTGATGGTTGAGGGTTTTTCAAGAGGAGTCGAATCGGACAGGATTTACGGGATTAACAGGATGGGGATGCCGGAAGCTCCCCTCTCCTCAATCCAGTAAATCCTGTCCAAATTACAAAAGCTTCAGCTTCGTCAGGTCCTGCGAATCGACCATGCCCACTGGAGCCTGTTGATCGTCAACGACTACGAGATCGTCGATGCGATGGCGCTCGAGCAGATTCAAAACTTCCACCGCCAGTTTGTCCTGATGCACCGTCACCGGATTGAGCGTCATTAGATCGCCCACAAGCCGTTCCGCGATCTTTGTATCCGACTGGAAATGCCGCACGAAATCGCCGTGGGTAAAAATGCCGAGCAACTGGCCTTCTTCATCGGCCACGACGGCGGCGCCCGCGCGCACGTCGGTCATCGTTTTTAAGACGGAACGAATCGGCGCATCTGGTGCGACCATCGCCAGCAGGTGCCGTGGCCGCATGATTTGATGGACGCGCAAAAGCAGGCTGCGCCCGATCATTCCCGCCGGATGGAAGCGGGCGAAATCCTCCTTTTGGAATCCGCGCGCTTCGAGCAGGACCATGGCGAGCGCGTCACCGAGCGCGAGCATGACAGTGGTGCTCGAGGTGGGCGCGAGATTCAGGGGACAGGCTTCCTGCTCAATATTGACGTCGAGAACGAGGTGCGCGTTTTGCGCCAGGCTGGAATTTGCGTCACCGCAAACGGCGATGATCTTCACCTGAAATCGCGCGATCGCCGGCAGGATTCGCAGCATCTCTTCCGTCTCGCCGCTCGCGCTTAAGGCCAGGATGACGTCGCCGTCCGCGATCATGCCGAGATCGCCATGCAATGCATTGAGGGAATCGAGCACAACGGCGGGCGAACCTGTGCTGGTGAGCGTCGAAGCAATCTTGTTTCCGATGTGGCCTGATTTCCCCACGCCGACCACGACAACCTTGCCGCGCGCTTCGACGCATTCCTTGATCAACTCGACCGCGCGGGAGAAATTGTCGTCCAGGCGCTCGCGGAGCCGCTGGAGCTCGAAAATCTCGATGTCGAGGACACGGCGGGCTTTTTCCAGGTAATCCATCGCGACCTGATTGTGCGCCGGAGCCTTGGAGCGGGCAAGAATTCAAAAAACAGGCGGAAACAAACGCAGAATCCTTGCTTTCCGCCATGCGACCTGATTCAACTGGCGATCCCATCCGCCTTAACCTATGAAAACCAGCCTGCTCGTTCTTTGCCTGGCCGCCACCGCAACCACGTCCGTCTTCGCGGAAACCTATCGCGTGCCGATCGAGAAGACGCGCCAGAAGCAACAGCGCGAGCGGCCGACGCCGCTCAGTCCAGGGAAAGTGGATGGGGTGATCCCGCGCGGCATTCGTGGCGGGAATTTTCTGCAAATGTTCAACCCGAAAGCCCCGGCCAAATATGGCACGTCGCAGGAGGCGATTTCTTACGATCCCTCGCCAACAAACGCCAACCCGCGTCATGACGACTCAGGGAAGTGGAAGGGCATTAAGTTTTTCGTCTTTCAGTTTTGACGGAAGACGTTGACGCTCCGGCGCGCGCCGATGCGCGACCGGTGGTCGCCTGTTATTGTGCGACGTTTCTGAAGCCGGAGATGCTGCATATCTACCGGCAAATCACGTCGCTCGCGCGCGTGTCGCCCTTCGTGATCGCGCAGAAGCGCGAAGAAGCGGAGCGCTATCCGTTCGATCGGATCGTGGTGACCGGCAAACCGGCCGGGCATTTCCTGCGGCGTTTCTGGTTCCGGCAACTCCGCGACGTTCCCTGGCAAATCCCGGCCGGTGAAGTGAAGAAGCTGATCGGTATTCTCGATCACGCAGGAGCGAAGCTCCTCCACATTTACTTTGGACATATCGCGGTGCATTTGCTGCCGCTGATCCGCGCCTGGCCGCGGCCGTCCGTGGTCTCGTTTCACGGCGCGGATGTGATGGTCGATCTCGAGAAGCCTGCCTACCGCGCCGTCACGAAACAGATGCTCGACGCCGTCCGGATCGTTTTGGTGCGCTCGGAGTCGTTAGGCCGCGCCCTGCTTGCGATCGGATGTCCGCCGGAGAAGATTCGAATCCAGCGCACTGGAATTCCGGTGGACGAGATCCCGTTTCGGGAACGCACCTGGCCGACCGATGGTGCGTGGAAATTTTTGCAAGCGGGCCGGCTGATCGAGAAAAAAGGACTCAACGTCAGCCTGCGTGCGTTCGCCCGGTTTGCCGGTCAATATCCTGGCGCGACGTTCACGATTGCCGGCGAAGGACCTCTTCGAAACGAACTAGGACAGCAAGCCGCGGAACTGGGCGTGGCGGAGAAAGTTTTCTTTCCAGGGTTCGTTTCCCAGGGACAACTGCGCGAACTCTTTTACCGTTCGCACATCTTTCTCCATCCGAGCCAGACCGGGACCGACGGAAATCAGGAAGGCGTCCCTAACTCGATGCTGGAGGCGATGGCAAGCGGATTGCCGGTTTTTGCCACCGAGCACGGCGGGATTCCGGAAGCGATCGAGAACGGGAGAAGTGGCATCCTGGTGAAGGAAGGCGATCACGATTTGCTGGCGACGGTGTTGCTTCATGCCGCGGCGCAGCCCGATCAGTTAAGTGCGATTGCGCGCAATGCCGCAGAGTCGATTCGACAGAAGTTCGAGCAGACGGGACAAACGAGTAAGCTCGAGGATTATTATTTTGAAGCGATGGGGATGACACGCTCGTTTCACTGATTCTCCCCTGTAGCCGCTTCGCTGTGCGAAGCGTGGATGGAAGTCTAGACGGATGCCGAACTCACGCCCCCACAGGGCGGCGGCTACAGTTAAGACAGTCACTCAGCGAAAAACGCTCGTAGCTCTCGCGCGCCCACTTTAAACGAAAGCCGTTGGGAAGCGACGGAGTCCATTCTTGCAACGCTTGCTTCATAGTGCGCCAGGTCGGCGAGCAGACGTATTGCGTTCTTGCCTACGTCGTCGATCGATCGCGCGAAACCGCACAGCTCCGGAAATGCCAAACGCTCAATCGCGCCGTTGCCTCCGACGCACGGAACCCGACAGAGCAAGGCGTCGCCCGCGACCTGTCCCGGAACGAAACTCGTGTCGAGCTGGAGCACGATCTTGTGGCGCGCGAGTTCGCGCAGGTAATCCGGATAGGCCAGCTTTTTTGTCAGGACGCGCAACTTGTCCACGCCGAATCCGATCTCGGAGAGAAGCCGCGCACCTTTTCGGCCATCGAAGTTATAGACAGTGACGGGCGCTCCAGTCTCTTCGCTGACTTTCCGCGCGAGCAACAAGGCGGCGAGATGATTTCGCGACGGCACGTTCCATTCGCGGGTTCCAATCAGGATGCCGGAACGCTCCTCGATCGGTCGGGAAAAATCCCAGCGCTTATCGTCAATCGGGTACGGCGTTGGAATGAAGCTAACCCGGCCCTCTCCACCGCGAATCGTTCGATAAAGATCGGCCGCCTCCGGCGTCGGCGCGATGCAACCATCGGCGCGCCGCACGATACGGACGAAACGCGCCAGCCGGATCGGATCGCGGAGCTGATTCGCGATCTGATGCAGGCCCGTCTCTTTCAACGAAACGGCAACGAAACACCCAGCCTTCTGTAAAGCCGCCAGCGCGCGCTCCGAAGCGATGAAGTCGCCGCGCAACAAAAGCAAAACCGGCGTCGCTTCCGCTGCGGCCGCTTTGCTTTCGCGTTGAAAACTTCCATGGGTGCAGGCCGCATACGCATGAAAGTTAGTCGGCTGATGCGGCTGCGATATCTCGCCGGCGCCATCGGGGAAACGCTGTTGCGGATCGCGTCCGCCCGGATTGAGAACCGTGAGACGAAAAGGAGTCGAGTCAGCGGACGCCATGTTCAGTCACCGAAATTTGACGGCGGCGGTGGGGTTGGTTTGAGAATGTCCTCGGCCGGAATTTGGTCGCTCGGATGAACGGGCTCAGCGCGACGAATCTGCTTCGGCGGCGTTGGCGTTACTGGTTCGGCTCTGAGGACCGGCTTTGTCGAATCGGGCTCAACTCGCTCGGCTTTCAGAACCGGCTTCCTCGTCGGAGACTCGACCGCTTCCGCTTTGGGAGCCGGTTTCGTTGCGTCCGGTTCGACCGGCTCTGCTTTCAAAATGGGTTTCGTCGGATCGGGAAGATTGTTTTCCTCGCTCGACTTCGGCGAATTTGGCGTCTCGGTTTTTTCTTTTTCCGGCGTCGGCTTCGGTTTCATCGTCGAGTTCACCGCGTTGTACGGATCGTTTTCCGCCAGGAGAACCGGACCCTGCGCAGTGACAGGCGAGACCTGCTTTGGATCGACGGCGAGGGAGGCGCGCGGAAATCCGGACGCGGGCAAGTCGCGCACCAGCCGCGTGCGCACTTCGCCGTGGACGTTGCACGGCTCGGTCGGAGTTTGCGCCGCCGTCGCGATCTCCACGTAAGTCGTGCGCCGCCGGACGCCTTCACCGCTGCCGGATTTCACGGTGTCGTAACATTTGTCCGTCGCGAGCAAACCCGAGCGCGTACAAATTTCGACCTTCTGCATTCCTTTCGGCGCGGGAATTTCTTTCGCCGGGTAGCGCTCGTTGGCTGCGTGCATCAGATCGACCCAGATCGGCAGCGCGATCTCGCCGCCGAATGCGCCGCGATAAATTTTCTGCGGCTTATCGAACCCGGCCCAGACCGCACAGGTGATCGAGCTGTCGTATCCGGCAAAAAGCGCGTCGGTAAAATCGTAGGCAGTGCCCGTCTTTCCGGCGGCGGGAAATTTCTTCAGACCGAATTTCTCTCGCGCGACGCGGCCCGTGCCCGAGTCGAGCGCATCAACCAGACAGGAATGAACTTCGTAGGCGGTCTCCGGTTTGATGACGGTCTGTTGCGCGCGGTCCTCCGGCGCCTGCCAGACGACAGTGCCATCTTTTTCTTCAATGCGATCGAGAATGTGCGGCGCGTTGGGACGCCAGCCGCCATTGGGAAAAATCGTGTAGGCCAGAGCGAGTTCAGCGAGCGTAATCTCGCTGCTTCCTAGAAACGTCGCCGGAAAAGGACGCAGCGCGGAGCGAATCCCAGCGGCGCGGCAGAGCGCAATGACCGGATCGATGCCGACCGTCATGCCGATGCGAACGGTCGCGCCGTTCTTTGATTTCGCGAGCGCCTGCCGCGCGGTCATCGGGCCTTCGTAACGGTTGTCCTCCGACTCCGGTCCCCATTCGCCTAAAATCCCAGTCGTGCCGCCGATCATGACCGCGCGATTATCGAGCGCCGAATCTTCCACGAGCGAGCCGGGGAAGAGTCCATTCTCGAACGCAGCCGCATACACGAACGGCTTGATCGCGGTGCCGGCCGGACGCTTCGCCTGCAACGCGCGATCGTATTGGTTGTGCTCGAAATCGCGCCCGCCGATCAGGACGAGAATGCCGGCGGTTTGATTATCGAGCGCGATGAGAGCGCCCTGTAAATAATCCGGCGCCACCGTCACCGTCGGGACCGCCAGCTGTTTCGCGCTGCGATAACGAGCGGCGTAAACTTCATAAGTCGGATGGTTGTAACCGGGATGCTGTTCGACTTGCGCGAGATGCGCGCGCATCGAATCCTCGCCCACCTTTTGCAGTTCGGCATCGATCGTGGTGTGAATCCGGTAGCCTTCATTCATGGCGCGGTCCCAGCCGACGGCGGCGATGACCTGTTGGCGGATGTAATCGACCGCGTAAGTCTGGCCCTGCGCGCTTTGCCGGCTGCCGATTACGGTCTCTTCTGCCTGCGCCGTCTCGCACCGCTCACGCGAGATGAACCCGAGATCGCGCATCCGCGTCAGCACGAGATTCCGCGCTTCGCGGGACGCCGTTTTGTCGCCCCAGGGCGAAAGTTTGTTCGGGCTTTTAATCAAACCGGCGAGCGTGGTGCATTCGGTGAGCGACATATCACGCGCCGGTTTTCCAAAATAACCGCGTGACGCGGCCTCCGCTCCATACAACCCGCCGCCGAAGTAAATCCGGTTGAGGTAAAGCTCCATGATCTTCTGTTTCCCGAAACGCTCCTCGATTCGCTTCGAGAGATAGATCTCGAGCAATTTTCTCCGGAACGTTCGTTCCTTGAGGGCAAAACTATTGCGCGCGAGCTGCTGCGTGATCGTGCTCGCGCCCTGGCGCACGTGGCCGGCGGTGAAATTCTTCAGGGCCGCGCGCACAATGCCGGAGAGATCGTAACCGCCGTGCTGATAGAATTTGTTGTCTTCCATCGCGATAACCGCGTTCACGAGATCGCGCGGGAGTTGGTCGTACGGAATCGTCTCGCGATTCTCGACATAAATCTGGCCAAAGATCTTGTCGTTGCGATCGAGGATCACGCTCGCGGATTCCATTTGTTCGAGCTTGGAGAGATCGAAAGTGGCTGCCTCCTGGCTCATCGTCCCGGCGAGGATCCAGAAATAGATTCCGAAACCGATGAGCAGGACGAGCGCGCTGCCGATAGGAATATAGAATTTGCGTCTGGCGTACCAGGGGCGGTGAAAGTATTCCACCTTCGGTCGCGGGAGATAGGAGACTGGCATGCTAACTTTACTCTGTCGCGCGCAACCTAGGTGCAATTCGAAGCAAAATCCAAACGGCAAACGATCGATGATGCCGACCGGTGAACCCGCTCTGGTCGAGTTGATCGCGGAGACGATCCGCGCTCATGGGCCGGTGACGTTTGCCTGGTTCATGGAGCAGGCGCTCTATCATCCGGAGTTCGGCTACTACAGCTCCGGACGATGCGCGATCGGTCGCCACGGCGATTATTTCACCAATGTCAGCGTCGGCCCGCTCTTCGGCCGGATGCTGGCGGCGCAGTTCGCCGAGATGTGGGAAGTGCTGGGGCGTCCCGGCGATTTCGTCATCGTCGAACAAGGCGCACATCATGGTGACTTCGCCCGCGATGTTCTTGAAGCCGCGCGGGGGCGGACGCCGGAATTTTTTTCAGCTTTGCGGTATCGCGTCATCGAACCATTCCCGATTTTGCAGCAACAGCAGACGGAAACGCTCTCCGGTTTTGGCGAAAAGGTAACGTGGGGAAAATCGCTCGCCGATCTCGAACCATTTTGCGGCGTCCATTTTTCAAACGAATTAATCGACGCCATGCCTGTCCACTTGCTTAGGCGGAATCAAGGTAAGTGGGAGGAACGCCTCGTTACAATATCGGGCGATGGGTTTGATTTTGTCAGCGCGCCGATTGCGGATAAAACGCTGCGGCGCCAGGCCGAGACGCTTCCGCAATCGTTGCCCGATGATTACCAGCTCGAGGTGAATCTGGCCGCGTTCGACTGGATCAAGCAGGTTTCGGAAAAATTGCGGCGCGGCTATGTGCTGACAGTCGATTACGGGTACGCGCGGGCGAAGATGTACGCGCCTGAGCGGAGCAACGGCACGTTGCAATGTTACGCGCAGCATCGAGTTCTTGGTTCGCCGCTCCGCGAAATCGGTCATGCCGATATCACGGCGCACGTTGACTGGACAAGCGTAGCCGAGCGCGGCGAACAAAATGGTCTCTCCGTTACCGGCTTCGCCGATCAGCATCATTTCTTCACCGGCCTGATAAGTGAATTGATGCAGGAGGAGTTCGGCCCGCAGGCCTCGGCGGCAACGCGGCGGGCTCTTCAAACGCTCCTGCATCCCGAGCTTCTCGGCACGACGTTTCAGTTTCTTGCGCTCTCGAAGAACGCGCCCGTCTCTCAATTGAGCGGCTTTCGTTTCACGCGCGATCTTCTGTGATCGCTCTTCTGTAGCCGCGCCCCTGTGGGGCGCGTTACGCGCGGGTTGCGCGTTCCGGCGCCGCAATCGTCTCCGAAACCGGCGGCGCGAGAAATGACGCAAACACTTCAAGCGAACGAGTCGGAATCGTCGCCAACACCTTGGTAACCTCATCGCCGTAATCGGCTTCGCGGACGGTACCCTCGCGATGTAACCGCGCGAGCAGATACGCAAGCGCCGCCGGCAGCCAGAGCTCGACCGTCATCGTTCCTCTCGCGACGAATTCGGAGATGCGCTCGATCAATTCATCCATCCCCTCACCGGTCAATGCGGAGACCGAGACCGCGTCGGGGAAATGGCGGCGCAACGCGAACAGCGCGTCAGGATCGGCCACCTTGTCGATCTTGTTCAAGACCACGAGCATCTGCCGCGTGTCGGCGCCGAGATCCGTCAGCACTTTCATGGTTGTGTTGTAAAATTCCATCACCTCGAGCTGCGAGACATCGAGGACGTGAATCAGGAAATCGGAGAGCGCGGCTTCTTCGAGGGTGGCGTTGAATGCTTCGACGAGTTGATGCGGCAACTTGCGGACGAACCCAACCGTGTCGGTGAGCAGCAGCGGCTGCTTGTTCGGCAGCGCAATTTTTCGCGTCGTCGTATCGAGCGTGGCGAAAAGTTTATTCTCGATCAACACGTCTGCGCCCGTCAGCCGGCGTAGGAGTGACGACTTGCCCGCATTCGTATAGCCCACGATCGCGGCGTTCGGCACCGGCGCGCGCTTGCGATCTTTGCGCTGGGTCGCGCGAGCCCGCCGTACCGTTTCCAGTTCGCGCTTCAAACGATCGATCTGCAATCGGATCTTCCGCTTGTCCTGTTCGAGCTGGCTTTCGCCTTCGCCTTTCGCGCCGATCCCGCCGCCTTGTTGGCCGAGGTGACTCCAGGCGCGCGTCAACCGAGGCAGCGAATACTCCATCCGCGCCAGGTCCACCTGGATCCGCGCCTCCCGCGTTTGCGCCCGCGCGCCGAAAATATCGAGAATGATTTCATGCCGATCGGCGACAGTCATTCCGGCGAGTTCCTCCCAATTGCGCTGCTGCGACGGGCTGAGCTCGTTGTCGAAGACCAGCACGTCGCATTCGAGTTTTTTCGCGAGGTCGACGATTTCCTGCGCCTTGCCAGAGCCGATCAGATAACGCGGGTGCTGTTCGCGGTGATGCACCAGCATCCGTTCGACCACCGGAAGCCCCAGCGTGTCGACCAGCTCTTCCAATTCCGCGAGCAAACTCTGCGCATCCGCCTTCTTATCGTGGTCGAGGTACGCGCCCACCAGAAGGGCGCGCTCCACCATCTTGTCCTTCGCCTTAATCTCAAACATCCGACCGCCAATCTAGCACGGCTGGCGTCAGCCTGATTGAGATTCGCAAATGGATTTGGCGCCGCTATTCGGTCCGCAACGCTTCCATCGGATTCACGCGAGTGGCGCGGCGGGCGGGGACGAAGCAGGAGATCGCGGCGACGGCACTCAGCAGGACGATAACGGAACTGTAAATCCAGGGATCGAGCGTGTTCACCTTGAACAGGAAGTTCGACAGCGCCTGGCGGCCGAGACCGAACAAGAGCGCGGCCACGCCGACGCCGAAGAACAAACCGATGCCGAGCTGCCAGGCGCCTTGCGTCATCACCATGCGAACAATTCGCGCCGCATTCGCGCCGAGCGCCATGCGAATGCCGAATTCCTGGGTGCGCTGGCTGACCGAGAAACTCATCACGCCGTAGAGACCGACAGCGGACAACACCACCGCAGCGACTCCAAAGATGGTGAAGAGATTGGCGGTGATGCGGTTGACGCCAAGAATTTCGTCGTGCAATCGCGCGGGCGTGCCGGTGAAGTAAACCGGCAGGTTCGGATCAAGCCCCGCGACAGCGTGGCTGAGGACTGGTCCGAGCGTATCAGCACGCTGACCCTGATGCGGCCTAACGACAATGGTGCAGAACTGCGGCGAGGGTGAGGCCGCGAGCAGCGGAACATAGAAGCCGGCGCTGTCCGTCTGCTGGTTGAAGGGGCCTTGCATCAGCATGTCGGGCACGACACCGACAATCGTGCGCCATTCCTGAGGCTTCGCCGGATTGAATTGCCTCACACGCTGTCCAAGCGGACTTGCCGCCCCAAAATGTTTTTTCGCGAAGCTCGCATTCACGATCGCGACCGGCTGTTTCGCATCGGAGTCTTCGATGGTGAAATCGCGTCCTTCCAAAACTTTCAAGCCGAGCGTGGTGAAGTAGCCGTCCGAGACGGATTCGGAGTTGCCCCGCGGACGATCGCGATCGGTCATGTAGGTTTGGCCGTCCACTTCGAATTGCCCGAAGTTCGCGAAGGTCATCCGGAACCGGTCGGTCATGGCCGCGCCTTCAAACCCGGGATCCGTGCGCAACGAGCGCAAAACGCGAACGAAAAATTGCTGGCGCGCTTCGGAAGTCGGGTAATCGCCTTCAAACAATCCCATTCGCGCGCTGTAAACTCCATCTTCGTCGTAGCCGTAGTTGAGAGCGGTCTGGTTTCGGACGGATTTGATCTGGAGCGTGGCGGCGATAAGCAAGGTTGCGGTCAACGCAATCTGACCTACGACCAGGACCCGCGTCAGGACGTTAACCAGCCGGCTGCTATTGCCGCGCCCGCCTTCCTTCATTACTTCGGCGGGATTGGCCCGAGAGCTTAGAAACGCGGGAATGAATCCTGAAACGAGCGTCGCGACTAACGTGATGCCGACGGTAAACAGCAGGACTTTGCCATCGATCGTGAAGCTAACCCAGTAAGGCAGCGGGAAGGGCAAGGCGCTGGTGGCGCGAACCAGAAGGCTCACTCCCCAGTAGGCGAGGAAAATGCCGAGCACCGCTCCGAGCACGGCGACGAGCAGGCTTTCCGTCAGCATCTGGCGCACGAGCCGCCACCGCGTCGCGCCGAGAGCGCCGCGAATGGCGAGTTCTTTCGCACGCAAGGCGGCGCGCCCGAATTGCATGTTCATCACGTTCACGCACGAAATGAGCAGAACCACGATGACCGCGCCGAGCATCGCATAAACAGTCTGGCGAAGTTGCGGCCCGACAAAGGCATTGAGCAGCGGCTGCACGCTCGCGGAAGTGAACTGTCCGTTCGTCTTGGGATTATCCGTCGCGAGGCGGCGCGCGAGACCGATGAATTCCGCATTCACCTGGTCGAAGTTCACGCCGGGCTTGAGGCGGCCGATCATCTGAACTCCGAGACTCGTGGGATCCCCGCGTTGTTTGAGCGGAAATTCGTTGTAAAGCGGGACCCAGAGCTGTTCCGCTTGAGGGAACTTAAAGTTCTGCGGCATCACGCCGATGATGGTGGCCGCCTTGCCGTTGATCCGGACATTTTCGCCGACGATGTTCGGATTGCCGCCGAAATCACGCTGCCAGATTTCATAACCGAGCAGCGCCACTTTCTCCGCGCCCGGCTTGTTGTCGTCCGCGGTGAAATCGCGGCCCATGATAGGAGCGACGCCGAGAATCCGGAGGAAATCTTCGGTGACATACGCGCCGGTGTAACGCTGCGGATTGTTCTTGTAGGAAACGTTGATGGTCGAGCCGTTGAGGTAACCGGTCAGGAGCGCGAACGATTGCTGGGCTGCGCGGAGATCTTCGTAATCCTGCGCGGCTGGGATAAAGCCGGCGCCGCCGTTGTTCTGCTGGTTATTCGCCTGCGGGTCGAGAAGCCCGACGTTCGCCAGCTCTTCGGGATGCGGGAAGGAAAAGCCGCGGAGGACGAACGCGTTCACGACGGTGAATACCGTTGTCACGCCCCCGATGCCGAGAGCGAGGACGATGGCGGCGAGGATGCAAAATGTTTTCTCTTTGATGAGGACACGGAGACCGACGCGGACATCCTGGCGAAAAGTATCAAACATATTTGGAGTTAGGGTTGGAGTTGGCGGAAATGAGAGACAGCGAAGTTCCTTCCAGAATGAGATGCGCCATCGGGCTGGAATGGATTCAGAAATTGCGAAGCGAATCGCGCGCAGCGGTCGTGCACGCTAAAAAGACGCCACCGCCGGGAGCTTTTGTTTAAGCCGCTTGGGGGGCGATTCGATCGCATAGACGGCAATCGCACCGCGATCCTTGGAACCCGCCACGCGCGTGACGCCGCAAAGCGCCGAATCGGCGCCGATCGGAATTAGACGCTGCGTTGTGTATCAGCCTGCTGCGTGATCGACGTGGTGTGCGTCAAGCCGCCCGCCGGGATGGTCACCGGCTGCCGCGCCGCCTGCCAGATCGAAAACACGGCGCTAAGAATGAAGACGAAATAGGCCAAATTCTCCAGGACGCCGCGGTCGTTTTCCTCAGAACGGACGAGCAAGGTGTAGGTCGACTCGAAGGCTGGTGCGGGATTGATATTGTTTTTCATAGGATCGGTTTGTTTGATGCCAATACCTATTGCAATGCCCGTGCCACCGATCTCGAAGAGTTATAAAGCGCTAATTGTCAGGCGATTAAATTTTCCACGGCGCGCGACCAGTTCGTTGTCAGTCTCGCGCTCGGGATTTGTTGTTTCGAATTTGGGACGGCCTAACGAGTCACTAAATTTGTGCGCGCGCGGTCTCTTGGCCGTCCTGGGAATGAACTCCGGTGAACTCATTGTCATTGACCCGCGGGAAGGAAAACCGCTAGGGTCGATTTGTTCGACCCAGAATATGAGCGAGAAAAGCGGCGGCGGGTTTCATTTCGGAAATGTCGGCGGCAACGTGAGCCAGAGCGCTGGTGGCGATATTGTCGGCGGCGACAAAACCACAACGACGACGACCCAGGTCGGTTTTGCGGACGAAGAGAAGAAGCAGCAATTCCATTCCGAGATCGAGCAATTGCGGGAAGCGTTGCGGTCGATGAAAACGGAGATCGAGGCGAGCGCGTCGCTTGATCAGGACAAAAAGGACGAGGTCATCTCCGAGATCCTCGCGCAGGTGAAGGCGCTCAAGGAAGCGAAAGAGAAAACAGCCGAGGTCCCGCCCGGCAAAGCGGCGCCGCCAAATGTCGCGACCGAGATTAAGGGAACGCTCGATCGTGCGGGAGGCATTGTGGACAAGCTGCAAAACCTGGCGGGCAAAGCGGGTGACGTGGCGGAAACCGTGAGCAAGTTTGCCGTGAAATACGGCCCGCTCATCCTGAGTGCGCGACATCTTTTTGGTTTGCCGTGACCTAGCGAAGCCACGGCCCCGTTAGCCCCCAATGGCAACAACTCCCCCATCGCAGCCTCCGCCCGATTCCAGCGGCATTCACGTCGGAGATGTCGGCGGGAGCGTTAACTTCAGCGCCCTGGGCGACATCGTAGGTGGCAACAAGATCACCACGATCACCACGACGATCCAGATTTCTGTCGAGGCAGTCACCCAGCGGCCCCTCATCACCGCCTCGCCCTATCGCGGACTGGATCGTTTTGAAGATCGCGACAAGGACCTGTTCTTCGGCCGCGATCAATTGATCAAGAGTCTGCTTGCGCAATTAAGCGCCAATAATGTGCTGCTGGTGCTCGGCGCCTCGGGCAGCGGCAAGTCGTCCGTCGTGCGCGCGGGATTGCTGCCGCAATTGTCGCAACTCATCGGCGCACGGTTCCGCTACTTCACTTTCGTGCCGGACGTGAACTCGTTCGAGTCGCTCCGGAGCGCTCTCCAAGGCGCCGGCTTCAGTCAGGCGCAAACGCACGAGCTGGCGGACGCCAAACCGGAAACGCCCGCCAAACTCATTCACACCCTGCAACGCAGCGGCGATCAATGGCTTTTTTTTGTCGATCAATTCGAGGAAATTTTCACGGTCGGCGACGAAAAGTTGCGCGCGAGTTTCATCGCAGCGCTGGTCGAGATTGCTCAGGACCCGAACAGTTCGACCAAGCTTGTCCTGGCGATGCGCGCCGATTTTCTCGATCGCTTCAGTCCCTTTCCGCAATTCGCCAAGATCATCGAGAAGAACATCGACTTCGTCGCCGACATGCATGCCGACGAACTCCGTCAGGCAATCGAGCAGCCGGCGGCGCGACATGGGGTGGTGTTTGAGCAGGGCCTCGTCGAAGAGATAATCAAGGACGTGCAAGGCCAGGCCGGTTCGCTTCCGTTGCTGCAATACACACTCGATCTGCTCTGGCAGGAGGAAGCGCGAGACGACGGGCTCGCCGACCGGCATCTCAACACAAAAGCGTATCACGACCTGGGCGGCGTCCGTGGCGCCCTGCAAAAACGGGCGAACGAAATCTACGCCTCGTTTGGTGATGGCGCCGACGCGAAAGCGGCGACTCCGAAACAGGAAATCGTTCGCCAGATTTTTCTCCGCCTCGTCGATCTTGCCGGCGAAGGATCCGACGCTGCGGCCTGGCGTCCCGTCCGTCGCCGTGCCTCGATGGCGATGTTCGCCAACGCGCAGGAGCAGGCAATTCTGGAGGCGCTGATCGATCAGAAACTTCTCGTGAGCAATCGCGAAGGCGACGATGCGACTGTCGAAGTCGCGCACGAAGCGCTCTTCACTTCATGGGGCCGGCTGAAGAATTGGATCGAGGCCGGCAAGCAAGTCATCTTCGCCAAAAACCGTCTGAACGACGACGCGGCGCGCTGGCAGCAACGTCAGCAGGAAGGCGATGCCGGCGCCGATGAAGAACTCATGACCGGCTCACGCCTCGCCCAGGCGATCGACATGCGCGGACGCGGCGATTTTTTGACCGTGGTCGGTGGCCTGGGAGAACTCGAGACGCGATTCCTCGATGCCAGCGCTGCTCTTCGCGACCGGCGCGCGCAGGAAGAGGACGCGCGCCAGCAGCGCGAATTGGAAGCTGCGCAACGTCTCGCCGCCGCGCAGAAAATGGCCGCCGGTCGTCTGCGGATTGGATTAGCCGTTGCGATCCTGCTGCTGCTGGCAGCGGTCGGGTTTGGCTGGGCCGCTTACAGAAGCAGGCTGACCGCTGATGCCGAGGCAACGAAGGCGAATGACAGGAAAAAAGAGGCCATCGCCGCGCAAAAAGAGGCCATCGCGGCACAGCAACGGACCGCAAAAGAACTGATCGAGGCGAGTTGGAAAGCAGGAGGCTATCTCCAGGACGAGAAAGCGAAGGCTTTGAACAAGGCTGCCGCTGAGCGGCAAGTAGACGAGGCGGCCTATGCCTCTACTGGCTCGTATATTCCCGGATTACGCTGGCTGTACGCAGGTCTCAAGACATTGATTCATTTGGAAAAAATGAAGTCCCTGGTTCCGGTGCCGATCTTCCTTTCCGGCCCGCACGATCACGACGTCAACTTCCGTTCCTACGACTTTGGCCGCTACAATCCCGCGTTCGTCCGATGGGCCAATGACAACCTTATCCCGGGAGCTTCTGATCCGGCTTTCCGGGAATTAGCCGCGCCAACTTATCAGAAGCACGTAAAGGAAATCGCTCGCCTCTACTATCTCGCCTACCTCCATGTCGATAAGCATGCGTCGGAGGTGTCCGCGCTTCGGACGAAGTATCTCGAAAGTATCCAGGAGCACGCGAGACAACCGTGGGACGAAAATTCCATTTCAAGCCCTAACCTTGTTTACGATAAATTTGCCCGTCTCTTCGCGGAGCAGTACGAAACCGACAAAAATTCAAGCTGGGTGGATGAAGGCCCCCATCCCAAAAGGCTCTCCTATCGCTGGCTTACCAACATGGGAGGCTACTACGCCTACCCCGCCCCAGGGTTCTGGATCCGGCGCCAAATCGACGGCACCGCGCCGGATTTCTTTGCCGGCTTGAAGAAGTTGCTCGAGACCTACGACCCGGACTTTTTGAAGGATCCTAGCACTCCCTAGCTACGGATTCGTCTTTTTGAGTGATTCCTCAAGCCGTTGGAATTCCGGATCTTCCTTCACTAACGTAGCGGCCTCGAACTAATGGAACTGTTCGTGGCTGCGGATTGCTTGCTCGAAGGCGCTCCGGTCGTCAGGCAAAATTTCGTCGGGAAACTTCGCGGCGGAGCGACTCCATTTGCCAAGCCAATCAGTCGAGAGCAGTTCATGCCGAGACGCGGCGGAGGTTTTCAGTATTGCAGGGGTGAGCGCGATGGTCGTCTCGATTTTCTCGCCGGCGTTGCGGCCTTTCGCGAGGTAGAAGCCGGCGGCAAGCAAGCAGGCGCGGTTCGCGGTCGAGCAACTGTAAGTGAAAAGTTCCGCGGCGTTATCCCCGCACGCTTCGAAGAGACGGCGAAATGCCGCTAACGTCCATTGGTCGGCCGACGTCTTGGTCGAGAACATGTCGTAGAAGATAAGATCGGGCGGCCCCGGAGCGTGGGCCATGGTCTCCAGAAAATCGCCGGGCACGAGCTGCCAGCTCAACCCCGGAAGCTGCCGCGATTGCCAGCAGCCGTCGGTAAGAATTGCCGCGGGACCGCTGTGGCGCAGGTACGGGAAATCGCGGTTGTGCCGGAACGCGAGCCGGAGTGAAGCGAGGTCGTTTTCGAAGCTGATGATGCGCAACGGACGGACGGGACCAACCGCGGCTTGCTCTTCGTAGCAATTGATCGCTGCCATCGCATTGGCCGCCGCGCCCAAGCCGACATCCCAGATCAGCAGCGCCGCCGCGTTCGCGGGATCTTCATTCGCGCCAAGCCGGACGCGCTCTGCCAGATTCGATTGCTCGACGTAAAGCGTTCGCGCTTCTTCCATCGGCGCCGTGCGTGAATGCATGATCTCGCCGGAAGAAATCTGGCGGATGCTGGCGAAGCCTTCCCACGCTTTGTGCACCTCGTAGTTTCCCAATCTGAGCGTCTTTGTTCGTTTGGATTTCTGGGCGCGGATGGGATTGTCCATGTCCGCTTCGTGGAGGAACGCGCGCTTTTCGCGATAGAGATCGACGAAGCGATCGGCCAAAATGCTCTCGCGAATCTCGCGCATGAGCTGGTGATAAAAATGGATGTTGTGCTTGCCCAGCAATTGCCAGCCAAGCGTCTCGCCGGTTTTCGTGAGGTGATGCAGATACGCGCGCGAGTAGCGCCGGCAGGTCGGGCAGTTGCACGTCGGATCAAGTTTCTCGTCCGAATATTTGTAAACGCCGCGGCGCATTTGCAAAAAACCGCGCGAGGTAAAGACCGCGCCGCGCTGCGCGAGTTGCGTCGGCATGATGCAATCGAACATGTCCACGCCGCGATGGACGGCTTCGAGAATGTCGAGCGGCGTGCCGACGCCCATGAGGTAACGCGGCTTGTCGCGCGGGAGCAGCTCGGCCGTGAACTCGCACATTTCCTCGCGCTCGCTTTTGGCTTCGCCGACCGCCAGCCCGCCGATCGCATAGCCGTCGAACGGCATCGCGCTTAGCGCGGCGGCGCTTTCGCGCCGCAACTCCGGAAAGAGCGCGCCTTGCACAATGGCAAAGATCGATTGCGGCGAATCTCCACGCGCGGCCAGACTTCGCGTCGCCCAGCGATACGTCATCTCGATCGCGGCGCGCGCGGTCGCTTCATCCGCGGTTGACGCAATGCAATGATCGAGCGCCATCATGATGTCGCTCCCGATCGCCTTTTGCGTTTCGATGCTGACTTCGGGGCTGAGCAGGATTGTTCGGCCATCGAGATAGCTTTGAAAGACCGCGCCCTCCTCGGTGATTGCTCGCGAATGCGGCAACGAAAAAATTTGGAAGCCGCCGGAATCAGTCAGCACGGATCGGTTCCAACTCATGAAGCCGTGAATGCCGCCGGTGCGACGAAAGACCTCCGGGCCCGGCCGCAAGAGAAGGTGGTAAGTATTGACGAGGAGGATCTGCGAGCCGGCTTCTTCGAGCGTTTGCGGGAGCTGCGCCTTGACCGTCGCTTGCGTGCCCACCGGCATGAAGAGCGGCGTTTGCACTTCGTTGTGCAGGGTTCGAAACGTCGCCGCCCGCGCGCGCGAACCGCTCGCCTGCGCTTCGAGATTAAAGTTTAACCGCGAGCGATCCATGATCCGGATTGAGCGAAAAGATAATTCACCTTGTCTCAGCTTCCGTTGGGGTGGAACTGTTTCAACTCAACCGACCCAAAACCGCCTTATGAAACGCATTCTCACGAGCACTTTCATCTTCATCTTTCTCGGATTGGCCGCGGCTGCGCGCGCCGATCTCACGTTGCCGGAAGTCAGTCAGCTCGCCGTGGTGAAACAGCGAGTCGGGTTGACCGATATCACGATCACTTATCACCGGCCGCTCGTGAATGGCCGCAAGATCTGGGGCGTGCTCGTTCCTTATGGCGAAGTCTGGCGCGCCGGCGCGAACGAGAACACCACCATCGAATTCAGCGATCCGGTTTCGATCGAGGGCAAGCCGCTCGCGAAAGGAATTTACGGCCTCCATATGCTGCCGACGCCAGATAACTGGACGGTGATTTTTTCCAAAATGTCGACGGCGTGGGGAAGTTACACTTACAAAAAAGAGGAAGACGCGCTCCGGGTAGACGTGAAGCCGCACCCCACCGCCGAGACGGACGAGGCGCTCGAGTACGAGTTTGAGGAAGTGAAACCGGACTCGGCCATCGTGACGTTGAAGTGGGAGAAACTCGCCGTGCCATTCAAGGTCACGATCAACGATGCGGAAGCGACTCTGCAAAACATCCGCGGCCAGATGCGTGGGCGCGCGCAGTATGAGTGGCAGGCGCCGAATCAGGCCGCGCAGTTTTGCCTGACGAAAAAGATCAATCTGGATGAGGCGCTCAAGTGGGTGGACCTCTCGATCCAGAACGAGGAACGGTTCGAGAATCTGACGACCAAAGCCGATCTGCTCAAGGCGATGAACAAACCGGATGACGCGAAGAAAGTCTGGGACAAGGCGCTCGAAAAGACGTCGCCGGTGCAGCTCTATTCGTACGGACGCCGGCTGCAATCGGAGAAGAAGGACGCCGAAGCGATGGAAATTTTCCGCGCGGTGGCGAAGCGAACTCCGGAGACGGCCTACACCCATTTGTCGAACGCCCGGATCAAGTCCGCCGCCGGCGATTTTGACGGTGCGACCGAAGACGCGAAGAAAGCGCTCGGGATGGCCGTTGCGGATGCGCAAAAAAAGAACATCCAGGGTTTGATCGAGCGGTTGCAGGCGAAACAGGACATCAACAAATAAGAGAAGTTTTGCGAAGGTCGCGAAGGCGAGGCGCGCTCGCTCGAGGTCCATTGCCCTGCCTATGATTTCTCGCCGTCCGCCGATTATTTGGAGAACGCTGGCTTTTCTTTTCTTGAGCGCCGTCGTCATATCAGCGGCTGAGCCACCGCCGGGAAATTTCCCGGCGCCGATGAACGCCGCGGAGATTCAGCTCGCGCTCCAGAAACTGAATGTGCTCGGACGCGTGCTCTACATCGCCGCGCATCCCGACGACGAGAACACAAACCTCATGGCGTTGTGGGCAAACGGTTCGCTCTACCAGACGGCTTATCTTTCCGTGACCCGCGGCGACGGCGGCCAAAATCTCATCGGGCCAGAACTCGGCGAGCGCCTCGGCGTGATCCGCACTCACGAACTTCTCGCCGCGCGCAGGCTCGATCATGCCCAGCAATTTTTCACGCGCGCAATCGACTTCGGTTTCTCGAAAAGCGCGGAGGAAACTTTACGCATTTGGGACCGGGACAAGATTCTTTCCGACATCGTCTGGACGATCCGTCGCTGGAAGCCCGATGTGATCGTGACGCGTTTCAGTCCCGAGGACGACAAGACGCACGGACATCACACAGCCTCCGCGATCCTGGCACGGGAGGCTTTCCGAGCCGCGGGCGATCCGAAACGGTTTCCGGAGCAGTTGAGCTCGGTCGAAGTTTGGAAGCCAACTCGCCTGGTCTGGAATACATCGCCCTTCTTTTTTTCGAACCGAAATATTCCATTCGATCCAACCGGTCTCGCGACCCTCGAAGCGGGCGGCTTCAATCCGCTCCTCGGCAAAGCGTTTACCGAGATCGCGGCCGCGAGTTTAAGCATGCACAAGAGCCAGGGCGTCGGCAGGCCGCCCAGCCGCGGCGCGCGCAAAGAATATTTCAAGGCACTCGATGGCGCGCCGATGACGAGCGGGCTGTTCGATGGAATCGACACGACCTGGTCCCGAGTTCCGAAGTCGGAACCGATCGCGGAGAAAGTAAAACAGCTTCTCGCGACCTTCGTTCCGGCCGATCCCGCGGCGTCGGTTCCGAAATTGTTGGAGCTGCGGGCAGCTCTGAGCAAAGCCGACAAGAACGATTGGTTCGCGACCAAGGCCGGCGAGATCGACGCGCTGATCGCAGCATGTCTCGGTTTGCATATCGAAAGCTCGACGACTACCGCCACGGTTTCGTTCGGGCAGACGTTGCCGATCAAGCTCGAAGCGATCAATCGCACGAATGTGCCGGTGCAATTGCTCGAAGCGCGGACGCCTATTTCAGCTGAGGCGCTGCGTTTGGACACGCCGCTGCCGCAGGATCAGTTCGTCGCGAAAGACCTCGGACCGGCAGTGCCGAAAGAAGCGCCGCTGACTCAGCCGTATTGGCTGCGCAAGCCGGCGGCTCTCGGGACTTTCGTCGTCGATGACCAGAAGTTGATCGGACTGCCCGAAAATCCGCCCGCGTTTCCGGTGGAAGTCATCGTGCGGGTCGGCGATCAGGATCTGCGCTATCTCGTCGATACGAAATATCGGACCGTCGATCCGATCGCAGGCGAAGTGCGGCAGGCGCTGGTCATCGCTCCGCCGGTCTTCGCGAACCTGCAGAATCCGGTTTTTGTTTTTGGTGACGACAAGCCGAAAACGATCCAGGTGCGCGTGACGGCTTCGACTGGCGCGGTTCGCGGCGTTCTGAAACTCGACGCTCCGAAAGGATGGAGGATCGAGCCGGTATCCGTCCCGGTGGATTTGAAAGCAGCGGACGCTGAATCGTTCGCCGAATTTACGATTCATCCGCCGCCAAATCCGGGAGAAGGGACGTTGCGCGCCATCGTGACGGTTGATGGCCGCGAATACTCTTTTGCGCGCGAACGCATCTCCTATCAGCACATCGGCGTTCAAACCTTGATGCCACCGGCAGAAGCGAAGATCGTGCGCGCCGACATCCGAAAGAAGGCCGAACTAATCGGCTACATTCCCGGCGCCGGCGACGAAATTCCGCAAAGTCTCGAGCAGATCGGTTGCACCGTGAAGATGCTGGATCCGTCGGAAATTACTCCGGAAAATCTCAAGCGTTTCGACGCCGTGGTGCTCGGCATTCGCGCCTACAACACGCAACAACGCATCGCGAACTGGCAGCCGGCCTTGCTCGCTTATGTAAGCGCGGGCGGAGTAGTCGTCGTGCAATACAACACGACGGCTGATCTCAAAACGAAAGAGATCGGTCCGTTTCCGCTCGAGATTTCGCGCGAGCGCGTCACCGATGAAACTGCCGAGGTCCGGATTCTTGCGCCAGACCATCCGCTCTTGAATACGCCGAACAAGATCACCGCCGAAGATTTCAAAGGCTGGGTGCAGGAGCGCGGCCTTTATTTTCCGAACAAGTGGGACCCGGCCTGGACGCCGATTTTATCCTGCAACGATCCGGGAGAAAAACCGCTCGATGGCGGATTGCTCGTCGCGAAATCCGGGAAGGGTTACTTCATTTACACAGGCTACGCATGGTTTCGACAATTGCCGGCCGGCGTTCCCGGCGCCTATCGTCTCTTCGCGAACATGGTCTCGCTGAGGGATGTGAAATGAAACGCAACATATGCCGCCTCTGCTGTAGCCGCTTCGCTGTGCGAAGCGCGAGCGTTGCAATGAATCTGTTGGAGCACTCGCAATTTCGTCCACGCCGCCCACAGGGCGGCGGCTACAGAAGAGGTGGCAGAAGCATAGAATGAGTAGCGCGCACGATCACCCACCGTTCTTCTCGACCTGGCGCAAGGCCTACTGGTTCGCGCTGGTCCTGTTCGCCCTCGAGGTCGCGCTCCTCTACGCGTTCACTCTCCGGTTTTCGTGAACCGGACCGATTACTTCGTCCTCTTCGCGACGATCCTCGCGATCCCGCTCTACGGTTTGTGGCGCACGTATGGCCACCCGAATCTGCGCCAGTATCTGAAGGGCGATCACAGCATCCGGTGGGGAACAATCGGCCTGTCCGTTCTCGCTACCCAGGCCGGCCCGATCACGTTTCTCTCGATGCCGGGTCAGGCTTACGAGAGCGGCATCGGTTTTATCCAAAATTATTTCGGCCAGCCTTTCGCGCTCATCGTGGTCTGCGCGATTTTCGTTCCGATCTTTCAACGTATGAAGGTCTTCACCGCTTACGAATATCTCGGCCAGCGGTTCGACACGAAAACGCGATTGCTCGGCTCGTTTTTGTTTCTGGTGCAACGCGGGATCGCCGCCGGCATCACCATTTACGCGCCGGCGATTATTCTCTCGGCGCTGCTCGGCTGGGACCTGAACCTGACCATCTGGCTCGCGGGCGGGTTCGTCATTGCCTACACCGTATCGGGTGGAACAAAAATCGTCAGCCTCACCCAACGCTACCAGATCATGGTGATCCTCGTCGGCATGGCGATCGCGTTCGGAATCGCGGTGCATCGGTTGCCCGCGGATTTGTCGTTTAGCAATGCACTCGAGATCGCCGGCAGGATGGGAAAACTGCAGGCCGTCGATTTCTCAATCGATCCTTCGAGACGCTACACCATTTGGTCGGGCATCCTCGGCGGCTTCTTTCTCTCGCTCTCCTACTTCGGCGCGGATCAATCGCAGGTGCAGCGCTACCTCGCGGGCGGTTCGCTGCGCGCGAGCCGGATCGGTCTCCTTTTCAACGCCATCGTGAAAGTGCCGATGCAATTTCTCATCCTTCTCCTCGGCGCGATGGTCTTCCTCTTTTATCAATTCGAAAAGCCGCCGATGTTTTTCAACCAGCCGACTTATCAGCGCGCCATCGAGCGCGGCTACGGCCCGCAGTTGACCGCGTTGGAGACGGAATTCGACGATGTCTTCATCCGCAAACGCGACAGCATCCAGGCGATGCCGAAAGCATCGGCTGCCGAATCGCAGGCGCTCACCGCGCAAGTCCAGGAGCTCGATGCGAAAGCGAGGACGATCCGCGACAACACCCGCAAGGTCCTCGAACAATCTGGAGCGAGTCCGAAGGGCAAGGACTCCGATTATGTTTTCATTACCTTCGTCCTGCATCATCTGCCGCACGGGATCATCGGTTTGCTCGTGGCCGTGATTTTTTGCGCGACGATGTCCGCGACCTCGGCGGTCTTGAACGCACTCGGTTCCACGACTGCCATTGATATTTATCGCCCGCTGCTGCGGCCGAAGGCGAGCGACCATCACTATGTTGTCGCCACGAGGTGGCTGACTGCAGCCTGGGGACTGGTGGCGATCGCGGTCGCTTCCTTCGCCAGCCTCGTCGAGAACCTGATCGAAGCCGGAAATATTCTCGGCTCCGTGTTCTATGGGAGCGTGCTCGGACTTTTTCTGGTCGCTTTCTTTCTGCCGGCCGTGCGCGGCTCAGCGGTTTTTTTCGCCGGCGTCATTGCGCAGACACTCGTGCTCGTCCTCTTCTTCACCTCCAACATTGGTTATCTTTGGTACAACGTCATCGGCTGTGGCAGCGTCGTGATCGTGGCTTGGATCCTTCAGCGCACCTTGTTCCGCAACGATCGCTCGCTCGCTGCGCAAACCTGAATCGGATCCATGGATCAACCGATAATCTGCTTCGGCCAACAGCCGTGCGGGTTTTTCCCGAAACGATTTCTCTTTTCGAAGATCGTGACCGCGCGCCGGCTCCAGCAAGAGATTGGCGGCGATATTGTTTTTTTCTTTCACGATAGCGATCACGATCCGCGCGAGACCACCACGGTCTTGCGCGAACAACGGACCGGCCACCAGCGCTCGTTCAATTTTGAATTCGCGAACAAGATCCAGAAACAGTTCTCGCCGCTTTACGTCAAACAACTCGCGCCGGACTGGCAGGCAAAGATGGCGCGCCAGCTGCCGAACTACGTCGCTCCCGCGCTCGTCGAGCATTTCAAGTCCGTCGAGGCCAACACAGCCGCTGATTTTTGCCGGGACCTTTACGAGCGGATGGGGTTACTCGATGGAATTCGCCTCGACCGCTCGAGCGATCCGGAATTTCGAAAGCGCGCCACGGCCATCGACGATTTTTTTGTCGACGTTTTCTGGGAGGGCGAAACGGTCCGGGCGCGGCATCGCGACGGCAAGCTTCTGTTGCACAAGGGCGGCGACAATTACCTGGAGCTGCCGCCGCAATCATTCGGTCCGAAGCAAATCAGCCCGACGCGCGACACGCGGCTGCGTTGGATGCAATCGGTCATCCATTGCACGCATTACGTCGCGGGCGCGGGCGAGCGCGAATACCTCAACGAAACCGACGCACCCGGCGTGACTTTTGTGCAACGCGAGGAAATCTCCGATTCGAAGCACGCCTATCTCGGGGAGGGATGAGCTCCTCTCGTATTGGTGAATACCCTTACCGTTTAAAATTGATTTGGGTGAGCCCAATGGCATTTTTCCACTACCATGCGACACCTCCTAATATTTCTTGTCATTGCCACTGCTGTTCAAATTTCCGCAGCCCCGCAGCCTGCTTCTACCCGAACGGTCCAGCAAATCCCCAACTTTCCGCTCCAGGCATTGCGCTCGGGGGTGGGGCATAAATTGTATTCATCTCTCGCCGTTTCACCCGTCTCCGCCTGGTTGATGGCGCGCGCCGCGGTGGTGAACGGTCACTCGATGGGCGCCCAAATCATCCACTCCGAAGGCAATGGAGTTTATGATAAAATGCTCTTGGAAGCAGCGAACGGTTATACCGTCACGGGCCAGAACACGATCGAAAGCAGGCTTGCGACTGACACCCTAAACGTCCATCTCCTCATTTATGAGATTAAGGATGGGAAGATGGCGGTCTGTTTCTCGCACAACGACGACGCCCGCTATAACGGAGTCGGACAGATGGGGACGGCATGGGTGGGAATCCTCCAAGGTGGAAAATGGGTCACGATTAGTGGGACGGACCGGAGAAAGTGGGGCGGTCGCCGGGGGAGTCAGTAACTTGTCCCCAGGACATTCCGGAACAGAGATTGTTCACCGCGCCGATCCATCTGGCGGACGAATCGCGCTCCAAGAGAATCGGCCCGCATGCATTTCCCGACATAGGTGATCGTCAGGTCACCGGGGATCGGGGGCGAGGGAAGCGCAGGTTGCTAATTTCCAGCTCGCACCGGGCGAGCATCTTGCCTGTTGTTTCGCATTCCAACAGCAGGCAAGATGCCTTCGCGCCTCACAGCCAAGATGGCTGTGCTCCAAACATCCGACGCCGTTTCAAAAGTGCCGCCGCCGCTCAAGATTGGGATCACTTGTTTTCCGTTGATAGGGGGCAGTGGAATTCTCGCGACCGCGCTCGGCGCCGAGCTAGCCGCGCGCGGACACGACGTCCATTTCTTCAGCCACGCCAAACCGATCCGGCTCGATCTCTCGCGGCCACGCATCCATTTTCACCAGGTCGAGATGGGTCACGCGACGGTGTTTCCGTGTCCGGACTATACGTTGCCGCTGGCAGTGAAGATGGCGGAAGTAGGACAGGCGAAGGCGCTCGACGTTTTCCACGTCCATTACGCCGTCCCGCACGCGACCGCGGCTTTTCTGGCTGCGGAAATGATCGGTGCTGGCGCGCCGAAAGTCGTGACCACCTTGCATGGGACCGACACGACTTTGCTCGGTCCGAACCCTCAATACCGCGCTGCGATTGAGCATGCGCTCATTCATTCCGATGCCGTCACCACCGTTTCCGAAAGTTTGCGTGAGCAAACGCAGGAAACCTTTCGGCTTAACAAGGAGATCGAGGTCATCCCGAATTTCTTCACGCCGGGGAAGTCGAGGAAGGATCGCGTGGAGGTGCGGCGAGAACTCGGAATCAGCGACGACGAATTCCTGGTGGTGCACATGTCGAATCTTCGGCCGACCAAGCGGATTGATTTGTTGTTGCGGGTGATCGCGGCGGCCTCGCACCGCGATCGGATTCGGCTCCTGGTCCTGGCCGGCGCTCCGTTCAGTCCGTTCGAGACGCTCACTAACGAGCTCGGATTGCGTCGGAACGTGATTGTGAAGGAAGACGCTGCGGTGGTTGAGGACTACCTGCCGGCGGCCGACGCCGGTCTCTACACTTCGGAAAACGAGAGCTTCGGCCTGAGCATTCTGGAAACGATGTTCTTCGGAAAACCAGTCGTCGCTTTCCGCATCGGCGGCATTCCGGAAGTGGTGGGTGACGCAGCTCACTTGCATCCATTCGGCGACGTTGCCGGCATGGCCGCATCGCTCGATGCCCTGATCGAGTCACCCGAGGCCGCGCGGCAAATGGGCGAGGCCGGCCGCGATCGTGCGGAAACGCATTTCACCGCGGAACGCGTCGTGCCTCGTTACGAAGCGCTCTATCGCAAAGTGATGAAAGACTAGCTCAACGCCGCTTCAACAGCGGCGGGGAATATATCGCCCACTTCACCTTCGATTCGCAGCGAAACGGACGGCTCGTGGTCGTGTTCCGTCGCGCCGCGATTGACGATGACGTAAGGAACTCCGCGCTGAGCAGCGAGGAGCGGAAAGGAAGCCGCGGGATAAACAGACAAGGTGGAACCGAGTGCCACGACAAGGTCGGTATCCATCGCGCCTTGTTCAGCCTTTTGGAGGACCTGAGGTTCCAGGTTTTGCCCGAAGCTGATCGTCGCAGGCTTTAGGAAACCGCCGCAGGCGCACAAAGGCGGCTTGCGATTGGCGCGAAAGAATTCGAAGTGCCGCTTTGGATCATCGCGCCGGCGACAACTCTGGCATTCCACCAACAGGTTTGTGCCGTGAAGTTCAACCAGGCGATTCGCACTCGTCCCGGCAAGCGCATGCAGTCCATCGATGTTTTGGGTGACGACTAAGAGAACTTTGCCGGCTTGTTCCAGCCGGACGATCGCGCGATGAACTTCATTCGGCTGCGCCGCACGAAAACCATCCCATCCTTCCAGCTTATAGTCCCAATGCTCGATCCGCGCCGCCTCCGACGTCATGAAATCCTGATAGTAAACCGGCTGGCGCCGGGTCCAGACACCTTGCGGTCCACGAAAGTCCGGGATCCCGCTCCCCGTCGAAATCCCGGCGCCGGTAAAGATGAACGCCTTGCTCGAAGCCCGCAGAAAATCAGCGAAGCGCGCTATGGGATTGTCGCATACACCATGCTTCATTGTTAGCTAATTCAGCGAATTCTCCGGCTTATACCTTCTGCACACCACTCTCGTCACGCCGATGACGAAAAAATCCCTTTCAGCTAAGGATCGCTTCGCCCAAGCCATCACTCCACCTTCAATTTCGCTTGGACCGTCAACGCGGAGACCGCAAATCGGCACAACCGGACGAGCGGCTTACAAAGAGGTTAGAGTAAAAGTGACCGGCGATTTCACTTTGGAGACGCTGCCCGGTTTGAAGCGCCATCGTCGGAAACCTCTGAGCGCAGCATCATCGAGGCAGGAGTTCCCGGTACTTTTCCACATGGAGACATGAGTGACGCTTCCGCTGACTGGATCGATCGTCATCGCGACAACACCGTTGCCGGTGATATTACGCTGCCTCGCTTCAGGAGGATATTCCGGCCACGGCGCGCTAAGAGTAAGCCCTTTGGCCAATGAAATTGGTGATCCCGCGATGCCGCTCCTGGCCTTAACGAGGGGCTTGTTAACGCGTTCCCGGACTGAAGGTGGGTTGGGACGTTCCTCGGAAAGTTCTTCCGTAAGATTAGGTGTCGGTTGCGGAATATTCACTTCTGGCGGCGGCGTTAAATCATCGAAGGGCGAACCCGGTTCCATTACCACGTCCACCACCCCCGAAGACAGAGCCAGCAGCGTCTCGTCCGGCTGGTGATAATTAGCGCCGAGCAGAATCACAGCAAAATGGATAAGCGCGGCAAGGCCAAAAGAAACGCCGATCCCCCAGTTCTGCCTGGCCCGCCAAAGAAACGTTCCGACTAAATGATAAAGGCTAGGATATTTCGTTGCGCGGCGCCAATCTCTCACTGGCCGATCTTTTTGATCTCCATCCGCAGGGTTGCTTCGAGATTATTCTTGAAGCCGCGTCGAATTGCCCAGCCTTTCCCTTCGAGACTTTCCGGTCCCTTGATTTCGGTCCATTTGCCGTCCGCTTTCAGGACCGCGAGCCGTGCGCAGCCGTAATAATCCGCCTGGTCGCCACCCGGCTCGTCCAGATGAGCAAAAGAAAGCGCCATGGTGCCGTCGGCGATCTGGTAAATCAGAAGGTGCAGCAAAATCGAGGAACCCACATTGGGTCTTTCGATCGTATAATTTCCCGCGATGAGCATTTCGTTCGCCAGCTTGAGAGCGAGAGAATCGTAAGCGCCGTTCAATTCAGAGCGCACCACGCGCATCCCCGAGAGATGCGTTCCCACCAAGCTTCCGCGGACAACGATCCATCCCTGGACCGGAGAGACAAGCAGGGTCTTGTAGAATTTCGGGCTAATCGCTCTTTGCAATACGCGCGTTGGGATTACATTTAGGTCCCTGAGTGTGCGGCCCTGGGCGGGCGGAGGTGCGGCGAAGCTGTCGCCAATAGGAGCGAGGAGAACGAGTACAGCGAATAAGGTTACTGGGGGTTTCATTACTCGATGTTGACAGGTTCGAAAGTTATGGACAAGACAAATCTAATCGATTTTCGCTGCGCGCCGCAGACGTAACCGCTGAGGCGAGTTGCCCTACCTGAAGTGATGCCTCTTTCAAAACGAATCAGATTGGGCGTGCAACTCCGGTTCTCCTTACGCTTGCTTTTCCTTCCACGAGTTGTTAAGTCGCGCTTCACATGCGATGTGTTGCCGGAACGTTTCTTCCAAGGCTTTCACTTCATCGGATCGCAAATATTCGGCAAAAGAGGGAAAGAGATCTTCGGCGGCGGGATCGACGCCGCCCTTGACGAAGAAGGAACAAAATTTTTGGGCGACGCGGGCCGCAGGAGCTCCTGTGTCGATGAACAGCCATTGACCGTTTGGGTTTAAGTCCAGAAAGATAAACTCGCCCTGCGCGGTCAGTGCAAAGTCGGCGCTCGCAAAGTTGACGCCCATTGAACCTACAAATCTGATTATCTTGCTTCTGAGCAAAGGTGGAACAAACAGGGGTTCATATTTTAAGTGGTCGTCTTGAAAGAAACCGATCCGAAAATCAAGATGCTGTTCGCCCTCTTGCATGATCTTATACGCAAAGACATCCTGGCCCATGATGAGCATTCTTACGTCGGCGGCCTTCTCGATGCGCTCCTGATATATCGTGACACATTCCCCAACGTCCTCGTCGGAGATCTCGGCGCCGCGCGCGGCATCGACGACATTGGCAAATGCGGTGAAGGTTTCGCCAGAGGCGTATTCCCACGAATAACCAGCGAGCGGCTTGGCGACAATTGTCCCCTCACTCTTTAAGAAAGCCCTAAAACGGTCCGGTCGCGCAGTGATGAGTGTGCGTGGAATAGCGATGCGATGAGAACGGGCGCGTTTCAACTGGAGGAATTTGTTTTCTGCCGCGAGGGCAGCGGTCGGCGGATTTATCCAGCGGATCGAGCTCTTCTCGTACAGGGTAATCAGCCATCTGGCGAAACGCCGCCCCTCCGCGAGGGTGAAGCCGTCATCCTCGCCGAAACTCGTGTCGGACGCTGGCGGCTTGGGAAGCCGTCGGCACCACGCGGCCTCAGCGTTATCCCAATTTGGGCAGGTGAATTCATCGTGCTCGTTGTCCAGATAAAGGGTGGTCTCGGTAGGACAATTGCCGTGTGAAGAGTTCACGAATAGTGTGCGATATCCTGCCTTCCTAAGCGCCCAGGATACATAGTGAGCATGAAGATCCCCAGGCTCACCCACGATCATAAATTGTTTCATGTTAGAAGATGCGGGTCGCGAATTTCCTTAACGCTTGTTCGATGCTTACGATGACGAAAGCCTGACGTTGGCCGCAGCCATACTCTTCCGGCTAAAGTTATAGCCTAAAGGGCTTATGCTCCGGGAGCTCGCGAACTCCGGAAGCACCGCCATTAAGGATTCGAGCTACGCCTCGTTAGGAATCAGCTCGTCGCAATCCTCTTAGAACTCGTAATCCGGCGGATCGTGAGTCGTATATCCGGTGTATTGCTGAGAGGATGGCGCGCAGCCGGCCCCGGCTACACTCTCCAGTTCTTTCTTCGACATGGGCCGCGCCAGTTGTTTCATGACTGGTACCGCTTGTCTTTTGTTTTCAGTTTTTTTCATTTGCTGTGTTTTTCTGTCACTGCTGCATGATGAAAGCGGATCATGCTTTCCGCCTTGGACGCATCGATATATTCGACGTTCGTACAAGATGTGATATACCCATTTTGCAGGGTAAAAATTTGATTGGCGCTGACGATGGTTTCAGGGCGATGCGCTATGACAATTCGCGTTATTTGGAGATCGCAAATCGCAGCATTTACCTTCTCCTCATTCAGGATGTCGAGATGACTCGTGGCTTCGTCGAGAAGCAGATATTTTGGCTGCCGATATAAAGCGCGGGCCAGAAGGAGCCGCTGTTTCTGCCCGCCGGAGAGGGCGGAGCCCATGTCTCCGATGAGGGTGTTGTAAGCCATGGGCATGGAGAGAATCTCTTCATGCACGGCCGCCTGACGCCCGGCCGACTCCGCGCGGAAAAGGTCGGGAATCGGATCAAAGAACGTAATATTGTCCGAGATGGAACCTGAGAAGAGCTGATCTTCCTGCATGACGACACCGAACAGATTTCGGTATGATTCCAAGCCATACTTGCGGATGTCCATGCCGCCAATGCGGACCACGCCTTCCTGAGGCTGAAGTAATCCCAACAGCAGTTTTGCGAGGGTGGTTTTCCCGCAGCCCGAGGCCCCGACCAGCGCGACGGATTCCCCTGGCTCGACGCGCAACGAGCAATTCCTGAGGATCCACGGTTCGCTTTCCGAGTATCGAAAGCTAAGATTGTCGACCTCGAGTCCAGCGTGCGGGAGCGGTCCAAAATAGGCGCTTTCCGAGTGTGATTCGGGCGGCGTCAGCGCAATATCGGCGATCCGTTCCGCCTGCAGACGCAACAGGCTAAACTCGACCCATTTGTCGATGAGACTCCTTCCTCGGCTTGTGAACAGCTCCGCATAGGCGATGAAAGCCACCAGCATGCCCGCGGAGAATTGCTGGTTCAGCACAGCCAGCGCCCCCCACCAGATTATCACCACTCGCTGCGTTCCAAAAAGGAGATGGTTAAGTGCTTCAAAAGCAGTGCCGATGCGCTGAATGATAATATCGCGGTGCGCGACCTCCACGGTCATGTTCGCAAAGCGGGCGACTCGTTCCGGCTGAGCATTAGCCAATTGAATCGTTTGAATTCCACGAACCGATTCCATCAAGGATGTTTGCAGATGCGCGGCCTGATGAATCTGCTCCGCTTGGGCGTTTCGCAGCCAATGGGATGAAAACCAGCGGAGGAGCGCGTAGATGGCAAAGACCAGCAAAATCATTCCGGTTAGGGGAAGGCTGTAGGCCGCCAAAAGTACCAGCACTAGCATGCCCGTAATGCCATCGAGCAGAGCCGTAGCGAAGCTCGTGGTGAGAGTGTGCTGGATAACTTCGATCGAGCCGAATCGTGAAAGCACGTCTCCCATATGGCGCTTCTCGAAGTAGTCCATCGGCAAGCCCAAAAGATGATGGAAAAGATTGGTTTTCCATTGCGTGTTGATCCGGGCGCCGATCCACGTAAGAAGCCATCCGCGCAAGCCTGTGACTGCTCCCTGAAACAGGACGACGATAAGAAATGCAGCGCAGAGAACCGCAAGCAACTGCTTGTTTCCGGAAACGAGAACCTGGTCGATTACTCCTTGGAGGAAAAAGGGTGACACCAAAACAAAGACTTCCAGCGCGAGGGAAAAAAGCAGGATGCGGAGGAAAGACCGCTTGAGCCCGATGATGCGGCCAGTGACCGAACGGATGGATACCACACGACGATCATGAATGGGATGGAAATCCGCAGTCGGATCCAATTCCAGCACGACTCCCGTGAAGTGCGCGCTTAGCTCCTCATGGGAAAGTCGCACCAGGCCGCGGGCAGGATCATGCAGCACCGCGCGCCGGGCGGTGATCTGTTTCAGGACCACGAAATGGTTCAAGTCCCAGTGAAGAATGCAGGGGAGTTGCAACTGCCGAAGGTACTCTAACTCGACGCGAAGGGGCCTCGGATTGAACCCCAGCCGGTGGCTGATATTGATTAGGCTGCCAAGAGTAGTTCCCTTAATTGAAGAAATCGGGAAACGACGCCGCATTGCAGGAAGATCAATTCTATGGCCGTGAAAGTTGGCTACCATGGCCACACAGACGAAACCGCATTCGGTCGCTTCGGTCTGAAGAAAGAGCGGGAGATATTTTCGTTTACCGAGGCGTTGCAGTTGGTCGGTAAGAGAAATCATCACGGCGGGCTTGGCTCTGTCTTACATTGGCGCGACGGGTTCCGGCAGAGAAAGACTGATGCCGTAAAGCGGTTCGAGCACCCACTCAATCAAGCATCTCCGGTCGAGAAGGATGTCGGCGTCCACTGTCATTCCGGCTTTGAGCGCTTCCGGCCGGCCGTAGGCGTTCACGGATTGCTCATCTAATTCTACCAGGACCCGATAGAGAGGTTCGGAGATGGTCCGGCCCAGCAGTATTGTCAGTTCAGCGGCAGCAGTGGCGCTGCGCGAAACCTCCAGAATTCGGCCTCCCTTCTGCCCAAATTTCTGGTATGGGAATGCCGGATAACGCAGCACCACCCGGTTACCAATTTCGAGAAATCCTGCCGCCCGGCTGGGAAGCCAAAGCTCGGCTTGCAGAAACGATCCTGCCGGAAGAACGGAGAGCAGACGCTGACCAGCGGCGACCGTCTGCCCGTTTTGCGTAGCCATATTGGTTACCACGCCATCATGGGGCGCTCGCAAAACAACTGCTCGCTGGGCCTCATTCTGGGCCAGGGTTTGATTGATCCCCGAAAGCCGAAAGCGAAGCTCGTTGCGCTGCGCCTCGCTCGTGAGCGGAAGTTGCAGTAGCTGGTCCTGCAAGGCTCCTAGTTGTTGCTCGATATCAAGGCGCTGACGGGCTAAAACATTCAGCTGAGCCTGCCCGCTGAGAACTTCCGCCTGGTATTTCTCAAACTCCACCTGCGAGAACGTGCCGCTCTTGACGCCTGGTTTCAGCTTCTCCAGCCGCAGCTCGGTAATGCCGGTTATTTCCCGTTGCGTGGACAACTGCCGGTCGATTTCAGCCAGTTGCTTGTTCAAGACGAGCTTTCGATCGCTTAAACCTGCACGCTGTTGGTCTCCCAAACGCTGTTGGTTTGCGAGAAGTGCCTCTAATTCCTCGAACTGTGCATGCAGATTCCCCAAGACAGCGGCCTGAGTCTGTCCTTGAGAGAGGCTGCTGATCTCCCCGGACAATTCTATTAAAGCTTGATCTTTTGTGACGACCTCGCTTTCCCTTACTAACATGGTCGTGACCATGCCCGGAGATCGCGCAATGACCGGCAGCAAACCCGCGGAAGGGATCAACTGGCCCTGGACGCTTTCATGGCGCGTGTACGTGCCGATGAATAGGAAGACCAGAGTCGCTGCCGCGAACAAAAAGGCCAGTAAGCTAAGTAACCAGGACGAAATTGGTTGGGAAAGAGTGATCCTTCCCATCCATTGCGGATTGGTTTGAAGAACTTCCTTTCGGAAAAGGGGTAACCCAGCGTCGCCTGTTTGGAACTTACCTGGAGTTGACGGAGCGGGAAGGGGGAGAAACGACGTGGATCCGGGGGGAGACACGCGCCGAGGCTAGACCTTGTAAGATGCATGTCAACATTAATACCTCCGGAAGGTGTAGAGAATGCCTACCCCCTTGAAGGGGAGTCCTGGCCCGGAGATAGCATGTAAAACCTAACGGAGACTATCAATAAGCGCGCGGCTGTTTGCGATGGCGGTTTCATCGGGAGTTGGACTCGCCTTGAGAAGCTCGATCGATTTCTCTGCCGCCGCGATGGCTTCCTTCTTATTCCCCATCTTCGCCAGGATCTGCGCCTTCTTGTATTGCATGAAATACGCCTTCGAATTCTTTTCGATCGCCTGGTCGACCCATTTCAACGCCTGCGGAAGATCCTTATTTTGGTCAAAGTAGAAGCTGGCTGCGTTGTAGTAGAAGTTAGCGTCCTGCGGCTGCCCGCCCTTCACCGTCTTCTCTATCCCCTGCATCACCTTGTCGACATCGTTCGTCGTCAGTTTCACGGGCACGCGGGTCTTGTCCCATTCGAGATAGAAGGTGGCCGAATTCGCCCGCAGATCATCGAAGCCGATCGTGAAGGTCTCGGCCGCGACCGGCAGGGCTAACGGTTTTGCCGTAACGCGCGCGGCTTCATCCGCCGGTTTGTGATCGGCCAGAGCTTGCGCGTTTAGATTTTTCGAAAGAACCACGGCCCACTCGTTTGCGCCCGGAATCGTGTAGAGGACATATTCGCCGGCTGGGACCTCTTTGTCGGCCAGCTTGAGCGGAGCGCTGGTCTTGATCCTTGTAGGTTGATTCGCGCCCGTCCGCCATGGTTTATCGAACGGCACGAGGCCGCCGAAAATCTTCCGATCGTTTTTGTTCGGCCGCGAGTAATCCACTTCGACGTCGGTCAAACCGATGCGCTGTTTCAGGACGGCGTGTTGACTGGCCTGGGGAAATTCGACCTTCTCATCGGCGCCAAAGGCGCGGGCTTGAAGAAAAAGAACGGCGAGGCAGATGGCATATTCAATCGCGAAGGTCGCCCTTCGCTTGCTGCTCCAATTCGATGGCAAGGTGGCAAGATGCATATCAGGCATAATCGAGATCGCCGAAATTAGTGCAAGCCCTCACGGAACCTTGATCTTTTCGACGCCGGCTGCTTCGAGCTCCGAATTTAAGGCGGCGACTTCCCGGGATATGGCCGGCCAGCGTTCCATGACCGAGCGCGCCTTACCTTGCAGGTCCACTGCGGCCGCCTGGGCTTGCGAAGTCGGCCCCGCGTCCACGTCCTGCAGATCGCCGAAAAGTTTTTCGACTTTGTTCAGCACGTCCAGCTCCAGCGCTTGTCCGCTGCGAACCTGATCGGGGTTGGCGAATTCCTGCAACTTTGTGATGAGTTCTTCGAGCTTCTGCTTGACCGGTTTTTCTCCAGCCTTCTCTTTGGCTTTCTTAAGTTCGACGGCGAGCGAAGCAAAGCTTTTCCCGATTGGCTGCAGGGCGGACCGCAGATCGTAGAGTGCTTTCGATAACTCGAACTGTTTTGCCAAATCTGCGCTCGACGATTTCACCCGCGGATCCATTTTCACCATAAGCGGTTGCGTGAAACTCTTGCCGCCGGCGCTCAGGACGAGGGAGTAATTGCCGGGCAAGGCCCATGGTCCCGTCGGTTGCGCCGCCGTCTTCTGGACGACCGCAGTCATCGGGTATTCCGGATCCACTCCTGGCAGCGGCTCTAGATGCATGTCCCAAAAGAATCGGTGCAGGCCGGGTGCTCCCGATAAAAGGCGCGGCGGTTGCACCCAATAGCGCGGGATTTTCAATTTCGGATCGGCTGGCGCAATCGGGTCCGTGCTCGCGTAACGCCGCACGACAGTTCCTTTGCTGTCCTTGATTTCGAGCGCCACCGGGCCCGACACATCGTGGCCCAGCCGATAATCGATCATCGCGCCCTCGGGCGGATTCTCACCCACCGGTTCATCAGGGGGCAGCGGCGTATCGGTGTTGACGTTCCAACGCACGCGCATCGCGGTTTGCGGTTTGAACAGAATCGTGTCCCGGTTCGCCACTTCGGGTTGTCGCAACGCGGTGATGTTGTCCAGAATCCAAAAACCACGGCCATGCGTGGCCACCGCAATGTCGTCGTCTTTGAGAATCAGATCGCGCACCGACGTTGCCGGCATGTTCAAGCGGAGCGACTCCCAGTTTTCTCCATCGTCAAAGGAGACGTAAACCGCGCGTTCCGTCCCCGCGAAGAGCAAGCCGCGACGATGCGGATCTTCCCGCACGACATTCACGTTCTCATTGTCCGGAATCCCATGAACGATTTCCTTCCAGGTTTTCCCGCCATCGTTGGTCCGGTAAATATGCGGCCGCAGATCGTCTAGCCGGATCGTATTCACCGCCGCGTACGCGGTGTTCACGTCGAAGTGTCCCGCATCCATCACGGAAATTTTCTGCCACGGCGTGATTACAGGTGGCGTGACGTCCGTCCATTTTTTTCCGCCATCGCTGGTCAGGTGGATCAAGCCGTCGTCCGTTCCCGCCCAAATCCGATTCTTGTCGAGCGGCGACGGCGCCACGGCGTAGATCACCCCGCGTTGCCTCGGTTGCGCCGATTTTTCCGAAGCATATTTTCCGACGCTCGCCGGAACCTCGAAAGTTTTGCGCGTCAGATCCGGACTAATTTGCGTCCAGTGCTGCCCGCCATCGCGCGTTTGCCACAATGCGTTGGCCGCAAAGAAGAGCAGGCGAGGATCGAGCGGCGAAAAAAGAATCGGTTGCGTCCGCACCATCCGAAAATCGTCGGAGCGGAACGGTTTGGGCAAAATGCTCTGGGCCTGTCCGGTGCGCCGATCGTAGCGCGTCAATTTCCCGCCGTAGATGATATCGGGATCGAGCGGATCAGGAGCGACGTAACCATATTCCTCCGCGCCGACCGGTCGCCAGTCGCGAAACGAAATCGCGCCATCTGATCCACGGCTCGTGATTCCGACCGAACCGCTTTCCTGTTGGCCGCTGTAAAGACGGTAGGGAAAAGCGTTGTCCGCGCTGACATGATAAAGCTGCGCGGTCGATTGATTATACCACGAGCTCCAGGTCGCTCCGCCGTTCACCGTGATGATGGCGCCCTGATCGCTACCGAGAAGAACGATGTCCGAGTTAGTCGGGTTGATCCAAACGTTTTGATAATCATCGCCGCCGGGTGCGCCCCGCCAGCCGTCCCAGGTCTTGCCGCCATCGGTCGATTTCCAGCAAACCACGCTCGCGGAATAAACGACGTTCGGATTCTGCGGATCGATCTTCAGCAACGGCAAATCGCCGCCGCCGATCCGCGCGCCCGGGCGCTCGTCCTCCGTGGCGAGCCTCCAACTTTCTCCCGCGTCGTCGGATCGATAAAGCTTTCCAGCATCGAGTGTGGCGACGGCAGCGATAAGCGTCTGCGGCGCGCTCGCGGCGATCGAGAGATTTGCCTGCACGATGTCGTTAGGCAGACCGTTCCTCAGTTGTTTCCACGTCGTCCCGCCATCGACAGATTTGAATATGCCGCCGTTGGTTCCCTTCCAGGCGCCATTTTCCCACGGGCCTTCCCGCGCTTCCCAAAGCGATGCGTAAACCGTCTCTGGATTTGACGGGTCGATCTGCACATCCGCGCCGCCGGTGTTTTCATCCTTGGAGAGCGTTTTCTCGAAAGACTTTCCGCCATCGAGCGAAAGAAAAATGCCGCGCTCCTCGTTAGGCCCATACGGGTGTCCCGCCACCGCCACGAGCAGGCGATCCGGATTGCGCGGATCGACCGCGATCTGCGCGATCTGTTGGCCATCGCGCAATCCGAGATGCGTCCACGTCTTTCCGGCGTCCGTCGATTTGTAGATGCCGTCGCCTACAGAGAGATCGGGACGATGCAAACCTTCGCCGCTGCCGACGTAGATGATGTCGGGGTTCGAAACCGAGACGGCGAGGGCGCCGACCGATCCGGTCGGTTGATCGTCGAATATCGGCTGCCAGGTTCGTCCGTAATCCGTGGTCTTAAACACTCCGCCGTTCACTTGAGCGCAATAAAAAACGTTCGGTTGAGACGGCACGCCGGCGACCGCCCGCGTCCGGCCTCCACGAAACGGTCCGATATTTCGCCAGCGCAGGAAGGTCGAGAAATCCTGACGCGTCTGATCGGCGGCGAGACAGAGGTCGCCTAGGAACAGGGCGACCAGGAAAAGACCGACCGATCGAAACCGCATCTAGATTGTCGGAGCCGCTGCCGGCGCCGGTTTCTTCTTCGCGGCTGCGGCTGCCAGGTTCGCGTCTACCTCAGTCGCTTCAACGGGGTGGATGTTATGATAGTAGGTGTTGGACTTGGCGAGCTCAGTTTTGCGCAGGAGTAACGCGTCGAATCGCTCGCGCTGACTTAGCTCGAAGACCTTGTCCATCTTGATGGCCTCGAATGGGCAGACCTCGACGCAGATCTGGCAACTCATGCAGACGGAGATGTCGATGTCGAAGACCTTTGGATAGAACTGCGGCTTGCCCATGTAATCGGGCTTTTTGTCTTCGCTCTTAACGATGTAGATGCATTGCGGCGGGCATTCCTTCTCGCAAATCTTGCAGGCGACGCAGCGCAAGCCGGCCTCGGGATCGTTGTCGAAAACAAGAAAGGGGAAGTTGCGATAGTTCTCAGGCAGCGTCTCGCGTTCTTCCGGATACTGCACGGTAATCAACCGGTCCTTCTCAAAATAACTTCCGAGAAAATTCCGCGCGGTAACCGCCATGCCTTTTAGTACGCCTGTCCCGATCATGATGTTATCGATCTACTTCTCCCATAACTATGTCGATGCTGCCGAGGATCACCATCACATCGGCCACGGTGTGTCCGAGGCACATGTCCTCCAGGATAGTCAGGTTAATGAAGCTGGGTGGCCGCACGCGATAACGGTATGGATTGTTGGTGCCGTCGCTGATGAGATAAAAGCCTAGCTCGCCCTTCGGCCCCTCGATCCGTCCATACGCTTCGCCAATCGGTGGCTTGAAAGCGCGAATCTTGACCTTCGGATTCATGATCGGGCCGGCCGGGATTTGTTCCATCGCCTGATGGAGAATGCCGAGACTCTCTCGCATCTCCAACGCGCGCATCATCAAGCGATCGTAACAATCGCCGTGATCGCCGAGCGGCACCCGGAACTTGAAACGCGGATAGACGCCATAGCCGTCGACTTTGCGCAGATCATAGTTAACGCCGCTGGCGCGGAGCATCGGGCCGGTAATGCCGGCGTTGATCGCCAGCTCGGCGGAGACTTTGCCAATGTGCTGCGTGCGCGCGATGACGATTTCATTGGCGACAATGAGTTTTTCGAACTCATCGAGAAAGCGCGGAAAGGCATCGACAATTTTCTTCGCGCGCGCCATCCAATCCGGGCCCGCGTCCACCCGGCAACCGCCGAAGCGCATGTAGTCGCACATCATCCGCGAGCCGGAAAGCGACTCGAACAGGTCGAGAATTTTTTCCCGTTCGCGGAAGGCATACATAAGCGGCGTGCCCCATGCGCCCATGTCGCTCAGGAGAAAGCCGAGAAGCGAAGTGTGGTTTTGCAGTCGCGTCAGCTCCGCGAGAATTACGCGCAGGTATTCGGCCCGTTCCGGCACTTCAATGCCGGCTAGCTTCTCGACACTGAGCGCGTAGGCCCAGTTGTTGGTCATCGAGCAGAAGTAATCGAGCCGGTCGGTATAAGGCATTGACCCGAGGTAGCTGGTGTTTTCGCCGATCTTTTCGTGGTTGCGATGCAGGTAACCGAAAACCGGCTTGAGCTTGCGCACGATCTCGCCATCGAGCGCGACGTTCATGCGAAAAACGCCATGGGTCGATGGATGCTGCGGCCCCATCGAGACTTCGAGGAGCTCACCGTCGAGCCGCGAAGTCATCGGCGCAGGCGGTGATTCAAGCATTTCAGGCATGGCTATGCTCATGGTTGTGCCGTGAGACTTTCCGCGCCGTCGAGTTCGGGCCGCGCGGTATAATGTTGTTTCGCCTTTTCAAGCACGTCATCATGCGGGGTCGGTTCGTATTCGTAGTCGTCCGGCTCGCGATAATCTTTGCGCATCGGGTAATCCACGAATTCGTCCCACATCAAAATGCGGCGCAGATCGGGATGCCCGTCGAAGTGGATACCGTAGAGATCGAAAATTTCGCGCTCCTGAAATTCGGCGCTGCGGTAAACGGAAGTAAGCGACGGTAACCGCGCGCGCTCGGCGCGGTCGGCTGTGCGCATGCGAATCACGACCGGGCCGTGTTTGAGCGTCATGGAAAAGAGGTGATAGACGGCCTCGAGATAGCCGGGAAAAAATTCCTCCTCCGTTTCTTCGATCTCCTTTTCCAAGCCATCGACCAGCTTTTTCACTTTCGCTTTCTTCACAACCTTGCGATCGAGCCAGTCGACCCCGGTGACATTGGAGCAGTGATCGAGGCGCAGCGAGGGATCGTCGCGCAAGAACCGGGCGACAGCCGCCGCGTGTTCGTGGTCGAGAAGAAGCGATGGCTGGTTCGCCGGACCGGGATTCGCGATGATCTCGATCCTCGCCCTAGGCACGGTCGCTTCAGCACGCGCCTTGATCTCTTCTAACGATTCCATCGCTATGTGCGCTCGATCGCTGGGGGGCGAAAGATTGAGGGATTGCTCGGCGGCTCGAGATCGTGCGCGCCAAAAGCCGGCACCGGAAATTCGCTCGCCTGATCGCGGCGCAAGAAAGCGGCCTTACCTTCGCCCGTAAGTTTTTGGTCGTCGATCTTGCGCTGCAATTCCATGAAGGCGTGGAGCAATGCCTCGGGCCGCGGCGGACAGCCGGGGATGTAAACGTCGACCGGGATATAACGATCGATGCCTTTCAAAACGTTGTAGCCCTGTTTGAACGGACCGCCGGAAATGGCGCAGGCGCCCATCGAGATCACGTATTTCGGATCGGGCATCTGGTTGTAGAGCCGCACGATTTGCGGCGCCATTTTTTTGGTCACGGTGCCGGCCACAATCATCAGGTCGGCCTGACGCGGTGATGGGCGAAAGACCTCGCCGCCAAAACGCGCGAGATCGTAACGCGACGCCGCGGTCGCGATCATCTCGATCGCGCAACACGCCAGTCCGAACTGGAGCGGCCAGATGGAATTGCGCCGGCCCCAGTTGTAAAGCTCCTGGGTGGAGGTAACCCAGACACCGCGTTTTTGCAGCTCGCTCCGAAGCCCTTCGTCGATTTCCGCGGCCATTTTCGACGTTACCCTAAAACTAACCCTTCCGCATTTGCGACCAATCCAGACAACCTTTGCCCCAGGCCCACACGAGGCCTTCGATCAGGAGCAGCAGAAAAATCAAAATGGCGATGAACGCGCCCATCGGCAGACCGGTGAACGCGACTGCGAACGGCACGAGGAAAACCGCCTCCACGTCGAAGATCAAAAAAATGATGCAGAAGAGATAATATTGCGATTGGAATTGCACCCGCGCTTCGCCCACCGATTCGATGCCGCATTCGTAGGTCGCGTTCTTTTGCGGCCCCGGTTTTGGCGGCTGAAAGAATCGTCGCCACATCCACGCGAGCGCCAGCGGCATCAACGGAAAGACGAGCGCCACGCCGCAAAAAATGACCAGGAAAAAATAAGGATCGGGCGTCATGCGATGCAGATCAGATCATCCGTTTGTTAACCGAGACTCCTTGCTCCCGCCAGTGCATTCTGACTTGATTTAAGAAGTGGACATCACTTTCCTTCATCGCACATGACCGGCGAGTCGATCGACCAGTTCTTTGTCCGGGCCAAACCGTGGCTCTTGTCGTTTATGTCCGGCGCGCCCGACTGGGTGCAGCTTTTGGCGTCCAGCCTTATCAACATCACGGCCGTGCTGATCGTGTTCATGACGCTCTTCGCGCTTATCTCGGTTCTCGAACGAAAAATTCTCGGGCGAATCCAGAACCGCTACGGGCCAAACCGCGTCGGGCCATTCGGACTTTTTCAGCCGATTGCCGACGGCATCAAGCTCCTGATCAAGGAAGACATCGTCCCGATCCGCGCGGATAAGACTGTGCATTTTCTCGCGCCGATCATGATGGCCGCGCCGACAATCCTCGCGCTGGGCGTGATTCCGTACGGACGGAATATGACGGCGTTCGCGATCGACGGTGGCATCCTCTTTTTCTTTGCGGTCGGTTCCGCGACGGAGCTCGCGGTTTTCATGGCCGGCTGGGGGAGCAACAACAAATTCTCGATGCTCGGTGCGATGCGGGCGATCGCGCAAATGGTGAGCTACGAATTGCCACTCCTCATCACGGTGTTGCCGGTGGTGATGATCGTCGGCTCGCTCTCACCGGATGCGATCGTCGAAGCGCAAGCCGGCTATTCCCACGGGTGGGCGCCGCGCTGGTTTGCGTTTACGCCCTGGGGCGCGGCGGCGTTCATTTTGTTTTTCGTCTCCGGCCTGGTGGAATCAAACCGGACGCCATTCGATGTGCCAGAAGGCGAATCCGAAATCGTGGCCGGCCACATGACGGAGTATTCCGGATTCAAATACGCCATCTTTTTCCTCGCGGAATATTTTGGAATGTTCGCCGTAAGCGGGTTGGCGGTGACGCTCTTTCTCGGCGGCTGGCACGCGCCGATGCCGTGGCTCGAGTTTCTTCCTTCCTACGTCTGGTTCTTCATCAAGCTCGCCGCTTTGCTTCTCGTGTTCGTCTGGATCCGCGGAACGCTGCCGCGGATGCGCGTCGATCACGTCATGGGTTTCGCCTGGAAATTCATGCTGCCGATGGCGTTTACCTGCGTCCTTGCCGCGGCGGTCTGGCATTATCAAGCGCGTGGCTTGAGCGGATGGCTTTGGTCGCTGGGGATCGTCGCGGTTGTCTACCTCGGCCTGTCGCGGCTTTTGAATACGCGCAAGAATCTCTCCGTACGCACCTACCGTTTCGCCGAATGAGCACGAGCCCGTTTATCGTCATCGCGATTGTCACGCTCGCCGGCGCACTCGCCGCCGCGTGTCTGCGCAAGCTCGTCCACGCCGCGCTCTGTCTGGTGGTGGCGTTTGTCGGGATCGCGGCGTTTTACATTCTGCTCGGCGCTGAATTCGTGGGCCTCGTGCAGATTTTTGTTTATGTCGGCGCGGTCGCGGTGCTCATCGTGTTCACCATTCTGCTCACGCGACGTGAGGATGAGGCAAACGTCAGCTTCAACTGGGGCGGCGTCATCGTCGCGGCCGCCGTTTTCGCTACGCTGGCATGGGCGATCCTGAAGACGACATCTCTTTCTCTGCCCGCGCCCGCGATCGAAGCGCTAACCGTGAAGCGAATCGGCCAGGTGCTGATGACCGATTTCATCTGGCCACTCCAATGCGTCGGCCTGCTCCTGACCGCGGCGTTGATCGGCGCGCTCGTTCTCGTGATGGAGGAAAAGCAGTGACTCCCACGCTTCAACTTTTCCTCGTGATATCCGCCGCACTGTTCTCCATCGGTCTGCTCGCCGCGTTGAGCCGGCGCCACGCGATCTTCATTCTGATCGGCATCGAGCTGATGCTCGCGGCAGCAAATTTGAATTTCATCGCGTTTTGGCGGTTCGGCCCTGCGTCGCAAAATCCCACCGGTGTCATGGTCGCGATCTTTTCGATTGCCATTGCCGCCGCGGAAGCTGCGGTCGGCCTGGCGCTCGTCATTGCCGTCTACCGTCATTATCGAACGACCAACGTCCAGCGACTCAACCAACTCAAAGGATGAATCCCTGGATCGTCGATTATCTCTGGCTCGTTCCGGTAGTGCCACTTGCGGCATCGCTTCTTATTCTCGCTTTCACCGGCAGCCGATCGAAAGGCGCAGCCGCACTCGCGATTATCGGCCAGCTCGCCGCGCTCATCCTGTCGGTTGTCGCGTTCCTTCCATCGCTCCAGGAACCCGGTTGGCGCGCATTTCACAACTTCACCTGGTTCACATTCGGCGAGAACGCGGTCCGCATCGGCTGGGTCCTCGATCCGCTCACCGCCGCGATGCTGGTCATGATCACGCTGGTCGGTCTCTGCATTTTTGTTTTCAGCAAAGGCTACTTGGCGGGGGACAAAGACTTCTCGCGCTTCTTCGGCTACCTCTCTTTTTTTTCCGCGGCGATGCTCGGCGTTGTCATCGCCAACAGTTTGCTGTTGCTCTTCGTCTGCTGGGAACTGGTCGGACTCGCCTCCTACCTATTGATCGGCTTCTGGATCCACAAACCGAGCGCGGCGGCCGCGGCGAAAAAAGCCTTCATCACGACGCGAATCGGCGATCTCGGATTTTTTCTCGGCATTTTTTGGCTCTACGGCAGGAGCGGGACGCTCCTCTTTTACGATAACGGAAACGGCTGCCTCGAAGCCGCCGGCCTCCTCGCCATCGGTTCCAGCGCGACCTTCATCGCGCTCCTGATCTTTTGCGGGGCTGTCGGCAAGTCCGGCCAGTTCCCGCTCCACGTCTGGTTGCCGGACGCGATGGAAGGCCCGACGCCGGTCAGCGCCTTGATCCACGCCGCGACCATGGTCGCGGCCGGCGTTTTCCTGGTGGCGCGTGTCTATCCGCTCTTCTCGTTAGGCGCGATTGATGGCGTGACGCCTTCTCTCACCGTCGTCGTCTGGATCGGCGTCATCACCGCTCTGATGGCGTCGCTCATCGCAATTGCGCAGGCCGATATCAAACGCATCCTCGCCTATTCGACCGTCTCGCAGTTGGGATTAATGATGGTGTCGTTAGGCGTGGGCGGCGTCGCGGCCGGCATCATGCACCTGCTCGCGCACGGCTTTTTCAAAGCGCTCCTGTTCCTCGGCTCGGGATCGGTCATTCACGGATGTCACGACGAACAGGACATCCGCAAGATGGGCGGCCTGCGAAAAGTCATGCCGGTCACATTTCTCACCTACGCCGTCGGTATGATGGCGCTGAGCGGCGTGCCACTCTTCTTTTCCGGCGCGTGGACGAAAGAAGAAATCCTGCACGGCGCCGCGCATTGGCCGGCGTCGCATGCGCCGTATTACCTCATGCTCGCCGGCGTCGTGCTGACCGCGCTCTACATGACGCGGCAGATGATTTACGTTTTCTTCGGCAAGCGCCGCGCGGCCTCGGAAACCGCACACGAAAGTCCGCGCGTGATGACGATGCCGCTCATCGTGCTCGCGGTTTGCGCGGTGGGATTGAGCGCGATTGTCACCCCGGCGTGGCCCTGGCTGCACGCGTATTTGAGCGGCGAACCGGCGCATTTCGAGATGGCGCAGCTAATCCAGCCCATGCTGTTCGTCTCCCTCGCGCTGGTTGCCGCCGGCATCGGACTCGGGGTTTTGATCTATCGCCGGGCCGGAGAATTCGATCCGTTCGCGCGCTCGCAACCAGCTTTCTTTCGGTTCCTGGAAAACAAAATGTGGATCGACGAACTTTACGCGCACACGCTCGTCGGTTTCAGCAAAATCGCGGCGGTCTTTTCGGATTGGATGGATCGATATATCTGGGATGGGCTCGTGCGCGCGCTTGGGGCAATCGGTCAAGCTTTCGGCATTCTAACCAAAGGCGTCGATGAGCGCGGGATCAATGCCGGAATCGACGAAGGCGTCACAGGCACGCGCGGGATCAGCCGCGTGATGTCGGCGTGGCACTCGGGACAAATCCAAACCTACCTGGGCGCCGTCGCGGTTGGAATGCTGGCGCTGCTTCTCTTTTACGCATGGCTGGCGTGATCACAGCGCTGATTCTGCTTCCGTTGCTCGGCGCTCTTTGCGTCGGAGTCGCACGGGAGAATTACGCTCGCGGCGTCGCACTCCTCTTCAACACGGTCACCGCGATCGTTTGCTTTATCCTCTGGTGGAATTTCGACACCAGCGCCGCCGGACTTCAGATGGTTGAACGTCACGCCTGGATCCCCGCCATCGGCGCCGAATATTTACTCGGCATCGACGGCTTGAGCCTGCTCCTTGTCTTGCTCACGTCGTTCATCTTTCCGTTCGCGTTTCTCGCGCAATCCCGCTCAGCGGGAGGCCGCGGTTATTGCGCGCTCATGTTGGTAATGCAAGCGGCGCTCTACGGGACCTTCACCGCCCACAATTTTGTCCTCTGGTTTTTGTTCTACGAGATGAGCCTGATCCCCGCGTTCCTGCTCATCAGAATCTGGGGCGGCAATAACCGCGACCGCGCCGCGACAAAGTTTTTCGTTTACACCTTCCTCGGCAGCGTCGCGATGTTGCTCTCCTTCCTCGGGATTTACTTCGCCAAAGGCACGTTCGACTTCGCGGCTCTCGCGGAACTTGGCCGGAGCGGTCCACTCCTCGAGGGTAATCTGGCGTGGCTCGCGTTCGCCGGAATCTTTCTCGGGCTCGCGGTGAAAGTGCCGCTCTTTCCATTCCACACCTGGCTGCCCGATGCGTACGAGACCGCGCCAGTCGGCGTTTCGATGGTACTGACCGGCGTCCTTTCCAAGATGGGCGTGTACGGTTTCGTCCGTTTACTCCTTCCGCTCTTTCCACACGAGATCCAGGTGCTCGGTCCGTGGCTGCTCGGGCTGGCGGTTTGCTCGATCGTTTTCGCTTCGCTCGCCGCATGGGCCCAGTCGGATTTGAAACGAATGGTCGCCTACTTGTCAGTCAATCATCTCGGTTACTGCATGCTGGGACTCTTTGCCGTGACCACATCCGTGGAGCGACCCGCCGTCGAGATGCAAGCGGCGCTAAGCGGCGTGTTTCTCCAAATCCTTAACCACGGCATTACGGCGGCTGCCCTGTTTTATTACGTTGGACTTCTGGAGGAACGCCGCGGGTCGCGTGGTATCGGCGATTTCGGCGGGCTGATGCAACGCACGCCGTTGCTCTGCGGCTGGATGAGCGTCGCGATGTTTTCGTCGCTTGGCCTGCCCGGCCTGAACGGATTTGTCGGCGAATTCCTGATCTTCAAAGGTTCGTTCATGCTGACCGGCCCGGCGACGGCCGTTGCGGTGATCGGGCTACTCTTCACCGCTATCGCCTTCTTGCGCGCGATGCAGATGCTCTTCAGCGGTCCGTTAACCGAAAGTTGTAGTGCTTTCCCTGATCTCTTGCGCAGGGAGAAGTGGATCGTCGTTCCCGTCACCCTTCTCATGTTCGCCATCGGCATCGCGCCGCAATTCGTCTTCAACATTGTAAATACAACCGTCGTTCAGATGGCGCGGTTGTTTACCTGATGTCACCGGGATGAAAAAAGAACTCATTCCGGCGGGGATCGCTCAGTCGATCCACTTCCTGCGCGGCCAAACGGTCATGCTTGATTTCGACCTGGCGGCTTTATACGGCGTTCCGGCGAAGGCCTTGAATCAGGCGGTAAAGCGAAACCGGGAAAGGTTTCCGAACGATTTCATGTTTCAACTTAACCAAGAAGAAACACGATTTTTGAGATCACAATCTGTGATTTCAAGTCGTCAACCCGCTGAGAATAAGAAGATTGCAACGAACCGGTCACAATTTGTGACCGGTTCATTCAAGCATCGGGAAACGAAAAGTCGACCATATGCTTTCGCCGAGCAAGGTGTCGCGATGCTCTCCAGCGTCTTGAAGAGCGCGCGCGCCGTGAAGGTGAACATCGCGATTATGCGCGCGTTCGTAAGATTGCGCGAGGCGCTCGAGACAAATCGCGCGCTCGCTCGACAATTTACCGAACTCGAAAAGGGTGTCGGCAAACACGATGAGGAAATTTCGGCGATCCTCGATGCGATTCGGCAGCTGATGGCACCACCGCAGAAACCTCCTCGCGAAATTGGATTTCATGTGCGCGAGAAAGCGGCGCGTTATCGCACCCGCAACCATTGATGATCGCCTGGACAATTTACATCACGTTCGCGGGCGCGCTTCTGCTGCTTTTCCTGCCGCGCGTTTTGGCGCGCTGGCTGGCGCTGCTCACCGCGCTCGCCGGGTTCGCCGTCGGCCTATCGGAATTCTTTAACGCCACGAATTTCGCCACGTTCAAGACCGTCGTGCGCCTGCCCTGGGTGCCGATGCTCGGGATGGAGTACCACCTCGCCGCGGACGGCATCAGCCTCACGATGGTTCTGGTCACCGGGCTTACCGCGGTGAGTGCAGTGCTGTTTTCCTGGGACGTCGAGGAGCGGCCTAACGAGTTCTTCTTCTGGCTCCTTCTCGTCGTCGGCGGTTCCTATGGCGTGTTCCTGAGCGCCGATTTGTTCTTGCTCTTTGTCTTCTACGAGCTCGTCATCGTGCCCAAATACTTCCTCATCGCGATCTGGGGATCGACCAACAAGGAGTACGGCGCGATGAAACTGTCGCTCTATTCATTCTTCGGCGGCGCGCTGGCCTTTCTTGGGATCGTGGCCGTTTATGTCACGGCCGGAACCGCAAAAAACGCCGCCGCGGCGCTCGATCTCCAGCAGCTCGCGCAGTTTTCCTTCCCGTTGCCATTTCAAGCCTGGGTGTTCCCGGTTTTGTTTCTCGGCTTTGCCGTGCTCGCAGGCATCTGGCCGTTGCACACGTGGGCGCCGACCGGTCACGTTGCCGCGCCCACGGCCGGCTCGATGCTCCTCGCCGGCATCGTCATGAAGCTCGGCGCTTACGGGGCCTTGCGCGTCGCGATGAATCTTCTGCCGGAAGGATTCCACATGTGGAGCAAGTGGATCGCCGTTCTTGGTGTGATCGGAATTGTTTACGCGGCAGCGGTGGCGTTGCGGCAACGCGATCTCAAGTTCGTCATCGGCTATTCGAGCGTGAGTCACATGGGTTTCGTGTTGCTCGGTCTGGCGACGGCGAATGCGCTCGGGGTCGGCGGCGCGATCCTGCAAATGTTTTCCCACGGCGTCATCGCGGCCCTTCTCTTCGCCGTGGCCGGACGAATGATCTATCGCCGCACGCACACGCGCGATCTCGACATGTTGTCGACGATGAAACTTGGTCGTGCCCTGCCCTTCGCCGCGTTTTGCTTCGTCATCGCCTCCGCGGCATCGCTGGGCATTCCAGGCTTTAGCGGCTTCGCGGCGGAAATTATCATCCTGATCGGCGCGTGGAAGGCCTATCCGGTCGCGGTATGGATCACAGGCGCTGGCATGGTGTTGGTCGCCGCCTTCACGATTCGCGCTTTGAAGAAAACCTTCTTCAGCGACGCATCTTCGATCTCTGGAGGACTAGCCGTTTCACACGACGAACGCCTGGTGCCGATCACGGCCGCAGAGAAACTGGGCGCCGGCTTGTTGATCTTCGCAACGCTTGCTGTCGGCCTCTATCCGAAACTACTCCTCGATCGCATCCTGCCGGCCGTCGAAGCGATGAGGTTCTTGAAATGATGAACTATCTGGATCTCCTCCGGCTCGCGGCGCCCGAAGCAGTGGTCGTGATCACGGCGCTCGTTGTCCTGGCGCTCGGCTTGGCGAAGGAGCGGACATCTGGAATTTGTTCCGCGGTCGCGGCCGCGGGTCTTCTCTTTGCCTCGGCGGCAGTGCTGATGTTGCCACCGCAAGCCAACTTGTTTCACGGGATGCTCGTCATCACGCCTCTAACTTCGCTCTTCAAAATCATCTGCCTCGTCCTCGCCTTTTTCACCGTGATCCTCGCGCGTGGCAACGGTTCGTCCAACCATCACGGCGAATATCTGGCGCTGCTTCTCCTCGCGACGATCGGTCTCATGCTGCTGGTCGGCAGCGAAGAACTGTTGATGATTTTCATCGGCTTGGAGCTGACAGGTCTGTCGCTCTACGTCATGGCCGGCTTCAACAAAAACGATGTGCGCTCGGCCGAAGCCGGCCTGAAGTACTTCCTTTTCGGTAGCACAGCCAGCGCGTTCACGCTTTTCGGACTTAGCCTCATCTACGGCATATGTGGCACGACCGGATTGGCAGCCATCGGTGCGAAACTCGTTGTCATCCCGATTCAGCCGCTGCTTTTCCTGGGGATCGTCATGACGGTTATCGGCTTCGCCTTCAAAATCGCCGCGGCGCCCTTTCATCTTTGGGCGCCGGATGCTTATCAAGGCGCGCCCGTTCCTTCCGCTGCTTTCATTGCTTCAGCCTCAAAGGTCGCGTCGTTCGTGGTGCTGGGAAAAATCGTGCTGGTGGGCTTTGCTCCTGCCCAAGGAAGCGCGGCGTGGCACGCCATGACTGCGGGTTGGGCGCCGGTGCTCGCGGTCCTGGCCGCTTTGTCCATCCTGCTTGGAAATCTTGTCGCTCTGGCTCAATCCAATGTCCGGCGTCTGCTCGCTTACTCCGCCGTAGCGCACGCCGGTTATACCTTGCTCGGATTGGTTGCCGGCGGGCGCGAAGGATTCAGCGCGACCTTGTTCTACACGACCATCTACGCCTTCACGCTGGTCGGAGCGTTTGGTGTCGTCGCGCTGGTCCGACGCGAGACCGGCGGCGATGACCTTGTCCACTTTTCCGGGCTGCGAACACGTTCGCCGCTTCTGGCCGGCTGCATGGCGATCTTCATGTTATCACTGGCCGGCTTGCCGCCGCTGGCCGGGTTTTTCGGAAAATTTTATCTCTTCAGCGCTGCGCTGCGCGCGGGGAACAATCATGGTTTGCTCTGGCTTGTCGCGCTGGCGCTCTTCGGCAGCCTTATCTCGTTCTATTACTACCTCATCGTGCTCAAAGTCATTTTCCTCGATGGGGAGTCAGATTCGAGCGCGCCTCGATTGGCGATCAAGCTCGATCTCTTGCAAAGGATGTCGATGACCCTGCTCGCGGGCGTCGTCCTATTCCTTGGTCTGTTCCCTGCGAGCTTCGTCGCGCGTATCAGCGCTTCCTTGCAATGAATCCTTCCATGCGCACCCGCCTGAATTCAGCAGCAGTCCTTTTCGCGGTTTCATCCATCGCTTCTTTCACCCTGGCGCAAACTCCAACTCCACCGGCGAAGAATTCCACCACCGCAATGACCCAGCCGAGCGAAGCCGAGATGATGAAGCAAATCATGCAACTGGCGCGGCCCAGCGAGAACCACAGATTGCTGGCTGACCTCGCCGGTTCCTGGACTTTCGTGGTCAAGAGGTGGATGAATCCGGCTGACCCGAAAGCACCGTCTACAGAGTCAGCCGGCAGCGCCGTAACAAACGAAACGATGGGCGGACGTTTTTTTATCAGCGAATTCATGGCCGTAATTCAGACTCCCGGAGCTGACGGTAAGATGAAGGAGAAAGAATTCCGGGGCCTCTCCATCGACGGCTACGACAATGGAAAAAAGAAGTTTGTCAGCTCCTGGATCGATAACACGGGCACCGCCATCATGAACTCCGAGGGCACCTACGATTCAGCCACCAAGACCTTCAACTACAGCGGTGACTACGAGCCGGTTCCCGGGATGAAGTGCAAAGTCAGGCAGGTGGTAAGGATCGTAGACCCCAACAACCACAACCTCGAATGGTACGAGGACCGCGGCACCGGAGAAACCAAGACGATGGAGATCGCCTACACGCGCCGGAAGAAATAGCGCGACCTTTTTCGGTTGTATCTCTGTGCGCGACACGCAATATCAATGGCTCCCTAGCTGCTGCTTATCGTAAGCATGTTCACCGAAACCGCACCGTCCGCGCCGCCGCGCATCGTTTACTCGAGAAAGAATCCATTTCCCGCAGCCCTGCCGGTTCGACGGAAGCTGACCGAGGCGGGATCGGAAAAGGAGACGTTTCACTACGAGTTCTCGCTCGAGCAATCCGGGTTGGTGTTTGAAATTGGAGATTCGTTGGGAGTGTTCCCGGCGAATGCGCCCGAGTTAGTCGAAGAAATCATCGTCCTGCTCGGTTTCGGCGGCGACGAAGACGTGACCTCACTCTCTGGCGAAAGCGTCTCCCTACGCACGGCGCTCCTGCGCGATCGCACCATCACAACGCCCTCCCGACAATTCGTCCAAAGTGTCGCGGAACGCATCTCGGCCGCGCGGTTTCTCCTGGAATATTGCGAGCCGGCCCAGCGCGCCAAACTGGACTCTTATCTCTGGGGCCGCCACGTCGTCGATTTCCTGATCGAGTATCCCGAGCTGCGAAATAAATTCTCGCCGGGCGAATTCGTTGGGCTCCTCTCGAAACTCCAGCCGCGGCTCTATTCCATTGCGTCCAGTCTGAAGCGCTATCCCGAAGCCGCTCATTTGCTCGTGACCAGTGTCCAATTCGTCAGCAACGGCCGGCCGCGCCAAGGCGTTTGCACCAGCTTCCTGTCGCAGCGGGTCAAAGACGCAACGCGGATTCCTGTCTTTGTGCATACCGCCAAGCATTTTCGCCTGCCGGAAGATCCCGGCGCTTCCATTATCATGATCGGCGTCGGCACCGGCCTGGCGCCCTACCGCGCTTTTCTTCAGGAAAGAGAGGCCACCGGCGCGACGGGTCGCAATTGGCTTTTCTTCGGCGAGCAGCGCAGAGCCGTGAACTTCTACTACGAGCGCGACTGGGAAGAACACCTCGCAAGCGGATTGTTGACGCGACTCGACACCGCGTTCTCGCGCGATCAAGACTACAAGGTTTATGTCCAGCATCGGTTGCGCGAGGCGGGCCGTGAGATTTGGTCGTGGCTGAACGACGGCGCGTATCTCTATCTTTGCGGCGACGCGGAGCGCATGGCGCCGGATGTCGATGCCGCCCTCCAGGCAATCGCCGAGGAGCACGGCGGCATGAATCGCGAGGCGGCGGTGGAATACATCGCAGACCTGAGGGCCCGGAAGCGCTATCGCCGCGACGTTTACTAGGGACATCTTTTCGCGGCTCGTCCGCGCAAGTTGCGTCCTTCAGGCTTCTTAAGCTTGACGCCCGGCGACCGCCTTCGCCAGAATCGTGTCATGAAGACATTCCTAAACTCACTGATCATTCTTTTCGCGATTGCATCCGTCGCACTCGCGCAAACTCCGTCGGTCGCGCCGAAAGCGCCCTCGGCATCCAGCCCGGCCGCAAATTCCCCGGCCGCAAATTCTCCGGCCGCAAATTCTCCGGCCGCCCAGTCCCCAGCCGCCGCCTCCCCGGCCGCGAACCAGCCGAGCGCCGACGAAATGAAGCAGATGATGGAGCTGGCGAAACTAAACGAGAACCACAAGCTCCTCGCGGGCATGGCGGGCACCTGGAGTTACACCGTGAAAATGTGGATGGATCCCAAAGGCAAACCGACCGAATCAACCGGCACAGCCGTTCGTAAAGCAGTGATGGAGGGTCGCTATCTGACCGGCGATTACTCAGGCAAATTCAAGATGCCGGGCGCCGACGGCAAAATGAAGGAGATGAATTTCCAGGGAATGTCCATGGACGCCTACGACAACGTGAAAAAGAAGTTCATTTCCGGATGGGTCGATAACATGGGCACCGGCATCATGATCGCCGAAGGCACCTATGATGCCGCCACCAAGACCTTCACCTACACCGGTGACTACGAGATGATGCCCGGCATGAAATCGAAAGTGCGTCAGGTGATCAAGATGGCGGACAAAGATCACATGAGCATGGAGTACTACGAAGATCGCGGCCAGGGCGAAACCAAGTCCATGGAGATCACCTACAAGCGGGGCAAGTAAGTTGTAGGCGCCGCTGGCAAGCCGGCAGATCAGTTGCGGCGCCACCGTTGTCGCTGCCGCCGTCACGGGCGGCAGCGGCGGCAGGCCAATCGCCCGCCTGACTTCTGCCAAATCCGTGCTATACTCGACGATGTCCAAACCATCTGGTGCCTCCTTCTCGCGTCGTATGCCCGACAACATCACGGAGGAGCTCGTGGCTGTCCTCTCGTCCCGGGCGTCGTTCGAATTCAAGCCGTTGTTCGAAATTATCCTGCTGAACCTGCGGGAACGGAACGCGGCCAGCGGCGGGGAAGAGATGCTGCGCCTGCGGGCCTATGAGAAACTCCAGAGCCTGGTCAGCCAGGGCGCGGTCAATCGCACCGTCAACGGGACCACGAAGAAATACAAAGGCGTCGCCCCGCGTCTGTTGGCGCTTCGCGCCGAGATGAAAGTCTTGCGCGCCGACTGGAACCACCGCGCCCTCGCCAAAGCCGCCGCCGCGAATTAACTTCCCGCGCTCGCTCAGCGGATTACAGGGGGAGCGGGATCGCACTCCGCCGCCGAAGATCGAGGGCGAAGTTACGGTTCCAATTCTCGAGCACAGCCGCATGAGAGGCGGCGAGCCGTTCAACCAATGATGGCGCGATCGACGTTGGTGCGGGAATTGGATGATCGTTGAAACTGCGAACGGTCGAAGGAATCCCCGGGGTTTGGGTGTTCATGCTTATCAGTTAAAGCATCAGGCATGCGGCGATCTGGGGGATTACTACGGAGGCTGCCACCGTTCTCGTTTCCTGCGAGTTTTCGGCCTCGCGATGAGTGCAAAAGAAAAGCGGGATCATTTCTGATCCCGCCCAAAAGCTAACGAATAAGAACGAATATGATAAGTGCTTCCGAGCTTTGATCCCTATTTAAGCAGGCCCAGTTCCAGTCGATCACCGGAAAGTACGTACCTCCGATCTGACATCCCACTCGATGGTACCGTCGACGATCAATGCTTTGAGAGGCTCCCAACGATATAGGCGTTCCCGATGCCGTGGATGACCGCTACGATCCAGAGGTTGCCTGATCTCCGGAAGAGCACACCAAAGAACAGGCCAATCGCGAAAATCGCTGCGAACATCGGGATCGCGAACGAGCTGCGTGCCGAGAAATAATTCCAGTGCAGCGGTCCGAAGGTGTAGAGAACATTCGCGATGAGAATGCCGGCGAACGCACCCCAGCGGCGCACCAGCTCGGACTGCAACATTCCGCGATACACGATCTCCTGATAAAACCCGAAGAAGAGATAGGGAACGAACCCATTCCAAACAATGGAAAGCGCCGACGGCTGAGCCAGAATGAGCCTTAGCCGGTTGGCGAAAAAAAATGGGAAAACGACGTTCGCCAGAACCAGGAGCTGGATGAAATAGGATTTCTCAACGGGAGTCCATTCGCGCCACGGATACAGTCCGATCTGAGACAGCCTTAGCCCTGCCACGAAGCGGACCAACAACAACGCGCCAACCAGGAAGAGCGGAATAAGAACCAAAAGGGGCACGCCCGGGTAGAGCCACCTTATGGCCAGCCGCCGAAGAGCCTCGATCCCAATGGTGATCAACAACAGTCGCAACCCGGTCGACTCGTCGTAGCCAGGCGACTCCTTGCGGTCGAAAATGAGGACGTGCCCGGCCAGATGAACCAGAAATCCCTCCGGCTTCGGGGGATCTGGAGAAACAGGATTAGCCATGGCCGCTCAGCGATGTTGCCATGAAGACTTTCTACTTCCTACTTCATAATTCTTACTTCGCTTCGTCGTTGTGGATACGGCAACGCGGCGGAAGTTGCCGCATGAAAAGCAGCAGGATCGCGCTCGTTACCGGCGCAAATAAGGGGATCGGCTTCGAAGTCGCGAGAGAACTCGCGCGCTTGAGATTTCACGTTTACCTCGGCGCGAGGAATCCGGAGGCTGGCCGCGCTGCCGCGGAACAACTCAGCGCCGACGGCAACGTCACCTTTCTCGAGATCGACGTCTCGAAGCCCGACAGCATCCGTCGCGCAGCCGAAGAATTTTCCCGTACGTCCGAGCGGCTCGACGTCCTCGTCAACAATGCCGGCATCATCGTTGACGAAGACGAAGACATCCTCACCGTCACGCCCGAGATGTTCCAGGACACTTTGCGCACGAACACGCTCGGCCCGCTCCTCGTTGCACAGGCTTTCGCGCCGCTTCTCCGCAAAAGCAAAACGCCCCGCATCGTGAACGTCTCCAGCGGCGGCGGCCAGCTCGCCGACGGCGCGGATGGTTGGGCGCCCGTCTACTGCATCTCGAAGACCGCGCTCAACGGCGTCAACTCTCAGCTCGTCGCCGCCCTGCCCGGCTTCGCGATCAACGCCGTCTGTCCCGGCTGGGTCCGCACCGAGATGGGCGGCGAAAACGCCACTCGCTCCGTCGCCGAAGGCGCCGCTGGCATCGTCTGGCTCGCCGCCGAAGCGCCTCAGGATTTCACCGGTCACTTTGTCCGCGACCGCAAAGTGATTCCCTGGTGAGAAAGCTCTGCTGCCTTTCCTACTTCCTAATTTCTACTTTCTTCGCAAGCAGTTTCTGAAACCGTGGATCCTTCCTTATTGGATCCCACACCGGGTCGAGCCGGAAATTATTTACTTTGTAGGCCGATGGAAGGCTGAGAAAGATCTCCATCTGCTTCGAGGCTGCATCGGGCGACGGCGCCCAGGTATAAGCTCGCGCCAGGTTGAAATGGTACCATCGCTTTGCAACCATGTCGGCCGGCGGCCCCAGTTCCAAGGCACGCGCCGCTTCGGCCAGCGCGGGCGCTTTCCAACCCATCTGCGCGTAAAGAAGCGCCAGCCCGGCATGGCCGTTGGCCGACTGCGGATCGTCTCGGACCTCGACCTCAGCCTTCCACCTTTCCGCATCAAAAAATCCGTAAGCGTGCGCATAATCGCCGGCGTAGAGACGAATGATTGCTTCATTGAATATTTTCGAGTCCTGCGTTCCGAAGCCACCGCTATCGACCCAGGGCAATGTTTCGCCCGGATACGCTTGGAGCAGGCGCAGCGCTTCCGGAAAATTACGTTCGTAAATCGCGAGAGTGCAGTAAGCGGAAGTCACTCTGCCGTCCGGATCCTGCCCGGTCGGCAGACCGGCGAGAATCGCGCGGGCGCGTTTGGTATTGCCAGTCCAGGAAACCTCCGCCTGGGCGCGCTCCAGCCGAAAGTAAATCGATTCGGGCGCCAGCAGCAGCGCCTGATCCAGGGCCGCGCGCGCTTCCGCCTCCCGATCCATCTCTATTAAGAGAGCTCCGTAACTAAAGAAGGTTTTTGCTTCCCGAGGGCCGAGTTCAGTCGCGCGCTTGAAATTAACGACCGCTTCGTCGTTCCAACCCATGCCCCATTGCGTGACCGCGGCCGTCAGAAGCAGGTAGGCGTCGTTAGGCAGGAGCCGGACAGCCGCCTCAAGTTCACGCTTGGTGGTAGCGGCGTCGTTGACGCTTTGCGCACAGCGCGCCAGCGACGAATGCGCCTCGGCGGAATTTGGATCCAAGTGCAACGCTTCCTCCGCGTTCGCCCGCGCCTCGGCCAGGCGGGCCGCGTTGGTCGCCTCGAAATGCTCGTAGATCGACGCCTGCACCAGACTGAGCCGCGCCCGCGCCAGGACAAACTTCGGGTCCAGCGCGAGGGCCTGCTTGTAGAAACTCTCCGCGCTCAAAAGATTCTCGCGCGAGTTCTCCGGACGGAGCTGCACTTCCCGGCCCCGCAGATACGCGACATACGCGTCCGGGTTATCGGTCGGCTTCGCTTCGAGGCGCACCTTTTCCTCAGGCGTGAGGGTGGCGCGCAAAGCGCCCGCGATTACAGAAGCCAGTTCCCCCTGCAAGGTGATGGAGTCGGTGAGGGTGCGATCGTAACGCTCCGCCCAGAGATGCTGGTCGGTCGCAGTATCGATGAGCTGGACATTCACGAGCACGCGATTTCCCACGCGGCGCACACTGCCTTCCAGGACAGTCGCGACGCCAAGTTCCTTCCCTATCTCACGCAGGTTGCGCGCGCCTTTGTTGCGATACGACATCACGGACGTGCGCGAGATCACTTTCAGGTCCTTGATCTTCGCCAGACTCGTGAGCAGATCGTCCTGAATGCCGTCGGCAAAGAACGCGTTCTCCTTGTCGTCCGAAAGATTTTCCAGCGGCAGGACTGCGATGCTTTTCGCCGGAACTGCCGCCGTGCTGCTGGATGCGGGAGGTGGCGTCCCCGTGCGCTTTGACCACAGGAATACGCCAACGGCAAGAGCAATCAGAAGAACCAGGGCCGCGTAGCCAAGCTGGCGACGGAGAAGTTTGCGGCCACGAAGTATCTCCACCCTCTGCGCCCTTTTGACCTTCTCGGGAACTGCCGGATTGCCAACATTCTCGGTATAGAGATTGACGAGCGAGACAACCACCCCGTGCTTCACCTCCGCTTCGCCGAGGTCGTGCAAGTGTGGCTGCCACTTGCTGTATTGCGCGAGATCGGCGGCCACGCGTTTCGACAGAAGAATATGGCCCGCGTCGCCGCAATCCATCACGCGCTGCGCCATGTTGATGCCGGCGCCCGCCACATTCGGCCGGTCGTTCACATCCATGATCTGATCGACCGGCCCGCTATCCACCCCCATGCGAAGTTGAATTTTCGGACGACTCTTCAATGCCTCCGCGATTTCCAGAGCGCATCGCACCGGCGCATCGACGGTCGTAAAAAACGCCAGCGCCATCCCGTCGCCCGTGGGCAACCGCACCAGTTTTCCCGCCGCCTCCGCTGCCCGGAACTGCTCCGTTCCCCGGACCACCTGGTTCAACTGCCCGAGCAGCTCGCTCTGTTGATCGATCGGCTTCTTGGAATAACCGACGATGTCCGTGAACAAGACATGCGCGATCTCCAGCTGAGAAAACTTTTCCGATTCATCGCCCATGTCGCGACCGCGAGACTAGCGCGCCGGTAAACCGCGCCACGAGCAAAAATCAGCGTCGGTGTTGTGGATTTCTGATCTCTGACTTCTGTCCTCCGTCTCCGGCCATCCGCAATCTTCTATTCTCCATCCTCGCAGCCCCCCTCGCCCCCGTGCCACGAGAAAAAATTAAACGACCTCGGTCAGCCTCCCGACTCCGTCAGCGCTTAGCAGTCCGGGCAAGTGTGCGCTAGTTTTCCCAGTGGATAATCTTTCCGTCTTCTTTCTCGCCCAGGGCGAACAATCGGCCGATATCGTCATGGGGCGGCTCACCGCTTTCCTCCGCGCCGCCCGGCAATCTCTCGATCTTGCCCTTTACGACATGCGGCTCAGCGATCCGCTCCGGGCGCAGTTGGTCTCGGCGTTGCGCGAGCGGGCCGCGGCCGGCGTGCAAATTCGTTTTTGTTACGACGGCGACAAACCGCGCCAGCCGAATGTTGCCGCCGGCCAGGACCCCGCGCCCGCGGGTACGGGCGCGTTCGTCCAGTCGTTAGGCTATCCCTGGCGCCGCATCGCCGGGATGAAACTGATGCACAGCAAATTCATCGTGCGCGATCGCGAATCGGTCTGGACCGGCTCGACCAACATGACCGACGACGCCTTTACCCTGATGGAAAACAATATCCTCGAGATCGATTCGCCCACGCTCGCCAATGCCTACGCCCAGGATTTCGAACAGCTCTGGGAAAAGGAAAACTTCGAGAACACCGGCAAGATTCACACCGCACCCGTGCCCTTCACCTTTTCCGGTCAACCGGCCGAGGCGCGCGTCCTTTTCTCACCCGGTTGCGGATTGGAGATCGATACCGAGATCGCGCGCCGCGTTCACGCTGCGCAACACCGCGTCCGCATCTGCAGTCTCTTGATCAACTCCGGCACGCTCATCGGTGAGCTGGGCAACTTGTTGCGGGCAGGTCGCGTCCGCGTGGATGGGATCTACGATCGCACCCAGATGGCGGAGGTTGACGTGCAATGGCAGGAGGTGCCATCGAACCGCTGGAAAATTGGTGCATTGCAGGAGATCGTCGCGCGCGCCGGCCTGGTCGGGAAGAACTCAACTCCGTACAGCCCGACTGGCCGCCACGATTTCATGCACAACAAAGTCCTCGTCATCGACGACACCGTGATCACCGGCTCCTATAACTTCTCCCGGAGCGCCCAGTTCAACGCCGAAAATATTCTCTTCCTCGAAAGCCCCGCCCTCGCCGAAAGTTACAGCGGGTATATCGATCACTTGATTGAGAAATACCGTTCCTGAACGTTTCGGTTCCTGCTTTGAAACTCGCTCACTGCCCGCGTTCGCTCGCTGCTACCCATCGCAACTTTGCCTTCTATGTCGCGAATCCCATCGCTCCATTCCACCTTGTTTCTCTGAACTGTGATCTCTGACTTCCAGCTTCTGTTGCGCAGCGACGCTCCCATCCTCGCGCTCGCGCCGATGCAGGACGTCACGGACCTGCCGTTCATGCGCTTGATCAGCGGTTACGGCAACGCGGACGTTTACTTCACCGAATACTTCCGGGTCCTGCCCGAGTCGCGGCTTGATCCGCAAATCCTCGCCTCCATCACCCAAAACCCGACCGGCCGCCCGGTCATCGCGCAGATGATCGGCAACGACATCGCCGCCCTCGTCCGCACCGCGCGCGAGCTTCAAGAGCATCCCGTCGCGGCGATTGATCTCAACCTCGGCTGCCCCGTCCCGATCGTGTATCGCAAATGCGCCGGCGGCGGTTTGCTCCGCGACCCGGACCGCATCGATCGCATCCTGGGCGCGTTGCGCGAAGCCATTACAATTCCGTTCACCGTGAAGACGCGCATCGGCTTCGATGACACCGCGGTCTTCGACGAACTCCTTCCCATCTTCGCTCGCCATTCCCTCGACCTGCTCACCGTCCACGCGCGGACGGTGAAAGAAATGTATCGCAGCGCGCCGCGATACGATTTCATCGCGCGCGCCGTCGCCGCGATGCCGTGCCCGGTGCTGGCGAACGGCAACATCTATTCCGCCGACAAGGCCGGCGAAGTCCTCACGCTCACCGGCGCGCGCGGGCTCATGATCGGCCGCGGCGTCATCCGCAATCCGTGGCTCTTCCGCCAGATCCGCGAGCAACGCCAGGGCCACCCCGTCTTTCGCCCGACCGGCCGCGACGTGCTTGGGTATGTGCACGCACTTTACGAAACCGTCAGCACGCCCGGCATCCGGGAATCAGCCCAGATCAACAACATGAAGAAATATATGAACTTCATCGGCCTCGGCGTGGAGCCGACCGGCGAGTTCCTCCACCAAATCCGCCGAGCCAGCACCCGCGCCGAATTTTTCACCCTCTGCCGCCAGTTCCTCGACCACGACGAGCCGATGCCGCTCGAGCCCTTCCCGATCGCGTTGAAGCCCACCGACGTAATGGCTGGCGCGATGCGCTGATCTACAGCGTGGTCGGTCGGGCTCAACCACCTCGTCACTCCGTCATAGTCACACCCAATTTTAGATGACGCGCGCGAAAACTTTCAGTATCGTAAGGTATGCCCGCGGCTAAATATCGCCCAATCCCCGACGTGCAGCGAAACGGGACTGTATCGAAAAGGGCAATCAGGGAAGCAGTTCGAAGAATTGCGCAGCTAAGAAGGACGAATCGCCCCAAATATGATGAGATGATCCGGTCTGGGGCAGGAACGCAGGTCCAGTTGGTGGTCAGGCACGGCTAAGCGAAAATGCCGGCGTCCCCCAGCGCTAGCGTCTTCATCAACTGTCCGTTTGATTCGGAGTATCAGCCGATCTTCGAAGCGGTCGTATTCTGTGTTGCCGCCTGCGGTTTTGTCCCGCGATGCACTTTGGAACTGACTGATGCCGGCGAAGTGCGAATTGAGAATATCTATCGTTTGGTCGCGCAGTGTAATCACAGCATCCACGATATTTCCAGAACCGAAGTGGCCGACCAGCCGTATCAGCTGCCCAGATTCAATATGCCGCTGGAGCTCGGGATTTTTCTCGGTGCGAAACGATTCGGAGACCGCTCGTCGCGTAAGCGCTGCCTCATCATGGATCGCGCTCCATATCGGTACAAGCGCTTTATCTCTGATATTGGCGGCCAAGACATCAAGTCGCACGGTCGAAACCCGGCTCTGGCAATCCGACATGTTCGCGATTGGCTTCAATCCGCACCTGGCAAAGCTGCCATTCCAGGCGGTGCGATGATCTGGAACAGATACAGGCAATTTCGCCGGGAGCTGCCTGTAATTGCCGACGAAGCTCACCTCGATCCGACGCAACTCACTTTCATCGATTATCTCCAGCTCGTGATCAACTGGCTGAGAGAGCATCGGTAACGGGATCGCATGCGAGTGCCGTTGCGCTTGCCCCATCGAATTCGCTGACCTCCGATCTCCGTTCGCTAATGGACGAACCCGCCGTGGCGGGCCACTTTCCGACGTCCGACTTTCTGACCTCCGACTTCCGGCTTACCATTAACCATGGATCTTCAGCTCGCAGGAAAACTCGCGCTCGTTACGGGCTCGACCGCCGGCATCGGCTTCGCCATCGCCAGCGCGCTCGCTCATGAAGGCGCGCGCGTCATCGTGAACGGCCGGAGCGACGAGCGGGTGCGGAGCGCGATCGAACGCATCCGCGCGCAGAACCCCAACGCGCAGCTCGAGCCGTTCGCGGCCGATCTTGGCGGCGCGGCCGGCGCCGAGGAAGCGCTCCGTCGTTTTCCTGAGGTCGATGTCCTCGTCAACAACCTCGGGATTTTCGAGCCGAAACCGTTCGAAGAAATCCCCGACGCCGATTGGCTGCGCTTTTTCGAGGTCAACGTCATGAGCGGCGTGCGCTTGAGCCGCGCTTATCTGCCGCGGATGAAAGAGCGCAACCGGGGCCGGATCGTTTTCATCTCGAGCGAATCGGGCCTCCAGATTCCGGCCGAGATGATCCACTACGGCGTGACCAAGACCGCGCAGATCGCGGTCGCGCGCGGGATCGCCGAGACCTGCGCCGGCACCGGCGTCACCTGCAACGCGGTGTTGCCCGGCCCGACCGCGTCCGAAGGCGTGAACGAATTTGTCGGTTCGCTCGCGCAACAGGCCGGCCAAACCCGGGAGCAGGTCGAGAAGGAATTCTTCGAAAAAGCGCGGCCGAGTTCGTTGTTGAAACGCTTCGCCACGCCCGACGAAGTCGCGGCGATGGTTGTATTCGTCTGCAGTCCTCTCAGCTCCGCCACGAACGGCGCCGCCCTGCGTGTCGATGGCGGCGTCGTCCGCTCCCCGTTCTGATCTCCGACTTCCTACTTTCGACTTTCGACTTTCACCAGCCATCACCTCGAACCACAGGCCAGCCGTGGTAAAGAGTTTCGCCGTCTCGGATCGAAGCAGGGTAATGTTCAGTTCAGCAAAGAAGCGGCAGCGCAGTCACATGTCACTCGCCTGCCACGCCAAAGCCTCGCGAAGGCGGGTCACGGCCTAGCATGAAAGTGATCCTCGAGACTGATCGACTCCTGGTGCGAGAATATGTGGAGGAGGATGCGGAGGCGTTCTTCAAGCTGAATACCGATCCGGAAGTCTTACGGTTCGTGCCCGATAAGGCGCTGCTCAATGTCGACCAGGCCCGGCAGCTCTTGATCGATCATCCGATCGCCGATTACCGGAAACACGGCTTTGGCCGTGGCGCCTGCATTCTCAAAGCGACGGGCGAACAGATTGGCTTTGCGGGTTTGAAATACTTGGAAGAACTGGGCGAGGTCGACGTCGCCTACCGTCTGCTGCCGGCTTACTGGGGTCAGGGACTGGCCACTGAAACCGCGCTTGCCTCGGTCCGTTACGGGTTCGCCGATCTTGGCCTTAAACGCATCATCGGCCTGGTGATGTCCGAGAACATCGCCTCCGTGCGGGTGCTGGAAAAAACCGGGCTGCGCTATGTCGCAACAGTCTCTTTGTGGAGCCAGCAATTTTCAAAGTACATTATCGATGCGTGAGAATCCCAGCGCGAGCCATCTTCGATCGATCGTCACGAAACCCGGCTGCCCCATAGGCGCCGCCTATCACAGCCAGTGGCATTAAGTATTAAAAGGAGCGCGCAGCCTGCTTTTTAGTTAGGCATGCAAACATTACTAACAAGCAGCAACGGTCGAAACGGTGAGCTGCCTTATTCGAAGACCTCCATGCGCCTGCGCGCCTTTCGCTTTGTGGGCGAGCGCTTCGCGCAACGCGAGCGGCCGAGTGTCGCCGCCGAGTTCGTTCTTTTCGCAGTGATCGTTCTGACCTCCACCTGGTCCATCCTCTCCCTGGCCCATGCCATGAGGGTGAACCTGTAACCCCTGTAGCCGTCGCCCTGTGGGCGACGCCGGGATCCGGCAACGTACCTTCAACCGAGAACACGCCGTGCAGGGATGCCGGCGGGTAGATGGTCAAATGCGCGAGGGTAGCGCACGAGCAACGGGCAGTTGCACGTCAAACACGGCCGCGGCTTCCTCACGGAACGCCGCGGCCGCATTGCTTTCAGCCCGCAGCGGGTTGCGCAACAAAGTCAGCTCGCGCGTTGGCACCGGCTTCGCGAAAGGCACCGCGACACAGTCTTTCACAAACTCGGTCCCGGCCATCATCTCCGGGATCACCGTCACACCCAGCCCGGCTGCGACCATTCTCGCGATCGTCACCAGCTGAGCGCCCCGCAGGACCAGCTCCGGTTTCAGATCATTGGCCGCCAGGAGCTGGCGCACGTGGATCGAAAGCGAATGCTCATCATGCAGCAGAAGGAACTTCTCGTCCGCAAGATCGCTCCATCGGACGCTCTTCCGTCGCGCGAACAGATGCTTCTCCGGGACCAGCAAAAGGAGCGCTTCCCGGCCGAGCGAATGGCGCGCCAGGTTCGGGCTCTCGTCCGTGCCCGATGCGATCACCAGGTCGAGCGTCCCATCCTCGAGGCGCTGGGCCAGCTTACCCGTCGTGTCCTCGAAGATCTCAAAAGTCACCTTCGGATAGGCGTGCTGAAATCTTCCGATCAATCGCGGAAGAATATAGAGCGCGATCGAAGGAATGGCGCCGACCGCCAGCCGGCCCGCGACCTCGGCTTCGAGCGCCCTCACCGCGCGTCCCGCGTCAGCGATCGCCGTCAAAATGGATCTCGCGTACGGCAGCAAACATCTGCCGGCCGCGGTCAGGACCACCGAGCGCGGCAGCCGATCGAACAACTGCTGATTCAACTCCTCTTCCAGCTTATGGATCTGCTGACTGAGCGACGGCTGCGACACATGCTCCCGCTGCGCCGCGTGCGAAAAGCTGCTCTCCTCCGCCACAGCGACGAAGTACCTGAGTTGGTGGATTTCCATGGCTGCTTTGGGATAATGCTCTGAGACCGCGGGCTTGTCTAAGCTCCACCTCAACTGATGAATGGAGCGTGCTGGGATGCCGCGACATAGATCGCAGAACCCGAGGGGCGAGGGTGAGAGAGCGGGATGCGAACGAATCAATCTCCATTGTGCTACACGCTATCTGTTTCTCGATTCGCGTCGCGCTACAAACAACATCTCCAATTGTAGGGCAGGCGCGTCGCCTGCCATTTTGATAACCGGCAACCGGAGCGGTCGCCCTACAACCGAAGGAATTCGAAACGACTTCCGTTTTGATCCTTTGTTGATTGGAATTTCGAATGTGTTTCGGATTGGAAAGCCCGGCCGCTCCTTCACCCGCGTTACGGCGAGCTTCGAATTTCGAATTTACCCGGCTGGTTCAAAGATACTGCGACGGGAACCACGATTTTCTAAGTCGCTTGCGCTAACCGCTCTTGTTGGACTGACCTGCAAGGTTTGCTCCTCAATGAGCACGTCCGCGTTTGGCGATTGACTTGTCGTCCGCGCCCACGAAATCTCGCCCCCATGAAATCCCAGCTTGTTCTACGCGCGGTCGTGTTCGCCGGTATCGTCTCGCTCGTTTCGCACCCGCTGGTCGCCGCGGATTCCGCCGCGCAGATTAACGCCAAACTGAAAGCGGGCGGCGAAGTCGCCTGGGTGATCGAAGATTCCACCAATGCCGACGGCGATCTCGCTGTGCTCTTTACCGCCCGCAACAAAGGCAGCAAGCCCGCCAAGTTTCCTTACCTCGTCAGCGGCGTCGCCCCGGCTGAGACCGATGCCCTCAACGGCTTCGATGAAGCCACCGGGAAAATCGAAGACCGCATCGCGATGGGAAACGCCGTCGTCTCGCTCAGGGAAAAGCGCGTGCTCGGCCGGCTCGACCTCGGCAAGCCCGAGGACCAAATCGTTTACTTCCCCGGCCGCAACCACGGCAGCTTGCAGGTCCTCTGGGGACCGGCTGAGGAAGGCTGGCACTTCGGCCTCCTGATCTTCGGGGCGAAATGGGAGAGCTCTGCGGTCCTCCTCGTCGAAAGCGACGGCGAGAACCTCCGTCAATTGAACATCAAGCCCACGCTCGATGCCAGGGGCGCCGCCCTTCTCAAGACTGCGCTCAAAGGCAAGAAAAACGCCGACCCAGCCCGTTACGCCATCAGCTACAACCAAATGAGCGTCGTCGACCCCGACGTTGGCTACAGCGTCGGCAATCCCGTCACGGTCAAGATCGGCGTCGGCGCCCAGATACCGAAGGGCCCTGATGACGCGCCCTACGTCGAAGGCACCATGACCGTGCTGCTGGAAACCAGGCGGGAGAGAATCAGCGCCAAAGTCTTGAAAGCTGAGTCCGCCAAAAAGTGAAGACCCCGATGAAGACAAAGATCCAATTGCGGAATGTCGAAGCGAACGACTTGCCGCTGTTTTTCGAGCACCAGCGAGATCCGATCGCGGTGGCCATGGTCGCATTCAATTCGCGCGACCGGGCTGCGTTCGACCAGCATTGGGCGAAGCTCCTGGCCGACGATTTGCTTCTGAAAAAGACGGTGATCGTTGACGATGAGGTAGCCGGAAACATTGGCAGTTGGACGTCGGAGGGGAAGCGAGAGGTCGGCTATTGGATCGACCGCGCCTTTTGGGGCCGCGGAGTGGCCACCGAGGCGCTCTCCGCTTTCCTCGGCCTTGAACCCGTCCGGCCGCTTTACGCGGGGGTGGCGAAGCATAACGTGGCCTCGATCCGCGTCCTGCAAAAATGCGGGTTCAAGTTATCCCACTCCGAAGAGGCATCCAATGACGCGGACGCTTCGCACGTTCTTTTGACGCTAACAGCTTGATCTTCGAATGCGGCTGGAAGCGCCCCTCAACTCAGTGAATACCTATAATAATCCGCTTACGATGCGTCTCCGCGAACAGCTCCTGTGGACTCACGGCACAATTTTTACACAAACCGCAGAGTCCATCCACCCCTGCGGATTCGCGGAGAAATCCCGGTCGTTACATCCACAGCCGAACGGTCGCTTCCCCGTCGGCGCAAATCAAACGGCTCTGGGCAAACGCGCGTGCGGTTCGCCCAAGACCGTCCGGTAGTTCCTAGCGAGAGGATATCTTGCAGGGTTTAATTGTTCCCCCACCATATGAAGCAAAAGATTTTCGGCGAGCTTGCTGTACTTAAGAATCATAGTGTGGGTTGATGGATTCCATAATACGCCTCGCCACGGTGGACGCGCTAGATCGAGAGGCGCTCTTGATAGTCGCCGTACAGCGACCTCTACAGCTACACCGCGGTCTAGGAGCACTCGTGTTGCGCGAGCAAACGATTGAAGTCCCACCGTCCGAAAGAGGAGATTGCCCCCATTCGCGGTTCGATATTGTCCGGCAACAGCCGCCTCGAGCTCTGACGCCATCGTAAGCCCGATTGCCTCAACATTCCGCTTCAATGCATCCCAAAAGTCCGTAGCAAGCTTCGAAACCTCCCCAACGGTTTTTTGGTTAATGGGCCCGGATTCCAATTGCTTGCGCTCTGCACTTCCCGACGCCGTTACCGTTCTTACAACATCGTATAGGCCAATGACTGTTGTAATCGCTGTGGGATCGTCACCAGGAATATTTGCCGTAGGGGTGAACGGTACAAATCCGCTCCCAAGTCCCTGATAATTATCGATTAGGTTTCGCGTTACGACGGCGAAAGCGTCGTCGTCATTTAGCGCAATGAGTTCGGCCTTAGAAACTGGTTTAGCGAATTTGTTTAGCGTGGTGAAAAGGCGTCGCGTCCTCTCTCGACCCTCGTCTGTCATCTGATGACCAACGAAGATGACGGTAAGCTCTTCACTTCCAAGCTCCGCGTTTTGCCTAACTGCTTCGCGGATCCCGGCTATGCGATGCTGACCGTCGATCGCAAAGATCTGTTCGCCGCCGCTAAGTTTAACAATCCCGTATGCTGTCGATTCACGATCACCAAGTTCAACATCACCTGCGGTTATACTTTCTCCTAGTTCCACGGGAACCCATTCAGGTTCGCCACCGTATAAACCGGTGACAACGGCATTAAAAAAGCGTTGAGGCTGATTTAGCAGGTAAGTTGCGATTTCCTCTTTTCTTTCCTCGCGAATTACCCTTTGAAGCCAAGTCTTGAATTCCTTCCTTTCTTGAATCTCGTTGATTGGGCGGATGATGCGTATACCCTCGTCGAACGTGAGCGTCGCAACGTAATACCAGCGGTCGCCCATTCGGGCTCGCAGAGCGGGGAGATTTGTTATGGCCATGATTTACACGTCCAACGCTGCGGCTAATGCATAGCGAGCCTCTGCAGGAACTCGGCGATTGGCCGGTGGGAGATATGCTGCAAGTAACGCATCTTCAATCGGTGAGATTAGCGCGGCCTCGTCGACAGGAGCATAGTAAAACCACAAGAAGCCATCCCACTTCTGCAGCATACGACTGACGTGAACTCGCCTGGCGTTCTCTCCTTTGTTTCTTTCCGTCAGGTAATTCCGGTATCGATCTCGGAATGATTGATCTTCCACTTTCCCGACATACAAGAGATAGGAGCAATTCGGATGTTGTGCAATTCCCGGTTGGACAACGAACGAGTATACGCCGCGGCTGTCGTCGTTTGGGACGTTGTTAACGTCTTGAGTGGAAAACGGAACCGGCTGCCATGCAAGTGCAGCGTGTGGAACATAAGCTTGCCAGTTTGGTGGCGACAGAAGCATTCGTTTGATGTGAAAATCGGACAGCTGAAAACCGCCTAGGCCTGGCTGCAGCGCGTCTTCCACGGTTACCTCCCGGCAACGCCTCCATCTCGCCAAAACTGTCTAGCGTTACCGCTCCGCAATTTGTTATGCAGCCTTACCGCGGCTTCGCCTTGCTTAAGCGGGTGATGCAGAACACCGCCGAGGATTTGCCGTTGTTCGGATTCGTTTAGCGTCTCAGGCGAAAAGTGCACGCCGCAAGTTGCCAATTCTGCAAAATTGGTTGCGTTTGACCCGGTCGTGACGAAAGCATCCGCATCTTGTGATGCCAGCCACAGTGGAAAACCCCACGAACGTCCTTGTCGCGCAAGTGAGCCTAATAAGCCGGCCTTTGATTCTTTCGGTAGGAGCAGATGAGCTTCATCCACAAACAAGATCATCTTTAACGGCTGAATCTTGCCCTTCACGCTCAGGTTTTTATTCAAGCGCTTCATCAGAAAGTTCAGAATCAAGGCAACAGCGAGACTCTTTGTGTTGTTATCGTTTCCAAACTCCTTGAAATCGATAATCAGTGAAGAGTTGAGCCAATCCTCAGCAGGGATGCCGGTCTTTGCAGTCGCGAAGAGATTCAGGTCGACAATCTTTTTAATCAACGCGACCTCGACGCCTTTTGCGCCACCTTGCTCAAGTTCATTGGCGAGGCTGGGAAAGTCAGGCGCATCTAAATGCTGATACGCATCAGCGATGGCCTGTTCTTGCTTGGCGCCTAATTGCGGCGCGAACGCACGAATCATCGATGCGACAGCATAAGCTTCTTTTGCATTGACCGTCGGACTCGGCTCATGAATGAGCGGATTGATAGGTAGTCCGTGTTGAATCAAACGCAGGTACCGCGCTTTCGTTACTTCAATAAATTTGCGCCGACTTTCACGTTGCTGCGGATTGGAAGGATCGTCCTCCAGTTCGCCTTTCAAATCGAAAAATGCCACGCGCACTCCTTGGCGGGCAACTTGCGCGAGCAGGTCAAGGGCGAGTTGGCTTTTACCGGTTCCCGGCTTGCCTGAAATTACGACGAGGCTGTTGTGGCCCGCTTCGTTGATCGTCCACTCACCTTCGCCCTCTAACACCTTCAATTTTACGGCCGACTCGACGATGGGCAATGCCTCGGTCGTTTGGGCACTGGCTCCCGCGGAGTCGGTATTGCACAGTATGAGTAAAGATGAGATAAACCGCGTCGGATCATTCCCAGACGCTTCCCATACATCTTTCAAGCGTCGGCAACCGTATTCAAAATGGTTGCGAAACGATTGCCGGTAGCCTCCTTCATCGAGCTCTTTGCCTGCGCGATCATTCAGTGCCGCGCGGATAACGTCTCGCAGGTCTTCCCCAAGAACGGTTTCATCATCTAGGTCCTTGCCCTGTGAATCCGTTGGCTTGAACGCCGGCGGCACACCTTCTGCGAGCGCCAAGCAAAATGCCGAGCGGGCCAAAATCGCCTTATTACGAGCGCCAACCCGTTGATGCACATTCTCGATAAAATCCTCTGTCGCTTGGCTCGGCTTGAATTTCATGATGCGCGCAATTTCCGCTCCATGTCGTCCGCTGAATCGTCGCTCAGCACAAGATCGAGCGCATAGCTATAGACCGGAATCTCTTCCGCCTGGACGCCAAACTGTTTCCCGATCATCAGATTGACGATACCAGGGCCGTCTACCAGGACGATTGGAACCGCCCCACGTCGTAGCGATGCATCTTTAGCGGTCTCGACGAATTTCGAAGTAGTGAAAAAGATGCCTTGCTCGTACTCGCCCTGAATTGCTCCACGAAATTCATCAATCTTGGGCCGTCCAACGGACAGATCATTGAATCGTTTACACTGAAAAGCGACGTTCATGTATGCCAGACCGATCTTCAGTCTGCCGTATCCGTCGATCCCCCCATCGCGGCCCTGCGGTGTCACGACCATATTAATGAAGCCATATTCATTTAGTAGCCGTCTCGCAAAATGTTCGAAATCACGCGGCGATAAACCTTTCAGATTGGCCAAAATAGCAGATCGTAACTCGTGGTCGTATCGTTGATGGACGACTCGTAGGTCGCGAAGGAGCGCCTTAACCCCTGTCAGTTTATGCTTCTTTGCTCCCGGACTTTGGCGAATCGGCTGCGGAAGGAAAAAGTATTTTCCGTCTTCTCTCAGTTCAAAATATTTCGTCTCCGACGCCGATGGAAAATCCAATCCCTTGCAATGACGTCGAATCTGACTTGCAACAATGTGAAGGGGATTCTCGGCATGAAATTCGTATAATCCTAATTCGATGATCGCCTCGTACGCTTCTCGGGCTGTCACAGGCGCTCCGCGTGCGCGCATGACTTCTTTAATTGCATCAGTGATCGTCATCAGGTGAGGGGCCGCCCGAAGTAATCATTCGTGACGGTCACTTCGTAGTTCACGCTTTCCTCTTCGCCGCGTGGATGAAGCGTGTAAACCCGGGCTAGCTTATCTTTAACCCGGTCGAACATTGAACTACTTGGATCGATTTCAGAATTCGTAGTCAGGATAATTGTTTGGTGCCCAGTGAGGTATAGTTGATCCAATACACTGTTTTTGACTTCCCGATCCAGACGACCCAGGGGCGTATCTACGACCAGTGGCGGAACGAGTTTGGCCAAGCGACGGAGCGCCTCATAAAAAGCAAGCATGCGGACCTGGCGCTGGCCGGCGGATGTATTCGAGTCCTCCCAAGTGACCTTTTTATTATCGCGTCGGAGCAAGAAACAATTCCAATTCTTATCAAACTCCATTCCTAGGAATTCGCGACTCCGTTCAGTAATCTCCACCCAAAGCTCTCCGACATGTTCAGAGATGTTCCTTCGCAGTTGCTCGGCGGCCCGGTTACGTATTTCCCCGGCAGCCTCCCTGTAACGAGCCGCCAATGAAACCAGCGTTTGGCCTTTCTTGGCTTTATTGGCGAGAGCTGTTTGATTTGTTTCTTCACGTTTCAGCTCTTTGAGTTGAACATCGAGAGAATCAACCTCGATATTGCGATCTCCTTTGCGTTTTTGTAGATGCTCGATCTGCGTACTTAGTTCTCCTCTCCGTCGATGGAGTTCAGCGCCGACAGCCATCGCGGCCGCGTCTTGCCGGAGCTGCCTAAGCTTTGTGTCAATCTCGCGTAAGGTCGAGTTAACCGTTTCAACTTGCCGGCATAAATCCGCAACTTCGACCAGAGGTGCGAGTCCGCTCATCAACCGCGCCCGGATTTGGGCACTTCGATCATTTCGGTCTGTGATGTACACAGCTGAGGCCATTCCCTCAGGTGGTGGATGAAACAGGCTGTGTAGCGCGCGATCCAGTCGGTCAGTGTAAAAACTGAACGTTGGGTTTTCCAAACGATATTCGGAGGGCGGGTTTCCAAAAACATCCTCTTTGATCTGCGGAATCTTGGGTTCGACAGTCGCACGACTACTTTCCCACTCGCGCCGTTTTTCTTCCCGGACAAGTTTATCGTGAAGCTCTCGACGGTAATTCCCGAGCAGACCAACGGGCAGTGACAATTCCCACACTTTCGTCAAGCTCGCGTCCAAACGGGCCTTTGTTTCGGCCAGGACAGCGCGGCTATCTTGCGCTTGCTGTAACTCTGCCGGATCCACCGCGCCGAGGCTCTTCAAACGTTCCTCAACATCATTAAGCTCTGTTTGTGCTTCGTTTAATTCGAGATCGACCGTCACCAACTCATCTCGCAATGCTGTAAGTTGCCCTTCGGCGGTGACGATACGCCCAGTAAGTTCGGCAAGCTTCTTCGCCGCCTCATGACCTTCCGACGCATTAAACACGCGCGGTATCTTTGAGTTAATCAAGTTACGTAGATCGCTTTCCAGCTCGCCGTACGCATAAAGGCCGAGAATTCTGCTGATTCCCTCCACAATGTCTTGCTGGCCGAGATTGAAATTTTGCCCGCGCTCGGCATCGAAGAAGAAGAATCTCGCAAGATGACGAGGCAGAAGTGCATCACGGAGTTTCTCAATATGTTTGTCGTCATCAAGTTCGGGCGAGCCATCTTCTCGGTCTGCGTGTGATCGCCAGACTGGCGCTGAATTCGGGCGGAACCTGATTTCGCGAACGAATGTGGCTTTGCGCGTGCCAACACCTTTTTCATCGCGCTGTGAAACCGTAACTTGGAGGACGATTGTGTCCTCGCCTTCCATTTCCGCCCGCCGATTGAGTGAGCGGTCAAAATTAAAACGCGTCGATTCAGACGCCGGCTCTACCTTTTTTAGATCGATGACACCCGTCTCTCCGACGGCGGCCAGATAGAGTGCGCGGAGCAAATGCGTTTTGCCCGCACCATTCTTGCCGCCAACGAGGATGCCCATCCGGTCATCGAGCGTGCCGAAATTGAAAACATGTTCGCCGTAATACGGGCCGAAGTTCTTCAGCGTTAGCGAATCGATGTAGACTTCAGCCATTCTTTACGGTTTCTGATTGCGTCTGCTCCTCCAAGTCGTCCTTTAGAATATTCAATAAATCATCCGGAAGACCGAATGCCCGATGGCTCTCGCTGTATTCTTCTACTTTGCTGAGCAAGCGACGCAACGTATCCGAGCAAATCCCTTTCTCATTCGCCACGGTTTCCTGCGTCTGTCGTAATTCCGTTGTGTCATCCCAGTCGTTCATAATAACTCCTCTTTGTCGCTCGATAATTCGGGCCACGCCGTTACCGTCATCCGGCCTACGCGCTCCGTTCCACATCTTCTGAATCAAAAGCAGCTCATCATCGCTGATAACCCGAAGTCCCGTTTCCTCCTGAAGCTTAATGAGCCTGGACAGCAACTCGCGTCGGGCCTCGATCGTTAGTGGCCCCGGACCTTCATTGCCATTCATTCGACGCTGATCACGCCAGCCATTTGAGGGCTCTCGGAACTCGAGAAGTGTTTCCCGGAATTCCAGTAGTTTTTCCATCCTCTCGTCCCCGCTCGCGAGGAGCCCTTCACCAGCCTTGTCTTGCTCTACTACAGTGCAGGTCCAGCAACCGAATCGTGAATTGCCGCATGCCGGGGTGCTTGTATCGATATGTACCGGACATTCGCCGCTAGCATCTCGATAAAGCTTAAAGAGCGCACGGTTGTCTCCTCCCCAAGGATTGGGAACTTGAATCAAATATGCCCAAACGTCGGCGGTCTCCAGAAACTCAATCGGGTTTGAAACCCAGACGCGAGGTAGATCGGGATGCTTCCGCAGCCCATTACGCGCTTCCCGATTCGCCATTGTTTGCGAACGGGTAGAACTCTCGGAACGCCGGGCACCCAAATGCAAAATTGCTTCGCCCCAATGCCCCAGCCGTTTCTGCACAAACTTATTAACTGGATCGATCTTCATCCGCTGGGTACACCACCGAAAATTCCGGTTCGGAGGCGGATAGCCACGTCCAATTATATTGACCCAAAAAGATTCTTCGACAGGCGGTCGAAGTAAATGGACATCGATGTTCAAATCCTGCTCGCGAGAATATTTTTGCATCTTCGCGAGAGAACCTTCGATCATCTCGACGATCGCTGGGATCTCCACGCGTGTATCAGTGCAAAGAATGGACACAGGTTTTGTGCGTTGATCCGGAGGTATGCTTCCGACGACAGTAAAAATCATCGATGCGAGCATCGTGCTGTCTTTACCGCCGCTGTAGCCGACTAGCCATGGGCGCTGGTCGCTCAAATACAATTCTCGGAGGGAATCGCGAATTTCCACAGGCACAGAGAATTAAAGCTTGGGGGGTATAGGGAAGTCGAGTGCGACTTAGAAATATCTGATCATTTCATCCGATCGAAGGTTTTCTGGAGTAAAGCCAGATCCGTCGGATTCCCTAGTTTTTCGCGGGTGGTGTCGATCCACTTCTTCTCCAACGCATTCTTCGTCGGGCGATCGCTTTCGTAGAAGACGCCGAAGACGCCGGGGAACGGGAGCTGCGCCAGCTTGTAAGCGGCGAGCTCGTCGGTGACGTCGTGACGGAGTTCGTCTTCAGGGGTGTTGTCGTATTTTTTCTCGTCAATCAACGAGAAGGCGCCGCCTTTGCGCGGGTTGGCGGGGTCGAAGGCGCCGGGGAAAAATTCGACGCATTCACTGAGACATTCGATGACGCTGAAGCCCTGGTGATCCATGGCGCGCTCGATCATCTGGATCATGTGGTTGACCTGGGTGGCGTGGGTGCGCGCGACGAAGGTGGCGCCGGCGCAGATGAGTTGCTTCATCGGGTTGACCGGCTGGTCGATCGCGCCGGTCGGGTCGGTCTTCGATTTGAAACCGATCGGCGACGTGGGCGAGGTCTGCTTTTTGGTCAGGCCATAGACGAAGTTGTCCATGATGAAGTAGACCAGGTTGATGTTCTTGCGCGCGCCGTGATTGAGATGGTTGCCGCCGATGGAGAAGCCGTCGCCGTCGCCGCCGAAAAGAAAGACGTGCAGGTCGGGCCGGGCCAGGCTGATGCCGGAGGCGAGCGGGACGGCGCGGCCGTGAATGAAATGCGCGCCGTAGCCGTTCACGAAATACGGGAAGCGCGAGGAACAACCGATCCCGGCCAGGGTGACGATCTTCTCGTGATCGAGTTGCCGTTTCTCGATGACTTTGTAATAGGAGGCGAGCACCGCGAAGTCGCCGCAGCCGGGACACCAGGTGGGGTGATCGGCGGTGATGGCTTTCTTGGTGAGTTTCTCGCGGTCCGGAGCTGGAGATGGTGCGGTTGTTACGGTGTCGCTCATGAAATATTGCCTTGTCTGAAAAGAAAACGTCCAACGTCCAACGTCCAACGTCCAACGTCGAACTCAGAAGATCTGTATATCTGGTCACTCATCACTGGTCACTCGTCACTTCCCCTTAGCCCACTCCCTGCGGGACGACTTCTTTCAACGACTTCACGTTGTCGGGTGAGGTGTCGGTGTGAATGATGGGGAGGCCTTCGCGCGGAATTTTCCGGGCGGCAAAGGAGCGTCCCTCGAAAACGCGTTCGAGAATCTCTTTCACTCGGAAGGTGAGACCGTCAGTCTTGGTGGCGCTTTCGATTTTCGGTTCGCAGAAGCGCGCCCGGAGGATCGTGGCAAGCTGGCCGAATCCGTACACGCCCTGGTCGTTCATCTCGACGACAACGATGCGTTTGAATTTCGCGAAGACTTTTTCGAGGCCGTTCGGCAACGGATGGACGTGCCGCAGATGCAATGCGCCGGCCTTCTCGCCATGTTCGCGTGCCAGTTTCACGGCGTCGTGGATCGGCCCGTAAGTGGAACCCCAGCCGACGAGCAGCACGTCGCCCTCCTGATCGCCATATACTTCGGGCGCCGGGATTTCCTCGGCGAGCTTGCGCAATTTGTTGCGGCGTTTCGCGGTCATGGCCATGTGCAACTTCGGGCTGCCGGTCGGATGGCCCATCTCGTCATGCTCGAGTCCGGAGACGAGCGGATATTTTCCGTCGAGCATGCGCGTGCCGGGCGGGACATGTTGCGTGATCTGATCAACCGCATAGGGCTTGAAGCCGGCAGAGCGCGGCGTCAGGTCGGGCTTCGGGTCGATCATCAAATCCTTCAGCTCCGGTTCGTCGAACGCTTCGATCCGCGTCGCCAGCGACGTGTCGCTCAAAATGAAAACGGGCGTGCTGTATTTGCGCGCAATCCGAGCGGCTTCAATCGCGATGTAGAAACAGTCTTCCACGGTCGCGGCGGCCAGAACGACGCGCGGACTGTCTCCATGCCCGCCGAAAATCGCTTGGAAGAGATCGCTTTGCTCGACGTTTGTAGGCAGACCGGTGCTCGGACCGCCGCGTTGCACATTAATAATGATGAGGGGCATCTCGGACATGGACGCCCAACCGATCGCTTCGGTCTTGAGCGAGATGCCGGGACCGGCGCTGCCCGTGACAGCTAGATATCCGGAGAAGGAGAAGCCGAGCGCGAGCGAGACCGCGCCAAGCTCGTCCTCAGCTTGCACGAAGATGCCGCCGTATTTCGGCAGCTCGCTCCGCAAGATTTCCATGACGGACGACCACGGTGTAATGGGATAACCGGCGCCGTAACGCACGCCCGCGGCCAGCAGTCCGTAGGCCAACGCCTGGTTGCCATCCATCGTGATCTGGGCGCGATCGCCTTCCTTGGGAACGACCGTCTCAAACTTGTATTGCTTCGTCAGGACATTACCGACCGGGTAGGCATAGCCGGCCGTGAACGCCATGATGGCGGTGTTGGCGATGCTCGCATCTTTGCCGGCAAATTTTTCTTTGATCAGCGTCGTGAGTTTCTCGACATCGAGATGAAAGATTTTCGCGATCAAGCCGAGGATGAAAATGTTTTTGCCCTTGTCCTTCGCCGTTCCGCCAAGCGCTTCGATGGTCAACCCCGTGATCGGCACGCCGACGTAAACGAAACGTTTGTCGTCGAGATCCGGCTGGACGTTGTCGGAATCGTAAAGAAGCACGCCGCCATCTTTCAAAAAGCTGATGTGGTCCTGGTAGCTGTGCTGATAAAACGCGACGAGGAAATCGGCTTCGTCGCCGGCGGAGAGGACTTCGCCGGTGCCCATGCGGACCTGGAAGATCGACGGTCCGCCGGAAATGGTGGCGGGGATCGTCATGTAAGTCATGACATCGTGATCGCTGCGGCCGGCCAGGCGCGCGAGAAACGCGCCGGCGCTCTGGATGCCGTCCTGCGAATCTCCCGCGAGGCGGATGACGGCGTCGTTGATATTTTCCGGGCGAAGATCGGCCCGGTCCGAAGCCGGAGTCGTCGAGGGAACAGCGGCGGTCGATCCGCGCGGAGCGGTGGGATCTTCCTTGCTGTTCGGAGCGTCGGTTTCCGGTATGATGGTCGTGTCGTTCACGGGATAAACACACTAGCTAAACCGGAGAAAGTAGAAAGTAGGAATTAGAAAGTAGGAAACAGTTTTGCGCGACGCCGTGGCGGACCAACCCGTCACTGGTCACATGTCACTCGTCACTGATTTTAGTACGGAATCTTGTCCGCTTTGGCTGTCCATTCGCCGAACAAATCCGCGGCGGCGGTAGACGCGAGCTGAACCATGGGCAGCGACCGGGCCGCCAGGTCGAGCGGGATTTGTTGGTAAATAAAATCGTCGTCGAATCCGATCCCCGCGGCGTCGGTCCGGGTCGAGGCGTAATAGACACGATCGAGCCGCGCCCAATAGATCGCGGCCAGACACATCGGACAGGGCTCGCAACTGCTGTAGAGAACGCAACCGCGCAGATCGAAACGTTGCAGCGCGCGGCAGGCATCGCGAATCGCTGTGATCTCGGCGTGAGCGGTGGGATCGAGAAGTCGGGTCACTTGATTCCAACCGCGGCCGACTAACTTGCCGTTCGCTACGACGATCGCGCCGAAAGGGCCGCCACCGTGTTCGCGCATTCCGGCTTGGGCAAGAGCGATCGCTTCGTCCATCCAGCGCGCATGCGCGGCTTCGTCAACATGATCGGCCATGTGAATCTCTCTTAGTCGGCGATCAGCGTTGTGAGTTTGAGATTCACCGCATCCACCAGGCCCTGGTCGGTCAACTTCAAGGCCGGGATCGGCGAGAGGCTGAGGAAAGAAAGCGACATGAACGGCGCGTCCAGCGCGCAGCCGAGTCGCATCGCCGCGGCTTTCAATTCCACGATCTTTTCGATGACGGATTCGAGCGGCTGATCGGAAACCAGGCCCGCGATTGGCAGCGGCAACGCGGCTTCGATTTTTCCATCGGCGACGGCGACCTGACCGCCGCGCATGGTTTCGAGCGCCTGGATCGCGGCGACGATGTCGGAATCGCTCACGCCCACCACCACCACATTGTGGGCGTCGTGCGCGACGGTAGAACCGAGCGCGCCGCGCTTCAATCCGAAGCCGCGGACGAATCCCACGCCGACATTGCCGGTCGCCCGGTGCCGCTCGACTACCACTAGTTTCAGGATGTCGCGCTCGATATCGGAAACGATCTGGCCATCGAGCGATCTGGGTGTCTCGAGAATTTCTTTCGTGACGATCTGGTGCGGGACGATTTCGATTACCCTGATTTTCTTTGCGCCCGCACTCGGGACGCGCACTTCGAAATCGCCGGGCGCGCGATAACTCAGGTTCATCGTGCTGCGCGGCTCTTCCGTGCTCGGAATCTTCTCTCGAAGATATTTCCCGTTCTCCGCCACGAGCGCGCCTTTCTTGTAAACGCGTTTGATCTGAAACTTTGCGAGATCGTCGAAGACGATGAAGTCCGCCCAGTAGCGCGGCGCGATCGCTCCGTGGTTTCTGAGGCGGTAATAACGCGCCGTGTTGATCGTCCCCATTTGAATTGCGGTGATGGGCGCCACGCCGAGCGCGATGGCTTTCCGGATCGAATGATCGATGTGGCCTTCGCCCACCAAATCGCCCGGCAATTTATCGTCGGTGGCGAACGAGCAGTTGGCCGAGTTCTGCGGCGTGACCAGCGCGATGATGTGTTCGAGGTTGCGTTCGGTGCTGCCCTCGCGGACCAGCAGATGCATTCCGAGGCGCAACTTCTCCCGCGCTTCATCCAGCTCCGTGCTTTCGTGATCGGAACGAACGCCGGCGAGCGCATACGCGTTCAGGTTTTTCCCGCGCAGCCCGGGGGCATGTCCGTCGATCACTTTGCCACGGCCCGCTTCGATCTTCGCCAGCTCGCTTTCCATTCCGAGAAAAACGCCGGGATAATTCATCAGCTCGGCGATGCCGGCGATCCGATCGTCCGCGATCATCAAACGCAAATCGTCCGCGGTGAAGCGCGCGCCGGCCGTTTCCAAATGCGTCGCCGGAACGCAGGAAGGCAGCATGATGAAGAAATCGATCGGCAGATTTTTGCTCGACTCGAGCACGTAACGGATTCCATCCATTCCCAGAACGTTCGCGTATTCGTGCGGATCGATGACCATCGCTCCGGTGCCATGCGGGACGACGGCGCGCGCGAACTCTGGGATTGTCACCATCGTGCTTTCGACGTGGAAATGTCCGTCGATCAAGCTCGGCGCGAGATAGGCGCCTTCGAGGTCGATGATTTCTTTCGCATCGTAATCGCCAAAGCCGATGACGCGTTCATCGTCGACTGCCACGTTGGCGTCATGAATCTCGCCGCTAAAGACGTTGACGAGCTGCGCGTTTTTGAAAAGGAGATCAGCCGGTTTCTCGCCACGCGCGACGCTGAGTTTATGCTGGATGTCGCGCATGGAATTATCGCAGAGCGCTCATCTCCCGCATGATTGTCATGTTGAGCGCAGCGAAACATCTCTGACTATTTCTGGGCACCGAGCGCTGAGTACCGGAAATAGTCAGAGATCCTTCGCTACGCTCAGGATGACAGTAGAAGTAATTCACGACAAAACCTGGTCGGCGATGGCGTGTTCGGGGGTCGCTTCGGCGGACGACGATGAAGTGCGGCCGTGAATCGCATTGAAGATCGCTTCGCACGTCGCGGGCGACGCGAGCGGCACCTGGCCGCCCGGTTTTCCAAACGCAGCGACCGCATCGCGGATCGCTTCGCGGACGGAGATCGCGAGCATCAATGGCGGTTCGCCGACGGCTTTGCTGCCGTGAATGACATTGTGCTGCGTCGCATCCGCCAGAAACGCGACGTTGAAAATATCCGGCGTATCGCCAATCGCCGGAATTTTGTAGGTGTCGGGCGAATGCGTCATCAAGCGGCCTTCCGAATCCCAGACCAGCTCTTCGTTCGTGAGCCAACCCGCGCCCTGGACAAAGCCGCCTTCGACCTGGCCGAGCGTGACGCCGTGGTTAATCGCGTCGCCGACATCGTGCAGGATATCGACCCGCCGGATGTGAGTCATGCCGGTGAATCCATCCACTTCCACTTCGCTCACCGCCGCGCCCACCGCGAAATAATGGAACGGTTTTCCGCGGCCCGCATCGCGATCGTAATTGATGTCGGGAGTTTTGTAGAACCCAGTTGCGCTTAAACTCGTGCGCGCGAAGTAGGCGCGTTGCAGCAGCTCGGCAAACGGAATTCCCGTCTTCGGGTTCTCGGCATCGAGGATCAGGTTGTCGTTGAAAACGATTCGATCGATCGGAACCGCGGTGCCGTTTTTCTCCGAAAGCATCTCGACAGCGAAGGGTAGAAGTCGCGCGCGCAAAGTGTCGCACGCGTTCTTGACCGCGGCGCCATTCAAGTCCGTGCCGCAGGATGCGGCCGTGGCGGAAGTGTTCGGAACTTTGTCGGTGCGCGTCGCCATCACGCGAACGCGATCGGTCGTCAGCCCCAGCTCTCGCGCCGCGATCAGCGCGATGTTGGTGTAAACCCCCTGGCCCATTTCGGTGCCGCCGTGGTTCACCTGCACAGTGCCGTCCTGATAAAGCAGCACGAGAGCGCCCGCTTGATTCAGATGCGTCGTCGTAAACGAAATTCCGAACTTCACCGGCGTAATAGCGATCCCGCGTTTTCGCTGCAGATGTTCGCTGTTCCATTGCCGCAACTGTTCGCGGCGCGGCGCAAGGTCGCTCGATTCAGTCACATCGCGCCAGATGCGCTGGATGCGGTTGTCCTCGATCTCCTGTCCGTAATGGGTGGTGTTGGTTTCGCCGGTCCCGCGATAGAGATTCCGCGCGCGAACGACTTCCGGCGCGAGACCGGTCGCGCGCGCGATCCGGTCGATGATTTCTTCGATGACCAACATGCCTTGCGGTCCGCCGAATCCGCGGAACGCGGTATTCGACGCGAGGTTTGTTTTCACCGCGCGACCGCTGAATTCGACGTTCGGAATGTAGTAGGCGTTATCGAGGTGGAATAACGCGCGGTCCGTGATCGCGCGGGAAAGATCGAGCGACCAGCCGCCATTCGAAAACAGATCGGCTTTCGCCGCCAGCAATAATCCGCTTTCATCAAAGCCGGCGCGGAATTTCCCGAGGAACGGATGGCGCTTGCCGGTGATCATCATGTCTTGATCGCGGTTGAAACGGACACGCACTTTGCGGCGGGTCTTGGTCGCGGCGAGCGCGGCAAGCGCCGCGAGCATTGCAGCCTGCGTTTCTTTTCCGCCGAAACCGCCGCCCATCCGCGGGCATTCGACGACTACGCTGTGCATCGGCACGTCGAGCAAATGCGCCACGATGTGCTGCACCTCCGATGGATGTTGCGTCGAAGAACTGATGAAGACGGTGCCGTCTTCGCCTGCCTCCGCCCAGGCCGCGTTCGTCTCTAAGTAGAAATGGTCCTGACCGCCGAACGATAATTCGCCTTCGAAAGTCATCGGCGCGGCAGCGAGCGCCGCGGAGGTATCACCGCGGCGAATGTAATGTGGATCGCTGTGAAAACTTTCGGCTTCGATCGCTTCCTCGATCGTGAAGATCGGAGGGAGCGATTCGTATTCGACGATCACATTCTCAGCCGCGGCGCGGCAGAGTTCCGGCGTCTCGCCCACTACGAGCGCGACGATGTGGCCGTGATAAAGGACCTCTTTGTCCGCGAGCAAAATCTCATCGTGCCGAACCGCGCCGACATCATTCAGGCCGGGAACATCCTCGGCGAGCAAGACAGCGCTGACGCCCGGCATGAGTCGCGCGGCGGAAGCATCGCGTCGCAGAATTTTCGCGTGCGCGTGCGGCGAACAAACGGGCCAGACTTCGAGCATGCTTTGTTGCTGCGCATCGTCGTCCACGTAAATCGCTTCGCCGGTCACGTGCTTGTGCGCGCTCTCGTGCGGGGCCGCTCCACTCATGTTGGTGGCGGGGCGAGCTCCTGCGAGCCCGGCGATGTTCTCGGCGTCGCGGGAGCTCCGCCCTCCATCATTCCCGGAGAAGAATTTCCGAAGCAGATTTCCGATCAACCGCTGTCGGTAGTTCGCGCTGCCGCGGACGTCGGAGATGGGAGTGAACTCTTTCTCGAGAACCGGCAGCACTTCTGCGCACGCCGCAGCGCTCCAGCGTTTCCCAATCAGCGCAGCCTCAGTGGCTCGCGCGCGCACTGACAGGGCCGCGACGCCACCGTAAGCGAGCCGGGCTTTCGTGATTGTTCCGCCTTCTGTCACCTCGACCGCGAAACAGGCCGCGACCGTGCTGATATCCATCTCCCGCCGCTTCGAAACTTTGTAGAACTTGCGGTGGGTTTGGACTCCGGCCCTGGATCGGGGAATGATGATCGACTTCAGAATCTCACCTGGTTGCAGCGCGGTTTTCCGGTAGGCGACAAAGAAATCATCGAGCGGCAGCACGCGTTCTCCAGCCGCCGAGGCGAGCACCACTTTGGCTTCGAGTGCGAGCAACACCGGCGCGGAATCGCCGATCGGCGAAGCGGTCACCAGGTTTCCGCCGAGCGTGGCGCGGTTCCGGATTTGCCGCGAACCGAACACGGACAGCATCTCCCTGATCTCCGGGAACTCGGGGCCGAGCAGGTCGTCGAGTTTTGTCAGGGTCGTGGCCGCACCGACACGCCACTCGGTTTCGGTGGAACTGATCTCATTCAGATCGGCGACGGCTTCGACCGAGATGAGCGCGGGAAACCTTTGAAAGCGTTTTGTGATTTCCAGTCCGAGGTCCGTCGCGCCCGCGATCAAGCGTGCGTCCGGATGTTCCGCTAGCGCGCGGAATAATTTTTCGAGCGAAGTCGGGCGCACGAACGTTTCACCGCCGAAATCATATCGGGTCGCTTTGAGCTTCGTCTTCGCGGTTTTCAACTGGGCATCAAAAGCATCCGAGCCATTGCGTTGCGCCAGCGCGTCCGCGGCCGCATCGCGAATAGGCCGGTAACCGGTGCAACGACAGAGGTTGCCGCAGAGCTGCTCGTCGAGTTGCGCGGCCGTCTTGAGATCCTTTCGGTAGTAGCCTTCGAAAAGCGACATGATGAAGCCGGGCGTGCAGTAACCGCACTGCGATCCGAAGTTCTCCACCATCGCCTGCTGCACCGGATGCATTTTCGGGCAGGCGACACCTTCGACCGAGATGATGTCGCGGCCGGCCATGAGGGGCAGCGGCACGAGACAACTGTTGATCGCGCGGTAGCAGCGTTTACCGCGCGCGTCGCGGTCGACAATCGCGACCGAGCAAGCGCCACAATCGCCTTCGGCGCAACCTTCCTTCGATCCCGTCAGGCCGCGGGTGCGCAGCCATTCCAGCAAGGTTGTGTTTGGCGAAACCGAATCAACGCGGACGGGCTGGCCGTTCAGTCGAAACTCAATCGCCCCGCTCATGAGCCGCGGCGGCCTTGGAGGATCTTGAGGAACGAACGGGAACGCAGTTCATCGAGCGTGAGTCCGGTGGCGAGCGCCTCCTCTTCCGTGATCGCGCCGCAGGCGATGCCGCGCAGGAAAAAGTTGAGCAGGCCCTGGCCAGTGGCGGCGTCATCAAAGACATCGCCAAAGAGCGAGGCCAGCGCCGCTTTTTCAACAAAAGTCTTGAGCCGACCGGAAGCGCTTGTTAGGCCGTCGAGAAAGAAGGTGTAAACCGCGGCATAACGCGTGACGAATTGCGCTGGATGCAGGTCCCAGCCCTGATAAAAACCGTTCCGCAAGGAATGCATGTTGTCGTCGAAACCAAGACGCCACGCGCCATGGACGGCGTCGCGATTCAGCCGGAGTTGATCGTCGGTCAGCCGGTTACCTTCACTCGCTCGATGCGGGCCAACCGGCAGAATGTTCGTCGCGCCATCGGAAAGATGAATGCCGGTGCCCGCCAGCGAGACGAGCATCATTTGCCGCGCAAAATCGCACGACGGATGGGCCATGGTTTGATACGCGGCTGTGATTCCCGCGGAAGCGGTGTAATCGTAGACGCCGAAGTGCACGCTCCGGCAGCGCCCATTCGCGGCATCGACGAGCGAGCCGAGAGCGATCTCGCCGCGTTGATTGATGATCGCCTGCGGAGTTTCGATCATCGGCTCGATCTTCAAAGCACCCGCCGGCAGGCCGTTTCGTTGCTCGAGAATCTCGAAGAAGCGATCGGCCGCTGCGACCTGCTCCGGCAACTGGATCTTGGGCACGGTGATGACGAAATTTTCCGGCAACTTGCCTCCCGTTTCGCCGAGCAACGCGGTGATGAAGATGTCGAGGGTGCGGACGCTGCGGACGCGCAAATCCTCGCTGAGCGGTTTGATGCGGATGCCGATGAATGGCGGAAGCGAATTCTCCTTGAGGCCTCGCGCCACTTCGGCCGCGCTGGAGGCGGCATGTCCGTCTTCCTCCGCATCCGGCCGGTTGCCGTAGCCGTCCTCAAAGTCGAGGCGGAAATCTTCGACCGGCTCGCGCTTTAGTTTTTCGACCACGCGGTCATAGACCTTTTGCGCCAGTTCCGTGTTGCCGGCGGTGCCGAGAACATCAGCCAGACTCTTCGCATCAGGCGCGTAATCCTGGAGCGATCGCAAAGCGACAGCGCCCAGTTTTAGCGGCGAGTCCGCCTTGAACAAATGCGCGCCTCCATAAACCGTGTGCACCGCCTGCCGACGATTCGATTCGCCGGGGTAATGGCGCATGAAAGCCTTGTTCGCGTCGCTCAAGGCGGCGCTGATTTTTTCGATCTCGTCGGGCTGAAGAATGGTTTTGGGCTCTATGGGCTTCATCTGCTTATTCTAGAGCTGTCATCCTGAGCGAAGCGAAGGATCTCTGGCCATTTCTTCCATGCTTGGCCAGCCAAGGTCGATTTTGGGTTGCTGTCCCCAATCAGCGCTCAGATCAAACCAACGCGGGTTCTCCTTCTCGATTAGAGCGAATTTTTTCGCGCGCAGCCAGCCTTTAAGCGCTTTCTCCCGCGCGATCGCTGCATTCACATCGCGGTAGTGTTCGAACCAGACAAGGCGATTCAATTGATATCGCTGAGTGAATCCTGCTACTTCGCCATTCTTGTGCTCGACGATTCGGCGGCCGAGGTCGTTCGTCACGCCAATGTAAAGAGTTGTGCGATGTTTGTTCGTGACAATGTAGACGTAGTAGTTGTGATCGCGCATTGGGCACGGAAATAGTCAGAGATCCTTCGCTACGCTCAGGATGACAGTTTAAAGGTTGTTGGTCTCACGTCTTCGCGTAACTCACGATAAGTTCGGCTGAACGAGTTTCCCCATGGGCCGGTCTGCAAACTTACCATCCTCGAAGATCGTTTGTCCGCGCAAAAATGTCCGGCGGACGCGGCCTCGCAGGGTACGGCCGACGTACGGGCTCTGCTGGTGACGGTAATGGAGCGATTCCGGTCGGACGACTTCCTGCCCTTTCAGATCGACTAACGTGAAGTCCGCGTCCTTTCCCGCCGCGATCGCCCCTTTGGCCTGCACTCGAAATCGCGAGGCGACATCTCGACTCGTTAGGCGACGAATCTCGTTCGGTGTAATGTCCGCATTGATCAGCGACGGCAGGAGATGCTGACAACCGGAGATGCCACCCCAGACATCGAAAAAGTTGTCGCGCTGCTTCATTTCCGCCGGGGAAGGCGAATGATCCGAACCAATCGTGGTGATGTCGCCAAGCCGCTCGTGGAGCTGACGTTGATCGCTGCTCGAGCGAAGCGGCGGCGCGCATTTCGCGACTGCGCCGAGCTGTTCCATGTCGTGCTCGGTCAGCACGAGATAGTGCGGACAAGTCTCGCAGGTCACATCGATCCCGCGTGAGCGCGCTTCGGCGACAACGGCGACGCCGCTCCCGCAACTCACATGCACGATGTGCAAACGGCATCCGGTTTCTGAGGCAAGCTCGATCGCGACGCGAATCGCCTCGAGCTCCGCGGCGATAGGTCTTGAATTGAGATAATCACGAACCTCTTTCCTGCCGGCGACGCGCGCTTCTCCGGTCAAGGCACTGGTCATTTCTTCTGACTCGGCGTGAAGGGCGACGAGAAGATCGAGCCCCGCGGCGCGGTTCATTCCGGCGCGTAATGTTTTCTCGTCAACGTGCGGGAAGTCTCCGATGCCGCTGTTGCACATGAAGGCCTTCAACCCGACGACTCCGCAATCGCGCAGAGCTTCCAAGTCCGACAGGTTGCCCGGGACGAGTCCACCCCACAAACCAAAATCCACCAAGGAACTGGCCTCAGCCGCGACGCGTTTCAGTTCGAAGTTCTCTCGATTTGTCGTGGGCGGATGCGCATTGAGCGGCATGTCGAAAACGGTCGTCGTGCCCCCGGCCGCCGCGGCCCGCGATCCAGTAGCGAAACCTTCCCATTCGGCTCGGCCCGGCTCGTTGAAATGAACGTGCGCGTCGATGACGCCGGGAAAAATTGCCAGATTCCGCGCATCGATTTCCGACTTCGCCGAACCTGCCAGGTTCTCGGCAAGGGCGACGATCTTTCCTTCGCTAATTCCGATGTCTTGCTCGCCGCGTACGAGCAAATCGAAATCACGCATGGGGAAAATGACGAATGACGAATGACGAATGACGAATGAATGTCGAAGCACAAACGACGAAAAACGCGCTCATTCGAGCTTCGTCATTCGGACTTATTTCGTCATTCGACATTCGTGCTTCGTCATTTTTCCGCCGTTCCCCACACCCGCAGCCGGCTTACTCCGCCATCGGGGTAAATGTTTAAGCGTACGTGTGTGCAGTTCTCTATCGGCATGAGTTCCTTCTCGAAGAAATGCCGCGTGTCCGCTTGCAGTTTGGTCATCGGCAGGATTTCGCTCCAGCGCGTGCCCGTCAGCTCGTCGGTCGAGGCATCGTGCGCGGAGCATCCTTCGATCGAGCAGGTGTCGGGGTAGTTTCCCTTGAAATGGTTGGTATCGACTTCGATTTTTCGGATCGTTCCCGGCAATCCGAGTTTCAGGATGATCCAATCGTATCCGGGTCCGCGCCGGCGTTTCGTTTCCCACCCGTCGCCCATGTTCTCTGAGCGCCCGGGCATGACCAGATTGTTCATCGAACTGAAAAACATATCGCTGCACGCCAGAGGCACTCCTCCGTTTTCGACGGCGGCCAGATCGACGAGCTCGTCGGGTTTCAGCTTGCTCCAGTTGGGGACGACAATGCCGTAAACGCGAAAGCGCGCCACGCCGCCGTCCGGGATAATATTCAGGCGCAGATGAGTCCAGGTATGGTCGTTTGTGATCGTAAACAGATTTTGCGATCCCGGGCTCAAGGGAGATTGCTTAAGAATCGGCGTCCAGGAAAGCGCTTCGACCGCGGCTACGTCGCTTGGAAATCCATTCGTTAGGCAAACCGCATCGAGGGACGCGAACGGCGGGTGATTGCCCAGGAAGTGGTTCGTATCGATATCGACCTGTTGGATGATTCCGCGCAATCCCAACTGAATGACACACCAGTCATGCCCGGGAGTGCGGCGGCGGCGCGTTTCCCAGCCATCCATCCATTTGCCGCGGTCGGTGTACTTATCCGGAATGAAGATTCCCCGGCCGGACTTCAGGAGGTTCTCCTTCTCCGCGAAGAATTCATCGTTCGCAAGAATAGCGGCCCCACCGACGCGGGCGGAGGCCAGATCAACCAGACCGGGCGGGGCCGCAACTGCTGGATCAGCCGCGCTCATCTAGCTGCCGCGATACGTGCTGTAGGCCCATGGTGAAACGAGCAGCGGAACATGATGCTTCGCCGCGGCATCCGAGATAACGAAACGGACCGGGACCCGGTCGAGGAAACGCCGCTCGCCGAAGTAATCGCCGACATGGAAAACGAGCTCGTAATTTCCGGTCGCCATTTCGTTGGCCGCGAGCAACGGAGCCTCCGTGCGGCCATCCGCATTCGTTTCCACCGTCTTGAGCAGTTTCGACTGATCAAACGACCAGAGATCGATCTTCATTCCCACGGCGGGACAGCCGCGCATGGTGTCGAGGACGTGAGTAGTAAGAGATGAGTTAGACAAAGCGTTTTCCTCCTCTTTTGTCATGTTGAGCGCAGCGAAACATCTCTGACTATTTCGGGGTACCAAGTGCGCAGAAAAAGCCAGAGATCCTTCGCCGTCTTCGCGGGCTCAGGATGACAACTTTGAAGAAGGCGGTCATTCATTAACAAGATCCTGTAAGCGGAGCTCGGCAATTTTGGAGATTTCCTGCAAGGCGGTTTCAATTTCCTGTTCGCGCGAATTCCGGAGACGGACGGGAAACGCTCGCGCGATCGCTTCCTTCTTATTCAATCGCGCGCAGATAACGAAGGGAAATCCGAAGCGCTCCCGGTACTGGCGGTTGTATTCGCGAAACTGTTTTGCTTCGTCGGCGGTGGTATCATAGAGCCCGGCGCTGGCCTGTTCCTCTTGCGACGCCGACGTGAGATGGGCGTCGCCGATTAAATCCGGGTGCGCGCGGATGAGAGAAAGTTTCTCCTCGTCACTCGCTTTCGTGACGGTGGCCACGAGGGCCGCGTGCAGCGCTTCGCGCGATCGAAACGGGCGTTGCGCCTCCGTCCGCGCGGCGACCCAGGGGGAATGCTCGAATACTGGCCCGACCACGCGGGTGAACTCGGCGCGATCGAGCGCATTCAACTCCGCGAGCTTTGGCATCGCGTTATCGCAGTAAATGAATTAACCGTAAGGCGCAATGGCGAAACTGACCGGGCATCGTTACGGCAAGGCGCGCGTCCGGGTGATGAAGATCCTGCGCGAGGGACCCGTCCACACTCTCAAAGACCTCGAAGTCGCCGTCTTCCTGAAGGGCGATTTCGCGTCGTCTTTCACCAGGGGCGACAACACCAAAGTGGTGGCGACCGACACGATTAAGAACACAATCAACGTCTTTGCAAAGGAGCACCTTGGTGAAGAAATCGAGCGGTTCGCGCTTATCCTGGGCGAACATTTCTTGACGCGTTACGAACAGGTGAACGAGGCAGAAATCGAGATCTTGGAGCGTCCATGGAAACGTCTGGCGGTCAACGGTGAGCCGCATCCACATTCGTTTGCAGCCGGAAGTGAAGCCCGAATGTTTACCAGCGTAAATTGCAGCGACGCCACGAAGACGATCCGGTCGGGAATTCGCAACCTCGTCATTCTGAAATCGAGCGGGTCCGGATTCGAAAACTATCCCAAGGATGAATTCACGACGCTGCCCGAAACCGCCGACCGGATTCTTGCGACCTCGTTCAGCGCGACGTGGACGTTCAAAGATCAGCCGGACCATTACGGCCGCGCGAACGAAGCAATCCTGAGCGCGATGCTAAAAGTGTTCGCGAGCAATTACAGTCCGTCGGCGCAAACGACCTTGTTCCAGATGGGTGAAGCGGCGCTCGCCGTTTGTTCTGAAATCTCCAAGCTCGATCTCGCGATGCCTAACAAGCACTGCCTGCTCATCAACCTGGCGCCGTTCGGCCTCGAGAATAAAAACGAAGTTTTCGTTCCGACTGATGAACCGCATGGCGATATCCAGGCGACCGTGACGCGCGATGACTGATGCGCTCGTGGACGAACTGATCGCGGCGCGAGAGGCTCGGAAGCCTTTCGCAGTCGTTACAGTGGCGGCCACGACCGGTTCTGTGCCGCGCGCCGCCGGATCGAAAATGTTTGTTTATGCCGATGGCAAAATCAGCGGGACGATCGGCGGAGGAAAGTTCGAGTCGCTCGTCATCGCCGACGCGCAGGCGAGCATGCGCGAAAAGAAACCGTCGCTCAAAACCTATCCGCTCCGCGAGGGGGCGACCGATTCATTTGGCGCAATTTGCGGCGGCGATGTCACGGTCTTCATTGAGCCACAAGCAGTCCGTGAAGCCTTATACCTGGTCGGCGCCGGACATTGCGCGAATGCGATCGCGAAGCTCGCTAACGAATGCGGCCTGTCCGTCAGCGTGATCGACGATCGGGTGGAGTTGCTCGCCGATCTGCCGGCTGCTGTCGCGCGCGTCTCCGATTTGTCGCCGGTGGACTTCATCGCATTGCATCAATGGCAAAGCGACGAAGCGCTTGTCCTGGTAAGCCGCAATCACGAAATCGATCGCGAAGCACTCCGCATTGCCGTCGAGCAAACTGGAGCCGGCTACATCGGCATGATCGGGAGCCGGCGAAAAGTCCGGCACGTATTCGATCATCTTCGGCAAGGCGGGGTCTCTGATGAAAAGTTGTCACGCGTTTACGCGCCGCTCGGGCTGGACATCGGCGCGGACTCCCCGGCGGAAATCGCGGTCAGCACGATCGCGGAGATTCTCGCCGTTCTGCGCGACCGAACCGCGACCCACATGCGATCGGCGCGCAAATAGGGCTCGGCCTTACTCCGCCGGTTGCCAGGCGTGGTCCTGCCACCAGGCGGCGAGAGATTCATTGCTGCCGCGGAAAATATTACGCTCGGCTCTCGCGATGTTGGCGACCCTGATCGGATACGCGGAGCGCGGGCGCAGATCGCATTTGCCATCGCCGGTATATTGCCACAGGCGCCAGTTGCTCCACGGCGGGTTGGCCGTCGGTTGGTAGTGATAATTTGCGATCCACAACCAGCAATTCCCCAGCGTCCGCTTATCGACCGGACTCACTTTCGGATCGTTCATCACGGCCCGCAGCCTATTCTCGCTCCCGTAAACGCCGGGATACTTTCCGGTTCGCTGCTTGATTCGCTCGACGAATCGCGCGGCCTGATCGACGCGCATCGTGCCGCCGGGGTAATGTCCGTTCTTTTCGAAATCGAGGACGAGCAAAACACCGCTTGGCTGGATCGCTGGCCCCCGCCAATTCGATTCCACGGCATTCAAGAAATGCTCGGCCTGCCGGATGGGATCGGTGGCATCGCCGAAGTGATAGGCGCCCCAGAGCAGGCCGGCGCGCGCCGCCGCGTTTTGCCGCGCTCCGTAATACGAATCGCGATCGAAACGTGGATAAGTCGCCTCATGAATCACCGCGACGACACCCTCGCGTTTCATTCCTTCGAAATCGACCCGCATCAAGTCGTAGTGCGATAAATTCACGATGCTGTTTCCGGCAAAGACGGAAACCGGCAACGCGACGAGCAATAGGAGAATACGAGCGGCAGAAAACTTCATCGCGCGGACGATAACTGGACGCGGCTAAGTCACAAATGGAAACGGACGCGAATTCGTTGCGACCTTTGTCGCTGAGTTGCCGGTGAGGCGTTTACTTTTAATCCTTTGGCCGACGCCTTTTTAAGCGGCGACAGGAAGCCGCATGACGCCCTCTGGTTGGCTAAGTGCGCGGCGTAACTTCGACAGTGCGGCACTCTCTAGTTGGCGGATTCTCTCTCGTGACACCCCCAAACTCTCGCCGACTTGTTGAAGCGTTTTCCCCTTTCCTCCTTCGAACCCGAAACGTTGTGAAATAATTTTCTTCTCCCGGTCGTCCAATTCTTCCAGCAACTCGCCGAGCTCGTTCTGGAGGTCTTTATCGCGCAGCAACTCAAACGGCGTTCCCGCCTCCTCGTCTGCGACAGTGGCGCCAAACTCCGTCAGCTCATCGTCGCTCATGGGCGCATCGAGCGAAGCAGGACGAATCGAAACGGCCTTTAGCTGCGATATCTTTCCGCTGGCGATGCCGATCTCCTCTGCCAGCTCGTCATCAGTCGGCTCGCGCCCCAGCTCCTCGCTCATTTGGAGCGCGACGCGCCGCATCTTCAACAGCTTATCGCCCAGATGAACGGGCAATCGGATTGTCTTGCCTTGATTCGAAAGGGCCCGCTTGATCGCTTGTCTGATCCACCATGACGCATAGGTGCTGAGCTTTGCGCCCTTCGCTGGATCGAACCGATCGACCGCCGCTATTAATCCGACGTTGCCTTCGGCGATAACATCAGGCACCGGCAAACCGAGATTCGCGTACTCCTGCGCGATCGTGACTACGAGACGTAAATTGGAATTGATCATGAGCGCGCGGGCGTGGCGATCGCCCTTCCTGATCTCGGCGGCGAGCTCGATCTCCTGTTGCGGCGTCAAGAGCGGGATGCGCCCGATCTCACGCAGATAGAGATTGATGGCACTGTCGTTTATTTCGGTGGTCATATTAGTGAAGTGGTTTCATGCAGGGAGCGTCCTTCAGCGCATGCTAGAAAGAGATGCTGAAGAACTTGATTCCGTTCCCTTTTCCTGGGATGTCGGGATCCAGCGAAACATTTTCTTCCGCGGTGCCATACTTCGCCGGCGCGAGTGGGTTTAACATCTGCAGCGGATGACCGCCGCGAATCGCGCGCGGGATCACACCAGAAATCTCCGGCGCGGAAAGGGTCGCGGGCCGGTAAGCTTCGCGCGCACGATGACTCTGCTTGGAGAATGTAGTGTGCGAGGGAGCGGTTGCGGGTTTACTGGCGGCCCACACTGGCTGACTTAACGTCAGGAGCCCAGCGACCAGGCAGGCGATCAATGTCTTTGTTCTCATCTCCAAGATTCCTTCTATTCCGATCGTCCTGCCACGCCGCGATCGTAGGATTTTAAGTTGCTCCTTACGAGCTGATGGCTGCTCCCTCTTTTGAGGTAGCGACCTAACTCGCGGAAGGCTGCGGCGACTGCCAACTGAGTGATCGCGTTCCCGATTTCAAGCCGCCGGCTTAGCGGCTCGCCGACTCTCCATTTCGGTTTGGTGCTTGTGAAGCGCCGTCTCGATGGCGGCTTTGAGCCCCGCCCCGCTAAATGGCTTGAGCACATAGCCAAAAGCGCCGGTCTTTACGGCACGCTCCATCGTCCGGTCATCGGCATGCGCCGTGAGAAACACGACCGGCACATGGAAGTTGCCGCGGATAGCGACTGCTGCCACGATGCCATTGACCGTTCCAGTGAGAGTAATGTCCATAAGAACCAGGTCGGGTTTGTATAACTCAACGGCATTGAGAGCTTCATCGGTAGTGCTAGATGCACCTGCGACTTTATAGCCGAGTGACGCGAGCTCGCGCCTAAGGGCTGACACAGTGATGGCTTCGTCTTCGACGATAAGAATGCGGGCGTTAGTCATGGGAAGTCGGGTTGGATCTCGGTTCTGTTTGTAAGGTCGGGAAGAAGATCGTGGTGCGCGTGCCGCCTGTCGGGTCATTTTCAATTTTCGCTTCTCCGTGAATCTGTCGCGTCATTCCCACGACGAGTTCGATGCCGAGCCCCAGGTTCGTTTTTGCGTCAAATCCCGGCGGCAACCCTCGGCCGTCGTCACGCACTGACATTTGATTCGGGTTGCCCGCGCGCAGTTCCACGGTCAGCTTTCCGGCAGTGCGTCCGTCAAATCCGTGCTTGAGGGCATTGAGGAGGAGTTCGTTGGCGATGAGGCCTAACGTCACGGCCGTGTCCAGGTCCATCGCGACCGGATCGGCTCGGACTTCGAGCGTCAAATTGCAGCCTGGAGGTGTGTGAGAGTGAACGAGCATCTCAGCCATCTCGCGAAGGTGCGCCGCGAAATCCAAATCGGAAAACTCGCCACTGGAATACAGCTGCTCGTGGAGACGAGCCATCGAGTAGATGCGATCGCGGCATTCACCGAAGACCGCCTTGTCCGCAGCGTTAGTTAACTTCTCCGCCTGGAGCATCAGGAGGCTGGAGATGATCTGGAGGTTATTCTTAACCCTGTGGTGCACTTCCGTAAGCGAAGCGGTGCGTAGTTCCACCCGCTTTCGAAGTTCGGCCTGGAGTCGCTCGAGCGCGGCCAAAAGGTGAGCGACGATCCCGTAGATTAACGCCAGCATCGCGGCATTCCAGTAGGCCCGGAGCGGCTCGCCGTCGGCTTGGCTTAACGGCTGGTCAGCCAGGAGCCATGCGGCCGCGCTCAGCACCCCGATGAACCACCCGGCCGCGCGGCCTGCATACCAGCTAGCCAGGACAACGGGCGCGAGGTAGAACACCGCCAGTGAGAAGTCACCTGTAAGGTAGTCGAACAAGGCTATCACAGCCACGAGACCTATCGCCAGCGTCATGGCGGCGGGCTGTGAGATGCGAGCGGGTTTGGCGCCCGCGTCTAAAAGGGCCGGTGGAGTAGCGATCGCTTTCAGGAGCGTAATCCCGCTAAGATTCGCGTCGTCTGCCCGGGCAGGGAAGATATTCTCTTGCACCTCAGAAGTTCAGTTGCCGCTTCGCCCAAGACTAAGCCGCTTCCGTGGGATTTTGTTCTGCCCCTAAAGGAGGGGTAATCGCTCCCTATTTCGGCATAGATCGCCAGGCGGCATCAGACCTTGTGGCAAGCAAGTTTAGGCGGGGTGATTAAGCGCGACGGCGGGTTAGAGCGTGCGCAGGAATGCGACCACGTCGGCCTTTTCCTCCGCGGTAAGTTTTGTCTCCAGCACGAGGTTGAAGAACTCGACCGTGTCTTCGAGCGTGAGCAACCGTCCGTCGTGCAGATAGGGTGGTGAGTCCTTGATGCCGCGTAGCGGGAAGGTCTTGATCGGGCCGTCGGCGGAAGCCATCATATTGTTAATCATCCGCGGCTTGTAGAAGCGCTCGGCTTGGAGGTTGTGCATCGTGAGGTCGGTGTAATGCGGCGGCATGTGACAACTGGCGCATTGTGCTTTGCCATGAAAGAGCGTCTGGCCGCGCATCTCCTGCTCGCTGGCTTTGCGCGGATCGAGTTTGCCATCGACGCCGAGCTTAGGCGCGGGCGGGAAGTCGAGCAGTTCCTGGAATTCCGCCATGAAATGCACCTGGCCGCCGCGCTCGAGAATGTTCACCCCTTTTTTCGTGGCGATAACCGGGTCGCCGTCGAAGTAAGCGGCCCGCTGCTCGAACTCGGTGAAGTCTTCGACCGTTTTCAACGCGCGCTGGGAACCGAAGAGACGCTGAATGTTCACGCCGCGCAGACTGGGCGTTTCGATGCGATGGCGAAACTCCTGGGGGCGGATGTCGCCGACTTCATGCGTGGCGCCGTTGGTGTGGCCATTGGCATGGCAGTCAAAACAGCTAACGCCGCGCGAAGGCCGCACGGAACGGCGGTCGTCGGTGTCGTTAAACTGTTGCTGCATAAACGGCGTGACGAGCAGCCGCAGGCCTTCGATATCCTTGGGGTTAATGATGCCGTTGAAAATCTCGAAGAAGTTGTCGATCGTCACGAGCCGTCCTTTCGAGACGTCGCCGAGATCGGGCCGCGTTGTCAGGAAAATCGCAGGCGGGAACTCTGGCAGGAACTGATCGGGCAGATCGAAATCGAGATCGAAGCGAGTCAGGTCGCGCTGCTCCTGTTTCTTTATTTCATCAATGTGAAACTTCGGGAAAACCATCCCGCCTTCGGGATGGTTCGGGTGGGGAAGCGGGTAGAAGCCGGCCGGCCAGGCGTCCTTCTCGCGGACCTGCTCGGGCGTCATTCCGGCCAGCGATTGCCATGTCACACCGGTGGGAAGTTTTGCCCGGACGCCTTGCTGGACCGGTTTGCCGCGCGACATCGTCACGCCCGGCGCAGGTTTGTCGCTGAGATCATAACGCTCCGCCAGCAGGTCGGCTTGTCTTTTCTCAATCGCCGCTTTTTCCGATGTCATCCGCTCCATCACGGTTTTGAAGTCCTTTGGAACGACTGGCATGTAGCTCGACGGAACCGGGGTGGGCGTCGTTGTTGCCGGCTGAGCTGCGGCCGGTTTGTTCGGGGCGGGACTTTCTTTTTTCTGAACCGGCTCGGCGGCGAAGGCGCCGGCAGCGAAGACGAATGCGAACGCTAAGCTCGCGATAGAACAAGACCGGAGACAGGGCAATGTTTTCATAAGAGTAAGGGTTAGTTCTGCCTGGTTCAGGAGCGTGATGCCCCTGAATTCCTCATCCAAATCCAGATTGTGAAATCGAGTTCGCGTCCTCTGGCGGAGACATCTCGTGCGCATCGCACCCGGTGAGCCGTGACGGGAAGATTTTCTCTCTCACATCAGAAAGTGAGTCGCTGGTTCCCGGGGCGCGAACACGCTTTCGTGGGATTTTGTCTTACCACTTAAGGATCGCTCCGTATTCCCTCTTTCGAGAGAGCTATCGGGGCGGATCCCATGGTCGCCATTTACGCAACCTTTCTTCTCATCGTTTCCTGGCTTCCCTTGTAATCGCCCATCATGAATTCGTAGATCGCCGAAAAATCCTCCGTGTCGTGTCCGCCCCGCATCGCGAATCGATAGATTTCTTTGGTCAGGTTCGCCAGAGGCACGGCGAGCCCGGCTTCATAGGCGCTCACTGAGGCCAGGTGCATGTCCTTCTGCATCCAGCGCAACGGGAACTCGGCTTCGTATTTTCGCTTTTCGATCTTCTCTCGCTTTGACGCGAGGAACGCCGGGACCACCGGCAGGCCGAGCAAAGAATCGAACAGCATCTTCTGCGAAAGCCCTAGCCCCTGGCCAAGTGCCATTGCTTCGGCGAAGGACGCCATTCCGATACCTAACAAAAGATTGATTACCATCTTCATCGAAGTCCCCATTCCGTGTCCGCCGGCGTGAACAATCCTGTTGCCCATGCACAGCAGCAGCGGACGAATCACGGTTAGATCAATAGCGTCGCCGCCTACCCAGAAAACGAGCTTCGCCTCTTCGGCCACGGGGGCGGAACCAGTCGCGGGCGCGTCGAGGAAATGGACTTGCTGCGCCGCCGCGGCGAGCGCCATCTTCTTCGAGAAAGACGGGTTGACCGAACTGCAATCAACCCAAAGCGCACCTGGCTTGAGATGATTTAGGAATCCATTCTCGCGCAAGGCAGCTTGGGCGACCGCGTCGGGCTGGGCCAGCATCGTGAACAAGATATCCACCTGTTCGGCCAGTTTCGCCGGCGATTCGCCGACGGTGGCGCCTTTGTCCAAGAGCGGCTGCGCCTTGGCGCGAGTGCGGTTGAACACGACCAGCGAGTGGCCGTGCTTTTGCAGGTTCGCCGCCATGCGGCTGCCCATGATGCCCAAACCAATGAATCCAATTTTCATGTCCGTCTCCTTCTCAGGCTGCTGTTACCAACTGCGGTTCGTTGATGAACTTGCCTTCTATCTCCGCGATTTCACCGTCAGCTAGCTGAAGGCTGGCAGCACCTATGTTTCCTTCGACTTGCCTGGCGTTGCGTGCGCCCACGATGGCGCCCGTCACGGCGGGATTTCGAAGCGCCCAAGCGATCGCGACCTGGCCCGGCGGGCGGCCATGGCGTTCGCCGACTTCACGCAAGCGTTGAACAAGGGCGAGATTCTTCGAAAGCTTGGGATCGGTAAACTCGAGGTCGCGGCTGCGCCAATCGCTCTTAGGAAGGGTCGCCGCTCGTTCCCGCGTCATCGCGCCCGTCAACAAGCCGGAAGCCATCGGCGAATACACGATCACGCCCAACCCGTTAGCCTGGCAATAAGGCAGAATCTCTTGTTCGACTTCGCGGCGAACTAATGAATAAGGAGGTTGTAGCGAAGTGATCGAGGCGATCATCTGTGCACGACGCATTTCGTCGACGTCGAAGTTCGATACGCCGATCCATCGGACTTTGCCTTCCTTTTTCAATTGAGCCATTGCGCCCAACCCTTCCTCCAGGTCTTCCGTTGGCCAATGGATCTGGTAAAGGTCGATCGCGTCAACCTTCAGCCGGCGCAGACTGTCTTCGCACTCGCGGCGGATGGAATCGGCGTTCAACGAACGATGAATGTACCCCTGATCGTCCCAGCGCAGACCGCACTTGGTGAAAACGTACGGTCGAGGGCCGTCCCAGGTTTTTAGAGCCACGGCGACGACTTCCTCGGAGTGACCCATTCCGTAAACGGCCGCTGTATCGATCCAGTTAACGCCCAGCGAGAGCGCGCGATGAATCGCCGCGATGGACGCCTGGTCGTCCTGTTCGCCCCAGCCAAATTCCCATCCCGATCCTCCGATAGCCCAGGCGCCAAAGCCAATTGGCGTAATGAACAGATCGGAGTTACCGAGACGATTCGGCGGCATATCAATTGGTTCGAGTTTCGTTGTCATCCTGTTCTCCCAAATGGGTTGCGCGTCCTAGCTCTGGAACACCAGGAGTTCCTGGCCGAATTCCCAGATTGCAGCCAGAACGCCCAGGACGATCACGCTGTAGACGACCACTTCGATCGCCACGCGTTTCTTTTCCTCCGAGCGTACGAGCAGTGAGTAAGTCGATTCTTCCCGTTCGTTGTTTGGTTTGTTTGTTTTCATAGGTCTAGTTTCTTTCATTTGCACCGTATCGGTTACCTTTGCGTTGTTGAGTTCGTTGCCACCTGAGGCAAGCCGAGAGCTTGAAGCGTCTCAGGCGTCAGACTGCCAGTCACTGTCAGGTTTTGCGCGGTCTGATAGGCCGCCACTGCGTCGCGCGTTGTTGGCCCGAATAGGCCATCGATTGTGCCGCCGTAATAACCCTGCTGGCCTAGCTGCGTTTGAACGGCCGTGACCGTTGCGTCAGGCGCGGGAGTGGTCGTCGTTGTCCCCTGGTAGGCCGCAGGGATGTCGGCAGAATCACCGATGACGTAATCATAAGGATAGTAATCGTAGGTGTAATACGGGTAGTAGTCCCATGGGTAAAATCCCGCATCGAGTCCGATCCAACTATCACCGTTGTAGGCCCACCAGTGGTTATTCTCGTAGTGTGCACGCCGGCGGTCCCAATCAGGATGCGAGGCGGCGGCTTCCCGTTGATAGACGTGGTCCGTCCGTCCATTCAGGCCCGTTTGTTGGACTGTGGTTGTTGGGCGAACAGATGGAGCGATCGCGCGCGTCGTAGGACGCGGGGCTTGGGTGATGCGATTGCCAGACGACCGAGTCTGTGGCCGGGTGATCCGCGTCGTGGCAGGAACCGACGGAGTCACCGATCGCCGGGTCAGTCCGTTGGTGTTGCGAACCGACGGAGCGATCGACCGGATCGTTGGTCTGGACGAGACAGAAGGCCGAAATGACGGACGCGCCCCGAATGAGGACATGCGCGGTGCTCCGCCAGAGCGTGGAGCTCCCCCAAAGCGCGCTCCTCCGCCAAAATGCGCTCCTCCGCCAAAATGCGCTCCACCACCAAAGTTTGCTCCGCCGAAGTGTGCTCCTCCTCCGCCGCGGCCGGCGAATGCTATGTCACAGAGAGCAATCGATGTGATGCCGACTAGAGTTAGTAATGTCAATTGTTTCATATCCCAAGATCGCTGTTCCTCAGTCTCGCTGCCATGGTGCGTCCGAATGATTTTGCACTGTTACCTAAGAGTCGCCGCTGGCTCCCTCTTTCGAGTGAGGGTCAAAAGAGCGGCAAGAACATTGCGACCAAGACGGCCAGGAGCGCGATTCCAGGAAGGAGAAGATTCCGTAACCTGGCTCTGTCCACTGCGGGAGAATAGGTGTTCGGCCTTGCGGGAGACCTGAGAATAAGGCGCAGACTATCCGGATGATCATCGAACACTAAAATGTGCCGTGTGGGCTTAACCGTGCCGCTTGCTGAGCGGACACAGCGCGTCTTCTTAATGATGAATATCCTGTGAACGTTGGATCGCTCCCTAGCCAGTTGGGTTGGGAACGTTGCAGATCGTTGCAGAAAGTTGTTTCTTTTCATGACTCTCACCGTACGACGGGGAGGACCCTGCCGCTGCGACGCGTGCGAAGGATTTACGCCTCCCCCGCAAGAGGAGTGTGTAGCTCCTTCTTTTGGTGGGGTGGCGGGTGACGAAACTTGCCTTCTTAAGCGCGGAAGACGTCGATGAGGATGCCGACTATGAGCGTTGTCAATCCGCCCCACACCAAGACGATCAGCTGTATTCGATCGTCGCGGACTTCACGTTCGTCATTCACGATAGTTAGGTCGCGATCGAAGAGCTGGTGTCGTTTGCGGAAGATCAGAATGCCAGCCAGAACGAAGACAAGGGCAGCGATGCTGAAAGCGCCGCGCAGCGCCGGGACGCCGGTCTGCTCTATCGCTGCAATGATCGGGGTTACTATTTGATAACTGATCAAGGTTTTCATTTTGAGTTAGCGGCCGCGAGCGAGTGAAGCCGTGCCCGGCTGGTTATTGGATGTAAGAGCGCCTGGTTTCGGCGGCGAGATAAGAATGGGAACAAGAACTGACGCCGCCATTACTCCGGCAATGATATGCAGCGCTCCGCCATAAGAACCGTTTACCTGCCGCATATGCGCAATCAAGAGCGGCCCGAATGCGCTGGCGGCTCCCCAGGCCGTGAGCATCAATCCATAGATTGGCCCGACATTCCTGGGACCGAAATAATCTGCGGCAAAGGCGGGCATCGTCCCGAAGCCGCCTCCGTAGCACATCAGGACAACGAACGTCACTAACGTCATCATCGAGACAGTGCCGATATTTGGAAGAAACCAGAAAAGAAGTGCTTGCACGGCGAAAAGAACCACAAACGTTGCCCGCCTCGTGATTAAGTCCGACACCCAAGCCCAAAAAACCCGGCCCACGGCGTTGCCGATACTAACCACACCTACCATCCCCGCCGCGACGACGGCAGTGACCCTGGTCAATTCTTGAAAGATAGGCGCCTCCTGCGAAATGATCGAAATGCCGGCGCAGGTATTGAGAAACAGAAGCAGCCAGAGGGCGTACCACTGCCACGTCTTGAGCGCTTCGCCCAGGGTGTAGTCGTGTCCGGCGCGCTGGGAAACCTGCGAGGTCTTTGGAGTCCAACCCTCGGGTTTCCATCCGTCTGGCGGATTATGCATGAAGAGTCCGGCGAGAACGGTCACCACCAGGTAGGCAATGCCGAGATACGCAAAAGTGTTTAGGACCCCAACGTTTTGAATAAGCCGCGTTGCCAACGGTGCCGTGATGAGAGCGCCGGCTCCGAAGCCACCGACGGCCACGCCGGTAATAAGTCCCCGGCGATCTGGAAACCATTTCACCAGGACCGCTACCGGAACAATGTAAGCGAACCCCAGGCCGATCCCTCCAATCAAGCCATAGCTAAGGTAGAGCCACCACAGGTTGTTCGCCGATAAGCTTGCCAGGAATACGCCGAGACCATAGAGCGCGCCACCGGTCACGGCGACAACGCGCGGCCCTTTGCGATTCAGCCAAAGGCCGCCAAAGAACGCGGCGATGCCGAGAACAAAGATGCTGATCGTAAACGTCAGAGTTACTTCCGAAATGCTCCAGCCGAATTGGCTCGCGAGCGGAACGCGGAAGACGCTCCAGGCATAGACGCCCCCCAGGGCTATCTGCAGCAGTACCCCGGCAAGCGCGATGTACCATCGATTCAGTGTTTTCATAATTCCTCCTACGACAGCGGCGTTACCACGGCACCGTTCCTGGGAATAGCATCGATCGTCGCCTTATCGACGCGCAGATGCGCCTGGACAAGTTGCGGTGGAGTGTGAGCCAGCCACTCTGAGAGCGAGAGATCCTGATAGCGTTCGCTCTTGAACATCTCGATGAACACCAAATCCGCGTCCCCTGTGTTCTCGATGTAATGCAGCAAGGTTTTCTTCACGTACCCGACGTCTCCCTCCTGAAAATCCATCGTCCGAGCTTTGTTCCCTGTCGCCACCACCGTCATGCGTCCCTTTCCAGCGATATAGTACTGCCATTCGTCGGCATTCGGATGCCAGTGCAGTTCCCGCATTCCGCCCGGATGAACGGTGACCATGGCCATGGCCGTGGTGGACGCTTTGAAGTTGTTCGAATCAACGATGCGCACGTCGCCTCCTTTCGTCTGCTTGGTCGGCGGCATTTCCATCGTGCGAAAAACAAAATCCTGCGGTGATCTCCCAAGTGTTCCGGCCGCGGCTTTCTGGTCGGCCTCCACTCCTCCTGGAACATCCGTCTGGAAAATGAACAGCTCTTGCTTGGGCAGATTCGCAAACGCTTGTTCGCCAACACCGAAATTTTTTGATAGGACGCCGGGCGGCAGGTGCGCCATTGCATCGCTCAGCAGCACCGTCTCCGATTCGGAAAATTCACCGTCATCGAACACGAGCATGAATTCGCAACCGTCGGGATTGAGACCTTGAATGGAATGCGGGACTCCGCTGGGGAAAAACCAAAGATCATTTTTCTTTATATCGGCGACAAAGCTCTTGCCCTCCGCATCGATCGCCGTGATCCGCGCCGTCCCATAAAGCATGAGGGCCCATTCGGCGGACGTGTGCCAATGCAACTCCCGCACACCGCCGGCGGTGAGCCTCATGTTAACCCCCGCGAGCGTCTTCGAGATGGGAAGTTCCCGAACAGTCACCTCCCGTGACCACCCGCCCTCATAAACCCGCTTGTTCGCAAAAGAGAATGGATACTTGAAGTTTTCGACCAGGCTCTTGGAGTCAGTCGCCGGTGGCCAGATGGAATCCGGGTTCTGGCCATCAAGTCCCTGATTGGCTGGACCAGGATCAGTCCTGCTTCTATCGGCGGCCAGCGCCGGCACTGCTATTCCGGCCGCGGCCAGCGCCGCCGCTCCGACTCCGAGGAATCGACGTCGCGAAAAATCGTGCCTGGCTGAAGCGAGCAGGCTCCCGGCTGTTTGTCCAAAGGTGGTGTGTGAGTTCATCGGATTGACTTGGGTTACTAACCAAGGTTATCAGCGCAAACACTTGAGCGCGGGTGCGCGTTCGCGGGATTTTTTGATCATACCGAAGGAGGGAGGCCGATTACCTCTTCAGAGGTAGATGGGGGATGGCAATTCGCTGCCGCTAACGAGCTTCGGAACTTCAGCTCGCCTCAACTAGCTTCTTAAAGTTGTGGAGGTACTGATCGACTCGATGCGAAATGGCTCCCCCGAAGCTGGAGGTCAACTTGAAATTAATGTACGTGCTGCTGTCAGGGCTCGATGCGAAAGAGACAACCCCGGCGGCGAGGTGGTCGGGAGCATGACCATTGGAAACAGTTCGCCAGGCCAGCCTTCGCTCCGAAACTCGCAACATGATCTCGAGCATCGCTTCATACTGCTTCCCGTCGAATGCGAGGGCCGCGGCAAAATGGCTTTCGTCCAGTTTTCGAACCCGTTTGATCGCCGTGATAAATTTTGGATAGTCTTCAAACTCCAGCCAGCGTTTGTAGACCTTGGCAACCGGGGCCTTCACCACAATCGATCCTTCCGCCGCGTTCATTCGACCTTCCCTCTTGTCCTTTGCCGGCATCTGCTTGTCAGGCTCAGACGCGGGCAGGGTGTCGGTGGAATTGTGCTGGCGTTGTTCGGTCTTCATTGAGATTTGTCTAGTGTTTACCTTAGGCCCGGGAGCATGCGTAACCACGCAACGGTCGCGGGATTTTGCACTGCCTCTTTCGAGGGAGGAATGTAAGGCTGGCGAAGAGCCCGGACGGCTGTTAAATTGCCTGTCCAGCGCTGTTAAGCGGCCCAACAACGATAGCTCGTCATGAAATCCAGCTCGAGAGGATCGGTCAACGGTTCATCGGCTTTGCAGCACGCCGGAAGCTTTCATCCCATTTCTAGCCAAGAAAGGAAAAACCCCCATGAATGCGACCAAAGACAAAACTAAAATCCCCGAAAGCGACCGCCAAACGATGCGGTTTGCCAATGCGACGCTCGGCAAACATCGCCATGTCTGCGCGTTTTTTCACGGCGCGGAGGAGGAGTATGGCGTGCTACTCCCATTTATTAAGGAAGGGCTCACTCGCGGTGAGAAGGCGTTTCATATTGTCGATCCAAAACTGCGCGACGAGCACTTGGAGCGGCTTTCCCTGGGCGGCGTCGATGTCCCTTCGGTCGAGAAGAATGGACAATTCGAGCTACGCCATTGGCACGAAGTTTATTTGCGCGACGGTCATTTCGACAAGGACCGAATGCTTGCCTGTATGCAGGACGTATTGGAGCAGAGCCAGCGCGACGGCTTCCCGCTCGCCCGCGTCATGGGCCACGCCGAATGGGCTTCAGGCGACTGGCCCGGGGTGGACGATTTCCTCGAATACGAATGCCGGCTGAACGATATCATACCGCACTATAAGGATGCCGTAATCTGTCTTTATAATCTGACGAAGTGTGGCGGCAACCTTATCATCGACGTGATGCGAACTCACCCGATGATTCTTATCGGCGGCATCGTCCAGGAGAACCCGTTCTTCGTACCGCCAGAAGAGTTTTTGCGGGAGCTGCGTGAACGCCGCTCGCCCCGGGCTAAAGGAACGGCCTGAAGTTATCTCACGATGGAAACGAAGGCGGAGTATTGGACCCAGAACTTGAGGCGATATGGTCGATCGAATTAGCGACGAGAATTTCGCGAAGTCGGATCCAGGCGCGCGCAGGGCGTCACGCGCGATCTTTGGTTATGGGTTTTCCGTCGTGTCGGTCGCGCTCGCCACGGGCGTGACCTTTCTTCTGGAGGGCTACACATTTCGCACTCCGCTCTTCTTTGCAGCAATTCTGTTAAGCACGTGGTTCGGCGGCACCGGACCGGGGCTGTTCACCGTGCTGCTCTCCACTTTGTCCATCAACTATTTCTTTCTTGAGCCGAGATTCGCATTCTCATTTGGCCCTCACGATATTCCTCATCTCGCCGTGTTCCTTTTCTCTGCGGTGCTCGTTAGTTCCTGGAGCAACACGCGGGGACGCGCCGAGCGTGGCTTGCGGCGCGCGCGCGATGAACTCGAGACGAGGGTAAAAGAGCGAACTGCGGACCTGAGCCGGAGTAACGAGCAATTACGGCTGCAGATTACTGAGCGCGGGCGCGCTGAGCGCATCCTGCGGGAACATGCGAGTCTGCTCGATCTCACGCACGACACCATCTTTGTCCGCGACATCAACGATGTCATCACCTATTGGAATCGCGGCGCAGAAGAACGATATGGCTGGTCGAGTGAAGAGGCCGTCGGTCGCATCACGCACGAACTCACCCAGACTGCCTTCCCTGCGCCGCTCAAGGAGATAAATACTGAACTACTCAAAACGGGGCGATGGGAGGGGGAATTGGTCCACACCCGCCGGGATGGAACGCTGGTCACAGTAGCGAGCCGGTGGGCGCTGCAACGGGATGACTCCGGCAATCCCCTGGCCATTCTGGAGACTAACAATGACATCACTGGGCGGAAACAGGCGGAAGAGAAGGTTCGAATAAGTGAGCAAAGATATCGCGACCTCATCAACGCTTCCCCAGATGCAATCTGCGTTGTCGATGCTGATGGCAAATGTGTCCTGGTAAATCCGGCGGCTATTGATCTCGCAGGTCGTCCGGAAGCCGAACTCATCGGCCGGACAATTACAGACACCTATCTTCCGGAAGAGCGCCACCTGTTGGTGGAAAGAATGGAGAAGCTTAAAGCGGAAGGATCTTTCCGGTTCGAGCGAAAGTTCCTGCGAAGGGATGGTGAAATAATTCCGGTCGAGGTTTCGTTGTCGGCCCTGCGCGGCGGGCAATTCCAGGCGATCATCAGAGACATCAGTCATCGCAAGCGTCGCGAAGCGCTCCTCGCCGGCGAAAATCGAATTCTCGAGATGCTGGCCAAAGGCGATTCGCTTCCCGATATTCTCGATAACCTCTGCCGGCTGGTGGAAGTGCAATCTTCCGACGTTATCGCCTCGATCCTGTTAATGGATTCGAACGGTAAACAATTGCGGCACGGCGGAGCGCCGAATCTTCCCAAAGCGTACACAGGAGCAATCGACGGAGCTCACATCGGGCCTGCGGCGGGCTCATGCGGAACCGCCGCTTACCGCGCCGAGCAGGTGATTGTGTCCGACATCGCGGTCGATCCACGTTGGGCTGATTTTCGTGAGCTAGCTCTGGCACATTCGCTCCGCGCTTGTTGGTCGACGCCGATCTTTTCATCCGAAGGCAAAGTCATCGGGACATTTGCCATGTATTATCGCGAGCCGCGCGGGCCCAGTCCTCAGGAGCAGGACACAATTACACACATTACCTATCTCGCCGGCGTCGCTATCCAGCGGAAACTGGTAGAAACCGCCCGGCGTGAAAGCGAAGCGTATCTGGCGGAAGCCCAGCGCCTCAGCCATACCGGGAGTTGGGCGTGGATGCCGGCCACCGGCGAAATCAGATATTGGTCGGACGAAACTTATCGCCTGCTTGGTTTCGATCCGGAGGCCGGCCCGCCGCGATTCGAAAAATTCTTTGGGCGACTTCACCCTGAGGACCAGAACAGAGTCAGAGAACGGTTCGGAAAAGCGATTGCCGACAACGCGGACTTCGGAACGGAGTACCGAGTTATTCATCCGACCGGCGAGATTAGAAATATTCACGCGGTCGGTCATCCGGTTTGCGACGAGGCAGGACGGCTCGTGGAATTCGTGGGCACGGTGATAGATATCACTGAAAGCAAACGCTCTGAAGCAGCGCTGCGCGCTTCCGAGCAGGTCGCGCGCGGACAAGCGGAGACGCTGGCGCAGAGCCTGGATGTTTTGGCGACCGCGCCGGAGCCGGAAAAATTCATTGGGCAAATGCTGGGTACGATCGGGCGCCTCCTGAACGCGCACAGCTCGATGGTATGGCTGTTCGACCAACTAACGGACACGATCATTCTGCGGTTCATGGCGAAAGGCGACAAAGCGGTCGCACCTGATGTAGAGCATCCTTTCATGAAAGACCCCTTCTCTTGGAAGCAGAGTGGGATGATCCAGGAGCTGCTCTTTACCGGCGGTCCCGTTATCTGCGAAGAGGTGGAAACGGATCCGCGCCTGCACGCGGAATGGCGCGACTACTTCAAGCAAACCGGGACGAAGAGGTTTCTGGCGGTTCCTATGTTGATCGGTGGGGAGGTAAGAGGTTTCATTGGGATTCGGCATGCCGACCGCGCGCCCTACCGGCCGGAGGAGATTGAATTAACCCAGGCGCTCGCCCATCAAGTGATGCTTGCTATTCAACTCAATGAGTTTGCCGAGCAAGGCCAGCGCGCCGCGGTTTTGGAAGAACGAAATCGAATGGCGCGCGACATTCACGACACGCTCGCGCAAGGTTTCACCGGTGTGATTGTCCAATTGGAAGCAGCCGAGGATGCCATTTCCCTCGGTTCCCGGAAGGAAGCGGACAAGCATTTGCACCGCGCGGGTGAATTGGCCCGACAGAGTCTGACCGAAGCGCGCCGCTCCGTGCACGCGTTGCGTCCACAAGCCTTGCAAGAATACAATTTTTGGGAAGCCATCAAAGGTACTATTAAGAACACGATTGTTGGGACTGCGCTTCACGCAACGTTTGAAGCGAAAGGCAAACTACCGGAGCTTCCTCAGCCCTGGCAGGTAAATCTTCTGCATATCGGACAGGAAGCTTTGACCAACACGCTCAAATACGCTCACGCCCGGAACTTCAAAACGCGGCTGACCTACAAGTCGAAAAAACTTCGCCTGGAGCTGCGTGATGACGGCGATGGATTTAAAGTGAAAGATCGACATGATGGTGTCGGTCTTAGTGGAATGCGCGAGCGGGTCGAACAAATGGGCGGCGAATTGGAAATTACCAGCATACGTGGTAAGGGCACGAAGATCACCGTGGTATTGCCTGGCAACGGAGAATCGATCTCATGATATCCAAAAAGAAAACGGAGAAAATTTCCAGGAAGTCTGGGAAGAAAACAAAATCCGCCGTAAAGAAAGCCCCGAAAGTTAGAGATACAAAAAGACCTCGGATCGCTGTGCTCATCGCCGACGATCACAGCGTTGTCCGCGAAGGCCTGGTTTCGCTCATCACTCGCAAGGCAGATATGACGGTGATTGGCGAGGCGGCCAATGGCCGCGAAGCGGTGGATCTTTGGAAGCAACATCATCCCGATGTGACATTGCTCGATTTGCGCATGCCAGAGCTCGATGGTGTGGGCGCGCTCAAAGAAATTCGTGGCAACGACGAGAAAGCACGAATCATTGTGCTAACCACATTCGACGGTGACGAAGATATTTACCGCGCGATTCAAGCCGGCGCGAAAGGTTATCTGCTCAAGGACGCACCACGCGAAGCGCTCATGGATTGCATTCGCCGGGTCCACGCCGGTGAAACCTGCGTTCCGGTCCATCTTGCCGCCAAGCTCGCGCAACGCGTCAGCGGCGAAACGTTGAGCGACCGCGAAATCGATGTGCTCAAGCTGATGGCTCAGGGCAAGAGCAACAAAGAGATTGGGTCGGCCCTCTTTATTAGCGAAGGCACCGTGAAGTCGCACGTGAAAGGGATCTTCGCCAAGATGAATGTCATCAGCCGGACCGAAGCAGTTTCCAGCGCTACGCGGCGCGGCTTGATTCAGCTGTAAGGCCAATCTCTTTCATTGGGCCTGCGGCTTGATTTCGATCCTACCTCGAATGAGGGATTACAAATCACCCCGCGAGCGGCAGCGAAAAATCCCCTACCCGCGCCATGGCGGGAATCCGCTCACGCCGGACACTTTGTGGTATGAACACACAAAGAATTATTAGCCTTACCGTCGGTGCTCTCTTGAGTCTGCTTACGGCATGCGCAACATCACCTTACGCTAGTAGAACACTAGCATCGCGGGATAGCTCAGGCCCGGTGAGGAACGCCGATATAATCAGCGGTGGAAACAGGATACCGGTTACCACGTACTACGATTTTCCACCGATCGGCGACCAAGGCCCACGATAGGAAATTACGACACTCATCGCGTCGTTGGCTGCCGGCGGGAGGCTAACAATCTTCCGACGGCGTCGCATATGATAAGGACAATTTCCAATCTGGGTCTTGGGCCGATTGGGGGATGGATGGCGAGCATAGGACTATTTGTCGTCGCCGCGAACGGACAGGACCGATCATTGCCTGAACCGCCCCAAGCGACCACGCCAGTGAGACTGGTGGCGGCATCGGATCCTGTGTCCGGCAAATCCGGATTTCGCTATCGCGGCAAGGATACGCCGCCACTGATTCGGGTGCAGCCAGGAAGCACTCTGAAGGTGGAGTACAAAAACGAGCTCGCCGCCCAATCGCGAGAAGATTGCTTTGGTCATCCGTGCATGAACATGACAAATCTTCACTTCCACGGGCTGCATGTCTCGCCAAATGCACCGCAAGACGATGTCCTCGATATGATGGCTTCTCCCGGGGAAACGTTGCGTTATTCGGTGCAGATCCCACAGCAACAACCTCCGGGGCTGTACTGGTATCACACTCACTCGCATGGCGAGAGCTACGTTCAGGATCTTGATGGAATGTCGGGAGCGATTGTCGTCGAAGGTATCGAGCGCTACGCCCCCGAAGTGCGGAATATGCGTGAGCGGATTCTGGTGCTGCGCGATCTGGTTCTACCCAGCGATGCGGCTGAACGAAAAACGGTGATGGACTCAGTCGCGATGCAAACCACTCAATGCGGCACTGCGCCCGAGGACCCGGAAAGAGCCTTCACCGTGAATGGACGTCTTCGCCCCCAAATCGATATCGCGCCCGGAGAACGCCAGTTTTGGCGGCTCGTGAACGCCAGTCCGGATCTCTATGCGGATTTAGAAGTCGATTCGATGTTACTCGACGTCGTGGCTCTGGACGGGATGCCCCTGGCTTACCACGACCCTTCGCTTCGCAAGCGATCAATGAGCCATGTCTTGGTTCCGCCGGGCGGAAGAGTAGAGGCAATTGTCACCGGACCAGCCGCGGATTCGCATGCGGCATTGCGCTCACGCTGTTTCGATACCGGCCCCGACGGAGACTCCAATCCAGCAATGGTGCTGGCCGATGTGGTTTCGGCCCGGCCAGCAAAGGTCCAGGCGCGGCCACCGCTCGGCGGAAAACCGGTCTACGCAAACTTTTCGCCGGCGGTTCTGCAAGACGCCGAAGCCGACGAACCGCAATTCGTTGTCAACTTTACTGAAGACAAACAGGGCTTCTATATAAACGGCCAGAAATTCGAAATGAATTCCGGCCCGATGCTGACAGTGAATGTCGGTTCGCTCCAGCACTGGCGCGTAATGAACCCCACCAAAGAGGTGCATCCGTTTCACATCCATCAGGTCCATTTCCTGGTCTACGCTGTCGGCGAAAATCCAGTGAAGAATCCAGTCTGGTTGGATACCGTGAATGTTCCCTATGGCAGCTCGGTCGATCTCGTGATGGATTTCACCGATCCCATCATTCGCGGCATGTCGCTCTTCCACTGTCATCTGCTCAAGCACGAAGATAAGGGGATGATGGCGAAGATCCTGTTCCGATAAAAAACACCACGTAAGGGAGAAACATGATTAAGACAATTTCCTATCTCGGTCTCGGCACCATGGGCAGCGGGATGGCGTTCAACCTTCTCAAAGCCGGTTATGATCTTACGGTTTGGAATCGCAGCGCTGAGAAATGCGAACCATTTGCGCGGAAAGGCGCCCGCATCGCCAACACTCCCGCCGATTCCGCCCGCGATGCAGATCTGGTCATGTACAGCCTCAGTAATGACCAGGCGGTCGAGGAAGTTGTCTTTGGCGCGAAAGGAATTCTAAGTGGGAGCAAAGAAGGCCAGATCGCGATGGACATGAGCACAGTTCTTCCCGCGACCAGTTTGCGGGAACAGGAAGCTTTCGCAAAGCGCGGGGTGGACTTTCTCGATGCGCCCGTCTTCGGCAGCAAGAACGAATCCGCGAATGCCGAGCTTTGGATTATGGCCGCGGGCAACAAGGCCATCTTTGAAAAAGTGAAACCGGTCTTGGAGCATTTGGGGCAAACCGTTCACTACTTTGGCAAAAACGGAAATGCCGCGGCCATGAAGCTGGTGGGAAACCTCATCGTCGCCTTGGAATTGGAAGCGCTCGCGGAAGGCTTGGTGCTCGCCCAGAAGGCCGGCCTTGATCTGAATACCGTGATGGAAGTCGTGAAAGTCGCCGACTTCCGCTCACCGCTGCTGGTGAGCAACGGCCAGAATATTTTAAAACGCGATTTTTCGCCCAGCTTCGCCCTTAAGCTAATGCTCAAGGACGCTGGCCTCATTGAAAAGTTCGGTAGAGAACTGCAATCTCCCATACCGGGCCTCCGCGTTATCAAAAACAATCTTGCATCGGCCGTCAGGCTCGGTTTCGGAAACGAGAACGCCTCCGCTGTCATCAAAACTCTCGAAAAGGAAGCCGGCGTCGAAGCGAAGGCGTTGTCCGCGAGCTGACTGAATCCTGCGGTCTCACATAGACAGGATGCGATAACCAGCCGCTTAGGGCGCCTGTCACACGCCTGGGACCACTACCTCGAACGAGGGAGTACCGAAGACCTCGCTAGCGGCACGCAAAAATCCCACCCATGCGCAATAGCGGCTCCTTTGTTGCGCAGCGAACTTCAGTTCATGAAAACAAATCGCTTTCGCATCGTGGCCATACCTTTGTGGTTTGCCGCGGCTTGCGTCCTCCTTGGCGTGACCATCGCATTCGTGAGTGATCTGCTCGTTCAAGCGGTTCTCTAGAGAGAAACTGATGAAAGGATTCTCTCTGCCGAGCCAAATGAGAGGAATATTATGTGGATTGTTCGCTTAGCTCTTCGTCGGCCCTACACGTTCGTCGTGGCGGCGTTGCTGCTGCTCTTGATGACGCCGTTTGTTCTGATCAAGACGCCGACCGATATTTTCCCCTCGATCAATATTCCGGTGATCAGCGTGATCTGGCAATTCACCGGGCTGCCGGCCGACCAGGTGGCTCAACGCATGGTATTCACCGAAGAACGCGCGCTCACCACCACGGTCGACAATATCGAGCACATCGAATCGACCTCCTACGACAGCCAGGGCGTCATCAAAGTGTTCTTTCAACCGGGGGTGAACCCATCGACGGCGGTGGCCCAATTGACCGCTGTTTCGCAAACTATCCTGAAACAGCTCCCGCCTGGGACGACGCCGCCGCTGATCCTGCAATACAGCGCCTCTACGGTTTCCATCCTCCAGTTCGGAATCAGCAGTACGAAGCTTTCCGAGCAGCAAGTCTTCGACACCTCCCTGAACCAGATCCGCGTCGGCCTCATCAGCGTGCCGGGAGTGAGCATTCCCTACCCCTATGGCGGAAAGCAAAGGGTGATCTCAGTGGATCTCGATCTTAAAGCCTTGGAAGCGAAAAACCTTGTCGCGCAGGACGTGGTCACTGCGATTAGCAACGGGGCCCTGACCTTTCCGAGCGGCGTGGCCAAGATCGGTGGCAAGGAAGTCCCGATCGATCTGAATGTCAGTCCGGACACGATCGAGGCGTTGAACAATCTGCCGGTCAAGAATGTCGGCGGGACCGTCATTTTCGTCAAAGATGTGGCGCAGGTGCGCGACGGCTACATGCCGCAGCAAAACATCGTTCGCCAGGATGGTGTCCGGAGTACGCTGCTCAGCGTCTTCAAGAATGGCAGTGCATCGACTCTGTCCGTGGCAACCGGGGTAAAGGCAGCCATGGCGAACATCCTCAAGACCGTGTCCAGCGATGTGCAGGTAAAGCAATTCGCCGATCAATCGCTCTTCGTGCAGGCCGCTGTCAGTGGAGTGGTAAGGGAAGGCGTGATCGCGGCGGCCCTGACCGCGCTGATGATCCTGCTCTTTCTCGGTTCGTGGAGAAGCACCATCATCGTCGCGGTTTCCATTCCACTTTCGGTGCTGGCATCCCTGGCAATCCTCAGCGCGCTGGGACAGACGATCAATCTCATGACGCTCGGTGGTTTGGCGCTCGCGGTCGGCATCCTGGTGGACGATGCGACGGTAACAATCGAAAACGTTGAACGCCACCTCGCGGAGGGCAAGCCTTTGGAGGAAGGCATCCTGACTGGCGCGGGTGAAATTGCCTTGCCGGCTCTGGTTTCCACAATGTGCATCTGCATCGTCTTCGTCCCCATGTTTTCGCTGGCGGGCGTGGCGCGTTACCTCTTCGTGCCTTTGGCGGAGGCGGTGGTCTTTGCCGTGATCGCGTCCTATGCGCTCTCCCGCACGCTAACGCCGACCCTGATCATGTGGTTCGAGCGTCATCACCACAAAGCATCGAGCGGCGGCGAAAAGAAAGCGCCACTTTGGGTGCGGCCACTAGCGGCTCTCCAACATGGTTTTGAAAATGCCTTTAATCGCTTCAAGGAAGGTTACGGCAACTTCCTAGACACAATCCTAAATCATCGGGCGGCTTTCTCGGTCGGGTTCCTCAGTTTTTGTGTCGCCTCGTGGTTTCTCGTGCCGTTCCTGGGTCAGGACTTCTTTCCGGCGGTAGATGCGGGAACGTTTCGACTGCATGTGCGCGCTTCGACGGGCACGCGAATTGAGCAAACCGCGAAGTTGGTCGACGAAGTAGAAGCTGCTATTCGCGGCAGAATCCCGGCAGCGGAGCTCGAGGGCGTGATCGACAATATTGGACTCCCTTCCTCGGGTATCAATCTGACCTACAACGACAGCGGCGTCTCAGGACCGGCCGATGCCGATATTCTGGTCTCATTAAAAACCGGACATAAGCCCACGGCGAATTATGTGCGCGACCTGCGTCTCAGTCTCAACCGCGACTTTCCTGGGGTGACCTTCTACTTTCTGCCGGCCGACATCGTAACTGAGACCGTTAGCTTCGGACTACCCGCCCCCTATGACATCCAGGTCGTCGGTCGAGACCAAGTGGCGGATCAGCAAGTGGCGAATGCGATCGCCGATAAGATCCGTCAGGTCCCGGGCGCCGTGGACGTGCGGGTCCAGCAGCCACGCGATCTCCAGCGAGTCCTGTTTTCTGTCGATCGCACAAAAGCAGCTCAGCTCGGGCTAACGGAAAGAGACGTAGCCAGCTCGGTCTTGCTCGGTTTAAGCGGCAGCAGCCAGGTGACGCCGACCTACTGGCTCGATCCCAAAACCTCGGTTCAATATCTCGTCAACGCTCGCGTGCCGGAGACTCGGACCACTACTCTCTCCGACCTCTCGTCGATGCCGATTAGCGCCTCCATTCCCGGAACGGGCAACGGTCAAATCCTTAGTAACGTCGCCAATTTTTCACGGACCACCAGTCAGCCGATCTATTCGCATTACAACGTAATGCCGGTAGTCGATGTCTTCGGCAGCGTCGCCAGCCGGGACCTGGGTGGCGTACTGAGCGACATCAAGCCTATTATTGCGCAGGCCAAAAAAACGGCGCCGCCCGGCACCGATATTATTCTGCGAGGGCAGGCATCGACTATGGCTTCGAGCTTCACCGGGTTGAGCATCGGAATGGTGATGGCGATCGCGCTGATTTATTTGCTCCTCGTGGTCAACTTCCAAAGCTGGCTCGACCCGTTCATTATTCTGACTGCACTGACCGGAGCGCTAGCAGGAGTGGTGTGGGGTCTGCACATCACGAGCACGACTTTAAGCGTTCCCGCCATGATGGGTGCAATCATGTGCCTCGGCGTCGCTACTGCGAATTCCGTTCTCGTTGTCACGTTCGCGCGCAACCACCTCCAGGAAGGAATGACTCCATTGAAAGCAGCGTGGGAGGCTGGGACGGGTCGCTTGCGTCCAGTGATCATGACGGCGACGGCCATGATCATTGGCATGTTACCGATGGCGCTGAGTCTCGGTGAAGGCGGCGAGCAGAATGCGCCACTCGGCCGGGCGGTAATCGGCGGCCTCATGCTCGCCACCGTCGCCACACTCCTCTTTGTGCCCGTCGTGTTCAGCCTTTTGCACCGAGAAGCTCCCGCGGCCGCCACGACAGAACGGAAAGAAGACGTCTCATCGGGAGATCTCGGTGCGGCTATCCCTGCAACCTAAACATCTCTTCATATTATGAGCACAACTACAATTCACGCGGGCCCCTTCGGATTTTTGTCAAAAGGTCGCAAGAAAGTCTCAACTCGACCTAAAGAATCCGCCAAGCCAACAGTCCGATTTCGCCGGATCTTTATCATAGGCGGCGCAATCCTCCTGGTCGCGCTGGTTATTGGGTTTATCCCTCAATGGCGCCAGCGACAAACAGCTGCGGCTGATACAAAGCAGTTAGCGGTTTCGAAGGTGGCGGTAGTTTCGCCCGTTTCTACCATGCCTGGCAGCGGACTTACCTTGCCCGCGGAAGTCAGGCCGTGGTTGGATACATCGATATTTGCTCAAGTCAGTGGTTACCTGAAGACCCGGCTCGTGGACATTGGCGCACACGTCGACCAGGGCCAATTACTGGCTGAGATCGACACGCCCGACCTTAACCAACAACTGAAGCAGGCCCTAGCCCAGCTCAAGCTTGCCCAGACAAGTTTCGATCTGGCCAAAAGCACGAATGACAAGTTTCAGAAGCTTTTTTCCGAAGGGGTCGTGTCACAGCTGGATTCCGAAAACGCCGCCGCAGCCCAAGGCGTCCAGGCGGCTAACCTCGACAATAACAAGGAGAATGTGAAGCGACTCGAACAGTTGCAGGGGTTTCAGCGCGTCGTCGCTCCTTTCGCCGGGACGATTACCATCCGAAACGTCGAGGTCGGCGACCTCATCAATCCCACGGGCGGCAAGGAAATGTTTCACATCCAGCAAACCCAGTCACTTCGCGTCTACTTTCGCGTGCCCCAGGCGGAGGCACCTAACATCGCCGCCGGACAAACTTTCGACGTCGTGGTCGGAACAGGAGGCGGAAAACCGTACCCGGGAAAAGTAGCCACGACTTCCGAGTCGGTCTCACCGGATTCGCGGACAATGCAGGTAGAACTACAGGTGGATAATGCCCAGAATGAGATCACGGCGGGCAGCTATGCTACGGTCCGCCTGCCTCCGGGCGTCTTAGGAAAGCTGCTCATCTTACCCGATAACACGCTGATCTTTCGCGGGAAAGATTTGGAAGTCGCCGTGGTGGACGCCAAGGGGGTGGTGGAGCTTCGCCCTGTCAAAGTCGGTCGGGACTTCGGCATCCAATCCGAAATTCTCAGCGGGGTCACTGAATCCGACAAAGTAATCGTCAACCCGTCCGACTCTATTACGACCGGAACAAAGGTTAACGTGGCTCCGACCCCCGCTCCTTCGCCGGCGCCGAAATAATGTTCGCACCAATCCGACGGTTAGGTTCGAATGAGGCGGAGGAGACGCCATGGCGAAAAATTTCAAGGACCTTTCGGAACAGGAAATCCTGGCGCTGGCGATTTCTTCGGAAGAAACGGACGCGCGCATCTACGCAGATTACGCGGAGGGATTGAAAGCCGATTACCCGGCCACCGCTCAAATCTTCAAAGAGATGGAGACGGAAGAAGATGAGCATCGCCGTGAATTGATCGAGGAATATCGCCGCCGGTTCGGAGAGCACATTCCGTTGGTCCGCCGGGAAGACGTGAAAGGGTTTATCCACCGCAAGCCGGTCTGGATGGTCCGGCCGCTCGGAATCAACGCGGTTCGGCGCCAGGCCGAGGTGATGGAAACAGAAACCCGGCGCTTCTACGAGCGCGCTGCGGGCACAGTCACCGATGCGTCCACGCGAAAGCTGCTCGGAGACCTGGCCGAGGCGGAGCGGAAGCACGTCACTCTGGCCGACAACCTCCAACAGGAACATCTGACTCCGGAAGTCGAGGCGGAGGAGGAGAAAGCGCATCGCCGCTTATTCGTTCTGCAAATCGTGCAGCCAGGGCTGGCGGGGCTGATGGACGGTTCGGTCTCCACTCTCGCTCCGGTTTTTGCCGCCGCCTTTGCGACCCAGAACAGTCACGACGCCTTCGTGGTGGGTCTCGCCGCCAGCGTGGGGGCAGGAATTTCAATGGGGTTCGCAGAAGCAGCTTCTGATGACGGCAGTCTAACCGGCCGCGGGAAACCTCTGCTGCGCGGCATCGTGTGTGGGTTGATGACCACAGCCGGAGGAATCGGTCACACCTTGCCTTACCTCATCGGAAATTTTCGTCCGGCGACTGCCATCGCCGTTGTCGTGGTAGCGATTGAACTGCTGCTCATCAGTTGGATCCGAAACCGCTACATGGACACGCCGTTTCTCCGCGCCGCTTTTCAAGTGATTGTCGGCGGTGTGTTGGTGTTCCTGGTTGGGATCTGGATCGGGAGCTCTTGAGTGAATGAATAACTGGCTCACCTGGTCGTTGCTCTCCGCGGTTTTTGCCGGCGCCACGGCAGTCCTCGCAAAAATTGGCGTGACCGGCATCGATTCGAATTTCGCGACCGCCATTCGCACGACGGTCATTCTTCTTTTCACCTGGTTGATGGCTTCGTTCACGCGATCGGACTGGTCGTTCGAAACCATCTCGCGCCGGACCTGGCTGTTCCTGGCATTGTCGGGCCTCGCGACTGGTCTCTCCTGGCTGTGCTATTTTCGCGCCCTCCAACTCGGGGAAGCGTCACGCGTCGCGCCGATGGACAAACTCAGCGTCTTGTTCGCCATTCTGTTCGCCGCGATTGTTCTACGAGAGACGCTCACCTGGCATCATTTAATCGGCGGCGGCCTTGTCCTGGCGGGTGCCGTCGTCCTGGCCGTGAAACCGACGTGAGTTTCGCGCTTTACCATCTCCCCCAAAAGAGGTAGCGACAAAGACTATCGCCAAAGCGATCTAACAATATGGCAACGCTCGCAGGCTTGCTGTCCAAATGGCCGCTCATTCGGCAGATACGTGAGCGCGCTGACGGCACTGGTCTTGAAGCCATGTCGGACAAGACCCGCGCGATGCATGCGCGCATCGACGATGCGCAAGTGGCGCGATCGATTTGCCCGTACTGCGGCGTTGGTTGCGGGCAGCTCATCTTTCATAAGAATGGCAAACTGATCTCGATCGAGGGCGATCCGGAGAGCCCGATCAGCCAGGGCAATCTTTGTCCGAAAGGCGCGGCTTCCTATCAATTGCTCACGCACGATCGGCGCGAAACGAAAATGAAATATCGCGCGCCGCGCGCGAAGGAATGGACGGAAATTCCGCTCGATCGCGCCATGGACATGGTGGCGGACCGCCTCTGGGAATCACGCAAGCGCACGTTCGTGCACAAGACTGAAAACGGCGCGACGATCAATCACACGACGGCGATCTGCCATCTCGGCGGCGCCACGCTCGATAACGAAGAAAATTATCTCATCCGGAAACTATTCACTCTCGGCCTGGGGATGGTCTGCATATCCAACCAGGCGCGGATATGACATAGCAGCACGGTGCCCGGTCTGGGCACCTCCTTCGGCCGGGGCGGAGCTACGTCCGCGCAACAAGATCTCGCCAACGCCGATTGTATTTTGATCGAAGGCTCGTCCATGGCCGAGGCCCATCCGGTGGGCTTCCGCTGGGTGATGAAGGCGAAGGAACGCGGCGCGACGATCATCCACGTCGATCCCAGGTTTTCGCGCACGAGCGCGCTGGCCGATATCTGGGTGCCGATGCGCGCCGGCGGCGACATCGCGTTTCTCGGTGGTCTCGTTAGGCACATCATCGAGAACAATCTCTTCTTCCGCGACTACGTGGTGCCCTTCACGAACGCGTCCTGCATTCTGCGCGAAGATTTTCGCGATACCGAGGAAGGGGCGACTGGCTTTTTCTCCGGGTGGAATGCGAAGGAACGCACCTACGCAAAGGAGAGCTGGGCTTACGACGGCGATGGCGGTCTCAGCTTTCCGGAGCGCGATCTGACCCTGCAAGATCCCCGCTGCGTTTTTCAAACGCTGCGCCGCCACTTTGCTCGCTACACGCCCGAAATGGTGGAGAAGATCTGCGGCATTTCGCCGGCGCTTTTTTACAAAGTGGCCGATGCGCTCGTCGCCGCTTCGGGTCCGGACAAGACCGCCGCGATTTGTTATGCGCTCGGCTGGACGCAGCATTCGAAGGGCGTTCAGATCATTCGCACCGCGTCGATCCTGCAACTGTTGCTCGGCAATATCGGCCGGCCCGGTGGCGGCATCATGGCGTTGCGCGGTCATGCCTCAATCCAAGGCTCAACCGACATTCCGACCCTCTACGATATTTTGCCGGGTTACATTTCCATGCCGAAAGGCGACGGCACTGAAGAGACGTTGCGCGATTACCTGACGCATCAAACGAAGCCGACCGGTCTTTGGAATAATTATCCGAATTACTTCATCAGCTTGCTCAAGGCCTACTACGGCAAGAACGCCACGGCTGAAAACGACTTTGGCTACAATTGGGTCCCGAAGATTACCGGCAACCATTCGTTCTTCGAATACCTCTACGACATGGCCGACGGGAAAATGGAGGGCATGTTCATGATGGGCCAGAATCCCGCGGTTGCTGCGGCCAACTCCCGTTTTCAGCGAACGTCGCTCTCAAAACTAAAATGGCTCGTCGTGCGCGAGATGGTCGAGATCGAAGCGGCCACGTTTTGGCGCAGCGACGCGCCCGAGATCGAACGTGGCGAATTGAAGACAGAAGATATCGAGACGGAAGTTTTTCTTTTCCCGGCAGCGGGACACGCCGAGAAGGAAGGCGCCTTCACCCAAACGCAGCGCATGTTGCAGTGGCGCCAAAAAGCGGTCGACCCTCCAGGCGACGCACGCTCTGAGGGATGGTTCATGCATCAGTTGGCGTTGCGTCTGATCGCGAAGGCTAAGCAATCGAACGATCCGCTCGATGAACCGTTGCGCGCGCTTGACTGGTGGTATCCCGAAGATGAGCTCGGTGAACCGCAGATGGAATCTGTGCTGGCAGAGATCAACGGTTGGTCCACGAATCCGCAACCTGGTGCTGATGGAGTCGTGTTCGGCGGCGTCGATCGCGAAGGCAATCCACATCACGGCCCGCAGGTGGACGGATTTGGGAAACTGAAGGCTGATGGTTCAACTGCCAGCGGCTGCTGGATTTATTCCGGCGTCCTTGGTCCGGACAAAATTAATAAGGCGAACTCGCGAAATTCGAAAAATTATCTCGGCCACGGTTGGGGCTTCGTCTGGCCGGCCGATCGCCGCATCATATATAATAGAGCCAGCGCCAAACCGACCGGCGAGCCATGGAGCGAGCGCAAGAAATTGGTTTGGTGGGACCCGGCGCAACGCAAATGGGGCGGGATCGACGTTCCTGATTTTGTCCCGGACAAGTCGCCCGAGTTTCGACCAAAAGGAAACGAGAGCGGACTTGATGCGATCCCCGGCGACGCCCCCTTTATGCTACACGAAGACGGACTCGGCTGGCTCTACGTGCCGAGTGGTTTGCAGGACGGTCCGATGCCGACGCACTACGAACCGCTCGAGTCGCCGGTGAAGAACGCGCTCTACTCGCGCGACACGAACCCGGTGGTCAACTGGTTCACGCGCCAGGAGAATCGGTTCGCGCCGCCAGGCGATTCGCGGTTTCCGTTTGTCCTCACGACCTATCGGCTGACCGAGCATCACACCGCCGGGGGCATGTCGCGATTTCTCAGTCATCTCGCGGAGTTACAGCCAGAGCTGTTCGCGGAGATGTCGCCCGAGCTCGCCGTCGAGCTGAAGATCAAGAACGGCGACTACATTTCGATCGTGAGTTTGCGCGGCGCAATCGAATCGCGCGCACTCGTTAGCCGCCGAATGCGACCAGTGCATCTGAACGGAAAAACCGTGCATCAAATTGCGATGCCGTTTCATTTCGGCACGGCCGGACCCGTGAAGGGTGGATCGACTAACGACCTGGTTCCGATTTCCGGCGAGCCGAACGTCACCATCATGGAAGCCAAGGCGCTCGCTTGCAACATTGTCCCCGGCCGACTGCCGCGCGGACCCGCGTACGAGGAGTGGATCAAAAAATATATTCCGCAGGGCGGCCCACCGAATTTGCATCCGGAACAACCACCGCCCGGCGCATCTCCCGGTCCGGAAGCTGGTGGTCACGGCCAACACGGAAAGACCGACTCACGATGATCGCACAATCTTTCCGGGGAGCGCACGCGTTTCGCGTGTTGACGAGGGCGTCTCACCATCGCGGACTTCTCTTCCGACGCACGCCTGTAAGGGAAAGCCTGTTTCGGCGAGACGCCGAAACCAACACGCGAGACGCGTGCGCTCCCCAATCCACCGAACCGCGCGTAAATATATGATCGGCGAAGGAATCCAGAGCACGAATCAACGGAAGCATTCCTACGTACAGGACCGCGTCGAGGTCGGCTTCTTCACCGACCCGAGCGTTTGCATAGGCTGCAAAGCTTGCGAGGTCGCGTGCAAGGAATGGAACCAGGTGCCCGACGACGGATTCACCTGGTCCGGAAATTCTTACGACAACACCGGCCACCTCGGGGCCTCCACGTGGCGGCATGTCATGTTCCTCGAGCAGGATCGGCAAAAAGGAAATCAGGTCACGGGGCCAATGGGCCTCGGCAACGCTGACTCAGAAGATCCGTTCCGCTGGGTTTTCTTGTCCGACGTCTGTAAACATTGCGAGGAAGCTGGTTGCCTTGAGGCGTGCCCGACCGGATCGATCGTGCGCACTGAAGTTGGTTCGGTGCTGGTGCAGAACGATGTCTGCAACGGCTGCGGCTATTGCGTCGTCTCCTGTCCCTTCGGCGTGATCGATCGCCGTCCGGAGCCGCTGCACGATGCGGGCGGCGCGTTCAAGTGCACGTTTTGTTACGATCGACAGAAGAGCGGACTCGTCCCAGCCTGCGCCAAAGTTTGCCCGACCGAATCGATCGTGTTCGGCCGGCTCGACGATCTACGCGTGCGCGCTTCGGAACGCGTCAAGCACTTGCAGCAAAGCGGCTATTCCGACGCGCAACTTTATGATCCGACGGAAACTTCTGTGCGCGGCATCCACGCATTCTTCCTGATTCTCGGAGAACCCGAAGCCTATGGGCTTCCACCGAGGCCGCAGGTTCCCACCATTTACCTGAAATCCGCGTGGATGTCGGCGTTCGCCACGGCGATCGCATCAATCATCGCGACACTCCTGGCGTTCGCATTTCTTTCATGACAAGCAATTCGCCATCGGAAAAGCGGCTCGAAGAATTGCGCGAGCAAGCATGGAAGGACGGCATTGTCCCGGGGAAAGGTGTTGATGTTGCCGGCGGCCCGATCCCGCGCAAACCCGGTTACTACGGCCAGGCCGTGGTCAAACCGCCGGTTTGGACGTGGCAAGTTCCGCTCTACTTTTTCTTCGGCGGGATCGCCGGGATGTCAGCAGTGCTTGCGAGCGGCGGCGTCATCTTTCACCATGTAGATCTTGCGCGCGCAGCCATGTGGGTCGCGGCCATCGCTGGGGCGATCCTTTCACCGATTTTGCTTATTATGGATCTCGGCCGCCCTCGCCTCTTTCTGAACATGCTTCGCGTTTTCAAACATCGATCAGCCATGTCGATGGGGGCTTGGATTCTCAGTCTATTCGGCGCCTGCGTTGTGCCGGGTTTGATCGCCCTCGAATTGCACGCGCAGCAAATCTTCGGAGGCACACTTGGTCAACTAATTCGCATCGCTGCCGGCCTCTTAATTTTTGGTTCGGCGATTTTCGGAACTTTGCTTGCGACATATACGGGCGTGCTGCTTGGGGCAACCGCGATTCCGGCGTGGTTCTTGCATCGGACGCTGCTCCCGATTCATTTCGGAACCGCAGGATTGGGATCTGCGGCTGGACTGTTGGAATTACTCGGCCATCGAATCTCCGCGCTCAACTTCATCGGATTTTACGCAGCCGCGGTTGAGTCGGCGCTTCTGATATGGCTCAGCGTCAACAGACACGGCGCAGCCGATCGAGCGATACACGAGCATGGTACGGGCTGGCTGATTCGGATCGGCGAAATCTTGAATGGGCCGCTCGCAATCGTTCTAAGATTTTTCGGACTCGTTCCCTTCGCGGCGATTGCATTTTTACTCGGCGCGCTGGTCAGCCGTGTTGGCTGGATTGCGGTGGGCAAAGTTTCCGGTTCGGATCCGGAAGCGGTCTTCGTTTCGCAACGGTAACTTTTAGCTGCTCCCTAACTTTTTTGTCCTTTGAAGATGCGGAACAGGAAAAAGAGCGAAGGAAACAACACAACCGCGCCCGCAAAAAGCGCGTAGGTCAGCAGTCGCAGAGTGATCGCCGGAGCGGCGGCGTTAAAGATCGTGATGTCCGGCGTAATGAGATTTGGATATTGCGACAAACTCCAGCCGCCGAGAATCAGCGTCACCTCTGCGATCGCCACAGCCCGCGCGATGACAAATCGGCGCAGCCAGAGACAGGTCAGTGCTGCGATGGCGAAACAGAGAGTCGCGCCGACGAGCAACGGAGCCCACCACTGCGTCAAGCCGTGATACATCGCGGGCGCGCCATCCTTCGAGGTGATGAAAACTACGAACGCAATCGGGGCGAGAGCAGAGCCGGACCAGAGCGCGCGCAAGCGAAAATCATTTTGCACGTCGGGCTCTGCGCTCGAATCGACGGTGAGGTAAGTCGCCGCGAGAAACGCGAAGAGCGCAAGCGCGAACAGGCCGCAGGCGAGCGCAAACGGCGTGAGCCAGCCGGCGAAGAAACCGGTCGCGAGCTTCCCGTCAACGACGCGGATTTCGCCAGTGCTGAGCGCACCGAGCGTCAGCCCCTGAATGAAAGGAGTAAAAAAACTGGCCGCACCGAACAATGTGCTCCAGCGGCGGTGCACCTCCTGCGATTTAATGTCGTACTTCCGGAAGGTAAATGCTGAACCGCGAAGAACGATTCCGATTATCATTAGTGTGAATGGGATATTGAGTGCGGTCATCATGGCCGCGAACGCAGGCGGAAAGCCGGTAAACAAAATCACTACTACAAGAATGAGCCAGACGTGATCCGCCTCCCAGATCGGCGCGATCGCCTTGTCGATAGCGTTCTTCTGCGCGTCAGCGCGCGCGCCGGTCGCGAGTAAATCCCACATACCTCCGCCGAAATCCGCGCCGCCGGTGACCGCGTAGAAGATTAGCGCCACGAACATGAAACCGGCGACGATAAGCTCAAGCATCGGTGGCAAGAAGTTCCGGGACCGGTTTGTCGCTTTTCATAAACTGACGGCGCAACAGGTAGAACACGACCACCGAGATAAACACGTAAAGGACCGTGAATATCGCGAAGGGAACCGCAATCTTGCGCATGGGCGTGACCGCTTCCTGCGTCCGCATCACGCCGTAAATGATCCAGGGTTGACGCCCAAGTTCGGTCACCATCCAGCCCGCTTCGATTGCGAGGAATCCGAGCGGGCCGGCGGCGACCAGCGCGCGCAGGAGCCATTTACCGTCGGGAAGGCCGCGATGTTTCCACGCGAGCCAACAGACCGTGAGCGATAAGACGAGCATTGCTGTTCCTGAGCCGGCCATAAGGTCGAACGCCCAATGCACGAGGCGCACGTTTGGCCAGTCGTTGCGCGGAAATTCTTCCAGTCCGATGACCCTGGCATTCGGATCGTGAGTACTGAGAAGACTCAGGCCGCGCGGAATGGTTAGGGCGTAAGGGTTGGTTCGGGACTCATCATCAGGGATTCCGCCGAGCTGCAAGGGCGCACCGGTTTGCGTGCGGTAATTGGCTTCCATGGCCGCAAGTTTGGCAGGCTGGAGTTTCGCGACGGAGCGAGCGCTGAAATCACCGCTAATGATTAGTAACGGAGTACAGATGCAGGCTAGGGCGAGAGCGATGCCTAGCGCGCTGCGATGAAAATCATTCCTCCGATCGCGTAAAACGAAAAAGGCATGAATCCCAGCCACGGCAAAAGCGGTTGCGACATAACCGGCCAACAACATATGCAACACCTCGTGAGAAGCGGCCGGGTTTAACATCGCTGCGATCGGATCAATATCGGTGATCCTGCCGTCGATAATTTTGAAACCGGAGGGCGAATTCATCCAGGAATTCGCAGTAACGACGAAGATGCCGGAAAGGGCTCCGCTTACGGCGACGACCACACCGCAGAGCCAGTGCACGAACGGCGGCAGCCGATTCCATCCCGCCAGATACAACCCGAGAAAAATCGCTTCGGTAAAAAAGGCGAACCCTTCCAAAGAAAACGGCATCCCGATGATCGCGCCGGCTTTTTCCATAAAACCTGGCCAGAGCAAGCCGAGTTCGAACGCAAGCACCGTTCCCGACACCGCGCCCACGGCGAAAAGAATGGCCGCGCCGTGCGACCATCTTTTGCTCAATTCCAGAAACACCGGCCGGCGCGTGCGAAGATAAAGCCCTTCGGAAATGGCCATCAGCACGGGCAAGCCGATGCCGAGCGCGGCAAACACGATATGGAAAGCGAGCGACATGCCCATCTGCGAGCGGGCGTAAAGGAAATCACTCACTGGAAGTTGGAGCTCGATTCACAGTAACAGCGGGCGCGGCCCGGAAGCAACGCCATTCCTCGGACGCGTGATCGGTAAGACAAACGCCAAGCGCGCTCTGTCCGGAACCCGTCTTCGCTGCAGCAACGCTGAGCTTCAGTTTGGTTGCGCCAGGACTCTCTTGTCGCCCATTCGCCGAGTAACGCCGTCGCGATCGAGGCGCTCGAGAAATGGAATGATCACACGACGGCTCGTGCCGAGGAGCTGGCGTAATTCGGAGGCGCCGCCGGATTTGTTTTTGCGCAGAAAGGCGATGGTCGCCTCGCGCATTTTTGCGAACTGCTCAGCCGCAAGAACAACCTCGGCATTCAGCTCCACGACTTCGCCGCTATCGCAGAGAAAACGGATCGCCTGCCGCGACGTTGCATCCGGGGCGAGCTGAGCGCGAGAAGGCGGATCGAATTTCTTCGCCGCGAGGACGCCGCGTATTCTGTCCGCGTCGCTCTGAAGTTGCGGCGGCAAGCTAGGACGATGCGTCGCGCGCGCGATTGTTTCGCCAGCGCGGACAAAACCGTTGCGGCATAATTCAGAAACGAGCGCGTCGCAAATTTCCGGGAACGGCAAGTCGCGCGCAAACACCCGGCGAAGTTCTGAGAGCGCAAGACCCGTGTGATTAGGATGCGTCTTATGTTCGCCGTCAATTATCGCTTCGGCCTGTCGCAAGACTTCCTTCCACCACTTTGCGCCAATCACGAGCTCACCGCGCTCGATCACGTTCGCGCTCTTGATCGACTGCGCGATTTCGGCTGCACCAAACGACGATTTTGCCAGCAGCGCATTGCGCTTCACGGCGCGATCGCGCGCGATCTCCGTCGCGCCAAAGACTCCCGCGTCATGCGGCGCCCGCGCACGCCGGGCGAGAAATTCGCGCTGAGCCGCGCTTCGAAAGTTTCGCACGCTCGCATCCGGATCCAACACCACGCCGCCGGCGAGCGTGCTTTGTTCAGAGGCATCACGAATCACGAAACGATCGCCCGCGAAAATGAATGCCGGCGCCTCAAAACGCATTTGCGCAATGGCAGTTTCGCCTGCGCGCAGCTCTTCGCCGCTTTGGAAGAAAACGCACGCTCCGAAGTTGGCGCTGCCATGGTGCACGCGCACGGCGGCGCCATGTTTGATCGACCGCGTCTTCGCAGGCAGGCGTGAGGAGCGCGACAGCATTACGTCCACGATCGCACTCGCCTCTCCGAATTCGGAAAGGGTCACGACGTCGCCGCGCCAAACACCTGAACTATTCTTCCCGCTCGCCACAGCCACATCCGGCAAGCTGAGGGCCGTGCGCGCGCCCGGACCGATTTCTTCGACTTCGCGATTGTGATTTTGAATCGCCCGGATTCGCGCTGGAATCTTCTTCGGTTGAACGACCACGGCTTGCCCGCGCCTCAGAATTCCGCCCGCGAGTGTGCCAGTCACGACCGTTCCGATGCCGCGCAACGTGAACGCCCGATCGACCGCGAGTCGCGGTTTGCCGATGTCGCGCTGCGGAGCGAGGGCGCTGAATTCACGCGCAAGCTGCGCTTTCAATTCCTCAATGCCGCTTCCAGTTGTGATAGAGGTGGGAACGATTGCAGCATCCGCGAATGGCGTGTCGCGGAGTTGCGCCCGCACGTTTTCCGCGGCCGCAGTCTCCGATTCCACGAGGTCGATTTTCGTGAGGGCGACGATGATTCGCCGCACGCCGAGATAGATCAGAATTTGCAGATGCTCTTCCGTCTGCGGCATCCAGCGGTCGTCGGTCGCGACGACGAGCAGCGCGAGGTCAATCGAGCCGACGCCCGCGACCATGTTCTTGATGAAGTCCTCGTGCCCGGGCACATCAACAATACCAACACTGAGCAGCGCGTCCGGCGTAGGCAGCTCAAGTTGCGCAAAGCCCAGCTCAATCGTGATGCCGCGCAGCTTTTCCTCGGGCAGGCGGTCCGGATCGGTGCCCGTGAGAGCGCGGATAAGCGCGCTCTTGCCGTGATCGACGTGTCCCGCGGTTGCGAGGATGAACCGCTTTAGCTCCATTGCGCAGCAGAGCGCAGCGCGCTCACAACCTGCGCATCCTGTCGTGGAAAGATGGTGCGCAGGTCGAGTTTGAATTTTCCACCCGCAATGTAGCCGACGATCGGCGGCGAGCCACGCCGGACCCGGGCCGCAAAATCTTCGAGCGAGATTTTGTCCGGCCGCAGATCGAGCGTCACCGAGGGAATGACAGCACGCGGCAAACTGCCCCCGCCAACGTGCGCCTTGCCTTCGCCGATCGAACTGCGCAAGGCCAGCCCGCGAATTTGTGAGAGCAAAGCTTCGGCGCGAACGCGCAGCTCGCGGGTGGTAATCTCGAGCATCGCCAGCGGCGGCAGTTCGTTGGTCTCACCAGCGAGGTAACAATCCACCACCGTCTGCATTGCTGTCAGGACCAGTTTGTCGCAGCGCAGCGCGCGAAAAAACGGTTCACGCTTGAGCGCAACAATATGGCGCCGTTTTCCCGCGATGATTCCGGACTGCGGTCCGCCGAACAATTTGTCACCGCTGAAGCAAACGAGATCGACACCGTTTTTCAATGTCTCGTTAGGCGTCGGTTCGTGTTCAATGTCTCCGAGTTTTTCCGTCGCGACGATCGCCCCGCTGCCGAGATCTTCGACAAATGGAATCCGTTTCGTGCGGGCCAGTTTCGCCAGCGCTTCCGTGCTCGGAGATTCAACAAATCCGCCCATGAAGAAATTGCTGCGATGTACTTTCAGGATCAGCGCGGTGTCAGTCCCGAGCGCTCGCGCGTAATCATCGATCGAAGTTTTGTTCGTGGTGCCGACTTCGCGCAGTTTCGCGCCACTGGCTTCCAGAATTTCCGGAATACGGAAGCCGCCGCCAATCTGGATCAGCTCGCCGCGCGATATGACGACTTCCTTTTTCTTCGCGGTAAAATGCCGCAGGATGAGCAAGAGCGCGGCGGCGCAATTGTTCACGACGGTTGTCGCCTCGGCGCCGCAGAGCAGCGCGAGGTTGCGTTCGAGGTAAATCGCGCGATGGCCGCGTTGACCGGTGCTCAAATCGTATTCGAGGTTGTTGTAGCTCGCAGCAATCGCGGTGAGCGATTCGATCACAGCGGGGCCGAGCGGTGCGCGACCGAAATTTGTGTGAATGACGATGCCGGTGCCGTTGATCACCGGTTGGATTTTCGCGAGCCGGAACACTTCGATGGCCGCGCGGACTCGGCCCATAACGCCGTTGAAGTTTGGAATTTTCTTCTCTGCCCGCACTCGCCCGAGTTCGTGTCGAACGACGTCAACGACAACGCGCCGTGGCAAATCGCAGTCTCCGATCGTCCCGACGACTTTGTCCACGGAAGGAATCTTCCGGAGCGACCCTCTTAATGCTTTGTCAGACATATGCGTGGTCTGTTTGACCGAATGATTTTGCCGATTATGGCCGCGGAGGGGGTGCGGTGCTTTCTCAAGACAAGTTGCACCTCCCGCAGCCGCTTCGGCGAAACGCAGAGCAGCAAGCCGCCGCTCGTCTGCGCGTCAGCAAGGAGAAGGCGAAGCGGCTCGGGCGTGTTGCTCCATTTCACAATCGCATTTGCCGTTTCAAGATTTTGTCGCGTGCCGCCCGGGACACAGTCTTGCGCGATAAACGCGAGAACTTCAGGGCCGATAACCGGTACTTTTGCGGCAACAATTTCTGCACCGACGCCACTCGCGCGGCACATCGAGGCGAGATGCCCGAGCAAACCAAAGCCGGTCACATCGACAGCCGCGCGAACTAAACGAAGCTCCGCCAAAACCGCGCCGATGGTGTTTAATCGGCACATCAACCCGATCGCTTTCTTCGCCAGCGCGGCATTCGTCAGGCCGCGTTTGATGCCGGTCGTGATAATGCCGGTTCCAAGCGGTTTCGTCAGGAGAAGCAGATCGCCGGCACGCGCGCGCGAGTTCGTCAGCATGCGTTTCGGCGAGACCAGGCCGGTGACGGCGAGCCCATAGATTGGTTCCGGATTGCGGATGGTGTGCCCGCCGATGATGACGCAACCAGCCTCCCTGGCTTTCGCCGCGCCTCCGCGCAGGATTTCAGCGATCACCTCGTTAGGCACGAGATCAGTGGGCATTCCCATGATGTTCAACGCGGTCAGTGGACGCCCACCCATGGCGTAGATGTCGGAGATCGCATTCGCGGCCGCGATTTGGCCGTAGCAAAACGGGTCGTCCACGATGGGCGTAAAGAAGTCCACCGTCTGCACCAGCGCGCGACCGCTCGTTAGGCGATACACCCCGGCGTCGTCCGCGCTGGCGGAGCCGACGAGCACGTTCGGATCGCGCAATGTTGGTAGCTGCCGCAAAACTTGCGACAGGGCCTTTTGGCTCAACTTCGACGCTCACCCCGCGCAGGATGAGAGCGATGTGAGCTTGCGGATTTGCTCGCGCGACATGCGATCACCTCCTTCCACTTGTTAGGCAAAAGACAAAAGGCGGGCGGAGAGGACAGGAATCGAACCCATCCCGGCCCGCAGGACGGGCCGACAACGGTTTTGAAGACCGCGAGGGCCACCAGGCACCCTTCACTCTCCGAGAAATGTGCGCGTCAGATTTTCGACTTAACCTGCCGGGCGATCGCGCCGAAATCGGGCCACTCGCCCGTCGCAAGTTTGGAGTAGATGAGTTCACCGTTGACGCGAATTTCGAAGGCACCGCCGCCGGACTCAATCAACCGTGGAGTCACGCCCGCCGCTGCCCGAATGCGAGCCGCCAAACTGGCAGCTTTCGGTTCGTAGTTTCAGACCGTGCAGTATTCGATCGTTACTTCCGATTTCACGCGTGCCTCCTTCATCTCCCTTACGCTATGCGTCTGCGACGACGCTGTCGAGACTGAGGTGTCTATCAACACCACCATCGATCGTTCGGGCCATCGTACCGCGAATTTTCCAGAGGCAAAACGTGCTCAGGGTTGAGCCTGGGTGGCGAAATTCGCAGACGCGTCAGACTTAGGGCCCGGTGGCCCGCTGGATTGTCGGAAAACGAACTGCATCCAATCACCAAGCTGGCGCTTTTCGAACATCAATTTGCCTTGCTCTCCGCTTGGGAAATTGATAAAGAACTGATTCTGCCATCCCCCCGTCCCCAAGAATTGCCCATCGAGCCGCTGCCTGGATTTCCCTGGAGATCGAAAATGCGCCGCAGATGGATCGTGCTTTGTTTCCTGGGAGCGATTGGAATGGGTTGCGTCTCAAATCGCCCCTACCGCGATCGTGATTCAAGACCCTGGGCTAACGAAGCCGACATCGGTTTCATGCAAACCGAGCAGTTGGATCAATATGAACCTTATTCGACCGAGAAACCGAATCATCGCTTCGACCTAAGTTACATCGAGTTCGATGAGAAGGGCGACTACTGGGATCGGCGCCAGCTGGGTTGGACCGTCCAGGCAATCAAGCGGGTGGCCGCGGCGAAGGACGTCGTGTTGGTGGTCTATGTGCACGGCTGGCAGAACGACGCGAGCGCCATCCGGGGACACGATGTCGGGAAATTTCATTGCCTGCTCGAGCATCTCTCCGCGGCGGATGAAGGACGCCATCGGTTCTTTGGGGTTTATGTGGCGTGGCGGGGAAAATCGGTGCCGGGCGGTGATGGAGTTTTTCCACAAGGCTCGCCTCTTGATCTGATCGCGAAGGGACTTTTCTTCATTCCGCACGAGCTTTCCTTTTATGGCAGGAAGAATGCGGCCACCCGCGTGGCCGGCTTGCCGGTGACGGAGGCGATCTTTCAGTCCGTGGCGTCGACGCGCAAGGCGGCCCGGGAAAGCGGCCACCAATCACGGACAATTCTTATTGGGCATTCCTTTGGCGCGTTGCTCTTGGAGAAAGCGCTGGCGCAGGCGCTGGCTGCCAAGGTGATTTCTGAGGATAGCGGCACCTTCACCGCGCCGGCGGATTTCGTAGTGCTGCTCAACTCAGCGGGCGAATCAATTTACGCGAAAGAGATGATCGACATGCTGCGCCGGCGGCAAATTTCGAGAAAAGGCGCCAGCGGGGATGAAATCAGCGCCGAGCATCCCCTTATCGTGTCGATCACTTCGAAGGCAGATTGGGCTACGGGAATTCTTTTTCCGGTCGGCACCCAACTGTCGAATGCGACCGGCCACTTTCGAAGATACAATTGGGACGACAAGTATGGCACTGGCAGCAGCAATAACATCTCTCAGAGGGAATACTTCACACAAACGCCTGGACATAACCCAAGACTTCTTAGCCATAGAGCCTGGGCCCAGAAAGGTCCGGCCCGGAGTCCAACTTATCAGGACACCGATGTCTGCAGTGAGGAAATGCTCACTGCCTTCCGGCGAAACCTTGGCGAGCCTCTTACGGGACCGCGCGGGGAAATTCGCTTCCTAACGCTAGGTGCAGACGGACAGGAAACACAATGGGAGCTAAAGGATCAGATACCACAAGGGCGGTTACGCACACCCTACTGGATAATCCAGGTTCCCAAAGAGATTATCCGGGACCATAGCGACATATTTAATGAGAACGCCTTGGCCATGATGGCAAGACTGTTCAGGGTTTCCAATCCAGCATCAGAACCCGGACTCATGACTACCGCACCGCGGACGATGCGTCTGGCGGATCCGGGACAAACCAAGGAAGGTCGTTAGGTCTGGCCTTTCGGCTGCGCGGTCTTGCGGGGATTATCTTCCCGCGCCGTTGTTGCAATGGTATTTGGAGGACTGTTCAGACAACGACTGGAGTACGCACACCTTTGGCTAGCCACATAACCTTATTGGCCACTCCGGGATCTTGGAAAGCGCCCTCATAGCTCGCCCGGTCTTCCTTGAAATGACTCCAAACATCCTGTTCGTAATGGATCGGAATCAGTGTCTTCAAGCCCAGGAGTTGCGCCATTTTGACGGCGCCGGCCGAGCCGAAGGTGAATCGAAACCAGGACGGCAGGGGCGGCCAAAAATGCACCGCTCCCAGGTGCAGCAAAGCGGTGCCGATATCGAAACGATCGCCGATCTCGCGCAGCTCGCCGAAATAAACCGTGTCGCCGGAGATGTAGAGTGCGCCATTTTCCTGGCCCTCCCACTTCAAAACAAAACCGCAGACGCGCCAGCTCTCAGGGAACAAGCACGGACCATGCAGGGCGGGCGTCGCAGAAACTGTTATTATCTCGCCGCCTTGTCCATGAATGGTTGTGCTACCCCACCTACGCAGCCTTATCGCGTCGTCTCTCACGTATTTTTTATCGCGGATGGTGGTGATGATTTGCCGGGCTCTCGGAAAGAGAGACCTGCCGCCTTCGTCGAGATTGTCGGAGTGATGAGCGTGGCTCAGCAGCATTGCGTCGAGATCCGGAATCTCCGCTGGCTTCAGCGCAGGACCCTGCAGGCGCGTCGCGCCGATGCCAGGGTAACCGAAGGAATAGTAGCGCTCGCCCTCGTCGAAAACGGGATCGGTAAGAATGCGCACCGACCCGATCTCGAGCAGGACACACGCCGTCGAAATGTGAGTGATGAAAACGTCCATCGGTGCTGAAGCTCTGGCCATTTGCGTCCTCCTAATCCGCATTGTCCGGTTTCACAAAGTCTGTGCTGATTTGCAGGCGAAGCAGCGGAAGCGAAACTCCGATAATTGTTGAACGACCATCAGTTGCTCGAATTCTCGATATCTCTTGTGCAATTGATTTCCTGCCGCTTGCGCGACGAAATTTCATAGATGACTCTGCGGGCTCGATTGAGCGAACCTAATGGGCGCAAGTCCTTGGTTGTATTCCATGGGGAGAACGTCAACCGCTCGCCGTGTTCTCGATCAAAATCGTCATCCAGCGTCTGGGCTGGAATTCGAAGGCGCCCCACGTGCACTGGAACTGATTCGGTTTCATCCCACGCGACCGAGTAATCCTCCACAGGCATATTACTCTTCTCATTGCCATCCAGAAGCCGCTTCTGAAGAAAGAATTCAAAATCCGCGTCTCGCATCTCAACGTGGGCTTTGACGAGATCCTTTAAGTAATCGTTGCCGCGGATAGCTGGCAAATTTGCCGCTTCTGGTTTATGCGGCCGGATCAAGTACTTCACCGCCATATTACCTAGCCGGAAGGGGGCCACCCCCCAAAAGTTAGTATTCAGTGGATCAGTCTTCGGCAATGCCTTCAAACGATATAAAAGCCCTCTAAGGTTTTTTACCAGAGCCAACGCCTTATACAAAGGGCCTCCATCAATGGCCTGCATCAGGGATTTATAATCTCTTACGTCTGCGGCGATGTAGGCTGGTTGGTTAAGAAAGAGAAAATCCTGAGTGTCCTCCTGCTGGCTGGGAAGTAACTTTTCGGCTGAAATGCCGCGGACCTTGATCGCGAACCCAAGGCTCGGAATCCTGGCGGTGTCCGGCCCCACCGGCCCGTCTCCATTTGAGAGACGCGCCACCGCGCTATAGATAGCTGGCTCCCGAAAAAGACCATATCGCAAGTCTGTGTCCCGATGGTCGAGCACCTCAAACGAGGCCTGAAGACATCCGTGACTTTTGGCATGGATCGCCCGCCGCGCGATCACTCCCTTATCGATATAGTGCCTGGCAAAGTGCCGGTCGAAAAGCGCAACATATTCCTTTAAGATGTCCGTTTCGCCGGGAATGCGATATTCACCCATGGACGTATCAAGCTCGAATTCGAACAGGGAGTTCTCAGTTCGAGTCCTGTCGTCCGGGGCAGCCATTACTCAAGAAGAAGCGAGCCGATGGTTATAAACACGATTAACTCCACGGGCCTATGGCCGGGTCGTCGGTGGCCGAACTAGCCGGGAAGAGGTCGTTTGGCGAAGGTTTTCTGGATAACGCACCAAATCCCAATCGCGGCGAACAGCACAAGAACAAGAACCACGACGAGAACGCCTCCAATTATGATCTTGTTCCGAGAACTCAGAAATGGTCCAGGCTTTACGACCGAGTCAGGCCACGGAGGAGCGAGGTAAGGAAAATCCGCGAGAAAGGGCTTATCAATGGTGGTGGCGCGCGGGAACTTGGGTGACGTGTAGGAAAGCTCGTAAAGGAGCGTGTCTCCATAACGTGCGAGCAACCCGGCGACGTCATCATCCAACCGCCTGCCGTTTGGATAGCCAACGTTGAAGCGGTTGCTATAGATCATCACGTCAGGGGTGAAGTCCCACGGGCGATAAGCAAAGAATGAATCGAAACCGAACTTCACAAAGAGATCTCGCATCAGACTCGGATTCTCGTTTTCGGCTTTGAGGACTTTGACGTGATCTTTCGGCGGATAAGTGTTGAGCAAATCAAAGCGGGGATTCTGGGTCCGGAGCGACCGTCCCACATGGTCGAATTGCTTGCCGTCTTTCCCGATTGTCGCGCCCCAGAAAAGCCAATCTCGCTGACCCTCGGGAAAGCACGAAATGGGAATTATCATCACCATGGAAACGATATTCGTGCCGAAGAATTTCGGGAAAATAAAGGGGTTGGCGTTATACCCCGTATAAAGATGAATGTCGTTCGGGCTTTTCGTGATTTCCTCGAGGTTCAAGCTCTTTGCATCATAGACATGAACCTTATTGGCATTGTGGAAGATGTTGCTAGGGCTGGTGATCGTTTGCTTCTTAACGGTCGTGTCATCGTTGAGTTGAATCTCAATCGTGACATCGGGACTGATTTTGTCCGGCTCCGGAATACTGCCGCCATGACGCGCGAGCTCGTCCTTCTTGTCGAAAAGAATGCGGCTGCGCAGATCCATGTGAATGAAGTAGGTGTATTTCGACAAGTCCAGGGGAGGCGCCTTTCTTAGACCGGGGCGAACGCAGAAAATAACGGCGAGCGCCTTCATTTGCGCCACCTCAGCCGGCTCCAGGTCAACGTTGGCGTCCTTGCCAGGGAAATTGACGAGTTTGCCATCGGCCCCGACCGGGAAAACGAATAGGTCGGTCGTATTGCCAGCCGCTCGAGCTGTGGCAGATGCGTTAGGTTTGCCGTCATCGAAAATCTCGAAGCCTTGGGGCAAATGGATCGGATCGGCATGGTCCGATGCTCGGAGAGAAAGCGGGAGAAGAAAGAACGCCAAGGCAAGGAAAGCCCGGTGGCAGCAAGATCCTAACGATATTTGGCAGGCAGGAGGAGTTAGTAGTGTCATGGTCGGGGTCGGTTAGCGGTTACTCTGGAGGCATGATGAAAGTCTGCGCAGTTCCCATCTCAAACAGGGATATTCCAGAACCAATCCGGATCGGCAAAAGATCCCGAGGCCAGGTGTTCGCCTAGCTGTCGATAGCTCTCCCACTGGTCCTCATTGAAAAACTGATCTGACGTAGATTCATTAGGGAACTCCGGGTGGGTCGCGTGATAATTAGCTACATCCGCCGATTCATTGCCGGTGAGCTTGGCTTTGAGATAAAGTAAGACAGATCGTGTTCCAGGCTGGCTTGTATAGTTTACCCAGAAGAGCGCCCCTAGCTGGGGAGTAGGAGTGCCGCCTCCATCGTGGCACCGGCCGGGGGTTGGCTTTAGCTGGTCGATCGACCCGATGAGATCGCGCACCGGAAGGGGGACATGCAGATTGATTTCCTCCTGCGTGAAAGGGGTGAACTCCGCGCAAAAATCGATTCGGGCCTTGCGGACCAGATTTGCCAGCGAACCGAACTCAAACGTTGAATCTTCTCCGGCATCGCTCACAATAATGCGAGGGACCCGGCGCCGGATTAACTCATAGCCGCCGAGGTTTTCAAAAAATCCGCCATCCGTGAGGTACCAATAGCGTTCCCAAGGACCGGGGTAGCGCGCGATCCACTCAGAAATAAGAAGAGCCTGGGTGAGGAAGACTCGCGGCAAGAGGTAAAGGAGCCGGCGAAGAAAGGTAAGCCTCGGAAAACCGGCTCGGGACGTTTCGGCGACACTACTATCCCACCAATAGCCAGTGCGAAGGTTAGCCAAGCCGAAGAGGAGGGCGGTGCCTAATCGCGTCTCGTGACCGCGGCCCGGCGCTATGGCTGCGCCGGAGATAGCCATCCATTGGCGGAGAGAAAGGGTCTCAGCGCATTGTGCCGGGCTGCCATTCTGATCCAGCAATGGGTGTTCGGTTCCCCGGGGCCAGCCTACCGGTTGCATGCGCGCGCGATGCGGCTTCTGGCACTGCCAGCGCGTCGCCAGGATGTCGCCTCCTTTCACCAGGTGGCCTAGCTCAACAAAGGGTTCCGGCAACCTGTTGGGAGAGGACGGCAAGGCGTAATCGGCGAGACGATAGCGGTAGACTCCCTGTTCGGATCCCTGACCATCCCGGGGAGCTTTTCCGTCCCTCGTGATGATAATTTGTTCGGCATTGACTTGGGCGACGATCCCGGGCCCTTCTGCGCGCAAGGCCGGTTCGGCTGGAGGAGTCCACAGGCTATGCCATTTCCGGCCAATGCTTAGACCCAGGCTGCTCACAGCCATGCTCTCGCTTTTCCGGTCGCGATTGCCTCGCTGAGAGGTGAAGTCCACCGTTTGGTTAAGCGTTACGTTGATGAGATGCAACGGACCACCCGTTTGGTGCGGACGGTAATCACGAATACTAGACACATCGTCGCCGGCGGTGACCTCGTTAATATTTGCGCCTAAAGGATGGTGGCGAAGTGGATTTGAAGCGCCGAGGAACGTGCGGGCCAGCCGCGAGGCGTAGGTTTGCGAAAGCGAAGAGCGGTTTACGAATGGCAGGGCCGCGGGACGGGATAGAATGAAGGAAATAACAAGCGCGAAAACAGTCGTTAAGACGCCAATCCAAACGGCCAGGCCGCCGCGATAAGCGGCATGGGCGGCGAAAGAATAAAAAATTAGAGGCACGGCCAGGAGCACCAGGGCGAGAAGAAAGGCCGTAAGCTCTGTCCTCAAAATACGACCCATGGTTGACGGTGGCTGCCCCGCCTTCTGCCCTTTGCTTAAAAAAGAAGCCGCAACTCGCGCGATTGGAATAAGAGCAACAAGTAATGCGCCAAATCTGCCAAAGGCCGCGGCGTAAGTAGTACTCCCGTCAACCAATTGCTGCAAGGCATGCCCGGCGGTGTCGATTAGTGCAAAGGCCAAAGCCATGGCGGCCAGCGTTAGAGCAAGACCCAAATCCACCGTGAGATAGTTGCGAGTGCGCGATTTTTGCGTGTCCGCGCCTCCGGTCCCTGTCGCGTCCTCCTGACGGCGACCTCGTCGCCACGCCAGCTCCACACAGATAAAAGCGGTCAAGAGAGAGAAGGCGAGAAAGAGCGGTTCCCAGTGAGTTCCGTTGTAGAGACCGAGATAGAACAGCGCGGCCAGAAAGATGAAGACAAGAAGAAGAGGAGGCCATTGATAGCGCTCGTTAATATCCTCGGACGCCATCCAGTAGCCGATGATCCTGGGCAGTACTGCAAAAAGCAGGATCAACTCACACAGGACAAACCAGGGACTCCAAAAGACGCCAAGTCCCGCCTGGAGTAAATGGCCGATGGGTAGGTCCGACTTAGACAGCACGAGTCCTTGCACAGCCAGAATCTTGTCGAAGAGCCCGTAGCGAATGGCGTTAGCGAGACCGAAGAGCGCGAAGATCAACGTGCCGACGACGAAATGCGCACTGAGAAGATTGCGAACGAGGACCGCGAGATCGAATTGCACGTCTCCCTTGCCAGATGGCGCTATGTAATTGCCATTCTTGCGCAGCCATTTCACCTCGAGCGAATCGGGGGCGACCAATTCATGTTCGACGCGATCGGCCGCTGGATGAACCGACCCGCGTTGTCCCGTGGCAAAGGGCTCCGAGCGGAGACGATCAAAAAATCGGCCGAGGAAGGAACCTATATAACTGCCACCGGAAACCGTGGAAAGAAAATCAATCCGGCGAAGGCAATGGACCCTGGCCAGGGCCTGGAGTAGCCCGAGATTAAAGGTCGCGCTGCGTATGCCCCCGCCTGAAATCGCCAGCCCGGTGACATCCTCGGACCATCGATCGCCGGGTAGTGGATCTATTGAGACCGCGTCCGGGTTTGAGGGATCCTTGTCTACTTCTGATCTGCGGGTGCGGATCGCTTTGGCCTCGTGTTTGCGAAATTCATCGGGATAGGTCTCGGAGTCCGTGAGGACAGACGGGAAACGCGCCTCCTCCAAAATCACATCGGCGGCCTTCTCGCTCGCCATGTAGACGTTGGTCACAATAAAGTAGCCGGGGATTTTCGGGAAGATGGAGGCATCCACGACTCTCAGTCCCTTTATGGGAAGACGCTTTTCATCTGCCTCCGGCGCGTTGCCCAACACCCGAAAGTTACTATCGAGGACAGCGTTCTCGTCTTCGGGCGGTCCCATGCGGCACGTGCCGCAGGCATGGTGTCCCCAGGATTCGCGGCGGATCCAATCCTTGATGGCGAGGTCGTCGTCCTCGGGAGCGATGACGGCAGGGTGAGCTTCTCGCTTGACCACGAGATGGGCGTGCTTGGCAATGCTTCGGACAAACTTTACTCCATCCACAATGGCCAGTAGATCATCAGCCTCCTCGTCACCCACCTTGCCAGACTCTTCCTCAAAGTAGTGGAAGTTAATCTCCGGAGTGAAAAGCGGATTATTGTTCCGCAACTTCACGGTCCCATCGCGATTGCGAGTGTGTGCCTTCAGGATGGCCCAGGTGAAATAGTTATGCTTCGGGTCCTTCGAGTACCCCAGCTCATAGCCTTTGAAGGACAATGGGAGTCCGAAGATAAACAAATCCGGCTGGGCCAGGTCAGGCCGCGAACGCTTCAGAATGCCCACTACCGAACCGTTGCTGCAATAGAGTCCGGCGCCTTGCTGACGCCACTGTTCCAGGAAAGTGTCTGGTTGCGCGCTGCCAATTGGCAGCTCGAATTTGGCGCCGGCCAGGAGCTCAAAGTTCTCCTCCATCTCGCTCACTACCGTGACCTCGTAGCGATCATGCAGGTTGCGGCCCACGCCCGGGGAATGCACCCGGCACTCGATCCCGTGCTCCTCGAGATGTTGCTGGTCACCTATGCCGGAGAGCATCAGCAGTTGGGGTGTATTGAAGGAGCCACCGCACAGGATAACTTCGCCACCTCTTCTCACTCGGTACTCGTCGGTCTCGGTGGGAGGAGAGTTATAGGTAGGATGGGCGTGGTAAAGTTTCTCGCCACGCAGAAACCTGACGCCAACAGCCCGAAGCGGTGGACCTTCTTCAAAAAGGATCTTGGTCACAAAGCATCCAGTCTCGATCACAAGTCTTTCCGGGTATTGCGCCTGGACTTCGAGGAGAAATTCCCTCGGACTCGAGCGATGTCCCCGCCTGCTTAAAGATGGATTGCCATCATCGTCGGGCAGCCCGTTCTCGCCACATATAGCTAACGGAATGAGCGCGAGACCCTCGGGGGTTTCGGCCTGGGTCCGGGCGTGGTTGGGATCGAGAGTTTCCCTCGTGCGTCTCACTCCGCCGCGCACAAAGTGGCGAACGAAAGTAGCGAACCGATCGATCCCGGCCTGGTTCGCCTGCCAAAGGGCGGCCTTTAGCATTTTTATCAACTGAATATCCTTCAGACCAATACTTAGATCGGTGACACTCGTCCGCAGCCATCCCTCGTAACCATGGCGGCCGTTGGTATAGTCGGGCTCGCGCCAGAAGAGCCAGCAAATGTTAGCCCAGATTCGGCCCCAGGGTGTGCGCGGTGGCTTTGATTGCGGGAAATATTGGTTGCGCTCGAGGCGTTCGAAATAAGGCCGCATCGTTTCCGAGCGCCACGACTCATCGCGGACAAAATCAGCCAGATCATCCCAGTCCGAATCAGGTCCGCAAATGGTGATCATCGCGTTGTGAATCGTGCAACCTCCCAAGGCCGCCGAGCGTGGATAGAAAATGCCCGTTCGCTCCTCGTTGTCCGGGTCGATATGTTCTTTGGGATCGGAGGGCGGACCATTGGGGTTAGGCGGCGGATTGGTGTAATGCTTTACGAAGAACTCCCAGCTCAGGTCCGGATGTTCGGACGCGAGACCATTGAAGGAAGGAACCGCGCTTACTTCACGAGGACCGGCGGTAGGCGGGAGACTGGCGGGATTAGAGCCCGCTTCGATAACAAGAACACGTTTGCCTCCCAAGGCGAGACGGGCCGCGAGAGGCCCACCGCCCGCGCCTGAACCGACCACGATGTAATCGAATTCCACTTCTTCGCGGGAGGGATCAGCTCTCATAGGTTCACCGGTAAGTCTTTGAGGGGCGATTGATTGAGAAGAGTTGCAAGAGGGCCACCGCTGGCTAACAAATTAGAAGGTTTTCAAGAGCTCGATTAGTGCATTCTTGTCGTCGTCGCTCATGGATTCGAACCATTTGAAGTAATGCCCCTCGTCCATCACGAAATCGGGACACTTACTCACCTTGATTAAAGCAGGAGCTACCTTGTCTCGCATAAGCTGGCGCGCTTCCTCCGGGGGAAGATGCCGGGATTCAATGTCAGCGAGCACTTCCAGCGAGCCAAGGACCGCCTTCTTTAATTCGGTCGGATCAGCATCCGGATTGGTGTTAGCCAGCAAGCTAACCGGTGTGCCTTTGGGCACCGGTCCCAAGCGAACATCGCCCAGGCGCCCGCTCAAAAGATAAAGGAACGCGCTGATAACTAATCCAATGATGATGGCGGTGTATCCCAGACCGCGCGCCCACCACCTGCGCCGGAGGACAACCGCGGGATCAGTGCTTCGCTTACGTCCCACCAGGACGAAGCAGAGAAAGGCGATCACGAAGAGGATTGCGCCGGGGAGCCATGGAACGGAGAAAATCCTTTGCACGAGCGGATGTTCCGGCGCCCAGCCAGCGTACCATTTCTCGATGTTCTGGATGGCAGGAATCTTTACCAAAAATGAAGGCACATACTGTCCTGGAAGAGTTATGTAGGTAACCTGAGTGGTGCGCCAAATCAGTCCGTGATCTTCTTTCAGGCGTTCGGGCGTGGCTTCGTTGTAACTGGAGCTTTCAAGCCGCCTGGCCGGCCAGAGCATTTTGCGGATGGCATCGTCAAACGCGATCAGCCGGCCATCGACGGATGGATCGTTGTTGAAAAGGCCCAGGCTGTTATTGTGGAGGAGCGGCGCGCTTGTCCAAACCGACACGAGCGAAGCCGGGCGATAAAACCCTACGCCTCCTCCTCCTTCGGGCGAACCTTTCGGCGCCTGGTGCCGCGGCATAAACGTTTGTTCTTCACCATGAGCTCCCGCATAGGGATTGAAATACTTTATCGACCCGACCGACGGCAGTTGCTTGTAGCTGAGGGAAGTGAAGTCCGACCACATATGGCCGTCCAGGCCATTGGTGGCCAGAGAGCGGGCGGGATTGGTTGCTACCAGCGTAATGGGTATCCGGTAGTCCGAGGAGAGAAAATTATTCTTCCAGAAGTCGGGATTTTCCACGGAGGCTTCCGCCCATTCTCTATAAGCATCATCCTCTAACCAACGGCCGGGATCGTGGTCCCAGAACTCACCAGCCTTGGCCCATTCAGCAAAGAGTTCCGTCCGGCGTTTTCTTAGGTCATTGTCGGCGGGCAGCGCGGAATCGTTTTCCGGTTGGATGCTGGAGTGACAAACGATACAGTTATTCGCGAATACCTTCCGTCCCCTCTTTAGCTGGGTAACATCGATCTTCTTGGCTCGTTCATTTTCCAGGTACTTGCCGGCTCGCTCGCACTCGGTCGCGCTGACCGCTTCCAACTCCTTTGCATTGATGGTTAAGGCCGTGTTAGCTCCATCAATATCCTCTTTCTTCAAATTCGCCTTGATCTTCACCGTGTCGACGGGCTCGGTTTTCGCGTCGGCGCCTTTGGCGGCGAGGAGTGGCATCGGTGGCGTGACCTTCAGGAAATAATCCCGCAGCGGAGCGACACGTTCCTGGGTAGCCGCCCACGCGGTGGAGTGCTCGACCAGGTCTTTCAATCGAAATGCTTTTTGCGGCGTGAAGCCGATGAGCGGAGTATGCAGGCGCACCCATTGGTTGCCGAAGCAACCGATGTTGAGGAAGACCCGGGCGAGTGCTCCCCACGCGCCGATGGAGTCCGCGCCATCGAAAAGGACGCGAGGTACGTAGCGGTGCTTGTCGAAATTATCTGTGGCATTATTGGAATTTTTGACGCGCTCCAAAAAGCCAGCTTTCTCAAAGGCGTCCCACAGACCCGGAGGGACCTTGTCTACCGTATATCCGCGATAGTCGAGCTTGCCCGTTTGCGCATTGGCCTGCCAGACGAACCCCGCGTCCTCGCCGCCCCCCAATGGTTCCATGGGTTGGGCCCAAACCGCTGGTTGCGTGAGGCTGTCGCCCCGGAGTTCTTCGGGAGGATTTACGAATGAACGGACCACGCGTTGCGGAAGCTGGAAGATGGCGTTCATCGCATTCGGATTATTCAAATTATCCGAAGGGATGAGCGAAGTATCGGTCGTGCCAGGCGGCTGGGCGTCCAGGAGGTGGTAGACGAAGTTATCCTTTTGGAGGAGATTTCCGAAGACAGCTCGGATCCGGAGATACTGCGCACCAATATTGCCCGAGATGTTTTCCCAGCGGGGCTCCGCTACGTTAGTCGGCGGATTAAGCGGGTGAAATGAAGCATGACAAAAGGCGCAACTCATTCCGACGCGATAGGGACGCTGTAAATTGGGATCGTTAAAATAGCTTGGGTCCTCGTAGTAACGCTTGGGATCCCATTTTGCTTTCGCCTGCTCGAACTTGGGATTGGGAAACAGGCGCAAGCCGATCACGCCGCTCGACTTGCCGTAGATATTCACCGGCGGCGCGGGAGGACGCGCTTCATCGACCGTGGGGACATCGATCCAGACTCCATTCTCATCAGGCTTCGCCGCTTCCCGCATCCCCGGCTCATTGATCAAGCCCGCGTTCTTGAATCGATTAGGGCGCGTCCGGCTATCAACTAACTTGAGCAGATCGGTAAATCCGTAACTATGTCCGGCCAGCCAGTCCCAGAATTGTTCGTTTCCCGCACACCAGATCATCCAGGTGTTGCGGCCTAGGATTTCGTTTTTGCTGTGAACGATATCGGCCAGCGGTCTTACGCCCGGCTGGTCTCCGGCCTTGAGATCGTCGCGATCGAGAAGTTGGTCGGGTCTCGCCCGAGGCGCTGCGACCACATCCATGCCGCGGAAAAAATTTTGCTTCTCCGTGATGGGGTAGCGAAAATCCTGCGCGGTCAGTCCAGCCTGCTTCGCTTCATCGTCAGGTACGGCGGCTTCCTCTTTCGCGGCGCGCTGACAAGCAGTGCCTAACAAAAGAACACTTAACGCAAGCAACACCACTGGGAGGCAATGCCGGCGCGAAGTGCCGCATCGGGTCTGGCGGGAGGACCCAGCATAATACTCAGCCGGGCGAAGGCACGCAGCGTGGGGAACTTTCATTGTGGGGACGGACGATCTCTTCAGACCGGCCGCAATTTCGCCAGAGTTTGTCAAAAGATCCGCGGGTATGGCAAGAGAAAAAAATCGGGCGCTGGAAATTTTTATTTTCCTCGCGTCTCAACCGAATTCCTTTTCCGGGCAGGATTGCAGCCCGGAAACTATCTCTCGACAAGAAGCTCAAGAGTTAATAAGACTCAACCGCGCCGGAGAGACACAAGTCACCGGTTAGATTGCGACAACCCCTTAGGTTCCCCCATTTATTATGTCCAGCATAGACGATCAGAACGAGGAAACGACGAATGACGATCGGCGTTATCGTGGATCGCTCTTCTCCGAGGTAAGCGACGCTATTTTCAAGCAACCTTATCAATCGCCCTGGGGCGCGCCCGACCAGCCCTCCATGCCGCGGTATGTGGTAAATCTGCGCCGGTTTGCTCAAGGTATTCTGCCCTTTGATAAGCCCTTTCGCTTTTGGCAGGCCGCTGCCCGCACTGTCGATGCCTTTGCCGATCTGCGCTGGGGGAGGGATGGGAAAGGTTTTCGTCGACTAGTCCATCCGAATGGTATTTGCCTGACTGGGTTGTGGGAAATCACGGAGGAAACCGATTACTCAGGCTACTTTCGCAAAGGTAGCCGCGCCCTGATTGTGGGACGCTATTCCATTTGCTGCACCGAGCCCCGGCGGGGTCATACCCGGTCCCTTTCGCTCGTGGGCAAACTCTTTCCCACGGCCGATCCTAACCATCTTCAGAGGCTGCGCACGGCCAATTTCATTACCCAGCAAGACTTTGGCGGCGAGCATACCGATTACATTAATGATGCGGTCACCACCAACGCTCCCGATACTCGCTCGTGGCGTCGCGGGTGGGGGCTACCCATCCTCATTCTCACCGGAGTTGTTTTGAAGCTCATCGACAAAGAAGCCACGATTCGCGAGCTGTACGAGATCTCCGAACTGAACAAGCCAAGGCAGGAGCCGACGCGGACTCCGAAGTTCATGCGCCTGCGCCTGACGCCCGGACAGGAAAGAATCAAAGGAGATGGGCTCGATTTTCGGGACGAAATCATGGCGCACATCTACGACAAGGGCGACCCCACCCCGAAAGGCAGCCTTACTTTTGATATCGACGTGACGGACGAAGGAACCCAGAAGGGAATGCCGTTATTTGAACGGCGGACGTTCCATAACTGGAAACAGATCGGCCGGATCACGTTCGACCGAGCGGCAGCTTCTTACAACGGCGATCATGTGATCCATTTTCATCACCCGAAGTGGCGGGGAAATCGTAACGACGCCTCCACCGTCCTGCGCGTAAACGAGCGTCGGGTTCGTTGAATTTCGGGGCCTCGATCGGCCAGGGTTAGCGGAGAGCCGCGATGAGGTAGATTAACCCCGCGGCGCAAATCGCGCTCGAGCCGATGCGAGACAACCAGTGTGGTATTCGCTCCGGATGGGGCGTCCGCCGGGCGCAGGCGCGTGTTAGTTTCATCGCGGCAAAGAGCGGCAACGCCACGACCTGGTGTCCGATTTCGACCCCGACACTGAAGGCCGCGATCGCCGTAGCGACAGCCACTCCCTGCATTCCTTCCATGGCCTGCAGCAAACCGCCGGCAAAACCAAGACCGTGAAAAAGCCCGAAGCCAAAGGCAACGCCAAGTCTTGTCCAACCGCGACTATGCGTGGGGGCAAAGAGATTTTGCAGCGCAACGAAGACAATACTGGCCGCTATCATCGGTTCCACGATCCGGTTGGAAAGCCGCACCAGGTCGAGAACCGCGAGGGTAAGGGTAATCGTATGCGCGAGGGTAAACGCAGTCACCACCTTAAGCAGGTCCCACATCGTAACGACTGCGAGCACGAGACCGGCGACGAAGAGCAAATGATCGTAGCCGCCCAGGATATGCGCAATACCGTGGCGCAGGAAGGCAATGGCCATGGCGCGTTTATCGAGGCGAGGGCCCGTTTTGTCCCTGGCGCCGGGTGCCTCCAAGATAAAAGAGAGCGGTTGCCGGGAAGTAAGGAGTAATCCCTCCTGCATTACTCGATCGGACTCGGAGATCCGCACGATGTAGCTCGCTTCCCAGCGATTGCCCGGCGCGAAAATGAATTCGTTCAGGACGTCTTGAGTCAGCCGAATCTGCGACGGGGGCGGGCGATCGCGAGGCAGATCAAACTGGAAAATGTAGCCGATGCGGCCTTCCGGTTTCGTATTGTCAGGTGGCGTGATTTCGCCAAGCCGTCCCGGGATGGAAAGATTATCAACGCTGAGGTGAAAATGAATCAGTAAATACTGGCCATGTCTTTGCCAGACCTGTTCCAGGGTCGCGTTGGTTTCTGAGTTCCCACCGAAAGCTTCCGCGACAAAAGCTTCTTCATTGGAAACCCGGGCTCTTAGTTCGATGTAATCAGCCTTTACGACAAGGTCTATTGCTCCCTGCGCCACAGGATGAGCGTCCATTTTCGACGCGCCCAGAATCAGTGCACCTAACAGCCAGGGTAGCCAGCGAATCATCAGCGATGAGCGTGAAAGCTCTCATAGCGCGGATTCGCCTCCAGCGCACGTCGCAAGGTGGTTCTGCCTCCTGGGACATCTCCGCAACCCATGCGAATCATCCCGGCGTGGTAAAGGATGTGTGATTCCGGAGCGCCGGTCGCGAGCGCCTTGGCGGTGAGCTCCAGCGCCTCCTCTTTTTTTCCGGCCTTGAAGAGCGCCCAGGCCAGCGCGTCATATGCTTGAATCCCGTGGCGCAAGGTGAGATCACGCCGCGCCCATTGGATGGCCTCTTCCGGCTGATTGCGCGAATCGGAATAAAAGCCGGCCAGGTGATGCAAGTAGAGAATTTCGCCGCGGTTGATCGAGGCAAGGTAGCCGGCAAGCGCGCGGTCATGCCACGGCCTGGATTCGCCAGTCTTCCCGGCAAAGAGGTAGAGATCACCCAGCGCCTGGCAGAATTCAGGCCGATCAAGCCGCTCGATCAGGCGCGAATAAAGCGCAATGGCTTCGTCGACCTTACCTTGAGCGCCTTTTAACTCGGCGAGGTGCTCAAGGCCCGCGTAGTAGTCCGGCTGCTGAGAAAGGGCGTTCTCATAATTCGACTCCGCCGCTTCCCAATCGCCCAACTTAAAGGCTAGCTCTCCTATCTGCACGTGGCACCAGGCAGCGATCTCGGGAAATTCGGGTGCGACATTCTGCGAGGACCGGAGAGTGTCTTCCAGCCGTTGTTTCGCACGCCGGGCGTTTCCATTGATCCAGTCGAGTTGGGAGAAACGGGGCTCCATGGTGAGCTCGTTCCCGGCCGGCCGCACCTTGTTCCAGGCCTGCTCGGCTTGCGCATAGTCGCCCAGATTGAATAGGGCATCCCCAAGGAGTTGCAGGGAATAAGTCTCGTCTTCCATGAGCCGGCGCAATTGTTCCGCACTCTGCCGCGCTTCGGAAAAACGATGCGATGCCAGTTCTACCCGCGTGCGCATGGCCAGCGCTCCACGGTTGAACTCCGGGTTGGAGATCTTGAGCGATTTCGCCACTGCTTCTGACGCCGCGGTCAGGTGCGAGAGCAGTCCCGTCCTGCTGAGCAAGCGCAGATGGGCGTCGGCAATTTTGTTCCAGGCGGTGAAGTCGTCGGGATTCGTCGTTACCCGCGTCTCCAGCGACTCAAGAGTCTCCCGTGTTCGGGCGGCCTGCATTCCCGCTTCCGCCACGGCCAGGGTAACGAGGAGTAGGAGAAGGACGAGAACTCGTCGCATTTGCCCGGCGAAATCGCGGAATCGATCAGGGGGCTTCGGAATACTTGGGGTGGGGCTTGAAAAGCTGAAGAAAAGAAAAGGATAAGAGGAAGTGCGCGAAAAATACCCGCACGTAGAAGACAATGGCATTCAACCACCCCGGATTGAAATCCTGAAGGAGGATGGCGCTTAAGGCTACCACCAAACCGATAAGGCTCAGAAAGGCGAACGCCGTTTCCCTCGGGGCAAAATCGAATATGCCGCAAATAATTCCCAATCCTCCCACCAGCAGCCATGGAACCGGCCACGCTGTACTGCCGGTGGCGCGAAGGTATCCGAAGATAAGGGCGAGAAGTAATCCGAGAAAAAAGAGAAGTTTGGCGAGTTGTTTCATAAGGTTCTCAGGGTGGAATTCCAGTGGATTGTGGCCTCATCCTCACAGATCACCATGGATCGGCGAGGTAGGGGAATCGATCGAGGAAAGGTTTGTCGTTCTTCAAAGGATTGGGCGGGGTTTTGGGCTCGATCGGGGCGGCGTCCCACAAAGCCTGATCGCTCAATGTCTCAATGTGATACTTGCGTCCCTTGGCATCAGGGCTCATGTCGAGAAAGAGCGAGAGAAACCGCGTGGCCACTTGATCTTCCAGGCGGCGCCCGTAAGGCCAGGTGCCGGTGGTATCCATGTCGATGGGACAAACATTCGGGACGAAGATCTCAAATGAACGTTTCAGCGGAATGTTCAGGTGTTTCTTGTTCCAACTGTCATCGGGCATGTTCAGTTCTTGGAAAAGTGTCTTTTTCGCGCGACGGAATGCATCCAGGATGTGAGCCGCATCGTAGGTCTTATGCACGGAGATTGGCGAATTGTCGTGGTCGAAAGAGGTGCGAAGACCTAGTGCGGTAATCGACGGCCCGAATCCCCAGCCGAGATGCGCCAGCCGGGTGACGAGAGAAGGTCCCAGCCAGAAGTTATTGGCGCCGACCTGTTTTTTATCCTCACGCTCGTTCAGCGCCGCATCGGCAAAAGGCTGGCCATCTGTATCCACGATCTTGTAACTCTTGAGCTCTTCGTCGAATGCAGCCGGGACCAGATCGGCGAGTTGTTGAGCACGAAGCCGGGCCACGACGCCCGTCGCGGCCCCGGCCGCCAGGAAGAGAATTCCCAGGACGATTAAAGGTTTCGGTCTCGCCCACCAGCGCATGTTTTTCTTCTGTTCAGGCGAACGCCGCTTGGTGCCGGCTCTAATGCCCAGGATAAAAAATAGCAATCCAAGGGCTAGGATGAGGCCGGTTAGGCACCATGGATGTTTCCCGAAGATGCCGCTATCGTAGGTGCGGTCGTCCGGGATGGTGGGAATCTTGCCAGATGTCTTGCGCACCCAGCTTTCGCCCCACGCATTAACGATCCGGTCCACTTCAGGCGTTTTGGTCAAGAAGGCGAGAGGGATTTCGACAATGATCGCGTTGATATTATAGCCCGCTCGATAGTCCTTGCCGCTGTAAACGAAGCGGTAATTACCTTTGTCGTCTTTCTTGTACTTGTTGCCCTTCCAGGTCCATGGGCCAGGCGGCAGGTCCTTCTTTACGCTATATCCCAGTTCCGGGTTGCTGGGATCGAAATTGAAAAGATCGTTGCCCTCCAGCTCGATCAGTGTCTTGGGGATCGGCAACTCACGTGCGTTCTCCATCGACAGCGGAACATTATAGAACTGCGGCGCGTAGTTAATGGAGCGAAAGAACCCGGGCAGATCATTAAAGAAAGCGTCATCCCGTCCGCCGACAAACACTTTGATCGAGCTCCCGCCCGCCTCAACGGTCTCGCTCTTGTTGATTGCAATCACCTTTGTAAAGTTCCCGCTCGGAAAACGCAGGAACTCGACCTTCGCCTGGCTATCCTGACCAACCGTTACCCGGACTTCCGAAGGTTTGAGTCCGAGATATTTCTCCCTGATCGCCTTGAAGTAACCCAGGACTCCCTCGAGGCTGGCGTCGCTCTTGAGAGGTGGCGCAATTCTCGGATTTGGTGAAATCAGGATGCGATAGAGTAAATCGGGATCGAAGACGCCTGTGGCAGGGGCGGAAGCAAACGTTAGTGCGATGACTACTTTTTCACCGCCGGCTGTATTGTCGCTCGGAAACCCATAGAGATCGTAGAGATCAGCCGGGCTGGCTTCGATGCCTGTGAAAAGCGAATTGATCGCATTCGGATCGTTATGGTCAGCGGCGAAAACGACCCCACGGAAAAGCAGGAAAACGGGCAGGAAAAGCAGGATGGACTTGGCGGAGGGGAACCATCGCATGCGCGCATCTCATTCTTTTTCTCCGCGCGTGTCAAGCCATGGCGTGGCTGGCCAGATTGTCTTTGCTGCAAGGTCCGATTTTTTTCTTGACCTGCTCGCCAATATCAAGCCCAGCGAAGTCGGGAAACTCGGAAAACATCAAGACGCTCGTCGCCCTTTTGCAAAATGTAAAAACGGCGCGGACCGCCGAGGAACGCAAGAGAGCCAACGAAGCGCTGGCGAAACAGTTCCTATCCATAAGTAATTCACCCGACCTCGTCATGGACAGCGGCCATTACTTCGGGAAGGACCTGACCCCGCAGGAGCTGGAAGATCTGATAGAGTTACTCAAGACCTTCTAACCCTCATCCCTTTCCCGGATCTCCGAGAAAAATACTCGGTGATTGCGGCAATCAGATGGGCAGCGTAAACTTCGCTCTGTGTCCTTGCCGGCAAATCGGCAGCGGACAAGCGGCCAGGGTGGCGAAATTGGCAGACGCGCCAGACTTAGGATCTGGTGGAGCAATCCGTAGGGGTTCAAGTCCCCTCTCCGGCACTCTCTGGGTATTTGGCCTGAAGTGGCTTGAATACTGGATCTAAGGGTGCATGCTCGAAAATTCATTTGGTCTGATTCCCGCTCATGGGAACCGGTGGAAACGGATGATGGCCTGAAAAATTAGCGAAGTTCGCTAATGGATTGTCCACCATGAAACCGGCTCTTTTTCGTGTTTATCCCTGCAACGAGGGCGAT
>JBEEHH010000013.1:0-7367 GCA_041167325.1 Verrucomicrobiota bacterium | reverse complement strand
GAATCCGTTTTCCAGAAATCTTGCCGGCTGGCAGCGCCGCCCCGTGAGCGCCAGGCTGGCTTCGGTGCCCATGAGGCGCGCCCCGATCTGCGTGGCCCAGGCCGGGACGGGCGGGCTCCAGGGCCGGTGTAACGCGTGCCGAAGCTCGCGCATGAATTCGGCGTTCGTCACCGGATTGGGGCCGGTGGCGTTGAGTACGCCGGAAAGATCAGGGCGCTCGATCGCTTCGACGAACATGCGGACGAGATCGACGATGTGGATCCAGCTGATGTATTGGCGGCCGTGACTGACTTTGCCGCCGAGGAACCAGCGAGTCAGCCGCGCCAGGACCGGCAGCGCTCCCTGATGGGCCGCGAGCGCAATTCCAATTCGCAGAACTACCTTTCGCATTCCGGGCGCCCGAACTTCCGCGAAGGCGCCTTCCCACCGTTTACACACCTCTTCGGAAAACCCGTGGGCAGGCGGCGCCTCTTCATCACACCAGAGGTCGCCGGGGTCGCCGTAGATCGCGAGCGAACTCGCCTGGACGAAAACTTCCGGCGGCACTGTGCAACCCGAGATCGCTTCGCCGAGGACCCGGACGGAATTTACCCGGGAGTCCATGATCTCACGCTTGTTTTCCGGCGTGTGCCGGCAGTTCACGCTTCTGCCCGTTAGGTTTACGACGGCTTTTGCGCCATCGAGATGGCCGGCCCAATCCCAGAGCGACCGGCCGTCCCACTGTTCATGCCGCCTTCCGCCCGAAACTTTGGATGGTCCGCGTCCCAATACGATGACTTCGTACCCTCCCCGGCTTAGGACTTCCCCGAGCGATCGCCCAAGAAATCCGCTGCCGCCGGCAAGGATGATGCGCCTTTTCATTCGTTACGCGCGGCGAAGTTCGCAAGCGCCGTCGTAACAGGAACGTCGCGCCGCGATTCCGCGATAAACCCGGTGCAAAAAAACTGTCGCGCCCGGAAGCGTGGCAAACCAGCGAAGCGGTTTTCCCCAGCAAACAAATCCCGCCAAAAATACAACGGCATCGGCGCCGCCAAAATCACGGCCGTCACAAGTGCGGACCCTCATCTCGGAGGGGCGTTCTCCCGCCGGCAGGTTCGTTTCGCGCGCCACCCAGGGCGTTTGAAACGCAACAAAGTGAAAACCGCGCGGCTCGAAGGTGTTTTGAAATCGCCGCGCCAGGCCGCGGCAATACTTGCAGTCGCCATCGTAGAAAATCCAGCCGCGCTTTTGCGGGGCGATTTCCGTCCGCGCATTTTCAGAGATGGGTGGGTTCATATGAATGCGGTCTAGACCCTGTTTACGCCAAGGAGCTTGAGGGCCTTGTCGCCGAGCTTCGCCAGCTTCAGGACCGCCGGCGTCGGAAGCTTTTCCATCTGCTCGTAAGCGTTCGTCGCGATCTCGAAAAAGTTAACCAGGTCGGCCAGGCGCTCGCGGGTGTAAGGTGCGGCCGCTTTCGGTCTGCCCGATTCGGCGAGGCAGTCGCGCAACACCCGCAAGGTCGGCTCGATCTCCCGCTTTTTTCGCTCGCGCGCGATGACCCGGAACATCGCGAAAACATCTTTCATCGATTCGAAATGATCGCGGCGATCGCCGACGACATGGATAATCCGGACGATGCCCCAGTTCTGCAGTTCCCGCAGACTGTTGCTGATGTTGGAGCGGGCGACGCCGAGCGTTTTGGCGATCTGGTCCGCCGGCAATGGCTTTTCGGCTAGAAAGAGAAGGGCGTGGACCTGGGCGACGGTGCGGTTGATTCCCCAGCGGGTCCCCATTTCACCCCAGTGGAGGACGAATTTTTGGGCGATGGGCGAGAGGTTTGTCATTGGTCAGTCATTTCTGTATAGACAGAAACTAATGAAATGGGAGCCGCGGTCAAGCGGGAACGATGGAGGGGTGTCTCCGGGAGAAAATCCCGCGAAAATATTGTTGCGGGCTTGGGAATCGTTCCTATATTGCCCGCTCTCCGCATCAGGTGCGTGGGGAAGTGCGTGGGAAGATGGACGCGCCGGCCTGTGCGGTTTTTTTGTCGCCCGGATACGATGATCGGGCGGCTTTTAATTTAACGAAGATGCCAACAATTAATCAGCTTATTCGCAAGGGACGAAAGAAGGTCTCGGTGAAATCGAAATCACCGGCCCTGAAGAATTGTCCGCAGCGCCGCGGCGTCTGTACCCAGGTCATGACGCGGACGCCGAAGAAGCCGAATTCGGCCCTCCGGAAAGTGGCGAAAGTGCGGTTGACGAACGGCCAGGAAGTGATTGCCTACATTCCCGGCGAAGGGCACAACCTGCAGGAGCATTCGATCGTGCTGGTGCGGGGTGGAAGGGTGAAAGATTTGCCGGGCGTGCGTTACCACATTGTGCGGGGAACGCTCGACAGCCTCGGGGTGGATGGCCGCCGCCGGAGCCGATCGAAATATGGTGCCAAGCGCCCGAAAGCCGCCGGAGACGCCGCGGCCAAGGAAGCGAAGCCGAAGAAGTAAATTTTTAGAAAACTGAAAACCGGATCACATGTCTCGCAGGCGGAAAGTTTACAAAAAAGAGGAGAAGCTCGACTCGCGTTACGGCAGTCCGGCAGTCGCGCGCCTCATTTCGACCGTGATGAAGCGAGGCAAGAAATCGCTCGCGGAACGGATCGTTTACACCGCGATCGATAAATCGCGCGAAGGCTCGGACGCGGTTGATCCGCTCGAGATCGTCAACAAAGCGCTGGAGAATGTCCGGCCGCGCCTGGAAGTAAAATCACGCCGCGTTGGTGGCGCCACCTATCAGGTGCCGATGGAAGTAACGCCGGCGCGCCAGGTTTCTCTCGCGATGCGCTGGATCGTGCAATACGCCGATAGCCGTCGCGGCATGCCCATGGCCGAAGCCCTCGCCGCCGAATTGAAGGACGCTGCATCGGGTCAGGGCAATGCGATCAAGAAGCGCGACGACACCCACAAGATGGCGCAAGCGAACCGCGCCTTTGCTCATTTCCGCTGGTAAAAGATCATGCCCGCCACGCTCCAAGAGAAGCCCATGACGACGACGAATCCGAATTCGCCGGACCGGAAGTTCCCCCTCGTGAGGTCGCGGAACATCGGAATTGCCGCGCACATCGACGCGGGTAAAACGACGCTGACGGAGCGCATTCTTTTTTACACCGGCATGATCCACAAGATCGGTGAGGTGCACGAAGGCACCACCGTGACCGACTGGATGGAGCAGGAGCGCGAGCGCGGCATTACCATCACTTCCGCCGCGACAACGTGCGCCTGGATGCAGAAGCCGGAGCCGGATGTCTACAAGACTTTCGAAGGCATCAAGATGCGGGTGAACATCATCGACACGCCCGGCCACGTGGATTTCACGGCCGAGGTGGAGCGTTCGCTGCGGGTGCTCGACGGCGCGATCGCGGTGTTCGATGCCGTCGCGGGCGTGCAGCCGCAATCGGAGACCGTTTGGCGCCAGGCAAACAAATACAACGTCCCGCGCATTGCCTTCATTAATAAGATGGACCGCGTCGGGGCCGACTTCGACATGTCGATCGACTCGATGCGCAAAAAGCTCGGCGCAAACGCGTGGCCGATTCTCCTTCCTCTCGGGAAGGAAGATTATCTGAAGGGCCAGCTCGACGTTGTGAACCGCAAGGCTGTGTTCTATCTCGACGATGACTCGATGGGTTCGGTCTACGAAGTGCGAGACATTCCCGAAGAGAACAAGGCGCAGGTGGACAAAGCGTATGACGATCTCGTGGAGGCAATCTCCAATCTTGACGATGAGGTGGCCGAAGCGGTCCTCGAGGAAAAGCCGGTTACGCCGGAGATGCTGAAGGCCGGAATCCGGCGCCAGACGATCGCCAATAAATTCGTTCCAGTCGTTGGAGGTTCCGCCTTCAAGAACAAGGGCGTCCAGTATCTCGTCGATGCGGTGATCGATTACCTTCCCAGTCCGCTCGACATTCCGCCCGCGGTCGGGATGGAGCCGGATACCCATGAGAAGATGGAAGCGGCGACCGACGATAAAGGGAAGTTCTGCTCCCTCGCTTTCAAACTTTGGAGCGATCCCTTTGTTGGGAAGCTGGTCTTCTTCCGCGTTTACTCCGGCTCGCTGAGCAAAGGCGATACGGTTTACAATCCGCGCACAAACAAGCGCGAGCGCATCAGTCGCCTCATTCAAATTCAAGCCGACAAGCGCGAGGACATTGACACCTGCTATTCCGGCGACATCGCGGCGATTGTCGGCATCAAGAACATCACGACGGGCGATACGCTTTGCGACGAAGATTTTCCAATCCTGCTCGAACCGCCCTCATTTCCCGATCCCGTTATCTCGATGGCAATCGAGCCCAAGACGAAACAAGACCAGGAGAAGATGGGCATCGCCCTGCAGCGGCTCTCCGAAGAAGATCCGACGTTCAAAGTCTTCACGCACGAGGATACCGGCCAAACGATCATCGCGGGAATGGGTGAGCTCCATTTGGAGATCATCCGCGACCGGATGTTGCGGGAGTTCAAGGTGGACGCGAACGCCGGCAAACCGCAGATCGCTTATCGCGAGACGATCACTGTGCCGGCTGACGGCGAGGGCAAGCTGATCAAACAATCAGGCGGCCGCGGTCAGTATGGCCATGTCATCGTCAAGGTGCAGCCGAACGAGCGCGGCAAAGGCATCACGATCGAGAACAAAGTCGTCGGCGGCAATATTCCCAAGGAATACATCCCGGCCTGCAAGAAGGGGATCGAAGAAGCCATGCTCAACGGTGTCGTCGGCGGCTATCAGGTGATCGACGCCAACATCGATATCGTCGACGGTTCGTACCACGACGTCGATTCGAACGAAATGGCCTTTAAGCTGGCCGCGATTTTTGCGGTGAAAGACGCTTTCAAGAAAGCAAAGCCGATCCTGCTCGAGCCGATTATGAAGGTCGAGAACGCGACCCCAGAGGAATATCAGGGCGACATCATGGGCGATTTGAATCGGCGCCGCGGTAAAATTGAGAGCATCGAGGTGAAGGGAAATCTCACCATGGTCCAGGCCGAGGTTCCGCTCGCGGAAATGTTCGGTTACGCCACCGCGATCCGCTCACTTTCAAAAGGCCGTTCGAGCTACTCGATGGAGCCATCACATTTCGAACAGGTGCCGCAGCAGCTCGTGGCGGCCGTTCTGGATCAGAAGGAAACTAAATGACGAACGGCCAACGAATCCGCATCCGCCTGAAGGCATTCGACCATCGCATGCTCGATCAATCCGCGATCGACATTGTCGAGACCGCGAAGCGCACCGGCGCGCGCGTGGCCGGTCCGATTCCGCTCCCGACTTTGATCGAGAAATTCACGGTGAACCGTTCCCCGCACGTCGACAAGAAGTCGATGGACCAATTTGAGATTCGCACCCACAAACGCCTGCTCGATATCATCGAGCCGACCGCCAAGACGGTCGATGAGCTGAAGAAACTGAACCTGCCGGCGGGCGTGGACATCACCATCAAGATTTAGCGCGTTCCTTTTTAACAAGTTTGCAAGCCCACGATCATGAGCATCGGTTTACTAGGACAAAAAATTGGCATGACCAGCGTTTACGACGCCAACGGTCGAATGCGTCCTGTGACCGTGATCGCGGCGGGCGATAACGTGCTGTTGCGCAGGGTCACGGTGGAGAACGACGGTTATTCCGCAATCAAGGTGGGGTTCGGCGCGCAGAAAGAATCGCGCGTCACGAAAGCGCTTCTGGGCGAATTCAAGGCAGCTGGGTCGGAGCCTAAGAGATTAATGAAGGAATTTCGCCTCGAAGCGGACGCGCCGGAGGGTGAAATAAATCTTAGCGTGACCCAATTTCAGCCGGGTGATTTCGTGGACGTGATCGGTCGCTCCAAGGGCAAAGGGTTCCAGGGCGTGATGAAGAAACACAATTTCCACGGACAAGGCGCGGCCCACGGTTCCAAGACGCATCGTCGAAATGGCGCCGTGGGCAATCGTTCCACGCCGGGACGGATTTGGAAAAACATGGGCATGCCGGGTCACATGGGAGACGAGCGGGTGACCGTGCAAAACCTCCAGATCATGCAGGTGCGCGAAGCCGAGAAGGTAATTTTAATCAGCGGCGCGGTGCCGGGAGCGAACGGCAGCTATGTCGTGGTGCGACCCGCCATCAAGCGGCCGGCTACCGGAGACGCGAAGGGCAAATGAGCGCGAAAGTTTTGACAGCAGCGGCGGCGAAGGAAGCCAGGATCGAGTTGATCGAGACGGGCCGCGGAACGCAGGCGCTCCATGACGTGGTCGTGGCGATGCGGGCGGCGCGGCGTTCAGGTTCGGCCAGCACCAAGACGAAAGCGACCGTGAACCTTTCCGGCGCGAAACCGTGGCGGCAAAAAGGAACGGGTCGGGCGCGGGCCGGCTATAAATCCTCGCCGATCTGGCGGGGAGGCGGGGTCGTGTTTGGACCGCATCCGCGCGATTATTCCAAGAAAACGTCCAAGACCCTGCGGCGTCTCGCGTTTCAAAAAGCGCTGAGCGAGCGGATCCAGGCGGGGGACGTGCTGACCGTAGACAAGTTTGCCGTTTCCGAAGTGAAAACAAAATCGTTCGTCGCGATGCTGAAGAAGCAGACAGATGCCCGAAAGGTTTTGGTGCTGTCGGATTCCTTCGACGAGAACACCTACAAGTCGGCGCGGAACGTGAAGCCGGTGCTTCTGGCGACGGCCGCGAACGTCAACACGGAGCAACTGCTCGCGTTCGACAAGATTTTGATAACGCCGGCGGCGTTGGAACACCTGGCGGAAAGGATGAATCGCGAATGAACGAACCTTACGATCTCATCCAGACGGTCCAGTTGACGGAAAAGGCGTCGCTCCTGAGCGAGAAGCTGAACAAGTACGTGTTCCGCGTCTCGCCGCGCGCCAACAAGATCCAGATCAAGCAGGCGATCCAGCGCTTGTTTGGCAAGACGGTCATTGCCGTGAACACCTGCAATTACGCCGGCAAAAAGAAGCGCGAACGCCGCGCTGATTTCGGCCGCAAGCCGCATTGGAAAAAGGCAATCGTGACCCTGAAGGAAGGCGACTAGATCGATCTCGTCTAACTGGTTATGGCTCTCAAAACTTTTCGCCCACTTACTCCCGCGCTCCGGTTCAAGTCGCTGCCGGCTTTTACCGAGATCACGAAGTCGACTCCGCACAAGAGTCTTACCGAGGTGAAGAAGAGAAGCGGTGGCCGGAACAACAATGGCCGGCTAACTTCGCGGCACATTGGCGGCGGTCACAAGCAGAAATACCGCAAGATCGATTTCAAGCGGCGCAAGCACGGAATTGCGGCCGAGGTGACGGCGATCGAATACGATCCGAACCGTTCGGCGCGGATTGCTCTTATTAAGTACAGCGATGGCGAGATG
>JBEEHH010000012.1:0-47687 GCA_041167325.1 Verrucomicrobiota bacterium | reverse complement strand
AGGCTCTTCCTTTGATGCCGGATGGCGCGTCAATTATCCTTACCTCATCTGTAGTAGCGAGCAAAGGTTTTGGGGTAAACAGCGTCTATAGCGCCACAAAAGCTGCCATACGATCGTTTGCACGGGTTTGGACAACGGATTTGAAGGCACGCCGCATCCGTGTAAACGCGGTGAGCCCGGGCCCGATTGACACGCCTGCCTTCCAAGAACTCGCGAGTACCTCGGAAATGATCCGGGAACGGCTCAAAATGATTCCGAACACTGTTCCACTTGGCAGGCTTGGCAGACCCGATGAGATCGCCAAGGCGGTTGTGTTTCTTGCTTCCGACGATAGCAGCTATGTCACCGGGGCGGAGTTGTTCGTGGACGGAGGGTTTGCACAAGTGTAAGGACGCCGAAAGGAGACTGTAAAACCGGAGTTTTTCTTTTGGCAAGAAACTGAGGAAATTATGACAACCAATCTACAGGAAGAGAATAAAGCACTAGTTCTTAAGGCGTTCGATACGCTGTTTAATAAACGGGATTACGCAAAGGCCCTAACCTTTTGGTCCGACAAATACATCCAGCACAGCGCTCACATCGCGCGCGGTCGTGAAGGTTTGTTTGAGTTAGTCAAGACCATGCCGTTGGAGTTCAAGTATGAACCGGGCATGATTGTGGCCGAGAACGACTTGGTGATCGTACACGGACGATTTTCCGGCTTCGGTCAGCCCGTGAACTGGATTGCAGCGGACGTTCTTCGCATCAACGACGGCCTTCTGGTCGAGCACTGGGATGTCATCCAGGACGAAAAGACAAAGGAGCAATCCAAGAGCGGAAATCCGATGTTTGGAGATACATTTCCGACGTATCCCTGAGAGTTCAGCAATCAGAGATTATGCCCCGGCGGCGGCGAATCCGCCCTAGGGCGGATCGGACGCCTGACGATAATTCGGGAGCGGAAGCATCTTGAAGTGAGTTTTTCCAGGTTCGGTTGTGATTTTTCGGGAGGGAGCGCGAATCACTCTGGTAACAATGCTTCATCCTCCGCTACAACTTGCCGCCGCTTCTGTCGCCATGAGTGTCGCGCCCGATCATCGGGAGGCGCAGGGAAAGTCAGAAGTCAGAAGTCAAAAGTCAAAAGGAGGAAGGAGGAAGCGGAGAAGGGAGCGGCGAGAAGCAGAACGGGGTCAGTCTGTGAATCTCGGCAATGTCCGTGGGACAAGTGATCCAAGTTCGCCCACAGCCACGGGCTACGGCGCGGCAGGCCACTGACAATTGTGATAACTGAGTTGGCGCGGCGGGTCGAGCGCTACGGCGGCAGAAGTTCCGTCCGATATTTTGGAGCTAGCTCTTGAGCTTTCTTCATTAACACAGCCCGTTCTTCCTGGTCGAGCTCGGGCGGAGTCGATCTCCGTGTGGGCACGGCGACGCCGACCTGCGCGAAGAACTCTTCCTGGCCGGCCGGCGCACAGATGCAGAGGAGCCGGGCCGCGGCCCCGGAGGCGTTGGTAAAGGAATGGGGCGCGTTGGCCGGGATGTTCACGGTTTGGCCGGCGTGAATGATCGACTTTTTTCCGCGAAAGGTGGCTTCGATCTCACCTTCCAGGACGGTGAAGGACTCCTCGAAGGCGTGACGATGAGGCGGCGGACCGCCCCCAGGCGGGATGTGCATGTCGATGAGGCAAAAGCGGCCATCGGTATCGGCGCCCGAGAGGAGGATGGTGTAGGTGTCTCCGACAAGGCCGATGTGAGGCAGGCTTTCGTCCGTATCGGGCCGCGCAATCTTGAGGCTGCGCGCGAGGTTGTCCGCCGGAAGCGGCGTGTTCGGCTGCGCTGTGATGGAGTGTGCGTTCATAAATCTTTTCGGTCTTTAAGTGGAAAGGTTCGAGGCTGATCCCCGCTTTGCAACCGGCAAGGTTCCCTCCTGAGATTCGACGGGCTTAGACCGCCGCTACAGGATCGGCGGAGTGACGAAGCCGTGCGGGGGACGAGAAGTTGTGGCGGTGTCGCGAAGGCGGGCTGATATTCAGCCATGAAAAAGAGATTCCTCGGAGTGGTGCTAAGCGTGATGGCATTGGGCGCGATGCAAGGAGCGGATACGCAGACGTCCCCAGCGGTGGGGCAGGCCGCGCCGGACTTCAGCTTGCCGAGCGTGGAAGGCGGGCTGGTTAGTTTAAAGGATTACAAAGGCAAATGGGTGGTGCTCTATTTTTACCCGAAGGATTTTACGAGCGGTTGCACACTTGAAGCGCACAATTTCGAGCGCGACCTGACGCAGTATCAGAGCCGAAACGCCGTCGTTCTCGGGGTGAGCTCCGACACCGTGGAGTCGCACAAGGATTTTTGCACGAAGGAGGGATTGAACTTCAAATTGCTGGCGGACCCGGAACTGAAGGCGATAACGAAGTACGGATCGGCCATGGACGGGGTGAAGATGGCGGCCCGGAATACGTTCCTGATCGATCCCGACGGCAAGATCGCGAGGGTTTACATCGGAGTGAGGCCCGCCGGGCACAGTGAGGAAATTTTGAAGGACCTCGCAGTGCTCTCGAGAAAGTAGAAAGTAGAAAGTAGGAAAGGGGAACGAAAGACGGGTGAATTGAACTTTGCTCCTCCCTCACGTTCGGATTACTAACTTCTGACCTTTCTACTTTTTAATTCCTACTTCCTACTTTTCTTCCCATCATGCCTGGCCTCTTTGATCCGCTCGCGATTCGAGACCTGACCTTTGCTAATCGGGTGTTCGTCTCGCCGATGTGCCAGTACTCGAGTCAGGACGGATACGCTAACGACTGGCATTTCGTTCATCTCGGCAGCCGCGCAGTTGGTGGCGCCGGACTGATCCTGACTGAGGCGACGGCCGTTCTTCCCGAGGGACGCATTAGTCCGCAGGACCTCGGCATCTGGGATGATGGGCACATCGAGATGCTGAGTCGAATAGTGAGTTTCGTTCATGAACAAGGGAGCATCGCCGGAATGCAGTTGGCGCATGCCGGTCGCAAGGCGAGTACACGCAGGCCTTGGGACGGTCACGGCGCGATTCCCGAAAGTGAAGGAGGCTGGCAGGAGGTCGTGGCCCCGAGCGCACTCGCCTTCACGGACAACTATCCGATGCCGCAGGCCCTAACGACTGATGGCATTCAAGAGGTGGTCGCTGGGTTTGCCGCAGCCGGGCGGCGCGCCTGCCAGGCTGGGTTCCGCGTCATCGAGATTCATGCGGCGCATGGCTATTTGATTCATGAATTTCTGTCGCCTCTTAGCAACAAACGTGAGGACGCTTACGGCGGTTCGTTCGAGAATCGAACCCGGCTCTGTCGCGAGGTTGTGGCGGCAGTTCGAGCCGCGTGGCCGAAGGGATTGCCGTTGTTCGTGCGGATCTCGGCGACGGATTGGGTCGAGGGCGGATGGGATATCGATGAGTCGGTCAAACTAGCCGGCCAACTGAAGGAGATGGGAGTCGATCTCATCGATTGTTCTTCCGGCGGGAACGTGCCCCACGCGGAGATTCCCGTCGGTCCCGGTTACCAGACGGCCTTTGCCGAGCGGATCCGCCGCGAAGCCGAAATCATGACTGGCGCGGTTGGGATGATCACGTCGCCGGTTCAGGCGGAGCACATCATTCGAACGGGACAAGCGGATGCCGTGATCATGGCTCGCGAGTTTTTGCGCAATCCGTATTGGCCATTGCACGCGGCGCGAGAACTGGAGCAACCCATCGCGTGGCCTCTCCAATATCTTCGCGCGGGCCCGAAAGGCGCGCAGCCCCGGGTGCCGGTAGATCTGAAGAGCTTCGAATCGTGCTTCGAAGAACAGCACGGCATTCCGGAGGAATGACGGAGGTCGGAGGTCGGAGAAGGATTGCGAAGCGGAGCTTCGGAGACAAGGGCGTTCCCAGGTACAATTTGCGAACGAGGGATCTAAAAGCCCGCCGCCTTCACCCAGGAAGAAATGAGCTAACGACCTGCCGCGGTTTGCTTGCAGGTTAGCGCACTTCCTCACCTAACGGGACTTGGCCTAGGTGAAGGAAGGTTTTAACAAGCGCGCCTTCTCCGCAAACAGTCATTCCGCTGAGTCGTTTGAACCATCTGCCTGATGGGACTTCCGGTGCGGTATCAAGCCACTGCGCGAATTCGCCGAGTTGTTCTGGGGGAATCTCCCGTGAACGGACGCGATCGAGAAGATGATCGAGGAGGGCCGGCGGCAGGTTTCGCCGGCGGATTTCAGGCATCGCGGTCCGTGCCGTAGAAACCACGGACAATCGTCTCGCGTACCCGCGAGGCTTCGGCGGGATCCTCTGCCTTGACCAAACGCTCGGCCAGAGTGGATAGCTCTGGACCGCTCAGCTTTCGCTCGGCATCGAGCTGATAGACAAAGCGCACAACACCGGCCTGCTCTTCCGGCGTGAGACTTTTGATCTCGTCGATAATCTGTGTCGCGGTCACGATGCGAGACTAATTCTCAAGGCAGGAGCAATCAAGCTCGCACCGCTTAGGCCCCGTCAACATTCATCGGCTGGAGAAAACGTTGCACTCTCGGCAGATAGCCTCGCAATGGATCGAACGAGAGGATTACGCGTGGAACGCGGCCGACGATCTCGCGGCGCGGGACTGGGCCGATATAGCGGGAATCAGCGCTGTTATCGCGCGAATCGCCCATCATGAAATATTGATCCGCCGGAACGACAAACGGGCCGAAATTCCTTAACGCCTGACGGCTCGGCAGCGACAGGACGTAATGATCACAAGCCTCCAGGTGCTCGATGGCGACGACCGGGTTTACATCTTCAAAGACGTCGCGCAGGAAAGGCACTGCGTCTGCGGCCGAATATTGCTGCGGAATGCCGTTCAGGTAGGGCACGTGGTTCCGCAGCGCGACGGTGTCGCCCGGCAAACCGATCACGCGCTTTACCAGCCGAGTGCCATCTTGCGGCGAATAGAATACGACCACATCACCGCGCACCGGATTGCTCCAGGTGGAAAGATGCAGGGTGGTGAACGGGACCTTCAGGTCGTAAGCCAGTTTGTTTACGAAAACCAATTCGCCTTCGAGGATCGACGGCTTCATCGAGCCTGTTGGCACCCAATTCCAATCGGCTACGGCTGACTTCAACGGGGCAATAATAAGGAAGACCAAAGCGAAAGGACGAAGCCAGTCGCGCCAGATTTTAGTGTTAATGTTTTTCATCTGATCAGGAGCCCCTTTTGCTCCATCGCTTTTTGCATTTCCTCGGGACTGACATCACGGACGTGCGTGCCGATCGACCATTGATGGCCGAAAGGATCTTCAAGTTTGCCGTAGCGATCGCCCCAGAACATGTCGTCGAGCGGCATGGTGACCTTCGCGCCGGCGCGCACGGCTTGCTCGAAGGTGGCATCGGCGTTCTCGACGTAGAGGTGAATGATGACCGGCGAACCTTTGAAGTGTTTCGCCCCGAAAGAACCCCACTCGGGGAATTCGTCGTTGAGCATGATGGTGGAATCGCCGATGCGGATGCTGGCGTGCATGACCTTCCCGTCCGAGCCCGGCATTCGAGTGAGTTCGACCGCGCCGAACGCCTTCTTGTAAAATTCGATCGCGTCGGCCGCCCCGGCACAAATCAGGTGCGGCGTAACCGTGCGCATTCCTTCTGGGATTGGATTCGTGCTGTTGGCTTCTTTGGTGGTTGGGTTCATGGCGGTTCGCTTTCTGATTGGACGTTCGTTGTCGGATTTGAAACTGCAAGATCGGACGAGAGCGGCGGACGGCGCAGCGGAATTTGCGAACGGTTAACCTTCGGTCTCCACCAACTTCTTTAGCCGGGTGAGGGCCTGATCCCATTGCTTCGAGACGAGGTCGAGATAATCCCTGATCTCTTCCAAGGGTCGCGGCTCGAGCTCAAAGAGGCATTCGCGTCCGGCCATTTCGCCTCGGACGAGGCCGGCATTTTCCAGGACGTGCAGGTGTTTGGTCATGGCTTGCCGACTCATCTTCGAGTCCTCGGTCAATTGCGAGATCGAGCGGGGGAGGCCGTCGATCAGCCGTGTGACGAGCAGGAGCCGCGTTTCATCGCTGAGCGCGGCGAAGACCGGGACGTACTGGCGGAGCAATCGCGGACTGATGATGGCGCTAGCTCGTTTGCCCGACATGCTCTTCGATGTCCTTCAACTGTGTCGCCCAGCCACGGTCGTTCATGCGAAACGCTTCGTCCCGGCGATTCGCGGGAAGTTTGCTAAAACCGGACTCGGTGACCGTGAGCAAAGTGCCGTCACCTTTTGGCTCAAGGCGGAACTCGACCAGAGTAGACGGTTCTTTCGAATAATCTTTTTGCGGATCGATCGCATAGGGATGCCAGGTAAAAGAGAAGAGACGCTCGGGTTCCATCTTCTGCACCATAGCTTCCCACTTGATATGCTCGTAGCCGGGAATGCTAATCTGGCCCCGGGAAGTTTGGCCGGGAGCAAAGGCCGCGTTCAGGTTAACCCCAAACCACTCCCCGAATTCGCGATGGTCCGTCAAGGCGCGCCAGACTCGCGCGACCGGGGCCTTGAGTTCGATTTGTTTTTCGATTCGATCCTGATCAATAGGCAACTTCATGGTTGCATATTAAATAGAGCGAACGGACATGCAACTATTAAGTTGCATATTTCGCGACTTTACCAGCCCAAGGCCGGCGTCGGACTCGGATTACTCGAACGATCGACGGTCTCGGTTTGTTCGCGTCCGCCTCCCTTGCCATGACGGTGATGACGGTGCTGGGTGTTGTCGTCGGTCGAATCATTGGCGCAGCCGCTTCCAAGCAGCGCGCAACCGAGAACGAGCAGGACAAGTTGCCATTTCCCGAGACGGCTTCCTCGGGGTGGCGGTGGGATTCGGATTGAAAGTTCAGATGCCACCAATCCCGAATCGCCGCTGCTCTGCGGGCAATAAACGCGTTCATACATACAAGACTTTCCCTTTCCAAGTGACCGTCCTTTCGGAACCGCGGCCCTTCCGCGATGGAACCGCGCTTCACCCGAAACGGTTGCGAAATTTTTTCGCGACCGGTTCATGGAGCCAGCGCGAAATTTGTTTTGCAACCAATCGGCGCGACCGCTGTTAAACCAGAACTGGGATGGACACCGTCTGGAATATCTGCTGCGCCGTCTTAGTCTGCGTGACATGGTTGCGGGCCGGCTGGCGTCATGATCGATCAGCGCCCGGTCCTCCTCCCCGGCAGGGTCCTCGGCGGCGGTGAACAACCCACCGTGGGCCGCGGTGTGTTTGCATCATTCCGAACGTTGTCACAAGCTCGGGTAAGTTGATGCCAGGATTGATTCAGTTGATTGCAACTCAATGGTCGGCGCTCCGCGACCGTTTCTTTGTCACCCGGGTCGGCTCCGGAAATTTCTTCGGGCCGCTCTTGATCGATCGCGGCCGCGGTCTGCTCTATGATGTCGAACGCGATCTCACCTGGCTTCAGGATACCAATTATGCCAGAACCAGCGGCCGTTCAACCGATGGCCAGATGACGTGGGATGACGCAAGGATCTGGGTCGCGCGTTTGAATTACCGCGGTGTCACGGGATGGCGTCTGCCCACCGCACTCAATCCAGATGGATCCGGTCCGTGCGTCGGTGATAATTGCCGCGAGAGTGAGTTCGGCCATCTGGTCTTCACCGCATTCGGCAGGACGACGCCCGGTTCGCGCCTGGGTAATTGGCAGCCGTTTAGCATCTATTGGACTTCGACCGAAGCCTCAGCCACGGAAGCGTTCGCCTTCAAGATGACTGGTCTCAAGCAAGGACGCCTCGCAAAGAATCCGTGGGCGCCAGATCCGTCGTTGGGTATCGCGCCACCGCTCGCCGATGTGATCCTAACCTGGCCGGTCCATGATGGCGATGTCGCTGCAGGTTTTTTTCGCCGTGTGATCGAGGCGATTTTTTTCCCACTGCGGTGGAGGTAAGTTATTTCTTCGGCTCGTTTTCCGCCGGCATCTTTGTCGCCTGCCAGCCTACTACCTGCCACTTGCCATCGCGTTTGAGAAACGTGCCGGTGTTCAGGTAATTCGCGACCTCGGTCTTGTCCGCTTTCTTTGAAGTCGCGACCAACCGAAAGGCGACAAGCGCGGTAGTGCCGTATTGCTGAATGCGAATTTCTTCTGCGGTATAGGTCGCGTTCTCGTCTTTCGGAGCCGGTGTTGACGCATCCGCGCGCAGCTCGCGCATGATATCGGCCTTCCCTTTGCGCCGGCCAAGCGCGCTGGTGTAGATGAGGTCATCCGCCCAGAAGCGATCGTGCATGGCGGCATCGTTGCGCGAGGCGCCGGCCAGGAAATCTTTCAGGAGCTTGGTCAATTCCGGAGCATCCTCCGCCGGGACGATGGAAGATATCAGTTTGGGCGGCGCGGACTGCACGGGTGGGCTTTGCGCATAAGCGGAAAGGGGAAGGACCAGGATTAAGGCGAGCAGGTGTTTCGTGTTCATGATGTGAGGCGGTTGTTGGGAATGAGAGTGCAACACAGCCGGCGTGGAAGGCAAGCATGCCGCAGTCGGGGCCCCGAAGCCCCTCCCGCATTCCGAAAATAAGTTAGACAGATTTCATTTTGAGATTCGTTTAAATCATATATGTCTATGGCACATATGGCTTCAGCAATCCTCGACCGCGAACTGAAGAAGGGGAGCGCGGAGTTGCTCATTCTCTCCCTCGTGGAAGATCGGCCCCGGCATGGTTACGACATCGGGCAACTGATCGAGCTGCGTTCCCGCGGCGCGTTGCGCTTCAACGTCGCCTCACTTTATCCGCTCCTCTATCGGCTGGAGAAGCGCGGTTGGATTCGTGGCCGCTGGGTCGAAAAGGCCGGGCAACGGCGCCGGCGTTATTACCGGCTGACTCCAGCGGGAAAGAAAATCCTGGCGGCGCAACGCGATGGCTGGCGCGAGTTCGTGGAAGCGATCAGCCGCATCACCGGAATTCAACATGCCTGATTTCAAAGAGGAAATCAGGAAGCGGCTCGCGGGACTGAGTCTCTCGCCCACGCGTGAAGCCGAAATCGTCGAGGAGTTATCGCAGCATCTCGAGGACGAGTATGAGCAGTCACTGAGTCGTGGAGCGAGCGAAGGGGAAGCGCAGGAAACGATGCTGCAGGATTTCGCTGGGAACGATTTGCTGGCTCCCGCGTTGAAGCGCGTGGAGCGGCGGGTGCAACAAAACCCGGTGGTGATGGGAACGGAAAGGAAGACAAATATGTTAGGAGATCTCTGGCAGGACTTACGTTACGCAGCGCGCATGCTCGCGCGGGCGCCCTCGTTCACTGCGATCGCGGTCCTCGCGCTTGCGCTCGGGATCGGCGCCAACACCGCGATCTTCAGCGTCGTCAACAAAGTGCTGTTGCAACCGTTGCCGTTCAAAAATCCCAGCGACCTCGTCATCATCTGGGAGAACGCCACGCATCTCGGGTTCCCGAAGAACACACCATCGCCGGCGAACTTCCTCGATTGGCGCGAACAGAGCACGCTCTTCACCGGCATGGCCGCGATGGGGCCCAAGGATTTTAATCTCACCGGCGTCGGCGAGCCCGAGCGCCTGGATGGCCGGCGGGTTTCGGCGAATCTCTTCGACTTGTTAGGCGTGCAGCCACGGCTCGGCCGCGGATTTTTGCCGGAGGAAGATAAACCCGGGACCAAAGTCGTGATTCTCAGTTACGGTTTGTGGCAGCGGCGCTTCGGTTCCGATCCGCGAATTATCGGGCAGCCGCTGAACTTGAATGGCGAAAGCTATTCGGTCGTCGGCGTCATGCCGCCGGGGATTGAGCTGCCGGGATTCGACAATTGGAAGGACGAGCTCTGGGTGCCGATCGCATTTTCGAGCGAGGAAGCGCATTCGCGCGGCAACCATTATCTCGAGGTGATGGCGCGCATGAAGCCGGGCGTCACGCTGAAGCAGGCGCGCGTGGAGATGGAAACGATCGCGGCGCGGCTGGCCCAGCAATATCCGGAGGAAAACAAGCGGATCAGTTGCGTGGTGAATCCGCTGCACGAAGAAGTGGTCGGCGACATCAAGCCGGCGCTGCTGGTGCTGCTCGGCGCGGTCGGGTTCGTGCTTTTAATTGCGTGCGCGAACGTCGCCAATCTTCTTTTGGCGCGCGCGGCGGTCCGGCAAAAGGAAATCGCATTGCGGCTGGCGCTCGGAGCGACCCGTTCACGCCTAACGAGACAATTCCTTACCGAAAGTGTCTTGCTGGCAATCCTCGGCGGCGCAGTCGGTTTGATGTTCGCTTTCGCGGGCTTGCGAATTCTGACGACGTTTATCCCGAATACAATCTCGCAGGCGGAATCGATCGGCATCGACGGCAGGGTACTCGCGTTCACCGCGCTGGTGGCGGTCGTCACGGGCTTGATCTTCGGCCTCGCGCCGGCAGCGCAGGCGTCAAACTTCAGCCTCAACGAAACGCTGAAGGAAGGCGGTCGTGATGCTTCGGGTGGAAGCAAGGGAGTGCGGCTCCGCGGTTTGTTGGTCATCGCCGAGGTTGCCGTTTCGTTCGTGCTCCTGATCGGCGCCGGCCTTTTGATCAGCAGCTTTCTCCATCTCCAGAAACTCGATCCCGGTTTTCGCGCCGATCATTTGCTCACTGCTAAAATCGAGCTGCCGGAGTTGAAGTACCCCGACCGGGAACACCGGATTCCATTTTTCGACAACGTGATCCGTCGCGTGACGGCGCTGCCCGGCGTCCAGTCGGCGGCCATCGCCGGGAACCTGCCGCTTACCTACAACGGCGACTCCATGTACATCGGCGTGGAGGGAATTCCCGATCCGCCGCCCGACGAGCAGCGTGATGTAATTTATCGCGCGATCGGGCCCGGTTACTTCAATACCATGGGCATTCAGCTTTTGCGCGGCCGCGATTTCACCGAGCAGGACACAACTGAAACCGGCTACGCCGTTATCGTGAGCGAGAAAATGGCGAAGCATTTCTGGCCGGGCCAGGACCCGATCGGCAAGCGGCTGAAGAACGGCTCCACGACGTCAGATTCGCCCTGGCGAGAAGTGATCGGCGTGGTGAAAGACGTGCGGCAAAACGATTTCGTAGCCGAGCCGAAGCTGCAAATGTACATGAGCTATCGGCAGCTGAAGTTTCTCGCCCCCAACGCGCTTGTGGTGCGAACCAGCGTGGATCCGATGAGCCTCGCGATGGCGTTGCGAAATGCAGTCTGGGCCGTCGATAAGGACCAACCGGTCTCGAACATACGGCCGATGGACGAAATCGTGTCGGCCGCCGTCGCGCGGCAGCGGTTCAGCACGATACTTCTCGGAATTTTCGCCGCCCTCGCGTTAGTGCTCGCCGCGGTTGGAATCTATGGCGTGATGAGTTACTCCGTGGCGCAACGGACGCGGGAGATCGGGATCCGGATGGCGCTGGGGGCGCAACGAAGTGACGTGCTCCGCATGACGCTGGGACAGGGATTGAAGCTCGTGTCGATGGGCGTCGGGCTTGGATTGATCGCCGCTTTTGTTGTAACTCGCGTGATGGCGAGCCTGCTTTTTGGTGTCAGCGCGACCGATCCGATTACATTCATCACGATCTCGCTGATCTTGATGGGTGTGGCGTTGGTGGCCAGTTACATCCCGGCGCTCCGGGCCACGAAAGTGGATCCGATGGTCGCGCTCCACTACCAGTGAGCGGGTCATTTCTACAAATATAGGCTGGCTGGAAGAGGGGCTATTCTTTAAGGAGTTGCCATGCGCAATTCCCTCCTCGCGATATGGACCGCCATCCTGATCGGCGTTTTCGGTGCTCGTGCAGAAACTTCGCTTACCGTTTACAACAAGGATTTCGCGGCCATACGCGACACCTTGAAGCTCGATTTGAAGGCGGGAATAAACGACATTCGCTATTCTGATGTGGCGATTTTCGCCGAACCGAGCTCCGTGATTCTGCGGGACCCTACTGGCAAGATTGATCTGCAAATTCAAGAGCAGGCCTTTCGAGGCAGCAACGTAACGCAAGAAACAATGCTGGCGTGGTTTGAAGGACAAACAATCGACTTTGTCCGCTACGACGAAGGCAAGAGCCAGGTTATTCCAGGGAAAATTATTCGCAGCGGGCGCCTGAAAATTCGCGAAGGCGATACCAGTAATCAAAAGGAACCCGCCCTCCTGCCGATTATCGAAGTAAATGGGAAGACGCAGTTTGAGCTCCCCGGGACGCCGCGCTTTCCAAGTCTTCCGGGCGACAAAACAATGAAGCCGGAGTTCAATTGGAAAATCAACGCGCCTGCGGCGTTACAGTTGGATGCGGAAATGGTGTATACCGCGTATGGCATTCACTGGCTGGCAGACTACAACATCATCACCAGCGAAGATTCTGACTCGGTGCAAATGCTTGGCTGGATGACGATCGATAACCAGACTGGCAAGAGCTTCGAGAGCACCCGGCTAAAGTTTGTTGCCGGGATGATTTCCAAGATGGGACCCCGCGCGAAGCCGGAGGTGCCGGAGGAGGCGACCACGGAAAGAGTCATCACTACCGGTTCGTACATTAACAACCAGGCAAAGGAGCTCGACGAATACTACGTCTACACCCATCCGACGCGGATCTCGCTAAAGGACCACGAGCAAAAACAGGTTCAATTTCTTCGCGCCGAAGACGTGAAGTCGAAAAAGATCTTTGTCTACGGAGGCGCTGCCAACGACATCAGGATGAGCGGCAACACGCCGAATCTAAGCCCGGATGACGGTGTCGAGTCTACTACGCGTGTGCAAGTAGCGCACGAGTTTCGGAACAGCGGCGAGAATCATCTCGGGGTCCCGTTACCTGAAGGCCGAATGCGCTATTTTCGGCGAACGGCTGATCAGGAGCTGGAATTCATTGGAGAATACGACGCGCCGGCAACAGCGGCCAACGAACTGGTCCGGGCTGCGACTGGGTTTGCGTTTGATCTTGTGGCAGAGCGAACGCGAACGAGCTTCGATGTCGACTCTGCAAAACATACGGCTTCGGAGTCGTTCGAGATCAAGCTGCGCAACCACAAAAAGAGCGCGGTCGAAATTCGAGTCGTGGAAAACCTCGGGCGTTGGCACACTTGGGAGATCACTGCCAAGAGCGATGCGTACACGAAAAAGAATATTCGCACGATCGAGTTCAATGTTCCGGTAAAACCCGGCGAGGAACGCAAGCTGTCTTTCACGGTGGTCTACACGAGACTTCCGGCGCTTGCCGAGCCTCGCTAGCGTCGAGATCAGCTAGCCACCAGACCGTTTGTTCGCATCGAGTGTCGCGAGGACACGTTTCGGAGCGACCGCGCGGTAACTTTCATCGATGAGCGAGTAGAGCACTTTCATCGATGTCTTCGCGGTTGGCCGGAGCGTGACCCAGCCTTTGGCGCCGAGTCCGTAATGAGTCGGCTCGGAACCGGGAAGCTTGAGGGCGACGTCGCGCGACTGCGGAAGCTTGACGGAGAAACTGAGTTCGCTCGGAGTCGCGCGCATGAAGACAAACGTCTTTCCTTTAACCTTGAAAGCACTTTCACCCCACGGGAATTCTTCGGTCGTTTCCGGGTAGGAGAGGGCGTGCGCGCGCAACGCCTTTCCGATGCTGACATTATTTTCTTTAGCCATCGCTCAACCGCCCGCCATCGCGCCGACCACGACGAAGGGTTCGGCGGCGTTCGCGACGGCATCGGGGAGGGGAGTGTCCGGCGGATCATGCGACAAATCTTGCTGGCAGGCGAAGAACCTGACGAATGGCCGGCGTTGTTGCGTGACGTGATCGCGGATCGTTCCGCGCAACATCGGATAGCGCGCCTCGAGTGCATCCAGGATGGCGCGCTGTGTCACCGCGCCTTCCACTTCGAGCTGCACCTCGCCCTCGACCCGCGCGAGTTTCCGCAGATGAAACGGAAGCTCGACCCGAATCATGGTCCGCCTCCGCTAAAGCTACGGCGTGACTCGCCGAAGCTGGTGACGATCATGATCATGCAGGCTACGGCAGCGTCTGGACTTCCACCGAGAGAACGGCCGGCAGATCGCGCACGATCGCTTTCCACGTATCGCCGGCGTCGGCGGACGCATAGACTTGTCCGCCGGTGGTGCCGAAATAAATGCCGCACTGATCGAGCGAGTCGACCGTCATCGCGTCGCGCAGCACGTTGACGTAACAATCCCTCTGCGGCAGACCTTTCGTCAGCGCTTCCCATTCGTTTCCGCCAGTGCGGCTGCGGTAGACGCGCAGCTTTCCATCGGGCGGGAAATGCTCGGAGTCGCTCTTGATGGGCACGACATAAATCGTCTCGGGTTCGTGCGCGTGAACGTCGATCGGGAATCCGAAATCGGAGGGCAGATTTCCGCTGACTTCGCTCCAGGAATCGCCGGCGTTATCGCTGCGCATGACGTCCCAATGTTTCTGCATGAAAAGCACGCCAGGCCGCGACGCGTGCATTGCGATTCGGTGCACGCAATGACCCACCTCGGCGGTCGGATCGGGAAGTTCGAAGGGCGATTTCAATCCGCGATTGATCGGCTGCCATGTCTTTCCAGCGTCGTCGGTCCGAAACGCGCCCGCGGCGGAGATCGCGACGAAAATGCGTTCGGGGTTCGCCGGATCGAGCAGGATCGTGTGCAGGCACATTCCACCCGCGCCCGGTTGCCACAGTTTGCCCTTGGCTTCGCGCAATCCGGGCAACTCGCCCCAGGTCTTTCCGCCATCGCTCGTGCGGAACAGGGCGGCGTCTTCCGCTCCGGCGTAAACGATATTCGGATCGGTCAGCGACGGTTCGAGATGCCAGATGCGTTTGAACTCCCAGGGATGTTGCGTCCCATCGTACCACTGGTGAGTCCCGGGGACGCCGTCGTAAACAAATTCGTTGCCGACCGGCTCCCAGGTTTTTCCGCCATCCTCCGACCGCTGGACTTGTTGCCCGAACCAGCCGCTGGTTTGCGACGCGTAGATCCGGTTCTGATTCACAGGTGAACCTTTGAGGTGATAAATTTCCCAGCCGGCGAAGTGCGGTCCGCTCACCTCCCAGTTCTCACGCTTGCCGTCCGCGGTCAGAACGAACGCGCCTTTTTTTGTCCCAACCAATAATCGTACTTCGCTCATGCGGGAACCATTTCAAAGGAAGTGACGAGTGACAAGTGACGAGTGGGCATTCTTCTGTAGCCGCTGCCCTGTGGGCAGCGATCGTTCGGTCGGCAACGTCGGTTCGGCGCTTCGCACAGCGAAGCGGCTACAGAAGATTCCAACGAAAAATCGACCGCTCTTAATTTTCGGATGGGCAGGAAACGACCCGGCCGATATGATCGGCGGCGTATGATCCAACCGGACCAGCGCCAACCGCAGGAAACTGGCCTGAATCGACCGGACGCGCCCCACATCCTCAGCCCGGAGTTGAAGCTGCAATTTGAGACTTTGCGGGATTTGCTCCAGCGCTCTTTGTGGCTCTCAGAACGATGCGCCGACATCGAAGCAACCCAAATTCTGCGTTCGCGGCTGACCAATCTCCAGGCCGCGGCTTTGCTCGTCATCGTGGGCGAGGTGAAAGCGGGCAAGAGCAGTTTCATCAACGCGCTCCTCCGCGAAGAAGTGTGCGAAGTGGCGCCGGGACCGTGCACGGTGCGGATTCAGGAATTGGTTTACGGAGTGGAACGCCGGGCACTTAACCTGGGCGAATCCTGGCAGCGGGTGACGTTGCCGAAGGAGGTTCTGCGCGAAATCACGATCGTCGATACGCCCGGAACCAACTCCATCATCAAGGATCACCAGACCATTACGGAAAACTACATTCCCCAGAGCGACCTGGTGGTTTTCGTTTTCTCGGCGTCGAACCCGCATACGAAATCGGCCTGGGAACTCCTCACTTTGATCAAGAAGGAGTGGCACCGAAAGATGGTTTTCGTTCTCCAACAATCGGACCGCGCCAGCCAGCGAGAGCTGATCACCAACCTCGAGCACGTGAAGCAATACGCGCGGGAGCGGCAGGTCGAGAACCCCATCGTGTTCACGCTCTCAGCCAAGCGCGAGCTGGAAGGAATTTACGAAAACGGTTTCGCGGACTTTCGCAGTTACCTCCAAACCACCATCGCCTGCGGGGAAGCGTGGCGCATGAAAGTGGAAGGTTCGTATCAGACCATCCGGTCGGTCATGACCCGATTGCTCGCGCATCTGCGAAAAGAGAAGACAGCGGTCGATGACGAGCGCGCCTTCTATCAGGAGCTTCTTTGCAAAGTCGATGCGCGCGAGGCCAAGGCGCGATCGCTGCGGGAATTGATTGTCGATAAGCTCTCGGCTACTTACGACAACCTCGCCCGGCAATCGGAGGACGAATTCGCCGAAGGTCTCCGTGTTGGAAAATTATTTCGGCGCGCGATTCCATTTTTGCGGGACAAGAACACCGAAGCCTGGCTGCGGGATGTGAAGACGGGCTTTCAAGAGTCCGCGCGAAAAGAAATCCAGAAAGAAGCGGCCCAGGTATCGAAAGATCTTTTTGCCGAGATGCGGTCGATGATGGATGAGCTGGCGGAAAGCATCGCGCAACGGCAGGAACGGGTAAGAGCGAATGTTCTTTTGCCGCAGGCGGCGCAACACGCGGAGATGCTGAAGCAGTTGCGCGCGAGACTGGAACAGACGCGGGTGGACGACGACATCATGCGGGACAAGCTCGCGCAAACCTCCGATGTGAGGAAGCTGGCGTTGGCGGGAAGTCTGCTCGCGGCTCTGGGCGTAGTCATCGCCGCGCTCTCGCCAGTTCTCTGGCTTGACGTCACGGGCGGAATATTTTTGGCGACCGGGATCTTTCTCGTGGCCGTGGGATTGCTCTGGCGCCGGTCGAGTGTGTTGCGTGATTTCAAACAAAGGCTGGGGGACTCCCGTCAGGAATTCAATGCGCGTTTGGATGCCGAGTTCAGCCAGACCTTTGACCGCCTCTTTTACGAAGTCCGCCAGGCGCTGACTGAATCGCTCTTTCGCCTCGACCTTCAGGCTTCCTTCAACGCGCCGCTCTTGGAGGAAACGTTCCAGATCGGCGAAGCCGCCTCCGACATGGTCATCGTCTCGCAACGCATCCAGGTCGGAGAGCAACCCGAGCAGCCCTCGGTAGCGGCGTGAAGGCGGGACAAAGGGGGATTCTCGTGCGCGCGCGTCGGCGGGTTTTATCTTGTCTTGCCGTCGTCGCCTAATCACACTCGGCGCATGAAGCCGTTCCTAACTACACTGGCTAGCCTCGTTCTGTTCGTGGGGGTGACCACACCGCAGGCAGCCCAAGCCCGAACGCTTACGGACATCGATGTTATTCCGACGCGCGTATTGCAGAGAGCCATCAGCCCAAAATTTTACAAATCGCTCCTCATCTCGCCCATCGAAGGGTGGATCGTGGCGCGCGGCCACCTGTCGGGCACGCGTCTCACCGGATCGAGAGTGCTACGCTCTGAACTCAAGGGCCTCTATGATCCGCTCGCCCTTCAACTGGCCAAGGAAGTGGTGATCGCCGGAAATTACAGCCTCGACCGGCCAAATTCCGGCGACAACGTTCTGGTGCATCTATTGGTCTATCAGATCGCTGATGCCACCCTGGTGCTTTCTTTCGCTCATATAGACGGATCGGGCGGCAATCAGATGGCGTACTACGGCTGTGCGCGCCTTCTGGTCCTGAAAGACAACAAATGGACCGAGATCAAGGGACCGGAAAGTCTCGCTGGAAAAGGGCTGGCGGTTCGACAAGGCATAAAGAATGACCTCGCGACCAGCTTGAAACTGGAAGGAATTCCAAAAGGCCCTGAAGCCACAAACATGAGCACGGGGGAAGGCGAGTCGCGGCGTTAAATCCGCCAGCGATGCCCAAGAGAGCAACCACAGCCTTCCGCAAAACCTCCGACGCTTTTACGGCGGACGCGAAGACGCTGCCGCAGCGTTATTTTGTTTCGCCGGAGATTTTTGAGAAGGAACGGGCGGCGATCTTCTCCGCGCAATGGGTGTTGGTCGGGCACCAGAATCAGATCGCGAAGGTGGGCGATTACTTCGTGCAGGCAGTGGCTGGGGAAAGCCTCATTGTTGTGCACGATCAAAAGGACGTCGTTCGCGCTTTCTATAATGTGTGTCGCCATCGCGGGACGCGATTGTGCGAGGAGCAAACCGGACATTCGTCGGCGATCCAATGTCCCTACCACGCCTGGACGTATGGGCTCGACGGGCGGTTGATTGGCGCGCCGCACATGGATCTCGTACGAGGTTTTGATAAGGCTGATTATTCTCTCCAGGCCGTGAACCTCGGATCATGGGAAGGGCTCATCTTCGTTAACCTGGCGGATGACCCGTTGCCGCTGAAGGAATGGTTCGCGCCTCTTGCCGGAAAATTCTCCCCTTGGAATCTGGCAACGCTGAAATCAGCCAGGCGAATTGAGTATGATGTCCGCGCCAATTGGAAGTTGATCTTCGAGAATTATTCCGAGTGCTACCATTGTCCCGGTGTCCATCCCATGTTGTCGAAGGTTTCGCCTTACGATTCGGCGGAAAACGATCTGACGGAAGGGCCCTTTCTCGGTGGGTTCATGAAGATCAATAAAGGCAAGAGCCTGACGATGAGCGGGAACGCGTGCGCGTTACGAATCGATCACGAGCAGGAAGGGGAAGAACGAGTGTTCTATTACTCGATCTTTCCAAACCTGCTCTTAAGCATGCATCCAGAATATGTGATGGTGCACCAGCTCTGGCCGCAATCGCCGGAGCGAACGTTGATCGTTTGCGATTGGCTTTTTCATCCGGAGGCATCGGAGCGCGATGATTTCAATCCGGATGATGCCATCGAGTTTTGGGACATGACCAATAAACAGGACTGGCACGTCTGTGAGCTCAGCCAGCAAGGGATCGCGTCGCGGGCCTATGAGCCCGGCCCGTACAGCTCGCGCGAGAGTATTCCGGCAGCATGGGACCGGGAGTACCTGCGCCGAATGAGATAGAAGAAAACGCCCAACGCTCAACGTCCAACGTCCAAGTCAGAGGAAAGGCCGAGAAATTCGCGCGTCGTTCCGGAGAACAATCGAATTTGGTCACCGGCGGAAAGTTCATGCATCGACTCGATGAGCGCGCCGGGGTGCGCTTCACCGAGCGGAAATGGATAATCCGAGCCGAGGGCGATGCGTTGCGCGCCGAATAATTTGAGAAGCAACTTCAACGCGTCAGGATCGTGGACGAGCGAGTCGACGTAGAACCGTGCGGGAATATCGCCGTGAGCGAGATAACTTTTCGGATTCTTTGTGGTATCCGTCGCGCACAAATCCGGCCGGACGTGAAACGCGTGCTCGATGCGGCCGACGGTGAATGGAAACGCGCCGCCGCCGTGAGCGAAGGCGACCCGGAGTTTTGGGAACCGCTCGAAGACGCCGCCGAAAATCATCGAACAGATAGCGAGCGAGGTCTCGGCCGGCATGCCGACGAGCCAGGGCAACCAGTACTTCGGCATGCGCTCCTTGCCGAGCATGTCCCAGGGATGAACGAAGATGGCGGCGCCGAGTTGTTCGGCCGCGCTCCAGACCGGTTGGAGCGACGCGTTATCCAGATTCACGATGTCGAGGCGACCGAATTGAGGACTCGCATCCACATGAGTGCCGATCTGCGCGCCATGCAGGCTGAGGTCGCGCACGCAGCGTTCCAGTTCACGCGCCGCCAGCTCGGGATCTTGCAACGGGATCGTGGCGAGGCCCGTGAACCGCTTCGGATGCGCGCGCACGATCTCGGCGATGTGATCGTTCAAGCGCCGGGAAAGATCGAGCGCGTCGCCCGGCTTCGCCCAATAGCTGAACATGACCGGCACCGTCGAAAGCACCTGCATCGTAATGCCGGCGCGATCCATTTCCTCGATGCGTCGTTTGGGATCCCAGACGTTATCCGTGATCTCGCGAAAGACGCGGTCGCCGATCATCATCCGCGCGCAACAGGGCTGATAATGTTCCAGCCTAACGAATCCAGCGTAGCCGTATTTCGCGTCAAGATCCGGCCATTCGCGCGGCAGGATGTGCGTGTGGAGATCGATCTTCAAGGAAAGTGACGAGTGGCGAGTGACCAGTGACGAGAAGGAAACATTTTCAGCGCCGGTAACTCGTCACTTGTCACTCGTCACTCTCATTAAAACGGCTTCACCGGCTCGGGCTGCGCGACTTTATGGCCGCACTTCTTGCAAGTGCGGCGCGCGTCGTCGTTCCAGAAGTCGAGCATCGCCTGGCTGAAGTGCTCGACGATGTCGCCGCAGTCGAAATCAATGTCTTCCACTAACGCCTGACAATTATCGCAGTAAAAAATTACGTGCTCCTTTTCGCCGGGCCCGCGGCGGCGCTCGACCACGATGCCGAGAGTGTCCGGCGGACGCACGGGCGCGTGCGGAACATTCGGCGGGATGAAGAACGTCTCCCCCTCGCGCACGAGGTGATCGACGATCCGGTCGCCCTCGCGGATGCGCACTTTGATGTCGCCCTTGAGCTGGTAGAAATATTCTTCGGAATCGACGAGATGGAAATCGTTCCGCGCGTTGGGACCTTTGATCACCATCACAAAAAAGTCGCGGCCATCGTAGAGATAACGATTGCTCACCGGCGGCTTGAAGAGCTCCCGGTTCTCTTCGATCCAGTCAGTCAGATTGATCGGCGACTGGACTTTGGAAGTGGCGCGGTTCTCCGCGGTTGGCGATGGAGGCTCAGCGAGTTTGGCCATGCATCGAGGCTATTTCCTCACGCCGAGAGCGTCAAACCGATCCTTCGGCGATGTCTCTTTGAATTGTAAGCGATCCTTCTTCCCGCCATGATGAACGAATGCAGCTCTTCGATGTCTCCCGCCTGCTCTCGAACGACCTCGCGCCGTGGCCGGGCGATACGCCGTTTCACTTCGAGTTGAAATGGAAAATGGCGGAGGGCGCCACCGTGAATGTCGGCGAAGTCGTGATGGGTGTGCACAACGGGACCCACGCCGATGCGCCGTTTCATTTCGAACAAGGCGCCGACACGATCGAACGGATGCCGCTGGAGACTTATCTCGGCGATGCCGTGGTTGTTGACCTGACGAAACAATTCGAAACCGATCGGATCCGGCAGATCACGATCGCGGACCTCGAGTCGTGCTCGGATGCGCTCGAACTCGCGCCGCGTCTCCTCCTCAAGACCAACGTCTGGAAAGATTCGAAAGTTTTTCCGAATTGGATTCCAGTGATTGCGGCCGACGTTCCGGAGTGGCTTCGCCAACGACAGGTGAAATTGCTTGGGCTCGATTTGCCTTCCGTGGATTCGATCGACGCGAAGAAGTTGCTGAACCATTACGCGCTCGCCGCGGCGGGCATCGCCATCGTTGAATCGCTCGACTTGAGCGAAGTCGAAGCGGGGACTTACCATTTCTCCGCGCTGCCACTCCGCATCAGTGGCGGTGACGCCGGCCCGGTCCGGGCCATTCTTTGGCGGTGACCGGTCTTCTAAACTCGCGGGCGATGCGTTGGAGCGTGCTGGCGCTGGCGCTTATCCTTTTCGCCGTCACGAATTTTCCATGGCATTTGGATGACTACGATCAGGCCAAGCAGGCGTTCACGTCATTCGAAATGGTGGAGCGAGGGAATTGGTTTTACCAGCACACGCCGAATTGGTGGGTGGCGACGAAACCGCCATTAGTCGGCTGGATCTCCGCAGGAATTTTTGCGGTGACGCGATCGTGGGAGATCGCATGGCGGCTTCCATCCTTTCTGGCGACGCTGGCACTGCTCGCTTTGCTCCTGCGATCGGCCGCGGTCTATGGCGGCATTCCGGCTTTGGTCGCGGCGTGCGCGTTTAGTTTTAATCTGTTCGTGCCGCGTCTCGCCTCGCTCGTGCGCACGGATATGCCGCTTGCCTTGGTTGTGTTCGCGATAGGCTGGCTCATCTGGGAAAAACTGCGGACGCGCGCGGCCTGGACGATGCGCGATCGCCTGATGCTGTTCCTTCTCCTGAGCGCGGGCATGCTGATCAAAGGCCCGATTGTTTATGCGTTCTTGTTGCCTGGCATCGCGGCCTTCGAATGGAGGAGGCGAAGAACGATTGGGCCCGCTGCGGCTTCGACCGGCTGGTTGCCCTGGCTCACGTCGTTTCTGGTTTTCATTCTTTGGGTGGCCGGCGGCGTTCTCTTCGTGCCGGAGTTCACTGAGCACGTTGTCGCGCGCGAGTTCCTCGGACGGTTCAGCGAGGGAATGCATCGGGCGCAACCGTTTTACTTTTACGTGCCGCATTTGCTGCATCGTTTTGCGCCGTGGAGCCTGCTCCTGATTTTGCTGCCGCTGATCGCGTCGAGAAAAATGGGGATTCGCGCCTCCCTCCGCGCGATGTCGCCGGAAACATTCTGGCTTCTCGCCTGGAGCCTCGGCGGGTTGCTGGTCATGTCCTGCGTTCCCTCCAAACGGATCGATCGCATCTTTCCGATTGTGCCGCCGCTTTGTTTGCTTCTGGCGGCGGGATTTGGTGAATTTCGCAAACAGGAAAAACTCCGAGTCGTCATCGATCGTGTTTGCATCGCGGCCATCATGCTTGCCTGCGTTATGACGGCCGGATACGCGGCGAACAGAATCGTTGTCGCGCGGCGCGAACATCGCGACGCTTTTGCAGTCTTCGGACGCGCCGTCGTCAAAGAGGTGGCGGAACACAACTGGCGCTATGCGGTTGTCGGCGGCGAGGATGAAGGAATGGCGTTGTATGTTCGGCGGACGGAATTTCTCGAGCCGGATCAAGCGGCTTTGGAATGGAATACCGGCAAGCTCGACGCGCTGGTCGTGCCCGAGGAAGAGTTGGCGGAATTACTGCCGCGCCTGCCGGGGGCGCTGCCGTCGAAGATCGGTTTCTCCGAACCGGCGGGAAGCGGACAGCGGCGTTATCTTTTACTGGTCCGATCGAACGGCGCGGCATTCCTGCCAAAAGGCTACTCGACTTTGGGCCTGTGATTTGTAGGCTCGCCTCCGATCGAACCGACGAATGGATTTTCCGAAGGCAGAAATTGAAGCGCTCTGGTGTCCGTGGCGCGTCGAATATTTTGAACAGGAAAAACCGGATCCTAATTTTCTTTCCGACGCCGCCCGAGCCAGCGACGATGCCGCGCATCTCGTGCTGACTCGCCGGAAAAACGCCTTTCTGATGATGAATCGTTATCCCTACAGCGTCGGTCATTTGATGGCGGTGCCGTACCGAAAGACGGCGGACGCCTCTTCGTTAGGCGAAAACGAAGTGCTGGAGCTTTGGAATCTCGCCATCCATGGCCAGCGTTTGCTCCGCGAAACGATGAAAGCCCAGGGATTCAACGTCGGGTTGAACCTTGGACAATGCGCCGGCGCCGGCGTTCCCGATCATTTGCATCTCCACATCGTGCCGCGCTGGAGCGGCGACACGAATTTCATGCCGGTGCTTTCGGGGACGAGAATGCTCTCGGAAGCTTTGCGCAGTCTCTACGATAAATTGATGGCGACCCAGGAACGCATCGCGACCGATAATACCAAATGAACGGCTGGATCGAGCCGCCGCCGCGGCAAAAAGGAATGGGTTGTTTCGGCAAGGGATGTTTGCTGCTGGTGGTGTTTCTTGTTTTGCTCGTAGCCGCGTTTTTCATCGGCGCCTATTTCGGCACCTCGACAAAACCACGCGATCTTCCACTGGCTACAGCGTCGGAAGAGGAGACCCAGGAAGTGACCGCTCGTTGGGAACGATTCAAAGAAATTGGGCGAATGCCGCCGCCGGAAAGCATTCCGCCGGCGGAGGGGGCAACTCCGGGCCCGGCGACCAATCGAATTGAACTCTCCGCCGCCGATATTAACCAATTGATCGCGGCGAATCGGAAGGTGCGAGGGAAGGCTTCGGTTTCGATCGAGAACAACATCGCGCACGTGCAGGTAAGTATACCGCTCGATAAAGCTGGTTTCAGCGGCCGCTATCTCAACGGGGAATTCACCATCCCTCCGCCGGCGGATGGAAACCCGCGCAACCTTCAGGTCACGCAGATGTCGCTCGGTGGAATGCCGGAGACGGTCTTGAAAGGGCTTCTGGGAAGCCGATCCGTGAGCAGTTATCTTGATGAATTCGTCAAGCAGTACAACGTGACCAGACTTACCATCGAGAACAACAAGGCGATCATCGAGACGGCCGCCCCGCGCTGATCACTGCATGATCTCGCGCACGAAGACGTTCAACTGACCGTCGCTCTGCTTGCGCACTTCCGTGATCTCGTAAGGGCGCGCTTCGTCGCGGGTCACGGTCGTGCCGCGCGTCGGCGGCGTGTAACCAGCAGGGAATTCAACAATGACGCGCATGTTCTGTCCGCCGCCGGCGAGTTTTAGAACGGCGTCAGTCAGGTTGGTCTTCGGCCGCAAGACCGCGCGATTCGGTTCCGTAAAATTGACCACGAACTGTCCCTTTAAATAAACGCGCTCGCCCGCCAATCCGCGGTCCGCCAGGTCGCGCAGATCGGAAGTGGTGATGAGGCGGCCGGCCGGCATTTTTCCTGGTGCAAATGTTTTCCAGTTTCCGCCGCCGGCCGTGGAAGCAAGTGAGTTATCCGGCGTGACCGCGGGCAAGGGCGTCGCGGCAGGTGGGAGTGGAGGAGTAGGTGAAACGGCGGCAATCATCGGCGGTGTCGCCGCGACCGGCGTCGGACTTGAAGCCGCGGGAGATTTTGCCGGCGGCGCCGGCGTCGCGACCGCCGTCGGTCTAGGGAGCGGCGTGGCATTCTGCGCGACGATCGCAGGAGATCGTGTCGGAGATGGAGTCGGCGATGCCTTCTGGTTCTTCTTATTTCCCTTCGTCGTTTTCGCTGCGGGCGATGGCGGTGGCGGTGGCGGCGGCGTCACGACCGCGACCTTCGGTGCTTCAATTGCCGCAGCGGGCTCAACGCGAATCAATTCATTTGCCGCCGGCGGCGGAGGGGTGGGCGCGAGTCCGGCAGCGGCTTCGGGTGACTTCGGCGCAACGCGATCGCGGTAACTGGCGTATTGCGTTTCCGCGGAGCGGCGGCTCGTTTCCTTAAAGAGAGGCCAGCCCGCGGCGAGATTCAAATCAAGCGGCGGCTCGAGCGTGAAAGTTCCCGGGCCGCGCGTTACAGTGTAACTTCCGTAAAGCAACGGCATGGCGGTAATCAGCACCCGTCCATCCGACAAACGTTCCGCGTGGATCACCGCCGAGAGATCGTGGGTGCGCTCGAGCTTGATCTCCAAACCCATGACGAGCGTTTGTTTCATGAGCGGCAACGCCTGCGGATCGGCGGGATAGACGTGCTCCATCACGAGTTCGCCGTGATCGACGGCATTCGTCAGCGCGACCATGCCGGAGACAAACACATCGTTCGGCGTGAGCTCGCGCGCTTCCATGATATTAAACCGGCCGATCACGTACGGAACGAGCCCGCGGACCTGCTGAAAATTGCGGATGTAATTGCGAGATAACTCGGCGTTCGTCTTCGTCAGCTCGGTCGGACTCAGCGCGATGAATTTATCGTAGAGTTGCTTCGACGTCAGGAATTCTCCAGCCGGCGCCGCGGTCAATTCGAATCGTTTGCTCGGCTCAATCTTTCGGAGCTTCTTGAGAATTTTGTAACTCTCCGGCCGCTCTGGTTGCCAGAAGATGTAGAAGCTGCCAAGCCAGGCCGCGAACGCGAAACCGGTCAGAAGAAGAATGGTGACCGACCAGCCGAAGAGATTGCTTTTTCGCCGCGGACGGCCGTACGAATCGTCGTAGCGATAACGGTCCATCTACAGGCGCCTGCTTCGCGAACGATTCGTTTTCAAGCAGGGCGCGCTGCTTCGAAAGACGTCCCGCAGCCGCAAGTCCGGGCAGCATTTGGATTCTCAATGTGGAAACCGGCGCCGGTCAGGCCGTCGCGGTAATCGAGAATCGAACCGCGCAAATAATCCGCGCTCTCGCGATCGACGAAAAACTCAACGCCATCTTTCGCCACAATCGCGTCTCCAGCCTTTTGGGTGTCGAGCGACATTTCGTATTGGAGGCCGGAGCAGCCGCCTTTCGCGATCCCCACGCGAAGGCCCTTGCTCGCGCTTTCAGCCTGAGTTTCAAGCAAGGTGCGAAGCTGCCGAACTGCGTTATCCGTCACGGTGATCATCGGTCGCACGAAATTATCGTGGCACCCGGGCAAGTCAAACCCTGCAGGCGCCGCCCTGTGGGCGGCGTGAGGCGCGGTCTATATTGCGGTGGGCGCCCACTCTCGCGCTTCGCACCGCGAAGCGGCTACAGAGGATGCGCTTTTCCTTCGCAATCGCAAATCGCCAATCTAAAATTGCAGATACGATGAGTCGCATTCGCCTGTTGCCAGAAATTCTCGCCAGCCAGGTGGCGGCGGGCGAAGTGGTCGAGCGGCCGGCATCGGTCGTGAAGGAGCTGGTCGAAAACAGCATCGACGCCGGCGCGCGCAAAATCGAAGTGAGCATCCGGCGCGGCGGAATTTCACTCATTCGGGTGGTCGATGACGGTTGCGGAATGGACCGCGACGACGCGCTCCTTTCGCTCGAGCGTCACGCCACCAGCAAGATCCGGACGTCTGCCGATCTGGCGGCAATCGCGACGCTCGGCTTCCGCGGGGAAGCGTTGCCGAGCATCGCAAGCGTCTCGCGTTTTCGGCTCACCACGCGGGAGCCGACGGCTGTGGCCGGCACCGAAATCATCGTCGCGGGCGGCCGCATCGAAACCGTGCGCGACGGCGGCGAGGCGCCGGGAACGCAAGTGGAAGTGCGCTCGATTTTTTACAACCTGCCCGCGCGCCGGAAATTTCTCCGCTCCGAGAACACCGAGAGCCGCAACCTAGAGCATCAACTTCATTTGCAGGCGATCGGCCATCCCGAGATCGCTTTCGCTTTCGTGCGTGACGATCGGATCGTGTTCCAGCTTCCGCCAGCAACGCTGCTCGCACGGATTCGCGATCTTCACGGGAAGGAGCTCGTCGAGCGACTGTTGGCCGTCGAGGAAATCGCGGGCGCCGCGAGAATTCGGATCCACGGGTTGATCGGCCAGGCCGGGGTGAGCCGGCAGAGCCGCGCCCAACAGCTCATCTTCGTCAATGGCCGCGCCATCGAGAGTCCGGTGCTGACGGCCGCATTGCGTGAGGGCTATCATACCGCGCTGATGAAAGGTCAATTCCCCGTGACCTTCCTTTTTCTGGCGCTCGATCCGACGACTGTAGATGTGAACGTTCATCCCGCGAAACGCGAAGTGCGCTTCCGCGATCCGAGCGCCGTGCGCGAGGCTGTGGTCGAAGCGATCCGCAAAACGCTTGAGAGCGGCCGGCGCGATTGGCAACAACAATTCCAAAAACCTCCCCCGGCCACTTCGGTTTTCCAGCAGGAGAACATGTTGCCGTCCTCGATCGCATCGCAGCCAGCGTTTCGCCCGCCGTTTGCCGAAGCCACATTTCCTCCCGTCGAGGGGGCCCGCCCTGCGTCAGTTCCGCCTCCATCGCAGGAACCGATCGACATCGCCAGCCCCGGCCATCAATTCCAGATCATCGGCATCTTGAACAAACTCTATGTCCTCATGGAAAATGAGAACGGACTTGTCCTGGTCGATCAGCACGCGGCCCACGAACGCATCCTGTTCGAAGAGTTGCGTCGGCGCATGGAGGAACAAGGCGTTCTCTCGCAGCGATTGCTCCTCGCGCAAACCTTCGAGCTCGCGCCGCGCGACGCCGAATGGGTCGAGCGCAATGCCGCCACCATGCAAAAAATGGGGATCGGCATCGAATCGTTCGGGCCGAACGCTTTCAAGATCGACAGTCTTCCGACCTTTCTCGACGTCTCCGATCCGGTCGATTTCATGCGCAAAGTGATCGACGGCCTCAAGAGCGCGAGCAATGGAAGTTCGCCGCTGCGGCTGGGCGAAGACATGATCGCCAAAACCGTCTGCCGCCATGCGGTCAAGGCGAACGATCCGTTGCGTTATCTCGAGGTCGAAAAATTAATCACCGATCTGCTCGACTGCGATTTGCCTTACTGCTGTCCGCATGGCCGGCCGACGATGATCCAGATTTCACACACCGAGCTGGAAAAGAAGTTCGGGCGCAAAGTGTAATAGCTACTTCCAATGCTTCGCGATCAACTCTTTGATCGGCTCGGTCTGTAACCGGTAGTTTTCCTCGTGGTGATGCGCCAGTTCGGGGAACCATTTCCACCAGTACATTCCCGCAAGAAAAGGATGCCGGCCGGACATGCGCAAAGCCGCCGCGATACAACGCTGCTGGATTTCCGCGCAATGTTCGCCGCCCGTCTTGAAGGCCCACGGCTCGGCCGCCGCGCGCGAGCTTTCGTTATAGCCGATCTCCGCGAACAGAAATTGTTTGCCGCCGTTTTGCTTCGAAAACCGCTCCAGGTCGACACACTTCTTTTCCCACGCCGCCGCAATTTCTTCCGCGCTCGGATCGACCGCTTTGGTCAGCGGGAAATACGCGAGCACTCCGATGAAATCGAGCGCGTCCCAAAACCTGACCTCCTCGTATTCATTCCAGTTTGCGCCGTAGGTGACTTTGCCGTGATAAACCTGCCGCACCGCCAGGATCAAGTTTCGCCAGCGTTCCTCAAATTTTTGCGCATGGGTGAACTCGAGACCGACGCAAAATATCTCGGCGTGCTCGGATTCGGCCACCGTTGCCATTTGCACGATCCAGGTTTCGTAATCGGCAAAGAACCGGTCCCATTCTTCCGGCGTGACGAAATTGATCTCACCGCGCCAACTGAACTTCGTCCCCCAATAGGCGATGTGCGGGATCAGCATGGCCGACATCCCGCGCTCGTGCGCCCAGCGCAACGGCGTCGTGATGTGGGTCGTGCTCGTGCCCGACCGACGACCCATGACGACGTGGCCGTCTTCGCGAATCTGCGCATAGGGATGGATCGCGATGCTGTTTACGCCTAACGACTTCAATTCATCGAGCGTTTTTTCCATCTCCGGCGTTTCCCATTCGATCCCCCAGGTCTGGCACGAAACCGTCACGCCTTTGTAGAACGATGGCGGCGTTGGTGGCTCACCCAGCGAATTGATCGCCACGCCAAGGAGCGCGAAAAGAAATAACGAAGTGCGGGCCATCAGGCTTCCGATGTAAACCAAGGAGGGGCGATTTGAAATCGCCCTTTTAAAAATCGGCGGTTACAAACCGCCGCTCCTTGGGGCGCCACGTTCAGCCTTGTGAAACGGGAAGGCTTCGTTGAATGGTGTTCCGGGCGTAACCTGATCATGAACCAAACAAGAAAAACAGCCCTGATCACCGGCATTACCGGCCAGGACGGTTCCTACCTGGCGGAGTTGCTCCTGGAAAAAGGTTACGCGGTTCACGGGGTTGTTCGGCGAACGAGCAATCTCCTGCGCTCACGTATCGAGCACCTGCGCCGCGACGAGAATGTTTATGGCAAATCGCTCTTTCTCCATTACGGCGATCTTTCTGACGGAACGACGCTGCGCCGTATTTTTTCGGATGTGCAGCCGGCGGAGATTTATCATCTGGCGGGGCAAAGCCACGTCGGTCTGAGTTTCGAGATTCCGGAATCGACCTGCGAAGAAATCGGCATGGCCACTCTGCGGTTGCTTGAGATCGCGCGGGATCAGCCGAGGCCGGTGAAATTTTATCACGCTTCGAGTTCCGAGATTTTCGGGAGTGCGACGGAATCGCCGCAGACCGAAATGACCCCGCTCCGGCCGGCCAGCCCCTATGGCTGCGCCAAGGCTTTCGCCACGCAGCTCGCGCGGATTTATCGCGAGTCCTACGGCCTGTTTGTGTGCAACGGAATTCTCTACAATCATGAATCTCCAAGGCGCGGTGAAAATTTTGTCACGCGCAAAATCGCTCGGACGGTGGCCCGGATCGCGCGCGGATTGGAACACGAACTGGCGCTTGGCGATCTGGAAAGCCGGCGCGACTGGGGCCGGGCGCAGGATTACGTCGTCGCGATGTGGCTGATGCTGCAGCACGACAAGCCGGACGACTACGTGGTCGCGAGCGGCCAGACGCATTCGGTCCGCGATTTCGTCGAAGCGGCATTCGCGGTGGTGGATCTGCCCTGGGAAAAATATGTGAAGCACGACCCGGCGTTCGACCGGCCGGCCGATCCGTCGCGTCTGGTCGGTTCGCCGGAAAAAGCAAGGACGGTGCTGGGTTGGAAGTCGAGCGGATCGTTTGCCGGTTTGGTGCGCGAGATGGTGGAAGCGGAATTGGCCGCGCTCGATTCGAAAAAACTAGATTAATATGAACGACTTTCTGATTTCCTTCCTGCTCGGCATTGTCGAGGGCTTGACCGAATTCCTTCCGATCAGCTCCACCGCGCACCTGCGCATTGTTGAAGCGCTCTTCGGCCTCAATCTTCAGGACAGCTTCTGGAAGATGTACACGATCGTGATCCAACTCGGAGCGATTCTGGCGCTGCCGGTTTACTTTCGGGGCCGCATCCTCAAGTTTCTCTCTTCCTTTCCGCGCGGCGAACGCGGCGACCGCACGCTTTTGACCCATCCCCTGAGTCTGACCATGATCGCTTTCGTTATCACGGCGATCCCATCGTGGCTGTTGAAAAAGCAGATCGGTCACAACCTCGAAAACCTCAGCGTCATGGCGTGGGCCATTCTTCTGGGCGGCGTGATCATGTGGATCGTGGATGCTGTTTGCACGCGGCCGCGGATTAGCCGCATGGAAGAGATGAGACTGCCGCAGGCCGCCTGGATCGGCGCGGTGCAGATTCTTTCCGCGGTTTTTCCCGGCACGTCGCGCTCGATGTGCACGATCGCGGCGGGGCAAACCGCGGGATTGTCCCGTCCCGCGGCCCTCGAATTCTCGTTCTTTCTCTCGATGCCCACGATGGTGGTCGCGACCGGTTACGATCTGCTGAAAACGATCAGGCCGCATCATGCGGATGCCGCGGAAGCCGGGATCGCCCCGCTCGCGATGAATACTCACGGATGGATCGTGGTCGCGATCGGATTCGCTGTTTCGTTCGTGGTTGCGCTGGGCGTTGTCGCCTGGTTTATGCGCTGGGTGCGCGCGCGCGGCTTCGCGCCGTTTGCCATTTACCGCATCGTGCTGGGAATCGTATTGCTGGTGCTCATCGCGCGCGGCGTTCTCTAGCTCCGCCGCTGTCGGGATGGGCTTGACCCAACCGCAATAAGTTCGGCAAGACTCACAACACGAGGCTTGCCAGGCGCACCGAAGAAGTCTACAAAGGGCGCTTTCATGTCGCGAAAGCTCACCATCTCCCTGCTTTGCTGGTTCGTTTTAGTCGGCCAGGCTTATAGCCAGGATGTGTTCGTTCCGAGAGAACTAAAAGCGCTGGCCGTGAATCCTCCCTCTGTCAAGAAAGAGGCGCCGCAGCCCGTAGCGAAGCGGGCGGAACCGGTCGCTCCATCTGTCGTCAAAGAGCGTTCCGTGAAGGAGCCATCTTCATCCGCGGCCGCGGCAAACACGCAAACACCCAAGACTGATTCGCCGACCGCGAAAGCGGAGAAGACCTCCGTAAAAGAAAAGCCGGTCGACGCAACGAAGACGCAAACAGCGACAGCAGAACCGGAGAAAGCGAAAACAGAAAGATCAGTCGCAGTGAAAGAGAAAGCACCTCTCGTGAAAACCGAGTCGGCGAACGTGGCGGCGAAGAAACCGCCGATGAAGCCTGAAGTTGCCGTAGAGAAAGCGCAGAAACCAGCTTCACCGAAAGACGAAGTCAAGGTTGAAGCGGTCACGGCGAAGACCGCGAAGAAAGCAACGTCTAAGACTGAGCCAGCCACCGCGAAATCGGAAAAAGCATCGGTGAAGGATGATTCCGTATCCGTCCCAACGACGAAGACCGCGACCGCCAAATCGGAGAAGCCGGCAAAAGAAGAATTACCAACGATCACCGTTGCCAAAACTCAGACTGTGAAAGCCGAAGCGCCGACGCCGAAAACCGAAAAGGCCGCGAAGGAACCAGCGCCGGCGCTTACCGCGGCCAAGAACCAAATTCCGAAACCTGAAGTCGCGGCGACGAAAACCAAGGCCCGAGAGGGAGCGGCCCCTGCCATGATCGCGAAGACCCCGCTGATAAAGCCAGAGCCGATCTCAGTGCCAGTGAAGGAACCGGCCGTAACCGTCCCCGTAGTGAGCTCGTCGATGCAAAGCGCTTTCACCAAGGTGGCGGACGGTTTTGATTTCCCGGTCGGAAAGCCGGAAGCGGAAGGTTATTACAAAGCGCGCGGTTATCGACCTCACGGTCACATGGGTGAGGATTGGGATGGCATTCGAGGCGGCGATACGGACCTGAAGGATCCAATTTACAGCATCGGCGACGGCATCGTCGTGTTTGCGCGAGACGTGCACCTGGGTTGGGGAAATGTGATCATCGTCCGGCATGCCTACCGGGAAAACGGCACAGTGAAATACATCGACGCGCTCTATGGGCACCTCCACCAAATGCAGGTCGGCCGAGGTCAGCGAGTGGCGCGCGGCCAGCAGATCGCGACGATGGGAACCGCGCACGGACAATACGACGCGCATTTGCATTTCGAGATCCGGAAAAATCTCGAAATCGGCATGAGCAAATCGAAGTTCCAAAAGGATCTCAGCAATTATTTTGTCCCGACGGATTTCATTACCGCGCATCGCCACCTCTCGGGCGGCGGCGCCAATTATCGTGTGGCGATGAATACCTTCACGCACGATTGGATGTATCACTTCGATTCTGCGCGCGATTTTTCCGCTCATAAGCGCAGCACGTCCGAGTCATCCGCGGCGCTGAAGCGCGCCCTCACCAGCACCACTCGTTAGGGGTGCGACTCAACGGCACGAGGGCGTGCCGTCTCCAAAACGAGGGACTTTCTCAATGATGGAGCCGGCGTGCCCTCAGGCCGCGGCGGCGCTTACAGCCTCCCGGTCAGAGCGAGAATGAGCACGATCAGCAGCACGAGCCCGATTCCACCGAAGGGATAGTAGCCCCATCCCGAACTGTAGCCCCAACCTGGAAAAGCACCGATCAGAAGAAGGATCAGGATAATCAGGAGAATATTGCGCATGAGGCGAGGTTAGGACGGTGCGGTCGCGGCTGACAATGCTTTTTTTCGCGGGAAGCACTCGCTTGCTGTCATCCCGAGGCTGGCAAAGCGCGCCGGAGGGACCTCACAGTTGCAACTTGCGCTATCGCGGGAACTCCCGCGTTGCTTGACGCATGTTGTTTCGCGGAAGCGATCGAGCGCCTGCGAGGTCCCTCGGCGTCTGCGCTGCCTCGGGATGACAAGCAGGGAGCCGCGAAGCCCGCCGCAAATTCCCTTGCAGCGGCATCCGCGCATCCTATCATTTTGCGCAGTCCCGAATGTGTCCGGATCGGATGCGTCGGGACGATTTGTTGTCATTTTCTTCAACTCATGGCGAACACAATTCTGATCGGCGCGCAATGGGGCGATGAGGGAAAAGGAAAAATCATCGATGTCCTCACGGCTAAGGCTGACATCGTGGTGCGCAGCCAGGGCGGCAACAACGCCGGCCACACCGTGATCCATCGCGGGACAAAATACATTTTGCACCTGATCCCTTCGGGAATTTTGCGGCGCGGGAAACGATGCGTCATTGGCAATGGCGTCGTGATCGATCCGGTGGCGCTCGTGGGCGAGATCGAGGGATTGCGCAAACTCGGCGTGCCGATCGGAAAAAATCTACTGATCAGCGATTGCGCGCACCTCGTCCTGCCGTATCACCGTTTGCTCGACGAACAGCGCGAGCTTCGCAAGGGCCAGGCAAAGATCGGCACGACGAAGCGCGGGATCGGACCGGCCTACGGCGACAAGGCGGCGCGAACTGGCCTGCGGATGTCCGATTTGATCCAGCCGGTTTTGTTCGCGAAAAAATTGCAGGCCAAGGTGCGCGAGAACAACAGCATCCTCCAGGCGCTCGGGGCCGAGCCGATCAATTATCGGGAAGTGAACGAGAGCTACCTCGCGGCCGGACGAAAGCTGCGGCCTTTCGTCACGAACACAGTCGTTTATCTGCATCGCGCCTTGCAGCGAGGAAAGGAAATCCTCTTCGAAGGCGCGCAGGGAACTTTTCTGGATATCGATCACGGCACCTATCCCTACGTCACATCATCGAACACGACTGCGGGCGGCGCCTGCACCGGTTCCGGAGTTCCGCCTCATCGCATGGACCTGGTCCTCGGAGTGATGAAGGCTTATACGACGCGGGTGGGTGAGGGGGCGTTGCCGACAGAGGACGCCGGCCTCGCCAAAATGCTTCACGAAATGGGGCGCGAGTTCGGGGCGACCACCGGCCGAGCGCGCCGTTGCGGATGGTTTGATGCTGTGGCCACCCGCTACGCGACCATGATCAACGGCATCGACGAGCTCGCCGTCACCAATCTCGATGGGCTGGACGACGTTGATCCGATCCGGGTTTGTGTGGCGTATCGCTTGAACGGAAAGCGTCTGGATGTTCCACCCTGCGACGCGGCTCAACTGGAGAACTGCGAGCCAATTTATCGAGATTTTCCAGGGTGGAAGAAGCCAACGCAATCCGCAAAAAAACTCTCGAATCTACCTTCTGCCGCAAGAAGTTACGTCGCCGCCATCGCCGAACTGACCGGCGCGCCTTTGAGGATCGTCAGCGTCGGACCCACACGGAACGAAACGATCGTTCTCTAGCCGAATATGGCGACCGCACCCAAACTAATTCCACGTCACATCGCCATAATCATGGACGGCAATGGGCGTTGGGCGAAAAGCCGCGGATTGCCGCGGATCAAGGGCCACGAAAAAGGCGCGGACTCAGTGAAGGCGTGCGTCGAGGCCTGCGGCGACTTGAAGATCGAGTTCCTCACCCTCTACGCATTTTCCGCCGAGAATTGGCAGCGGCCGAAGACCGAAGTTTACGCCTTGATGCGCCTGCTTGAGAAATTCCTAAAAGAAAAAACTCCGGAGTTACTTGAGAAAAACGTGCGGCTCCAGGCCATCGGACGGCTGACCGATTTGCCGGCCAGTTGCCAGAAGCAACTGCACGATTCGATCGAGCGGACTTCCGGAAACAACGGGCTGACTTTAATCCTGGCGCTGAGCTACGGAGGCCGGCTCGAGATCATCGACGGCATCAAGAGCCTGCTTCGCCAAATCGACTCCGGCCACATCGATCGCGCCATGATCGACGTGGACATGTTCAGCAAGCACCTCTACACCCGCTACTATCCCGACCCCGACCTGCTCATCCGCACCTCCGGCGAAATGCGTCTCTCAAATTTCCTCCTCTGGCAGCTTTCCTACACCGAGATGTACGTCACCCCGAAGCTCTGGCCCGATTTTACGAAGAAGGATCTCTTCGATGCCGTCGAGGATTTCGGCCAACGCAACCGCAGATACGGCGCGGTCTAATGCACTCCGCTAGACGAAGGCCTCGGCCACCGAATCGGCCATGAGTTTGCCGCGTGGCGTCAGGACGAAGTGGCCGTTCAGTTCGCGTAACAATCCGAGCTCGATGAATTCGCGGCGTTCTGTTTCCGAATGCTCGAGCTCGGCTGCTGAAACTCCGGCGTTGGTTCGGAGCGAGAGAGCAATTCTTTCTCCGCGCTTCATCTCGGGCGTGAGTATTTCTGTCGAACTGATCGCAGACGCGCCGGCAAGGACTCGGTCGGAGTACAGGCGGTAGTCCGACAAGTTCTGCCAGCGTTGCAGCGCGATCGTGGAAAACGCGCTGGGGCCGAGGCCCAGATAATCGTGACCGGCCCAATAGCCGCGGTTGTGCGCGGACGCGTATCCGCTGCGCGCGTAGTTCGAGATTTCGTAATGCTCGAAGCCGGCGCGTTCGAGCATTCGCATCGCGCTCTCCAGGAAACGCGCATCGGAGTCGGGGTCTTCACGAAATTCACCGCGCGTTTGCCGCGCGAAAAACTCGGTGTCCTCTTCGTAGGTCAAACAGTAGGTGGAGATATGTTCCGGCCCGAGCGCGATCGTTTTGGCCAGCGCGGCTTCCCATTGCGCCAGGGTCTGACCGGGAAGGCCGAACATCAGGTCGATGCTCAAATTCGTGAAACCGGCGTCGCGCAAGACATGAAACGAAGCTTCGGCTTGCGCGGCGTTGTGCTCGCGGCCCAGCAGCTTCAGCAATTCGTCATCCCACGACTGTACCCCGAGACTGATTCGATTCACTCCGAGCCGGCGCAGGGCCGCGGCCTTTCGCGGCGAAACGCTGCCGGGATTCGCTTCCAAAGTCCACTCGCGCAGCGACGACAAATCGAGGCGCTCGTGAAAACCTCCGAGAAGAAATTCCAGTTGCCCGGTGCCGAGCGCCGTCGGTGTTCCGCCGCCGAAAAAGATCGTCGTTGGTTTGATGACAAAGCGACCGCGCAGATCATCGGCCTCGCGCAAGAGCGCTTCGCAGAACCGCTGCGTCTGGCTGGGATCGGCGCGCTCTTTGTAGAACGCGCAATACGGACAGATCCGCGCGCAAAAGGGAATATGCACGTAAAGATGCGAAACATTCTCGGTCGTGGGAAGTTGAATGCTGGATGTTGGAGGTTGGACGTTTTCCCTATCGCTCATAAGTTCCGTCACATTTCAATATCTTGCGGATTCCAATCTTAGCTCTTGTTTTCTTCTGCGCCGTTATGCCCTCGCTGGCGCAAACGTCGTCGCGACCTCGCGCTTCGATCGTTTACTCGGCGCACAATCCGGCGGCAATCAAGGATTACCAGACCGATTCGGCCGTCGTCCGCGCCATGGTGAGTCGCCTCGTCCTGGCCGTGACCGGTCAGCCGGATCTGGCCCACGCCTGGGGTTCGCTGGTTTCGCCTAACGACAAGATCGGCATTAAAATCTGTGCGGCCGGCGGCGAACTTTTCACCACCCATCGCGACATCGTCAACGCGATCGTCGATGGATTGGTCGCGGCCGGCCATCCGCGCAGCAGCATCATTGTTTGGGATCGGAGCCTCGGTGGAATCAAAGACGCCGGTTACCGGCAGAACGCCGAGGGATACCAGCTCAAGTCCATTGCGCCGCGCGAAGGCTACGATCCCAAGGCCATCTTCACCGCGCCGATCACGGGAAAATTGATCTGGGGCGATCTCGATTATCGCTCCGATCGGGGCATGGTCCCGCTGGAATCCGATCAGGAACAAACCAGCGACCAGAGCCATTTCGCGCGGATCATTTCGAGCGAAGTCACGAAAATAATCAACGTCCCGGTGATGAGCGACAGCGCCACGAACGGCCTCGCCGGCTGTCTGTATAACGTTACCCTTCCGAATATCGATAACTGGCGACGGTTCGCTCAAGGTCGCTATGGCGGCGCGGCCATCGCCGATTTGTATCGCAACCCGGTCATCGGCCCGAAGGTTGTCCTCAATATAATGGATGGACTCATCGCGGAATACGCCGGCGGTCCGCAATCGCAACCCAATTACGCGGTCCATCATGCGACAATTTTCGCGAGCAAAGACCCGGTTGCGATCGATGCGATGGCGGTGAGGCAGATCGAGGAATGGCGCGTGAAAGCGCGGCTGCCCTCGATTGCGCCGCTGGCCGTTCACGTCCAGGTCGCCGCGCAGATCGGCATCGGCAATGCGGATCTGATCGAACTTCGGAACGTCGACCGGTGAAGGCATCCCGCCAGTTCGATGATCTGCGCGGGCCGATCCTGCGATCGGTTTCCCGCTCCTTCTATCTTTCGCTTCGGCTTCTGCCAACCGCGCTGCGCGATCCGCTTTCGCTCGCTTATCTTCTGGCGCGCGCGACCGATACCATCGCCGACACCTCGGGAGCGCCTGCGAAATTGCGCGCGGAAGCGTTGCGAACTCTGGCCGGCGCGATCGCGGGTACGGCGCCGAGCGACGTTCTCGTGCTTTTGGGCAAATCGTTCGCGGCGCTTCAGACCAACGAAGCCGAGCGCTCGTTGATCCAAGCGCTGCCAATTGCCCTGGAGTGGTTGGAGTCGACGGAGGATGACGACCGCCGTGAGGTGCGAAACGTCCTAAACAATATTACCCACGGCCAGGCGCTCGATCTGGAGCGATTCGGCGCCGGCGCGGAAGTCCGGGCGCTGGAAACGGCAGCTGATCTCGACCAATACACTTATCTCGTGGCCGGCTGTGTCGGAGAATTTTGGACGCGGATCTGTTTCGCACACGTCGGGAATTTCAGCGAACGGCCGGAACCAGAAATGCTCGAGCGGGGAGTAAGGTACGGAAAAGGGCTCCAGCTCATCAATATCCTGCGGGACCTTGGATCGGATTTGCGGCAGGGGCGTTCTTATCTGCCGGCGGAAGAGCTTAACTCGTTAGGCGTCGCGCCCGAAGAAATTCTGAGCAACGCTTCCCGCGTCGAGCCGCTCGTGCGGCAATGGCGGGAGAAAGCGGAACGCGGAGTGGAGGCGGGAATTGATTATGCGTGCGCGATTCGAAACCGGCGCATTCGCTTTGCCACGGCCTTACCGGCGTTGATCGGCGCGCGCACGCTCGCGCTGTTGCGCGGGGCGGGCATGGAAGTGTTTGCGCAGAAGATCAAAATTTCGCGCGCGGAAGTTCGACGGATCATGGCCCTTACTGCACTCGCGTCCCCTCGGGCTTTGCGTGCGACCTTTCAAAAGCTTCAAGGAGCGGCGGTTTACAAACCGCCGTCTTAGTTTGTCGGCGGTTTGTAAACCGCCGCTGCTTGAAGTCTCTGGATTATTTCACCGGAAAATAATTTCGCTGCTTCTCGGTGATCGGCCGGCCGATCCGCTCCAGAACCTGGAGCATGTCCTCCCACACTTTCCGTTTTTCCGACGGCGCCTGGTTCCGCAGCAAGTACGACGGGTGATAAGTGATCATCAGCGGCGTCTCCTGGTGCGAATGCCACTTTCCCCGCAAATCGCGCATCGTTCCGCGCGTGCCGAGCAATCCCTCAACTGCGGTCGCTCCGAGTGCGATCAGGACTTTCGGCTGAATGATGCCGATTTGTTCCGCGAGATAAGGCAGGCAGGTCTGCATTTCGTCAGGAGTCGGCGGACGATTGCCCGCACTGCCGCGCGGCATGTCCGGCCGGCACTTCAGAATGTTTGCGATATAAACTTCATCGCGCCGAAATCCCATCGTCTCGATGATTTTCGTCAGTAACTGTCCGGCCCTGCCGACGAAGGGTTCACCCCGTGCGTCCTCGTCGGCGCCGGGCGCTTCGCCAATGAACATCAACTCCGCATCCGGATTTCCGACACCGAACACCGTCTGCGTTCGGGTACGCGCAAGGTGCGGACATTTAATGCAAACGGCAACCCGAGCGCGGATCGGCGCCAGTAACACTTCCTTGTCGGCGCTGTTGGGGAGCGACGCTTTTGCCGCCAGCGGGGATTTCTCTGAGACCGGGCGACGAAGTTGACCGAGCGAAACTCGAGACGCCCGCGGAAGTTTTTCTCCCCGCTCCCGAATCTGTTCGAGGGAGCTGAGCACCAGCTCGAGCGCGGGAGAGAATTCGATTGCCACTGCCGACACAATCTGAGGTTTTGCGCGAGACGGCAATTCCTTTGATGCTGCCTGAATGAGTTCGCGGCTTTCCGACTACGATTATCCTTTGCCGGAAGATCTCATCGCGCGCCGCCCGCTCCCGCGCCGCGATGAATCGCGCATGATGGTGTTGCATCGGCAGGGGCAAGAAATCGAACATCGAAAATTCACGGAGTTCGGTGCTTTCCTCGCACCTGGCGATCTGCTGGTTTTGAACAACACTCGCGTCTTAAACGCGCGCCGGTTTTCCGATGACGGCAAGATAGAGTTTCTCTTTCTGGAACGGCTGGGGCCGGCGCGATGGAAATGTCTTGTCCGGCCCGGGAGAAAAATGCGCGTGGGAGGTACGGCGGCGATCGACGGCGCGGTTGTGCGCGCGGAGGAGATTTGCCCGGACGGCGAGCGGATCGTTTCGCTCGACCGCGAGGTCAACCTCTGGGAAGGCGGAATGGTTCCGCTGCCGCCTTATCTTCGCCGGCAAGCCGACGTCGATGACATCGAAAGATATCAAACGGTTTTCGCGCAGCTCCCCGGCGCGGTTGCCGCGCCGACTGCCGGGTTGCATTTCACTGCGGAAATCCTGGCTGATCTGCCCCACGCTTTTATCACGCTTCATGTGGGCGCCGGGACGTTTCAGCCGGTTAAAACCGAGGCGATCGCGGAGCATCGAATGCACAAAGAGGAGTTTTCCATTTCCGAGCCGGCTGCGGCCGCGATCAATTCCGCTGCGCGCATCATTGCGGTCGGGACCACGACGGTTCGCGTCCTCGAGTCGGCCTCCCGTCGTGATGGCCAGCTCTTCGCGCAGAATGGAGCGACCGACATTTTTATTCATCCGCCAACGGAAATCCGGCACGTCGATTCGCTACTGACGAATTTTCATCTGCCGCGTTCGACGCTGCTCATGCTTGTCAGCGCCTTTGCCGGTCGCGAATTTTTGCTCGCGGCCTACGAGGAAGCGATCCGCGAGCGTTACCGCTTCTACAGTTACGGCGATTGCATGCTGATCTTGTGAGCGTCGGCACATCTTCTGTAGCCGTTTCGCTGTGCGAAGCGTTCGCTGGACCAGCGTCAGCCCTTTGCGCTTCGCACAGCGAAGCGGCTACAGAAGAGTTTTGTGTTATGGTTCCCGCCAATGGACTCCGCCGACAAACCGAAAGGCGAGCTGGTCATCCGCACGATCGCGATGCCGAAGGACACCAATCCCAGCGGAGATATCTTCGGCGGCTGGATCATGTCACAAATGGATTTGGGAAGCGGAATTCTGGCCGCGAAAACCGCGAAGTCGCGCGTGGTCACAGTTGCGATCGAGGCCATGTCGTTTCTCCGGCCGGTTCAGGTAGGCGACCGGGTGGCGTGTTACGCCCGGGTGGAAAAGATCGGCCGCACTTCGATGGTGATTCCCGTGGAAGTGTGGGTGCAGCGCTACATGTCGGGCGAAGAAGTCCGGGTGACGCACGGCGTTTTCACCTACGTCGCGCTCGGCGGCGACGGGAAACCAATCCCCGTGCAGCGGGATTGAGTCCGAGCCGATTACTGACCTTCGGAAGTCTGAGTTGTCTCCGGCCCGGGCGTCGGACGGAGCGTCGGCAAATCCGCGCGTTGATGGATTATTTTCGACCGTTGCTTCTCACGCGACGTTTGCATTTTCCGAACGTAATTCTTGTACGCCCGGTCCTGGCGGCCGCTCTTGCTGAACATCGAGCAGCCGGAAACGCTCACCGCGAGAACAAGAACCAGGCAAAGCGATTTCATCATCAGGCAACTTTTTCATCCGCGGCCGCTTCCGACCAGGCGAAATGGCGGGATTGAATCAGTTCGTCCACGACCTGGTAAACCTTCAGCTCGCAGACGGAACCCTGCCGGTAAAGATCCAAGAGCGTCAGAGGCGACTTGGCGGTGAGCTCCCAGATGCGTTCGGCGACCGGCTGCAACTCCGGCGGCGCCGCGACCGGCCACGAAAGGTTGGCCTTGCTGCGCTGCAACGTGGTGGCGCCATCGGGCATGCGTTGTTTCACCTGATCGAACTCGTCCCGGCCCTGCAGGGCATTGATCAGCATTTCGCCGGCGTTTCGCGCGATGCGCTCGCGTTGAATCCAATCCTTCTCCGGCAGTTCTCCAGCGGCGAAGGAAAATTTGCCGGTGAGTTTTTCGTCGACGAAGAGCTGCCAAAAAGCTTCTTCGCCGGTGAGATGTTCGAACTGGCCGCAGCGCGGCTGCCCTTTCTCGAAGAAGAAAGCGGAGATCAATTCCGATTCGTTGTTGGAGATCCGGAGCTCGCCGGTCTGGGAGGAGTTGGCGATGGTCTGGTAGATGGTGACGAGATCGAAGTTCGAAAGGCTGCCGCTGAGCTCGAGGCAATGACTTTGGGCCAGCGCCAAATCGTTCGCCTGCAAGAGGCGGAAGGCGAGTTGTTCGCTCAAATATTCGAAAAACGAGGGCACCCGCCTGATTAACTCGGCGAAATTTTTTCGCTCGAAACATTGCAGACTCACCGGCTCGCAGGTGCGCACGAGGTGTTGGCGCGGCAGGTTCGTCAGCGTCTCGACGTCGCCCAGAATATCTCCGCGCGACAGATAAGTCGCCGCCGCCGATTTTTTTGCGGAAGGTGAAACGACTTCGACGGCCCCCCGGTTGATGATGAAGATCGTGTCGCCCGGATCGCCCGTCGAATAGACGGTTTCGCCTTCAGCCAGATGCCGGACCTTCGAAAGCTCCCCGATCGCTTTCAGCTCGAGAAGCTTGAGCGTCGTGCAAAAGCCAAAGAAATCCCTGTCGGGCATGGGTCTTCTATAGCAGGAGTCATGCAGCGCCCCTGTCGCCTGGGCATTTGCAATGCGCCTCTGGGCCAGTCAATCTTCGGCCATGCCCGAGATCGCTTACCTTTTCGAGCGATTCCCATCGTTTGGCCAAACCTTTTGTTACCGCGAAGTAGCGGAGCTGGAGCGGCAGGGCACGCCGATCCAGGTTTACTCGATCCGGCGCCCGGCCAATGAGCCGGAACAGGATTGGGACGAGGAAATCGTCCGGCGCGTCCATTACCTGCCGGACGAAGCCGCCCTCGTGCGCGAAGTAGGTGCGGCCCTCCGGCAAGGCACGGTGCCGGCAGCAGTCCGCGAAGCCGTCGAAAAATGGGGACGGCAATCTGATTTTCTTCGCCTCTATCAGGCCATCCACATCGGCCTGCGGATGCAGGAGAGCAATCTGCGCCACGTTCACGCGCACTTCGCCGGCATGGCGGCGCGCACCGCTTTCTGGATCAATCGATTCTTTGGGATTCCCTTTAGCTTTACGGCGCACGCGAACGACATCTTCGCGCCCCGGGATTTTGTCATTTCGCTGCCGAAATTGATGGAGAGCGCCGCGTCGATCGTGACCGTGAGCGATTATGCGGCCAATTTTCTCAGGGGGCGTTTTCCGGAAAACGCCGCGCGAATTCATCGCGTTTACAACGGAGTCGATCTCTCTCGTTTCCATCCGAGCGATCCTGGCAGCGGAATTCCGGCGATCGTTTCCGTCGGCCGATTGATCGAGAAAAAAGGGTTCGCCGATCTGATCGCCGCCTGCGGGCTCCTTACATCGCGCGGGCGCGGGTTCGTCTGCGAAATTATCGGCGAAGGCCCGCTCGAGGGCGCGTTGCGGGCGCAGATTGCCGAGGCCGGCCTGGAGAGCTGCGTAAAATTGACCGGGCCGCAGACACAATCGCAAATCGCATTGCGCCTCGCGCATGCCACGATCTTTGCCTTACCGTGCACGCGCGAAGAGGGCGGGGGAATGGACAATCTTCCCACCGTCATCATGGAAGCGATGGCGGCGGGATTGCCGGTTATCTCGACGCCGTTGGCCGGCATTCCCGAAATGGTCGAGCACGAGATCAACGGCGAGCTGGTGCCGGAGCACGATCCGGCGGCGATTTGCGCCGCGATGGAGCGGCTCATCTCCGATCCCGAGCGCGCGCGCAGATTGGGCGAACGCGGCCGGCAGATCGCGCGCGAAAAATTCTCGATCGAAACGAGCGCTCGGCAGTTGCAGGGGTTGTTTCAAAGTCTGTTGTAGCCACGGCCCTGTGGGCCGTGTCTGATGTCGGCCAAGCTGCACAAACAACGGCCCACAGGGCCGTGGCTACAATCCTGGAAAAAAGCGGCCATACTTTGCTCTTGCCTCAACAATTCCCAGAGTGCGAAATGGGGATATGAAACTACCCCTGCGCCTTCTCCTGGTTGTTTTCTGCATTGTGGCTGCCGCGACTTCGCGCGCCGAGAATTGGACGGAGAGTTACAACCGTCTCCTTGGCAAGTATGTGACTTCCGGCGGGGTGAAATACGCGGAGTGGAAAGGCAACGCCGCGGACATGCAGGCATTGCAGGGCGTGGTCGACGCGATCGCGAAAGAAAATGTCGGGGCGGATAAAAAGCAACAGATCGCTTTTTACATCAACGCCTACAACGCCTGGATCCTCCACGAAGCGCTCGGCAAATACCCGACCAAGAGCGTGAAGGACGTGCTGTTCACTTTCTTCACGAGTAAACGGATCACCGTGGCCGGACAGCAGACGAGTTTCAAAGCGCTGGAAGATAATGTGATCAGAAAACTCGGCGAACCGCGGGTGCACTTCGCGCTCAACTGCGCCAGCCGCAGTTGTCCGCCGTTGAACCGCGAGCCGTTCAGCGCAGACAAGCTCGACGGACAGCTCGAGAAACTGGCGAAGGGTTACATCAATTCCGATCGCGGAGTGAAATATTCGCCCGAGACGAAAACTGCCGAGCTCTCAAAGATTTTCGACTGGTATAAGGACGACTTCAAAGGCGAAGGTGGTCCGATTGCTTTCATCAACAAGCGCCGCTCCACGCCGCTCGCTCCGGATGCGAAGATCAACTACCAGGAATACGATTGGAGCCTGAACGAAGCGAAATAACACGATGGTTTCCCTCGCGAACGATCAGGAATTGAAGCCGCCGCCACGCTGGCGCGCGCGCTGGAAAGCGTTCCGCCATCCGATCGCCGAGGAAAAAGCGCGCGTGTTGAAAGAACGCTGGGAGTCGCTGCCGCCTGAGTTGCGCACGAATAACCAGATCTCGGGACGGCATCTGACGCATTGCGGTTTTACCCTGGGCGCGAGTTATTGCTCCTTCCATTGCACGCATTGTTACCTGCCAAAGAACGCGAACGAGATTCCGATCCCTTCGCTCGCGCAGGTGAAGGAACAGATCGATGCGAACCGCCGCCTGCAGGGTCCCGGCGGCGGACTTCAGATCACCGGCGGCGATGTCGCCGACGCCTACTGGAAATCCGGACGCGGCGATGAGCTGATCGAGATTGTCCGCTACGCGATTTCCGTCGGCTCCATTCCGATGCTCATGACTCACGGCCAGACCTTGATCGAGCATCCGGAATTCCTGGAGCGACTCATGGTGGAAGGCGGGCTGCGGCAGATTTCGGTGCATGTCGATATGACGCAAGCCGGCCGGCACGGTTATCCGATCGGACGAATCAAATGCGAAGCGGACCTGCATCCCGTCCGGCAGGCGTTCACCGATCTCGCGCTTCGTATCCGCGAAAAGACAGGACTTCTCCTCGAGTACGCGCTCAGTTTTACCGTCACCCGCCGCAACATCGACGACGTGCCGGAGGTGATCCGCTGGTATCTGGCCGATCCGAAGCGCAGCTACATCTGGCGCATGCTCAGCTTCCAACCCGAAGCCGATACCGGCCGCACGATTTTTTCGCAGCGTCCGATCACCTCCGCCGATGTCTGGGAAAAAATTCGTGAAGGCGTCGGATTGCCGCTGCGCCGCGATGTTTCCATTTTCGGCCATCCCGATTGCAACAGTTGGGCCTCGCTTTTGATCGCGCGGCCTTCCGGAAAAATTTTTCCGCTGCTGCCGGACGACAAGAAATTCGATTCGCTGCTCGGAGAAGTGCTGCGAAAGATCGGCGGGCTTTCGCTGGTCAACGATGACGCCGGGACGCCGCCCTATCGGCTCGCCGGCGTCTTATTTCAGCATCCGTTGCTCGCGATCAAACTCGTTGCGAAACTCTTGCGCTACGTCACCTCGCGCAAAGCGCCGCCGGAAATCTTCCGTTCCCTTTTGCGCGGGCAGGTGCACACGCTCGGTGTAGGCATGCACAATTTCATGGATGCGAAGCAAGTGGCGACCGCGGATACCGATCCGGTCATCCACGCCCGACTTGATTCATGCGTTTTCAAAGGGGCGGTGAAACGTAATGGCGAGTGGGTAGCGGTGCCGATGTGTTCGATGAACCAGCAGACGTGGTCCGAAGTTTACGATGGCCGGCTGAAAGATCCCGAGTTGCTGAAGCAACCGCAGGTCTTTAATCGGGTCGAGGCTGTCGCGGCGGAAGAAGCCGCCCTGTAGCGGCGGTCTATGACCGCCGACTTGAGTTGGTGTGCGTGAAAGAAAACGTTCGGCGGTCATAGACCGCCGCTACAGAAGGTCCCGCACCACATTCATCGCGCGGAGATAAACACGGTGCCAGCCGCAGCGCATCAATTCTTCCTTCATCAATTCCGTTGGATCGTTCGAGCTCGCCGGCATCGGTTGACTCATTCCGGGTTCGCCGGGAGGGCCGACCGCGACATCCAACAGATCGCCACTCTTCGAATGGCTCACGCGCAGTTCAATCGTCCCGCAGTTCAAGACGCAGCGGCCGATCGGTTCGCCTTTCGTTTCGTGTAGCGAAACCCGAATCGTCTTGCCTGCTTCGTCGCGAAAAACCAGCGCGTTGCCTTTCGAGCTTTTATCGATCGTCCACTCCAGCTGGCCCGCGAGCCAGCCCGTCAAAAGAAGAGCAGTCGACCGATAGTCCGGCGCGAAATCCATTTCCACGCTTTCGATCTCGTGCAGGTGGCGGTGCGATGCCGGATGATCGAAGAATTGGGCGAGGGCCAGGCGGATCTGGTAAAGGCGCGTCCAGTTTAGATCGCAGAGAATGATCCGCTGCTGTGCGTCGGCCTGCGCGGTTTCGACGCGCTTCATCTGCCCGTCGAAAGCGCTCCATTTCTGGCTGTCGTAGATGACGCGATCGACCCAGGCCCAAAGCTGCGGGTCCATCGGATCCTGAAATTCCTCCTGCCACCAAAGATAAAACGGCAGGTCGGAATCGAGGTGGGAGAAAACGATGTTCGGGAGCAATCGCGCGGAAGGCCCCTCGAGCAAAAACGAAAGCTGCTCGGAGCAAACCTGCTTACTCCCGGAGCCGCTCACGTGGCAATGCGCGCTAATCCACGCTTCGACGCGGTTCTCTTTCGCGTTCGGATCGGCGCCGATGACGATGGCGCGGCAGGCATGGTTCTCGGTGACTTTGGATATGATCCCGGTGTTCCGCGGCAGCGAGCCGGGCGCTTCGCTGTAGATGGCGAGGTTGATGAGGGACGCGCGGGTCTTTACGCCTTCGTTGTCGGTCCAAAGTTTTTTCAGGGCGCGATCGATCTTCCCGATCTCGACGGGAATTCCGGGAGCAAACGTTTCTGTTGAAGCGCTCATCGGTGTAATCAGAGCCGGCGCCAGGCGCGCCCATCGCGGGCGAGCAATTCATCCGCTTCTTCCGGGCCCCACGAACCCGCGGGGTAATCGAACAACGGTGGCGCGTCTTCTTTTGCGCCCCAAGCGTTCTCGATCGGATCGACAAATGCCCACGCTTCTTCGACTTCGTCGCGGCGCGCGAAAAGCGTTGCGTCCCCGCTCATCGCATCGAGGAGAAGCCGTTCGTACGCTTCCGGGCTCGCCTTGCCGAAAGATGTTCCGTAATGAAAATCCATCTTCACCGGCTCGATGCGCAAACTTGTTCCCGGAATTTTCGCCTGCATGCGCAACGAAATTCCTTCATCGGGTTGAATGCGAATGACGAGAACGTTTTGATCGAGCGTGACCGCTTCCTTGTTGAACAAAACGGCCGGCGCTTTTTTGAAGTGCACGGAAATCTCGGTGCCGGATTTCGGCAGGCGCTTGCCGACGCGCATGTAGATCGGCACATCGGCCCAGCGCCAGTTGTCGATCTTGAGCCGAAGCGCGACGAACGTGTCGGTCATCGATTTTGGATCGACATTTTTTTCTTCGCGATAGGCCGGGACCGATTTGCCGTTGATCGCGCCGGCGGCGTATTGACCGCGGAGCGCGTTGGCCGCGACTTCCGCGCCGCTCATGCGCCGAAGCGCGCGCACCACTTTTACTTTTTCATCGCGAATGGCGTCGGCGCTTAAATCGGTCGGCGGTTCCATCGCGACCAGACAAAGCAATTGCAGCAAATGATTCTGCACCATGTCGCGCAGTGCGCCGGCGCCTTCGTAGTAACCGG
>JBEEHH010000011.1:0-291346 GCA_041167325.1 Verrucomicrobiota bacterium | reverse complement strand
GATAAAGTTTTTCGAGGCGCGCGGAGATTGCCTTTATCTCGCCGCGCGCTTGCTCAACCGTGACGCCCTCCTTCAGCCGGCCCCAGCCGAAGAACATCGGGTGATTCGCCCGATTCTGCCATCCGGGAATGTTTGCCCGGCGCATGACAGCGAACCAGGCATCGACCGCGTGCGGTGAATCCATCTCCCGCGGCATCACCCCGATGACGGTGATCGGCGTGCCGTGAAATTGCATCGGCCGCCCGACCACTTGCGGGTCGCGATGAAAAGCGCGTTCCCACAGCCGGTCGCTGATGACGGCCAGCGAGGGGGCGCCCGGCCTGTCTTCGTCTTCGGTAAAGGTCCGGCCGATCTGCGGCGGCAGGCCGACCACGTTGAAGAAATTCGCGGTCACGTAGGCGACGGGGATGCGTTCCGGTTCGCGGCCGGGAATGCCGCTCAGGTTGCGCGATTCCAGCCGGCTCATCGCCAGATGCTCGAACGATTTGCTGTCCTTTCGCCAATCGACGTAATCCGGCAGCGCGATCGAGGTGTCCGTCCCGTTGATGACTTCGTTCAGATAAACCAGCCGCTCCGGGTGCGGGTAAGGCAGCGGCCGGAGAAGAACGTGGTTGACCACGCTGAAGATCGCGCTGTTCGCGCCGATGCCGAGTGCGAGCGTGAGCACGGCGATGACTGTGAATCCCGGCGATTTGCGAAGCTGGCGGAAAGCGAAGCGGAGGTCGTTCATATATAGTGGTGGGTTATTCCGCGCGGAGCGCGACCATGGGATCGACTTTGGTGGCGCGGCGCGCGGGGATGAGGCAGGCAATTAGTGACACCGCAGACATCACGAGCGCCGTGCCAAAAAGGGCGGCGATGGGCAGCGGCGGCACATCGAAGAGAACGCTTTGCATCGCTCGTCCGACCCACCACGCGCCGATAAAACCGAGCACGGTCCCGGCGGCGAGAAGGCGCAGGCCTAACGAGAGGAACTGCGTCCCGATCTGCCACCTCTGCGCGCCCACGGCCATGCGAATGCCAATCTCGCGATTGCGTTGGGCGACCGCATAACTCAAAACTCCGTAGGTCCCGATCGCAGCCAGGAGGAGAGCCACCCCGGCAAAGATTCCCGCCAGCAGGGCCGGTGACCGCCGCACGATGAGACTGTCCGCGACGTGCGTCTCCATCGAGCGGATATTGCCGATGGCCAAATCCGGATCAGCCGCGCGGACCAGTTTGCGGAGTGCCCCGGCGAATGCTTCAGGACGCTGGCTGGTGCGCGTGACCAGGAAATAATAAGAGTTCGCTATATAAGCGAACGGCACGTAAACCGCCCCCTGGCCTTGCGGCTCGGTAAGCGCCGCCTGTTTCACCGAACCGACTACCCCGACAATCGTGCAGAGTTTCGCGTCAATCTCCGTTTCGCCGCTGTTGGCATCGGTTCCCCCGACCTGCGTAATTTGCTGACCGACCACGCCGCCCTTGGGCCAATAATGGCGCGCAAAATCCTCATCCACGACACAGACTCGTTCCGCCCGGTGCGAATCCTCCGAGGTCAGGAACCGTCCTTCGCGCAACGGAATGCCGAGGGCAGTGAAGTAATCGCCGGTGACGGCATAGGAATAATGACCCTGCAACGACTGGCCCGCCGGCGGCACATAGCCCTTGGGCGCGGCGGCCGTTTTGCCGTTATCGCCGGTAAGCGGCATGTTCGTGATGATCCCGGCAGCGGTCACACCTGGCTGCTGGCGGATCAATTCCAGCAAGCGATCGCCGATCTCAACGCGGCGTTTCTGATCGCTTTGCCACGGGATTGTGAATTCGCCCGTGAGCAGGTGATCGGACTGAAAGCCCGGAGACACCGCCATGACCTTTTTCAGGCTCAGGCCGAGCAAGGCAGCGCCGGCCAGGAGAACGAACGCAAGCGCGATCTGGGCGACGATAAATCCGTGGCGCAGACTTTGGCCGGCGCGGCTCGTCGTCCCGCTGCGGGATTCGGATTGAAGCGCGTGGCTCAAATGACTGCTCAGGTTGAACCAGGCGATCGGCAGGGCGATGACGATACCGAGAACAAGTGAGCCGATCAGACCGATTGCCGCCAGCCATCCATCGAACTCAATCCGCGCGCCGAGCGGCAGGCGCCCCGCTCCGAGAATTTCGAGTAGCCGCGTTCCCCACACGCCGGCGACGAGGCCGAACAATCCGCCGCTTCCGGTCAACGCCACGGTCTCAATCATGACCTGTCCCACAATCTGCCGCCGACTGGCCCCCATCGATTGACGGATCGCCATTTCTTTCGCGCGTGCGCTCGCGCGGATCAGAAGCAGGTTGACCAAATTGACCGCGCCAATGAGGAGGAGAAAAAACACGCCAGCCTGGAGGAGCAGAAGCGTCGGTCGAATGGAGCGAACGTGATCCGCATGCAGCGAAACCACGGGCGAACGGAAACCCGCCTCGGCCATCATTTTCGCCTCCGGATTGTCTTTTTCGACGGTGGCATTGTGCGCGTCGATCTGCGCTTGCGCTTCCGCGATGGTGGCGCCGGGTTTCAACCGCGCGATCATGCGGGTGGCGCCGCCGCCAGAGTGGCGCGCTTTGGGTCCACGTTGTTCCTCGTTGGATTTCATCGAGACAAACAGCCGTGCCTCGGACGAAAGAAAACGAAAACCGGGAGGCAGCACACCCACGATCCATCTGGGGATGCCGTTAATCCGGGTGTAGCGGCCCAGAACGTTTGGATCGGAATTAAAACGCTCGCGCCAGAAGGCGTCCGTCAGGATGACGACGTTCCCCTGCTGAATCCATTCTTCCTCGGTGAAGGTGCGGCCGAGCGCGGGCCTCACGCCGAGGGTAGCGAAGAAATCCGGTGAGATGCGGATGACTCCCATCTGCTCGGTCGAGCCCGGTTCGCCGACGACTTCGCTGCGTTCCATATAAATGGAAAGGCTCGATAAGGCCGGGATATTGCCCCGGCGCTCATAGTAGTTAGTGATCGACGACCCGTCATTTTCGACGCCTGCTTTTGGATAGGTGTTGTAGATCGTGACGAGCCGGTCGGCGGCGGGAAATGGAAGCGGCCTAACCAGAATGGAATTGATGACCGCGAAGATGGCGAGGTTCGCGCCGAGACAGATCGCGACGGTGGCGAGCGCAGTGAGCGTGAAGGCCGGAGCTTTGCGAAGTTGGCGAAAGGCGAAGCGAAGGTTGTTCATGGAATGAAATGCCGAATGACGAATGACGAATGACGAAGGAATGCTCGAATGACCCGCCTTCGCGCAGCTGCGGCGTGGGGGGCGAACTTCGAGTAGCAGCGAACCTCTTTTTTGAATTCGGGCTTCGTCATTGTTTCGTCATTCGTGCTTCGTCATTTTCTTCATTCAGCCCGAAGCGCAGCGACTGGATCTGCCTTCGTGGCGCGAAGAGCTGGTAGCAAGGCGGCGAGCAGACCGATGACGGCGAGAACGAATACAACGCCGCCGAAGACCAATGGATCGTAAGCCTTGGTGCGGAAAAGCAATGTTTCCATGAGTCGCGCCACGCCGGCCGCGGCGAGAACTCCGAGCACGAGGCCGAACGCGGTGAGCCGTGCGCCCTGGCCGATTACGAGTCGAAGAACGTCGCCGACCTGCGCGCCGAGCGCGTAACGGATGCCGAATTCACGGGTGCGTTGCGCGACGCTGTAGGCGATGAGGCCGTAGAGACCAATGGCTGCGAGCAACGACGCGAGCAGCGCGAACATGCTGAACAGCGTGAGATAAAGTTGCGGCTGAGTGAGGCTCTGTTTCACCAAGGTGCGCACAGGCATCACATTCGAGATCGTCTGCTCGGGATTGAAGGCCCAGATCGCGCGCTGGATCGTTTGCGAAATCGTCTCGACTGGAAGCGGCGAACGAACGAGCAGCGTGGCGAACGGCCAGGCGCGCTGATTCAACGACGCATAAACTTGATAGGGCGTCGCCACGTCGAGTCCATTCCGCGGCACGTCGCCGACCACGCCGATGACTTCGAGCGGGGGCGGGTTCGGTTGCTGGCGACTAGGCGGAAGAGTCAGCCGTTTGCCGAGCGGATCCTCCGTGGGGAAGAATTTCTTCGCCGCGGATTGGCTGATTACGATCACCTTCGGCGCCTGGTCATTGTCGGTCTCGGCAAAAGAGCGGCCGGCGATGAGCGGGATGTGCATCGTCGAAAAATAGGAAGTGCTGACCGAATCGTAGAAGGCGGGCGGCAATTTCGCCGTGTCGTCCGGCAAGCCGTAGATCGAGAAAGTCGCCGGGATTCCCCACATGAAGGGCATCGTCTGAGTGAACGCGACTGATTCGACCGCCGGGACCGCGCCGATCCGCTCGAGGACCTGACGATAATATTCCGTGCGCTTCGGCCCCGTGTCGTAACGAGTGGGCGAGAGCGTGAGCACCATGCTGAGCGTGTTCTCGATTTGAATGCCGGGATCAACTCGAGTGATCGCGGCGAAACTTTTCCAGACTAATCCGGCGCAAACGAGCAGCACCATCGTGAGCGCGATCTGCGCGATGACGAGAGCGCCGCGCAGCCGGACCGATTGCAAACCGGCCGAGCCTTTGCTTCCGTCGCGCAACGAATCGATCGCGTCGACACGGGTCGCATGCCAGGCTGGGAAAAGGCCGAACACGATTCCGGTGAGCAGCGCGGTGAGGCCGGTGACAAGAAGGACCGGCATGCTGAGGGCGATCTCGTCACTGCGCGGAATCCAATCCTTCGCCAGGCTCGCAAGCAGCAAATCCAAACCCCAACTGCCGATTAACACCCCGCCGATTCCGCCGAGCGTGACCAGGAGGAGCGACTCGATCAGATGACTCCTTACGATCGCCGAGCGGCTGGCGCCGAGAGCGAGGCGGATCGCCACTTCACGCTGCCGCGTGGAAGCGCGAACGAACTGCAAGCCCGCGACATTCGCGCAGGTGATGAGCAGCACAAGCAATGAAGCCCCGACGACGAGGAGCAAACCTTCGCGATAATTACCGACGACCTGATCGCGCAGCGGACTCAAATTGAAGTCCCATCCTTTGTAGAATTTCGGATCGCTCTGGACAAGGCGCGCCGCGATTGTCGAAAGCTCGGCCTGCACCGTCGAAGCCGCGATGCCCGGCTTCAATTTTCCGATCGCGGCCCAAAAACGGGCGTTGGTCACCGCGTTTTCGCCGCCTTCATTCGGAAAAATCCGCCAGAGCGACGAGACGTTGAACGGATCCTTGAAAGTCCGCGGCATGACACCGATCACTTCATGCGGCACATCGTTGAGCGTGATCGTTTCGCCGACGATCTCGCGACGGCCGCCGAATTGTTTCTGCCAGAGATCGTAGCTGAGCACGACGGACGCTTTCGCGCTGGCGGCCGCGTCGTCGCGCGTGAAGGTCCGGCCGATGAACGGCCTTTCGCCGAGAACCTTGAAGTAATCCTGGGTAACGAGACTGCTGGTGAGCGACGTTGGTTTCTCGATGCCGGTGAGATTGTCGTAATTGTAACGCGTCGCCGCGATGCCTTCGAGCGAGGTAACCTGTTTTTCGACATCGCGAAAACCCGCGGGCGCGAAGCCAAGGCCTTTTAGGTTCTCCTGGAAATTGCGCGATTGCACCATGACGAGGCGATCGGCATCCGGATACGGAAGCGGTGAGAGCAACACCGCGTGGACGACCGTGAAGATCGCGGTGTTCGCGCCAATGCCGAGCGCCAGCGTGAGCACGGCGACGAAAGTGAATCCCGGCGATTTGCGGAGCTGGCGAAGGGCGTAGCGGAAGTTGTTCATAAATCAGAGGTCAGAAGTCGGAGAGCGGAAGTCGGATTTGCTCGTCACTTGTCACTCGTCACTGGTCACTGTTTTTGTTCATTCGGCGCGCAATGTGATCATCGGATTAACTCGGGAGGCGCGCCGCGCTGGAACCCAACACGCGAACAACGCAGCGCACCCCAAAACCAGCGAGACAGAGCCGTAGATCAGCGGATCGTTCACGCTCACGCCGAAAAGCAGACTTCGGATCACGCGAGAAATTGCGAAGGCCCCCGCAAACCCCAGCAGCAAACCGCCCCCGAGCAGACGCATCCCATGGGCGAGCATCATCGTGCGGATCTGCGACGGCATCGCGCCCAGCGCGAGCCGCACCCCGATCTCACGCATGCGGCGCAAACCATTGAAGGACATCACGCCGTAGAGACCGACGATCGCGAGCGTCAACGCCAGGACCGCGAAGCAGACCAGCAGAAAGCTCATCAACCGCGGCGTCGCCCACGTTTCCTCCACCCGTTCCTGCATCGTCTTGAACTCGAAGGCGGGCTGCGCCGGATCCAGCGAAGCGACGATGTCGCGCACCGGCTTCTCGAGCGATTTCGGCGAGAGGGTCGTCCGCAGCAACACGACCAGCCCGGTCTGCGGTTGCTGCGTCATCGGCAGATACGCCTGCGGCAGCACAGTCGTTTCTTCGAACCCATAAACTTTCAGGTGCGGCACGACGCCGACGATGTTCCGGTATTCGATCTTTCCCTCGCCGCCGGTGTGCATCTTAAGACGCTTGCCCACCGCGTTCTCCCCAGGGAAATAACGCTCGGCCAGAAGCTGGTCGATGATGATAGCCGGCGGCTGATCCTTCGTGTCGCGCGTCTCGAAAGCCCGCCCGAGCAGCAATGGCGTCCGCATTGTTTCGAAGTAGTTGGCCGTCACCACGTTCATCTCCACGGAGGGCGATTTCCCAGGCGGCGGTTCCGGTGCGCCTTCGGGAACAAACGAAGTCTGCCATCCGACCATGAGAGGCGGATTGGAAGCGATCGCCGCGTTCTGCACGCCGGGGAGCGCGGATAATTTTTCCTGCAGCGCGTTGGAAAAATTCACGAGCTTCGTGGCATCGGCATAAGTCGGTGACGGAAGATCGACGCGCGCCGAAAGCAGGAGGTGCGGATCGAAACCGAGGCCCAGCCCTCTGGCGTTCGCAAAACTTTTCAGCACCAGGCCGGCCGCGCTCAATAGCATGAGCGTCAGCGCGACTTCGGCGATCACGAGCAGATCGCGCGACCGGCGCGCGCCCACAGAATCGGAACTGCCGCGTCCGCCGGATTTGAGAGCGAGCTGAATGTCGGCGCGCGACGTGTGCCACGCCGGCCAGAGACCGAAGAGAACGCTCGTCCCGACCGAGAGAGCCAGGCTGAACAACAGGACCCACCCGTTGAGCGATAGGTTTTGAAAACGCGGAACCCCCGGTGGCGAAAGGGCGACGAGGAGATCGCGGCCCCAGGCAGCGAGACAAAGTCCCAGCAAACCGCCGGCGAGCGCCAGGACGAAGCTCTCGATCAAAAGCTGGCGAATGATCTGCCAGCGCGACGCCCCCACCGCTGCGCGCACCGCGAATTCCTGGGCGCGCGCGGCGCCACGGGCGGCGAGAAGGTTGGCGAGATTGGCGCAGGCGATGAGCAGCACCAGGGCGACGGCTTCGAACAGCAACTTCAGGCTTTCGCGGTAATCGCTCACCTGATTTTCCAGTAACGGCGTGATGGTGACGCTCACACCCGCGTTTGAATCCGGATATTGTTTCGAAAGCCGCGCTGCGATCTCCTTCATTTCGGCCAGCGCCTTTTCGATTGTCACGCCGGGCTTCAAACGAGCCCAGCCAAACAAGCCCGGATGATTATCGCGGGTCTGCCACATCTGATCATCGGTTCGCCGCATTAATGGAAACCAAACCTCGACAGTCCGCGGCGAGAACATCTGCGGCGGCATCACCCCGATTATTGTGTAGGGCTGGTTGCCGAAATTCACCGCTCGGCCGAGGACGTTGGGATCGCGCGAAAAAACCCGCTGCCAGAAGCGGTCGCTGATTACCACCACCATCGGCCCGCCGACGCGATCTTCTTCCTCGGTAAACGCGCGGCCAAGTTGAGGATTGAGCCCGATCACCTTGAAAAAACTGGCCGTGACCAGGCCGCCACTGACCTGCTCGGGGGCGCGCCCTTCAAGTCCGCTTAGGTTATACGATTCGCGGCGCGAAACGGCGAGATGCTCGAAGACTGTGTTGTCGCGCCTCCAGTCAATGTAGTCCGGAAACGAAACGGAAATCTGCGGCTGGTTCGCGTCTGTTTCGGTGAGAATCATCAGCCGATCTCCCTCGGGATAAGGCAGCCGCTGAAGCAGGACCGCGTAGATGACGCTGAAGATCGCGGTGTTCGCGCCAATGCCGAGCGCGAGCGTAAGAACAGCGATGAGAGTGAAGCCCGGCGATTTCCGCAACTGACGCAGAGCGAAGCGCAGGTCGTTCATGGCGCGCGGCGATCTATTTCGCGGCCACTTCCGCCGAGGTCGGCTTGATCGAAATGCTGCCTGCGCCCGATCGGAGAACGAGCGACTTGCCGCCGCCGTTGATCTTTCCCTTCATCGATTCGCGGTCGGTCCGGATGCCGATGAACGGCAGATCGCTCGTGACCCGGCCGGAACTTGCTTCGGCTTCGACATCCAGGCCCGCATCCGCCGGAACCATCACATCGATGCTTCCCGCGGAAGTCTCCAGATTCACGTCGCCCGGGACGGGCGATTTCAACTTGGCGCTGATCGATCCTCCGGAACTGCGTCCGGTTATCTTGCCATTGATATTTTCAAAACTGAGCCGGCCTCCGCTGGTTTCCACTTTTGCGTCGCCGCTGAAATTCTTCACCACGATCGATCCGCCCGATGTGCGCGCCTCGAGCGAACCGCTGCCGTCGATCGCTTCGATCCGGCCTCCGCTCGTGTCCACTTTCAGCGGTCCGTCGCAGCCATTGAGTTCGATACTGCCGCCGCTGGTAGTCGCGCCCGTCGGGCCTTTGAGGTGCGTAAACTTCAACTTCCCGCCGCTGGTGTCGGCGCTCATCGTGCCGGCCAACTCGGCGACCATTATCGTGCCGCCGCCAGTGCGCAGCTCGGAACTGAAACTCTTTGGCACGTGCACCGTGTATCGCGCGTCCATGCTGCAGCGTCCCGACCAATTTAGATTGCGCTCCTTGTTTTGCCGGCGCGCGCGGATGGTGACGGTGTTCCCTTCCTTGCTCACGGTCACCGGCGCCGAAGTCAGATATTCTTTCTCCTGCGCGTCGTTGTCCGAATCGATCTTGCGATAGGCGGCGACGGTGACCTTGTCGTCCGGCCCCGCGGAAACATCGATCGTTCCGAAATCGACATCGACGATTAGCTTGCCGCCCGGTGCGCCATCGAGTGATTGATTGAAATTTTCTTCGGACAGGGCGGAAGCGGTGGCCGCGGCGATGACGAGGAGGAGGAGAGTGCGAGTGATCATAGGGCGTAGATGGGTTGGTTGAGGTTAGGCGACTTGGAGCGCTCCAACGGAGACCCCTTTGCATGCCCTATGCCATCGCTATGAACCTTCTCTTGTCGATTGGCTTACAACGAGTTACGGGCGGCTGGCAAAATTGGCGGTCCAAAATTCTTCCCGTGCCCGGGATTTCGCCGTCCCATTTTCGAAACGAGCGGATCACTCCGCTCATTTCGCCACGCCGTAGCCTCCCTGTCGCGGGGCACTGCGGTCGCGGGTGGGGAGTTGAGGTCGACGCTGGATCGGGAGCGGCCCGCCTTCGGCATCCGCCTTCGCTGAAGCTACGGGCGCCCGCGCTAGTCGCAAACATTTCTACGTTAGCCTTTTCGCCCTTTCTAGTTCTGATCCGCCGGCCCGAGCCATTTCGCGCAGGCGTTTGCCGGCGGCTGGTACGCCGACTCAGTTCCCGCGCCGGCTTGCGAGAACCGGTTTTATTTTGCCCGAGGGCGAAGTTCTCGCTCGCAATGACGAGGGTTTTCAACCACTTATTCACTGGATATTCACCGGGCCTGCGGGTGCGTATTCCGTGTGTTTATCTCCCGGATGGCAATTATCTCTCAACTTCCACCTAGTGCTGCGGCGGAGCTACGTGAGCAGCTTCTCAGGGTAGGTTTTTCTGCCGAGACAATCCGGCAGGATGAGATCCTGATCGACGGGCTAAAGATCCCGCTCGTCGCCTTCTCACATCGACCTTTCGACACACGGACCAGTTGCGCAGCAGCAATCTCGGCAGACGGCGACGCGCCGCAGCGCGTCGCAGCCCTACGCACGATTGGCGCGCCGCTCGTTTATGTGCACGACAAAGGATATTGGGATATGTGGTATCAAGGCGCTGAGGCACCGGAACTGTTCTGGCCGCGGCACCGCGGATCGCTCGCTAAGTTCATTCGCGAACATCGCTCGCAGATCGACCCTCGCTCGATTTTTCGCGCCAAGACGATTTGGCGGGCGCAGAAGCCTGAGCAAATGACCTTCGTCGATGTCGGCTTCCTAAACCTTGTCGAGTCAGAAGCAGGCGAAGAGCTGTGCCGACTAGTCGAGCGGATGCTTCATTCGACTCGGGAAGGGTTACATTGGTCTGGCCATATTTCGGAAGCTGATGCGCAATGGCTTGTGAAGGCGAACTTTTGGCTGCTTGCCGCACGTATCCTCCACGACAAAAAGGTCTCCAACTTTAAATCTCTCGATTTAGGCGACGTCGACGACGTCTTTCGTCGCGTCACGCGGCACTACGGGGTTCCGATCGACGAAGAAACTCCGCTCAAACGGCGTAGGGCATTGACGGGAGCAGTCCATGATTTGCAGCAGTTCGCGTCATTGGAGCTTATCAGCACGGAAGCACTCGCCCATGTGTATGAGAACGCGCTCGTCACTAAGGAAACTCGTCGCTCTCTCGGTACTCACAGCACTCCGGGCTGGCTCGTAGAATACATGCTGGCTCGCCTTACACCGTGGATCGAAGAGATGCCCGGCGACCGTCGATCCGTTTACGAGCCTGCTACGGGTCACGGCCCATTCTTACTCGGCGCGATGCGCCTACTCTCGGGACTCCCTTACTGTAGCGGCATGAACGATGCCGAGCGCCACAATTACCTGAAGCAACGTCTACGTGGTGCTGAAATTGACAACTTTGCGCGTGAAGTCGCCCGACTGTCTCTTACGCTCGCCGATATCCCAAATCACAATGGCTGGCATCTCGATGATTCCGATATATTCGTTGGCAACCAGTTAGAGCGTCGGGCAGCAGCAGCGGATATCATCCTATCGAATCCCCCTTTCGAGAAGGGCGGTGTTAAGGTCAACGGCGACTCGGTGGCATACATCAGTAAAGCCGCCGAACTCGTGCGACGCACGACACAGGCCGCCCGACCGGGAACATGTTTCGGATTTATCTTACCGCAAACCATGCTCGATACAAAGAAGCTCTCGACGCTTCGCAAACGCCTCGCTCATGAATGCGAATGGCTGGAGGTCTGTTCACTGCCGGACAAAGTCTTTGCAAAAGCCGGTGCGGAGACAGCAGTCTTGATCGGCCGCAAGTGTAAAATCGCAAACAAAGGAGCGCATTCCATCCTCTGCCGAAGCGTCTGGGACAAGGGCCTTCCCTCGTTCGCCGCAATCGGAACTGCAACAGTCGAACAGACGGTTATTCAGGAAGAGTTCGCGCCCGCGCCGACGTTCAGCTTTTTTGTGCCTCATCTCTCGCGGATTTGGCGAGCGCTCGAGCAATATCGGCGTCTAGGCCATGTAGCGACAGTCGGCCAAGGCTTTATTTTCCGCTCCGAAAAGGATCCTCTGTTTCCAAAAGGGCAAACGCAAATCTCGAACAACAGGCGAGAGGGTTACGAACTCGGCTTTTATGATCTCCCCGGTGCACCAGACACCTATCTCTTGCCGCGCAGAGTCTGGATCAACACGAACCCTTTAGCCATCGATCGGACCGTTGCCGGCTGGGAGGTTGGACATCCTCAAATCGTGATGAATCATATTCGTGTTCAGCGCGGTCCCTGGCGCCTGAAGGCTTATTGCGATCTTCGAGGACATCGGACGCGAGGCGAGTTCCTCATTGTTCGATCGATCAAAAAACATCTTTCCGTGCCAGTGCTTTGGGCCATCTTAAATAGCCCGCTGGCCAACGCCTACGCACACGCCCATTCAACGAAGAAGCATATTCTTTCGGGGTTAATGGAGGAAATGCCTTTCCCAGCGCAAGACGACGGATGGGCATCTCTTGAGTTATTGGTGGACGCTTACTTCAAGGCCGCCAATGCGTGGTCTCTGCGTCAACGCGGACGAAAGCGCATCGGAAAGACGGAAACTGATTACAGCGCGGAACGTCAGCAACAGTCAGAATTGCCCGGGCTGGCTGAATTAGGCATTAAAGGGCTGGAACAAGGCGCCGAAACCGAGAAGCTCAAGTTACTTCACTGGCGCATCGATGCCGAAGTGCTGCGACTCTATAACCTAGATCCCAAGCACGAACGGCTATTGCTCGACTATTTTAATGGCGAGCGCCGTGTCGGCGTTCCCTTTGCGCAGACGCACTATTTTCCTCCCGGATTTAGCGGCGCGAATACGCTCCGCGAGTTCCTCGCGATCACGGCCGACTGGCCGAAGCTCGAAGCCGAACACGAACGGCTAGTGGAAAAAGAATATCGCGGGAAAATCATGAAAGACGAAGCATTACGCCTCGATGAACTGCAGAAGTTAGCAGACCTACAATCGGATCTCGTCGCGCCTTGGCCTGTCACCGAGGCGGAAGCCGAGCTGCAGCGGTTGAAACGAGCAGGCCTTTTGGCTGAGCACTGAATGCAGGATGGCCCAATCTCAGTTCCCTTTTGAATACCCGGGAGAGCCGCATCGCCGGAAACACGGTCCGGCAGGATATTCTCACTATACGAAATATCGTGAGTGGCTACGCGATGAATTTGAGTTTCGGTGCGTATACTGCCTACGTCGCGAAACATGGGAGATGCGGGAAGCTTCTTGGGAGATTGATCACTTCTGGCCTCGCGCAATCCGGCCCGATCGAGCCCTTGAATATGACAATCTTATCTATGCGTGTCGCCGGTGTAACAACTGTAAACGTTCTCACGTTTTCCCCAATCCATGTCGACATGCATACGATAAACATCTGCGAGTGGACCAGGATGGAGCTATACGCGGTGTGACTCGTCACGGACGCCGCATGATTCGTTTGCTCAAGCTCGATTCACCGAGCGCGCGACATTACCGGGAGGCGAAGATTCGCAGCGTGCGGAGCCTGGCTCAGACAGACCCGAGAGGGTATGTGCTTGTGATGGGTTATCCATGCGACGATGAACTTCCTGATATAGGAGCGCTACACGCGAAGGTGCCGCGCAATACACGTCCGGCAGGAGTGGCCCAGAGCTGTCTGGCTCGCAGAAGTCGCGGCGAGTTGCCTGAGACTTATTGAGGGTTCAATACACGGGCGTCAAACCCTGCGGCAGACAGAATAGCGCGAACTCGTGTTGGTGGTCGGAAATTTATTGGTCGCTCCTTGTAAAGAAGTCACATCTCCAGCCGATAACCAAGCGTGTGCACCGTAAGCAGGTGCCGAGGCTCGCCCGGAGCGTCTTCCATCTTTTGCCGCAGCTTCACGATCAATTGATCGAGGGTGAGCGTGGTGCCGCAGTAGTCGACGCCCCAAACTTCGTTCAGTAGTCGCCTTCCCCGAAACGGCATTGCAAATTTCTAGGGCCTGCAAACTTGACCGCTTTAAGCGGTCAAGTTGCGACTGACGCTGCGAGGCGAGGGCCGGAGCGCAAAAGGGGGCGTCTTGCTGAACTGCTCATCGCGCGAATCGAACAAAAAAATCCGCGCCATCCGAGAAATCCGCGGTTAACTAACTTTGCAATGGCTGAGACAATGATCCGCAGATTGACGGCGCGCGATGCGCGGCTGAGCAGCTTTCGTTACTACGATTTGCTCGTCCATTTTTTCGTCGTCGTTCTCCTGATCTCGAATCTGGTTGGCCAGAAAATCTGCGCGATCCCGCTGTTCAATTTTCATGGGGAACCCTGGGTCGCGAATGTCAGCGGCGCGCAATTGCTTTTCCCGATCACTTACATTTTCGGCGACATCTTCACAGAAGTTTATGGTTACGGCGCGTCACGCCGGGCGATCTGGCTCGGATTCTTCGCTTGCGCGATCCTGTCGTTGATGGGGTTGTTCGTGGTCTGGATTCCCGCGGCGCCCGGATGGCCGAACCAGGCGGCGTTCGAAGCGGTTTTCTACACCGTTCCCCGTTTCATCGTCGCCAGTCTCGTCGCGTTCTGGCTCGGAGAATTTACGAACTCCTACACGCTCGCGAAGATGAAACTCTGGACCGACGGCAAATGGCTCTGGACCCGGACGGTCGGCTCGACCGTGACCGGGCAACTGGTCGACACGACCATCCTCATCCTGATCGCCTTTGGCGGCCGAACATCGTGGTCGACGATGTTGAATCTGATTCTATCCGGTTATTTCGCCAAGGTCCTTTACGAAGCGCTGGCGACGCCGCTCACTTATCTGGTGGTGAACAAACTCAAGCGCGCGGAAGGCGTGGATGTTTACGATCGGGACACGAATTTCAATCCCTTCGCCAGCAATCGACTCGACAATTAGCCGGCCAACCGCGGCACATCAGCGCCGCCACGGAAATTGAACGTTTCCCATCCAATGCGCCGCGAAAACCTGCCGATCTTTGACCTCGAGAAACCGATCGTAGCCGAACTGCGCGAGCATTCCCGCCTCATCATCCAGGCGCCAACCGGCTCGGGAAAATCAACCCAGGTTCCGCAAATCCTCCTCGACCATGGCTCGCTTGGCGGTGGCCAAGTCGTGATCCTGCAACCACGCCGGCTCGCCACTCGTCTCCTCGCAGCGCGCGTCGCGTCCGAGCGAAAGGTTCGGCTCGGCGATGAAGTCGGCTACCAGATCCGTTTCGAAAACATCACATCGGCTCGCACCCGCATCCGCTTCGTCACCGAAGGAATTCTTCTTCGGCAACTCATTCAAGATCCGCAGCTCCGAGGAATCTCCGCGATTCTCTTCGATGAGTTTCACGAGCGTCATCTCTATGGCGACATCACGCTCGCCCGCGCTCTCCAACTCCAGGCGACCTCCCGCCCTGATCTGAAACTCGCCGTCATGTCCGCGACTTTGGACACCGGCCTTCTCCAAAAATATTTGGAACCGTGCGCCGTCTTGAGTTCCAGCGGCCGCGCCTTCCCCGTCCAGATCGAATACCTGCCGAAACCAGTCGGAGGCGACGATTATCCGATCTGGGACCTCGCCGCCGATGAACTCGAGCGCATCGCGCCAAAAACCGCAGGCGACGCCCTTATCTTCATGCCGGGAAAATATGAAATCGGCCGCACCATCTCCGCCATCCGCGCTTCACCCGTGAGCGATCGGTTTATCGTCCTTCCGCTTCATGGCGAATTGCCGCCCGCGGAACAGGACGCCGCGCTGGCGCATTACGAAAAACGGCGGGCAATTGTCTCGACGAACGTGGCGGAAACTTCGCTCACAATCGATGGCGTGCAGCTCGTGATCGATAGCGGTGTCGCGCGCATCGCACGCTTCGACGCTCGCCGCGGCATCAACACGCTGCTCGTCGAAAAGATCAGCCGTGCTTCCGCGGATCAACGCGCCGGTCGCGCTGGCCGGACCGCGCCGGGCCATTGCCTTCGGCTTTGGACCGAACGGGAACATCTCGATCGCCCGGCGCAGGAGTTACCCGAAGTGAAACGGCTCGATCTTGCTGAAGTGGTTCTCACGTTGAAAGCAAGCGGTGTCGAAAAAATCGGCCGTTTTCGCTGGCTGGACCCGCCCGACCCGCAAGCACTCGCCCGCGCCGAACAATTGCTCGCGGATCTCGGCGCTCTGGCTTCCGGCGGAATCACGACGATCGGGCGCCGCATGCTAGCGTTCCCGGTCCATCCGCGCTATGCGCGCATGCTTTTGGCCGCGCAGGAATATCGCTGCGTGCCTGCCGTCGCGCTGATCGCCGCGATCACTCAGGGCCGCAATCTTCTCCGCCGGCTCGAGAGCAAACAAGCACGCGAAGATCGTGAAGACGTTCTCGGCAGCGACGCCGAATCGGACCTTTTCGTTTTGATGCGCGCGTTTCGCTACGCGGAAAAGAGCGGCTTCGATTCGCAGCGTTGCTCACGGCTTGGCATCAATGCCGGAGCGGCGCGCGAGGCCGCGCAGTTGACCGAGCAGTTTCTCGCCATCGCCCGAAGCGAAGGACTCGATTTACAGGCCGGCGAGATCAAGCCTGGATCGATCGAGCGATGCGTTCTGGCGGGTTTCCCCGACCAGGTCGCGGTCCGGCTGGATGCGGGAACTCTGCGTTGCGCGCTGGTGCATGGGCGTCGCGGCGTGCTCGCGCGAGAGAGCGCCGTGCACGGGGCGCGCTTGCTCGTCGCATCCGAAGTTCGCGAGATCGAAAGCAGCGAGAAAGAGCGGCAGGTTTTACTCACGCTGGCCACCAGGATCGAAGAAGAGTGGCTGCGCGAGTTATTTCCTGAATCTTTCCGGGAAGAAACGCGCGTCGCGTTCGAGCCCGCGTTGCGCCGCGTGACCGGCCACCGGCAGACGCTTTTTCACGATCTGGTTTTGCGGAGCGAGGAATTTTCTCCGCAGGCCGACCCGGCAACGGCGCAGATTCTCGCGCGCGAAGTCCTGGCTGGAAATTGTCCGCTCAAACATTGGGACAACGCCGTCGAGCAATGGATCGAGCGCGTAAATTTCGTGGCGACCGAGTTCCCGGAACTCGAGTTTCCCGCGATCGACGAGGCCGCGAAGCTGTTGCTCCTGGAACAAATTTGTCGGGGGGCCGCGACGTACAAAGAGATCAAAGAGCGGCCGGTCTGGCCCGCCGTGAAGTCGTGGCTGGGCGCCGCGCAGCAACAGACGCTCGAGGAGCTGGCGCCGGAGCGGATCAAATTGTCCAGTGGGCGTGCCGCCAAAATCACCTATGGCGCGAGCGCTCCCCCCACGATCGCCGCCCGCATCCAGGATTTGTATGACACTCCACGCGGGCTTGCGGTCGGGCGCGGACGCACCCCGTTGCGGATCCAGGTTCTCGCGCCGAACCACCGCCCGATCCAAATCACGAGCGATCTGGAATCCTTCTGGCGTGAGGGCTACCCGAAAATCAAGAAAGAACTCCAGCGCAAGTATCCCAAGCACGAATGGCGGTAGTACACTCGATCACGAGAAAGAAGAATGAACGGAGAGACGCAAAGCCCAGTCCATTTACGAAATAACTATATGATCAATCCAAACGGTGACGAATTTATGGAGGACGATCCGCTGGCGGCCTCGAACAGGTCGAGCGACGAACCAATTTCCGGGGAAAACCCAGGGCGGTTTCGCCAGGCAGCGGACAAGGTTTCGATAGCGGCGGGCGAAGCGTGGGAGCAAACCAAGGAAAGAGCCGGCACCGCCCGCGAACGCACGGAATTTTTCCTGCGCGAGAATCCGGTTCCGACTGTGATCGGCGCGCTGGCGCTCGGCGTCGCGATCGGGCTCGCGATCCGGTATTCCTCGAGTTCGGCGGAGAAAGAGGTCGAGGCTAAATCACCGTTGGGAAACGTCGATCTGAGTGTTCTCTCGCTTCCGTTTCTCTGGCCGCTGTTCAAATCGATGCGGCGGAAATACGAGGATTCGGCGGAAGCGGTCAAGGACGGTGTCGATCGCCTGAAGAAGGTGGACGTGGATCGTTACGTCAAGCCGCTCCGCAAGAAGTGGAAAGCCTGGGCGAACTGAAAGCCCTGTAGCCGACGCCCTGCGGGCGGCGTTTCCCCACACGCTTCGCATAGCGAAGCGGCTACAGAAGAGGTGAGCGCACCTTTGCAGTCGCGTTTTCCAAAATGCCGGTGCTAATCTCCCGGCGTGTTGCTGAAAGCTGCGCGCATCTGTTTCATCCTCGCGGCCGGCGCGGTTAGCGTTTCCGCAAAAGAGCCGCGCCAAATCCACGAAAGCGGCGGCGCATTTGTGGGATCGATCGGCTGCAAATCTTCGAGCTGCCATGGCGGCGCGGGCGCGAAGCGCAGCCAATACATCACCTGGAGCCGGCAGGATTTTCACACCAAGGCCTATGCTGTGCTGCTCAATTCGCGTTCGGAACGGATCGCGGAAGGTCTCGGCATTTCCGGGGCCCCCACGAGCGCGCGTTGCACCGTTTGCCATTCGCCTTTGCAATCGGTCGCGCCGAGCCGCCTTACCGCGACTGCTCATCCCGATGAGGGGGTCTCGTGCGAGACATGTCACGGCGCCGCCGGCGGCTGGTTGCGCGGGCACACGCGCACCGATTGGACTTACAACACTCGCGTCGCCGCCGGCATGCGCGATCTCCGCAGCCTTTATGTGCGCGCCGCCGCCTGCGTCGCCTGCCATCAAAATCTCGCGCCCGAGTTGTTGAGAGCCGGCCATCCCGATTTGTTTTTCGAGCTCGATGGCCAGTCGATGGCCGAGCCGAAACATTGGCAGGATGACGGACCATTGAGCGGTTTGCGCGAATGGCTCACCGGCCAGGCGGTGGCTTTGCGCGAAATGAGCTGGGCGCTCGCGAACGATCCGCAGAGCGATGAAGCGTCGAATGCGCGCTGGAATGGTCTCGCCTGGCTTTGCGCGACCACAACTTCGGCGGCCAGCATTCCATCGCCCGTCAACCAGCCGTCGAGTACGCCGAGCCGCTCCGATTTCACGAGTATGCAGGCGCAAGCCGATGCACTCGCCCGCCGTGCCTCGATCTCGAACTGGAGCGACGGCTCCGCGCGATCTTTACTTGTCGCGCTGGCGTCGCTCGATCCGGAATTCACCGCGAAAGGAGCGGCGAACCAATCCCTCGCCCAGCGCGCGAAACGTCTCGTGCTCGCGCTCGACCGGCTCACCTACGCGCTCAAGAAAAACGCCGGCTCTAATCTGAAAATTGACCCCGAGCTCAATCAGCTTTTTCAGGACGTGAAGTCGCTCGATTCATTTGATGCCGCCGCGTTCGCCGCACATCTGCGAAGTTTCCGCGAAGTGCTGGAGAAAAGCGGATAGGAGCCGTCATCCCGAGCCGCGCGGCCGGCGAGGGACCTCACAGGCGCTTTGTCGCTACCGCGATAGATCAGCCGTCTACGTTGCGCAGCGCGTCATGAATGTTGGCAGCCGAAATTGCAACTGCGAGGTCCCTCGCCGTCTTGCGCGCCTCGGGATGACAACGTTCGAGGATTCGGCCGCCTCACCTCAACTCTCGCGTTGAACGCGCGCTACTTCTCGCGGAAAATACCCGCCCATCCTCATGGCCACGGCTTCCTCCACATCGCGTCCCAGTTGGCAACGCAACCGCGTATTCCGCTTCTTCGCGTCGCTCAAGCTCGCGGTCGTTCTCCTATCCGTGCTGATCATCGGCGCAATCGCCGGCACGCTCTACGAATCCAGCTTCGATGCAAAAGTGGCGCGCGCCTATGTTTACGGCGCACCCTGGTTCAACATCTGGCTCCTTTTTCTCGCGGCCAATCTCACCGTCTCGGCCCTCTCGCGCTGGCCGTGGAAAAAACATCACGTCGCGTTTCTCGTCACCCATCTTGGCATCATCACCCTCCTGACCGGTTCGCTGATCGGGCGGATTTGGGGTGTCGAAGGCACGATCACTCTCTTTAAAGGCGAGCCGCCCACGAATCGGTTGCTGGTCGATCAACATCAGCTCCGCGTCCGCGATACCGACGGGATCGTGAAAGGTTATCCAGCGGAATTCATTCATCGCCCGCCGACGCCGCAGAAACCATGGGACCTCGGCCGGCTTGCGGGAGGAGCGCAGTTGAGCATTGTCGATTACGCGCCCGCGATCGAAGGCAAGTTGAACCCAAAACCGCTAGAGGACGGCGGCGCGCCGGCGCTACATTTCACGATCGCGACCGCGCTGATGGGCCAGCGGTTGGAAAACTGGCTGATGGCCGACGATCACCAGCACAGCTCCTTCAACATGGGCCTCGCGACGATCGAATTGAAACGCGGCGTTGCACCGAGCAGCAGCGATTCGCCGGCTGGCTCACCCTCCGCCGCGACTGGCGAAGTTGAAATCGAGGAAACGATTTTTGCATTCGCCAAAGCACCCGAGGAGCAGATCGCGAAGGCAATCAAAGGCGGCAATACCGGCGCGAAGGTGCAACTGACCCAGCCGGCCCGCGACGGCGGGAGAAATAAAGGAAGCGTTGTTGTTAACCTTGCCGGAAAGACCTGGACGTTCGACGTGGCGCAAACTCTAGGCAAAGACGCGGTGATGGACGGGAGCGCGTTCACCTTACAAATCAATAATTACTGGCCGGATTTTCGGATCGATAACGGCAAGCCGACTTCGGTGAGCGATCAGCCAAACAATCCGGCCATCGTCCTGACGCTGCGCGGCAAGGGAGTTCCGGTAACAGCGACTGCCAATGCGCACGGTGATGATAAACCGGGCGTCGCGCCCGAGATGCCGGCCGATGGAGCGAGCGCGTTGAATCATCTCACGCTCTTCATCGGGCCAGAGGGTAGCGTGACTTATGATCTCGCCTCGCGAAAACTCGGCCATTCCACTGGCAAACTGGAACTCAACAAACCGCTCACCACCGGTTGGGCCGACTGGCAATTCGCGCTCGATCGCATCATGCCGCACGCGCAGGAGTGGATGGATTTCAATCCGGTGACAGAACCACCTGTTGGAACGGAAGTGCCGGACGGCGTCCGCGTCCGCCTCCAACAGGGAGAAAAGATTTCCGAACAATGGATTCCCGCCGGTTGGCAGATCAGCGTGCCGGTCTCGGCGGGCGATGTGCAAGTCGCGTATGGATGGCAGCAAATCCCGTTGCCGATCGCGCTTGAATTGATGGAGTTCGAAGTCCAACGCAACGAAGGCAGCGATAGCCCCGCCGGATTCAAAAGCACCGTGCGCGTGACGAGCGCGGAAGGCCACAGCGCGATGGGACAATGCTGGATGAACAATCCGTTCAGTTATCCCGGCGAATCATGGCGCACCTGGACCGGCCTGACCTACAAAATGTCGCAGGCCTCCTGGAACCCCGACAATCTCGGCCAAAGCACCATCCAGATCCTGCGCGATCCCGGTTGGCTTTTGAAATGGGTCGGTTCGCTTCTCGTCGTCTCCGGAATTTTCATGCTCTTTTATCTCAAGGGGTTTCGACGCCCTTCCGCGCCGGTCTCTTCTACCGCGATCGCGCCGGCGCGCGCGAAACGGGAGAAGGCTCTGGTTTCCACTTCGTAACCATGCGTATCGTCGCTCTAATTCTTACTTTGCTGCTCGCGGGTTGCAGCATGTTCGGAAAACGGAACAGAACCGATAACCTGAATCCCGCCGGACCGTGGGGCTATTACAGCGGAACGATCGATACGCGCTGGGACGCGGACGGGCGAACGATGACGCTCCTGAACGAACTTCGTTACACCGATCCTAAAGGCGTCGTCTGGATCGCGCCGGCCGGCTCGCGGATCGATGGCGCTTCGATTCCGCGCGCCTTGTGGTCGTTCATGGGCGGTCCGTTCGAGGGAAAATATCGCAACGGCTCCGTGCTGCACGATGTCGGGTACGATCAAAAGAATCGTCCGCCGGCGGAAGTCGACCGGATGTTTTACAACGCGATGCGTTGCAGCGGCGTGAGCGCACTGGAAGCCAGGACGATGTATTACTCCCTCTTGCGCTTCGGGCGGCACTGGAAGTTTTCGACCAAGAAAGCGAAACCGGTGCTGCCGGATTCATCCCAGGACGTCGTGAATCCGGAGGCGCCGAGAAGCACGACCTTGGATCCAAACGAGGTCGGAGCGATCCAGCAATGGATCAGGCAAAACGATCCCAGCCTCGATCAGATCGAATCGCGCGTGGACGCGAAAGGGCGGTGATCGCTATTGCTGTCATCCCGAGCCGCGCAGACGGCGAGGGACCTCGCAGTTGCAATGCCGGTTTGCTTGCGCTTGAGGCACGCCGATGGCGGTGGACGTCGCGCACTTCGCGGAAGCGGTCCGGTGAGCCTGTGTGAGGTCCCTCGCCGTCTGCGCGGCTCGGGATAACAGCTTCTTCGCTATCGCACCTTTCCCGGCCCCCACAACGCTTTACCCGGCTTCGCTCCCGTATGCTCGCCATCCTTGAGCACCTGCGTGCCGTTTACGAAAACGTGTTTCATCCCCACGGCATATTGATGCGGCTTCTCGAAAGTCGCGCGGTCGCCAATCGTCGCCGGATCGAACACCACCACGTCGGCGAACATTCCTTCCCGCACAAAACCGCGATGATCCAAGCCGAGATTCGTCGCGGGCAGACTGCTGAGCTTGCGGATCGCGTCCGCGAGCGTGAGCAATTTCTCCTCGCGCACATATTTGCCGAGCACGCGCGCAAAGTTCCCGTAGGCGCGCGGATGACAGTTCGACTTGATGAAATTTCCCTCAGGCGCCTGCGACGCTTCATCCGATCCAAAAGAAACCCACGGCTTCGCCATTTCTTTCTTCACGTTTTCTTCGGACATCACGAAATAGATGCAATCGATCCGCGATTCGTCCTCGCTGATCAAATCCATGATTGTCTCGACTGGATCCTTGCCGCGCATCTTGGCGATTTCGGCGAGCGATTTGCCGGTCAACGGCTTTAGTTTGTCCGACTTGAAGCCGGCGAGCAGGATCTTGTCCGGCGAGCCGGCGGCGAGATAAAGGTTTTCCCATTTGTCGCTCGGCGTCCGCACTTCGGCCGCGATCTTTTCGCGCGTGGCCGGATCGCGCAGCCGTTTGAACAAGGCCGGATAACCGCCGTCCTGCGTCCAGGGCGGGAGGCACGCATCGAGGCCGGTCCCGGCGGCCGTGTAGGTATACATATCCGCCGTGATTTTCAGTCCGGCTTTGCGTGCCTCTTCGATTTTCGCCAGCATCGCGTCGGCTTTCTTCCAGTTCTGCTGGCCCGCTGCTTTGATGTGATAAATCTCGGCTGGGATGCCGGCTTCTTTGCTGATGCGCAACAGTTCATCGATCCCTTCGAGCAACCGATTCCCCTCGCTGCGCATGTGCGAGATGTATTTGCCCTGATACTTCGCGGCGACTTTGCAGAGCTCGATCAGCTCCTCGGTCTTCGCGTAAAACGCCGGCGGATAAATCAGCGACGTGCCGATGCCGAGCGCGCCCGCTTCCATTTCCTGGCGGACGAGCTGACGCATTTGCTCCATCTGCTCGGCCGTCGGCGCCTTGTCCTCAAGGCCGATGACGTGATCGCGAATTGTGGTCGCGCCAACGAAAGAAGCCACGTTGCACGAGACGCCGCGCTGTTCCAGGTAGCGCAAATATTCTGCGAGCGTCGTCCATTTGATCTCGAATTTGATGTCCTTCTGCTCGGCGATCGCGCGCTCTTTCATCCGGTCGTTGAGCGGGCCCATCGACCAGCCTTCGCCCATGATTTCCGTCGTGACGCCCTGACGGATTTCACCCTGGGAACGGCCATCTTCGATCAACGATTCGGTCGACCACGAGAGCATGTTGATGAAGCCGGGCGCGACCGCCATTCCCTTCGCGTCGATCACGGTGCTCGCCTGTTCCGCCGAAAAGTTACCGACGCCGGCGATGCGATCACCGCGGATACCGACATCGATCACGCGTGGTGTTTCGCCCGAGCCCTCGTAAACGGTGCCGCCTTTGATAACGACATCGAACTTCGGCGATTCAGCGCCGATGAAGATCTGCGGAAGTGCGAGCAAAGATAGAAACGCGACGAAGGCGCGGAAAGAGCGGGTTCGGTCATTCATACCTGATGTCTATTATCTCCAGCGTCTCTTCACCGGAAGGAAATTTGAAGCGGATGCGTTCTCCGCGCTTTCCGTTCAGAAGCGCTTTCGCGATCGGCGACATCCAACTTACCCAATTGCGATCGATGTCCGTCTCATCCACACCGACGATGCGGTAGCTTGTTTCGGTGCCGTCGCTCTCCCGCACCATGACGCTCGCACCGAACCGGACGACATCCCCCGGCGCGCTAGGAGCTAAGACGATCTCGGCCGACTGCAAACTTTCCTGGAGCTGCGTAATGCGCTGGTCGAGCCTGGCCAATTGCCGCTTGGCATCCGGATCATCCTGCGAATCCGCCAGCGCCGGCCGGGTCGTCTCGATCAAATGCTGAAGCTCATCGCGCAATTTTTGCGCGCCAGCGGGCGTGATGTAATTCTTCGCCCCTGGCGCGAGCGCCGAAGTCAATGGCGGCAGATCGGGAAGCTCAGGAGCGCTATCGTCTTCGCGCGTGAAAGCTTTGCTCATTGATGGTGTTCAACCGCGCCGACAAACGGGAACGGCCTCAAGGAGCGGCGGTTTACAAACCGCCGTCGTTCTTCGGCGGACTGGAGACCGCCGCTCCTTGATGTTCTTTGGCCCATCGGACGCGTTAACGCGCTGGCGACGGTGATGGCGTCGCCAATGGAAATGCAAATGTCGATGCCGGTGAAGCTCCCGGCGAAGTCGGCGCTGCCGATGCAGAAGGCGACGCGGAAGGTGTTGGGCTCGGCGTTGGCGTCGGTGTCGGGCTTGGCAACGGCGGAATGATATTTTCCCAATGGTGCAACGGCACGCCGGCCCCGCCGATTTCCTTCACGAGCATTTCGCAACGCGCCTGCAACTTCTCGAGATCAGGCGGCCCCCACGGCTTTTCGCCAGTGTCCGGAAAAATCAGGTAGGTCACTTTTAGATCGCTCACCGGCCGGTTATTCGGCGTGGCGATGGCGTTGATTTCCTTCGCGATCCGCAACGACGCTTCACCTGCTTTGTCCGATGGACCGATATCGCCCACGATCGCCGGAAAGATGCGATCGCCAAAAATGACCAGCGCATAGTCGCCTACTTTGCCGCCGTCCGCTTTGCCGAGTCCCAGCGGCAACACAATGTAGGGATCGGTCGCGCCGATCAGGAAGCTGAACTTCTTCAGCGTCTCGATCTCGTCGCGCACCGCTGCGATCCCGCTCTTCAATTCCCGTTTGCGCTCAGCAGCTGTCGTCTTGACCGCCAGCTCCGCTTCATAGCGCTTCAATCTTTCTTCCGCCGGCGCCAGATACGAATTCGGTATCTGACTTTTCTTCGGCCAGCGATAACTCGTCACCGGTTTGAAGTTCGCCGACAAACCGGAGCCCGCCGGCAACCGGTCCGAGTCCGAGCCATCGGCATCGACATCCATGTCGGCCTGCAAGAGGACGGCGCGCCGCTTACTCTCGGGATGGCGCAAATTCAGCACCGTCTGGCAATCGTAAAAGTTGTGGCGCGACAGAAGTTGATCGAGCCGGACGAGATTTTCGCGGAGATTCCGCAGCTTCGTGTCGTAAAGCTCTTTGAAAAACGGCGAGACCGATTCCGGCGTCAGCATCGCGCCGAGACCCGGAAGCAATCTTGGCAATTCGGGACTGACCTTCGCCAGCTCTTCGATGGACTTGTTCGGAGCTGGCACGCGCGCGCGCAATTTTAATTCAAGAACGTAGCTCTGCGGATCCGCGCGTTCGTCGGAGGCCGCGCCGCCCGGGATTGGATCGACCTCCGCGTGAACGGTAATCCCGCTAAAGAGACGCGAGGTATCGAGCTTACCGGTAATGACCGGCGGCTTGGGCGATTGACCAGGCGTGGGCGTTTTTTCCGGGATCTCGATTTCGATCGGAGTAGTCGGCTCGACTTGCGTTCGGTGCCATTGCTCCAGAGAAATCCAACGGAGAACGATCGCCGTCAGCACCGCCAACAACAAAAGGAGCGCGAAAAAACGCAACGTCCTCAGACGGAATCTTCGCACCAGCGGTTACTTCTTGATCCAGGCGACGATCGCCAGGATGAGGCCGATCACACTGAGCAGAGACATCAAACCGGCCGGCATCGGCTGCCCTGTTTTCAGAAATGCGGGAATGAACCGTCCGGCGAGCAAAATCGAAACAAGGCCCGCGATCGCCAGCCCGAGCACGAGATTTCCCGGCAGCAAACACGCCGCGACGATGAGGGCAATGCCGGAGATCGATCCGGCAACGATCGAGGCGGTGCTGCCGGCCTTTACGAAACCGATCACGCCGCCCACGATTGTGAGAAGGCCGAAAACGATGAAATAGATTTTAGCCGGTCCGAGCATGCCTGTTGTTAACCCGTGCCACACGCTCTGTCTAGGAAGCTCCCCCGCGCAACGCAAGCCACCGGCTTCAGCAATCCCCCGACGAAGCGGCAACAAACGATGGCCCTGCAGTGGTTGATCCGAGAAAAGGACTGTGGTTAATGCGCGGGTGCGATTTCGGCTATTTTCTCTTTGTCTGCTAACGGCCTTCGTCTCCGCTGGCGCTGGCGCACAGGTGGCCACGGAACAAAACGTGGTCGTCTCCGCTCGCGAATCGGGCGAAGAATTTGAAGAGCCGGGCGGCTACGGACAACCGCAATGGGCCGAGAGAAGTCGCGCTTCCGCGACGACAAAGCTTTATGTTCTGTCGCCCTACGAAGTTTTTGTCGGCGTTTTGTCGGAGAGCGATTTCTTGCGGCACGGCACGTCGCGACACGATCTCGTGCAGGAAATAGAAATGGGATTGCCGCATCGTTTCGAGATCGGCTTTGAGAATCACGTTGGCCTGGGCGGCGGTGATGCGTCGGAAATGAGCCAACCTCGCCGCGCGCTATGCCTTGGCAGCGTGGGGGAAGATCCCGTTGAACCCGACGATCTCCGGCGAATATCGATTCGGAACCGGAAAACATCTGACGGATCGTTTTGGTCGCGGCCCTGATGGAAACTCGCCGGATGCGTATGAGCTTCGGTTGCTGCTTGGGCAGGAATTCGTCCCGCGGTTGCAATGGGCGGCGAACCTCTTCTTTCAACACGAGCTCGGCGGCGCGCGAAACCGGGAAGTCGGTTCACGCAGGATATCGCTTACCTCGCGGTGGCGGATAAATTCGAAGCCGGCATCGAGATGCGTTACACGAACGCAACCCGCCGCGCGGAAAAGCAAGGATCAGCCAACGAGTTTGTCATTGGTCCAAGCGTCAACTGGAAACCGAACCTTCATACCGTGATCAGCATCGCGCCGTTATTCGGATGCACGGCGGACTCTCCGCGTGTTGCTGTGCTTTGCTCGGTGTCCCTGGAGTTCGGCGGCGGGGAATCGAAGACCGTGCCTGTATCTGCAACCCGTAATCGATAGTTAGCGGCGAAGCAGCAACAAGCCCACGATAGAGAGCACTACTCCGAGCATCCGGAGCGGCGACGCCGGCTCTTTGAAGAAGATTATTCCAGCCACGGCCATCATCGCGGCGCCCACCGCCAGGATTGCCGGCACCGCCGAGAGCGGCCCGCCTTTTTGAAAGAGGAGAAAGAAAGCAATCGTGCCCACGCCGACGCAGAGACCTGTCAGGATCGAGTAATTGATTCCAGGCATGGACGCCGTCTGATTCCAGCGGCCCGAGAAGCGCAGAAAAAGCAGGTAGAGCAAAATCGTGATCGCCGCCGACGCTTCCACGACAAACCCGCCTAGCCCGTCGCTAATGCGATCCGACGCCAGCTTGGTGAAAATTTGGTGCGCGCCGTAAAGAATCGCCGCGACGAGTGCGTACCAGAACCAGCCGGCCATAAGTGACCGTTGATCGAACTGACCAGAAAGCAACCCGGTCTATTTACTTCACCTGGTAGCGTCGAATCTCTGCCGTCTGCGCGCCGCGGTGCGGCACGGCAACGAACAATTCTTCGCGCTCCGGCGCGAATAGGCCGGTCCGGGCGCCACTGGCCGTAGGAACTTTCATCACACGCTTGTAATGATCCGCATCGGTTTGCTCAACGATGTCAATGTAGCCCTCTCCACAGATCGCGTAGAGGCGATGGCGTTTTGCGTCATAGAAAACTTCGTCGGCATCGTCTGAAATGTCGAGCGTCGCCACCGTATCTCCTGAATCGGTATTGAGGACCACCAGTTTAGAGGGATTGCGGCAGGCGATGAAAAGCCGGTGGCTGGCTTCGTCCAGGGCCATTGGAAAATTTGCGGACGCGCCATTCGTTTTCCATGTCGCGATGACCTCGCCTTTGTCGCGGTCGATCACAGCGACATGACCAGCGTTCGGCGCGTTCACAAAAATTCGCCGCCCGTGTTTCTCCAGGACAAAGGCTTCCGGGTGCGCCGCGAGTTTGATCGAGCCAACGCGTTTGCCCCCGTTCGCGTCGATCACACCAATTCCGCCGCCGCCAAAGCCGACGTAAATTTGTTTGCTGGCGGCATCGTAACGGACATTGTCCGCGTCGTCCTCGAGGTTGACCGTGCCAAGGAGCCGCCAGGATTTTGTGTCATAAAAATTGCACAGGCCGCCTTTATCGTTGGCGACGAAGAGCCGGTCTAGTCCGGCAAGATAAGCGAGTCCCTGCGGGGCTCCGAGGCCATTGATCGAGTAGATGCGCTCGTCTTTCCCCAAGTAGAGCACTTCGACACTGTTGTTGCCCAGCGCACAAACAAACAATCGCCCGCCGATCGGGTCGAGATCGAGGTGATCGATCCTTCCCTCTACGCCCGCCAACGGAATGGTCTGCTTCAGTTCAAGCGTCGCGGCGGCAGGTTCAGCCGCGAGATGATTGCTCGCAAGCGTCGCGATGACGAGCGCTCCAATGATTTCTCGCTTCAATTCGCTGCCGAGGTAGTGACGCCGGAGAGTCCCGTTGCCAGCAGCGCACCTTTTATTCCATTAGCCAGATCCTTCGCCTTGCCACGTCCCCAATAGTGAAAAAAGAGGATGCGCGGATTCTCGTGGGTCATGTGCGAATGAATCGCCACAATATTAATTCCGGCGGTGCGCAATGCCTTTAGCGCGGGCTGGAGTTCGTCCTCGGTCACGGCGAAATCACCATCGACTACGGCGTTATCGTCCGTCCCGGCGAAAGCCGCCCAGGTGTTCACACCCATATCCTTGTCGATCTTCACGCCGTGCATCGTCGCGGGCCGGCCGATCGTAAACTTCACCATCCCGTTGTTCGTTTCGCCGCTCATGCCGAAAATCGCGTTCAATGGCTCTGCCGAGATCGAATTCTTCTCGGGCAAGGAATTGGCGGCGAATGAATCCTTCGGCTGCGGGTTCGCCGCGCGGACTTCTTTGATCTTGTCGTACAGTTTGCGCATCGCGGCAGCAAGTTGCTCGGTCGTGCCCTGGCCTTCGATGTGCATGAAATAAACCTTCGGATGATCGAAGAAGAAATGGTTATGCAGCGCGGTCACGCTCAGTCCGTTTTCGAATGCACTCGACATGGCGGCGTTCACTTCATCTTCAAAGAGAACGGTGTCGCCCATCACCATCGCTTCGGAATGCGAGCCCGCGGTAAATGCAGCCCACGTCCCGAGTCCCATGAACGGCGGCATCGTCCAGCCATCGACCGCGACCTTCACATCCGCCCGCGGAAAGGTGACTCGATAAACGCCCTCCTTCTCGTTCAGCTTGCCCTTCAGTCCGGTGAGCTGATCGATCTTTGTGGTATCGAGGGCGGCGCTGGCGGCCGCTTGAAACGCAAACAAGACTGTGACCAGCGTGCGCAATGTTTTCATAATTTGCATCCGTTCAGCAGGCGGCGTTCGTTCGGTTAATCACCGCCAGTGAAAGCAATTCCCTTTTGAAGTGAACGCAACTCCCATTCAGCCGCCGAGTTTTGCCGAAGCTTTTCGGTTTTGGCTGAAGCTGGGGTTCATCTCATTCGGCGGACCGGCCGGCCAGATCGCGATCATGCAGACGGAGCTGGTCGAGCGGCGGCGCTGGATCAGTCAGTCGCGGTTTTTGCACGCGCTGAATTTTTGCATGCTCCTCCCGGGTCCCGAAGCGCAGCAGCTCGCGATTTACATCGGCTGGCTCCTCCACAAAACGTGGGGCGGCATCGTGGCCGGCGCTCTCTTTGTCATTCCTTCGATGTTCGTTTTGTGGGGATTGAGCTTTGTCTATGCGGCCTATGGCAACGTCCCGTGGATCGCCGCGATCTTTTATGGGCTCAAGCCCGCGGTCTTCGCCATCGTCGCCTTCGCCGTGCTGCGCATCGGCCGCAAGGCGTTGCGCAATCCGATGATGTGGGGCATCGCGGCCGCGGCGTTCATCGGCATCTTTTATTTTCGCGCGCCTTTCCCAATCATTATCCTCTGCGCGGGAATCATCGGATTTGCCGGCGGAAAACTTTCGCCGGCGATGTTCTCCGGCGCCGACGGGCACGGCGCCAGTACAAGCGAAAGAGAATCAAGCGTGCTCGACGACGACGGCGAATCGCCGGAACACGCGAAACCGTCACTGAGCCGCGCGCTCCGGGTCTGTGTGATCTGGGGATCGCTCTGGTGGGCGCCGACTCTCGCGCTGGGATTCTGGCGCGGCTGGGATCACACGCTGTTTCAAGAGGGCCTCTTCTTTAGCAAGGCGGCCATGGTCACGTTTGGCGGCGCCTATGCCGTGCTGCCGTACGTCGCACAGCAAGCGGTCGAACATTATCACTGGCTTGCACCTGGCCAGATGATGGACGGATTAGGTCTGGCGGAAACAACTCCCGGCCCGCTGATCATGGTCCTGCAATTCGTCGGATTCATGGGTGGCTGGACCCGGCCCATGAGTTTGTCGCCGCTGCTCGCCGCGACGCTCGGCGCGTTCATCACGACGTGGGCGACGTTTGTGCCGTGTTTCCTTTGGATTTTTCTCGGCGGCCCGCACATCGAACAATTGCGCGGCAACAAATCGATCACGTCCACGCTCTCCACTGTCACGGCGGCAGTCGTCGGCGTGATCTTGAATCTCGCGGTTTGGTTTGGCCTTCATGTTCTTTTTCCGGGGGGCAGGGCGATAGATTGGTTTGCCCTGGCCGTCGGCTTCGTCGCGTTCTTCGGAATGCTGAAGCTCAAATGGAACGTGATCCCGGTCGTCCTCGGCAGCGCCGCGGCAGGATTGGTTTACCAACTGATCATCCGCTGATGGCTCATCGGCGGACCTCTTCTGTAGCCGCCGCCCTGTGGGCGGCGCGAGGACAGCGACGTTCGCACTCACCCTTCGCATAGCGAAGCGGCTACAGAAGCGAGCTAGTCTGAGTTCCTGCTTGCGATGTCCACCCGCAGGAAGCAGACTCGCCCGCAATGAAGCGGCATTTTAGCGATGGCAAGTCGATCGCGATCATGGCCGCCGCCTTCATCAGCCTGTTTCTTTTCACGCTGGTCCTCTCCGCCATTCCGCAACTGCACGAGCGAATCCACTCCTCCAGCGGCGCCGCCAATCACGAGTGCGCGGTGACCCTGCTGACGTCGGGCAATTACCAGCATACCGTCAGCGACACGATCGCGATTGCTCCTTCGCCGGCCACGGCTTTCGCTCACGTTTCCTCCCGCCTTCAACTCGTTAGGCCGCGTCTCGAATTCTCTCTGCTCGAGCACGCTCCGCCGGCGATCTCCTGACCATTGGTGTTCCGCTTTTGCGGACAGTGGCTCATCGCGCGTTCCGCCAGCCACCGATCCAATGCGCGCCGAACGCAGGTAACGTTCAGAATCGCGCCCGCCAAAAGTAAGCCGGCCAAAATAGGAGATTAATGAGAAAATTTGTTTTTGCGGCGCTGGCCTGCTGGGTTATGGCGGCGCGCGCCGCTGAGCCCGCGGCCGAAGTGCCGCCATCCGGCGCAACCCCCGCCAGTGCCGCCGAAGTCCAGGCTTTGCGCCAACAGGTCCAATCGCTCACCGAGTTGGTGCAAACGCTGCAACAGCAGATGATAGATCAACACACACCCAAGGAAAAAAATGATTCCGCGGCGCCCGCTCTGCCGCAAAATCCCGAATCGCAAACTGCCGAGACTTCGAGTTCACCCGCGCCCTCCACCAGTGCGCCTCCGCTGTTTCCGACCACCGACAGCGCGGTCGTGAGTTCCGCTCCGCCCGTGAACGCAAATGGCGCTCTGTTCCCGACGACAGACGATTCGGTCACAACCACACCCGCGACGGTTTCGAGTTCCGGCACCGGTTCCTCGTTGACCCAACCGATCCCGATCACCGGCGGCGGCAGCAGAAATTACATGAACATCTCGTTCGATGGCTTGTTTTCCCTGGCCGGTTCAACGGAGCGCCATCTGGATCGCATCGAAGTCGGCGATCACGATCCGCAGCAGCGCGGTTTTAACGCGCGTAATGCCGAGATCGCGCTCGATGGCGCGGTCGATCCCTACTTCGAAGGCTTCGCGAACATCGTTCTCAAACTCGACAATAATAACGCGACCGAGATCGAGCTCGAAGAGGCTTTTCTGCAGACGACGAGCTTGCCCTACAGCCTGCAGATCAAGGCGGGACAATTCTTCAACGCCTTTGGCCGGATCAATCCCACCCATCCCCACACCTGGGAGTTTGCCGATTCGCCGCTCGTCAATGGCCGGCTGCTCGGACCCGATGGCCTCCGCGGAGTCGGCGCTCAGATTGCCTGGACGGTTCCGGTGCCGTGGTATTCGCAGGTCCTCTTCGCCGTCAATAATGGGCGCGGCGGAACTGCCTATTCCTTTCGCAACCCCGGCGACAATGGCGTTTTCTACGGGCGCATGACGATCGATCGCGACGCGACCGCGCTGCACGATCTTGTTTTCGTCCCGCGCGTCGAAAATTCTTTTAACCCGAGTGAAACGCAGACCGTTCTCTTCGGCGCTTCAGGAGTATTCGGCACGAACGACACGGGATCGAATTCGCACACTCAGATCTATGGCGTCGATTTTCTCTACAAATGGAAGAGCGCTCGCGCGGAAGGCGGTTTCCCGTTTGTGAAGTGGCAAACCGAAGCGATGTATCGCCGCTTCGAGGCGGGGCGCGGCCTGGATGAATTGTTTCCCGTGAGCGAGACATTTCGCGATTGGGGCATGTATTCGCAGGTGCTCTGGGGTTTCAAGAAAGGATGGGTCGCCGGCATCCGCGGAGATTATTTGCACATGCAGAAGTCGCTCATAACGGATGACGAGATGCGGCAATCGCGTTCCCGCATCTCCGCGAACCTCACCTGGTACCCGACGGAATTCTCCAAGATCCGACTGCAATACAATCACGATTTCCTGGAAGAGAATGCGTTCCTCGCCAGCCGCGACGTCGATTCCATTTTCCTCCAGTTCGAGTTCATCCTCGGCGCGCACGGCGCCCACAAATTCTAAAACGCCATGAAAAAAATCCTGTTGATTCTGTCCACCATTTTCAGCTGTGTTGTTGCGAGCGATGCCAAACTCAAGGTCGTCGCCACGCTGCCTGATCTCGCTTCGCTAGCCCGCGATATCGGCGGCGATAACGTCGAAGTCAGCGCGATGGCGAAACCGACCGAGGATTCCCACTTCGTCGATGCGCGCCCGAGCTTCGTCGTGCAACTCCGCAGCGCGGATGTCCTGATCGATGGCGGCGCGGAACTCGAGCTCGGCTGGTTGCCGCCGCTCTTGCAAAATGCGCGCAACCCGAAAATCGAAGTCGGGAAACCCGGACGGGTGCAGGCGTCACAAGGCGTGCGCCTCATGAACGTGCCAGCGAACGTCACGCGTGCCGCGGGTGATGTCCATGCGCTGGGGAACCCGCACTTCATGACCGACCCGATCATCGCGAAAACCGTCGCGCTCCACATCGCGCAATCTTTCAGCGCCGTCGATCCCCCGAATGCCGCGGCTTACGATGCGAACTACAAAAAGTTCGAAGCGAGCATCAACGCAAAGCTCCAGGAATGGGGTACTGCGATGTTGCCTTTCAAGGGACAAAGCATCGTCGCTTATCACGATTCCTGGGTTTACTTCGCCCATCGTTTCGGGCTGAACATTGACATTTTTCTCGAGCCCAAACCGGGCATTCCGCCTTCGCCATCGCACCTCGCGGAAGTGATCGAGAAAATGAAAGCGCAGAAGATCAAGGCGATCATCGTCGAGCCGTTTCACGATCGAAAGATCGCGGAGAAAGTGGCGAGCTCGACCGCCGCCAAGGTGGTCGATTTTGCGCAATATCCCGGCGCGCTGCCGAACACCGACAACTACGTGAAGCTGATCGATGCGTTGGTTGCGCGGCTGAGCGCGGCGATGAAATAAGCTGATATGTGGGATGTAATGTTCTGGCCCATCGTGGCCTGCGTGCTCCTACCGTGGCTGCTGGTTTATCTCGGCCTGCACGTCGTTCAGCGCGGCATCATCTTCATCGACATCGCCATGGCGCAAATGGCGTCGCTCGGCATCTGCGTCGCGGTCTTGTTTCATTTGGATCTGCAAAGCTGGTGGACGTTCTCGATCGCGCTGGGTCTGACGTTTGTCGGCGCGGCCGTTTTTTCCATTACGGGAAAACGGACCAGCCAGATTCCGCAGGAAGCGGTTATCGGCATCGCGTATGTCGTGGCCGCCGCCGCCGCGGTCTTGCTGCTGAGCCGCGCGGCCGAAGGCGATGAGCAAATCAAACAAATGCTCGTTGGAAATATCCTGCTCGTGACTCCGCTCGAGGTTTGGAAATGCTTTGGCCTTTTCGCCATCGTTGGCGTTCTGCATTTCGTTCTGCGGCGAAATTTCCTCCTCGTTTCCTACGATCGCGACGGCGCGTGGAAGAAAGGCCTGCGCGTGCGCTGGTGGGATTTTCTTTTCTATGCGGCCTTCGGCCTGGTGGTCACCAGCTTCGTCCGGATTGCCGGCGTGCTTCTGGTCTTCAGCTATCTCATCGTGCCCGCGGTTTGCGGGATCAATCTCGCCGGTTCTCTGAGCCGGCGGCTCCTGATCGGCTGGCTCATTGCCCTGATCGGCGGAGTCGGCGGTCTCTTCTTTTCCTTCTGGTGGGATCTGCCTTCCGGCGCTGCCATCGTTTGCACCTTTGGCGCGCTGCTCATTCTGGTCTCGTTAGGCGCGCTCCTCCGACGGCGGGTGTCGCCCGTTTAGAACCGTCGCTGGATCGCACGCCTTAAAGGAGCGGCGGTTTACAAACCGCCGTGGCGATTTTGAAATCGCCCTTCCTTGTGCCGCAACCACCGCTACATTTTTCCGCCGTGCATTCATTTCGTTATCACGAGCAAAAGCTCCACTGCGAAGAAGTCGATCTCGAACGCGTCGCGGAGAAATACGGCACCCCGCTCTATGTCTATAGCGCGGGCACAATCCTCGACCATTATCGCCGGCTTGATGCCGCCCTGACGCCGCTCGATCACCTGATCTGCTACGCCGTCAAAGCGAACTCCAATGGCGCGATCCTAAAACTGCTTTCCGAACAAGGCTCCGGTTTCGACATCGTTTCCGGCGGCGAACTTTTTCGCGTTCTCGCCGCGGGCGGCGACGCGCAACGCTGCACCTTCGCAGGTGTCGGCAAGTCGCAGGACGAAATCGAATATGCGCTGGAGCAGGGTGTCCTCAGTTTCAATGTCGAGAGCGAAGCGGAACTCGCCTATATCGATCGCATCGCCCGCGGCAAAAATCTTCGCGCGCCGATAGCGCTTCGAGTGAATCCTGATGTCGACGCGGGAACGCACCGTTATGTCTCGACCGGCCGAAGCGAAAACAAATTCGGCATTGCCCTGGATCGGGTCGCGGCGGTTTACGAACAGGCGGCCCGGATGCCGAACATCCTGATCCGCGGCGTGCAAATGCACATCGGCTCGCAGATCACCGATGCGACCCCCTTCGCGAAGGCGATCGAAAAAGTCGCGCCGCTAATTTCAGATTTGAAGAAGAAATACCCGCTTGAGTTCTTCAGCGTCGGGGGCGGCATGGGAATTATTTACAAGCGTGCGCTCGAAAGTGGCTCCGGCGAATGGTGGCATGAGCGCGACGGCGAAGCGTCCGCTTTTACCGTAGCCGATTACGCGGCCGCGATTGTTCCGTCCTTGCGCGAACTCAACCTTCGTGTCTTGCTCGAACCCGGTCGGTTTCTCGTGGGCAATGCCGGCGTTCTTCTGACGACGGTCCGCTACCTAAAGCAAACCGACCACAAGAAATTCGTTATCGTCGATGCCGGTATGAACGACCTGATCCGGCCGGCGCTTTACCAAAGTTACCACGAGATCGTGCCGATTCGGGAGCCCGCGGATTCAGCGCGCGAGGCAGTGGACGTGGTCGGGCCGGTTTGTGAGAGTGGCGATTTTTTTGCGCAGGATCGGGAGATGCCCGCGATGAATGAAGGGGACGTGGCCGCGATCATGAGTGCCGGGGCGTATGGTTTCGTGATGGCTTCGAACTACAACTCGCGGCCGCTCCCTGCGGAGGTCCTCGTTCACGGTCAGGATTTCAATCTGGTCCGGAAGCGGCAGACTCTGGCGGACCTGATGCAAGGGGAAGTTTAGGGCGCGTCGTTAAGGCCAAGAAGTTCGGTGAGCCGCCGGAGCGAAGGAGCCGCGGCATCGTATTGGGCGCGATTCACGCCGCGGCATTCAGCCCAATCGGCGAAGCGACATTGCTCCTTCAATTTCAATTCGTCGCGCAACAACGGTTCGAACAAGCGCAGATCCCAATCATAAAACTCCTGGGTTAATCTGCCCATGGGAACGTTCGGGATGGGAATGCCAGCGGCCTGGCATTCCCGCGCGACGGCCACGATCGACTGCCACGCCTTTTCGTGACTGATCATCTTTCCGGGAGAAATGGCGGGGTAAATCTGCGTGGCATGGTGGCGATTCGCCGCCAGCGCGACGCAAGAAAGCCCGGCGAAGAACCCCGCGGCCAGCACTCCTCCTCGCCGCGCCAGCGCGACCACGAGCACCACCACGCTCCCGAGAAGCGTGAAAGTGATCGGCACCAGATAACGCGAGCCGATTAACACCGAGCGAAATTCCCAGGCCGGCTCGAGGCCGTGACGCGCGAGCATGACCACAACGAAACCGCCAAAAGAAGCGATGGAAAATGTGTGGAGAACAAAACGCGTTAGCGCGGCCGGGGTCGCTTCGCGCAGAGCTGAACGGGCGAGAAAATATAAAAGCGCCCCGAGAACGAGAATGGCGACGAGCCCATACGGCCAGGCCTTCGCGATTAAATTGACATTAGGCTCGGGAAGGATCGGCAGTCCCAGAACAGTGCGCACGGACGCGAACAATGAGTAGATCCAAAATCCCAGACTGGCCGCGAGGCCCGGGCTGGTGGCCGGCTCTTTCGATGCTCCGAACGAATGAAGCATGGCCACACCGTGGAGCGTCGCCAGACCAATGAGCATCCCCGAGGCGATCTGCAGCGTCCGCCGATTTCTGGCCATGCCAGCGAAACGCCCCTGGTAAATGCCGGCGAGAAAAAAGCAAAAAACGAGGAGCGTGGCGGCGACCGTGATCGCGCCAAGGCCCAGGCAATGCATGGATGCGTAGGCAAAACCGGCAGCGATCCAAATCCAACGGCGTTCCTCTGGATGCGCCGCGAATCGAACCAGCGCCAGCAACGCAATTGTTCCGCAGATCATCCACTCCAGTTGCATCACCATGAAAGGCCACGCGACGAGTTCGCGCATGAGCGGTTGCAGAACGAATATCGACGTCACGGCCGCGGCGGCGGCAAACGTGACCGGTTTGGAGAGCCGATGCACTCTGGCCGCGGCGCACACGAGGAGAAAAATGGCGCTGGCCACAGCGGAGAGCGCGATCAATTGCCGCCACTTCCAAAAACTCGCGTGCGGTCCTGCCAGCCGGGTCAAGGCAAATTCGCTCGCAAAGGCGAAGGGCGTGAAATGGCCGTGGTAGCTATGCGTGAAAAAGAACGCGACGTAATTTCGCTGCACTTGCGGTTGCTCGTGCGAGAGAAATTGATACCAGCCGCTCTCGGCCCGGAAAAACGTGATGTTCGTTCGGTGATAGGCAATCGCCGTCACGATGAAACAACATAGGAAAAGCACGAAGAGCTGCGCCGCGATCCGCACTCGTTTGGTATTGGCTGAACCGCTGTTGGGTTTGGTCGCCGCGCTCTCAGTCAAGGAACCAGTATGCCGGTCGAAGTTGCGGCGCACAATACCGGACCCCCCGGTGATCGATGCGCACTTGCGCGGCTTACCCTATGAGCATAAATACTGCTCCCAGCACTTCCGATGAAACGACTGCTTCCGATTCTCTTCCTTTTCAGCCTGCTCCTCGCCCAGCGCGCGCCGGCCGCTCCTCCCGTCAACGGCGAATACGTCATGCTCGTAGGCGGACCCTCCCTGATGAAGTGGGAAAAATATAAAGGCCCACAGGCGCACGATCATTGGTGGGCGAATTTTGTTCGCGCCGCCCGCATCCGCACGGATCAGATTCGCGCCCAGGCCGGGCCCGACGCGAAGATCACGTGGCTGGTTTACAAACAGGGTTATATCGATCGGGCGGAACAGGACAAACAGGATTTGATCGCGCTCATCGGGACAGTGCGGGACAAGCTCGATCTCAAGCTGGTTTATTTCCAGAACGGCGACGACGTCATCAATTACCTCAACAACGGCCAGCCGCGCGACACGTTCAAGGTCGTGGACTTTGAGTACTTCGGCCATTCGAACCACAAGTGCTTCATGTTCGATTACAGCAGCAACATCGAGAGCGCGTGCAAATCATGGCTGCACGAAAACGACGCGAAGAAAATCAACCGGCGTGTGTTTGCCCGCGGCGCATTCGTCAAGAGTTGGGGCTGTCACACCGGCGAAAGCATGTCGCAGAAATGGCACGCGGCGACCGGGGTCCCGATGTGGGGCGTGATCGGCAAGACCCAATACATGATGGACGAGCTGCCGATAATCGTCGGCAAAGACGCCAAGTGGGTGAGCCGGTGATTCGATTGTAGGGCAAGCTGTCCTCGCCCTACAACTGTCGTAACTCAAACGACATCACAGATTGCGCAAAATCTCGCGGAGCAATCCCGGCCCGCGATAGATGTAGCCGGTGTAAACCTGGAGGAGTTGCGCGCCGCCTTCGAGTTTTTCCCTGGCGCTTTCCGCGTCGAAAATTCCGCCGGAGGCGATAACGGGTAACCGGGAACGCGAGGTGATGGCGCGCACGAATTCGGTCGATTTTTCGCGCAGGGGACGGCCACTCAAACCGCCGGCTTGGTCGCGAGAGGCAGGGATCGCGGAATGATCCAGGGTTGTATTCGTCGCGATGATTCCGGCGACGCCGTTTTGCTCGCAGGTCGCGATGATCTGTTCGAGCTCGGCTAGAGAAAGATCGGGCGCGATCTTTATCAGGACCGGCTTTGTGCTGGTTTCATTTTCGTGGCGAATGGCGCGGAGCAATTCCTCGAGCGCGGCGTGGCTTTGCAGCGAGCGTAGGCCCGGCGTATTCGGCGAACTGATGTTCAGGACGACGTAGTCGGCGAACGAGTGCAGGAGCCGGAAGGAATAGAGATAGTCCCCGGTCGCTTCTTCGATCGGCGTGATCTTCGATTTTCCGATGTTGATGCCGACGGGAATCGCTGGCCACCGGCCGCTGCCGCGCAATTTTCGCAGCCGCGCGGAAACGGCATCGGCGCCGTCGTTGTTGAAGCCAAGCCGGTTGATCAGCGCGCCTTGCGCGGGGTAGCGAAAGATGCGCGGCTTCGGATTGCCGGGCTGGGCTTTCGCCGTGACGGTGCCGACCTCGACAAAACCAAATCCCAACGCCGCCCAGGCTGGAATAGCGACGCCGTTTTTGTCGAAGCCGGCGGCAAGGCCAATCGGGTTCGGGAAAGTGAGGCCGAAAACTCTTTTCGGCTTTTCCGGCGGCTTGAAGCGCCCGAGCCCGCGGAGCACGGCGGGCAAAGATGAGGCGGCGCGCAAATTGCGGATCGCGAGGTTATGCGCGGTCTCAGGCGAGAGAGAAAACAGAATGGGCCTGACGAAACGCTCGTAGGCTGCGTCGGCGTTCATTTGCCGATGCAAAACTGCGCGAACACGGAATCGAGAATTTCCTCGACGTTGTCTGCGCCGGTAATTTCACCCACCGCGCGCAACGCCGCCCGCAGATCGACCGCTGAATATTCAGGCGCGAGCGCGGCCTCCATTGTGCCGGCGGCGAGATCGCAGAACGCGAGTGCGCGAGCCAGACAATCGCGATGACGCGTGTTGATCGCGACTGCGCTTTCCGGCCGCAGATGCTGCCGTGAAATTTTGTCGAAGATCGCCTCCTCCAATCCGCGCAATCCATTTTCTTCCAGGCACGAGATCCGCAACGCGTCGTAATGCTGCCAATCCGGGTGTTCGGGCAGATCGCTTTTGTTCAGCAGGACGATGCGGATTTGCTCTGTCGGCGTGTCGTTAAAGGCCGCAGGCCGGGGTGCGTTGCGATCCAGAACTTGAAGAAGGAGGTCCGCACCGGCGAGTGACTTCTCAGTGCGCGCGATTCCCGCGCGCTCCAGTTCGTCCGCGGAATCGCGCAAGCCGGCGGTGTCGAGTAACCGAATCGGGATGCCGCGTAGATTGATCACTTCCTCAATAGTATCGCGGGTTGTGCCCGGCGTTTCGCTGACGATCGCGCGATCGTAACCTAGGAGCCGATTCAACAGACTCGACTTGCCGGCATTGGTCGGGCCATAGATGACCGCGCGGATTCCCTCGCGCAAAATCCGACCCTGGCCGGCGGTGGCGAGCAGCTCGTGCATTTTTTCGCGCACGATATCGAGACGCGCTCGAAGCTTTGCCCCTTCATCAGGCGCGATGCCTTCGTCCGGAAAATCAATCGCGGCCTCGACGTGCGCGATCATCTCGATCAGTTGCGCCCGAAGATCCCTGATCTCGGCGCCGAGCCGGCCTTCGAGCTGTTCGTTTGCGGAACGCAACGCGAGATCCGTTTGCGCCCGAATCAGATCCATCACCGCCTCGGCCTGGGTCATGTCCATTTTCCCGTTGAGGAAAGCGCGCTCGGTAAATTCCCCGGGACGCGCCGGACGCGCGCCCGCTTTCAGACAAGTTTCCAGAACGCGCGCGGTCACGAGAACGCCGCCGTGGCAACTGATCTCCACCAAATCTTCGCCGGTATAACTGGCCGGCGCCCGATGGACCGCCAGCATGACCTGATCGATCACGCGATCGTCTTCGACGATTCCTCCGAGATACTGCGCGTGCGAAGGAAATTCCGATGGCTTCTCTTTGCCGCGATAGATGCGATCGGCGAGGGCGACGGCGTTCTCGCCAGAAACGCGGACGACCGCGATGGCGCCTTCCCCTACTGGCGTTGAGATGGCAGCGATGGTCTCTCCCACCTCCACGCGCAGCGCGGGCGCCGTCACGCCGGCGGGTTGCGCAACACTTCCTGCAACGCGGCGACGCATCGTCGATTCTGCTCCATTGTTCCGACTGAAATCCGAACCCATTCCGGGAGATTGTAACCCTTCAGGGCACGAACGATAATGTGCCGATCGAGGAGGGCTCGGAATATCTTCGCGCCGTCGCCGACGTTCACGAGAACAAAGTTCGCCACGCTGGGGACGAAGCGAAGATTCATGGCAGCGAATTCTTTTTGCAGCCAGGCGCGGCCTTCGTCGGTGACACGCTTCGTGGCCTGCCGGTGTTCGTCGTCGCCGAGACTCGCGAGCGCGGCCGCCTGGCCGATGCCGTTTACGTTGAATGGTTGCCGGGCTTTTTGCAGAACCTGAATCAACTCCGGCTGCGCCATCCCATAACCGACCCGCAGACTGGCGAGCCCCTGAATTTTTGAAAACGTGCGCAGGACCGCGACGTTGCGGCCCGCGCGGACAAACCGCAACGTGTCAGGCGGATCATCGAGATATTCGAAATAGGCTTCATCGAAAACGACGACGATGTGCTGCGGCACTCGCTCGATGAAGCGGTCGATTTCTTCCTGACGCGCGAGGGAGCCGGTGGGGTTATTGGGATTCGCGATGAAGATGAGACGGGTCTTGGGCGTGATGGCGGCGATCATGGCTTCGAGATCGTGGCGCAGGTCCGGGCTGGGCACTTCGATCGTGCGGGCACCGAAGACAGCGGCGACCAATTTGTAGGCGATGAAGGCGTGCTCGGAGGTGATGACGTCGTCGCCGCGATGGAGGAAGGCGTGTCCGAGGAATTCGATGATCTCGTTCGAGCCGCTGCCGAGAATAAGCTGGTCCCGGCTCAGACGTAGTCTTGCCGCGAGAGCCTGGCGTAAGTAATAGCCGCCGCCATCGGGATAGAGATGGGCGGATTCGAGCGCGGCGCGCATCGCGAGCAAAGCTTTCGGCGAAGGGCCGAGCGGATTTTCATTCGATGCGAGCTTGATGATTTTGGCGGCATCGGCGCCGAGCTCGCGCGCAGTTTCTTCGATTGGCTTTCCCGGTTCGTAAACGGCGAGGTCGCGCAATTGTTCGTTGGCGATATCCCAGATAGACGGCATGCGGGTGGAACCTTAGATGGAATTCAAAGGCGGAGCCACATCGATCACGAGCCGATTACGAATTCAGTCTTAGCTGGAAGTGGTGCGAATTGATATCCATCCCGCGATTCAAATAGAAGCGGTGGGCGGCGAACCGTTGCACCCCGGAATCGAGGGTGAGGTGCTCGCAGCCCTGTTCCTTCGCGTGCTCGATCAGCCAATTGAAAAGAGCGGCCCCGAATCCGCGCGAGCGGTCGGAATCGTGCGTGACCAGATCGTCGATGTAGAGAGTGCGGCCGGAAAAGAGCAGATTAAAGATGCGGAAGCCCGCGACGGAGCGAACCACCCGATCCAGTTCGAGATAGGCGAGCTGATATCCCTCCTTTTGTTGTTGAAGGACGCGCGCGGCGAAATCGATTGCTTTGATGTGCGGGCGCAGTTCTCGCATGACCGAAGAACAATGTCCGATCTGCTCCGGCGTCGTTGCGAGGGCGATTCTCCATGACGGAGGTTTGGTTTCAGGCATGGGATTTCTTCGCTTGCCGCGCGCTGAGATCAAGCGCGGGATTTTATCGCGACGCGGCGCTGGAAAAAAGCTGGTCGGCCATGACGATCTGGCGGAACCTTTGGCCCTTATGAAGAGCCTCCAGTTTCTGGCCGAGACGTATGTGTTCGGGATCTTGATTCACCCGTGGAAAATCGTGGGCCTGGCGGGCGGCCTGGTTTTCGGACTCCGCTTTTTCATTCAATGGATCGCCTCGGAACGCGCCCACAAAAGTGTGATCCCCTTTGGTTTTTGGGAATGCAGCGCGCTCGGCAGCTTGCTGACGCTCAGTTATTTTGCGATCTACCAGCGCGATTCCGTAGGGGTCTTGATCACGGCGCTGCCGTTGCCGATTTATCTGCGCAACCTCTACTTCAGCTACACCCATCGCGAGCCGCAACATCCGGGAAACGCACCGCGTCCACCGGAATAAGCTACAGCGCACTTTACGCCAGGGACGCTATTACCTTAAACTCGATGCGCTCCATGATCTCGAACGAGCAGATCATTTATCTCGATAACAACGCGACCACGCAGCTCGATCCGGCCGTGCTCGAGGAAATGCTGCCGTTTCTGACGCATTACTACGGCAATCCGTCGAGTGGTTACGCGTTCGGCGCGCAGGTTCGGCGCGCGATCGATCTGGCCCGTGAACGCGTCGCCGCGCTGCTCGGGTGCGAGCCGGTGGAAATTATTTTCACCAGCTGCGGCACTGAGTCGAATAACGCCGCAGTGAATTCCGCGCTGCAACTTGATCGTACTCGACAGCACGTCGTTACCACCGCTGTGGAGCACAGCGCCACGTGGCGGCATTGCGAAGCGCTTTCGAAAAAAGGTTGTTCGGTCACGGTCGTCGGCGTCGATACCGAGGGAAATCTCGATCTGGACGAACTGGAAAACGCGATCACGCCGCAGACCGCGATCGTCTCTGTGATGTGGGCGAACAACGAAACCGGCGTCCTCTTTCCCGTGGAGAAAATCGCGGAGATCGCGCGAAGGAAACGCGTCCTGTTTCATACGGACGCGATCCAGACCGTGGGCAAAATTCCGGTTCGGCTGGCCGATTCGACGATCAATTCCCTCTCGCTTTCCGCCCATAAGCTGCATGGACCGAAAGGCGTCGGCGCGCTTTACGTGAACAGGCGATCGGCCTTCAAGCCTTCCCTGATTGGCGGCAGCCAGGAAAATAATCGGCGCGCCGGGACGGAAAACGCCGCTTCCATTGTCGCGCTGGGGAAGGCGGCGGAATGCGCCGCCGGGGCTCTCGCGGAAGAAGGGACGCGGGTCCGAGCCATGCGCGATCGCTTTGAAAAGACGATGCTCGAGAAGGTGCCGGACACGTTCGTAAATGGGGATCCAAAGACGCGCCTGCCGAACACTTCGAACCTCTCCTTTGTGGGAATCGACTCCGGTGCCGCGTTGATGATGCTGGACCGTCATCAACTTTGTTGCTCGGCCGGCTCGGCTTGTCGCACGGGGGCGATCGAGTCTTCCCACGTCCTGCGCGCGATGAAAGTGAACGACGATCTCGCGCGAGGCAGCATGCGTTTTTCTTTCGGCCGTTTCAACACCGAGGGGCATGTGGATCGGGCGTTGGAAATCATTCCCGCTGTCATTGCGCGATTGCGCGAGCTTTCGCCGGCCAAAGCGGTGCGCGAAACCGCCGTCGCCTAACGAATGCTCCGCCGCATCCTGGCGCGGCGCTGCACGAAGACGGTGAGTCCGATCGCGAGAAGGCAGCTGACTGAAGCGGAGATCGTCGGATTAATTTCGGGAACGGGCGTAAAGGAGACGTCGCCGATCGCGATATCCTGGTAGCGGGGCGCTCCGGCGTTGTTGCCAAACGTGAAGAAGACATCGGTGATGATCGTGTTACCAAAACTGATCGTCGCGTTGCTGTCGGACGAATTATTGGCTGTAGCCGCATTGCCCGTCAGAACCTGATTCAAACCGGTGCCCGACAGGATTACATTGGGGCCGACATTGGTGATGGTCGCCGCGATGTGAGTTCCATCAAGCGCCACGCCGTAAATGGTGTCGATGATGTCGCGATTCGTCGTGATATCGATATCGAAAATAGTGAAGGAAACATTGTTCGCGCCGGGCTGCGCGCCGGTAAAACTCAGTTGAAGAGTCACGTTGCTATTCGTATGCAGGTTCGCGGCGAGCATCAGGGAATTCTCGACCGGAGAAATGCCTCCGGTAATCGATTGGTTAACCGCAGGGGTGATGTCGCCCGACACTGGATCGTTGGTCCAAACGTTGGCATTCTGGGCGGTAAGCGTAACGGTGACGTCATTGATGCTATCGCCGTTAAGGTCGTAGGAATTGTTGAGCGAGCCAGGGGTCCACGCGACCGTATCCCAATCCAAAACCACTGCCTGCGCTGGAGCGATCCATCCCGCCAGCCCTAGGGCTAGCAGAAATACACAGATTAGAGGCCGGGAAATACGCATGTCTATAATTTCCATAAGCTACTTCCGGGCCAGCCCAGAAGAAAACAGGCGGTGATCCCTCTTTGTCCCGACCGGTTTATACGCCTCTAGAACATTAAGTGCCGGCCAACGAAATGAGGTCGCCAACGCCCTCAAACGAGGGACGATTCAAGCCAGGCTGGCTTTTAATTCACTGATCGCGCCTATCAGCTCGCCGCTCTTGCCAGGCTTGTCGATGACTCGATCTACGTGCAACTCGGTGTAACGCTGGCGGTCCTCGGAGCTGAGCGAGTTTGCGAAGACGATGATTTTGCCTTGATAGCCGGCAGACCGGGCTTCGCGAACAAGACCAAACCCGTCCAATCGAGGCATCCGCGTGTCGGTAACGATCAACTGAAAATACCCTGGATCTTCGGCAATCCTCGATGCCGCGGCCCGTCCGTCGGTCGCCACTTCGACATGGTGACCCGCCGATTGCAGGGTCTTCGAAAGCATATCCAGGACAAGAACGTTGTCGTCCGCACAAAGAACACGGAGCGGCTGCGGAGGGACGATCATGGGTTGGAACCCTTCATTTGCGTGGGAACGTTACTCTGCGGGCCAGTCCTTCCAAGGCGGAAATGTGTCAATGAGTAATCGGGATAACAATCAACGCTTGTCGGACACCGGCCTCTTCGCCGGTCACTTCAGAGGTTTTCTTTTTTTGGGATGGCCAAAGAATAAAATGGGAAGAACCGCTGCGATGGTCGCGGCGGCGATCGGCAGCGTGCGGAAGATCGGCGTGAGCGATTCCACCGCGAAACGTTCCGAGATTCCCGCAAGAACCGAGACGGCCAGGACGGCAATCGCGACGATCTCGCCGGCGATGAATCGCATCATTCGCCCCCGTCGCCGTCGTCGGACAAGTTCGGCGACGTCCGGTTCCCCGGACGCTGCATTCTCTGCGGCAGGCGTGGATCGTATCGATGGATCGTTCCAGGACGCTCGTTCAGATCCAGGGCGGAGACCACTCATGATGTGGTGGACATAGGAATGAATCGCCAGCTCCTGGGCGATTGGATGCCGCCTAGGAGCATCTCCCTCCGGGCTCCGCCACAAAAATCAAACGCCTCGGCCCGGAGGCGAAGGCTGTCGTACCGTACTGCTTTGCGCGAGTTTAGTTGCGATCGATTGCGTAGACCTCCAAGAGCGCGAGGCTCGGGAACGAAAGAGCGAATTATGCAGGTCGCCGGACTCGCTGCTGGTGGGCGCGGGCGGCCAAAAGCAAAAGAATCAGCGCGGCAATCGGCAGGATCGCGTTCACTTCCGGGACGGGCGGGAGATCAGCCTGGATCGCGATCGGAAGAACGTCGTTCGCGGCTGCCACGATGGAATAGTAGTTGTATTGGCCGAAGTTTGGAAGATTGACGAATTGGTTGTCGAAGGTGCTGCCGTAGGCCCCTCCCAACTGGATCCCGAGAGTGCCGAGAGCGTTCGATCCATAAATGGCGAACGCCTCGTTCGCCTGGATACTGCCGACGCTGATCTGGCCGTGTAACAATCCGGCCGCCAGCATGGAAGTGAAATCGAATTGAATGAAATGCAAACCCGCCTGGATTTCGTTGTCGGGCGTGTTGGTGAGACCCAAACCGAATTCCACAGCGCCGCCAATCGGCGCCACGTTTTTGTAAAACAATTGATGCGGGCTGCCGATGCCGGCGTTGTTATCGAATCCATACGCGGTGATCGAGTAGCCTTGCGAAGTATACGTGTGGCTGCTCGAGCCGACCGGCGCGTTCTGCCGCGGCTGCGGATTCAGATCCCATACGACTGACGCCCATGATGAAGCAGCCACGAAAGCGGCGCCAAAAACCAGGCAGAAAGCTTTGCCAATAATGTGAGTGCGATGGATGCGCATAATATTCGATTCCCTCCCGTTGGAAAACTTAGATTGTTCGCCCCCAGTAATGCCTCCGGCGGCCCGAGCGTGTCAATGAAAAATTTATTGCGAAAATGCCGTATCAATAACCGCGGGATGTCGGCGCTTTTGAGGTTCAGGTTTCTTGGCAAACGGCCGGCCTGCGCAAGAGAAACGGTGCGTACACCCCTTCTCTCTGATACGCTGATTAACTGTCATCGAAAAAGACCATTATGGAACGCACCCGCGCCCGCATTCTTCACGTCGACGATCACCAGGACACCAGGCTGATGATGGCCGCCTTGTTACAGGACTGTGGTTACGGTGTGCTCACCGCGGGCAGCGTGGCGGAAGGTTTGGAGCTGGCGAAAGAAATCAACTTCGATCTCTACATCCTTGATGTGCGTCTGCCCGATGGCACTGGAGTAGAGCTTTGCCAGAAGCTGCGGAAATTGCACCCCGTAACTCCCATCCTCTACTATTCGGCTTACGGAAACGAAGCCGATCATGAAAGTGCGTTGGCCGCTTGCGGCGACGCCTACCTTAAGAAGCCGGTTTGCATTGCGGAGATCGAGAAATCAATCGCGAACTTATTGGCGGGCCGCGACGATTCGGAATGATCCCGCGCGAGCGGCCAACATTCGCTGATTCCTAAATCCGCATACTTCTAGGACCCTGCCGAGATATTCCCATGGCGCGCCGCAGGGCGCGATACATCATGCCGGCGATTCGCCGGCGATGAAAAGGACGGAGGAATTGAAGATACACCGGCCACCGGGCCAGACCTTCAGGAATGCGCCGGCGCTTCTTGATGTCCAGACACGACTCGACGGCGCGGTGAAAGACGACCTCGTCCGAGAACCACTCCTCCCATTCTCTGCGGGCGAGTTGTCCCATCTCGACCGCTTCCGGTTCGCGCTCCTCGAGGATCCGCGGGATCTGGGCAAAATCCTGCTCACGAACGCGAATGGCAAAGTTATCCCAAGCCGGCCCCGCCGGCGCAACCCAGCCATCGGACAAAATTACCGGGACACGTCCCATTTCCATTGTCTCAAATACCCTGATGCTCGAAGCACTGAGGCCTCTTGGGCAAAGCACGAATTTACTGACCTTCGTTAGCTCGACATAGCGCCGGTGATAATCCAATCGTTCACGCTGGTCCATTTCGCGGTGCAAGACCCGTTCGAACTCTTCCGTCGTATCCTGAAAAAAACTCCGCGGATGCACGAGCGTCGCCAACCCTTGCCGCACGGGAGCGTTTCGGATCGACCCCATAAAACTGAAGAGGTACGGAAGGTCGTGAACTGGTCTCGCGTAAGTCGTGAACTCGTTCTTCGTCACTCCCAGATAAAAACCAGCGCGAATTCGTGAGGACGACCAGCGTTGCTCGACCCCTGTATAAATTCCTGGCAAAAGAGGAATGACAAAAGGATTGGCGCAGAAGAGAAAGCACTTGTCGCGGTATTCGCGAACGAATGAGTGCCCGCGCACTCCCTTAAAATACCAACCCGCGCCGTAGGATTCGGCGAAAATAATGAGATCCGCGGTTTCCGGATCGGTCGTGACTGAGTGAACGCGGAAGCGATCACGCTTCGCGCATTTTTGCAGATCGAGTAGCGGAGCAAGATTAAAATCGGTTGCATCGTCCGCAGGGGTTGCTGAAAGAAGAACCACGCGCGCCATCTGTGAGATTCATCAGCGTTGCAGATCGCGCTGACAATCGAAAAGGTCAACCCACACTAGTTTGCGGTAGTGGGAACACGGCGTAGGCAGCCCCTCAGCCTGTGCCTAAACGTGTTTAATCACCTCGGAGACTGGAAAATTTTGAGCGATCCGGCGGTGGCGCTGTTCCGCCGAGCGGCGCTCCGGCCGCTCCCCCTTTTCCCGCCGCCGCTCAGGCGGTCACCCCGTGAATAGAAGGCCGTTTCCGCGCTTTGGTGAAACAGATCAAAGCGAACGCGAACTACAACGAATCGATCGGCGAAGCCTTGGGCATCGAAGGTGCGCAGCAAGCCGGTCCGGATTATGCCACGCTTCAACCCGACATCAGTGCTACCATCAACGGCATGCGGGTGGATATCGGCTGGGATTGGGGTGGCTTCGTGAATTTCCTCGATCAGATCGAAATCCAAGTCGATCGCGGCGACGGCCACATGATCACGCCGGCAAATCCAATTTCTCCCAGCGCCAAGGCCATCGTCGGGTTGGCGCTATGCAATTTCAGAATGAATACGCTCAGGACAAGCACCACAATTAGCCTCTTCAGCAGCTTCATTTCCGCTTTCCGCGCGCGAGCGCGGCTCTAACTGCTAATTGCGGGGAACGCACCGGCGGCAATTCCAACTCGGTAACCACCTGCGGACGCGGCCAATTTTCGATAACCAACCGTAGCAGCGTTTGGCCTCTCCGTGCCCCACCAATTCGAAAACTTCGACAACCCCTTCCCAAACCGTCTTTTCGCCGGCCATTTCGATAACCGCCTTGGAATCGACATGTTCGGCGCGGCAGTGGTGGTTGAGTTCGATGGTGTCTTTCAGTTTCTCGATTCGTTGATTCACCTCTCAACCAGTTGCACCGGATCGAACGCGATTCATGCGGAAAGTTCTCGCCTGGCGGCGCTTCCGGGTTTGAGGTCGCCTTCTCGAAGGCTGCCGAATCCCGTAGTATCCCGTTCAAAACGGGGAGAGCCGCTCACAATTGAGCGCCACCGCGTTCTATCGGATCGAGGCCGTGACGGATCCAGCGTCCGGGGTGGCGCGCTGCTCGATCCATCGCCACGAGAAAATGCTGGTGCGAAACAAACGATGGAGTGCTTCAAAATCGCTCTTCCGCGCAGTAAGCCTGAAACAGAGCTGCGTATCGGCGACGTTCGTAAATAACGCGCTTCGCACAAAAGTCTCCCCGATGATCTGATAGCTCACCCGGAGTTCGTAAGTAGGGTTCCCGCTAAACGGCACAGGGTTTTGCTCCTCTGTCACCACGGTGATCATCTGGCTGCCGGGTGGAAGGCTGCCCAAAAATTGTTTCTTCGCGGCTTCAAGGCTTTTTTCGTTGAAAGGTCCCGGCGCCGATAATTGCGATGCCTGAATGATGGCGTCGGCCCGCACGGCTTCGGGTGGCGTTAGACGCACTCCGTCGCCTCCGGCTCGATACACCCATTTGTCGGGCAGTTGGTAAATAATTTCGCGCTTGCCGTCCTTAAAGAGCAACTCCTTAAAGGTGAAGCCCTCGCATGTGGATTCATGTGGCGTGGGCGTAAGATCGATCACCGCGCGGGCCGTGCTAAGCGTGGCCGCGACGACGAAAAGCAGAAGGACGGTTCTTAAAAGCATGGCTGAGGTCCGTTAATGAACTTAATAAACCTGGTACCAACGCTGTTGCTGAAGGTAAGCAGCGATTTGCAGGTTTCCCGGAGGAGAGCTATTGCCGAAGTTCGTATCGTAATACCAGTGCCGGGTGGGCGATTTGTAAACCGTGCCTCCCGGGGTAATCCAAGTCCCCGTCCCTTGCTGGCTCTTGTAAAGTTGCACCATCGAGCCGTAATACGTGAAATGATTTCCTGACCAATCTTCAAGAAGCCGAACAAAGTTTTCGCCGCCCCCGCTGTAGGTGCTATTGCTCGGCACATTTCCCGCCACGATCGCCGCATTGATGGTCGTATTCGAAGCGTCGCGCTGCGGCGTGCTTTTGTCGGAATTGGTATCAAGCCATGCGCCGGAAAGGATGGTAACCGCATCGCCTATGATAGCGGCATTCCTGCGGGTGTATCCGCTCGCGTCCGGATCGGTATAGGTGCCACTATTCGAAGGCGGATTAGTGCCGGTATTGAAATCTCCCTGAATATAGATCGGATTCTCGGAGATAATCGTCATGCCGCCAGTGGGCAAAGTTGCACCGTTCTTGATTCGAATGGCCCGCCTTAGAGTCGACGCGGTAGTGCCGTTGAGGGTCACGTTAACCGCGGTGCCGGCGTTAGTGAGGGTACCGGCGTTGTCCACGGTCTTGGCAGTCGTATCCGAGATGTAGATCAGACCGTTCCAATCGCTCAGTTTCTTGAGCTCGGTAGCTAGGCCAGCGATATCTACCGAGGCGACCCGGACGTAGCCGGCTTCCCGCGCGTCGTAGAAACCCTGATTGGTGGTGATGTTTCCGGTAATTGCGTTGAAGTCCCCGGCATTTATCGAGGCGCCGCTTTTGGTCGTGATGGTGATGGTATTGGCCGCGTCGATTAGGATGCGGTAACCGGCTTGGTTATAAAGGCGGATCTCCGAGATGGGATCAGTGCCCGAAACCGGGCGCTCGATCAGCTCATGGTAGCTCTTGTTGTTGTTAGTGGTTCCGTCGAGATTAAGATTCCAGCCGAAAGGAAGGTAAGGGGAGACTTGCGAAGGCGGCATGTCGGAAACCAAGTTCGGCGCTGTCGGACCAGAGTGCGAAGTGTCCAATGGTGAAAATCCATTCACATACTCGCCCGCGAATTCCAGCCGGTTCGTCGTAGTGAAGTTGCTTGTCCCGATGTAAAGGCTGCCGTTGGTATGAATCGGGCCGTCCATGCCCAGGGCGGTAGTTGGCTGAAATTCCAAATCGTCCACATAAAACATGGCGTAGGTCCACGGGTTATCGAACTTCTTCTCGAAGATCCGTCGCACCTTCGCTGTCACGCTGCCGGTCGAGGTCGGAACGGTCACGTCAGTCGCAGCAAGGTAGAAATAGCTATACTGCCAGTTATTCGGGCCGTACGCCGCTGGCGGAGTGGCTCCCGGGCTTACCGTGCTATTCTCGCTGGCGTCCAATGTGATCATGGGGTCGACCGCCTGGATCCGGTATTGCGTAACGGTATAACCCGGGGCAGAAGGAAAGTTAGATGACGATGGCAGTGTGATTATAGGCGGCGTCGCTGCGGGCGTCATGGAAGGGACCGGTGTGGGGGCCGGACCAGGGCTGTACATAGTGGTGTAAAAGAAATTGGTTCCCACAATCGATCTGTCGGTACCGCCCTGATTGTTAGAGAGAGTCGTCCAGGTAGTCCGATAAATATTCCTCCAATTGGAATACAACGTCTCGAGGTGGCCGTCAGCGACTTCCATTGCGAGCGCAGTTTTGCGGCTGCGTTGCGAGACCCGGGATATGTGGGTGGTGTACTCGACCGCGCTTCCCAGGAGAACCAGCATGGTGGCAACGACCCCGATCGTGACCATGAGCGTGCTGCCCTCTTCGGGACCCTCAACTTTTGTTTTCATATTACTGGGTGATCGTGAGTCTCGACCGGTAGTCGATCTGGGTGTTGAGCAACGAAGCCGTGGCGAGATAACCCTGGTTGCTCGATCTGGGATCGCGCGCAGTCAATTTTACCCCGACATATTTGAGATCGGGCGTGCCTCCGCTGTTGAGAGGAACATAGAAGGGGGTAGGACTGCTGATATACTTTGCCGCCGTCGCGACATCCTGCCAGTAGGTGGAGCTTCCGCTGTAACGTTGCTTGAATATGTGCAGTTCTCCATTTTCAAAGCGATAGCGTGTCGGTGAGCCGCTCACGACGTAGTCATAACGCTGCATCGCTCCACTGCTGTAGGGGAGGTAAATCCCATTCGAGAGAATGAATGCGCCGGAAGAGCTGGCGGTATAAGTCCCAGCCGCGACGTAGCTTCCTCCCGAAAGCTTGAAGTCACCCGCCGGGTCTACAACATATTGTCCATTCAGCACCACATAGGCGACACGATCCGTATAGTAGGTGATGGCATAAGAGCCCCCGACGTCCGGCGCGTTAATGTTTGGAGTGGACTGGTCGGCCTTAATGAAAACGTTGCTGTGGGTGGCGCTCCCGCTGGCCGTCGTCTTGGTAATGTCCTCTTCCAGCCCCCAGAACGGGATGATGAGCCGCATTCCCTCGGTGGGCTTGGTCGGATTGTCCTTGATCATAATGAGGTTAACGTTGCCCGGGTCTTTCCAGACATAGTTTGGACCTGACGCAATATTTTGGAAGGACACCCCTGGCGCTGCAGGCGCTACTGGCGTCGTGGTCGAAGCCGGGGTTGAACTTACGACCGGAAAGCTGTTGGCCGTGAGATAGGAGGCGTCATGAGTGTTATTCCTCAGCTGGGGCACTGATATCGCAGCATGAATATCGCGCGTCATCCTCAGAATTCCTTCGCGCGCTTCCTGATGTGCGACGTTTACGGCGGTGTTCTTGGCCGAAAGGGTTAGCCCTGATTTTAAGACGGTGAAGAACACCCCCCCAAGAAGGCTAGCGACCCCGAGGGCGATCATCATTTCCGCCAGGGTGAAGCCTGGCCATGAGAGCCGATTTGATGAGGAAAGGTTCATTGATCGGCGGTTCGGATTGTGTCCATGGCGACGCTGTAATTCCGATTTCGGAACTTGTAGCTCACGGTCACGGTTGCCCTGCGCACGTTCAGGTTCGCGGTTGTACCGGCGAAGGTCATGGTCGATCCGACATCGGACACGGTTGTCGTCATACTGCCGGTAACGACCACCTTGCCGGAGACTGGATCTTGATAGATGAAGACGTTATTCTGCACGAGCGGCCCGGTCGGAGTTCGTTCGGAATCCAAGAGGAGAACGGTGGGTACTTTCTTGGGGGTCGCGGTTACGTCGAAAGGTTCTTTGGAGAGGATGAGATCGATCTGATTCTGACAAACGGTTTGCGCCTCGGTGTAAAGCCGTGAGCTGACGCTGTACTCATTGATGGCGTTAAATCCGATGTAGCATCCGGCCGCCATGGTGCCGAGTACGGCCAGAGCAATAATAACTTCGACGAGGGTAAACCCAGCGCGAAGTTTCGCCGCAGGAGGAACATCGCGGCTCGGCTTGAAATGGCGCGAAAGCGACAACATTATGGTTTCTACAAGCAGGACGCATGCCTGTGCGAACCCTGAGGCGGCTCGCCGCCTGGCCCGGCACCCGTTCTGCTCAACTCGACGCCATGATCCTCATGCATTCCCGGCCTAAGGAGCAGCGAGAAGCCGTGCGTAATTTAATGCATTCGGTCCTGACCCGCGACATGGGCACCTTCAATCCGGAGCGTTTCAAGGATTGGATCAAAGATATCGACGCGCGATTTCGCAAGGTCGGGCTGACGCTCGGTTTCACCATCAAGAGCCGCTCGGTCTTCTTCACGATCAAGGAGCTGCGTTCCGGCCGAACCGCTTTCAAGTTTGCCGCGTCCACTCACGTTCCTTTCGAAGATCGCGACGTGGTAATGACGCTGGAGTCATCCGGGCAGGCGCGCTAAAGCCGCAGCGGGGGCAATGCCCAAACTATCTGACGGGGAGTGTCCTCCCGATTAATTTTCTTGGCGAACCATCCAGTCGATCCGCGTTCCGGCCGCGATTCAGTGTCATCCCCGCATCATGTCCAAAAAACGCTCCCGCACCTCACACTGGTTGAATCAACGCTGGTGGAAGCTCGCGATCGCGGAGTGGATCGGCCTCTGTCTCTTCTTTATCACGCTGGTCGTCGTCTTTTGCCTTTTCTTCATCCGGCGCAAATCGCTCGAATATAAACTCGAGCACACCTTTTCCGTCAGCTCCCCCGAGTTTTTCGGATCGGCGCTGGCCCTGACTAATCCGGTGCCGCAACCAGGAAACAAAATCGAGCTGTTTCAAAACGGCGATCAATTCTTTCCGGCCATGCTCGAGGCGATTCATTCCGCGAAAAAGACCGTCAACTTCGCCGCCTACATATTTAAGTCTGACGGGATTGGCCGCCAGTTTCGGGACGCACTCTGCGAACGCGCCCGCGCGGGAGTGGAAGTGCGTCTGCTGCTCGATGGGATCGGCTCAGGCTGGGACCTTGATAACTCGGATGTCCGGCGGATGACCGATGCCGGCTGCAAGTTCGCCTATTATCATCCGGTGCAATCGTGGCGGATGGACCGCGCGAATCGCCGCTCGCACCGGCGAATGCTCATCATTGACGGCAAAGTTGGCTTCACTGGCAGCGCAGCGTTTTCGGACAAATGGAGCGGCCATGCGCAGGACAAAGACCATTGGCGCGACCTCCATGCGCGGCTGGAAGGTCCCGTCGTGGCCGAACTCCAGGCCGCTTTCCAAGGCCACTGGGTCAAGACCTTCGGCGAGGCTTTGACCGGCGCGGGACAATTTCCCAGTCTGCCTGCCGCCGGCGAACTGAAGGCCCAGATAGTGGAGTCGCATTCCTTCTCTGCCGCGGCGCCGATTCCGATGGTGCAGGCAGTCGCCTTCGCTGCCGCGGAAAAACGCATTTGGATCACGAACCCGTACTGCACGCCTTCGGACGATCAGGTCGATCTTCTCGTGAAAGCGGTCCAACGAAAGGTCGATGTCCGTTTTCTCCTGCCTGGACCATACAACGATCAGCCCATGACCGAATCAGCCGGACGCACGGCTTACGGCCGGTTGCTGGAAGGTGGCGTGAAAATTTTTGAGTATCAGCCGACGATGATCCACGCCAAGACCATGGTGGTGGATGGACTCTTCTCGATGCTTGGATCGTCAAACCTCGATCCCAGATCCTCCGAGATCAACGAAGAGATCGATGTTGTTGTTTACGACGAAGGCTTTGCCCGCCTGATGGAGGAGACTTTTGAGAAGGACCTCGCGCAATCCCGTGAGTACACCTTGCAGCAGTTCAAGAATCGTTCGCTTTGGGAGCGGACGACGGAGTGGCTCATGATTCCATTCCGCTCGCAACTGTAATCAGGCAGCGACTTTTCCTTCCGCGCGTTTCTTGATTGCGCGTAACCACATCCGGCGGATGATGTCGCTCCCCGGATGGATGACTCGCCAATAAATGGCGAACCGGCGCAGCACGGCCGTGTTGTTGGCGTAAATGCGCGTCTCCGTCGAGATACTCGATCCTCCGCGATCGTCCGGCAGAACGAGGAAATTCATGGTCGCGAGCGCGACGCCTGGGGGAAGTTTCCGCCGGAACAACTCGGGCGTAAGTCCGCTTGATCGCGTCCTTGTGCCTTGGGGAGCGGCGACGACGGTGCCGATCACAATTTCGCGCGGCGGCGCTTCTGCAAGAAGGGCAAACGTTGTCTGCGTGGCAACATCGAGGAGCGGTTTCTCCTCCGGCGGGTTCATGATGCTTTCGGGTCCAGTATCGCCGCAGCGGCGGATAGCTATCAGGGTTCGAAAGAGGAGAATCTCATCCGCGCGCACAGCGTGAATGGCAGCAAAGACAGCTTCCGGCCGCGCCGCCACATGAATAGTGTGCTGCTCGCCGATCTGCCAACGCGGCATCCAATCATCAAGCTTGGTCCCACGAGCGGACACTTTCTCCACGCCGGTTGGCAGGAACAATGCGACGACAACAAGAAGGAGCCCACCTGGCAACACCATTGCCGCCACCCTCCGGCTCCGGATGTAGAGGAACCGAATCGGTCGGATGAGCGACAGCAATCCCACAATCGTGATGAACAAGGCCATGTAGAGCAGAAAGGAATCCAGCATATCCCCCGCGGCAAACTCGAGGAACACTCCGGCCACGACGGCTCCTGCTCCCATTCGTCGCGTGCCCAAGCCCAGCCATCGCATGGGCTTGATCACCGAGACTAAACCGGCTGCGATGAGCACGAACCCTGAAACGACAAGTAGCGAATCGAGCATATCGGGTGCGACGTCTGATATTGTAGCAACGGCCCTGTGGGCCGTGAAGGCGAACGCCCCACAGGGCGTGGCTACCGCTGTGGCTACCCTTATTTCAGGTTGTAGATCTCGACGAGTCCGATGCCGATGCCGCCGCCCTTGCCGGAAAGGATGGCGGTAAATTGTCCCGGCGGCGTCAGCGAGATGAAGATGCCCGACTCTTTCGGATCCGACAACCCGAGACCGTTGGCCGTGAGATTCGCGGCCGAGACAGGATCGTCCTGCCAGTCATCGTTCATGACCATGATCGTTCCGTTCTCGTTGCGCAGCTCCAACACCGGATTCGCCAGGAGTGGACTTAAATTAAACTGGCTCAGCGATGGCCCTCGGCCGCGCACCGCGATGCGGGTGGCGTTGTTGGGTCCGCCCAGGGTGAAGCCGCCGATCATGACCTTGTCGTCAGTCCTGACCATGCCGCGCGTGCTGATGTTACCCAGCTCGGAGGCGGCGGCTGGATTGGTATCGTAGATTTCCACCAGACCTATGCCCTCGGTTGCATCCTTGCCGGTCAGGAGTGCGGTGTAGGCCCCCGCGTTGAGCGTGATCACGATGACCGACTCCCGGTCGTCCTTCGGCTCGAAGTTGGTCCCTTCAATCAAAGCACGCTGGTCGTCTTTCCAGTCCTTGTTCTTGAAGATCAGGTTATTGCTGGGTCCGCGCAATTCCAGCTCCGGATCAAGCAGCAGATCGTTCAACTTAAAGGAAGAGAGCGAAGGTCCGAGGCCGCGCAAGACGAGCGACTTGGAGGCATTCCCGGTGATGATGAAGCCCCCGATCATGGCCTTGTCGCCAAGCTCTGTCCGCATCCGGGTGGAGATGTTCAAGGCTTGGGCCGGCGTCGCTGTCGGCGTAGGCGTCGGGGAAGGTGACGGGCCGTTAACGACAAATGTCTGGCTCGGCGCGCCACAGGTGGTCGCGACAGAATTATTGTTGGTGTCGCCATTGTAAACCGCCAGGAACTTATACATGCCGGGCAGAGTTGGGGTAAAGGCGTCGGAGGTATAGTTGGCATTGCCGGCCACCGTCCGGGTCGAGGTAAAGATCGGCGTCGCGCAGTTATCGATGTTAGGTCCGTGCACGGTGAAGGTGATCGTGCCGGTGGGACTGGTGCCACCCGAAAGCGTCGCGGTATCGGTGAATGGTGTACTGAGGTTGCCGGTAGCTGGCGAAACCGTGCCGGAGATGGCCGGATTCGCCTTGCTTACGATCACCGATTCGTTCGCGTCATTGCACGCCCCAGTCACCGCATTGTTGCTGCTATCGCCGCTGTAGCTGGCGATCCAGCGATAGGTGCCGGATACGGTAGGTGTGAAATTGCCGGAGTTATAAGTCGCGTTCCCGCTCACCGGGATGGCCGCAGAAGTAAAGATGGGCGCGTTACCACAGGTGCCGTCGTTCGGCCCGTAGAGCTTGAAGGTGATCGAGCCGGTGGGGCTCGCTCCGCCAGCGAGAGTCGCGCTATCGGAGATGGTGCCGCTACCAAGATTAACTCCTGCGGACGCCTGGGTACTGATCGTAGGACTAGACTTACCGACGGCAATCGCGTTGCTCGTGCCGGTAATAGTAGAGTTGCCTGTGTCAGTGGCGGTTATGGTCTGGTTGCCCGGCGTCTTAAGGGTGGCGTTGAATGTCCCCGAACCACCGCTGAGAGTGCCATCAACCGGCAAAATCGCAGCTCCATCGCTGCTGCTAAAATGAACCGTGCCGGGGTAGGTCGTGGGCGCGCTGTTGAATTGATCGAGCGCCGTCACTGTGAAGCTGAAGGAACTGTTCGGGATTGCACTGTTTGGAGCGCTCACGGTGAAGTGGGTAGCCAGGGTGTTAAACGTCACGGTGTTGTCCGTCGACGTGGAGGCCGTGTTGGTGTTGCCGGCCGCGTCCGCAGCGCCTCCTGCCGGGACCGTAGCGGTCACTGTCCCTTTCGAAGTCATGCCGCTCACGGCGACGTTGTAGGTGGTCCCAGAACCCGTTACGCTCTTCGCCGCCGCACCGGCTGTCCCGGACAAGGTCACGCCGCTGGCGCTAAAGCCAGTGACCGACTCCGAGAAGACCACGGTAAAGTTGATTGGTGACGTCGTAGTCGGGTCCGCTTGTCCAGAGGCTTGATTGATCGTGACCGAAGGCTGCACGTTGTCATAGGTCACCGTGTTATCAGTCGAGGCCGAAGCGGTATTTGTATTACCGGCTGCGTCCGCGGCCCCACCCGCTGGGACCGTGGCAATCACTGTTCCTGGCGAGGTCATGCCGCTTACCGCCACGTTGTAGGTGGTGCTGGATCCCGTTACCACCTTCGTGGTGGCGCCGGCCGTTCCGGACAAGGTCACACTGCCCGAGCCAAATCCAGTGACCGCCTCGGAGAAGACAACCGTGAAGTTGATCGGTGAAGCATTAGTCGGATCAGACTGTCCGGAGGCCTGATTGATCGTGACCGAAGGTTGCACGTTGTCATAGGTCACCGTGTTGTCCGTCGAAGTGGAAGCGGTGTTTGTATTCCCAGCCGTATCCGCTGCGCTTCCCGCTGCGACAGTGGCGATGACCGTTCCTTGCGATGTCATGCCACTGACCGCCACATTGTAGGTGGTGCCGGAACCAGTCACGACCTTGTTGATCGCACCCGCAGTCCCCGACAAGGTCACGCCGCCAGAACCAAATCCCGTGACAGCCTCGGAAAACACTACCGTGAAATTGATCGGCGAAGCATTCGTCGGATCAACCTGGCCGGACGCCTGATTGATCGTTACGCTTGGTTTCCCCGTGTCGTAGTTAACCGTGTTATCGGTCGAGGTGGATGCAGTGTTGGTATTGTTAGCAGTGTCCGCCGCGCTGCCTGCCGCCACCGTTGCAATCACGGTGCCATCGCTGATCATCCCGCTTACCGCGACATTGTAGGTGGCGCCAGACCCGGTTACGACCTTTGTCGTTGCGCCCGCTGTGCCTGAGAGGGTCACGCCGCTCGAGCCAAATCCTGTGACCGGCTTGGAGAAGACGACCGTAAAGTTGATCGGTGAAGCATTGGCCGGATCCGATTGAGCTGCGGCCTGGTTAATGGTCACACCCGGCTGGGTCGAATCGTAGGTAACACTGTTATCGGTCGAGGTGGACACGGTATTAGTATTGCCGGCGGCGTCCGCTGCGCCTCCCGCCGGCACCGTGCCGATCACTGTCCCGTTGCTGGTCATTCCGCTTACCGCCACATTGTAAGTGGTCCCGGAGCCCGTCACCACCTTCGTTGTCGCTCCCGCCGTTCCGGACAAGGTCACACTGCCAGGACCAAATCCAGTTACCGGCTCGGAGAAGACGACCGTGAAATTGATCGGTGAAGCGTTGGTCGGATCAGCCTGACCGGAAGCCTGGTTGATCGTGACCGAAGGTTGCACGTTGTCATAGGTCACCGTGTTGTCCGTCGAGGTGGAAGCGGTGTTTGTATTCCCAGCCGTATCCGCTGCGCTTCCCGCTGCCACACTGGCGATGATCGTTCCTTGCGATGTCATGCCACTGACAGCCACATTGTAAGTGGTGCCGGAACCAGTCACGACCTTGTTGATCGCACCCGCAGTCCCCGACAAGGTCACGCCGCCAGAACCAAACCCTGTCACCGGTTCGGAAAACACTACCGTGAAATTGATCGGCGAAGCATTCGTCGGATCAACCTGGCCGGACGCCTGATTGATCGTTACGCTTGGTTTCGTTCCGTCGTAGGTGACCGTGTTATCGGTGGAAGTGGATACCTTATTAGTATTGCCAGCCGCGTCTGCTGCGCCTCCTGCCGGCACGGTCGCAATCACGGTGCCGTTGCCGGTCATTCCGCTTACCGCCACGTTGTAGGTCGTGCCGGAGCCTGTCACCACTTTAGTTGTTGCACCCGCTGTGCCGGACAAGGTCACACTGCCTGGGCCAAACCCTGTGACCGCTTCGGTGAAGACAACGGTGAAGTTGATCGGCGACGCATTCGTCGGATCAGCCTGGCCCGATGCCTGGTTGATGGTGACGTCAGGTTTCGTGATGTCGTAGGTCACGGTGTTATCCGCGGAGGTGGAAGCAGCGTTAGTGTTCCCGGCCGTGTCCACCGCACCTCCCGCCGGGACGGTGGCGATCACCGTGCCGTCGCTGGTCATCCCGCTCACTGCCACGGTGTAGGTATTCCCAGAACCCGTCACCACTTTCGTCGTCGCGCCCGCGGTGCCGGACAAGCTCACACTGCCCGAGCCAAACCCTGTCACTGCTTCGGAGAAAACAACCGTAAAGTTGATCGGCGACGCATTGGTCGGGTCAGCCTGGCCGGAAGCCTGGTTAATCATCACCACGGGTTGCGCGGTGTCGTAGGTGACGGTGTTGTCCGTGGAAGTGGAAGCGGTATTTGGATTTGAGCCCGAGTCAATGGCGGCGCTGGCCTTTACGCTGGCGATCACAGTCCCCTGCGACATCCCGCTTACTGCCACGTTGTAGGTCGTGCCCGAGCCCGTAACCACGGCGGTGGTTGGATTGCCCGAGCCACTGAGGTCTACGCCGCCCGAGCCGAATCCTGTCACCGTCTCAGAAAACACGACCTTGAAGTTAATGGGCGAAGTGTTGGACGGGTCAGCCTGGCCGGGGGCCTGGTTGATCGTCACTGAAGGCGGCGGGTCGTAAGTGACGGTGTTGTCTGTCGAAGTAGAAGCCAGGTTCGCGTTACCCCCACCATCAGTCGCCGCGCCGGCGTTTACCGTGGCAATAACCGTTCCGGGCTGCGCTGTCATGCCGCTTACCGCCACATTGTAGGTGGTGCCCGACCCAGTCACGACCGCAGTCGTCGGGTTGGCCGTGCCGCTTATGGTCACCCCGCTGGAACCAAAGCCAGTCACCGGATCGGAAAATACTACCATGAAGTTAATCGGCGAGGCTGCAGTCGGATCAGCCTGGCCCGAGGCCTGATCGATGGTCACAGTCGGCGGCGTATTCGTAAGCGAGAAGTCAGCGGTTGAGGCAAGGCCGGTAACGCTCGCCGCCACGATGTAGGGTCCGCCCGCGATCGCGTTGGCCGTGAAGGTGGGCGCAGTCGCCACCCCACTGCCATTAGTGGAGACTGTGGCCGGCGTGCCGCCCGTAAAGGTCCCACTCGCCACGTTGCTGGCGGGTGGCGTGAAGGTCACTGAAACACCATTCAGCGCCGTGTTCGATTCCTTGACCGTCGCCTGAAGCGCCACCGGGAACGCTGTGTTTACCTTCGTGCTCTGCGGCGTTCCCGCGGTGGCAGTGATAGTGTAGTTGGTTTCCACCGCGCCGATATCGACCGTCGTGTTACTAATCCGGGGGAAGCCCGGTCCTCGTTGATCCACCGGAAGCGCCTCGGCCACGTTGGCGTCGTTATCCAAATCGAAGGTGTCCGCCGGAAGTGCCGCATTATTGCCGTTATTGATCGCGGCGCTGCCCAAGCCAGGCAGATGGGTCTGGGTCGATCCGCCGTTGATGGCAAGAGTCCCAAGAAGTGGATCAACGTTCAGTTGATTATTGGCGCCGGTGATGCCCGCACTATTGGTATTGCCAATGAGACTGTAATCCGCGTTGACCGCACCATTGATGTCGTTCGCCGTCGTGCTCGGACTGCCGCCAACGAAATTGCCGGCGACGATGGTGTTCTTGAGCGTAACCGTTCCGCTAAAGGCGCGGATGCCGCCGCCCGCGCCAACAGTGCTGGTATCGTTGTCGGCCCGATTGCCGGTAATAGTGACGTTGGTCAAAGTCGTAGCCGCGACCGCCGCCGAGGCATTGTTCGTGTTGTAAATGCCGCCGCCGTCGTTGTTACTCTTGTTCCCGCTAATGGTCGAATTGACGATTCGTAACGTCGCGTTGCCCGTAGCACCCGAGCCATAGTTATCGAAGGCGCCGCCGTCGGTCGCGGTGTTATTGGTAAACGTGCTATTGAGAATATCCGTCGTAGCGGTGCCGGTGTCCCCGTAGTTATACAAGCCACCGCCGGTGCTAGCGGTGTTATTACTGAATGTGCAGCCCTTGACCACCGTGCTCGAGCTGCCGGAGGGATAGCCGTTATTAAAGATGCCGCCGCCACTATCGGCAGCGTTTCCGCTAAGAACGCAGTTACTTACCGCAAGCACGCCATGGTCGTTGAAGATTCCGCCGCCTAATCCCGCCGGGAACCCACCGCCGGTGACGCTGCCATTGGCGATCGTAAGTCCCGAGATGGTTACCGTCTTTCCGGTTTGAACGTGGAGGATGCGGAAATTAGTCGCGGCGGCCGCGTCGCGTTTGACGGTGAGCAGATTGGCGCCCGGGCCGGTGATGGTCACATTCTTGGCGATCGGCAGTTCGCCATTGGCGTCAAGAAGGTTGATCGTATGCGAATTGCCATCGTAGAAGTTCACGGCACCGCCGGCAGTTGTATTTGAGAATTTAATTTCGCCGCCGTCGCAGACATCGATTAATGCCTGACGCAACGAGCCGGCTCCGGCATCCGTATTCGTAGTGACGGTAGCTGGATTCCCGCAGAGCAGCGTGATGGTCGGGTCGGCCGTTCCGGCGGGGGGATTATCGGAGTCGGTGTTCGGATTGTTGATGCTAACGCCGTTAACCGTGGCGAAGTTAGTTCCGCTGACAGTTCCTTGATTGGAGATCTGGGTTGTGTTCGTCGGATTCAGCGGATTCTCGACCTGGACCTGGAAGGTAACGACAACCGTCTTCCCGGGCGGGATATCGCCGATGGTGTACTTGTCACTCACGGCCGGAGCCGCGAGGAACTGCGGCTTCGCATGATCGCCTGGCTTGGCCCCGAACGCGTCACCCGCAGCAGGAACGCGGCGCTCGCCATTGGTCAGGAAGCCATACATCACCTTGTCGCGGTCCTTCTCGTCGTAGGTATCAGGCAGACCAAGGGCATGACCCATCTCGTGCACGATAGCGGTCAGTAGGTCGACGCGGCCAGCGGGCGCGCTCGCCGGTTCAGTGTAGCTGCGAGTAGCTGAAACGGACTTAGCGAACTGCATGTCATCCTTGCCTGCGGAAATGAACCAGCCATTGCCGCCGGCATTCCGACTGATACGGATGTGATTGCCATCAGCTTCGCCGAGCTTGAGGGCGGGTAAGTCGGCTACTTCGAAGCTCAAGCTGCGCAAGGTCGCAACCTGTTCCTTTGTTAAGTCGGCAGCTTCCCAACGTTGAAGCGCGGCGATAACCGTGGAATCCAAGGCCGCCTTACTGAGCAACGCCTCGCTAGCTATCGTTCCGATAGCTTGCACGCCGCCGGGCGCGAGGAGAAGCGGAGCCGTCGCGCAGTTACCGAAGCCGGTCGTCTGACTGATCATAATAACCCCGCCGCCGTTGGGGTTCGCGGCCGTCAGGAACGCGGTCGGATCGCCGCCGCCCGCGAAACCTTCGATGTTGAAGACATAGGCAGCCGTCTTCTTGCGAATACCTATACCGGGATTCACGCCGCTGCCGGCCGCAGTGTTACCTGACATATCGAGGCACATCGACGGAGCCCCGGTGATCGTCGCACTGGACGAGCCCACCTCTGCGGTGATCCCAAACCGATTGCAGCCTGCGCAGTTCGGCGCGGTCGTAATGTTGTTCTTGACCGAAACATCAAGATGGGCCGAGCTGCCGGGAGTCGCCAGAACCTGAATGGCCTCGCCGTCCTGGCCGCTAATGTTGTTGCCGATGATCGTGCCGGAGAGCTGCGGCGCGTCGGTCGTCGCGGTTAAGTAATCTCCTGCGAAAGCAATTCCCTGCGCCGAGGCATTGGTGATGCCCACAATCCGGTTGTTCGTTATGTCGCAATTCGCGGTGGAGCTGACACCGCGGACCGTGACTCCGATTTCAGCGCCTCCGATATTTGTAATTGGTTGCGCTTGGGTGCCGTTGCTGTCGGCCAGCCAGTTTGCCTGTCCTTTGCCGGTCAGGGTCATGATGATGGCATTCGTGTTCATCGGGTTCGCGGCGCTTTGACCCTGAATGATGTTGTTCTGGATAAAGATGCGATTCGTCGAGCTGCCGACCGTGCCCCAAGCTCCGGGCGGACCCGAAGAGTTATTGCCAAACTGGGCCGTGATGCCGGCGCCAAAGGGGAAATTGAAGATGCTGTTACTGGCGATTGTTGCCTTCGTGATGTTCGACGTGCTGCTCGCGTTGCCGAAGCCCAGTAGCCGGATGCCCGAGCCCTTTGAGGTCGCGGTCGACGTCGAGCTGGTAATACTATTGTTCGAGATCGTGGCATTCGAGATCGTGCCCGCGAAGTTCTGAATGTCCACACCGTGCTCGAATGCGTTCGTCAGGGTGTTTCCAGTTATGACTACTACGCCCGAGAGATTGTTCTCTGTAACTGTGTTATCAACGCCGAAGCCCAGGTTCGAGTAGTCATTACCACTGGTATTGCCGGAGTTATCGATCCTCGAGTTGGTGATCGTAAAGTCTACTACCTGCGTTCCGCTGATGCCGCTCTTGACCGTGTCCTGAATGAAGATGCGATCGATCGAAACTTTCTGCGTGTTCGTAAGACTTATGCCGCTGCTGGACGTGTCCTGGATTGCGCCGCCCGTGCAGGTCGCCGCGTTAGAACAAGTGCCGCCGTTACCCGATATGGTGAGGCCGCCGCTCGAGCCGGTGTTGTTCAGAATGATGCCGCTGGAGGGACCAGTCGCCCCCGTGCCGGCCGAGATGCTGCGGAAGGTCAGTCCGCTCGCGCCGATGGTTGTGCTGGTAACGTTCAGCGCAATGCCGGTCGTCGTGGTCAGCGTGTTGACGATACTCGTGTTGTTCTGCGTGGCGCTCACAGTGCCGCCACCCGTGGCCGTGAAGGCCGGATTAGTAAGTGTGGCCAAACTCATGCCGCCGGTGAAATTGATCGTGCCGCCGGTGTTGTTTGTGAGTGAAATGCCTCCCGTAACGTTCGTAATTGAGCCGGCGTAAGACACCGTCGCGGTCGAACCGCTTACCTTAAAGGCGGCTCCAGTGCTGAGGGAGAGAGCGCCGCCCTTCATGTCAATATTGCCGCTCACATTAGTGAGCAGAACGTTATTCGTCCCCCCGGTGGATGAGACGCTATCGAAGACCATCGCGAGCGGCTGCAGATTGGTGGTGTTATTGAACCCGATGATGCTTACTGCGTTCGCCAGTAAGGTGCTGATCGTTCCGCTTGTCGTCGTAACCGTTCCAGGAACCCCGACCGCGGTGTTATTAATCAGCAGGCCCGCTACCGTGCTGTCGGGCGAGATATCGAGATCGGCGAAAGTCACGGCCCCCAGGTTATTGGAGAGCGAGACACCCGTGCCGCCGGACTGGGTGACGCTGGTGTTGCCGAAGCTCACGCCGTTTGAGGCGGTCGTGCTTACGATGTTGATGCCGATTCCGGTTGGATTGGTGATCGTCGTCGCTCCCACCACGGTTAGACCGCCAACCGAACTCAGGAATGCGGTGCCGCCGCTGTTGGTGATCGAGAGCGTTCCGAAAGTTCGCTGTCCGCCGCTGTTGTTCTCCAGCCGAATGCCTTCCCCGGCGGCATTTGTTGACACACTGGTGTTACCGAAGTTGATGTTCGCGTCGGTAGCAGTAACGAAGATCCCCTGAATGGCAGAGTTGCTGATCGAAGTGCTGCCAAAGGCCGCCGTGCCGTGAACGGTATTAAGCTCGAGGCCGTGCCCAGTCGCACCCGCTATCGTGGCCGTTGAGGCGACCGAGCTGAAGGCGGAGGTGGCGGCAAAAGTTCCATTCGTTAGGTCGAGCGTCTTGCCGGTGCCACTTAACGTTACATCGGCGCCGGAGCTGCTACCTACCGTAAGCGTCCCAAAAGCGCTGCCGGCGATTTTCGTGTTGTTCCCCGTGTTACTAACCGTCAAACCGCGAATCGTGTTATTGCCGCCAAGAGTAATGCCATTGGTCGTAATAGTCGGATTCGTTTGACTGGTCGCCGGCCGTGCGGCCAGTGTGCCGCCCCCAGCCGGCGCGCTGATGCCGAAGAGCGTGTCGAAACTGGTCGTTACGCCTTGGCCGACCACCCAGCCGCTGGACTGGAGTGGCACCGGGCCCGTATGACTGTTTGCATCCTCAATAAAGATCCTCGTATTCGTGGTCGCGCCGATGTTCGTCACAGCCGTGGCCAGCAAGCATTCGTTGCCCAGGGTGCAATTGCCGGAGCCGACTGCCGGGTTCTTGACGAAGTAGATGGCCGGACCGACCACGTTGAATGAGACGGTGGCTGAAGCACTGGCAACACCTGGGCCCGGGTTCCCGTTATCGGTCACGTGATAGGTAAACAAGGCGGTGTTGTTGGTGCCCGCCGTGTTCGGAAGCGGGGTGAAGGTGAAGCTGCCGTCCGCGTTGATGACAACCGTGCCGCCGACTTCGCTATCTGGCGTAGTCACGACTGTGACGGTCGTTCCGGACTCGACGTCCGTTCCACCGAGCTTCCCGGCCGGATAGGTAATCGGGATGCCCGCCTGCGCCGGCAGGCTCGTGTAACCGGTCGCGGTCGGCGGATCGTTGACCGCTGTTACGTTGATCGTGCTGGTGACCGGAGCGCTGGTATTGTTCGTCGCGCCGCCATCATTCACGATCCAAGTCACGGTGCGCGCCAGGGCCGAGGGGTCGTTCGAGTTGTTAAAGTAAGTAACCGATCTCAGGGCGGTCACGTAGTTGGCCTTGGTCGTTGAGCCACTCAACGTCATCGTTCCATTAGCTGCGTTGAACGAGCCGGTAATCCCGTTCTGGGTCGTGAAGCCGAGAATGTCCTGTCCGTTTACGTAGTTACCCGTGATCTGGGCGGTGGCCGACGCCATGTTGGCGCTGTCCACATCAGTCAGGGTAATCGTCGTATCGATTGCGGTGGCCGCCTGGTTCTCGGTATAGTTGAGCGTCGCGCCCGCGGTCAGGACCGGCGCGTCGTTCACCGCGTTGATCGTCACGTTCACGATGATCGTGTCGGTGCCGCCATTGCCGTCAGAAACCTGGACGGTGAAGCTGTCGCTGCCGTTGTAGTTTGCGGTAGGCGTGTAACCGATCACTTTGGACGTGCCCGTGCCGCTGGCGGTAGCGGTGCCGTTACTGGCTGCGCTGCTGATGCTCCAGGTGATGGTATCGCCATCCGCATCGGTCGCGTGGAGAGTCAGGTTGAACGCGGTCGGCGATCCGTCTTCGTCCATTGTCACCGCAGCCGGCTTTGTATCGGTGATTGTTGGTGAGGCGTTCGCCACGGTGATTGTGACGGTTGCGGTGTCGTTAGGTAGTTGGGTGTTGGTTACCGTGTAAGTGAACGTGTCCGCCCCGATGAAGGTGGGGGATGGCGGCGTGTAGTCGAAGCTGCCGTCTGTGAATACCGTGAACGTGCCAGCCTGAGAGGTCGCCCCACTGTTCGCAACCGCGCTGGGCGTCGGAAGCCCTTTGTCATTGACGAGAAGGCCGGAAGGGGTCGCGTTGACATGCAGCGGGTTATTCTTGATCGCTGGATAGGCGTCAGGAAAGGCGAGCGGCGAGACCTTCAATGTCCCCGCCACGTCGCTCGTGTGCGCCGGCGCGGCATCAGTGATTGAAACGCCCGTCGCGGTCTCGACCCCACTGGTGTTCTTGATCGTGACCTTATAGTCGATCGTTCCCCCCGGCTGGGCTGACCCGCCCAGACCAGTCGCGGTCGTAGCCTCCTTCGTCGCCGTGACCGTTGGCGCCGCGAGCGCGGCAGAAGGCAGCGCCATTGCGCCGAGCAAAGCCAGCGCGAACAAGGCACAACCCTCTCGAGCGCGGCGATAGGCGACCAGGTCGGAGAATCTCAATTTGGATTTCAAGGGGGGCGTAAGATCAGCAGTTCAGGAACCCGGTCGGCGCAGTTTTTAAACCAAAGACGGAAACGTGTCGAGGACTTATTTCGAGGTCGTTGAAGATTTTCATTATGCCTTGGATTTCAGTTCCGGCGATTGAAAGGCCTGCTCGATCCGGCTCGCGGTGTCGAACGCTTCCCGCCAATAGACATCTTCCAAAAGCGCGGCGTCGATCCAGCCGCGCGTGTCTTTCTTCACCTGCTTGCCGAGCACGACATAAAGCCAGACAGCGCTGTCCGAGTACGACTGGCCGAAAATTTCCCGCACCCGGTCGAATTCCCCGATTGCGCTTCGCGCGCTCATTCCGAGCGCGGGTTTGACTGCACTCGAAATCAGCGGCGTGGCGATCGCGCTCTTCACGTCGTCCGTCCCGGCCAGGGCCGCGAATGCGGGCAGTCCGCGGACAAATGCCGCGGCAATCGGATAAGCGGCTTTCGGGTGCGCGACCGATTTCACCAACTGCGCTTTCCAGCTCGCAAACGCTTCTCCTTCCGGCACCGCCGCCGCGCGCGCGTCGCCCGTCCCGCGCATTGCCACCGCCAATGCCTCCGGCGTTTTCGTCGGACGATTGATGAGCTTCAACTCGCCGGCATTCAAACTTCCCAGCGGATCGTCCAGTTGTTTCGCGATCGGATCATAGCTGAGGGCATCGTGGGCGAAGACGATCTTCTCCTTGCTCGTCAACTGCCCGAGCCGCGCCGCAAAATCGGTCGGCGACAGATTTTCGATCACGTGGCCGCTGCCTTGCGCAACAAAGGAAAGGGAGTTCGCCTTCGCATAAAAATTCTTGAAAGGAGCGCGGAGCGTCGCCTCGGCGAGCTTTGCAAAATCGGTCACCTGGGCGAGCACGCGCATACCGGAGCCGCTCTCCGGTTTGAAATGGCCGAGGACCGAAGCGCCAGTCAGCCTAACGACCGAGCTGTAGCTCGAGACGAAATCGAGGAGACGCAGCTCCGTCGCATCGAACGAAAGGACCCCGGAGGTTTTCTCCCCGAGCGCAAAAAGCGAGCGGGGACGCAGAAGACTGCCGCAAACCAGCAAAGATCCGACGCGGAGAAAAGAACGGCGATTTGAATACATATGGTTGAGCGGAATACCCAACCGCCTGCCTTTCTAGTTCGACCATATTTACGCAACGCCCGTCAAGTGATTTCGGAAAACGATCGCGGATATCGCGGATGGGGAACCTCTCACCGCCTTCGCCCGGGACGAGCTACGCCGTGGCGAGCGAACGTCACAAAGGATAAATCTGGAAGCCAGGAGACCAGGAAAAGAACAAACGCAGAACCGAATTCACTTCATGGATTCCTGGTTTCCAGATTCATTCCCAGCAGAATCGTTGTGCACCGTGTGACCTTCGTGTGAGATTCTTCCATGCTGGAGCTCGATAAAGTTGAATGCGAACAATTTGCGGCCTGCCTGAATCAGGATTTTGAAATCGTTTTCTCTGACGGCACGCTGGCTTTGAAACTTTCCGAAGCGCGTCCGTTGAATCTGTCGCACCACCGAGAGAGCCGGAAGCCGTTCTCACTCGTCTTTCGCGGTCCAGGGCAACTGCGATTGCCACAGGGGATTTACAAGATGAATAACCGGCAGCTCGGTGAGATGGAAATCTTCCTCGTCCAGCTCGCCGCCGATCAAACCAGCAGCACCTTTGAAGCGGTCTTCAATTGATGGGCAAGTGACATGTGACCAGTGACGAGTGACGTGTTGAGGAACAAGGTCCTCGGTCTTTCCCCGGCTCGTCACATGTCACACGTCACTCGTCACTTTCTCCATTCCATGAGCAAATACACTTGCTGCTCTTCGACGATCTTGAAGCCGAGCCGCTCATAGAGCCGCAGCGCCGGATTGAAGCGCTCGACGTGAATCGTGAGCGGCTTGCCGGCGGAGCGCGCTTCGTCTTGCAACTCGCGCAGCAGCTTTGTCCCGGTGCCAGCGCCGCGGTGCTCAGGAAGGAGCGCGATGTCGACGATGAGAATTTCCGTTGCCGATCGCCAGACGAGCAACCGCCCGGCCGCCACGCCATCCCGCTCGATGATATCAAAGGAAGCATCGGCGTAATGCTGCCGATAATGCGCGCTCTGCGCGTCAAATTGCATTCGGCAGAAGGCCTCCTTCTGCTCGTCGCTCCAGCCGGTGATCGCCAGCTCGTCCGCGCGCGTGCTGGCAAACAAACGGCGCAGAAATGAATCGTCCTCCGGCGTTATCGGTCGAAGACGCAGTGATAAGTTAGCCGGCATGCCGGCCAAACTCGTCACACGTCACTCGGCACTTGTCACTCTCTTCTAGCTCCTCGGCGGAAAGACGCCCTGTAGCGCGATGCAATAGTTCAGGACCAGGAACGGCATCATATTGTTATGCGGCGAGCCGCCGCCAGCCGGGGGCAAGACATTCTGATTTAGGTTGACGAGCGATCCGCTGTTCGCCTCGACATACTGGCCGATGCCGATGCCTTGCGCGAGAAGGTTCGATTGTGGATGGCTGTCCCCGCCATCCTGCGTCGAGGCCATCATCGAGTGGGTGTGTAGAGGCATTTCACTTGTAAGGAGCGTGATATTCGACGTGCCACCCACCTGACCGAGAAAGTACTCGGACAGCCCATTTCCCGGTTGGCTCCCGCCGACATGAATGGGCGCGGAGTTCGTCAGGTTGGGCAGGGCGAAGGTGGATTTGCCATCGCCTCCGTAATACGTTCCTAACAAGGAGAAGAGCGCGGTGTTCTGCGAGAGCGGCAGAAGTTGCCCGTTACATTGTGCCCAGCCGGTCGGGGCGAAATTGCAGCCAAAAATTCTGATCTCTGCGACAAATGGTGTTGCCATAATTGATTTTCTCCTTAGGTCTGCCTCGGAAAGTCTCCGAACAGTGAAATGATGAAGTTGATGCAGGCGTACGGCTGCAGGTTTTCGTGCGGCTGGCTGCCGCCGGAGGGAGTGACCGCACTGGGACTGAGGGCCGTCAACGGCGCATCGGTCCCATAAGGAAACGTAGTGGCGAGTGGCGCGGTCGCAAGCATGTTGTTCGTAGGATCCGCCGTCGTCGCGGCGCTGGAAGATCCTGGCATCGGGTGCGTGTGCAGCGGTATTTGTTGCGTCGTGAGCGTCACGCTCTCCACGCCAGCCATCTCGGCCAGTTGGTAAGTAGTGCCATTCTTCCCGGTGCCCATATGGATGGGGACGCGTCCGCGCAGGTCTGGCAGATTGAATGTGCTTTGGCCGTCGCCGCCGTAGGTCGTGCCGATTAAAGTGAAGAGCGCATCGTTTTCCGAGATGGCCATAGGCTGGCCATCGCAAAAAGCCCAGCCGGCTGGGGCGAAGCTGCCCCCGAACATCCTGATCTCACCTATATAGGGTTCTGACATAGAATATCTCCTTAGTTACGCGACGGGAAAACTCCCAGAAGTGCTATGCAGAAATTGAGAACCAGGTACGGTTGCATGTTATCGTGAGGCTGGCTCCCACCGGTATTGGAGATCTCGCGCGGATCCATGGCCGTGAGACCCTGGAACGGACCGTAAAGGAACGACGCGCGCGCCCCACCCAGAATCTTAGTGTTTGTCGGCGTACTGCCCGAGCCTTGCGCTGCTTGGACTGTGCTCGCCACTCCGAGGTGGATATGGGTCGGCATCTCGCTTTGGATGACCGTGTGGGTGGACTCGCCCGCAGCCTCGCCCTCAACGTTAAACTCGCTGCCGATGTGAATCGGCACCTGGCCTTGCAGGTTCGGCAGCGCGAAAGTGGTTTGACCGTTGCCGCCGTACATCGTGCCCAGGAGCGAGAAGAGCGCCTGGTTCTGGTTGATCGGCAGGAACTGCCCGTTACACATGGCCCAGCCTTTGGGTGCAAAGTTGAAGCTCATGATCTTGATCTCGCTCATGTAGGGTGTTCCCATAGGTGTATTAGGTGGGTTAAGGTTAGGGACGCTTCAGCAGTTAATTCTCTTTCGTAACCTTTGTCGCGGTGTTTTCGCCAGAAAAACACTTCCTGTTTCGCGCGTTCGAAACAGCGTCCATGGGGGGCGCCGAAGTCGTTGTTAGCGGGCGCGGAAAAATCTGTCCAGCTTTTTTTTGAACCACAAAGAAATTAACCGCGGATGACACGGATGGATCCAATCCATGTAGCGGCGATCTGTGACCGCCGAAGCTTGGTCGAAAGAAGGCGGTCATAGACCGCCGCTACAGTTCCCCACCAAGTCATCCGCGTCATGCGCGGTTAGAATTCCAAAATTGGAGTCGCCAGCGAACGGCAAACCATTATTCTCGCGCTGCGATGAATTGGACCGAGCTGAAGAAAAAACTGACGCGGAAGCATAATGCGCCGCCACGCCCGGTCCGCCATCTCGCGCGGCTTACCTTTGTAGCGTTCCTGCTCACCTTCGTGATCTCGCGCGTCTGCGTGATCCTCATCATGACGCGCCGGATGCCGAATCTGTTCTTTCACGCCGGTGGGACCCACGTCCACCATCTCAACTACGGGATCTTCCTCCTCTCGCTCACCGCCGCGGTCCTGCTCTTCGCGCCGTTTCCGCGGGAGAAGCGCGGGCTTTGGGCGCTCCTCTACGGTCTGGCGATGGGACTGACGTTCGACGAGTTCGGAATGTGGCTCAATCTCGGCGGCAGCTACTGGCAGCGCGCGAGCTTCGACGGCGTGATCGTGGTCCTGACGGCCTTCGGCCTGATTGCCTTCGCGCCGCGCTGGGAACGCGTCCGTTCGCATCATTTCCTGACCGGCGGTGTGCTCCTGGTGGTGGTCGCGTCGTTTTACCTGGTGTTATTCAAATCGCTGCGCCACGCGAACGAGATGCTCATGCCGCACCTGATCGAGATCGAGCAATCTGGGCCGCGGTAGGTGGGGAGAATCTCACACAACGGACACAAAGGAGCACAAAGGTTATGATACTTGGAATCGCCAATTGTAGGGCGTTTCTGTGAAACGCCCCCCGGCGGCTGACACAGCCGCCCTACAACATCAAACCCCTTTGTGTCCCTTTGTGACCTCCGTGTGAGGTCCCTCGGAACCTACTTCACCGGCTTGATGGAATCGACGATCGCCCCGATATCGTCGCCGTGCGCGGTCATCGCGGTCGCAAGTCCGCTGAACATAAAGAAGTAGGCGTCGCTTCCATCTTTCGGCTCGATCGCCAGCAACTCGGCGGTAATGCCCTGGCCCGAGGACTTGCCTTTCACGATGTAGATCGATCCTTTGACGTTATTCTTGTTCGTGTCGTCCCCGAGATCTTTCGCTTCGACGTTCGTCATCTTTGCCGCTTTGGTGAAAATCTTTCCCAGATCGGGCAGTTGTTCTTTCACCTTCGCAAAATTCTGATTCATCTTGTTCACATTGAGAGTGAGCGCCGGCGCATCGCCCGATTTGCAGACCAAATCGCCGTCCTTGTCGGCTTCCATGGTCCAGCCTTCGGGCAACTTGAAGCTGAAGTCCGGATTGTCGGCCGGGAATTTGATTGTTTTCGCCTGGAGAGGAAGGATGGCGCTGACAAAGAGACAGGCCGCGATCGCAGTAGTATGGCTGATTTTCATAGAGATACGTGTGGTGTGCGTTACTCGACGGCTTTGATCGAGCGAATCAGCTCGTTCATGTCTTTGTCGTGGGCTTTATCGAGTGTCGCCGGTGCGGCCCCGACCAGCGAAAAATACTTCCCGGGGCTTAGAGAAAAGACAATGGCGTTCAATGACATGTCGATGCCCTCCGCCTGACAGTGCGCTTGCATCACACTCATCCACATGTTGCGCAGCTCCCGCGCATGCACTTGCCCCGGCTTGTAATTGTCGCACTTCATCGCGTCTGCCATGCCCTTGATTATTTTCGGCAGGAGCTCTTTCGCGTCGTCCGCGCTCTTGACCCCGGGTGAAGCGACGACGCCGATTTTAAAGCCGTCTTCAGCGGTGCAATAAATGCGGCCGTCTTTCCCCGTCTCCGTGGTCCAGCTATCCGGTATCGCAAAGGTGAACGCCGGATCCTTTTCCGGAAACTCAACGGTCCTGGCCCCGAGCGACCCAGCCGCGGCCAGGAGTGCCACGAGAGCGAGTTTTGTTTTCATACCGCCTTCTACATGCTGCGGTAATCCGTGTCACGCGTCATCGCGGCGGCACCGGATCGGACGTTCCAAGTGGCACCCACGGCATGCAGCGAAACAACCTCGAGGTTGTCAGCCAAAGTCCTTTGGGAAGGCCATGCACGCGGACCGCCTCTTCCGAATAGGCCGAGCAACTGGGATGAAAACGGCATCGGATGAAATAGTGGCCGGGGCGCGCCAGAGTCAGGCGATATCCATCGATCACGATGATGCGGTAGAGAACGACCGAGACCTGCTTCTCGGGCGGCCGCGTCCAATCGCAAATCGCCGCGGCTGCAAGCACAACCAGGGCGATGCGAAGAATCCAGGTGCGACGTTTCTTTATGGCTGGCCGCAATGCGGGCAGACCGCGCTGCCTTCCATCCGCTTCTTCTGGCAGTGTGGACATGGGACGAGATTGCCTTTCGGGCGCGTGACCAGGTGAACGATCAGCGCGATGACCCAGGTAAAGGGAATCCATCCCAGCACCGTCACCAGTTGCGCGTTTTCCGATTGCCGGCTCTTCGCGTCCTTCATGATCCAGATGGCGGTGTAAATCCAACCCCCGACGGCAACGGCGATCAAAAGAAAATAAAGAAAGCAGCAGGCGAAACCGAATCCAGCGAGGCCGGTCGCGGCGGCGGCCGCCGCGGCTGCATCTTCAGCGCTGGGCGATCGGAACGGACTGACGCTCGGGGTTGACCGTTGCGCGAGCAGATTCGCCGCGGTTAAAAAAAGTGGAAGGCCGAACACGATTCGCTTCATGCGTGCATGCTTAGAATTTTCCGCCCGCGCCGTCAAAGCAATTAGCAGTATATCCCACCAAACGAAATCGCCGCGGCTGAACGCGCAACCGCGGCGATCCGATTGATTCGATGATGATGGCGGTGATCTCGGTGCACCGGCGCAAAACCGTTGAGATTTTCTTTACGCGCCCGGTGGGATCGTCTTCGGCCGGGTCACGAGGTGCACGATCAGGCCGACGGGCCAGACCAGCCATCCGAGAACCGTGACGAGAGTCCGGTTAGGCGAATTACGTTTCTTGGCATCGCGCATGATCCAGATCGCGACGAAAAGCCAGATGGCGATCAGGATTATGTAAAAGATGCATACTCCGCCGAGGATGCCGGCGGCGGCGGCGCCGCTCAGGTCACCGGGAGTGGGTGAATCCGTTTGCGCAAGCAAATTGGAGGCGGTTAAGGCAAAGGGCAGTCCGAATAGAAGTCGCTTCATATTTTTCCTCATTACGAATTTCTGCGTGTGCATGTCAACGCAATTACCAAACTTTCTTTCCGGCGGTCTATTTGTGGGAGGATTCGAGGATCCCCTGCAACGCCGCCATGCCGCCAAAAAAGATCAGATAGAGCGCCCACGAAACGATCGAGAAATAGCCGATAATCAGCCCGGCCAGCGCCAGACCCCGACCCTGCAACTCCGGCTTTTCGTTGATTTTTGACAGCGCGAGATGTCCGCATACAACCGCGCCTATCCCCAGGATCGGGCCACCGCAACAGAATCCCAGGAACCCGACCAAACTGAGAACGAGCGACCAGATCGCGAGCGGCTCGGTCGGCGCTGACGGAACCACCGGCGCCGGCACGACCGGACCTCCCGGTGGCGTCGGGACCGTCGGCGTGCTCGGAGTTGCGGCGCTCACTCCCGGGACACTGGACAAAGGCGCCCAGCCGGCGGCGCCTTCATACCACGCATTATCGGAAAGGCTCAATGTTCCAGCGGCAAGCTGGCGGTTGACCTCCTCGAGGGAGAAAGGCCCCAACTGCTTTCCGTCGCGCGCGATATGGATTTGCATGGGCCGAGTTTGTTAACACGGCGCGAAACGCGTCAAGCCGAAATCCACGGTTAGAAAGAAACGCTTGTCAGACTCCGTGCCGCTCGCCAGCATTCGGCAACCTAAATCTGGAGGAACAAACCATGATGGCAGAACCCACGAAATCGAAAAAACCTTTACTCGTCGCCGTTGTCCTTTTGCTCATTTTCGCCGGCGCTTACGTTTTTGTTCTGACCAAATACAAAAGCGAAGGCGAGAACCGCGCCGCCTTTCTCGAAGCGGACACGCAAAAAGCCGGCGAGAACCGCATCGACGTAGCCGGCCGGATCGTGACGGCCGATGTGCTGAAAGGCGACGTCGTGGTGCGCCTCGAGTTTACCCCGAAAGGTTCATTGTTGTCCGCGGACGGCACCACGCTCGCGCGTGACATCGAGCTTTACGTCGCCAGTGCGACCGGCAAAAACGTGCACGAATTCAAGAAGGGGAAACGGATGAACCCGGTCGAGGCGATCGTCGAAATTTATGAAGGCGAGCCGATGGATTATCCGTTCGATACCCACACGGCGGAGCTGGCGTTTTTCTTCGAACCAACGGTGAAAGGCGGCGAGACCGGAGGGAACGAAACGGTGCCAGTGGCGGTAGAGCTGCGGGGATCGGTCGCGGGGCTGCGCATGGATACCGAATACGCGAAGGAGAGCAAGCCGGATCACACGATCATCGACATCAGCATCCAGCGCGCGACGACGGCAGTTTTGTTTTCCGTGTTCATCATGGCCGCGATGTGGGCACTGGCCTTGGGCGTTGTCTTTCTGGTCTTTCGCGTTCTGGCCGGGCACCGCAAGATCGAGATCTCGATGTTCTCGTTCCTGGGCGCGCTGCTCTTTGCGTTTCCAGCATTGCGCAACAGCCAGCCGGGAACGCCGCCTATTGGAACATTGAGCGATTTCCTCGCGTTCTTCTGGGCCGAAGTGATCATCGCGCTTTCGTTGCTCTCGGTTGTCCTCCGGTGGCTGGTTAAGGGACCGGGCGGCGACGCGAAGTAGATCGGAAGTGTGCGAATCTCAGGTTGCGTCGACTCGTTAGGCGCGAACTTGTTATGAAAGAACGTCTCTCGCTCCTTCTGAAGCGGTATCCGGCCCTGCAAGCGTGCGAGAGCGAGCTCACCGCCGCGTTCGACATCCTCGTGGCGGCTTATCGAAGCGGAAACAAACTTCTGATTTGCGGCAATGGCGGAAGTGCCGCGGATAGCGAACACATGGTGGCGGAGTTGATGAAAGGGTTCCTGAAACGCCGCCCGATTCCCGCAGCGCATGCGCTCCAGCTTGAACAGGCCGGCCCGGCGGGAAAAGCAATTGCCACTCGGCTCCAGGGAACGCTGGCGGCGATTTCGCTCCCAGCACAAGTATCGTTGATCACGGCGATCGCGAACGATCTCGATTACGATATGATTTTTGCGCAACAGGTTTATGGCCTGGGCCGGCCAGGCGATGTCCTGCTTGCAATCAGCACATCGGGAAAGTCGAGTAACGTCTCCAATGCGGTTCTTGTCGCGAAGGCCTTTGGCCTGAAATCAATTGCGTTGACTGGCCAGTCCGGCGGAGATCTGGCGCCGCTGGCGGATGTCGCCATCAAGGTCCCGTCCAATAACGTGGCGGAAATCCAGGAGCTGCATTTGCCTGTCTATCACTGGCTATCGACCGAGCTGGAAGCGACGTTTTTCAGCGAATAGATTGCTAGAACACTCGCTCGTTTCCGCCATCAATCGGTATCTGCGCGCCGGTGGTTTTCGCATAGGCAGGTCCGCATAGGTCGGCGGCCAATTCCGCGACATCGCTGCTGCGCACTTCTGTCTTAAGAACATTGTTCCGTTTATACTCTTCAACCGACAGACCGTAACTCTTCGCGCGCGCCTCCAGCACTTCATCGGTCCAGATCGCTGTGTCGAAGACCGCATTGGGATGAAGCGTGTTTACTCGAATGCCCGCGCTGCCCCACTCCAACGCGGCCACCCGCGCCAGTTGGGTCAGCGCCGCCTTGGATGCGGAATAAGCGGCGGCGCCCGGGCCCGGAGCGGCCACGTTTTTTGATCCGATGACAACAACCCGCCCGCCCGCCGGCGCCCGCTTCAGCAGCGGATAACATTCGCGCATCAGAGTCAGATTTGCATCGACGTTGACGGCGAAAACCCGCCGCCATTCTTCGGTCGCCAATGTTTCGATCGGCTGACTGGCGGGAAACACCCCGGCGTTCAACACGAGCATGTCCAATCCGCCGTAAGTCCGAACGGCCCTCTCCAAAGCGGCGGCTACGGCCTGTTCGGAAGTAATGTCGCATTGCAATCCGAGAAAATCCGGACGCGAACCGGCGGCGGTCGCGACTCGCGGATCGACATCGAGACCTATCACCGCCGCTCCGCGTTTCCGCAGAGTTTCGACGCACGCTTTGCCAATTCCCGAAGCGGCTCCGGTGACCAATGCGATTTCACCAGCGAAAACAGGCGGCTTCCCGGCGCGCCGCAATTTCGCCTGTTCCAAGTCCCAATATTCGAACTCGAACAGCTCCTCTTCGGAAAGAGCGCGATAACCCCCGAGCGCTTCCGCTCGCAAAATCACGTCAATCGTATGCGAATACAGATCGCGCGCAATCGCGGCTTCCTTGGCGGAACGGCCCGCAGTCGTTAGGCCAAACTCCGGATCGAGGATGACTCGCGGCGCCGGATCGAGCATCGTTTTCGATTCCTTCGCGCGAGAAACGTTGCGCGTAAAATATTCTCGGTAGGCTGCGGCGTAGGCGTTCACGTCGCGGCCGAGTAGAGGCAGTCGTTTCGTGCGCAGAATGTGATCGGGGGTGGCGGGTCCGCGTTGCGATATTTCGCTCACATCGGCGCGTTGCGCGAAGGCGAGCGACTTTGGGTCAGCGATAGCCGACATTATGACCGGCAAGCCGGTGCTCTGGGCGATCTCCTGTCGCAGGGTCGCTAATTGCACACGCACGGGATGTATAGGACCCGGAGGATCTATGGCTGGCAATTCCCACGCGCCACGCTCCTTCAAATAATTTTCCGCGCGCTCCACCAACTCGATCATGCGCCCGTACGATTCTTCGGCGGTTGCCCCGAACGAGAAGATGCCGTGTTGGAGCAACACCATTCCGATCGTCGATGGCTTCGACTCCGCCTCAAATTTTCTCGCGCAAACTTTCGCCAGCTCGAATCCCGGCATGACGTACGGAACGATCACGACATCGCCGCCGTAGATTTCGCGGATGCGCGCTTCGCCGTCAGCCGTGTTGGTGATGGCGAGTACCGCATCCGCATGAGTGTGCTCGACAAATTTGTGGGGGAGCACTGCGTGCAGGATTGTTTCGACCGATGGAGCCGGTGCGTTGGCCCGCGTGACCTGGGCCGCCAGCTCGTTCACCATCTGGGGATCGGACAACGAATTGAGTTGCGCAAGCTTGAGCAAAGGCGCCATCCGCACCGGCGTGAATCCATCGGCCGTGATCGACTCCAGGTCCCAGCCGCTGCCTTTGACGTAAATGATTTCCTCTTCCTCGCCGAAAAGGTTTCGCTCCTTCACCTTTACCGAAGTGTTCCCGCCGCCGTGCAGGACGAGGGTGTCGTCGCGCCCGAGTAGGCGCGAGGTATAAACGCGCAGCTCCAGATCGGACGTGCATTTGCCCGCTTTGGCGGCGTCCCAAAGGTTCTTCATAGCGCTGAGTGCATTCAACAGATGCCGGGCGAATTGCCAATCGGAAAAATGTATCGACAAATTTCTCGGTTATTCGCGCGTGCAAGGCCGGCTTCGGCTCATCCGCAGCAGGCCAGCCCCGTAGAGCCGTATCCATCGCCGCCAATACCACCCCCACCAGGGCTCGAGATGGGGATTGTCGCGAAACCAGGCAATCGTGTTGCGAATCTTTTTCTCGAACACGTCAAAGCCCCCGAAATCGGGTGGTGTCGAAAGAACGGATTTGGCAGTTGGCCGACGGTTCCCTATTCAAGCCTTGGCGGGTGCGATCTAGCTTCACAAGCTCCCAAGTCGTAGAAGGGATCGCCCACTTCGTGCGCACGCGTGTAACCGACCAACCTGAGCGTGATCCCCGTTACTTCGGTTTCCGCCATTTTTGCGCCTTCTGGCTCCGGCGCATTACTACTCAAGGCGTGCCTCGCATTTTTCGGCTCGTCGCCTCCCGAACCTCGCGGCGGTGTTCGACAGCAGAGCGAATGATGGAGCAAATCTTTCCAATGTCGGTAGCGTTCACCCCTGTTCCGGTCGGCAAATGGAGAACGCGGCCCGCCACGGCTTCTGTGTGAGGTAAGAGCGATCCCGCATGGGGGGAATGCGAACGATACGGTTCCATACGATGGACGCCCGGGTAAAAATAGCGACGGGCCAAAACGTTCTCGGCGTGGAGAACTGATAATAGTTGATCGCGGGTGAGGCCAACTTCGCGCGCGTCCACCTCCACGACGACGTACTGATAGTTGGGAGAGTTCTCGGGATCATATCGTAGCAGGGAAAGCCCGTTTATTCCGCGGAGATTCTCTTCGTACGTTTCAAAGTTTGCTTGATTGAGCCGGGTGAACTCAGCCTGGCTCTCAAGGTTGGTGAGACCCATGGCAGCGGACAGTTCGCTCATTTTCCCGTTGGTGCCCAGGTAGATCACATTGTCGTAACCGGAGAAGCCAAAACTATTCATCAACCGGACACGAGTCGCGAGTACATCGTCGTTGGTGACGACCGCACCGCCTTCACCGGCATTCACAAATTTAGTGGCATGGAAACTAAACACCTCGGCTTGGCCGAACCCGCCAATCTTTCGCTCGTAATAGCTGCAACCGAAAGCATGGGCAGCGTCAAAGAGCAGCTTAAGGCCGTGCTTATCGGCGATCGTTTGCAGCTCATTTACCTTGCACGGCCGGCCCCATAAATGGACCGCCAGGATTCCAGTTGTACGAGGTGTTATCATCTGCTCGACCCTTCGTGGATCGAGGTTGTGGGTCGCGGGATCGATATCACAGAAAACCGGTGTGATCTCCTGCCACTGCAAGGCGTGAGCGGTTGCTACAAAAGTAAACGACGGCACGATAACCTCGCCTTTCAGCTCGAGCGCGCGAATTGCGATTTCCAGTGCAACGGTTGCGTTGCACATCGCAATGCAGTGCTTCACGCCAGCTGTGTCAGCGACGCGCTGTTCGAACTCCCTGACGAACGGACCACCGTTCGACAACCAATGTGTGTCCAGCATAGTGTTTATTCGCTCGAGCAGCCGTGCCCGATCGCCGATGTTCGGGCGGCCTACATGTAGTACTTCTTCAAAAGCAGGCTGGCCGCTGAAAATCGCCAAATCATTCAGGGATGACTTGTCTTGCATCTTGCAACGCTCTAAGAGATTACATTCATTACTAGTGGCGATTTGCCGACGCGACGCCGCAGAAATGCCGCACCGCTAATTATTTGCCCGCCGGACCACTGAGAAACCTCCTCTTACAACCAGCAAAAACAAGTTGATCTGCACGCAGTAGTAATTATCATAGCATAGCCCTACTTTCATTTCCTGACGCTCGACTTTCAGTGCTATTATCTCGTACTCCGTCATCGGTTGGGGTGCAAGTTTAACTGGTATAATTATGCCTGCACCGCCGGTGTTCCGGGTATGGAACAATTCCCGAGGCTTTCGCGCCGGCGCGAAGCGCGCCGCGCCTACTAGGAGCAGTATTTTATGATTTCACTCGAGGAGTTTGAAGACAGAATTGAAAATGATGGCGTTGTGGTTTTCCCCTCCGTTGTGGATGAACCGATGCTGGAGCGCCTGCGTAAGGATGTCGCGACTGCGTATGATATCAATCGCAAAATGCAAAAAGAGAATGGTGTAGATTATCCGGGCGTGGCACATCATATGATAAAATCCATGTGGCGCGGTTATAGCTTTGCTGACTATCTGGAAAACCTGCCCCTGAGAGAGTATATCAGTGTCTATTTTGGCGGGCCTTACATTTTGAATGCTTTTAGTGGCCTGCTAAATTATCCGGATGCAAGGGCAGAATATCAAAACCGTCCGCATCGCGATGTCAGGACCTATTTTCCGGTTAGGTTGTCTCTTAATATGCTTACCTTCCTGGATGATTTCACGGAAGATAATGGTTCAACACTATATATCACAGGTTCACATCTGAAGAAGGAGATGCCCAGTAATGAAGAGTTCCATGCGCGAGCCGAAAAGATGCTGGGACCGGCTGGCAGCATAGCTTTATTCAACTCTAATCTAGTGCATTCGGGAGGCAGGAATCTAACCGATAAGGTGCGCCGCTGCATAGGGTTTCCGCTAATACGTCCCTTTATGAAGCAGGCGTGTGATTATACCACCCTCGTCACCGATTCGGATTCCGACTGGATGAAACAGATTCTTGGCTATAATTCGCGTCCCGCCAAGGATTTAAACGAATTTTATCAGCCTGTGGGAAAGCGCACTTACAGGATGGGACAGGGCTAAGGCTAATCAACGTCTCTTGCAGGCTACAATGTGGTCGTCGGCCTTTTACGACAGACCAGGAGAAATACATTGATCTGCACCCCGTAATAGTTATCGCGACAGAGCCCTATCGAAAAAGAATCAAAATACGGCGAGAATGTCTCCTTAATCTCCTCCTCCGACCGAAACCATTTGAATGTGTAGCCATTTCTCAATCCCCAAGGATCATTGCGAATCTCGACGTGACCATCACCCAGATCAATACAACCCGAAAAGATCGAGCTTTTCGACTCGGGCAATGTAGCAATGAGACTTCCTCCCGGCTTCAATACACGGCGGCATTCCTTGAGGTTATCAAGGAAACTCGTTCCAGCGTCCACGTAGTAACATGAGCACGCCGCGAGCATGTAGTCGAAGAAGTCGTCCTCGAATGGGATTGACGTGTTCGTTCCCAGCTTCAAAGTGACAGGGATGCCCAGATTACGCGCGCGCTTGCGTCCGAGGACGAGTATCTTCTCGGTTATCTCTACCCCGTAGATGTGGAACGAGGCGTTGTTGAGCAGAGGCCAGTTTCGCCCGTCGCCGAATCCGATGTCCAGAATTTTCGCCCCTGCATACTTGCTCTTATCGAGAGACAGGCCGGGATAATTGCCGAGCAGCGTTCTGACAATCCACTCAGAGGGATAAACATGTGCCGGGTTATGACTGACGTGAAAGTCAGTGTACGCTTCTTTAACGGTGGTCTGCTTTGCGATCATTTACTATCTCCCAAGATTCCTAGTGAACTCACTCAAATTGATAAACTCGATTTCGCCCATAGCTTGTCGGAAGAATTCAAAGTCGCCGGAGTGCCGCCGAGCCGAGTTTCCGTTCTTCTGGTCTGCCGCGATCGGGCGGTCTGGACTACATGAGCTAGCCATCGGAGACACTCCGCAATTGTTTTGGGTCTTGCGATCGGGGGCTCACCGCCAATCCAAAACCATCGCGACCAAAATGGTTTCCGCTATAAAGCATCCATAGCTCGTCGCCCTTTGGAAAAACGTTCGGGTAACAGACCATCTCGGAATCCCATCCACTGGGTGATGGCTCCAGCACGCTCATTTCGTCCTTTCGCGTCCAAGCCGTCGTATCATCGGATATTGCGTAACCAATGCGATAACCACGGGAACTGTTTCGAAAATCAGTTCCCGCTCGGTAGCAAAACCACATATGATAACGGCTATTGTGTTTTAATATGGATGGATTGGTCTGACATTCGTTTTCCGTCAGAGATTCGATCATCGGGATCCCATCCCGGACCCAATTTATCCCATCGCGGGAGGTCGCGTGCATCAAGACATAAACCGACTCCGGCCTGCCCTGGTCGATCAACCAACGGATTCCTGAGCTGTACCACATATGGAAGGTGCCGTCGATCATGGTTACAAAAGGGCTATTTTGCAGGAACGGCTCGCTAGGCGCCCGCGCGATCACAGGTCCCTCCGCGTAGCGCTTGAACGTTACTCCACCGTCGCGGCTGATCGCAAGGCCTATGGCGTGTGAATAGGGCGCCCCTTCGCACCGCATCCACCCCACATAATACATCCAGATCTCATCGCCGACGCGGAGGACCGTGCCAGGCATGCAGCCAAACTGATCGAACGCGCCCAACCTCCCGAGCTCCAGCAACGGGTAGTCATTAACCCTCAGTACGTTCAATGGAGCATCATGATCGATTTCGACAAACGTCGTTAAGCTCGAAAACAAACCTTTAGCGTCGGGCTTGGGGCGGCATGTGAAGTAAACTCGAATCCTGTCCTCCAAAAGGAGAGCGCATGGATTTTGGGCGTGACTCATCATCCACGGATGGCGCCCGTCAGGGCAAAAAATCCGTCCCTTCTTCTGCCATACAAACCGAGCGGCGTCTGATGAAGCCATGTCGTTTACTAGTCGTCGCTCGGGCGGAGGAGCTCCTCGTTCGCCGCCTTCCTAACTACTCCGTCCAACCATTCGTGCATGCTTAAGCCTGACTTCCGACGCGCTTCCTGAGCAAGCTCCTTCGTCTCATCAGTTACTCCTTCGAGTTGGCCAAAGTAACGTGTCCAGTGACTACCACCGCGCGCGCTGGGAATCTGCAAATGATAATCCGGACTCGGAGGAGCCGGCGCTACTCTGAAGTCGATAACAAAGAAGGCTCCCATCAAAATCCATTCTACGCGTACTTCACTGGCGGTGGGAGGCAGTGACCCCAAAGGAACCTCGCATTTCAAGAGCGGATTCGAGTTGGCCATAATCTTTCCGAACTCGGTATCCTTCAGCCACGGGCCTAAGCCTTCGTCGCCAACCACCACTTTCCCTCCCGGTCGCACGACACGCGCGAGTTCCGACAGGCAGCGCGGGATTTCAGCGAAAGTGTTGATCCCTCCGAAATGGTGCGCTGCATCAAAGGAATTATCGGGAAAGGGCAGATAGCTGCCATTGGCGATGGAGAACTCGATCGGCACGGTCATTGCCTTGAGCTTTTCCACAGCCTTAGCGAGCAGCTTGGAAGATAGCTCTTGCAGATAGAGCTGCCCGGCAGCACTCAACCTTGATGCTATATGGGGCGCTCCGCGGCCTGTTCCACAACCAATTTCGAGAACCCTCGAGTCCTCCTTAACCTCGAGCAAGTCCACCATGTGTTCACGCACGGCCTCTTCGTCGGCACGATAGGTCTGGAAAGGCAACGGCGCATACATGTCATACTCATCAGCCATTTTCTCGTAAGAGGCGCGCGTCTGCGAATCAGCCTCCGCCAATATCGGTGGCCAGGTGAAGTCGGGAATCCCGTCGTGGATCTCAAAACGCGCGCCATTATCGGCGGTCAAGAACTCGCCCTCCAAGACGCTGTCCCCGTTCTGCAAGGTGGCATGTAAGGTCAACGAAGCTCCAGTCGCAGGCGAGCGGTAAAAATCCTTTTGACCTTCGCGCATGTGATGGGGGTTAAGCGCAAAACTCTCGCTTGAGCATTTCGTAATGTTTGAGATGGTACCAGTGACCTTCCTTCTGAAAGGCCTCCATCTCCTCGCCAATGTAACGAAAGCCGAGACGTTGGGCAACGGCACCCGAAGAGGGATTCTCACTGACGTGATAGACAATAACTTTATGAAGCGCCAACTTCTCGAACGCGAACTGTAAGACCCAGCGCGCGGCCTCAGTGGCATAGCCAAAGCCTTGGCAGGCAGGACCAAGCCAATATGCGAGTTCGGCCCTATCTAACGTCCAGCACCGGTGGGTTCGACGAACATCAATCAGCGAAAGGATCCCGAGCAGTTCTTTACCGCGAAAGACAATCCAGTGAAAACCCTTGCCTTGCTTTTGTGCTTCGATGAGGCTCCGCAACATGCTTTTCGTGACCTCTTTGTTTGGATGAGGACCCCAGGCCAGAAAACGAGTGATGCGCGGATCGCTGACGTGCGGCCAAAGAGCGTCAACGTCCTCTAACGCCGGCGGGCGAAGAACCAACCGCTCGGTCTGGAGCTGATAGCCTTCGGGGAAGTGGGGAAGAAGGAACGTAGACGTTGAAGCCGGTGTCATCAAAGAGGATGTCATAGTTGGGCAAAATTGGACATCCGCAAAAACTGATGGCTGGTAAGTCTGAATGGCTTGGTGTGCTCAGCCAAAAAAACCTGGCGGTCGTCGGTACATTTGGTGACGAGCGCATTCGCCCCAATGAAACACTCATCTCCGATGACAACATTGTGCGCGATTGTCGCATTAACTGCGAAAAAGCAATTCTTCCCCACAGTAACGACCCCTGAAATGTTAGCGCAAGAGGTAAGCCAGCAGTGATCGCCGATGGTGCTATGATGTCCGATCATCGCGCCGCTCCAGACAAAGACATCGTTTCCGAGCCGGACACGGGGGTGAATCATAACGTGATTCATGATGAAACAATTCTCCCCGTACTCACAGTCTTGTGGTAAGCCAGACTCAGGATGAACATAGGAAATAAGACTGTAGCCTTTGGCCTTTGCTTCTGAGCATTTGCGGGCACGTAGCCCATTTAACTCCTGGTACCCTAGCGCTACAAACATTCCGTACTGGTCGGGTGGAAAAAACTGCTCCACTTCCTCGAAAGCGACCGCGCGAATGCCTTGCCAGGTTTCACCAGGAAGAAAGGACCGGTCAGCCGTGCAAGCCGCGACTTCGAAATCGCTGTGGTAACGGAGAAAATAAAAGAGGACTTCGGCGATTTTGCCGGTGCCGAAAAGGACGATCGATTTCATGCCGCTGCGGACGCAATGGTTTGAAGGGCAATTCGATCGATTTTGCCGTTCGCATTCTTTGGAAGATCATCGAGCAGTTTCACACGTTTGGGCACCATATGCGGAGGAACGATTCCGGCAACCTCCCGGATTATATCCTCGGCAGGCTTGGGCGTAGCCAAAGCTGCGAACCCGATAATCTCTCCGAGGCCATCTCCTAGTCTCCGATAAATGACGGCACATTCCTTGACTTCAGGGACCGCGGCGAGCGCGGCTTCGATCTCTTCTAATTCGATCCGGTAGCCCATGTGTTTGATTTGGAAATCGATCCGCCCAACGAAATGCAGCTCACCACTAGCATCCCGACGCACGAGGTCGCCCGTGCGGTAGCCAACATCGGCGAATCGGTGATGCGTCGGATTCTGGATGAAGACTTTGGCCGTGCGTTCCGGGTCGTTATAGTACCCGAGACCGACATTTGGTCCTCGTAGGAACAGCTCGCCGACAGTCTTGGACTCTCCGGCGGACAAAATTTCATAATCAAAGTTGGGCGCAAGGAATCCGAGCGTAGCGAGCACATGCATATCATCGAAGTCAGACGGCCTGATCGTGTGCGCGGAACAAATACAGGTACACTCGGTGGGACCATAAACGTTTTCCAAGTCGGCGCGATTGCCGAAAAGATCGTAAAGCTGTTTCAGCTTCGTCTTGGGGAAGCCTTCCCCCCCGAAAATGATCTTGCGAACGGCGGGAAAATCATGGGCGCTCAGAGTCCGAGTCGTGAGCAGATAAACAAGAAGCGAAGGCACCGAGAACCAGATCGTGCAACGCGTGTTGTTCACAATTCCCACCAATATCCTGGGATCGCGAGCCTGCCGCGAGGAGATCGGAACCATGGACGCACCGGAGAAAATCGCGGCGTAGAAGTCGAAGACGGAATTATCGAAATAAATTGGGTTCGCGTTCGAGAGCACGTCCTCTGTGGTCAGGTCGAAGCGGTCCTGCGCCCAGGCAATGAAGTTCAGGACGTTGGCGTGTGACATCACTGCGCCTTTCGGCATGCCGGTCGATCCAGAGGTAAACATTATGTAGGCTGGATGTGCGCCTGTAACCGCATCGAGACCGGGTAGCTCCGAGACCTCGAGGCCATCAAGTTGCGCCATGGTCTCCGGCTGCCGCAGGTGGATCGTTCGTATCCCCTTCCGCTCGACTTGGTCCGCGTGAGGTAAATCTGGAAAGCCGTTGATGATCGCTTTGGGCTCGCAGGTCTCAATGATCTTCCGAAGCCGTTCCCATGGACCATGGGGATCAAGATTGGTGTGGATGATCCCACTCTTCAGGCATCCGATCATGGCAGCGAACGCGGCCGGAGATTTATCGTGAAAAAGCGCGACGACATCGCCCCGACCCAGACCGTGCTGAAGGAGTAAACGCGCGATCTGATTCGAGAGTTGCTCGAGATATCCATAGCTCGTAATTAAGCCATCTGGCGAGCGCAACGCGGGTCGCTCGAAATGAGCGTGGGCGACGTCCCGAAATTTTAGTGCGAGATTGGAAGTGTGAGCCATTGCTTCTTTGGCAGACCCTACAAGATCAGCCCGCCGTCAACGTCGAGAACACAGCCATTGATGTAATCGTTCTCTACGATAAAGCGGACTGCTTGATAGATATGTTCGACTTCGCCCAGGCGGCGAAGCGGAATCCGTTCTTTCAGCTTCGTAAGGATGGCTTCGCTCACTGCTTGTCGAGTAGAAGGAGTATCGAGAAAGCCTGGCGCGATTGAAGCAAAACGGATTCCAAAACCTCCGAGCTCCCTCGCCCACGTAGCGGTCAACGCATTCACGCCTGCCTTGGCCGCGGAGTAAGCAGATTGTCCCGCGTTTCCGCGGGCGCAGATCGAGCTCATGCTGACAACAACGCCTTTCCTGCGATGCCTAAGCATATGATCGACTACATGGCCGGTGACATAAAAGGTCGATGACAGGTTTGCAGCGAGAACCTGCTGCCATACTTCCGCCGAGTGTACGCGATCCTTCTTCTCGAGCACGTTAATGAGCGGAGCGCTGTGAATAAGGCCGGCGTTATTTACCAGGAGGTCGAGCTCGAACCCATCGTCTTCCGTTGCCGCCACGGCTTCGGCCACCGCCGCTGAGTCAGTTACATCGCAGGAGTAACAGTGAATGCCGGGATGTGCTGCCATAAGTTCAGCTATAGCACTCTCGTCGTTCTCGAAAACGGAGACGCGACCCGCTTCTGCGACAAGCCGTTGGACCAGATGGCGTCCAACGCCGCGCCCACCCCCAGTGACCAAAACTTGAGCTTCGGAAAGATTCATTTTACGCCACGGCGGTTGAGCGCTTCACGAACATCGCCGACACTGCGAAAATCCGCAATTTCGTCGCCGGTCAACTCAACCGAAAAGGCCTCTTCTATTCGAGTAATTAACATCATATGGGACATAGAATCCCAAGAAGGAATTTCTCGCAGACGCAAAGAATCCTGAACCGTTTTCTGCGGGATCGCGAAAACCTCTGCGAAGACAATTTTCAGATCCATGTCGGGTCGAGGTCTTATTGCGCTGGCTCTAAGCCGGCGGCTTGGGTCGCTTCGCGAATTGCACCAGCCGAATTGAGCATGAGGATATCAAGAATGGAGAGGACGGGCCCTTGCGCGCCACTATGCTGCAGGGTGAGTGCCGGCAAGTTCGGATCGAGAAAAAGCAGTTCGATACCGGTCGCAGCGAATGATTCGGTATCATAAAGCGATCGTCCCCCAGGCAGATTCAGATAGCTCGTAGCGCCTTCCCGGGCACAGATATCCAGAATTCGATCCTGTCCAGTGCGCCCTTGTTTGGGATAGATTGCCGACGTGGGCTCCATCTCTGTTCTAATCCCGACATAATCGGCTATTTGCCGCAGCTGCCCGAAGAGGAACTTCGGCAGCGATCCGGTGGCATCGCTCAAGAGCTTCTGGAAGAATGGAAGAACGCTGCCGGCGAAGGGGGCATCATTATAAGCGAGTTCCACAGTTCGCATGGTCTTTCGCCTCCACTCTGGATCATCGATGATGTCGATCTCATTGATCAGCCGGTTTTGACTCGCCTTCGCGAGTGGCAACGTCAGCCAGTAAGGTTCGCCGTTCACGGCGATCCGGTTACGATTAATCCACCCTCTGTTAATGAAGTTCACGTCGTCCAAGAGCACGAACTTGTCCACCGCTGCCATCAATTGGAAATAACCTATGTAAGGCAGGAAGTAAGGCTGCATAATGGCGAGACGCATAGGCGATCAATGGATTGACACAGGTTTAGATCTAGCCGTGGCGAAAAGCACGGTCTCCTCCGCGTGAATAGTAAAGTGACCGAGATAGAAACGATATCCCAATCCTAGGCCGTCTAAGTAACGCGCCAGAAGCCAGAAATGGTCCACGGAATGATACACACACAATGCAAGGTCAGGCTGAAAGGCAATTAGACTCTCCCGGGCGCCGGAGAGCGCTTCAAGCTCGGCCCCCTCTATATCCATCTTTATGAAATCGATGTGAGCCAAGCGGCGATCTTTGGCGAAATCATCAATCGCGAGAGAACTGTGAAGTCCAGATTCGCAGCCCTTCGTCGCGGCGACAGTTCGACTGCCTGGACCCGCGCCGGAACTCGTCATCAACACCCCAGAGGAGCTCCACAAGGGCTGAGCAATGAGTTCGATACGATTAGCCAGCAATGGATTCATGCTGATATTACGCTCGAAAACGCGGATGTTCTCCTCCATGAACTCAAAAGAATAGACCTTGCCTGAAGGCCCTGCGAGATGCGCGAAGTAGAGCGCAGTATCTCCCCAACAGGCTCCAGCATCAATTACGACATCGCCACGGTTAACGCCGATTCCTGGTTGCCTGTAACTATATTGACCAAGAACAAAGGTAGTCAAAGGTCCGCCTTTCGGCATATAGAGGGAGATAGGAAACCCGAGCTTGTCCAAACGTTGCCGCATGAGTGTAAAACCGCCCGCGCCTTTCATTGTGTCCCCTTCGTCCGCGAGCGAAGCACAATCAGTTAGTTGCGTCCAGAAGCGTGGGGTGGAAAGCGGAAGCCGAATATGCCGGTACCCGAGGATGCGATACGCTGCCAAGTCAATGAGAAGACGGCGAGATTCGTCGTCCGCTAGGTTTTGAAACATCCAGTCAAGAGCAGGGAAGTGAGGCGACCATGCCTCCAGATCGAGCTTCGACGTCGTCGAGAATAGCTCCTGACGGCGAACGAAACCTGCCTTGCGCGCGAGGGAATCTATAATGCCGCGAAAGCTGGACCAACTGCGTGATTTGACCTCATCTCCAAAACGGTACGTATCGTAATTGTGCACATGATTCTCAAACTGTGAGTCGAGCAGTTTACGAAACAGCTCAGAGGCAAAGTCGGCCATCAGCGGCACCTCGATTTCGGGCAGTTGGGATGGAGGGCGAGACCGCGAAGATCATTCGGCGAAAAGAGCATCCGCAATTGGGCGCTTTCTCGTAGAAGCCATCGGATCGGTTCGCAGTTGCTTGCTAATCCATAAAGTGTAGAAAAGCCCATGCGCGTCGCGGCCGTTGTTCCCACGCACCATCTTCCTGAGGAATCAATGCCTTGGATGGAGGAAGCCCGGAGCGTGTTCGACGAGCTGATTATCCTTATTGATAAGAAGCGTGTTACTGCAGGCACGTCTGCCCGCGCGAAAAAAGTGGGCACTCGCGTCGTATCGAACACTGGCGAAACCTGGTATGACCCAAACCGTATCTCGCTGCTTGCCAGGTGTAACGCTGATTGGGTGTTCACACTCGAGTACGATGAACAGCTCAGTTCCGAATGGCAACAAAAAGAATGGCGACAGATTCTGGAGAGCACTTCGTTCAGCCATTTTTTGGTTCCCCGTCAATGGACCGTATCTTCGAAACGGTACATTAACGCAAACCCCTGGTGGCCTGATTTTCAACTGCGGCTCTTTCGGAATAACCTCGAAGGCACTACGTTCCCCACAAAGCTGCACGACCTAATGCATGTCCCTGGTGCCGGGGCATCTTTCCAGAATCTAGGGATTTATCACCATGTCCTTTGGCTTTTATCTCGCGAGGAGCGTGAACAGAAGGCCCGTTATTACGAGCGGCTGCGGCCGGGTTTTGGCTCTGGATACTACTATTTATATGAGGATTATCGGCCATCCCAGGCGCCAGTCTCTGAGCCAACGAAATTGGATTTCAACCGAGAGATCATCCGGATGGATGAGCTTTCCTCGAAGAAAATCGCAAAGATATCGCTCGAAGTTAACACGGCCCCGCGAGAAGTGCGCATTTCCAGCATGTTCTGGCTCGACGCACAGGTTACGAACGCAACGAACGAACCGCTGTATTCCGTACCTCCCCACGCCGTGCGTCTTGCCTATCACTGGATTGAAAAAGTAACACGCCAGGTAGTCGTATTCGATGGCAACCGTAGTGGCTTCTTCCCTGGCCTGGATGCAAACGAAGTTGGGCATTGTCGAATGGCGGTTATGGCGCCGAATCGACCTGGAGAATACGTTTTGCAAACAACGATGCTGCAAGAGGGTGTATGCTGGTTTGAGAATATACGACCTGAAATCCTGCAAGAATTCTCCATATCAGTAACGGCCAAAATGGCAGGACGATGATCTCGAATCATCGCGTATGAGGAAAACCATGGGAAAAGCGAATGGGTAACGTGGTGGAATTTAACCGAGACTTTCCCTACGGCGCCGGTGCCACTGAGAGAGTAATCGAAATTCCCTGGGCTTTATCCAAATATAATGGCGGGCCAAGAGTGCTGGAGGTTGGCTGTTCGTTCGCCTCCGAAAGTCCCGAATACATCCAGGGCCTGCGGGCTCTTAATATCCCCGAGCTTCACGGGATCGACGTTTCGTCCGTCGAAGCGCCACACTTTATTAAAAAGACGGCCGACATCCGCGAGAGCGGCTATGAGCCGGGATTCTTCGATTTCGTTTTATGCATCTCCACGCTTGAGCATGTCGGCAAGGACAATACCAAACACTATAAGCCAGTCGCGGAACTTCCGCGGGATCGGCAAAGCGATTCGCAGCCCGATGCAGAAGCTTTGGTAGAAATGTTTCGCATCTTAAAGATGGGGGGCAAGCTGATCGTGACCGTTCCTTTTGGCAAGTTCGTGGACTATGGCTGGTTTACCCACTACGACTCACGAGCCATCTCGACCTTGTTCCAGTCAATCCCATCGGCACGGATAAACGCCGAATACTTCAAATACACGGAAAACGGCTGGATGCCTTGTGCCGCGGCTGAGCTGGCCGAAACCAGCTATGGGGACAATAGCGCGCCCGCGGCCGCCGGCCTCGCCTGCTTTGAAATCTGCCGCAATGTTCTGGCTTGATTGCAGGAACCCATCACAACACGGTGAGTTCGTCGTGAGAGGAATCAAGTCAACAAACTATTTAGCCCACACCAAACGCAGGCGCTTGGCAGCGACATCATGCCAATGATACTCCAGAACGACTTCAAACGTCAGTGGGCGGTCGTGGAAGACTCGGCCTTGGATGCGGTCCGCCGAGTGGGATCGAGCGGGGGGTATATTCTTGGCCAGGAAGTAGAGGCTTTCGAAATTGCTCTCGCGAAATCCTGGGGCGTGGCGCATGCAGTCGGAGTCGGCAACGGCATGGACGCCATCGAGATTGGGCTGCGCTGCCTGGATCTGCAGCCGGGCGAAAAGGTTTTGACGACGCCTCTCTCGGCGTTCGCGACCACTCTCGCCATTCTTCGCGCCGGCGGCGTGCCGGTCTTCGTCGATGTCGATGACTTCGGTTGCATTGATCTGGCGCAAGCTCGTGAGGTCCTGGAGAAAGACAGATCGATCCGCTTCCTCGTGCCAGTTCACCTTTATGGATTGCCGTTGCCGATGCAGGAGCTGGCGCGGCTCAAGACAGATTTCGGACTGCGCATAGTGGAAGATTGTGCGCAAAGCATCGGCGCGTCTTATGGAGGCGTCGGCGTGGGAACAGCAGGTCAGGTGGTGGCGACCAGTTTCTATCCGACAAAAAATCTCGGAGCGCTCGGGGACGGCGGAGCGCTCTTAACGAACGACGCGGCTCTCGCGGAGACGGCCAGGACTCTCCGCAACTACGGGCAAACGGAGCATTACGTTCATTCCATGCTCGGTCTGAATAGCAGACTCGACGAGCTTCATGCCGCGGTGCTGCGCGCAGCACTCATGCCCAATCTGTCAACATGGACGGAGGCACGGCAACGCATCGCGCAAAAGTATCTAAGCCGGATCAAGCATCCTTCGATTCAACTCCTTGCTCCCGATTCCGCCATGTCTCCTGTCTGGCATCTCTTCCCTGTCCTGGCCGCGGAAGGATCGCGCGACGAACTTCGGATCTATCTTGAGACTCGTGACGTCATGACCGGCGTCCATTATCCGCATATCATTCCCGAGCAGGCGGCGCTGAAGAAGTGGTCATCGCACAATGCAATGGAACCTGCAAACGCTCGCCGCTTTGCGCGCTGCGAGCTATCCTTGCCGGTCCATCCTTTCTTAACTGACGCAGAAGTGGATGCTGTGATCGCCGCATGCAACGATTGGAAAGTTCAATAACCGTGAAAGACCCGTTCCAGGGAGCGCGCGTCCTTATTACCGGAGGTCTGGGCTTCATCGGTTCCAATCTGGCGCGGCGCCTCGATGGTCTGGGCGCATCCATCACGGTGGTCGACAGCTTGATTCCGGACTACGGCGGCAACCTTCATAACGTTGAAGGGCTGCAACAGCGCCTCCAGGTTAATGTGTCGGACGTTCGCGATAGCCATAGCTTGCGCTACCTGGTCCAGGAGAAGGACTACCTCTTCAACCTCGCCGGACAAACAAGCCATCTCGATTCGATGTTGAATCCGATGCCGGACCTGGAGATCAATTGTCAGGCGCAGCTCTCAATCCTTGAGACTTGTCGCGCCCACAACCCGCAGATCAAAATCGTCTTTGCCAGCACCCGGCAGATTTATGGGCGGCCCGATCACCTGCCCGTAGGAGAAACCCATCCGCTAAACCCAGTGGACATTAATGGGATCAACAAGATGGCGGGCGAGAAGTATCACCTTCTCTACAGCGATCTCTACGGAATACATGCGACCGCCCTGCGCTTGACGAACACGATCGGGCCCAGGATGCGCATCAAGGACGCCCGCCAGACGTTTGTAGGTCTGTGGATCCGTCAGTTGCTCGAAGGGAAGCCCGTCGAGGTGTGGGGCGGAAAACAACTTCGCGATTTCACGGACGTCGAAGATGCCGTGGATGCCTTTCTCATGGCGGCTGCCAGTCCTTCCACCAACGGCCAGGTCTATAACCTGGGCGGCAGCGAAGTCATCGATCTGGTAAGTCTGGCGAAGTTGATGGTCGAAGTGAATGGCTCCGGCGAATATGCCATCCGCGAGTTCCCTTCGGACCGGCGCGCCATCGATATCGGCGACTACTATGCCGACTTCTCGAAGATAACTTCTGAATTAGGTTGGAAGCCAAAAAGAACGCTTCGCGAAACGATTGAGTCTACCTTGAGTTACTTCCGCAAGAACCAGTCTCACTACTTATAAGCCGCTAGAGCCTGAACCCGGCGGCCACGGCGTCGCGATGAAACATTTGGACGGTATCCAAAGATAGCTCGGCCAAATCCATCCCGCCAAGCTTGGCTACCTTTTCGAGAATGTCGTGAGGCACAGTCACGATGTGGCATCCGCAGGCAGCGGCTTGAAAAATGTTCAACACCTCGCGCACACTGGCCCAGAGTAGTTCCGCCGCCGGACGTTCGCGCAGGATTTCGAGCGACTCTTTCATGAGCGGGATGGGATCGACGCCGGTGTCCGCCACCCGGCCGGCAAAGACCGAAACCACGCAGGGAACCTCACGGCTGACTGCCTCGGCAACGCCCTTCACCTGGTCGCGGGTCAGGATCGCGGTGAGATTCAACTTCACGCCTTCGGCGCTCAACTCCCGAATCAGCGGCAGCGCCGATTCACCGCGGGTGTTGGTGATGGGAATCTTGACGTAAACGTTCTCCTGCCACTTTCCGATCTTGAGCGCCTGACGGCGCATCTCCGGAAATTCATCGGAAAAAACTTCGAACGAAATCGGCTTCTCTTTCACGACCTCGAGGACGGCGAGCGCGAACTTCTCGTAATCGGGAATGCCGACTTTGCGCATCAACGTCGGATTAGTTGTAAGGCCTTTGATGTACGGTTTGGCATAAAGCGCTGCGATACCTTCACGATCCGCGCCGTCGGCGAAAATCTTTATCGGCAAATCTTCGAGCAGCTTTGTCTTCATGAGCTGGACGCTAGTGCCGACTGCGCGACTCCCACAAGTCGTTTTACGAAATCGCCTCCATAATAGCAGTGACAGCCTCGCCAAAATTCGAAACCGTGAACTCCGGCAGTTCTCGCAATTTTTCTCGGTAACCGTGATCGATAAAAACCGCGCGGCAGCCGGCGGAATGGGCGCAATCGACGTCGCGCCAGCGATCGCCGATAAGGAAACTTCGCTTGAGGTCGATCGGGTGCGTCGCCGCCGCGCGCAACAGCATGCCCGGTTTTGGCTTCCGGCAATCGCATGGATCGCCGTGAGCGCTGCCGGCGTGAAAACAAACTTCGATGTCGGCGATGGCTGGGAGTTCGGCTGTTAATCTCGCGTGCATGGCCCTGATCGCTTCGCGGGTCTGAGTTCCGCGTCCAACATCAGGCTGGTTAGTGACTACAATAAGGAGGAAGCCGGCTTGCTTAAGTCGGGCGCAACCTTCTGCGACGTCCGGATAGAGCTTAAACTCGCTGAGCTGCGCAGGCGGGCAGGGAACCCCATCCTTCACCACTGGCTGATTGAGGACGCCATCGCGATCGAGAAATACCGCGCGTTTTTTTATTTCGTGCTCTCCCATTTCGTCTGCGCGGTTTTCAGCGCGGGATGAGAGACGAACAAATGCCAGACCACTGCTTGAAACGCTTCCGCATGCGGCGTGGTATTCATCGGGTTGACCGTCGGAATAATAATGCAGACATCGGCGACCTGGGCGGTGTAGCCGCCATCGCGGCCGACAATGCCGAGCACCGAGCTGCCGCGCTCTTTCGCCAATTGCAAGGCCGCAACCAGATTGGGACTGACATTTTTTTCAACGTTACCACCGCCGACCGATAGCACGAGCAAGGCGTCCTTGTCTGTTAGACGGCTACCCTTGAGCCACTCAACGAAAACTGTGGTCCAGCCGTCATCGTTCGTCCGGGCTGTTAGTTCGGAAACATTGTCGGTCGGCGCATAGCACTCCATCCCGGCGATCTTGCGAAAATCATTTACGGCATGAGACGCGTTCGCGGCACTGCCACCGACTCCCAAAATGAAAAGACGCCCCCCGCGCGACCGCACTTTAACTAGAAGCTCGACCGCTTTCTCGCAAAGCGCCGGGTCCAGCCTGGCGACGACCTCGGTCGTCTCACGGAGATGTTGTTCGGAATAGCTCATGGATTAACCGGGAGTTGCTGGCCGCGCAGCATTGAATCAAGTTCCGCCAGACCTTGGGGCGAACCGATCTCGTAGAAGCGGTGTTCGACTTCGTAGCCGGCCAATTGTTTCTCACGCACCAAATCCTGATAGAGATCAGCCAGGTCAAACCGGACTCCGTCAGGCCGATTAGCGAAGGCTGCCGGGCGGAGATAGCCAAGGCCATAATCGATGTGTTTCATTTCAGGGATCAAATTGCGCTTGTCGTATTGCATGATTTCATCCGCTTCAAACCAAACGTTACTCGGCTCCCAGCGGTTTTCATTCTTGAATATGGTCATCAGGCCGAGTTTTCCGCTGTGCGCGAAAGCGCGGGCCGGCGTGGCGTAGTCGATCGGCAAATACGAATCGCCATATAGCACGAGAAATTCTTCACCCAAGAGAGGAAGAGCTTTCTTGATTGCGCCGCCGGTGCCAAGCAGGTCCGGGCCATCGCAAGAGTATTTCAGTTCTATCCCAAAGGCGGCGCCATTACCGAATTCCTCCTCGATCATCTCGCCTCGATAACCGACACAGAGCACGACCTTCCTCACGCCCGCGCCGTGCAGCAACCGCATTTGATGCGCAAGAAACGGCTGGCCCGCAACATTGACCAGCGCCTTGGGAATTGTTTCCGTGATCGGCCGCAGGCGCGTGGCCAATCCACCGGCCAGGATCGCCACAGGCCAATCGGCCAGATCAAACGCCTCAGCCGCCGGCTTCATTGGTTAAGTATTCTGGTGCCTTTGAAGTCGATCATGCCGAAGTTTTACGGGCCAAGGCTACCACCTGCCAGCCAAATGGTGAGTCGAGCAGGTTAGCATGGAAAAGAAGATGGAACATCTTCATGATAAAGCCGGCCAGCGTCGAAGAAGGCCTGCTCGATTCGGCTCCGGCGTCACACACCAACCGTTCGCCGCGGGCGATAACCAAACGGCGGTATAGGTTGAAAAACGGGAAGCCACTCAGGTAGACGCGTTCGACCGAATACCCGGCCTGCGCGAGGATCTGCCGCACCTTTTGGCGATCGAAATGTTGGCGATGCCCGATGTGGCGATCGAACGCCGAGATTGGATCGCCCGGCACAGTGACGATCAAGGTAGCGTCCTGCGCCAGGTAATGGCTGGCGCGTTCGAGAAACGCGACGGGATCGTCCACGTGTTCAAGCACCTCGGAACAGACGGCGTGCGTCGCCCAGCCTGCATACTCATCGAGCGCTGGCGGCGGCGCAAAAATGTCGGCAACGATAAAGCTGGCTCGAGGGACTTTGCGGCGGGAAATTGCCACGCCCTGTTCGCTCAGCTCCGCTCGCAATAACTGCGCATCGGGCAGCAGCGTGTCGAGCTTTTGCGCCAGATCTCCCTGGCCGCTGCCGGGATCAAAAACGCGCATCGGAGCGCTCGCAGCGTTCCCACAAAGCAACGCGCGATGATTTCGTGGCGCATCCGTTGCGCCGGGTTCTGCCCGGCCGACTCGGCGTAATGTTCCCAATGCGCGTCCCAGTCGTCGGGCGAAGAACGAGGCGCGCTAGACATTCTCGCGAGTAGCTGCCGCGAAAAGATTGAGGCCAAGCTTATGGTAACGAAGCTTGATCAGGCTCGGTTTGAAACCGGCCCGCACCAGCAACGGCCAAAGGTCTCGCTTGTCGTAATACATCTTATGATCGTCCATCTCGATCCGGGGACTAAGACCGAGCCGGAAAGCGGAAAGCTCCAGGAAACTCTTACCGCACCACGTTGGAACATTGATTAGCAGCACGCCCGAAGGCTTCAGCATTCGTCGCGTCGCTTCGATGACGAAAAGCGCGTCGCGCAGATGTTCCAGCACGGAGATGAGCATGATTGCGTCAAGGCGCTCAGCCTGGAGTTTCGGAAGTGTTTCCTCGATGGCGCCTTCATGGAAGCTAAACTTCGCCGAGGTTTGCACTTCCGGAGCGATCCGGAAGTCGACACCGATGCCGCGCTTCAGGCGCGGCCCGAGTGCTACGAGCTGGGTCGCGCGAAAACCGCAGCCCAGTTCCAGGACCTCCAGGTCCGGGCGCCTGGGCAGATAACGCAAGATGGCGCGCTGCGACAGCCAAACGCCGGCGCGATCGACGAAGGTGAGGCGTTGTTCGCCATAGGCCTCATGCGTTCGGGTGTTCACACTTTTCGCTCGGGCGCTACCCGTTGCACCATCTCTAGTAATAAGGTGAAGCAGAAAGTCTGGAAGCCGACAATGACAAGGAGTAACCCGAAGATCGCCGGATGCGAGATCTCGTATAAACGGAAATCGGCACGCAAATAACGGTAAACGAGCGTGCCTAGCAGAACAATGCCGACCACCACGCAACCACCCGAGATGGCCATCCCACGGTCGTAGGTAAGAACCCGGCGCAATCGTCTCAGGGATTGAGCGCGGAGCCCGTGCATCACTCTCGCCAGCACTCCAATCTGGATGGAACTGTAGCCGAGAGTTACACAGGTCACTCCGAACAGCATCCAATACAGGCTTAAGCCAACTCCTCCGATCGTGATCGGTCCGACGGCCAGTGCGCTCGCGATAACCGCGCCGATGGCGGTAAGAACAATTCCCGGCCTCAGGAGAAAGGAGTCGGGCGTATACACCAGCATGACTTTCAGGTTCAACCACCCGGCAATCCAGGGAGAGAGCCAGCCCATCCGGCGATGATGACTGAGCCGTCCCTCCCGGTCTTTGTAGAATTTTACGGGCACCTCAGCCGTAGCCAAACGCAGTCGCGCCGCCTTCAGCACCATCTCGCTGGCGTACTCCCACGACTGAGACTTCAGGTCGATCTTATCGAAGGCCGCGCGGGTCAGGCCGCGCATCCCGCAATGGATATCGGAATAGCGGCTGTGATAGATCCGATTCAAAATCCAGGTTGTCAGGGGTGTGCCAAAATAACGATGCAGGCCGGGCATCGCACCTTTCTCTATGCTGCCGCGAAAACGGCTGCCCATGACAAACTCAGCCCCGTTGCGGAAAGCTTCTACAAAGAAAGCTAGTTCGCGGAAATCGTAGCTCAGGTCAGCGTCGCCCATGACAATCCATTTGCCGCGGATGTAGCTAGCGGCATCAATGTAAGCCCGGCCAAGCCCACGTTTGGGAGTGCGCAGGACTTCGCCGCCATGCGCCAGGACAATCTCCGGCGTCTTATCGGTCGAGCTATCTACAATCAGAATCTGCCCGGTTACACCAGCTCGCTTCACGCCTTCCTTGCACCAATCGACGAATTCACCCACGGTGATCTCTTCGTTCAAAGCGGGCACGACGATGCTGACGTCGACCGGACTTGGAACGAGGCCGGGCGGCAATCGGTGTTTAACGTCGCTCATGATCTAACTCCATCCGCATAGTTTTCATCGCGCCGGTGACAGCTTCGGCCGAGGTCCGCTGGCACCGCCACCCGAGGGCTTCGATCTTCGAGCAATCAAATTGCACGATCGGCACATCACCTTTCCAGCCACGGTCGCCTCCTGTAAATTCATAAGTGGTCTCTCCGACCGGAATACCACTTACCTTCACGGCCAGGTCGGCAATCTCGCGAACCGTGATGTAATCACCTGTAGCTACATTGAAGACATCGTATCTCCTGGTGGCACGCGCGTCCGCCAGCCGAATCGCGGCCAGGACATCCTCGACATGAATGTAACTCTTCTTCTGGCTGCCATCGCCAAGGATCCGCAGCCGGGTGGGATCGGAACACAGGCGACGGACAAAATCATAGCCGACGCCGTGGGTTTGCCGGGCGCCCACTACATTGGCAAAGCGAAACACCCGCCCGCAAAGATCGAACATATGACAGTAAGCGGCGATAAGGCCTTCGCACGCGAGCTTGCTTGCGCCATAAGTCGAGATGGGGATGCTTGGGCCGTAATCCTCCGCGAACGCTACCCCAGGGTTTTCCCCGTAAACGCCGCTGCCGGAGGTATACAGAATCTTGCGGACGTTGTTGATCCGCATCGCTTCGAGAATATTCTGGGTGAGATAGGTTCCTTCCCAGAAGTCGATGTCGGGTTGCGTGACTGCCTTGGCAATGTCCGGGTTGGCCGCGAGGTGAAAGATCGTATCACAGCCCGCCATCGCCGAAGTAACGGCCGCGACATCCTTCAAGTCCGCGTTTACGATCTGCACGCGGGCGTCACTCGAAACTTCTTCGAGATACGATAGTCGCCCGGAAGTGAAGTTGTCGAAAATGACGGTCCGCTTCACCCTGGGATCCCCAAGCAATGACCGCAAGAGATGGCTGCCGATAAAGCCAGCTCCTCCAGAGATGAAAACTTCGCTCCAGCCAGGCGTGTAAGTCGCCGTTAGCATATTTAACCTGGGGCGAGCAAATCGTCTTCACGTGCGGGCAATGCGCGCCGAAAGGTAACTATCATCCATCCGCCGAGCAGCAATGCGCCAAACGCGGCCATGAGCAAAGAGACCGTGAAATGTTTCGGCCAATACGAATAGGAAATAACATATTTGCCGGCGGCCGGGAGAGCGACGCCGCGGAAGGCGTGATTAACGCGAAAGTAATCCGCGGCTGCTCCGTTAACACTTACCCTGAAGTCGCCGGCGAGATACGCTTCTGTCAGAACCGCCACACCTGGACCGGGCGCGTCGATAGTGAAAGTCGTAGTGTTATTGGTCAATTGATAGTCGCGAGCCGGAACGACCAGTGAAGGTGCTGCGCTAACTGAGTTACCAAAAATTAACGCTTCATCTGTAAGGCCAGTCCTTTCTCCTTTTTGAACGGCGGCAAATGGATGGGAATCCTCCTGACGCAGCATCTGCACAAACTCGTCCACCCGATCGTAACTCCGGACGTCGCCGGCAAAGAACGCGCGAGGCCACGCTCCTTCATTTTGCGAAATTTCTAAATCAAGCCGTTTGGGCTCGCCCTCAAAGAGGGGGGCCCGACCCCTCATAGGCATGTCCAGAAAATATCGGACATTAAGCAAATTGTAGAGTGGGAGAGCGGTTTTCACTTTCTCCCGTTCGACGACCCATCTCCAGCCCCAGTCCTGTGTAATCCCAGCGGAGAGAAGTAACTGATGGTAGTAGGGATTCATAAGCGCATCCGGGCCGGAGAGTGATTCCAGACCGGGAATGCCATTAAAGCCCGCAAACAAGACACTGCCGACGCCGACGGTGCGATAAACGCCCGGCTGATTCTGGATGAAGTCCATGGCGAGCGAACCGGCGCGCAGGTCGATCCGTGGGGCAGGGTTGACGACATAGTCATCGATTTGAGCTACCCCAGTGTTCATTTGAAACCCATGCCGCCAGTGCAAACAAATTAGAGCCAGGAGAACAATTGGCCCGACCAAGAAGGCAAAAGAAGATCGTCGAACCAGGGCTCGGACGAGCCAGGGCAGGGCCACCAATGCCACCATGAGGGAAAAGCTGTAAAGGTAAAAGAAAGCGTTCATCACTCCTGTTGGCGCCAGCGGCGCAAAGCTATTTGGAGGTCGCTGCCAAGCGTGCGTCAGGCCGAGATAGGAGCCGAAGATCGTAAGGAGCACCAAAGTGAGCAGGGTAAGATCCATCTTCCACCCTCTCCGAATTCCACGTTCCAAATAGAACTTGAAGCCAAATCCCGCCAGCACCACCAGCTCAATAATCAAGCCGCAGGAAAAAGTATTGTCCACGTGCCAGATGTTTTTGATCATTGGGATCCGTTCGATCAACTGTGGAGGGACCACCCCGAAGACCAGCGCAAGCGAGCAGAGCGCTGCCAAACCTACTCCCAGGAAAATCCGATTCCGGACAAGGCTTCTGAAGTAAATTATCGCAAATATACATCCAAGAAGGATGAGAAAATTCGCGGACGGGTTGTAAACCCAGTTGCCCGGATTGAGCACGCGATGGAAGATGTCGTCAAAGAGGCCTATGAGTAGACCTGGCTGGATTTGGAAAACCAACGCGGCTTCTTTGTACATAACACGAGCCTTCCGCAATGCATCGAAGAAGGTGAGCCACACGGGAGCAGAGATAAGAAGGAAGGCTGTCCCGGCGATGCTAAGATGGATCAGCTTTCGGTTCCGGTGAGTGGTCGGCGACAGAAGGAAGATTAAGAGACCGCACCCATGCAGGTTTAAAAGTAGCATGTAAGCTTCCTTTGCCGTGCCGCTGTTTAACTCTGCCCAGGTCGCCAGGAGAAGCACTAGTATCCAGCGAGCGCCAGCTCGCGCGGTGGCAGCACGTGTTATCTCAATCCAACTCAACAGAAGCCATGGCGCGTAACACAGACTAAAGAACGCCGGATGGTTGAACCGGTAGGCGAAGAACCCGATAAACGCTGAAGAGCAGGCCAATAACAGCGCTACAGTCAAATGCCGGGAAGAGGCGTAGACTGCAAGACCGATTCCCCAACAAAATAGAACCTTCGCCAGGAGAAATTTAAGGTCCCAGGCCCAGGCCTCTCCCGCCGCGGCAACCACCAGCATGTGCAAGGGATCTCCGAACATGGACTGGCCTTGCCCAAGCAAAGTGACCCCGCCTGAATTATACCGGTTCCAAAGGGGCAGTTCGACGTCCCGAGCCAGAGCCCGGCTTTGGACGAAGGTAATTGGAACGAAATACCACATCATGGCTCCATTATCTGCCCCGTTGAAGTTTTCGGAACGCGTGTCGCGATGGCCCGGCAAGGTCGGAGGGGTGGGATAAAGCATGGGAACGATGTTTGCGGAAACAAAGCTTCGGCCGAGAAATACGACAGGATAACAACTGACGATGACGCTCATGAACGAGAGAATGAGTATCGCCCGGCGAGGATGACCGCGGCCCCATTCGGCAATTCTCGAATAGCTCGGTTCTAGTTTCCGCCAAAGTGGAGGCGCGAAGACCAGCCAGGCGATGCCCGCCAGAGCCAGCGGGAGAAATGAGATCAAGAAAAGCCTCAGGCCATAAATCCACCTGCTGGCACCGGCCGAGCGCAACGATAACGCTAAGCCGGGACTTAGGATAAGTGTCGAGTCGGTGTCTCCAGATCCGAGGGTGAGTTTCACTTCGCTACCAGCCACTTCAAAGCGAGAGATGCCATGGCCGGCGACCAGGTCCCTGGTAGAGAAATCCCTGACCGGGCGCCCAAACAGATCCACGATCCTAACGCTGTGAAGGACAATGTCACAGTTACCGCGATCCGCTGGATGAAATTGAATCGCCCGGAAGTCACCTTCCGGAAGAGGAAAACGATACAGGATTCTGGGACCGCTCTGCAACGCGGTGCGAGCGGAGTGTCGCTCATTGATGCCTGCGCCGATGTCATAGAAAGCGCGAGCCGTGCCACCTCGCGACGAGGTCATGGTGATCTCGAGATGAAATCCTGGCGTGAGCGCCGAGACGATGAGGGCAACGGCGCCCGCAAAAATTGCGGCCAGCAAGAGAACCAACCAAATCTGCAGTTTCGGCACGGAGAGCTTCATAACTTTGGGCTGCTTTAATCGCCCAACTATCTATGAATCGGCGTCAGTTCGTTCTCGCCGCTGGCGTTCAACTTCATCGAGGGTATCGAAGCGAGAAAAGCGGAGCTTGAACAAAATCCTCATCCAGGTGAGCGGATCGCGAAAGAGCGATACTTTTTTTCCTTCCGCAAAAGAGCGTGACCGGTAGTTAACGGGAATTTCGGTTGGTTTGTAACCTTTGAGCAAGAACTTGATAACCAATTCCCAATCGAAATCGAACCGGTCGCACTCCAGCCGCAATCCATAAAGGCAATCCCGGCGAAACACCTTATACATGGTAAACGGATCCTTTAGCCGGGAACCGAAGCAGATATTGATCGAGGCTGTGAAGCACCAGTGGGCGAGATTAAGTATCGCGGCGACGATGGGCTGATCGTTAAACTGACGCATCTTCCACGCACCTCCACCATGGCGCGCACCCAGCACAAAAGCGGCCCGGCCATAGAGAAGCGGTTCGAGCAATGCCTCATAGTCTTCCAGGTCATATTCCAAGTCGGCGTCCTGGATCATTACAAAGTCGCCGGTAACATGCTGGAGCCCGGCACGAACTGCATGCCCTTTGCCCCGCGGAGTGTCTTCCAAGACGACCTTCACGCGTGGATGTTGTCGATATTCCAGCACCTGCTCTCGGCTTCCATCCGTGGAATTGCTCTCCACAATGATGATTTCTATATCGATGTCTTCCATCTTTTTATCGAGGAGCCGATCGAATGCGACCCGAAAGGTCTGCGCCTCATTGTAGACAGGTAATATAACTGAGAGCCGATGGGCCTGGCGCTTCTCCTGTTTACGCGCCATCAAGACCATGCCGCTTGCAACTACCCGGAGAGCTTTGCGCCGGAGAGGTGCGGGCGTGGCGCGTCGTACTGCCCTCACTAACCACGACAGCGTCGGCACCGGATAGCGCTCAAAATGTTTGGCTACGTAGTCAATGCTGAGCGTCTTTACCCCCGGGCGATCGATAATCTGTTGGAACCCACAATCGATCAAGAGGGTTTGGAGCGTGGCTGCCTTAAAGTAGAAGAGGTGTTCGGCCTTGAATTCCATCCACCGGTTTTTTAAGAGACGCGCTGACCAGGAATCGAGCGTGGGCGTGGCTATCAACACAACACCCTCCGGGCGCAGCAACTTATGAACTTGCTCGAGGAAAAGGCGTGGGTCTCGGACGTGTTCGATTAGGTCCGAACAGGCGCAAATGTCGTATTGATCCGTTCTCGAAAGGGAACTGATCTCGCCGCGAAGGACCATCGAGCTCGGGGAGTTTCCAAGTTTTCGTCGGGCAACTTCACACGCATGCTCGGAATATTCTATGCCGGTGACTGCAAGGCCGCGCTCGGCGGCGCGCACCAGGAAATCTCCCTGGCCGCAGCCAATCTCCAATAGTGTTCCCGGCGCTTTTCCCCGATAGCGTTCCAACAAATCCAGATAGAGATCAGCTGTGCCTTGTTTCAGCTCGTCAACATCCCTCTGGCCCGCCTCGGTCTCCTCCACGAGGAAGTAGCCCTTTCCATAAATGCTCGCCAGTTCGTCATCGCTTGGCTGTGGATTTGCCATGAGCAAGCCGCAGTCGTCACATCGCACCACTCGGTGACCAGATACCGAGAAGGCATAGTGTAGTCTCCCGCTACGACAGGTTGGGCAGTGACTTATTAGGCGCCGGGCAGAAGGAGCGTGGTCGTGCATTGGATAATCGGCTGCCGGCTGCAGGCTCATTGGTTAAGGATCTTGGTTCCCTCAAAATCGAAGCGGAAGCGCACTTCAGTGAGTCCTTTCTCGCGCATGGCATGGCGCAGCCGGGCTTTGTCATCCGCGTAAAACATCAAAAAACCTCCGCCTCCGGCACCGATTAATTTTCCTCCGAGCGCACCATTGGCCATCGCGCAGTCGTACCAATCATTGATATCGTGATTACTCATTCCCTGGGACCTCTCCTTCTTGCGTTGCCAGTGCACATCCATCAAGCGCGCGAACTCGTGAAGGTCGTTCCCTTCCAGGGCATGCTGACTTTGTTTACCCAGCTCTTTTACGAAATGGAGATTCTCTATCATCGATTTATCCGCTTTCTTACTCTTGTCGTCTTGTTCCTTCAGGATCGTGGATGCGGAGCGCGAGTACCCGGTAAAGAAGAGCAGAAGGTTGTCTTCCAAATTAAAGAGGGCTTCTTCTGAAATCTTGAGAGGCCAGGCCTCGACCCGACCGTCCGGCATGAATTTGAAACAGGTAATCCCTCCGTAGGCTGCGATGTACTGATCTTGCTTGCCAACCGGTTCATTGAGTTTCTCTATTTCGATCTGGCAGGCCTGTTCGGCGAGTTCCGCGGGATGGACGAGATTTTTCTTCAAGGCGTGAAAGGCCTTGAGTAAGGCCGTGGTAAAACTCCCCGATGAGCCGAGGCCCGTCCCGGCCGGAATGTCCGCCATGCTTGTAATCTCAAGGGAGAGCGCAGGAATTCCGACCAGTTTGAGAGCTTCACGAATGATCGGATGCTCTACTTCGTCAACGGTGAGGACGCGTTCCAGTTTGGAATATTTGATGATCAACTCCGGCACGAACGTCTGGTGCAAAGTGATGTAAACGTATTTGTCGATTGCAGCAGCGATAAGAAACCCGGCATGCTCCCGATAGTAGGAAGGCAAATCGGTGCCGCCCCCGCCGAGCGAGATGCGCAGAGGAGAGCGGGTAATGATCATGACTTTGGAGAACTGCTGTTGCGGTAGATCTTCTCGACCACGTCCAAGGTGGCCCGCGCTTCCTTCAATCCGGGGACCGGCGTCCGCCCCTGCTTGATATCCTCCAGAAATGCTTCCATTTCCAGCGCCCACGAATCGTCGCCGCTGGGATAATCCCAAGACGTTGTTTCGGGCGGGCCCATTTGCGGAAGCATTTTGTAAAGCGTGAGTCGCTCCATCCCGTAACTTCCCCCGAGCCCGTCGATCTGCAGCTTGCCCGCTCTTCCGTAAATTTCGAGGGAGAAAAGATTTTTCCACTCCGAGCAGCTCACGTGCAACCAGGCGGTCTGGCCCGTGGCCGTGCGCAAACTCAGGAACGCATTGTCATCGACCGGCATGTCCCAATAATAAGTCGCGACATGGCCCTCGACGCCGGGGAAAGGCCCGAGAAACCATGCCGCAAGGTCGATGAGATGGACGCCCTGATCGATTAATTCGCCGCCCCCGGAAAGCTCCGGATCGGCGCGCCATTCGCGGTCGTAGCCAATACGTCCCCCATGGCCGTAGCGACCCCGAAGAAACATCAAAGGCCCCAGAGAGCCGGCATCGACTAACTCGCGAGCGCCCAATACAGCGGGATGAAAACGATGGTTGTAGCCAACTCGCACCTGAACACCTTTCTCAGCGGATAACGCCATCAAGTCGTCGATCTCAGCTACAGAAATTCCGGCCGGCTTCTCCACCAGCACATGCCTTCCCGCTTCGATCGCCTGCCGGGCAATTGGCGCAAGCGAACTGTTCAGGGTGGAAACGATCACGGCATCCACTGCGGAATCGTGAACCGCATCCTCCACATTTGCAGTGGCGCGTCCCCGGCCAGCGGTCGCGATGAGGGCGTCTGCCCGGCTTATATCCAGGTCGCACGCCACGCTGAGTTGGCCATGGCGCAAACTGGCGAAACGTTTTCGGCCAATCAGGCCGCAGCCGATGATTGCAAAACGGGGCGCACTTCGGTCTTTGGTCAGTTTCATCCTTGCCACTTCTTGCCGCGATCCTCCGGCACAATCCGGCGAAGGGTGTAGATGTCACTCGAGTCCAACTCGTGCGTGCGGGTATGCAACGTGGCCCACGGATCCCATTTTGCGCTAAGCAGTTTGCCGGTAACACCATCGCTCTCGGCGGAAGCAAGATAAACGCAGAGAGCGGCGCCTAATTCTAATGGGACACCACCTTCCTGTGATTGCTTGAGCGCGCGGGCATGGAAATCGACACCCACTTTTTCGGGACCAGCTTGTAACACCTCGTCGAGAAGTCTCGTGTTGAGCGCGCCGGGCGCGACGGCATTTACATCGACACGAAAGGCGCGCAACTCCTCGGCCAGCGTTTCTGTCAGCCGCACCACAGCGGCTTTGGCCGCGGCGTAGGCACTAATGTTCGGCAATGGATTGGTCGCGCCGCCACCCGAGAGGTTGATGATTTTGCCGTAGCCCGACCTCTTAAATCGGTTAATGGCGTGGCGACACGGCAGGAAGGTGCCGTATAAATTGATCTCAATGCAACGGCACCATTCGTCCCAGGGAACTTCTTCGCTTGGACCCTTTGGGCCATAGATGCCGGCATTGTTGACGAGAATGTGCAGAGGGCCGAACTGGTCATCCGCGGTGCGGAAAAGTGCCTCGATGTCAGTGGCCGACGAAACATCGCAAGCCTGCGCGCAAATCCGCTGACCAGTGCCGGCGCTCTTTCTTAACTCGCGCTCAACCTGCGCGAGCACGGCGCTGTCGCGTGCACAAAAAAGAACGTTCGCGCCTTCTTCTACAAAGCGCTCGACGATGGCCCGTCCCAAACCGTGCGTGCCACCGGTGACGAGAGCGTTTCGATTTTGCAGCTTCATGAGATGGAGCTGCCTACGGCAAAGTAGCGCCCGCCCTGCAACGCATCCGCGGTCAAGTTGAGGAACCGATTCGCATCCAGGATAACCGGCGGCTGTTTCATAGTTTGCACGAGCGCCGGCCAATCCGCATCCCTGATTTGGGGCCACTCAGTTGCGATCACCGCAGCCTCCGCTTGCCGGAGCGCGTCCGGCAGGCTTTCGCAGATCTTTGCGGCGGCCAGCTCCGAGGGTAGCGCTTTCACTACCGGATCATAGCATCGGACGCGCGCGCCCCGCTCGAGCAATCCCAGGCAAAGTTCGATTGCACTGCTGCGTCTCAGCGTGTCGGTGCCCGGTTTATAAGTCAGACCGAGGACCGCAACTGTGATGCTGCGGAGATTGCCATAAATTGCTTCCAGCCTGCGCAACGCCCAGGCTTTGTGTGCCTCGTTGCTGCGCAAAATCGCAGCGATTAATTCCGCTGATTCACCGTGGTCAGCCGCGATCCGCGTAACAGTTACGACGTCGCGCGCCAAGGTGCCACCGGCGAACGCGCTTCCGGCGCGGATATAAGCTTTCGGCCCGATCCGGCTTTCGGAGCGAAGTCCTTCCTCCACCTCCCGCGCGTTCGCGCCCACCACCTCGCACAGTCGCGCAATTTCATTCGCGAAGGTAACCGAGAGAGCAAGGAATGCGTTGATCGCATGCTTGGTCATTTCCGCCGATTCGGGACTCATCCATAAGACGCGGTCGCTGGCAAACGGCGCGAATAGTTCCGCGATAGTCTTGCGCGGTCGCGCGTCTCGCACGCCCACGACGACGCGATCCGGGTTACGAAAAATATCCAGTGCTTTGCCGAGCCGTAAATTTTCGGGGCTGCAAGCAAAAGAAATCCCCTCATCCGCATGCTTCTGTTCCAGGCGCCGGCAAGTGCCAGCTGGCAGCTGGGAGGAGATTAAGACGATCGCACCGGGACGCAGATACGGCAGACAGCGTTCAATTCTATCGATAACGAAACCGACATCCGGCACGTCACTTTCATCGACGGGCGTGTCATAACAGACCCAGAAAACATCAACGTTCTCGAGCGCCTCTTGTTCATCTGTCGTAAAACGGAGTCGCTCGGATCTCAGGCCGCTCTGAATGAGTTCATTCAAGCCCGGCTCAAAAATCGGCGCTCGTCCGCGTCGGAGGTTCGCGATGATTTCCGGATCGAAATCGAGACCGACAACGGCGAAATGTTCGGCGCCACACGCCGCCGTGACACAGCCCAGGTGCCACAGGCCGAAAACGACGACCTTCACCGTTTCTCCAGGACCCACTGGTTTGCCTGCAGCCATTCGAGTGTTCGAACGGTGCTTTGGCGGATCGTCAATTGAGAGCGCCACCCAGTTTTCTGAATCTTTGCGGTGTCGAGAAAGATAAACGGATTATCGCCGATCCAGCCACGGTCGCCGCCGGTAAACTCCAGTTTCGGCTTCAAACCGAGATGGTCGCAGATCCAACCGATGGAATCCGTGACGCAGCAGTACTCCGGAGCGCCGAGATTATAAACTTGCGAGCGATGTTTTGCATCGCGGGCCGTACCGAGCTTCACCACATGCAGCATCGCCTCGAGACACTCCTGGATATAAAGGTAACTCTTCCGCTGGGCGCCGTTGCCGAGAACGCGCAGGTGGTCGGGATGTTCCAGGAGTTGCCGGTAAAAATCGAGAACATGTCCATGGGTGTAACGCTCCCCAAGAATTGAGACGAAACGAAATATGTAACCTTCGAAACCAAAACCCTCGCAGTAAGCCTGGATCAAGGTTTCTCCCGCGACCTTGGACGCTCCGTAAAGCGATGTTTGGATCGGAAAAGGAGCATCCTCAGGGGTGGGGATCACTTCGGCTTCGCCGTAAACGGATCCCGTCGACGAAAACGCAATCCGATTAATCCCATTGCTCCGCATCGCCTCGAGCACATTGAAGGTAGCGAGCGTGTTTTGCTCCAGATCGTTGCGCGGACGGTCCAGACCGAAACGGACGTCCGCATTAGCCGCAAGGTGGAAAACGGTCTCACAGCCTGCCATCGCCGCGGTGAGGGCAACGCCATCAAGGTTGTCTCCCTCAATCAACCGGAAACATGAATTTTTGCCCGCCTGCTCCAGAAAACGTTTCTGCCCAGTCGAAAAATTATCCCAGCCAATAACCTCGTCTCCACGCGCGAGTAATTGGTCGACAAGTGAGCTGCCGATAAAGCCCGCGGCGCCGGTTACAAACATTTTCATAGGTAGGCGCTGCTTTAATCGTCCAGATTCCCCTCCTATGTCCAACGAGAATATCGTGTTCGGGAGGGTGTCGAACCCGCCGCCGCGCGGCGATTCTTGAAATATCAAATCAGAATTACGCGTTAACTCGCAACGATTCCCGCAAGCGCTCGGCCATTCGTCGCCCGGCGGCCTCGAGGCGAGGTCATCGATACTTCGAGATAAAACCAAGGCGTTACAGGCAATAAACGCAATAGCGCCTGCGAAGACGTGGCGAGGTCAAGCGTTGGCCATCCATGTAGTTTCGGCGCGGAAAGATTCATTATCGGGGACGCACGCGCCTAACGCGCAGGTTCGCTTCCGAATGTCACGACAATGCAGCCGCCCGCAAGTCGCGAACCACAAGAAGGCTGTCCGGTTCATTAACTTTCGAGGATCTTGCGGTAGAACTCCAGCGTGGCCTCGGCCGTCTGGTTCCAACTGAATTTCTTGGCGCGATCCATGCCGGCTTCACGGCACCGTTGGCGCCTTGACGGGTCTTCTTCTAAAAGGATCATGGCATCGCAGATTGATTCGGGCTGGGCCGGATCTATGTAAAGGGGGACGTCTCCACCTACCTCGGGCAGGCTGGTGCGATTGCTGCAAATCACCGGGCATCCGCATTGCATCGCCTCCAGGGCTGGCAACCCAAAGCCTTCATACCAACTCGGAAAAATAAGACCTAACGAGTCCCGGTAGAGGGTGGCAAGCCGTCGTTCCTCCACGTAACCCAGGATACGGATGCGGCCTTTCGCTTCGAGATCGCGGGCCCGTGTCTTCATAGCTTCATTTTTCCATCCGGCCGCTGCTGCCGCTATCCACACTGGAGAAGGGTTCTTGCTCCTACGCCAATACAGGTCGATAGCGGAAAAGATTGCGTCATAGTTTTTTCTGGGCTCCATCGAGCCTACCGCCAGCCAGAAGCTTTCTGTCGTCTTATTTGATTGGCTTGGCACCGGGAGGCGCGAAGCCAGCGGTATGGCCGCGAAATGTTTGCCCTTCCGTTCCAGCAATCCCGGGAACAGAGAGTCAAATTCATTTCGACCAGACTCGGAAATGAAAATCAGGCCGTCCGCCGCGCTGAGCGCCTTGAGCACACCGTACTGACAGTTAAGCCGATTCGCTTCAGTCGTAAACTCGGGATAGATCCAAAAGCTAATGTCGTAGATGACGAACACTAATTTGGCGGAACCGGTTGGAACGACTTGAAAAGAGTTGCTCTGGACAATTTCCGGATCGCCGACCAGTCCACCGGTGTTCCAGCGCGCGCGTGCCTGGTCGGCATCCATCCCCAGGAAAGGCAGATGCGCGGAGGGATGCTTAATTACGGTGCCAGTGCCCGTGTCTTCGTTAATCCAGGTGCCGAATTGATGATAAAGAAAGTATTCGTTGTCGGGAGCGACATCCACCATGGCGTGGATAAGAGAATCCGCATACCAGGCGCAACCGGCGCGTTGAGTGCAAGTCTGTGCGACGTCAAACCCGATCTTCATGTCACATCGACGGCATCATCTGCTCTAGCGTCTTCAAAAAGTCGACGCTTAGAGGTATCTGGTAGGCGTCGGCGTTTTCCAACACGGCTTCAACGAGTAAACCGCGTCGGGTCATTTCATCCATTTCGACACCGCCATTTCGTTGTCGCGCTGCTTCCACAATCACCGAGGCCAAGTTCATCAGCCAACGATACGGCGGTTCTGGACTGTGCCTCATTACCACTTCGAGAATTTCATGATGATTACTAACGCGCCGTTTCAGTGTCTTTGCTTCTTGGTGCAAGCGTGAACCCGCCAAGTATGTTCCTTCAAGATAAGAGAATTCAACTTCGCGGCCAATTCGCAGCCAATAGTCGTAGTCTATTGCGTAGTGCAGCAAGTCATCAAAGAGACCGAAGCGTTCGCTCAGTTCGCGACGCCAAAACACCGCCGGCTGGCACAGGTAGCAGACATCAAGGAGTCGTGGATACGACCATGGCTCGCTGTAATAACGCTCCATGATCGAGCCGTCTTCGTGCAGATGCCACCCCTCACCGTACAAAACGAGCGACTCCGGATTCGTCCTGAAGTGATCGACGACGCACTTGAGCGCACCGGGAAGGTAAACGTCATCTGAATTTAGGTAGGCGAGTATCTGACCAGTGGCGCGCCCCAAGCCAAAATTGATCGCGTTGGGCTGACCCCCGTTTCTCCGCGAGACGTATTCGATTTTTCCGTCGTATCTTTTAAGGACAGAAAGACTCTCATCGGTGCTGCCATCATCGACGACCAAGACTTCAAGATCTGGATATTGCTGTGAGAGCACGCTGTCCAGGGTCAAGGGCAAGAACTGAGCTTGGTTGTAAGAGGGGATAACGATGCTTATTCTCATCCAATTCTATCCGCTTCTTCGTTGTTGTACAACAGAATTTGTCGCCCGCGAAGATCCTCAGCGACGATTTTTGTAATCAGAGCCGGACAAGCTTGTCGTTCATTAGATTCCGCAGACCCCTCAATTCTCTGATTAACGCTCCGACGCACAACGAGCGTGCGGGCTTCCGGTCGACATACGAAGGAAAACCCATCCGCCCCCGAACGTTCGTCGAAGCTGCCGTACGGAAAATTATCCAGATAGACCGACAGCTTCTGGTCTGAATTCGTCAGGTCGGCTGCGATCTTGATCTCCCACGTCTCTTCTGATGCCGGAGTGGGACAAGCGAGTATCGCGAGGTGAGAGCAATAGACCGGATCGCGAGGAAAATCATTCCGTGTTCGAAGGACCGAGTGAAACTCTCGGAGTAGGACTGCGGCAGCCCTCTCCAAATCAAAAAGAATAAGCCGCGCCCGAGCGCGTCGACTTAGTTCACCGCGCAGTTCGCTATTCTTGCTAACCTCCAAGAGGGCGCTGGCAATCGATCTCGGTTTCCGCGGATCAATAGGGTAGCACGCATCGCCGGCTACCTCCTTGAGCGAAAACTCGCTTCCGGTAATGATCGGAACACCGTAATGCATCGCCTCAACCAGTGGGATCCCGAACCCTTCATGTAAAGAAGGAAAAATTAGTGCCCCTGCCGTTCGCCAAATAGACCTGAGCTCGTTTTCGGGTAAAAAACCAGCAAAGCGGACGTGCTCGGAAAGGCTCAAAGTTTTCGCCAGGCTTCGCAGTTCATCCGCCCTGGGCTCTTCTTGAAAGGTAAGAACCAAATCCCAAGCTGCATCACCTGCTTGCTGTCGATACAGCGCGTAACTTACAAGTAAAACTTCGTGGTTCTTATGAATCCAGAGGTTCGCTGGATAGTAAAAGAAAGGCCGCTCCGATTCAGTGGCTCGGCTGGAATTGTGTAAGGCACGGTCTAGACGAACATGAATTGGCAGATACGTGTAGAACAGCCTTTCACCTGGCACATTGTAATGCTCAACCAATCGTTCCATCCCGGTTCGGCTGATACACTGCAGCTTGTTTGCAACGCGTACGGTCTCCTCAATGTAAGTTTCCCGGTGACGGATCTCTTCCTGCGGGAGCGTATAAGGATAATCTTTGTGCAGGAGATCAACGATCAGAGCGATAGTAGGGATACCCGACACGTGAAACGTGGTTGCTCCAAACGGGCAATACAGAAGATCGGCTCCGAGCGTTCGGAGAAAATCAGGCGGCGGCGGCGCGATTTTGAATTCGCTGGACCGCATGGTCGACTCCATGGGGTTTGCATCCGTGGGTTGAGCAAACGGGAATGCCGGCTCTTCAATCACACAGATCAGAATATCCTGGGGGCCGGCCAAATCGCGGACCTGTGCGTGGGAAGCAGAATTTGTCAGAAAAAGAAATGCGAGTGAGTCTTGGGCCTCAGCTGCGACCGCACGTAACAAAGTAAAAACTGCTGGTTTAAGACCGCCGTTTTCACCTGCCGGCCGCAGTGGGATCAGGTCCACCGCGACGACAAGTCGCGATCCAGCACCTTTCCGTGTGTCCATCCGTGGCTAATTCAACCGGCGAAACTAGCGCTTCGTGAAAATCCCGGCGTAGTCGAAGTAACCTTTGAGAGTACCGTCCTCAAAATAGGGCTGCAACCGTTCCACTCGAACTTCACCGAACCCAACCTGGCGCCCAAGGAAGCAAAGGAGTTCTTGTGGAATAGGATTTCGATGAGTTGGATCGAAGAAAAAGTTGTAAGTTGGGACCTTAACACATTCGGGATTCGGCGTTTCAAAAATCGCTTTGCCGTCGCGTCGCAAAACCCGAAAGCTTTCCCGAAACAGGTCGAGCAGTTGCGCAAAAGTTAAATGCTCCACGATGTGAAAGCCGGTGAGAACTGATAGTGAGCCGGAATCTAGATTTTGAAGGTAGCCCATGGCATCAGCACCCTCGGCATTGAGGCCACGCGAGCGACACTCTTCTACCATGCAAATGTTCAGATCGACGCCGCGCCCATCATAACCCTGTTCCAACAACAGCTCGAGCCATTCTCCGCGGCCGCAGCCAATGTCGAGAGCCGATGTATGGCCTGTGGCAATCTTGGCTTCCGCGAGAAGGGGCACGTAAAAACGAAGCCGCTGTTTAATCTCGTCGCGACTTCCACGGAATTGATTTTCAAAGGCAAGATAGAAGGCATCCGCCTCATGCTCCTTTAAATCCTCGCTTAGCGAACGCGCTGCCGGGCTTGAAAGCGCAGGCGATTTCCTCTTAGATAGGTGGGCTTGAACAATGGCAAGAGAGCCTTGCAGTGAGTTTACTTTGTCGCGGACAACTGCAATGTCGGCCAATAACGCTGGAGCACCGTGGCCGCTCTTGGCGCGGTATTCTTCGAAACTAGCGCGGATCTCGGTCAGTTGCTGTTGCTGCTCCGCCAGGATACGGTTTTCTTCCGTTGTTTGTCGCTCCTGCGCATTAACGAAGTTCTGCATGTCCTGGAGTTGAATTGTCAATTGCTCCTGTCGTTCTGCAGTCAAATGGAAGCGGGCGAAGGCGTCGTTTTGATATTCGATTAAGTTGGCGCTGATCGCAGAAAGCTCCTTTTCATTTTTGTCGAACTGGCGCTGTTCCTCGGCAGTTTGTTTTTGCTGCTCACCGACAAAATGCTGAAGATCGTTCAATTCCTGCTGATGCTGATTCTGCTGGGTTTTGCCCAGCGTAATCTCGTTCTCAAAACGCTCGACCAGTTGTGTTAGCCGCGTTAGCACCTTTTGATTTTCGTCAAACTGGCGCTGTTCTTCGGCAGTTTGTTTTTGCTGCTCAGCGACAAACCGCCGAAGATCGTTCAATTCCTGCTGATGCTGGCTCTGCTGGGTTCTGCCAAGTGTAATCTCGTTCTCAAAACGCACGGCCAGTTGCATCAGCCGTTCTAGCTCTTTGTGATATTCCTCAAACTGGCGCTGTTCTTCGGCAGTTTGTTTTTGCTGCTCAGCGACAAACTGCCGAAGCCCTTTCAACTCCTGCTCGTGCTCCCGAGCGGCACGCTGGTTCTCCAGTAACTGCGCCTTATCTTGCAATTGCTGCGCTGCCGCTCCATTTAGTCGCGCATCAGTTGCAGTTTGATACTCGATCAGCTTGTAGCTGAGCCCTATGAGCTGGTTCTGATGTTCCGCGATGCGCTGTTCTTGTTCCGCCGCCAGTCGTCTTCGTTCTTCAAAATTCCGATCTAATTCACTCATCTGCCGATGCTGGCGCTCTAGTGCTTTACTTAGCTTTGAATCTAGCGCGACAAGCTGTTGGCCAAGCTGCTCCGCGCGCTGCATTTGTTCTGCCGCATGACGATAGCTCTCTTCCTGGCGTTGATTGAGCTGGGCGAGCGCGGCTTGTTGTTCCCGGGCGCACCGGCCTTGTTCGGTCGTCCGCGAATCAAGCAGTGAAAAGTGTTCGCGCATCCAGATCCCCGTCTCAATCAGTGCTCGCAAGCCTTGGATCAATGATTGGTTGACGGCAGCTTGATTTCGTCGAATTGCTCTCAAAAAACGCGGCCAGCCGCGCCCCTGTTCGTTCTTATTGCCCGCTCGTTCAAGTGCCACCAGTGCATGTTTAAGCCGGGGCTTGGAATGACCTTCTTCCGATCTAGGAACCGGTGGTGAAGCCGATGACGAAACAGCCAGTGGGGGTAAGCTCGGAGCGAGAGGTTCTGAAGGACTGGCCGACGGTGCAGCCACGGGTGCGGTAGCCGGCGTTTCCGCAACAGCAGCGCCGATGGAGACCAATGGAACCAATGGAGCTTGGTGCTCCAAGCGCACCTTTCTCTTTCGCACTTCATCGCGAACGCGCTCGATTAATTCCCTGGGGTCAACGTGGCCGTTTTGCATGGATTTGAGTTTCAATCATCAGCTGGACGCCAAGACCTCTGGTTGGAGGGCCGCTAATTGAACAACAAAAAAGGTGAAAATCAAGCTCCTGTGATGGCAATGAGCCCCGTGGGCTTGATTCATCCGCCAGCCGGCTTTGGGCCTGCGCGAGCTGATTTTTTGTTTCCTGTGCGTCGTGCCAAACGCTTTGGTCGCCTACGCGCAGATCAAGCAGGGCAAATCTCTGCCGCAGCCGCTCGATCGCTTCCACAACGGAGGTCAAGGCGCGAATGAGCGACTCGTTGACGGCCGTTTGATTGCGCCGCAAGCCGCGAAGGAAGCGGGGCCAGCGACTCGCGTCGGCGTTTTTCGAGCGTGCACGATTAAGGGCTCCACGAGCTCCCTGGAGCGGCTTAACCGGCTCGATCTGTGGTGACGCGGGTGGTAACTGCGGCGGCGCAACTGGGGCAAGCGAAGAAGTAGCCGTAACCGCTTCGGGCTGGATCAGCGGCTCGGGTTTTTGTGGCCCCAGACCCTGCTTTCGGCGCCGGACTTCATCCCGCAACTCTCGGATGAGCGCATCCGCATTATCATGACCGTTATGCATAGAATTCGTTGCTTCCCACGCAGGAAATGGAAAAGATCGTCACGGTTAGGCCTTATCACTTATCCAGCCCAGTGTCATCTCAAATTGCAGGAGTCAAACCAACTCGCGCACCCCATTCCCGGTCCGGATGTTCCCGGCCTTGGCGCAAGATGTTGCCATCCACGGGGTTGAATTATTTTCTCGGTGATGATCGCGGTGATTCGAGTTGGCAGCAGGAAAATACAGATTATGAATGAGGTATGAAGTTGCCGGGCATGGCGTCGTTAGTTCGGACTGGCATTGCATTGGAGAAGTTTTCTCTGCCTATTGGCAATGACGCCTGATTTCCTTGTCATCGGCGGTGGCATCGTAGGCATCAGCATCGCGCGCGAACTCAAAAGTCGCTTCAGCGATGCGACAGTTACTCTAATTGAAAAGGAAAAGGCCTCCGGTTTGCACGCCAGCGGCCGCAATAGCGGCGTTCTTCACGCCGGGTTTTACTATTCCGCTGATAGCCTGAAGGCGCGATTCACCCGAATAGGAAACGAAGCCATGACCGCCTACTGCGCGTCACGGAATATCCCGTTGAATAAATGCGGTAAACTCGTTGTCGCGAAGGACGAAACCGAGCTGCCTCAGCTCGACGAGCTTCTAACCCGCGGCGCCCGCAACAAGGTGCCCCTGGAAAGTCTCACCGAAGAACAGGCGCGGGAAATCGAGCCTCGCGTCAAGACGTACCAGCGCGCAATTTTTTCGCCGACTACTTCGTCCGGCAACCCACACCGCGTCATAGAAGCAATGGAGCAAGATGCCAAACGTGAAGGGATCACGATCGTTCACGGAAACCGGTACCTCCAGCGAACCGCTGACGCCATTATCACTTCGACCGCGCGTTACGACGCGGGCCACGTCATCAACGCCGCCGGCCTTTACGCCGACAAGATCGCCCTGGACTTTGGGTTCTCGCAAAACTACCGGATCCTCCCCTTTAAGGGTTTGTATCTGCAATCGGATGAAGCTCCGGGCTCGTTGCGGACCAACATTTACCCGGTCCCGGACTTGCGAAACCCGTTTCTCGGAGTGCATTTTACAATCAAGGAAGATGGGCACATCAAGATTGGCCCGACCGCGATCCCGGCATTTTGGCGCGAACAGTATGGCGCCTTTGATAACTTCAGATTCGGCGAATTCGTGGAGATTCTCTTTCGCGAGGCCGGTCTGATGTTTTCCTCGAGTTTTGATTTCAAGCAGCTGGCGGTGGAAGAATTAAAGAAATACTCCAGGCCGCGCCTTGTCGCACTTGCCTCTCGGCTGGCATCCGGCGTGGACCTCAAACATTACCAGCGCTGGGGTCAACCAGGCATCCGGGCCCAACTGCTCGATATCAAGTCCCGAAAGCTGGAGATGGATTTTGTCATCGAAGGAGACGAACGATCAACCCACTTGCTGAACGCCGTTTCACCGGGCTGGACCTGCTCGCTTCCTTTTGCGAGTTATGTTGTTGATCGGATCGAGAAAACCTCCCGCCAACTTGGGTGATGAGGGCACTTATTAGCGAAGTTTTAAGGGCTTGCTTTAGCGGGAACCATCGGGTACGAACTTCGCTCCTGCCGGTAATCGACTCAGCATTGCCGCAATAGACGAAAGCGAGACCGGCCACTCTGATAATGCAATATTTCTGCTACGCGCTGGCCGTCCTCGCTGTCTTGTACGCGTTAGGTCTTGGTTTTGCGATATTGCTCCTACCCAAGTCGCTGCGGCGCTACACACTCATAATCGCGCCTTGGATCGGATATTGTTACGCAAATTTGCCCTGTTGGTACGTGTTCTATTATGGAGGACAAATTGGCCGCCAGACCGCCAGACTAATTCTGATTGCACCGGTCGTATGTCTCGTCGTAGCGCTGATCAGGAAACGTCATGAGAAGCTGGGACGGGCTACCTGGCATATTCCAACGTTAGGCGCGTTGGCGATATCTGCGGGGGGATTTGTCGTTGTCTCTATTCCTGTCTTTTGGCCGGCCGGCAGTCTTACGACAGTCTCCCTGGGGAATAATGACATCGCAACTTACGCCGCGATGGCCCGATACTTATCGGAGTTTAGCCGCCATTCAATGGAGGGCTTCGTCGGACAGATGGCCCTTTCTCCGCTTCCATTGGAATGGGCCACAAAGGATTTCTATTTTGGTCCCGCATCTTTCGTGGCTTTTACAGGTAAATTACTGGGGCTGATGCCTCATCAAGAGCTGAGCCTGTGCGTATTCTTGCTTTCTGCCCTGGGCGCTGCGGTAACATTCATTCTTCTGAACGAGACCTTACAGTTGAGCGCACGCGCGGCTTTGTTTGGCGTCGCGTTTGTCGCGTTCCACCCGATGATCCAATTCGTTGCCTTGGAAGGTTTTTTCCCACAGGTGATAGGTACTGGTCTGGCGCTCCTGATATTTTGGACGAACACAAAACTACTCGATAAAAATAGCGCTCCTTTCGATAAGCTCAAATTGTGGCTATTGCTTACATTACTTACATGCGGACTCCTGTTGAATTATCCGCATATGCTGGTTTTCGTTTGGTTTTTTGTGGCTTTCTATTCAATCATCTTAGGATTTCTTGAAAGAAGCTGGCATGGGATCAGAATCTGTGCCGTGACGAATATTTTGGCGGTCCTGGCAACCGGGCTGATCTTACCGCAGCGCATAGGACCGTTCTTCGCCATATTTAAAATCTACGCGGCCGTTGAAGCGGGATGGTTCATCCCCTGGATGGCACCTGATTATATCGCTGGCCTGATGTATAAGAACCCGCTCTTAGAGGTGGGGAGCGATTGGCGCGTGCGATTGGCATTATCGATCATCCTGGCGCTCGCATTTATATGTTCGATGTACATTGCTCATCGTAACGGTTTTCGGCGCATTGTCGCCTTGGGACTAGCATGCGTCACCGTCTACGCTGGCTGTTTCGCTTTGGCTGTGATGGGGCGCCAAGACGGGATTATGGGAGGTTATAAGTCTTTTAAGCTGGTGGTTTTCTTTCTCCCGCTTTTCGGCGTTACTCTTGTCGCGTTATTGGCGGTTGTGAAATCTGGATATAGATGGATTGATCTGGCCGTTAAGTCAGTCGTGGTGGCGGCTGTAATTGGAGGTTATGCCATGGCCGATAACACTATGCTGCGTCCCGCACGTCTAGCCAGGGTCGAACCAGAATTTGAGGTCCTCCGCGGTGTTGAGCATACGAGGAGCGTGAAGTCGATCAACGTCCTGGCGGATGTCTATTGGCCGACCCTGTGGACTGCATATTTTCTCATCCATAAGAAGCTCTACCTTGCCCATCAAAGCTACTATCAAATGAGTGAGCTCATTGGGGAATACGACTTGGAGGATAACGCTCGCTCACGCGCCGAGATTGTTCATGTAAAGCCGATCGAAACACCTGTGGTTGCGCCCCTCAACAAACGATTTGTTCTGGTCGGGCCCGCGAAGAGAAGGGTTAGAGCCGAATTGGGCGTAGGATGGTTTCTTGGAGAAACCGGTCATGTGTGGTCGGGCAAAGATGGCAAGCGCGCTTCGGTTATTTTACATTCGCAGGACAACGGCGTGCGGGTTCGTTTGAGGCTGATTTGTTATCCGTTGCGGGAAAATGACCGTCTAACGGTCGTATTTCACGGCGAACGGCTCAGCGCTGTCACCGATAGTCAGCCCGATGGGCGCAAGGAGATTAAAATATCTGAGTTAGCGCTTAATAAGGGAGACAACGAGGTCGACATCATCTCCGAGCTCGATCCAATCCACCCGAATGCCACAGATCCGAGACTCGTCTCCCATTCGTTTACATCGGTTGAAATTGAAGAACTTTGATCGTGAATCATTGCGCTGCGGGGGCGTAAATTTCTTCGAAATGACTAGCCAGAAGCAATTTTGGTGATTCATTTCCGATCCTTATGAAAACTGTCCTGGTTACCGGCGCCGCTGGCTACAAGGGTTGCGTCCTGGTCCCCAAACTCCTGAATGCGGGCTATGCGGTCGTTGCCTATGACTTGATGTTGTTCGGCGCGGACGGCCTGCCCTCTCATCCCAACTTGAGGGTGGTGAAAGGCGACATTCGCAACCTCAGCGATTTTTCGCAGGCGCTTAAAGGAGTCGATCACGTGATCCATATGGCCTGCATCTCGAACGATCCCAGTTTCGATCTTGATCCATCGCTAAGCCGCACGATCAATTACGAATGCTTCGAGCCGATGGTTCGGGCGAGCAAGGAGGCCGGCATCGACCGCTTCATCTACGTTTCCACCAGCTCGGTTTATGGCGTAAGCGACGCGCCGGAAGTCACCGAGGAGCATCCATTCGTTCCCCTGACCGACTACAACAAGTACAAGGGCCTTTGCGAACCGATCCTGCTCCAATATCAATCGCCGGATTTCACCACCACGATCATTCGGCCCGCCACTGTCTGCGGCTATTCGCCGCGGATGCGCTTCGATTTGACGGTCAACATCCTGACCAATCACGCGGTGAACAAAGGTGTCATCACGATCTTCGGCGGCACGCAGAAGCGGCCCAATGTTCACATCGAGGACGTGACCGATCTTTATGTCGAGCTCCTGGAAATGCCGAAGGAGAAAATCGCGGGCGAAGCGTTTAATGCGGGCTACGAGAATCACACCGTCGCGCAGTTGGCGGAGTTTGTGCGCAAAGTAGTCGAAGACGAGTTCCCGGAAAAAGCGCCCATCCGCCTGGAGACGACTACGTCCGACGATAATCGTTCTTACCACGTCTCGTCGCGTAAGATCGCGGAAAGGCTGGGCTGGAAGCCGAAGCGCACCATCGAAGACGCGGTGCGCGATCTTTGCCACGCGTTCAAGCAAGGAAAATTCCAGAACAGCATGAGCGATGACAACTACGTCAATGTCCGCGCGGTCAAAAAACTGCAACTGCAATGAGCCTGGCCGTAGTCACTGGCGGGGCGGGCTTCATCGGCAGCCACATGGTCGATCTCTTGCTGGAGCAAGGTCATCGAGTCCATGTCATCGATAACCTGACGGGCGGACGTCTCCAGAACCTCGATCAACACAAGAGCAACCAAGGGCTCACCGTGGAAGTGCGCGACATCCGCGAGCTCCAGCCGGGCGATCCGCTTTTCAAGGGCGCACAATACGTTTTCCACTTTGCCGGTATCGGCGATCTTGTGCCATCGATCGAGCAGCCGGTCGATTACGTTTCCACCAACACGATGGGAACTGTGCGCGTCCTCGAGGCCGCGCGCCATGCCCAGGTGGGCAAGTTTGTTTATGCGGCCTCCTCGACCTGTTACGGATTTGCGGAAGTCCCCACCCGGGAAGACGCGCCAATCAGTCCGCAGTATCCATATGCCTTGAGCAAGTTCATGGGTGAAGAGGCGGTGCTGCATTGGGGAAAAGTTTACAAGCTGCCGGTCGTTTCGATTCGTATTTTCAACGCCTACGGAACGCGCTCGCGCACTTCGGGCGCGTACGGCGCGGTGTTCGGAGTATTCCTTGCGCAAAAACTGGCTGGCAAACCTTTCACGGTGGTAGGCGATGGCACCCAGCGTCGCGATTTTTTATATGTGACCGATCTGGCGCGCGCCTTCTTTGTCGCGGCCCAATCGGGAGAGACCGGCGAAATTTACAACGTAGCCGCGGGCGCTCCGCAATCGGTCAATCGGCTCGTGGAATTGCTCGGCGGCGGCGAGGTGGTTCACTTGCCGAAGCGGCCGGGTGAGCCGGATTGCACCTGGGCCGATATCTCGAAAATTTCCTCCTGTCTGGGCTGGAAGCCGCGCGTCAGCTTCGAAGAAGGGGTGGGACGAATGCTGGATAATATCGATTACTGGCGGCAGGCCCCGGTCTGGGACGAATCTTCGATCGCCCAGGCAACCAGCGAATGGTTTAAGTATCTGCAGACCTAGTCTTATTCTCCCAACGCATGATCGCTGCTGCCCAGAAAATCAAGAGCCTCGAAGAAGTCGCCGACGAAGTCGCCGCCTTGCGCACCGCAGGCAAGAAAACGGTGCATTGCCATGGCGTGTTCGACTTGTTGCACATCGGCCATCTGCGTCATTTGAACGGCGCACGGCGGCTGGGCGATATTCTCGTCGTCACCATCACGCCTGATCACTTGGTCAACAAAGGCCCGGGACGCCCCGCTTTCACCGAGACTTTGCGCGCGGAAGCGCTGGCCATGCTGGAGTGCGTGGACTTTGTCGCGATCAATCGATGGCCGACTGCGATAGAAGTCATCCGGCTGCTCCGGCCCGATTTCTACGTCAAAGGTTCCGATTACATCGAAGCTGGCAAAGACATCAGCGGTGGAATCGTGCACGAGCAGGAGGCCGTCGAAGCTGGTGGCGGTAAGATTATTTTCACGGAAGACATCACGTTCAGTTCTTCGAATCTGCTGAACCGGCATTTCCCGAATTTTCCCAAGGAAACCAGCGAATACCTGGCTGCGTTCTCCGTCCGCCATCCCACGGACAAGGTGCTCAGTTTTCTGAAGGGGGCAAAAGATCTAAAGGTCCTTCTCGTCGGCGAAACCATCATCGACGAATACGAATATTGCGAGACCATGGGAAAGTCCGGCAAGGAACCGATCCTCGCGGCGCGCCATTTACGAACGGAGCGTTTCGCCGGCGGCTCCGTCGCGGTCGCCAATCATCTCGCGTCCTTCTGCGACAACGTCCACCTGCTTACTTTTCTCGGGAGCACCAATTCGTACGAAGATTTTATCCGCTCCGCTTTGAACCCGAAAGTCTCACCAAAGTTTATCTACCTCGAGAATGAACCGACGATCGTGAAGCGCCGGTTTGTCGAGTTCTATCCCTTTCAAAAAATGTTCGAGGTTTACGTGATCAGCGAAAAGGAAACGCATGAGGCGGGCTCGAAACAGCTTTGTTCGGAGCTGGAAAAAACTTCGGCCGAGTACGACCTCGTCTTGGCGCTCGATTACGGCCACGGAATGCTCGACAAGAGCGCTGTCGATTTATTGACGACCAAGGCTCCTTTTCTCGCTGTGAACACTCAGGTCAATGCACACAACCGTGGTTTCAACACGATCTCCAAATATCCGCGTGCCGATTACATCTGCATTTCCGAAAACGAAATCCGGCTCGATTGCCGGACGCGACAACAAGATCTTCGGAACATAACTGCCATGGTGGCCGATAAGCTGGGCTGCTCGCGTGCAATCGTTACGCGCGGTGAGAAAGGCTGTCTTTGCTACGACAAGGACGCCGGATTTTTTGAAGTGCCGGCCTTCACCAGCCACATCGTCGATCGGGTGGGCGCAGGGGATGCGGTCTTTGCCGTCACCGCCATGTGCGTAGTACAAAACGCGCCGATGGAAATTGTCGGTTTTACCGCGAACGTAGTGGGAGCGCATGCCGTGAGCGTCGTCGCCAACCAGCGGCCGGTGGATCGGGTGCCCCTGATGAAACACATCGAGACGATCTTAAAATGATGAACACTGCCTCGACTTATCTCGATGAATTGAGCCGGCTTATTTCCGCGATGGAGATTAAGACCGCCGCGGAGGAGAACCTCTCGCTCGACGAAGGCGGAAAAGCGGCCCTCGATTTGATTCGCACCGCCAAAAAGAAAAAAGCGAAAGCTGTGGTGGTGGGAAATGGAGGCAGCGCCGCGATCGCCAGCCACATGCAAAACGACCTTTGCAAGGCGGTCAGGATGCGGTGCCTCGTCTTCACCGAACAGTCGCTCCTCACGGCGCTCGCCAACGACGATGGTTACCAGACCGCCTACGAGACGCTCATGAATTTGTGGGCCGAACCGGACGACGTCCTCATCGCCATCAGCAGCTCGGGGCAATCCGAAAACATTTTGCGCTGCGCCCGGGCCGCACGGAAGGCCAGCGCCCGAATTATCACGCTTTCGGGTTTTGCGCCCGATAATCCGTTGCGCAGTTTGGGTGATGTGAATTTTTACATTCCGTCCCGCAGCTATGGTCACGTCGAACTCGCTCACGCGGCGCTGAGCCAATTTCTGACGGACGCGCTGAAGGATGAATGAAAAGCGGCTGAGCTCGCGCCAGCCCGTCCAAACTCCCGGTCGAACCATCATCGGGGTCGATCTCGACAACACGCTGGTTTGTTATGACGAGCTCTTTCATTCCGTCGCGCGCCAGGAAGGCTTGATCGAATCGTCCGCTCCCAGGAGCAAGGAACAGATTCGTGATGCGATCCGCCTTTTGTCCCACGGCGAAAGCAAGTGGACCCGGCTTCAGGCCATCGTGTATGGAGCGCAGATGTCCGGCGCGACGGCGTTCGAGGGAAGCGAAAATTTCTTGCGCCATTGCTTCAAGCTGGGAACCAAAGCGGTGATCGTCAGCCACAAAACCCACTTTGCCACGCTCGATGGAAAACCGGTTGATCTGCGGGCTTCGGCGATCGCCTGGATGAAGGCGAAAAAGTTTTTTGACCCGGATGGCTGCGGGCTTTCGCCGGACGACGTTTTCTTCGAGTCCACGCGCCTGGAAAAAATCGAACGCATCCGCGCCCTCGGCTGCACGCATTTTATCGATGATCTGACGGAAGTTTTTGCCGAAAGCAGTTTCCCGCGCGAGGTCACGAAATTGCTTTTCGCGCCGCACGGCGTGACTCCCGGGAGCACGGAGATCAATGTGTTCCGAACCTGGCAGGACCTTGATGAGTTCTTCTTCCATGACGAACGACGCTGAATTGGAGGAGAACATTCGCGACATTCTCCGGCGCTATTTGAAAGTGGAAGCGAGCGCGCTCCAGCAGATAAAGGGCGGACGGAATAGCCGGGTCTTCCGAGTAGATTGCGCGGACGGTGCGGCCGTGGCGGTAAAAGCGTATTTTCGTTCGGCGCGGGATCGCCGGGATCGGATGGGCTGCGAATTTCGCGCGCTGCAGTTGTTGCGGGAGCGCGGTCTGCGCAGCGTGGCTAGGCCGCTCGCAGCGGATGAAGAACAACATCTCGCGGTCTACGAATTCATTGAAGGGCGGCAAGTCACTTCGGCTGAGATCGGCCACGCGGATATCGATCAGCTCCTGGACTTTTTGCGGGCACTCAAGCAGATCGCAGCGAGCGGCGCCGCCTCCGATTTTCCCGCCGCGTCCGAAGCCTGTTTTTCCATCGATGCGGTCTTGGAGAATCTCGATCGCCGATTCGAGGGTTTGGAGCGCGCTGCTGGATGCGAACCGGCGCTCGCCGATTTTCTCACTCGGGAATTCGTTCCGTTCCGAAAAACCGCGGAGGACTGGTGCCGTGGTTTCTGTCAGGACCGCGGCATCGACCCGGCGGAGGATATCTCCATTGACGCTCGGACACTTAGCCCCTCTGATTTCGGATTCCATAACACGCTGCGACGGCCCGACGGCGAGTTGGCCTTCCTCGATCTTGAGTACTTCGGTTGGGACGACCCCGCAAAAACCATCTCCGATTTTCTCCTGCATCCCGGCATGCAATTGCCGCACGAACTCAAGCAGCACTTCTTTGCCGACGCTCTGGCGATGTTTTCCGGTTCACCGGAAATTGAGGCCCGCGTTCGGGCGGTTTACCCGCTTTTCGCGCTGAAATGGTGCACGATTTTGTTAAACGAATTTACCCTTGACCATTCGCCCAGGCGAAGCTTTGCTGTCGGCGTTTCCGGCGTCTGGAGCCAGACTGCCCAGCTCGAAAAGGCTCGCGGCCTTCTGGGGCAAACAATGCATGACTACCGCAATTTCCCCTATCATCTCTGACGATATCGCGCTCGATCGGCGCTCCCGCGAGCTGCGCAAAATGATTGTGCGGACGATCGAGGCCGGCAAACGGGGCCACGTGGGAGCCGCCTTTTCGGTCATGGAAATTTTGCGGGTGCTCTATGACGATATCTTGCGTTACGACGCGCAGAATCCGCGCTGGCCCGAGCGCGACCGCTGCATTCTCAGCAAAGGCCACGGCTGCATCGCCCTCTACGTCATGCTGGCGGAGAAAGGGTTTTTTCCCGAAGCGGAGCTTTGGAAATTCTGCGCGAGCGACGGCATTCTCGGAGGACATCCGGAATACGGGAAGGTGCCGGGGGTCGAAGCGTCGACTGGCAGTCTGGGGCATGGCTTGTCCTTCGGAGTTGGCTTTGCCCTGAACGCGAAACTCACGGGAGAAAAGCATCGCGTGTTTGTCATCGTCGGCGACGGCGAATGCAGCGAAGGCAGCGTGTGGGAGGCGGCATTGTGCGCGGCCCAGCACAAGCTCTCGCAGCTCACGGTCCTGATCGATTACAACAAGCAACAGACTTACGGCACCATCGCTGAAGTGCAGGGATTGGAGCCGCTGGCAGACAAGTGGAGTTCCTTTGGTTTCGCGGTGCGTGAGGTGAACGGACACGACGTCGATGCGTTGCGAGATGTTCTGAAACAGACGCCGTTCCACTCGAATAAGCCGGGCGCGCTCATTTGCCACACCGTTAAAGGCAAAGGAACAAGCGTGACCGAGAGAAATCTTTCCTGGCATCACAAGGCCAAGGTGAGTGAAACCGAAGTGGCTGCTCTTTTTGCCTCATTGGACAACGAGTAATGCGCAAGACTTCGCTGGACATGGTTTATGAGCTGGCGAAGCGCGATCGGCGCGTGGTCTTTATCGGCTCCGATCTCGGACCCGATACCTTAAAGCAACTTAAGGCCGAATCTCCTTCTCAATTCCTCATGGAAGGCGTCAGCGAAGCGAACATTGTCACGATGGCTGCCGGCCTCGCCCTGGAAGGAAAGATTCCTTACATCAATACCATCGCCACCTTTCTCAGCCGGCGCTGCTTCGAGCAGATCGTGCTCGATCTCGGCCTGCACAACACCAAGGTTCGACTCATCGCCAGCGGCGGTGGCGTTGTCTATGCCCCTCTCGGGCCGACCCATCTTGCGATCGACGACATCGCTATTCTGCGCGCCGTTCCTAACATGACTATTCTCGCACCGGCCGACGCGGATGAGATGCGCCGGCTAATGTTGCAGACCCTGGAGGTGGATGGCCCGATCTATATCCGACTCGGCAAAGGGGGCGATCCAATCGTAAGCCGCGACAACCTGCTTTGCGAAATCGGGAAGGCGATCTTGATGCGTGAAGGCAAGGACGCCCTGATTGTTTGCACTGGGATATGTCTGCAGGTCGCGCTCGCGGCCGCGGCTGAATTGGAGAAACAGGATATCTTTGCCAGCGTGCTCCACGTTCACACGTTGAAACCTCTTGATTCCAAAGCCATTTATGAAAATGCAGAGCGTGTGCCGATAGTTGTGACCATCGAGGAGCATACTATCATGGGCGGTCTAGGCAGCGCGGTGGCTGAGATCATCGCTGAAGCCAGTTTCAATCCGTCAAAGCGCTTTCAGCGTCTAGGAATACCAGACGTTTTTCCCGACCAATATGGGTCCCAGGCCAGCCTGATGGCGAGATACAACCTCACCGCAGAGCACTTGGGAAAGGTAATTAAACAATTGCGCGGAACGACCGCCTAACAGCCAGAAGGAGAACCTGTGAGCCACTTAATGAATTTCGTTACCCCGCTGCACCAAGCCACGAAGCGGGATTACCTTGCGCGGATGATCGACGACAAGGTCACCTGCATGCTTAAGGCCAAGGAGTATGAGCAGGATTACTGGGACGGAGACCGCCGCTTCGGCTACGGCGGCTATAAGTATCTTCCCGGCCGGTGGAAGTCCGTCGCCCAGGCGCTCATCACGACCTACGGCCTCAAGGCTGGTTCGCGTGTTCTCGATGTCGGATGCGGGAAGGGCTTTCTCCTCTACGAAATGCAGTTGATCGAACCAGGCCTCGAGCTTGTCGGCTTCGACATCTCAGTTCACGGACTGGCGAGCGCCCTACCGGATCTGAAAGCTTCGCTTTTCCGTTATCGCGCGCAGGATGCCTATCCCTTTGGCGATGATTACTTCGACCTCGTGATTTCGCTCGGCTGTTTTCACAACCTGCGGATTTTCGAATTGAAAAGCGCTCTTCACGAAGTCGAGCGTGTCGGCAAGCAAGGCTACGTCATGCTGGAGAGTTACCGGAACGAGCTGGAGCAATTCAATCTGCAGTGCTGGGCGCTCACCTGTGAGTCTTTCTTTGATACCGCGGAGTGGATCTGGCTCTACCGCCATTTCGGTTACACGGGCGACTACGAGTTCATCTACTTCGAATAGACGCAATTGAAAACCAAGGCCGCCATCTTAACCGCGTTAAACACGCCTCTCATTATCGACGAGATCGATATTCCGCCCCTGGAATGCGGTCAGGTCCTCGTCAAGGTCCATTGCAGCGGGATCTGTGGGGCGCAACTTGGTGAAATCGCCGGCGTCAAGGGAGAAGACACGTTTCTGCCGCATTTGATGGGCCACGAAGGCGGCGCGGTTGTCCTGGAAACGGGTCCGGGCGTCACCGCCGTCCGCAAAGACGATCGCGTTGTGATGCATTGGCGCAAAGGCGCTGGGATTCAGGCGCGGCCGGCGACCTACAAGTGGAACGCCCGGACGGTCAACGCAGGTTGGGTTACCACCTTCAACGAGTACGCGGTCGTCTCGGAGAATCGACTCACAGTCATTCCCAAAGAGGTCGATTTCGAGATCGCCGCCCTAATGGGTTGCGCGGTCACCACCGGCTTGGGCCTGATCAACAACGATGCCCAGATCAAGATAGGCCAATCGATAGCTGTCTTGGGCTGCGGCGGGGTCGGCTTAAACGTCGTCCAAGGCGCGGCGATGGTTTCGGCTGATCCGATTATCGCCATTGACATCTATGACCATAAACTGGAGATGGCGCGGCAATTTGGGGCGACTCATTTGATCAATTCCGCGAAAACAGATCTGCGCGAAGAAGTCCGGAAAATCGTCGGACCAATCGGCGTCGATTCCTTTGTCGAGAACACGGGCCTGGTGCGGTTGATCGAACAAGCTTACGAACTAACCGCCAAGACTGGCCGAACCATCCTGGTGGGCGTCCCGCGACACGATCAGGACATTACGATTCATTCGCTGCCGCTTCACTTTGGTAAGGTCCTGATCGGCTGCGAAGGCGGTCATACGAATCCGACCACCGATATTCCTCGGTACTTGGGCCTGTACCGGAATGGCAAACTGAAGCTGGACGGTTTAGTCACACATCGCTTTGCCTTCGATCAGATCAACCAGGCGCTCGATGCTGTTCGGGGCGGTGAAGCGGGACGATGCATCGTCCTCTTCTCGTGAAATCGGAGCAATCGTAGGAGTTGTCATCATGCCCCCAACCACGGCTGATTCGATTGACATCACAGTTCTTGTCAGTTGCTACAATGAAGCTTCCTTCATTGCCGACACCTTGGACAACGTCACAGGAGCGCTCCGGGAAGCCGGATGCGCCTACGAGGTCATCGTGGTTGACGATGCTTCAAAGGACGACTCGGTAGCCGTTGTCCGCAACTATATTGAGCAGCACCCGGAACTGCGGATCAGATTGAAAGCCAATGAAAAAAATCGGGGCCTCGGGAACAACTACGTCGAGGCGGCTTTTCTCGGTAGCGGCAAATACTATCGGCTTTGCGTCGGCGATAATCCCGAGCCCAAAGAAGAGTTAGTCCCCATGTTCCGCTGTCTGGGCAAGGCGGACATGATCATTCCGTTCCACGAGGTCACAGGTAAGAAATCGAGTCGCAAAGTAATCACCGCCACCTACACATTCCTCGTCAATCTGCTGAGCGGTTATCACATTCGATATTACAATGGCCTCGCCATCCACCTCCGCTACAATGTGATGCGCTGGCCGCCGGTGAGCTACGGCTTCGGATTTCAAGCCGACACTATTACTCGATTGCTGGATGAAGGCGCGTCCTACGGGCACGTCACTATTCACTCGATCGAACGTAAAGCGGGAGCCTCTACGGCGTTGAGCTTGCGTAACGTGCTTTCGGTTACTCACACCCTTCTGGAGGTGGCTATTCGACGGTTGCGCCGTATGATCTACGGCAGCCACTGGCCAAAGCCGGTCGAGGTTTCCCTCGAATGATCCGGCAGTCGTGATTTTGGATAAATGACTTGAATCAGGGTAAATTATGAAATTGTTATCGGGCCGAATTTGAAAAGATATGGAGTCGCATACCAAAGAACCGCAATATGACCGCTGCATTGCCTTGGCCCGGGAGCACCCGACTGAACTCGGCCTGATGAGCAATCAGATCTGGCATGATGATCCCAAACGCCTGGCGTTCGTGTTAGCTCGCTACAAATTCGTGGCAAAAATGTTCACGGGTCTAAAAAAGGTCCTCGAGATTGGTTGTGCTGACGCGTTCGCCACGCGTGTGGTCTCTCAACAGGTTGAGTCATTGACCGCGATCGATTTCGACCCGGTGTTCATCGCCGATGCCAAGCGCCATTTCGATTCCCGGTGGCCATTCGAGACCCTGACACATGATGTATTAAGTGGTCCCCTGGATCGTGGTTTCGATGGGGCGTACGCCCTGGACGTGATCGAACACATCGCCGTTGCGGATGAGGATCGGTTTGTAGGCAATATGGTAAAGTCCCTCAACCGGCAGGGCGTTTGCATCCTGGGCAGCCCGTCTCTCGAATCGCAACTCTATGCCTCCGCAGGCAGCAAGGCCGGGCATGTCAATTGCAAGACCGGTTCCGATTTGAAGGCTTTAATGCAACGGTTCTTTCACAATGTTTTTCTATTTTCGATGAACGACGAAGTCGTGCATACTGGTTTTGAGAAAATGGCGCACTATTTATTTGTGTTAGGTTGCGCCCGAAGGGATGAAGGAAACTGATATGCTAACAAATAATATGTCCACCATGGAAGCCCGTAACACTGATGTCTTTGTTTCGACGGAGAAGTATCCCAGTGTCGGGCGGTCGCAGATAGAGTTGCTGCGAGACAATGTCCACGAAACCTCGCGTGGGCGAATCCGCTTGTGCGTTCACAAGACAAATGAAGAGCGCCTGCACGAGATGTTCATTGTCTTTGGCGAGGGAAACTATATCCGCCCGAGTAAGCACCTGGGTAAAGATGAGTCCCTGCACGTGCTCGAGGGCGCCGGTGATTATTTCTTCTTTGACGATCAGGGGCGCGTGATTGACTCCGTGTCGCTCGGAACTTATGACTCAGGTTACCAGTTTTATTGTCGCATCCCTGAATTGCAGGAACACGATCTCTTGCTTCGGTCAGCCGGGATCGCGATTCATGAAACCACCCTGGGGCCCTTCCGACTCGAGGACACGATCTTTTGTCCATGGTCTCCTGAGGAAACCGATACAAGCGGCGCTCAGCGCTTTATGGAGAAGTTGCACAGCTATCCCCGCCAGGAGCGACCGCTCCTTAAGATGGAGCGCACGGGGCCGGAAGTCTTTGTGGCCAGCGAACATATCGTAAGCGTGGGAAAAAAGGAGATGGACTTCCTCAAGAGCGTGGTGCCTACGACGGAGCGCAAGCGCATTCGGCTTTGCGCGCATAAGGACTTGGAGAATGGGCTCCACGAAATGTTCGTAGTGTATACGAACATGACTTACGTGAAACCAAACAAGCACATCGACAAGGATGAATCCCTTCACATTCTGGAAGGAGAAGCCGATTTTTTCTTTTTTGATGAATCGGGCAACATCACGGATATTATCCCTCTCGGGGACTACAACTCTGGCCGCCAGTTCTACATGCGGGTCCCGGCGTTTGCCTGGCATTCGATGGTCATGAAGACGGATACCTTGGTAATCCACGAAACGATCCCGGGTCCTTTCCGGCGAGAAGACACGGCGTGGGCGCCCTGGGCACCCATGGAGACGGACCGCGCTGCGGTTGAGCAATTCATTAACCAAATGCGGTCTGCGTCTGCGGCCATAAAATGAGCCGCGGACGAGCAAGGGAACATGCATTGATTATCGGCGGCACCAAGGGCGCCGGTCGCGTCGCAGCGCGAATGCTGCGCGCTGAAGGATATGCCGTTTCCGTCATTGCCCGACAGCGCCCCGCGACACCAGCTCAACGCACCCCCGGCGTCCGCTATTGGGAGGCCGATGTTGCCGATGCCTCTGCAGTAAGACAGGTGCTGAAAACCATTCTCACCAAGTGCGGCAAGGTCACCAGCCTCCTTTTCTTTCAGCGTTTTCGCGGTGACGGCGACGCCTGGGTCGGAGAATTCAACACAAGCCTGACCGCCACCAAGCGAGTAATAGAAATTCTCGTGGAAGACTTTGACCTTAAGGACTGCGCCATTGTTGTAGTCAGTTCAATCAACGCCCACTTCATCTCCGCTCAATTGCCCCTAAGCTATCACTTGGGAAAGGCCGGATTGAACCAGATCGTCCGTTATTATGCGGTTGCCTTGGGCCCACGAGGTATTCGGGTCAATAGTGTATCCCCCGGGACATTCTTAAAGGATGAATCAAGAGAGTTTTACTTAAAGAAGAAGTCTCTCCTGAAACTATATGAAAAAATGATCCCGCTGGGCCGGATGTGCACTGCGGAGGAAGTCGTGCAACCGGTGGTGTTCCTGTGCAGCCGCAAGGCATCGTTCGTCACGGGACAGGACATTATCGTCGATGGAGGCCTGACCCTGCAGTACCAGGAAGTATTGGCCCGACAGTTGGCCGAGTTGTAACCCGCGAAGCCTATGAACACCGAATCATTATGTTACCATCGAAAAACCTGTCGCTTGTGCGACAGCCCCCAAGTTGAGCTAGTGGTAAAGATGGTCCCATGCCCGCCAGTGGATGCATTTGTTCCTGCGACACAGGTGGCCGAGCCACAACCAAGCTTCCCAATGGATCTGTATCTGTGTCAGGCTTGCGGACACGCTCAGTTGCTCGACGTCGTTGCACCGTCTCTGCTCTTCGGGTCGTATATCTATACTACTGGGAGCTCCCCGGGATTGGTCGACTATTTCCAGGACTACGCAAACAGCGTATGCAACCAATTAGATTTGGCTCCCGGGGCCTTTGCCCTGGATATCGGCAGCAACGATGGAACGCTGTTGAGCTTTTTCAAGCAGCGGGGGCTGCAGGTGCTGGGCGTGGATCCGGCGCGGGAGGTCGCCGCTGGAGCAACAGCGCGAGGAATTGAAACTCTGCCGGAATTTTTTACCAGCGCCGTGGCCCAGCGCATCCGAAGTGAAAAGGGCGCGGTGGACTTGGTTACCGCGAATAATGTTTTCGCCCATTCCGACTTCCTCGGCGATATGGCGGACGGGATTCGGCACATCCTGGCGCCTTCTGGGGTTTTCGTCTTCGAGGTGTCCTACCTATTGGACATCGTGGACAACATGATTTTTGACGTGATCTACCACGAACATCTTAGCTACCATTCTGTTAGGCCATTGCGGCTTTTTATGGATCGGCACGGTCTGCACTTGTTTCGGATCGAGCGCACCCCGAGTAAAGGCGGCACTTTGCGCTGTTTCGTTCAACTTGCTGGCGGCCCGCGCCCGGAACATTCCTCAGTCCATGAACTACTCAAGCTCGAGGATGAGTACGGCCTATATCGCCACCAAACCTACGAGCGCTTTGCAGACCGAGTTAATCAAACAAAGGAACAGACACAAGCGATCCTGTCCCAGCCGGAGTTCAGCGGCAAAGCATTGGCCGGATATGGCGCATCGGCAACCGCGACGGTCTTGATCTATCAGTTCGACTTGGGGAACGTGCTTCGCATGATTGTTGATGACAATCCTATTCGCCAGAATCGCTTCAGCCCCGGGCACCACATTCCAATTATTTCCTCGGAAACGCTATTAGCCCGCCAACCGGAAGGCGTGATCATTCTTGTCTGGCGCTACGCCGATATGATTATGGAGCGCAACAAAACTTACCAGGATCGGGGCGGGCGATTCATCATACCGCTGCCACAGCCACATGTTGTCTGAGCCACGATGAATCGGGCGATTCGCCAGCGGGGGTGACGTGAGGTTACCGCCTGCTTCATAGGATTCCTTTTGATTTGCCCTTGAAGAATTTTGATCCTATACAATGAGAAACGCGGCAGAATCAAAGAAGGCCACTCCCAAAGTTGATATTGGTGACCGCTTGATGTTTACAAGGCAAAAAACTCCCAGACGATGAGATCATGAACGACAAACAAACGGAACAGGAGCGACCTTTCATTGCTTTTTATCGGAAGCATCAGATCTCGCCGGTTGCTCAAGACATCACCGACCTGGAAAAACATTTTCAGCGGCGGTCGGCACTTTACCGGCATCTCGGTCTTGTCCCTTCTCTGTTACGGGGTAAATCGGTTGCTGAGTTTGGACCCGGCAGCGGCCATAATGCCGTTTTCACCGCCAGCCTTGAGCCACGTCGTTACGTTCTGATTGATGCTAACCCAACGGGATTAGGCCGCGCCGAACAGCTCCTCGCCAGTCATACGCCCAAGACGACTGAGTTACAGTTTGTCGAATCGTTGATGGAAGAATATGAGACCGCCGAGCGATTCGATGCTGTCTTTTGCGAGGGAGCTATACCTCATCAGAACGACCCGCCCTACATGTTGCGCTGCATCGCCCGCTTTGTCGCTCCGGGCGGAGTGCTTGTTACGACCTGCGAAGATAACGTTTCAGTCCTGAGCGAAATGTTTCGGCGCCTTCTCGGGGCGATGCTGATTGAGCCAGACGCCTCGATTGACGACAATCTCGTCCGTCTGCGGCCAGTTTTTGAGCCTCACCTCCGTAATCTCGTCGCTCGGAGCCGGCCGGTCGACGATTGGATTGTCGATAGTATTCTACACCCCTTTACGGGGCGGCTCCTCTCGATCGAAGACGCGATAGGCGCCGTGGGACAGGAATTTGATGTCCACGGATGCTCGCCCAAGTTTTTCACCGATTGGACCTGGTACAAAGGCATTCACAGCAATAGGGCGTACTTCAATGACATGGCTGTGCATCAGTATCTCGAAAATGTTCACAATTTGTTAGACTACCGCTATTGTTTCCCGCCGAGACCTATCGAGGCCAACAGAGCCCTGATCGAGCAATGCGATTTTGCCGTCGGTCTTTCGAGAAGCTACGAATTCGACAAGAAGCGCGACACTCTGCCAAAGCTGGCCGCAGCTACGCACAAGTTATCGACTCTGGTTCGCTCGTTCTCGCCAGAAACGGCGGATTCTATCGATGACTTCGGTACCGGCCTCGATACGTATCTAAAAACCAATGTAATGCCGCCACTGGAGAAATTCGGACAGTTTTGGGGGAGAGGCCAACAATACCTCAGTTTGATTCGAGCTAGAGTGCTGTAACCTTTGGGAATCGAGCCGCTCATTTCCGCAGCCCCTTACAGTTGATTTGAGCGCACATTAATCAGAGTCCAGCTGTAGGTTGTTCGTATGTCAGTGTTTCTTTCAGCTTTTTTTCTAGTTGCCACCTCGCTGGCCATCCATGTTATTGTCTGGAAGATTCGGCTGCCAAGGCGTCAAATCATAGGGGTGCTGATAATCTTCGCTGCCGTTCTTTGCCTGTGGTTCGTTTACGCGGTGCTTCGTGGTGTCGCTCTTCCTATTTTATTGCACGTTGCGCTCTTTCAGATCTCAGCAGGTCTTTCTTATGCGATCACCTACTCTGCCATTGAGGCGGACAGTCCAACGCTCAGTCTGATGCACTTCCTCGCGGAAGGGCGAGGCAACGGGGTTCCCGCCGCTGAAGTGCTTGGCTTTTTGTCGCAACGGCCGTTTGCCAAGGCCCGCCTCACCGCCCTCCTGGCATCAGGTTTGATCCGCTTGCAGAATGACAGATACGTTCTGGCTGGAAATGGCTCTCTTGCCTTTCGAGTTGTCCTTGGTTATCGAAGACTTTATGGGCCTGTTTCCAAAGGCGGCTGACCTTCCTCTTTACTGCGCGCTGTTGGCGCCAATTGCCGCCGTAGGAGTCAATGTTACTACTCAGGTGCTCGCAGTTCGACTCCGCGGCGGGACCCAGTTCTTTCGATCAATTATCGAGGGATTTGTAGCGGGAGGCATCGCCTTGATCGCCTTGGAAATATTGATTCCCCAGATCCGACAGCAGGGGCTGGTAACTTGTCTTTTCGTCAATGGGCCTATCTACGTTGCCCTCGCTTACTGTTACTTCGGCCTCGCCAACCTTGGCCATACTTCTATCAGGCTCCGCATGTATTCGGAAATCGCTGCCGCTCCTGAGGGAAAGACAACCCGGGAAATCGAAGGAATCTATGATGAAGGGGCGCTAATGCAGATGCGGTTGCAGCGTCTCGTGGAAAGCGGGGACATTGTCCATAAGGATGGGTATTACTTCGTTGGCCGAAAAAAGCTGGTTTACATGGCCAAGATCCTTCTGGCCTGTAAGCACATCCTTCTGGGGAAGAAAAGTGAGTTCGAATAAGGCCCGGCTGCGCCGGCTAATCTTCCTTGCGGCGAAGCTTGTCTTTGCGGTAGTAGTCTTGACCTGGCTTTTTCGCAAGATCGACGCGACACGGGTTTGGACCAGCATCCGCGACGCTGAACGCGGCCCCATCTCACTCGGGCTACTCCTGGCTCTTGTTACCATCGGCATTGCCGGCTGGCGGTGGCATCGCTGGCTAGCCATCTTTGATATCCACATCCCGCTGCTTTCGCTAACGTTTATCGCTCAGATTGGGCAGTTTTTCATCATGTTTCTACCTGGCCCGCTCGGGGACGATCTCACCCGCATGCTCTACATCACCCGTCTCGCTCCCGGGAGAGTAGGCGAAGCCTGCACAACCGTTGTTCTTGATCGGTGCCTTGGACTGGCCAGTGTCCTGGTGTTGGCGGTTCTTTGCATTCCCTGGCAATGGGACGTCCTATCGACTTCCCGGCAAACCTACTGGCTGGCTCTTGTCATCCTCGCCGGGGGTGCGGCCCTGTGTATTTTTGGAGCGGCCTTCTTTCTGGCGGGTCATCCTACCCATCAGTGGTTTGAGAAGCGCCTGCGCGCCCTTCCGGCACACTCGCTTCGCGATGAAGCGGCCCGCATCTGGGGATTATTATGCGTGAACAAGATGGCGCTCGCACAGATCGTAGGAGCAGCCGTCTTTACCCAATTCCTCCTTTGCCTCCTATTTTACCTCGCCGGCCTTTCCGTAGGCATTCGCGCGCCCTTCCTGGCATGGCTAACCTTTGTCCCGATTATTCTTGCGGCAAACGCGCTCCCGATTACGATCGCTGGTTTTGGAGTGCGCGAGTATTTGCTTGTCTTATTCCTGAGCGTGACCGCGCACGTAGAAAGCGAGCGCGCTTTGGCTGCTTCATTCGTCGTGTTCGCCATGATCCTATGTGTTTCTCTTTTGGGAGGAGTTCTCTACATTTTCTACAAGCCTCAAAGGGAAACGAATGGTTTGGATGAGGGCGGGGACCCTATCGCTTAACGATTGGCTTGGGCGCTCTTGACCGACTTTCAATCCGGTTGACAACATCGTCGGCAATGGGTAAATCCGAAATAAGGACAAGGGCAATCGTCGTAATCTATCGACGATTAATGGTTGCATCTCTCATCGCCATGCTGGTTTTCCCCATGCTGGGGATTAAAGTGCGCAAGTTCATACTCCGGGAACGGGCGCAATCCATTCCCCAACCCACGCAACTTTGGAGTGGGTTGGTTAAGCATGAATGGCAGCAATTCCTAGAGCAAGGTTTCCTTAACCATATGGGGAGTTTACGCTCCTTCTTGATCCTGTCCTACAACGAGGCAAAACACCGTTTATTTCCCACCCGCCCCAATGATCGTTACATCTGGACGCGAGGATTTGGATACTATCCCGCCGATACGATAAGTCGTTTAAACATCGACGTTCTGCAGCATGACGCCGTCAAGCAACATTATCAGCGCGCCGCCCACCGGTTGCGGATTCTCCAAGAGTTGTTGAGCCATCATGGTATCGCCCTGTTGGTTGTAAGCGCGCCGGCAAAAGTAAGATTGTACCCGGAATATGTTGCCCCTTATCTGATCGCCCCGCCTGACACCATCATGAGCCGAGCTATCTCCTATGGCGACGTACTGGAGGAAGCTGGGGTTAACGTGATCAATGTGCAGCGCATTTTTGCGGAGAAAAAATCTGGCTCCCTGCCTTTCTTTACCACCACAAGCTTCCACTGGAACTACTGGGCGGGTTGTACCGTAGCTGATGAAATCATGCGTAGGGCCGAAGCCTTGACTGGGCGCCCCGTTTTCACGGTTAATTGTTCTGATGTTGAATATGGGAAATCCAGGGGAACAGACACGGACGTCGCGTTAAGTCTCAATATTTTCTCAACGGATGCCACCATTGGCGAAGCTCCCTTCCCAAAAATCACCCCGCAGGAGAACGTCAGAGGGGAAATTCCCAAAATTGTTCTCATGGGGGACAGCTTTTCCGATCAAATTGTCTATGCCCTTACTCAAGCCCTGCCGGACATGAGCTGGTCACCTGGTTGGTTAACACGGTATGAGCTTTTTCAGGTACGCCAAACCGAGGGGATGAGAGGCAAGGTGGCCGCAAAGACCCCGCTCCAGCCCGGTGGCGCATTGGCTGAGATCTTGACGAAGCAGTTACTCGTCATCGAAGTATCAGACAGCTCTGTCTACCGCGTCGCCTCCAATCTTGATCTCATGGAATACGGAGCAACGCGGGCTTTATTGGACGGGTTGCTAGCGAAGACAGGTGCCGGGCCGATTGATCCAAAGAATTTCTTAACAGATGGCTGGCGCGCATCCAACGAACAATGGCGTACTGTCGGCGCGGTGGCTAGCTTTGCCATCCGTCCGCGAACCAAGGGCAATTCTATTCAACTAGCATTTGATTTGGAAACGGTGCCTCCAACTCCCAACGAGGCACGTCCATTGAACGTTCTACTTGATGGCAAGGTGATTGGTGAGGCGACGATATCGGGAGGTCGTGAAGTGCTGAATTTGACGGTGCCGGCCGACCTCCCATGGCAAGACTCCCTTGTGGCCGAAATCTCACTGGGCGATAGCTCTGGTCAACCGCTTGACCTAATATTGCATGGCGTCCGAGTGGTTGGTGCCGACACAGATAAGAAAACGAATGAGGGGATTGCGCCCCAAGTCCTACCGTCCCCCCAAACACTCGACCGTGCTGGTATGCGAACAATCAATTTGTTCAGCGGCGAGGAGCCCGAAGATGTCCTGGTAGAAGGCCTTAATGGTTTGGAAGGCAATGGCAAGGACAGTTTGCGCTGGGCTCTCGGACCCGCGACGCGTATCAAATTTTATGTTGATCCCACATGGCCGGAGCAGGCGCGACAACTTTTGTTGAAGTTCGCTTTCGCGAACGGTATTCCAGGCCAAACAGTCATCATCCGTCTCAATGGAGAGGATATTCGCCGCTTTTCTTCGGAAGAGATCGGTATGCAAAAAGTGGTTGATGCAGACATGGTGCTTCACACGAAAACGGGGATGAACGTTTTAGAGATTGTTTATCACGATTGGAATCACGGGAGAAAAACCTACGGTGCTGATCCCAGGCAACTTGCGGTAGCGGTTAAACGCCTGTCGCTGCAAGAAGCAAATAGGTGAAGGATTCAGTCCCTCTTCGGTTGCACGAAATACTTTATGCTTTTTAACTCTCCCTTGTTCCTCCTTGTATTCCTCCCTCTATTCTTGATCACTTATTTTGTGGCGCAGGGCATTCGTCTGCGCAATGCGGTGATTGTACTGTTCAGTACCATCTTCTTTGCCTGGGGGGATCCGATTTTTGTGTGGTATGTCATCGCTGGGACATGGATTGACTACATGATTATCAAACATGTCCTGACCAAGCCGACTTACAGCGATAGAGTCAGGAAAAGCGGGCTTGTCGTCGCTATTCTGATCAATGTTGGTGCACTGTTATTCTTCAAATACGCCAATTTCTTTGTTGATCAGGTCCAGCCGTTGTTGCGTATAGCTGGCATGGAAAGGCCGTCATGGTACGGCGTCGTTTTACCCTTGGGTATATCCTTCATTGCCTTTCATAAAATTAGCTTTGTCGTCGATCTCTACAAACAGCGGACATCTCCTCCGACTTCATTCATCGATGCCTTGCTCTATATCCTCTTTTTCCCGCAACTGATCGCTGGGCCTATCATTCGCTATCATGAGATCAGCCCCCAGATCAGAGTACGAACTCACGGCACCGAGGAGTTTATAGCCGGCTTTTTCCGTTTTGCGCGCGGGCTGGGAAAGAAAACACTGATCGCGGATCCCGCCGGTGGGATTGCTAATGCTATCTTTGGCTTACCAGCCGAGAGCTTGCCTTCCCACTACGCATGGATGGGGGTGCTTGCTTACTCCATTCAGATCTACTTCGATTTTTCCGGCTATTCAGACATGGCCATAGGCCTAGGCAGGATTGTCGGTTTCCGATTCCCGGAAAATTTTAATCAACCCTATACGGCCAAGAGCGTCACCGAATTTTGGCAACGATGGCACATCACGCTCTCCAACTGGATGCGCCTTTATCTCTATATCCCTCTGGGTGGTAATAGGGTTGCACCGTGGCGCCTGTATCTCAACTTGTGGATCGTCTTTTTGATATCAGGTTTTTGGCACGGCGCAGCCTGGACCTTCATTCTGTGGGGCGCCTATTACGGCTTCCTTCTTACCTTGGAGAAATTCTGCGATCGACGCGGCTGGACTCTCCCGGCGCCCGCAGCAGTAAAACAACTGCTGACTTTCTTCATCGTAATGAACGCATGGGTGCTATTCCGCGCCGACTCGCTGAGGTACGCAACGCGGTTGTGGGGGCGGATGTACGGTGTCCTTCCCCAACTACAGCCCACAACGGAGCCGTTTGCCCTGATCTTTCCACCTCATGGGCTTGCTGCGATTGCTGTGGGGTTGCTTATTGCCCTCATTCCATTGCCGGAAGCGGCTCGCCGCCTTGCAATGATCAAGGATTCGCCAAAGCTCGACACGATACGTTGGGCGACCAGTATCATATTATTCTTTGCAGCATTGTCCAGCATCATGGCATCTGGAAGCTCATCATTTCTCTATTTTCGTTTCTGATCTGGTAATAGTCGAGTTAGGCTACTTGCCGCAACCGCGCTGCCGATTACGCTCGCGGGTTTTGGCGTTCGCGAATATTTGTTCGTCTTATCTCTGAGGCAACTGCGCAGGTAGAAAGCGAATGTGCCCTGGCCGCCTCATTCGTCGGGTTTGCCATCATACTAGGTGTCGCACTCTTGGGAGGGCTCCTATACATTTTCTACAACCTAAAAGTCGACCGACGACATCGGTAAGATCAACGAGTCGGCTGCTTGACAGCAAATCGGCCGTGTGTTATCTGCTCCGCTATGGCAAGCCGTCAAGCACTCGCTGTCCGCGGGACTATTTTGCCGTTAGTTGCGTCCGTATTTCTCGTTGCGATGCACTTCGGGCGCGCCGATGAGACTTCTTCTGCGTCCGAGAGATCTTATCCGTTGGGGACCGTCATAAGTTTTAGTGCTAGCGGTGGCTCCGAGCGATTTAAGGTCTCCGGCTGGAGTAGAGCCGAAAAGGAATTCACCTGGACCGTAGGCAAAGGGGCGACATTATCGCTTGACGTGCCCGCCACCGATACAGGCTTGGTTTTAAGAATGAAACTGGTCGGGCTAATTCATGCGCCGGAACTTTCCTACCAGCCTGTCGAGGTTTATGTCAACGGCCAGAAGATCGCTGATTGGCAGGTGTCGGAACCGGAGAGTTTTCTCGCGGCAATTCCGAAAGAGATTGCCGGGGCGAAAAAGCTGAATATAGAACTGCGCACCCCGAAAGCGACCACGCCAAAGACTTTAAACATGAACGACGATGCTCGCGTGCTGGGGGTCGCCTGCTACGAAATGCAAATCACAAAAGGATAAGAAAGTATGTCAAACTCTAATCTGTTAGTCAGCCGCAAAAGCCTGTCTTTGGCTTTCCCGGTTCTCTGGTGCGCTATTGCGGCTTTACTTCTCGTCGCCTGCGGTCCTTCGGAAAATGCAGGTCCCACGACCAACAGCCCCAGTCCCGAGGCAACGAGAGCCGCTTCAAATGTGGCCCCGAGCGCGAGTGAGTATTCGATAGGGGACAAAATTGATTTCGGTACGAATGGCAATTCGCAATCTTACAAGGTTTCTGGCTGGAGCGGCGCGGAGCCGAACTTTTCCTGGACCGAAGGGATTGTTTCCGTCCTTGCCCTGCGCATCTCCCCGGTGGCCGATCCGCTCACGCTCAAAATTAAGTGTGGCGGTTTTACAAGAAATCCAGAAGTTCTATCTCAACCTGTCGAAGTCTTTGCGAACGATCAAAAGATAGCCGACTGGAACGTCCGCGAGCTGGCGGAATACAGCGCTCCAATCCCGCCCGCGATCTCCCAGAGCGGCGGCGTTCTCACTATTACGCTTAAAATCCCGAAGGCGGTGTCGCCGAAATCACTCGGCGCGGGTCAGGATTCCCGGCTCCTGGGGCTATCTTGTCTCGAAGTTTCTCTCTCGCGAACTCAATAGGCGGCGCGGACATTGTAAGCGAAGAACCGCGCATCGAGTGCACTGAAAAGTGTAGTTCCCGACTGAATTTCGGACAACTCGAATATGAGCAATCTTAACCTCCTAAAGCATCGATTATTGTACAGGAGTTATGTGCCTGCCCGGTATTAGTTGTAATCTCAAAGCAGGCTAAGCCAGCCGCCGCGGGAGCGCCGCTGTCCCCGTACGCAGTTTGCGCCAGATCATCTGCGGCGCAAGGAGCCCATCCAGCTTCCGTATATTTGAAATATTCCGCGGTAATGGTTCCCGATGGAATTGCCTCGAATAAGGTCGAGATAGCTTGGGCATCGTACTGAGTAAACCAGTCGTAGTCCACAAACTTGCCAAAAGGAACGGTCACGATCAGTTTGCCACCCGGTCTTAGAATCCGAAACATTTCCACGAGGGCTTCTGCGTCAGGTTGCGAAGGGTTTTGCCGATCGCGTTGCAGTTCGGCGACCGGCAGGTAGTACTTGGTATTGTCCTTGCCGACGTGCTCAAGGGTGGAGATACATAGGATGAAATCGAAAAATCCCGTCTCATACCCGCTCTCGCGAATGTCGGCGGTTTTTTTTATAAAGTGCGGCGCTTCAATGGATGAAATGTCGATCCCATGAAGCTCGGGGATATTGAGAGCCATCAGACCTTGAATGTATTTTGGATTTTCGGATGCGAACGAACAGCCCACCTCCAATACCCTTGAGCCGCCGTCATATTTGGATAAGGCCCAGGGGATTTCGACTACTCGCTCGGTCTCGCCGGCGCCATATGGGAAGTCCCGGTTGAATTCCGTCATCTTATCCCGCTTCTCGAGCCGTGCTCGCCTTAGCCTGATTGGGGCTCGCTGGTAATCGTGGGGGCTTACTTGCCTCGGCCTGATCTAGGTCGATCTGCTCCTGTCGATCGGCGTGATCATTTTCACTGATCTTCAGCAGTTCCGTGAGCTTCTTGACTTGGTGAAACCGCGCGGTGGATCGATGGGCGCCAAAAGCGCGGTGGCCGCGAGATGCTCTCGCGGCCACTTGAAAAGAGAATTACACTGTTCCGCTCTTGAGTTCGACCCGAGAGCGACGCGCTATTGTAATGGGCTATTTGACCACAATGACATTGGTTGTACTTCCGTCTGCGGCGTTATTCCTGAATCTGTTGTTGTTAGCGGATTCAGCCGTGCCACCGGAGATGGCTGACGCGTTATCGTAAAAATCATTGTTCGACAAACGGATTATTCCGCCGCCCATATTAGCCCCGATGTTGTTCCTGGAAAATGTGCTGTTCGTAACATTGATCTGGCAGCCGGTGCTAGCGAGAACCCCGCCATTTGCACTGGTGGTTTGGGCAAAGAAGCAGTCGCGGATCGTGACGAAGGCGTTCGAAGTAGTCTTAACGCCACCGGCCAGGGCATTGAAGCGGCAGTGGTCGAGATGCGCCGCAGAAGTGCCCGCGCTCGTGGTTACCGTGATGCCGATGTTTGTATTATCGAAAAAGCAATCATTGACCCGGAGAACCCCGCTGGTCGCCAGCGTCTCGGTGATGCCGGTGGTGCTTTGGTTCTCGAAGACGCAGTTCTCCACAATTAGGTTGGCGGCTTTAATGAAGTTGACGCCGTGGAGTCCAGCGACACTGGGAGACTGGCTTGCGCCGTTGACCGTGATGTTTCGCAGAATCACGACCGCATCATTGACATGAGTGCCGGTGGTGACGTTGACGTTGAAGCCGGAGATGCCGCCGGTATTCAGGACGGACGCCCAACCTGAACCCGTGCCGCCGTCAATCGTGATGGCCTTGTTGATGGTGAGGGTTCCATAGCCCGCTGGATCGAGCGGATCAATTTCGCCACCTTCAGCGGTCTTTGAAATCGCCCCGGCAAATGTCTTGCAGGGAGCCGTGCGGCTGCATGGATTTACGTCATCGCCAACGCCTGACACCCAGGTCCGGGTTGCTTGGGCGTTTAATGTGGCGGCGCCGATCACTGCGAAGGCGCAGATGAGAGGAAGTGTGAGGTATTGTCGAGTTTTCATATGGGTAATGGGGTCATGGGTTATTAGTTTTCTGAACGGCGCCCATTATGGATAAGAATCCGGCGCGCCGTCAACGAAAAATAACATCCCGGGCGGGCTGATTGTTACTCATATTACGTAGTAGGCTTCCGTCAGGAGGGTTGGGCCGGGTTAGGCAGGCCTTTTCCGCCCGGCATTCATCGCCTCCAGTTCCTCCAGACGGTCTTCCAGGAAGGCAGTCGAGCGCCTGGGGTGCACCGTCTCTCGGCGACGACGAATTTTCGCGATGCGATCCCTGATGATGGGGCCGGCGCTCTCGGGAGAATGGCTCTCGCGCATGTCCTCCGCGGCCCGCCGGCCTCTGTCACGGGCTTCCTCCTGGTTTGTGTAAACCTGTCGAAGCAATTGAGCTGCGGAGTCAATATCCGGTTCCGACCAGTGCGCCAGCGCCGGATACGGTTCATTTTCTGGGCCCACCTGAACGCGCTCAAATGGGCAAAGATAGCTGTTCTCCGCCGTCATGAATTCAAGATTCCCCGAATAGGCCGTGGCGATGGCCGGCTTGCCCAGCACCATGGCTTCCGCGATGGTCAGGCCAAAGCCTTCCGAGCGATGAAGTGACACGTAACAATCGGCCTGCGCAGTCAGCGTGCTGTTTTCGATCGCAGAAAGGTAACCATCCATCAGAGTAATATCCGGACAGTGACGGGCTGCATACTTGAGTTTCTCCATTTCACGGGTGCGTTTGTCACCGTTGATTGTCTTGATAACCAGGGCCGGCCCTTCGCCGGGCCGAAATGCTCGGCTAAATGCCTCGATTAGTCCCACCGGATTCTTCCTCTCCAGGACACTGAAAAAATCGAAGCTGAAGAGAAACACGAACTGATTTGGCAGGCGCAGATCTTTGCGAGAGAGAGATAGGTCGATTTGCGGCCTTAGGACGGGCAAATCGAACTTGAATACAGGTTTTGGCGATACCTTAAGGAACGTTTCGCGCATGAACTCGCTCGCCACCCACACTTCATCGACATAGTTGAAAGCGCCGTGAAATAGCTCTGGGAAGTCTTCCACCTCCCAAAACCAAACACCTATGGTGTAGCGACCATGAAGTAGTTCGGGTCCGTTCTTCTCCGCGAAGATGGAGATCTGATCGGCGTTGATGCACACGATGTTAATATCGGCCGATCCACTTTCTGCCTGACGATGCTCGAAGGGATGGCTCTGGCGATTGGCGGTCTCCGCAAACGACATCGTATTGAACGGAATCTCCGATGCTTCCAACGCGGCCAGAAGTGCGCGCGCGGCTCCGCCAATCCCGAGCTCCGCGTTAAAGTAACCAACCACATTTACAGGGCGGTGCGCCGAACCTTGCTGCTCTACGATCGGATCGCCCGGCCCCTCTTGCGCTGCGTCCGGGGGCAACAAATGAGCAGGCAAATCCATCTCTTGTTGTCCGAATACAAAGTACCAGTGGCGAAAGCCAATTGCGTCCGCCCCGATTGGATCGGGGAATGCCTGCTTTACATCTTCTCTTTCGCCATGGACGGCGAGCATATAGCGCGTGACGATCGGCTTGTCTCCACTGAGCGGCTCGTTGAGCCAACTTAGAAAGCCTTCTTCGCCTTCAGCGCCAAATGGGCTGGGCGGCTCTCGATCGAGCCCTTGGTTGAACTTAGTGAGAGCCTCTCGGTAGAGACGAAGCATGCGGCGGTCGATCGGGAGACCGCTCGGAAGAAAACTAAAGCGGTAGGGAGTCGACTTAAGCTTGTCATGGCCCGCGCGAAGGAGTTGCTCCAGGTAGTCATCGCATATCTTTGCCACCGCCGGATGCTGGCTCAAAAGGATGCGTGGCTCTACGCCTTGATACTTACTTAACAAGTGAGGCTGATCCGGGTCATAGCCGCGAAAGTTAAACGATCGTAGTGGCTTCCCCTCCACTTCATAATGACCCTCCTTCCATGCGAAAGTTGCCGGATCCAGGTTCCAGTAACCAACGTCGAAAGCCCGGTCAACCATAGCTCGGTGCGGATAGGAATCGACAAGTCTCTTCGAGCTATCACTCAAACTTGGATTCGCCAGTCGGTCGAACCATTCCCGAAGAAACTCATCGGCGACACGGGTAACTGCAATAAAGCTCCTACCTAGATTGCTTTCGTCCGCCAAGGTGGCATCGCCCTCGTCTTTCTTGGGATCAGCGGCGGCGTCATCTACCAGGACTATGTTTTCCCGGGCGGTCAGCGCGATCAGCTCCTCGAGTGGGGCGAAGATCTCCACGGATGATTCAAAATATGCCACGGATGCAAGGCCCGCTTTGAGCAGACGGCGAAGGAGTGCCGGCTTGCAAATCGAGAAGAGCGCGGTGGCGGAATGTAACAAGGGTAAACGCCGCTCTTCGCCTGGGTCTAGTCCGAGGTCGCCAAGGGACATGAGCCGTACGCCTTCGACGTTGCTTTCGACGTCAGTGAGTCCATCGAGCACGAGTATAAAGAACTCGCTCTCGGGGCGAAATTTGTGGAACGAACTCGCCAGAACAAGCGCGTGCGACACGGCTGATCGCAGGACTATGGTGCAGCCTGCGAATCGAGTTATCACGCGTCCTGCCGGCATTTTCACTTCGCGCGTTCGCGCCAGGAGGTAACGATCTCTTCGATGGTCTTATCGAGCGGCCTGGTAATGTTCCAGCGAGGATAATGGTCGCGCATCTTGCGCAAGTCACTGTAGTAGCAAATGTGATCGCCGATCCGGTTCTGCTCGCAATAGGTAGAGACCTGCGGTTGGCCCGTGAAGCGTTCAGTTATCTCGAACGCTTCAACGATTGAGCACGAGTTCGCCTTACCCCCGCCGAGATTATAGACTTCGGCCACGCGAGGAGCCTGGTAGAACTCGAACATGAAGTTAGCTACATCCGCTGAGTGAATGTTATCACGCACCTGTTTGCCCTTGTAGCCAAAGATCCGATACTCACGGCCTTCGAGGTTGCACTTCACGAGATAACTGAGAAACCCGTGTAACTCCACGCCGCTGTGGTTCGGGCCCGTGAGACAACCGCCGCGCAAGCAACATGTCGGCATCCCGAAATACCGGCCGTATTCCTGCACCTCGATATCGGCCGCGGCTTTCGATGCGCCGAAAAGTGAATGCTTCGACTGGTCGATGGAAAACATTTCCGGGATACCATTTTCGTAAGCTGGGTCATCGTAGTCCCATCGGGTCGGCAGCTCCTTCATTCGGATCAAGTTTGGCGCGTCGCCGTAAACCTTGTTTGTCGACATGTGAAGGAACGGGGATTCCGGGCAAACCTGACGAGCCGCTTCCAACAGGTTTAAGGTCCCGACGGCATTGGTGTCGAAATCGTCAAAGGGGATGGCCGCGGCGCGGTCATGAGACGGTTGCGCGGCCGCATGCACGATCGCGGTAGGACGGATCTCTTTTAGCAACGACGCGACTCCCGCGCGATCGCGAATGTCCATTTCGTGATGCACGAAACCCGGGATCGTCTGCTGAAGCCGTCGCTGATTCCAGCGCGTGTCGCCTGGCGGGCCAAAAAAGGCGGCACGCTGGTTGTTATCGAGACCGTGGATGGTGAAGCCTTGCTCGTGAAAAAAGAGGCAGACCTCGGAGCCAATCAGACCCGAGGATCCTGTCACGAATAGGACTTTGCGCTCCATGCGGAACTAGAACTGTTTCCCTTTGGCGTGTAAAGCCTCGTGTCAGTTTCCTCTCTGTAAGGAAGAGGCGGTAAATCATTCGGAGGACAAAGCCGGCAGACGGATTCGAACCGACGACCTGCTGATTACAAATCAGCTGCTCTACCAACTGAGCTATGCCGGCATTTCCTCTCTGGAGAACGACGCTACCGCCGCCACTTGAAGGAACACTTTCTATAACGTGTTTCTATACGCAAGGGGGGACGTGTGTCCAGAAGTGTGGCGGCTGCACAGGTGTTTATCGAGCGATGTTTGAACATTCACGTCAGTCGTGCGACTAATCGGGTGGCCCGATGAACCTGCTCTGCCATCGTTTGGTGCGTCTTCCGATCGTCGCGATTGGCGCGGCGGCGTGGTTGTCGATTTCTAATCATTGCGCGCTCGCGGCGATGCAAGGTCCCGCCCAGATGCCGATGCCGAGCTGTCACGGAGCGATGCCCGCGAGACAGGCGCCGGTGAAGCCGGGCCAAAAGAGTGACATCGAATGCTGCAAGGTTCTGCGTGCCACCCTGCTCACCCTCTCGAAAAATCTCGCGGCAGCGGACACGGTCGCGTTCGTTGCGCACACCTATGTCGCGCTACCGGTTCCGCGTGCGGTTGAATCGGAACCGATTTCTATCTTCGAGTGGGACACCGGGCCGCCTGGCGCTGGATCGTTCGCTGAGCTCGTTCTCCAGCGGAGCATTCTTGCTCACGCTCCTCCGCTCACTCTGAGCTAACGCTGCGGTCCCGCTGCGCGGGATTCTCTCCAGCGTTTGCCAGCCTTTTCGCGACCGCGCGATCGCGCCGTCGTCGCTTCGAACAAACACAACCAACCAAATAATACAGAAATGAAAAATTCGACATACAACTTCCGAACGCTGTTGGCAGCGATGATTGCTTCGACGTTCATCGGCTTCTCCGCGCAGGCCGCAACTCTTTCCGACCAGGACAAGCAATTCCTGGCCGGCTACGAGAAAATCCATTCGGCCCTCGCTGGTGACGATCTCGCTGGCGCCAAATCGACCGCGAAGGATTTGGGCGAGGAAGGCGGCGACATCGCGAAAGCGAAGTCGTTGGCTGAAGCGCGCGCGGCTTTCGAAAAACTCAGTAATAACGCGAAGAGTATGATTGCCGGACAATCCGGCTTCTATCTCGTGCACTGCCCAATGCTGAAAAAAGATTGGGTCCAGACCAGCGAAAAGATTGCAAACCCATATACCGGCAAGGAGATGGCGACCTGCGGAGAAATCAAAAAGTAAACCAAGCCGAGATGTCTTGGCACAACCGACCGCACACATGAAAATCAAATGCCGGCTGCAGTTGGAGGCGAGCAGGCTTCAGTTGGAAGCAAGCCGCAACCAATTAGAGGCCACGACCGCCGCCAGTCCTTCCGCTAGTCCAGATGCAAGTCGATCGCCTTCACCACCAGAGCACAAGCACGATGAGCAGCCGGATTAACGCGAGGCAATCATTTTGCATGATCGCGGCCACGGGATTTCTCGCGGGGTGCTCGGCAACAACTCCGCCACCATTATCGGCGAACAATCCGGCCAATTCGCAGGTCCGCGCTCCGATGAACACGCCTCACAATGTGCTTGCCCATGACGAGACAACGCTCGCGATCCAAGAGGAGCTGACATTGCTAAAAAAGGAAGAAGTTCCGCCGAAATGAAGATTCTCGTTATCGGCATCATCCTCATTGGAGCCAACGTCTGCTCCGCAGCAGGCCTGGAGCGATCGTTCGACGATGTCTCGGGCGTCGTGATGTCTCGTACGGGGAAACGGGTGCAGTGGAATCGCGGCAGCGCGCAAGATGCGGAAGCGGAGCGTTACATCCGTGCACAATTAAAACGTCCACTATCCGCCAGCACAGCCGTTCAGATCGCGCTGCTGAACAATCATGAGTTGCAGGCGACCTATGAGGAAATTGGTCTTGCGCAGGCCGATCTCATCGAAGCCGGACTGTTAAGAAATCCGCTCTTTACGATCGAGCGAAGGTTCCCCGGCCAGGCATTGGAGGCGGACATTCTGGGCGAGTTCATTGATCTCTTGTTCCTCCCGTTGCGCAAACGCGTCGCAGCTGCGCAACTCGAAGCCGCGAAGTTCCGCGTCGGTGCCGAAATCCTGAAGACAGCAGCGGAAGTGCGCGTCGCCTTCTATGAAAACCAAGGCAATCTGCAGATCGCAGACTTGGCGCAAACCGTCGAGCAGGCGACGGCGGCCTCAGCCGAAGCGGCATTGCAAATGCACCAGGCTGGCAATACCCGCAGTCTCGATCTCGCGAAGGAAGAGGCGTTGCACGTCCAGGCGAAAGTTGATTTCGCGAAAATACAATCGGCCGGAATCGAGAGCCGCGAAAAGCTGACCCGTTTGCTGGGCCTCTGGGGAGCGGACACGAACTGGCGAGTCGCGCCACGCCTGGCTGATCCGCCGAAGAATGAAATTGGCGTGGCTGGACTTGAGTCGCGCGCGATCACCCAACGCCTCGATCTCGCGGCGTTCAAGCAGCAAACGTTGAGCGAAGCACGGCGGCTTGGATTCGTTCGCTTTCAGGAAATCTCGCAGGGATTCGAAGTGGGCGCGCATTATGAGCGAGAGAAAGACGGTCAGTATTCGGTGGGACCGAGCCTCAATCTGCCGATTCCCTTCTTTAATTTCGGACAGGCTGCGAAAGCGCGCACCGAAGCGAAGGTTCGTCAGTCGCAGCAAAGGTATCTCTCGTTGGCAGTCCAGATTCGTTCGGAGGTCCGCTCGGCACGCGACCGAATGCTGCTCGCCCGCCAGCGAGTTGATTATCTGCAATCGACCGCGCGGCCGTTACGCCGCCGCGTCGTTGAAGAATCGCAACTGCAATACAACGCGATGCAGATCAGCCTGTTTGATCTGCTTCGGGCAAAGCAGGATGAGGTGAACGCCGGGCGCGAGTATGTCGAAGCGCTCCGGGATTACTGGGTTGCGCGAGCTGAGCTCGAGAAAGCGGTCGGCGGTTCCCTCGACGGAAAGCTGCTGCAACTCTTCGACAACAAAGAAATCGCGCCAAAGAGGTGAAGCTATGATTACACGACGAAAGTTTCTATCCGCGACCGCCGTGGCCGCGGGCGGTGCATCGTTCTTAAGCGGGATTACACCCGCCGTCGCTCAAACAATTTCTCCCACAGCGACTGTCCCGCCGGCGCAGCCCGGCCGGGATTACACGCCGGTGATCACGCCGAACAATGTTTCATTGCCGTGGAAGATCGTCGATGGCGCCAAGGTCTATCACCTGGTCGCGGAAGAAGTGAAACACGAGTTCGCCAAAGGTCTTGAAGCCTTTTGCTGGGGATTTAACGGTCGCGTCCACGGTCCGACAATCGAGGCAGTCGAAGGCGATCGCGTCCGGATCTATGTCACCAACAAGTTACCCGCGGCCACAAGCATTCACTGGCACGGGATCATTCTGCCCAACGGAATGGATGGCGTCAGTGGACTTACGCAAAAGCCCATCAAGCCGGGTGAGACATTCAAGTACGAGTTCACTCTCAGGCAGCACGGCACCCATATGTATCACTCGCATCATGATGAGATGACGCAGATGGCGCTTGGATTGATGGGGCTGTTTGTAATCCATCCACGCCAGCCGAAGTATCGCGTGGATCGCGACTTCGCTTTCATGCTGAGCGAATGGCGAATCGATGTGGGCACGATGCGCCCGAACCCAAATGAGATGACCGACTTCAACGTCTTCTCGATGAACGCGCGGATCTTTCCTGGAACGGAGCCGATGGTGGCGAAGCTGGGCGAGCGAGTGCGAATTCGTTTCGTAAATCTAAGCGCGATGGATCATCATCCGATGCACTTGCACGGACACACCTTTCGTGTCGTTGAAACAGACGGAGGCCAAATTCCCGAGTCGGCGCAACAAATCGAAACAACCGTGCTCGTTCAAGTGGGCAGTGCCCGCACAGTTGAATTCATCGCCGACAATCCGGGCGACTGGCCGGTGCATTGCCACATGACCCATCACACCATGACGCAGATGGGCGACAAATTTCCGAACATGATTGGGGTCAAGCCCGGCAAGCTGGATGAGAAAATCCGCAGCTCGCTCCTGCCTTCCTACATGACGATGGGTGAACACGGAATGGCCGATATGGGGACAATGGGAATGCCCGTTCCGCCGAACAGTCTCCCGATGATGGGCGGTCCGGGACCGTTCGATTACATTGCGATGGGCGGCATGTTTACTGTGATCAAGATTCGCGAAGGGATCGCGAGCTATGACGATCCCGGTTGGTATAAACATCCCGATGGCACCGTCGCGAACGTTGCGGCGGCGGATGATTTGCGGCGTGATGCCATCGATGTGCCGGCCGCGCCCTCGGCGCCGCCGACTCCAACCCATCATCATCCCGGTTAGACGGATGAAGTCGTGTTGTCATTCTGACGACGAGTCAGAAACCGAAACGGCAAGCGCGGCCGTCGATCGCAAATCGGCGAAGAAATATTTCTGCCCGATGTGCGAAGGCGTCGAAAGCGATACGCCCGGCAGTTGTCCGAAGTGCGGCATGGCGCTGGAGCGGAATCCGACATCCCGCGGAACTGGCAAGACGAACTACACCTGCCCGATGCATCCTCAGATCGAGCAGGATCATCCGGGAGAGTGCCCGATTTGCGGCATGACCCTCGAGCCGAAGAACGTGCGGGGCGGCGGCGAAGAGGAAAACACTGATCTGCGCGACATGACGCTGCGATTGTGGATCGGCGCGCTGCTCAGCATCCCCGTGTTTATTCTCGCGATGTCGCACATGGTACCGGCCGCACCCGAGTGGATGCACGGCGATCTCTCCCGGTGGGCGCAATTCATTCTCAGCACGCCGGTTGTCCTCTGGGCCGGCTTCCCGTTTTTCAAACGCGGTTGGCAATCGATCCGGAACCGGTCGCTCAACATGTTTACCCTCATCTCGATCGGCGTCGGCGCGGCCTACTTCTACAGCGCGACGGTGATGCTGATTCCTCAACTGTTCCCGCCGTCGTTCGCGGCGCATGGAATGATCGGTGTCTATTTCGAAGCGGCCGCCGTCATCACGGTGTTGGTGTTGTTCGGTCAGGTTCTCGAAGGTCGCGCTCGCAGCCGGACGGGAAGTGCGATCCGCGCGCTCCTCGATCTGGCGCCGGGCACCGCGCGCGTTGTTCGCGATGGTGAAGAACGCGATCTGCCGCTCGATCAAGTGCAGCGCGGCGATCACGTCCGCATTCGTCCGGGCGAGAAAGTTCCGGTCGATGGACGCGTAATCGAGGGAAGGACGAGCATCGACGAATCGATGATCACCGGAGAGCCGATCCCGGTGGAAAAGACAGAAGGCGATCGCGTGACCGGCGGCACGGTCAACCAGACCGGGAGCGTCCTGATCGAAGCGGAGCGCGTGGGCAGCGAAACCGTGCTTTCGCAGATCGTCGAAATGGTCGCGCAAGCGCAGCGCAGCCGCGCGCCTATTCAAGGTCTGGCCGACAAAGTTGCGAGCTGGTTTGTCCCCGCCGTTCTCGGCATCGCCGTGATCACTTTCATTGTCTGGGCGCTAGTTGGTCCGGAGCCGCGCTTCGCCTACGCGATCGTGAACGCGGTCGCAGTTCTTATCATCGCCTGCCCGTGCGCGCTCGGCCTCGCCACCCCAATGTCGGTCATGGTCGGGGTCGGCCGCGGCGCCCAAGCCGGTGTCTTGATCAAGAAAGCGGAAGCAATCGAGTTGATGGAGAAAGTGCGAACTCTCGTGGTCGATAAGACTGGGACGCTGACGGAAGGCAGCCCGCGGTTGACGACGATTGTTCCTGCCGGCTCGATGCAAGAAGATGAGTTGCTCGCCTTCGTCGCCGCAGTCGAACAAAACAGCGAACACCCTTTGGCCGCCGCAATCGTTCAAGGCGCAAAGGATCGTGGAGTTAAACTGCCGCGCGTCGCTGATTTCGAATCAACCACCGGCGGCGGCGTAATTGGACGCGTCGATGACCGCCAAGTCCTGGTCGGCAAACCCGAGTTTCTTCGTTCGCGCGGCGTCGGCGGTTTGGATGAATGGGAGCGCAATGCAGCCGAGCTTCAACAGCAGGGAGAGACTGCAATCTTCGTCGCGATCGACGGCAAGCCCGCGGGCATTGTCGCGGTGTCCGATCCGATCAAGGAATCGACTCCTGCTGCGATTCAGCATCTGCGCGAGCTCGGGATCAAGATCGTCATGCTGACCGGCGACAACGAACGAACCGCACGCGCGGTCGCGGCCAAGCTCGGCATCGACGAAGTCGAGGCCGGCGTCGAACCGCAGCACAAGATCGATCGCGTCCGCGCCGTGCGCCGACAAAACAATGTCGTCGCCATGGCGGGCGACGGAATCAACGACGCTCCCGCGCTGGCCGCCGCTGATGTCGGGATCGCGATGGGCACCGGCACGGATGTCGCGATGGAAAGCGCCGGCATCACGCTCATCAAAGGCGATCTGCGCGGCATCGAAAAAGCGATCCGGCTGAGCCGCGCGATGATGAGCAACATCCGGCAGAACCTCTTCTTTGCTTTCATCTACAACGCGCTCGGCGTCCCGATCGCCGCCGGCGTGCTCTATCCCTTCTTCGGAATCCTGCTCAGCCCGATCATCGCCGGCGCCGCGATGAGTTTCAGTTCCGTCTCCGTGATCGCAAACGCACTTCGCCTCCGCAGCGTGAAGCTGTAGAATTTACAAACGCGAACGTGCATCAACCGTGAGCGGTTCCGCCGTCTCGAGGGTCTTGATTACGGTACTCAGATAAACTGACTCCGGATAGAATGCCTTGTACTTCGTGATCTCGGCCCGGTTCATCACTTTGAAGCCGTAGCGCTCAAACATCTTTTCGCCGCGCCGGCCCGCAAAGGTCGCGATCTGGCCGTAAACGCGTTTCTCGCCGCTTCGGTAAAGGTAACTCAGATACGCGCTCATCAGCGCGCGGGTCGTTGACATTTTCCGCGCCTCCGCCTCGAGATTGATGTGAAAATGCGGCGTCCTCCGCGGCTTTGCCGGCACCTCGCGCCAACCGTGGCTGATCATCCAGCGAATGAACCGGCGCGACCGCTCGTTGTACCCGGAGTAACGAGAAATCGCGCGGAAGAAGAGCCAGACATTTTGCCGGAACGCGTAAAACTGATTGCGAAGCGGCTTGCGTGAGCCGAGCAAATAACCGCGGATCTCGCCATCGATCTCGAGCACGAAGGATGATTCGGGTTCTTTGTCGGTGTAATACGTCGTGAGAAAATCGGCGAAGAGCTCGTGGTCTTCGTAAACCGGATCGATCGGCTCGCCGAGAAACCCTGTCTGGCAGCAAAGCTGCCTCACCGCCTCGCGGTCGGAGGCCCGGTAACTGCGGATCACGAGTGGGTTTTGGTCCTTCATTGCCCTATTGCTGGCGGTAGTGTGCGCAGACCTGGCGGTAAATGCAAAACAGTCTCTCGAAAACTCTCGGCCAGGCATATCCCGCCGCGGCCCTCGTTGCGGCGGCGTGGCCGAGGGCATTCAGGTCGCGGTCGCTGAATTGTTCGATCGCAGCCGCCAATGACTCCGGGTTGTTTTCGCCCGCCCACGAATCCTGATCGTGCAAAATGATCCGGTCGAGCCGCGATCCGCGAATCCCAATGACCGGGGTGCCGCAGGCCTGGCTCTCGAGCGCAACCAGGCCAAATGTTTCCTGCGTGCCGGGATGGACAAACAGATCGGCGGCCCGGTAATAGCGAGCGAGCTCGTTCGCGTCGCTGCAATATTGGATCCAATGCACGCTTTGCGTTTCCGCTTGGAGCCGGCGCAGTTGTTCGCGTTGAGGACCGTCGCCAATCACCAGAAGCTGGAACTTGTTCGGCTGGCGGTCCGCCAATACTTGGAATGCCCTAAAGAGCGTCGTGGTATTTTTCTCCGGCGCGAGGCGTCCGATGTAGAGAAGGAGTTTTCGATTGGACTCGATCGCCAGCCCCTTTCGCGTTTGAGCGGCGTCATCCGGAGTCGGGCGGAAATTTTCGGCGTTCACGCCCAAGGTCACAAGCTGGACGTTGCGGACGCCCCACGATTCCAAAACCTCGGCCAACGGCTCGGACGGCACGAGCGTCGCCTCGAACCGATTATACAGCCGGCGCACGTAGCGTTGCGCCGCCGACATGAGCAGCTCTCCGCCGCGCGTCCCGAGAAACTTTGAGGCTCCCCGCAGATACGCTTCCGGGAAATGCGAATGATAAAAGCCGACCACCGGAACTCTGGCCGATCGTCCAAATGAAATCGCCTTCCAGCCGACCTGGTACGGATCGCTCGATTCGATAATGTCCGGCTGCTCGCGCTCCAGAATTTCGCCGACCGCGCGCAAATTCACGAGCGCCCGATAACGGGAGGAACGCGAAATGATCGGCGAATGGATCGAATAGATGCGCGAACGATCACCGGCAGCCACCTCCGTCTTTGCACCTGGAATGATGAGAACGTGCTGATCGTCCGACGACTGCGACTGGATGTAACCAATCTTTTCGTGGACGTACCTTTTTACTCCTCCGCTGACCGGCGAGTAAAACTGGGTGAGATCGCAAATCTTCACCCGGCCATTGTAGCCGCTTCGCTGTGCGAAGCGCGAGTCAACGCGGTGGGGACATCTCCTACTTCCCCAGCCTGCTCAAATACTTCTCCGCCTCCATCGCCGCGGCGCAACCGGAACCGGCGGCCGTGATCGCTTGCTTGTAAACGCGATCCGCCACGTCGCCCGCGATGAAGACGCCGGGGTGTTTGCTCTCCGCGAGATGGCGCACGAGCAGATAACCATCCGGATCGGTCTCGAGTTTTCCAGCGAAGGCCTTCGTGTTTGGATCGTGACCGATCGCGACGAAGACGCACGCGACGGGCAGCTCGCGTTCTTCGTGCGTGTGGACATTGCGCAGGACAACAGAACGCATTTCGCCCTTCTCATCGGGGTTGTATTGCGTCACCACCGTGTTCCAGATCGGCTCGATCTGTTCGCAGGCGAGCACGCGGTCGGCCATGATCTTGGAGGCGCGCAGCTCGTCGCGCCGATGAATCAGATAAACCTTCGAAGCGAACCGCGTCAGAAAAAGCGCTTCCTCCGCGGCCGAATCGCCGCCGCCAATCACGCACACCGGTACATTTCGATAAAAGGCGCCGTCGCACGTCGCGCATGAGGTCAGCCCGTGACCGACCAATTTTTCTTCGTTCTCCAGGCCGAGCCATCGGGCGGAGGCTCCGCTCGCGACAATGAGCGCGCGAGTCTCGACCCATTCGTCGTCCGCCTTGATGCGAACATGATCCTGGAGCGCTTCGAAGTCCGTCACTTCGGAATAGGCAAAGCGCGCGCCGAATTTTTCCGCCTGCTCGTGCATGTTAATGATCAGTTGCGGGCCATCGATGCCTTCGGGAAATCCAGGAAAATTCTCGACCATCGTCGTTGTCGAAAGTTGTCCGCCGGGCTGACGGCCTTCCAGCACGAGTGGACTCAGGTTCGCGCGCGCAGCATAAATCGCGGCGGTCAGTCCCGCGCACCCGCTGCCGACAATAATCACTTTCTCCATGCTAAAACGTAGCACACCGCGCAACGGAACATAGACTTCCAGTCTCTGCGGCCGCTATGTTCCGGCGATGCCAGAGCTGGCCGAAGTGGAATTTTTTCGCAGGCAATGGGATCCAGGGCTCGGGCTCAAGATCGTGTCGGTGCAGCTCCATCCGCGGAAAAGAATTTTTCGCGGCAGCGATCCGCGCGCGATGGTGCGCGAATTAACTGGCCGCCGTTTCCTGCGCTCGCACGCGTGGGGAAAGCAGATGCTCTTCGAATTCTCCGGCGGCAATTGGGTCGGAATTCATCTCGGCATGACCGGCAAGTTGCGAACGGAAGCGCCGGGCTTCCGACCGGAAAAGCACGACCACTTCGTGCTGCGACAGGCGCGCCTGGCTCTCGTGTTCTGCGATGCCCGCCTGTTTGGCCGGGTTCGATTTCATCACGGAAAATCGATGCCGGACTGGTGGCGATCGGGTGGACCCGACATCGGCTCGGCCTTGTTTGATCGCGCTTTTCTGAATCAGTTCCTCGATCGGCACGCGCGGGCGCCGATCAAGTCCGTGCTTTTGCTGCAACGCGGCTTCGCTGGAATCGGAAACTGGATGGCTGATGAGATTCTCTGGCGCGCGAAGATTGCGCCACCGACTTTGGCCGGCGCCTTAACCGCCGCGCAACGCGCGCGCCTTTTTCGCGAGACCCGCTTCGTCGCCAGCGAATCGCTGCGCATCATCGGTCCCGACTTCAGCGATCCGCCGCGTAATTGGCTGATCCATCAAAAATGGAAACGCGAAGGAGTCTGTCCCCGCCATCGCTCCCCTCTCCGCAAACAAATGATCGGCGGACGAACGACCGCCTCGTGTCCGCGTTGCCAAAAATGATGAAGCGTTGTAGCCACGGCGCTGCGGGCCGTCTGAAGCTGGCTGAGAAATTCGATCACGGCCCACAGGCCGTGGCTACAGCTATGCGAGCACGTGCACGACAATCTTATGGAATCCGGTGGTCCCTGATTTGAACGGACGCTCCTCGTCCCATTCCTGTAGTTCGCCTTCTCCATCAGTGGCGCGAACGACCAGCGTATAATTGGCCGCGGCTTCCGGTCGCCAATCATAGCTCCACAGCGCCCAGGTCAATTTCGTGCCGGGATAATCGAGCTTGGCCTCCTGCCAGTTCGCGCCGTCATCGAAGCTGACTTCGACGCGCGAGATCCCGCGGTCGCCGCCGAAGGCAACGCCGCGCACGGCGATCCCGCCAGCCGCGGTTTGAGCGTTGAAGGTGGAGTCGTGGTCCGGCTGATCGAAGCGCGATCGCGTGGGCACGATGAAGTCCGGTCCCCAACCTTGTTTCTCGTAAAAGCCGATGGCGTCCGCATCCGCAACCTCGATCCGCGTGATCCACTTCACGTGTTTCTCGCCGAAGTAACCCGGGACAATCACGCGCGCCGGAAACCCGTGGCGATGCGGCAGCGGCTCACCATTCATCTCATAAACAACGAGCGTGGTCGGATCCATCGCCTTCTCGAGCGGGAAGGTGTCGGTGTAATTATCGACGCCGTGCAGCCGCACTTTCGCGGCGCCGGGCAAGGGCGACGCGGCATTCAGGAGCGCGCCCATCGGCACGCCTTTCCAAACGGCGTTGCTCATCAGGCCGGCATCGAGGCCGTTACTGATGCACATCAAGGTTGTTTCCTGCTTGATGGCGGGCAGCGCTTTCAGGCGGTCGAGCCGGTAAGTCTGCCGCGTCTTGACGAGGCCGGTCACTTCCAGCCGCCAAAGTGCGGCGTTGACCTGCGGATCGACCACATTTTTTGTGACGCAATAGAACTGGTCGTTAGGCGTGACCGGTTGCACGACCCGGCCTTTGTACTGGAGGCCGTCGTAACCGAAGGTCGCGACGCGATAGAGTTTTCTCAGAAGTTCGGCGCCGCCGCCTGCAATCAGGAGAGTCGCGCCGCCGACGATCAGGGACCGCCGGCCAATCCCTGGACTGAACTCATGATCGTTTATTTCGACGCTCGGACGCGTCAGAAAGCGAAAAACGAGAACGGCCGTGCGTTCGAAAAGGAAAAACGCCGCCAATAATCCGAGGAGCGTAACGGCGGTCGCCCGGTTGATCGGCAGCCCGCGATAATGGGTGCCCAGGACCGGCCAGAGAAAAACCATCATGGCCACAAGCGGCAGCAAAACGAAAACCGCGCCGGTGAAACGAAAGCTGGTGTGGCGCCGGCGGCGAATCACGAGCCCGTAAATTATTCCGCCAAGAGTTCCGAGCAGAAGCTGGCCGGCGACCACCGAACTGACCCCAAGTTGCTTCATGTGATTGTACCCGCCGACCCGGCCCATGAGCGAAAGGAAAGTGTCCGCCGGGATGAAAACCGAAAGACGATCGCCGAAGATCGCGAGCGGCGTGGCTACGCCGAAGAGCCACGCGAACAAAAGCATCGCGCAGGTCATGACCAGACCTGCGACGAAGCCCGCTAGGGACCCACCCCCGATCGCTCGACCGCGCATCATGCTGCCGAGGTTACAGGATCAATTGGCGCGCGGAATCAAATTCGATGGCGCGGATTCAAGACTCAGGAGGCGGATCCAATCCAGGTGGACCACGCTCCCGGAACCGCAAACAAACTGAAAAACCAAACGGTGGCTGGATTAGCTGGATCGGACGCGATCCCGGCATAATCACCCCAACGGTTGCGGCCGTTGCCATCCAAGCTCAGATAACCCGCGGCGCCGGCTTTCAGGATGGAGCTATTGCGCAGTTCCCCGATGGGGTCTGCCGCTTTCCGGCCGGTGAAACCGATCGAGGCAAACTCCGTGGCGCTGCAACGCGAAAACACCATGAGCAGGTCTCCGTTGTTGTTCGGCATGACGGCCGGAAATGAATAATTGGCTGACTCCGCGCCGTAAATTCCCTGCTGGATCAGCACGCCGGACGCCGCCTCGATCTGCACCCAATGAATGGCGGCGACATTCGTTTCTTCGTCCCAATTATGCACGGTGCAAAAGGCGCACCAAACCGACCCTCCGCGAAAAACGGCATTGAGAACGCGCACATCGCCGGAGTCGAGTGGGTTGGGTTCGCCTTGCTGGATCGAGTCAGGCGGCAAGAAATAGGGGCTGACCTCGATGGTTCTGAGCGAGAGCACTGGCGAGTCGCCTAACGGATCGGTGATCGACCAGAGCGAGAGTTTGGTTTCCGGCGTTTCCGTGTCGGGATAAATGGTGTTCACCAGATACTGGACCTGCGGCGCCCCAAAGGTGTGGCACGGTTGGACCGTGAAGGCCATGGAACCATTACTGTTCTTGAGTTGAACCAGGTCGGTGAATCCGAGTGCATCGCCGGCATAGGCCGCCTCCTTGGGGACGATGCGGATTTTGGCGTACTCGAACCCGGCTCCGAAGCGGAACATATTTCCAGTCAGATAAAGCGCCTGGGCGTCCACTCCTAACGCCGGAAAATCCGCCCAGTTATTGGTCTTCTCTGATCCATCCACGGTCGAATCCAAGGCATAGCTATGCCATTCGCCCAGCGGATCGGCTGTCTTGGAAATCGAGAGGACGAACCATGCCCGGTCCGGCTCTTTCGCCACGGCCACGGCGAGCAAAACCCATCGGCCGGCGTGTTGATCGAAGAGTGCTTTGGGATCGAAGATAGTCGCCCCCTCGATGACATCGAGATCGGAGAACCACGCCTTCAAAGTTTGCGCGAGCAAAGGCGCGCCGCCCGATCGGTCAAACACCGCGATCGATGAGTTAACCGCGCCGAGCAAATGATCTGGCCCTACGGCGAGCGTGCAGTCGGGAGGAAGCATGCCGGTCGCAGAAATGCCGGGAAAGTTAAGCGACGGAGCAAACGTCGCCACGTCAACGGCCGGTTCCGTCGCGACCGTAACGTCCCCTGGCTCCGCCGTTGCAGGACCACTGTTCAGCTTGTCCTCACTGATGACGGATTCGCGCTTGATCAGCTTTCTCGCGGTGTAGGAAGCTTCTTTGAGTTTGGCGAAGGCGGCCCGGTCGATCGGATATCTCGTCGTGCTCGGGCTAGGCTTTTTCACTTCGGGCGTGAAATCGGGCGGCGGCAGCGCACTTGGCTCAAACGCCTTGCCTGTGCTTTCGAAAAACCCGCGCCACGCACGGATTCTCTTTCGGGTTATGGTTTGCGCGCGCGCGCGAAAATTTGGGGATCCTGGGGGCATTTTGCTTTTCCTCGGGTTAACGATTTATGACGGCAAATCTTCCTGGCCTTTTTTTGAGGCCAGCCTTGTCGTGACCGCCTTTTTTTTCAGTTCCGTGTAGAGGCGGTCACTGATTGGCCGGCCAATCGGGATGGCTCGCATGATCGACTTTTTCGCTGGCGTTTCCTCGGACCTATCGGTGGGTCGCATCGTCCTTCCTTTCGCGGTTGTTCCGCGGCCCGTGGTCGCTGCCGATTTTTGATTCGCGCTCATTGGGTTGAGAGGGTCGCTGCGTCGTCAGGCTATAATCCGCACCCTGCGGTTACGAGGAATTTCTACCAGCGCACGCGCTTCGGCGTTCGGCCGCGACTCGGAACAGCGTCGCGATAATTCGAAGACCCGCGACGAATGTGCCGCGGAATGTGCCGGACACTTTGGATTCACCGCCGGTCCGGCATCGATGATCCACCGGCACTTCCAAAATCCGCAATCCGGCTCGCGCCGCGCGCATCTGCATCTCCAAATTCCAGCCGTAGGTTTTCTCCCTCATCCCGAGCCGATCGAGCGCATCACGCTGGATGGCTCGGAACGGACACATGTCGGTGTAGCGAACGGCGTAGAGAATTCGGAGGAGAATGCCCGCGCCGCGGCCCGCGAAAACTTGCTGGAAATTCATGCTGCCAGGTTCGCGCTTTCCGCGGGTGCGCGAGCCAATCACAAAATCCTGTTCTCCGTCGGCAATGGGGCGAACGAGTCGCTCCATTAATTCCGGGCAATCGCTGCCATCGCCATCGAGAAACACCACGATCTGACATTCCGGCGACAGCGCTCGAATCCCGGCGGCGCAGGCGCGGCCATAACCTGGAGCCGGCTCTGCCACCACTTTCGCGCCGGCGGCGCGCGCGCGTTCGGCCGTGCGATCGGTGCTGCCGTTGTCGACCACAATCACTTCGTCTGGTAAACCTGTCGTTAGGCAAGCGCGCACCACGTCCGCGATCGGCTCTTCTTCGTTCAGAGCCGGAATGATTACCGAAATCCTCATCCGAGGACCATCCAGGCCAGCGAAAAATAGAAGGCCAGCGCGAAGAAATCCGTCACTGCCAGCGTGACAGGACCCGCGGCAATTTTCGGATCAAGTTTTAATCCATGGAGCAGTGAGGGCACGCTGAATCCAAACAGACAGGCGGTGACCAGCGACACCGCGATGCTGATGCCGACGACGAAAGCGCCGTTCACATCATGGCGCCAAATCCAAACGATCGCGCTCACGAGTGTACCGCACGCCAGGCCAAGAAGAAGCGCGGTCGCAAGTTCGCGCCGCAGATTCTCCAGGAACCAGCGCCGCGTCAGCGTGTTTACCCGCAGCGCCTGAATTGTGAGCGTCATCGACTGCATGCTCACGCTCTCATTTAACCCGAGCACCATCGTCAAAAAGAACGCGACCACCAGGCTGCCAGCGAGCGTGGCTTCAAACGCACCGGCGAGCATCGCGCACCCGGTGCCGGCGGCGACGGTCGCGAGCAGCCACGGAAAACGATAACGAAAAACCCGCCACGGCGAAGCGCCGCGGATTTGCGCCAGCCGGAACCCGAGCGCTTCGAACACATCATCGCCGAGATTGCCGACGGTCGGCCGCTCCTCTTCGCGCTCACCCATTTCCAGCATCTCTTCCGCAAACAGGCTCACATCCACGATGCCCACCACCCGGCGGGCGCGGTCCACGACGGGAAACGCGAAAAATTTATAGAGCACGAAGAATTCGCACGCCTCCAGGACGGTTGCGCTGGCCGGAATGGCCACGACGCGGCGGACCATAATTTCCTCCAACGTCGTTTCGAGCGGCGCCGTCAGCAAGCGCCGCGTCGGCAAAACTCCGACGAGACGCTGCTCGGCATCGATCGCGAAAAAATAGATGACGCGTTCGCCCACGCCTTCGCGCCGGATCCGTTCGAGCGCGTCCGCCACGCTCATGCTCGCGTCGAGCAGCGGGAAATCTTTGCGCGCGTGATCGGCGATCGCCGAATTGAAATCCGGAAGGCTAACGGCCTCGCTCATCCCCTACTTTTACGCGATGAACGATCCCTTTGCTTCGAAGAATGTTGGCCGCTTCGCTGAAATAGTCGCGCACATCGGCCTGTTGCCGGATCCAATCGAGATAACGGCCGATACCGGTAGCGAGATCAACCTGCGCCGCATAGCCCGCAGCGCGGATGCGCTCGGTTCCACTCGTTAGGTGGCGCATTTCGCCGGGACGAAATTCTCCCTTCGCTTCCGGCGCGATCTGAATGCCGAGCGCGTCGGAGATTTGTTCGGCAACTTTGCGAATGCTGACGCCTTCGCCGCTGCCCACGTTCACCGGCAGGCCATCGAGCGCGTCGGTTTCCACGGCAAGCAGATTCGCGCGCGCGATGTCTTCGACGAAGGAGAAATCGCGGGTCTGCTCACCATCTTCGTAGAGGACCGGCGGGAGATCGTTGAGCAGGCGGGTGCAGAAGATCGCGATCACGCCGGTGTAAGGATTGAAGATTGATTGGCGCGGGCCGTAGGTGCAGGAGTAACGCAATGCGACCGTCGGGATGCCGATTTGCCTGCCCCAAAGCAGAGTCAATTTTTCCTGGTCGACTTTCGTCAGGCCGTAAACGGTTTCGCCGCCAACGGGCGCGCGCTCAGGAGTCGGCGCGCTTTTCGTGACGTCCTGACAGATCGGACAATGCACCGACCAATCGCCTGCCTGGAGTTGCTCGACCGGCCGCACGTTGGGAAAAACCAAACCGTGCTCCGGACAAGTCGCCGCGCCTTCGCTGTAAACCGCCTGCGAAGATGCGACCACGATTTTCTTGATCGGCAGCTTCTGTTCGCGGATTGCCTCGAGCATTTGTGCGGTGCCGAAGCTGTTGACGTGAACATACTTCGCGATCTCGGGCATGTAACCGCCGTAAGCCGCCTGGTGAAACACGACGTCGATGTTCTGCAAAGCGGCGGTGATCGTTTTCCGATCGACCAGATCGCCTTCGATGAATTCGACATTGTTTCCGATCCACGCCGGTTTTCCATTGCGATGGGTTTGCGGCTCGAGGTTGTCGAGAATGCGCACCGACCATCCTTCGCGCTGCAATAAATCGGCGACGTGGGAACCGATCAGACCGGCTCCGCCGGTAACGAGCGCACGTTTCATTTCGCCGCTCTGGCGCCGAGCGCCTCTTTGTTGAGCTCTGGCCAAATCCGCTCGCGCCCTTCCTTCGTCAACAATCCATCGAGATAACCTCGCGTGGCCGGAGCTTCGTATCCAGCGTGGGAGCTGCCGTGATCGAATAATTCGCGGCAAAGTTGTGCGAGCGTCGCTTGATCATCCACGTCGTACCAGGTCGGCAGGAAATGCACTTTCAGATTGAGCTGCCGGGCGCGTTGCACGGTTTCTTCGAGGACGTGTTCGGTGCTCCAATTAATGCCGGAGAATAAAGGTCGGTGCAGTTTCTTCAGCCCAATCAAATAATATCCGCCATCGTCGGACGGCCCGAGAACGACCGCGTCTTCGGGTTGCGCCAAAATCTCCACGGCCTCAGCAAAGGCCGCGGGCGGAACGGTCGGGCTGTCGGAATCGATCAGGCAGAGCGATTCAAAACCGAGCCGTAACAAATCTTCGGTCGCTGAGGTGAGTCGATCTCCGAACGCTTCGCCGCGTTGCGGCACGAGATCGAAATCCTCCGGCAGGATTCCGTTGTATGCTTCCTCCGCGCCAACGGGAGTGTAGACGGCGATGCCTCGCGCTCTGCCTCCGGCGGCGATGGCCGCGATCGCCGCGGTCGTATCGCGCAGAAAACAAATGTTGAGCGCGGCCGCTTCTTCCGGGGTGAGTGGCGGGGTTAGACGCGTTTTCACTTTGCCGGCCCGCGGCGCCTTCGTCATGACGGCGAGAGCGCACACTCTTTTGAGCGTCTGCGAGGAATCGACTGGATTGAGAACGCGATGAACAGCCTTCATGCGGCGTGCTGTCTGCGTTTGAATGCTGGGCGCGTCAACCTTTTTCACAGAGGGCGTATTGATACCGCCCATCCTGCCAGGTCTTCATCGCCCTCCACGGTTGCGAGGCAAACAGACAGTCCAGTTCGCGCGCGGAAAGAACCTTCGCCTTGCTCGGTTCTCGGTACCCGTTTTTCACGCGGGTTATACTTGCCAGCAACCACATCGTATAGAGAGGAACCGAAGCCCGGAAGGCGTAGCGGGGCTCCGCGATAAAACATCGGCCGCCGGGGCGAAGAACTCGATACATCTCGGCGACCGCGCGATCGCGATTCGGCAACACCGTAAAAATCCTCGAGGCAATCAGGGCATCGAAGCTCGCGTTAGCGTGCGGTAAATCGAGAACGTTGTCGCCAAGGAAGCGGCAATTATCGAGTCCGAGCCGAGCCGCTTTTTCGCGGGCCCACTTCAACTGGCTCGGAGAACGATCCACGCCGAGGACCCGCATTTCATGAAAACGTTCAGCCAGACGGCAGGAATAAAAACCTGGCCCGCAACCGAGCTCGATCAGTTCTTCTCCGGCCCGCGGCGTCCCATCCGGCCAGAGCGCCTGGATCATTCGTCTCGTGTCGTCTCGGAAAAGTTTTTCGCGGCAGAAAATGTAGAGCCAGGCGAAATGCTCAAACAAACTATCCGCTGAACCCTCAGCCGGGCGATCCCTTGAAACGGCTTGCGGGGGGGTTGGTCCAGTGCCGACGATTTCACCCAACTGGAGAACCGCGCTTTCGGCGAGCGCAGTCGGGTCAGGTGGCAGAGTTTTTAACACCGTGATTAAGATTTAATTTTAAACGAGCACCGTATTCTTAATCTTATCGGCGCGAACAACTCGTTTGGACTCCAGATTTCACCTTCACAGACGAAGGAACATTCTCCTGTTGATAACATCCCGCGCCAGTCTCGACAAACTCTTCGGGATCAAAGCAGACGAAATCTATTGGGCCTTATTCGAACTTGTTGGCTTCTTGTTGAGCGATCGTTTAACAACGCAAAATGCGAATCGTTAAAGCTGCGCTGATCGGCTTGCTTGGATTCAGCGGTACCTGCGCCGCGGCGGAAGAGCCATCGCTTTTGGAGATTCAGAAGATTCTAGCCGGAAAGAGATTCGTCGATCTGACTCATGCTTTCGCGCCGGGAATCCCGCGCTGGCATGGATTTCCCGACGAGAAACGCGAGACTCTTTATTGGTACGACAAGGGCAAGGGAACGCTCGGCGAGGGTTTTTTCGCAGAGACGTTTGTCCATGTTGGTCAATGGGGAACGCACGTCGATCCGCCCGCGCATTTCATCCGTGGATTGCGCACAGTCGATCAGATCCCGTTGCAGGAAATGGTCCTGCCGCTGGTGGTGATTGATGTTCACGCCGAGGCGGCAAAGAACGCGGATTACACCCTGTCGTTCGAGCGGGTGAAGAAATGGGAAGGCGATCACGGCGCCATTCCCGCGGGAGCTTTCGTGGCGATGAGAACCGACTGGTCGAAACGCTGGCCCAGCGGCGACGCGATGGAAAACAAAAGCGCGGACGGTGTGTCGCATTACCCGGGCTGGACGATGCCGGCTCTGAAATATCTTTACGAAGAACGCAAGATCACGGCGTCGGGTCACGAGACCACCGACACGGATCCTGGGATCGCCGCCTCCAAGGATGATGCAACCCTTGAGAATTACATCCTGAGCACGAATCATTATCAGATCGAGTTGCTGACGAATCTGGATCAAGTGCCGGAGACGGCGCTCTCGTCATCATTAGTTTTCCCAAACCAAAAGGCGGCTCAGGATTTCCAGCGCGGGTTTTTGCGATCTGCCCGCCATAGAGGACTCGTTGGGAGCGCAGACTGGTTTGACCCAGACGCGCGGCAAACGTAATCGCTTCTCGGATGGATTTGCTCGACGAACTCCAAACTCGGATTGTTTGCGGAGACGGAGCGATGGGCACGATGCTCCTCGAAGCCGGCGTGCCGCTCGAGCGTTGCTTCGAGGAGCTTTGTGTGACGGAACCGCAGCGAATTCAGACGATCCATCAGCAATACATCGCAGCGGGCGCGCGCGTGATTGAAACGAATACGTTCGGCGCGAATGCGGTGCGGTTGGAAAGATTTGGACTGGAACAACAAGTTACGGAGATCAATCGCGCAGCGGCGCAATTGGCGGTAAAAGCGGGGCGGGGAAAAAATGTTTACGTCGCCGGAAGTGTCGGGCCCCTGGGGATCAACGGTGACGAAGCACGAGCCCGCGGTATCGATCGCGCGCAATGTTTTCGCGAACAGATCAGTGCGCTATTGGAAGGAGGCGCGACGATTATTTTTTTCGAGACCTTCATGGACTTCGAAGAAATGGCGATCGCGTTGCGCGCGAAGAGTGAGAGCGGCAATGCCCTGGAGATTTGTTCCTTTGCCTGTCCGCCTGCAGGGCGGCTCTCGTGCGGGATGCCGCTCGCGGAAGCGTTTGCAAGACTCCGCGAATGCGGAGCGAGAATAATGGGAGCGAATTGTATGAACGATCCGCGCGCGATAGTGCAATTGCTGCAACGTGTTCCGGCCGAACATATCCTCGCTGCCTATCCCACTGCCGGCGAGCCCGAGCCTTATGGAGGGCGCTTTATTTATGCTATTACGCCGCATGATTTCGCGCAGGCCGCACGCAAGTTGGCGGCCGCAGGCGCGAGATTGATCGGCGGATGTTGCGGGACGACTCCACGACACATCGCGGCGATCGCGGCCGCAACGGCGGATCTGCAGCCGGTTCGTGTTGGCGCAGAGCCCGCGCCGTAGCACTTGAGTCTTGTCGCTGGCGTCAATCTGATCACGCGTTTCCTGCGAAACGAGGCAACCGAGGGGATTCACCGAATTTGCGCGCAGCGTTTGCAACGATGAGTGTTGGGCGCATGGTCCAGATTCGCCGCGCCATTTTTGTCCAGTTAGGCGGATTACTGGTTGTCGCGGTCGGGTTATTTTTTCTGTCCCGCATTTTTCCTCTCGTCGATATTTTGGCCGACATCCAGCAGCGTGTGATGCGGTGGGGTGCTTGGAGCGCGATCTGTTATCCAGTGCTCTACGCCTGTTGCAATGTGCTCCTTTTGCCTGGCGGCGTGCTGAGTATCGGCGCCGGTTTTTTCTTTGGATTGTGGTGGGGCTTTGTCATCGCCCTGTTAGGAAATGTTGCTGGGGCAGCGATATCCTTTTTCATCAGCCGCTGGATCGGACGCCAGTGGTTGCGGAGAAAATTGCTTCGAAATGCGACGCTGGTCGCGCTGGAACCCGCAGTAGAAAGAGAGGGGTGGAAAATCATTCTGCTCAGCCAACTGCATCCGCTATTCCCAACGAGCCTCTTGAATTACCTGTACGGCCTCACCCGAATTCGATTCAGGACATGTATGATTTGGGTCGCAATCGGACAAGCGCCGGGTCTCTTTTTATATTCTTATCTGGGGACGCTCGGCCAGTTAGGGTTAAATTTGGCACGGGGTAAAACTCATCCGCGGGCAGTTGAGTATCTCGTGTGGCTGGGCGGATTCGCTACGGCTGCAGTAATTCTTATTTTACTGGGAAGAATAGCTTTACGACTTCTCCAGCAGGCGCAGCGAGACGCAGTGGCGGGAGAAGCGAACTCGGGCGAACCAGCGATGGTCGCGGCTACGCACGATTCTATTATTTAAAATAGATTAACCTATTGAAAATAAGGAAGTTATATTATATCTATGAATAGCGGGCTAAAAGTTCCACGTAGAGCATGGAAGTAGAAAAATATGATGTAGTGGTAATCGGAAGCGGGCACGCTGGAGTGGAAGCAGCCTTGGCCTCCGCCCGACTCGGCTGTCGCACTCTCGTGCTAACTCAGAATCTCGACACCGTGGCGCAGATGTCCTGCAACCCAGCAATTGGGGGGTTGGCGAAGGGTCAAATCGTACGGGAAATCGACGCTCTGGGGGGCGCGATGGGTCAAAATGCAGACGCGACAGGCGTCCAATTTCGAATGCTTAACCGCAGTAAAGGACCGAGTGTCCGTGCACCGCGGATCCAGTGCGACAAGAAAGCATATCAATTTCGGATGAAGGCGCTTCTCGAGCGGACGCCCGGAATCGACATATTCCAAGGAACCGTTTCTGATATTCAGAGGAGTGAAACCAAAGTCAGGGGAGTAGAGACTGATCTAGGCACGCATTTCGCGGCGGACGCGGTCGTCGTGACGTCCGGCACGTTCCTACGGGGATTGCTACACGTGGGAGGAAGCTCGCGGCCGGGAGGGAGGATGGCCGACACCCACTCAAACCTGAGCGAGTGTCTCCGCAAATTAGGATTCCAAGTCGGCCGATTCAAAACCGGCACTCCTTGTCGGATCAGTCGGCGATCAATCAATTTCGATCGCTGCGAAAAACAACTCGGCGATGAGCCGCCACCGCGGTTCAGTTTCTTGCCTCAAGCTCGTTGCGATCCAAACGATATTTTTACCTTAAATGGCGGGTCGTTCCACGTGGAACAATTGCCGTGCTGGATAACGTACACAACGCCGGAGACGCACAACATTATCAGGAACAACCTGCATCTCTCGGCTCTTTATTCGGGCCGCATCCAAGGTACCGGGCCGCGATATTGCCCCTCCATCGAGGACAAGGTCGTCAAGTTCGCCGAGAAAGCAGCACATCAAGTCTTTCTTGAACCGGAGGGACGACATACCGAGGAATTCTATGTTAATGGGTTGTCAACGAGTTTGCCCTACGAGATCCAGCTAGAATTCATACGTTCTATTCCGGGCCTCGATCGGGCGGAGTTGATGCGGCCAGGATATGCCGTCGAATACGATTATTTTCCGCCTACTCAACTGCAGCAGACGCTCGAAACAAGACTCATTGAAGGTCTCTACTTCGCCGGTCAAGTGAACGGTACTTCTGGTTATGAAGAGGCTGCTGCACAGGGTCTTATGGCTGGCACTAATGCCGCACTAAAGGTTCAGCAGCGGCCTCCATTCCTCATTTCTCGGACGGAAGCCTACATCGGCGTGATGATTGACGATCTTACGACGAACGGAACCGATGAGCCATACCGGATGTTTACCAGCCGCGCGGAGCATCGCCTTTCCTTCCGCCAAGATAATGCGGATCAACGGTTGACCCGAACGGGTTTCCAAACTGGTTTGATCGGCAAAGCCCGCTACGAGGTCTTTTGCGAAAAGATGGAGCAATTGGAGCGACTGCGAAGGGCCGTCAACGAATTGAGAATAGAGGGCAAAACTGTCGCAGCCCTGCTGAAAATGCCCGAATTTACAATCGATTCGCTACCAGGCGACGTCCAAGGGTTAGCGCCTCGCGAGTTGTGGGAGTTAGTCGAGACGGATCTGAAATATGACGGATATGTTCAGCGGCAGGCGAGCCAAAACGCAAGAGTCTTGCGCGACCATGGCCGCCGGATTCCGGTTGAGATCAACTACGAGTCGATTTCGGGTTTGCGTCGTGAAACCCGCCAAAAACTGGAATCCATTCGGCCTTCTTCCGTTGGACAGGCAGCGCAGATTAGCGGTATTACGCCGGCGGACATCTCGATTATTTCGATCTACCTGCGAAAAAATCAGCCGAGCAGAGAAGTTGCCGAGCCAGTTAGTTGACCAATAAGCTGTGTTGGTGCTTGCCTTAGCCGTCTGCTTTCTTGGTTACCTGTTCGGATCTTTTCCAACGGGATATTTCGTTGGACGCCTTACCGGCGTCGATATCCGTGCTGTCGGCAGCGGAAATATTGGCGCAACAAATGTTCTGCGCGTTCTTGGGAAACGCTGGGGCTATACCGTCTTTTTCGTGGACGCGTTCAAAGGCTTCGCTGCCGTCCGTGTCGCCTTTTTCATCGCCGGCCATATGCCGAGCCCGCCTCAGCATCCGGAGTATTTTGGGATCCTTGCGGCAATGCTGTGCGTGGTGGGTCACACCTTCCCGGTGTGGCTCCGCTTCAAAGGTGGTAAAGGGGTTGCGACTTCAGCCGGCGCTCTCTTCGGCCTCATGCCGCTGGTCGTTCCGTTCATTGTCCTTATTTGGATCATCCTCTTTGAGATCACACGTTATGTGTCGGTGGCGTCGATTATCGCCTCGGTATCATTGCCCGTCGCGGTCTGGCTGTTTCTCAGGTGGGGATATCTCGAAGGGGCGGCTCTTTTCTATTTCTCAATCGCAATAGCGGGCCTCGTCTTGTGGAGACATCGTTCGAATTTTTCTCGTCTTCTCCATGGAACGGAACAACGCTTCAGCCGGAAATGAGCATTCGACGCACCGCGATCCTCGGAGCCGGAGGCTGGGGCACCGCGCTTGCCGTGCTTTGGTCGAAGCAAGGAAACGACATTACCTTGTGGGGAAACGATCCCGGTCGAGCTGAGAGCATTCGCACGACGCGCGAAAACCGCGAGTATCTGCCGGGCGTGAATGTTCCCGATGCGGTCCAGGTCACGAGCGACATCGCTGACTGCGCGAGCGCCGATCTGATCGTTTTCGTCACGCCTTCCATCGCGTTGCGTTCAGTTGCCACCCGTCTTCATGCGTCGCTTTCCAATTCTACCACCGTGCTCCTGAGCGGCACCAAGGGAATCGAGCACGGCACGGGCTTGCGCATGAGCGAAATCCTAGAGCGGATTTTCCCGCAGAACACGATCGCCGTTTTGTCCGGTCCAAACCTTGCGGTGGAAGTGTCGCGCAATCTTCCGACGGCGACAGTGCTCGGGTGCCGCGTTCCGGAATGCGCCGAGGAACTTCAACGGCATCTCGGCAGCGAACGTTTTCGCATTTATTCGAGCGACGAAACCACTGGCATCGAATTGGGTGGCGCGCTCAAAAACGTGTTCGCAATTGCGGCCGGAATCAGCGACGGCTTTGGCTTGGGCGATAATTCAAAAGCCGCGCTGGTGACCCGTTCTCTCGCGGAACTTTTGCGATTGGGAACCGCCATGGGCGGAAATCCAAGAACGTTTTACGGTTTGAGCGGCGCCGGGGATTTGATTGCGACGTGTTTCAGCCAGCTCAGCCGGAATCGCAGCGTCGGAGAAAAACTCGGCCGCGGCCAGACGCTGGAGAAAATCCGCGCCGGCACCCACATGGTCGCCGAAGGAATCCCGACCACCGAAAGCGCGTACGAGTGCGCGCGAAAACTAAATATCGAAACGCCGATCATCGACCAAATCTACTCTATCCTCTACGAAGCGAAGCGACCCGATCAGGCGATGCAGGAACTTCTCTCGCGCGATCAAAAAGCAGAGCGCTCCTGATGCATCGAGAGGTTATCCTTCAGCGAATCGCGCGATGATCTCCGGATAAAGCGAGCGCTCGGCGATTTGGATGCGAGCGTGCAGCGATTCCGGCGTATCGCCCGGCACGATCGGAACTTTTCGTTGCGCGATGATTTCGCCGCTGTCGATTCCGGCATCAACATAATGGACCGTGCACCCGGTCATTTGTTCCCCTGCGCTCAGCGCTTGTTTCCATGCTTCGACGCCGGGAAATTTTGGTAGAAGCGATGGATGGAGATTGATGATCCGGCGAGAGAACGCCTCGAGCATCGGCTCTTTCAGCACGCGCATGAATCCCGCGAGGACGACGAGTTCCACCCCCGCATCCGTTAACAGTTTCACTAATTCCATTTCGACCGTCGGCTCGAGTCGCGTCCGGAATTTCCCGGGCGGAAAATAAACATTCGCAACGCCGAACTCGCGCGCGATATCCAGGATGCCGGCGTCAAGAACATCCGACACGATCAACTTTGCCGAGGCCGCGAGTTTGCCGGCGCGAATCTGTTCGAGAATGGCCCGACAATTACTTCCCTTGCCCGAACCGAGAATCGCCAGGGCCAGCGCGCTCATTCGTCTGAACGTCTTTTCATTCGTTCGATAAGAGCGGAAGTCGATTGTCCCTTCTCGAACGGCAGAATCCGAATCTCGGCGCCGGCGTTCTCCAAGGCCGCGCGTTCTTCCACGTCCAAAGTTTCGGATGTGTAGTCGCCGCCTTTCACATAAATCGAAGGGCGAACCGTTTCGAGCAAGTGGGTCGCGCGCACTTCGGGAAATACGACGACGTGATCGACGCATCCAAGCGCGGCGACGATTTCGGCGCGGTCCGCTTCCGGGTTCAGCGGCCGGCCTTCACCCTTCAGCGCCCGCACCGATTGATCGCCGTTGATCGCCACCGCGAGCGCGTCACCCAAGGTGCGCGCGGTTTGCAGATAACGAACGTGGCCGGGATGCAACAAATCGAAACAGCCATTCGTCAGGACAAGCTTGCGGCCTTCCTCGCGCATTTTTTTTTGGATCGCGGCCAGCCCTTCCGCGCTGACGATTTTTTCGCTCATGACTTGGGCACAACGAAACGTAATGCGCGCGGCAAAATTTCAAAACGCGCGGGTTCATTGCCGACAAGTTCGCCATCAACGTTGAACCACATGCCGGGCTTGGAATTCACCGTCAGTTTAGCGGCCCGGCGAAAAACGATGGCATCACTCGAGAGATGAGCGCCCATCGCTACCTGCGCCGCCAGCAACGCCAACTCCGGCGCGGAGCGTTCCTGGATCAAAATGATATCCAGCATTCCGTCATCGATTGAGGCTTCGGGCGCAATCAACCTCCCGCCGGCCACATAGCGGCCGTTCGCGATGACGACGTTATAGAGCTGGAGCGTCAGCGACTCCGTCTCATCGAAGGCGAGCGTCGTTCGGTAGGCGCGCAACTCCGGTAATGCCGCCGCGGCGCTCCGCAAATACGCCAGCGGCCCCCAATTTTTTTTCATCTCTGGCGTCAATTTTTCGTCCACCAAGCCGCTGAACCCCCCGGCGGATACATTAATAAAATAGCGGACCTCATCGCTGGTTACTCGCACTAGATCGATCGCGCGCGTCTGGCCGGCGCGAAGCACCTCGAGCGCTTCATCCAACTCGGTCGGCAACCCGAGGGTGCGCGCAAAATCATTGCCGGTGCCGAGCGGTATCAATCCCACGCAGGTTTCGCCCGCGTTTTCCTGGATCCCATTGATCACTTCATTGAGCGTGCCGTCACCGCCAGCCGCGACGATCATTTTACATCCTTTGCGCAGCGCCGTGCGCGCAAGCCGGGCCGCGGACCCGGCCTTGGTCGTTAGGTGAATCTCCGTCTCCGAAAGGCGCTCAATCCGTCGCACCACTTCATCCAGATCGCGCACCGACCCGGCGGACGGATTAAGAATGACACAAGTCTGAGAATGACGCATTTCGGCTAAGGCCCCGCCAGGATCGAGGGTAAAGAGGAATTCTTTAAAGCGAGTTTTTGGTTTCCAGCTCCGTGAGGAACGCGCTGTATTTTTGAGTAGCGGGATGAGTGGGACCGAGAGCTTTGCGCGCGTTTTCGGCGGCGCGGCGCGCAAGTTCCATGGCTTCGCGCAGTTTGCCTTGGCGCGCTAAATTCCCGGCGAGATCGTAACAGGCATCGAGAATCTCGGGATGGTTAGCGCCGCGGAGTTTTTCGGCGAGCTTAAGAACCTGGCGATACTCTGGTTCGGCGGCGGCGTAGTTGCCCTGGTTAAAGAGAGCGTTAGCCAGCCCGTGGTGGCTTCTTATTAGAAAAACATGTTCGGATCCGAGCGCCTTTTCTTGAACGGTGATAAGCTCGCGGAACATCGCTTCGGCTTCAGCGTAGTTCTTATCGCCCATTAAAGCATTAGCCAGGCTGTTTCGGTTAACGAGAGTGTTTGGATGTTCGGGACCAAGCACCTTTTCTTCCAACGCGATTACCTCTCGGTATTGAGCGACGGCTTCGCTGTGCTTGCCCTGGGCTTGAAGGGCGTTAGCCAGACCTGATCGACCGGAAAGGGTATCCGGATGCTCGGCGCCCAACACCTTCTCTTCCAGAGTAACCAAATCCCGAAAGTCAGTCTCTGCTTCGGCAAACTTCCCCTGGCTCATAAGGACCTTGTCGAGTCGGAGCCGGCTGATAAGTGTGTCCGGATGCTCCGGGCCCAGCACGCGTTCTTCAAGGCGGATCACATCACGAAGGTTTAACTCGGCTTCACCATACTTACCCTGGTGATCGAGCGCATAGGCCAGACTGCTCCTACTCCTAAGTGTGTCCGGATGCTCCGGGCCTAGAACCTTGTTCTCCAGGTCGATAACCTGACGATACTCATTAGCGGCTTCGGCATGCTTTCCCTGGCGGTCAAGAGTTAGCGCGATATTGTTGCGGGTCCTCAGAGTATCGGAATGTTCTGGCCCTAAGACCTTCTCTCTGATCGCCAGGACCCGGCGATGTTCTGCTTCGGCTTCAGCAGGCTTTCCTCCATTATCGAGCGCAATGGCAAGGCCATTCCTGCTAAGAAGCGTGTCGGGATGTGTTGGGCCAAAGACTCTTTCCTCCAAGGCAACGATTCCTCGGAAGCCCGCTATGGCTTCGTTATACTTACCCTGGCGATACTGCGCATACGCAACCCGAGTGCGGCTCCTGAGGGTGTCAGCATGCTCGCCGCCCAGGGTTTGTTGCCGGGTCTCCACGACGGCGCGCAGCACGTCTTCGGCTTCGCGGTAGGCGCCCTGTTCGATGAGTAACTCGCCGATGGCATGCTGGACCTCCGCCCATTGCCCCGGGTTACTCTGGCGATCGGTCAGCTTCTCCGCGGCGCGGAAATGTTCCATCGCTGTCTTGAACTGGATTCGTTTTTGAGCTGAAAAACCGGCCAGCTCCAATGCCTGGATAATGTCCGCTGGTTTAGGTGCGGCCGCCTTTTGCGCTTCATCGGCCGCTTCGACAGCTAGACGCTCAGCTTCTACGTAATCCTTGGCGACGTAGGCAGCGTTCGCGCGTTCGTAGCTGGAAGCATCAGGAGCGCGTTTTAGATCAGCCGCCAGTTGAGGAAGCTTATCCCGCAAGACCTTTGGATCTACGCCTAGCTGTTTACCTAATTCCGCATAGACCCTCTCCTGGAGCGCAGCAGGATCTTCTTCCGCCTGCGATTGGCGCACCTGCGCTTCGACCTTGGGATAGTTCAGGATGCCTTCCCGCAGCTTGGTTACTTCCTGGGTCATCGCCACCACGGCATGTTCGGTGTCCGCCACGCGCTGGCTGGTTTGGCGCTGCCCGTGGAGAAGCCAGAAACCCAGGCCGACACTAATGACGAGGAGGATCGCCACGCCCGCGGCCCATTGTTTTACACCGCGACGCAGGCGGATCAGATCGTCGCGCAGCTTGAGAACACTGGCTTCCAAACCTTCCTTGCTGGTGAGCGGATGGAAAAGGTGAGCGTCGGATTGCAAACGCTGGCGATACGCGGCTTGCAGCGCGCGCAATTCTTCCGGCTCGCCCTCGCACACATCGACTGGAAATGTTTCGTCAATGAAAAGGTACCAGACTTTCTTCCCACGATGCCGGGCATAAAGCGCCTCGTATTGTGTGTAGCTGACGCGGCCGAACTGCGGATCGGGCGTCGGCGGCTCCGCGCCGTAGCACTTGCCGACGATCTGCAGAACGCCTTTGCATTGGTCGATCTGCTGACGCAGCATCGCTCGTAGGTCGCCTGTTTCGGTGCCGAAAATTTCCTGCCAGACCGGCTGGTAACCGAGAAAAGTGAGCGTGTTGGCCGCGAGCTGCCGGCCGCTCCTTAATTCGCGGCTGACGGCGGAAATGAAAATAAGCGGCAATGAGGCCACGGCAGGTAATACCCATTTTGTCGCAGTCTGGCAAGGCTTCCGGCGCGCGTATTCTCTTGCCAGGCGGTGGCCCGCCGCGTACAACGGCAGCCACGATGAACATACGAATTTTCAAAGGGGCTTGCCTCCTTACAGTCGGCGCGGTCCTGGCGAGCGCCTCTGTCAATACTGCCCACGCTCAATTCCCTTACGTTCCGAGCCTGCCCTTCAGCAACAGTAGCGCCGCCGATAGGATTGTCACCGCCGCGGTCATCGCGACGGTCGTCTATTTCATTGCCAAACACGAGGCTACCGAACGGCAGCGGCAGGTTGCCGAAGTGCGGGCACGCCAGTCGTACGCGCACATGTCGCCGAAACGGAAAGCCGGGCTGAAACAGAGAAAGGTGCGTTACATCGCGGTGGATACGGAGAAAAGCTCCTCGAGCTCGCCGAAAGCAAGGAAGACAGTGATGATCTACGACACGGAAACGCAAAGGGTCGCTAGCAACAGCGCCTATGACGTGGAGAAGACACCGAGTGTCGGCAGCACGGCGAAGATCGATACCTATTCAGCCGAATACGTCGGCTCGGGACTCTAAGACTTGATAGAAGGGCGGCTAGTATCTCCGCTGGCGTTAACGTTGGCCGCTTAGATTAGTTAGCCGTCCGTTACCAGTTCAGAAAATAAACTGGCGCGAGTGCTGCGAGCGCCGCGGCTCCTTGTAATGCCAGGACAAGTAGCGCGGACCTGGGATCGCGTGAAAGCCACCGGATCGCGAAGACGGCGATGATGGGCAACTGACCGGCCATGAGCAACTGCCACAGATGTGCGGATGTCCCCTCATCCGGCTCACGTGCTGTGCCGTCCATCGCGATGTGGAATAGCACAATGGCGAGAGCGAGGAGCGACATTGTGATCGGAAGGAACGCAGTCGGACGCCTCAGGGCGCCGCTCACTCCGGGTGTCATGCTGATGTTGGGTATGGCATTCATGTTGGGCACCGGGCTAGATGGCTGCCTTCCTTGGTTCACCGCGATGTCCTCGCACCTCGTAACGAAGCTCCACCGTGCCGTTCTTGTAGGCTTTGACCTCCGCCAGATGAAGGGCGACGTCTCTGTCGAGCTTCTCGAAAAACGGTATCCCATCGCCAATCAAGATCGGCAGGATCGAATAACGAACGTCGTCTGCTAGCCCGAGGCGAACGCACTCACCGGAAACTACACCGCCTCCAACAAACCAGATGCTACGGAACGTGGGCCGCAGGCGCCCATTCACGAACTGCGCGAGATCGCCCGAGTAGAACTCGACGGTATCCCGGGTTCGCGGCAGCTCGCGACGAGTGAGAACGAAGGTGGGTTTGTCGCCATACGACCACCCCAATCCTTTGGCTTCAAAACTCAACGCGGTCTCATAGGTTCGCGATCCCATGACGTAGCAGTCGATCGTCTTGAGAAAGGTCTCGACGAATCCTGGGTCCATGGTTTCCCCGCCCACGAATTCGTCTGAGGTCTCAAGCCAGTCGACGCTCCCGTCTTTTCGAGCGATGAAGCCGTCGAGGCTCGCCGCCATGTGGATCGTTACGCGAGAATCAGTGTTTGCCGTCATTTTGCCCTGACCTTCGCTGCATCGCCTGGTTAGGGGTTTTCATCTCTGTTCCGGCGAAAAGCACGCCGACTCGGATCGAGCTTTACCCACGGGAGTTTGTCTTCTGTCCAAATCGCGACCTCCGGGTGAAAGGTCTTAGGATCATCGAGCGACGCTACTGTCACGTCAATCCATTCAGAACTGACTTCGTCCTGGATAAACAGAGGCGTGCCACAACAAGAGGCGAACGAGCGCAATCGGTCTGCATAGGAGACTCTGCCCAGTTCACCGCTCAGAACCTCGATCGCCTTTCCGGGAACGCTACACCAAGTCACATAGGGAGCAGCACTAGCCCGCCGGCAATCTTCGCAATGGCAGTCACTCCCCTGTTTTGGCCTAACGTGTAGACGATATCGGACGCCTCCGCATAAACACCCGCCCGCGATTGTGCCTGCCATACGCCTAACGAGAACAAGATCAGCGACGGCTCGCGCTCCGCGGCGGATAAACTCGGTGACGCGTAGCTGCGGTTTTATCCTTCATAATTCATCCCTCATCCTTTCCTCAGGGCTGCCGGCCGTTCGCTCCATCGCATGGTTAGATGCGCTCATCGGAGTTTGGCGTCCTGTGGATGACCGAACACGAGAATAGCCTCGAACAGAAGAGCGGCGATTGCTACCAAAACGAAGAGGGCAATGGGACCCAGGCCGCGCCAACCACGTGTACGAAAAAGATATACGGGGGTCACGAACGGCCACAGGGCGAACACTAGTGAGTCGAAATCATATGGCATCTTCCGGCCATGCCTCTGTGCGTCTGCCTGAACCCACAAGGCGACGCTCGCAGGTAGGAGGTAGCCAGCCACGACCACTGCAATTTCCGGCAGACCACCGGGGTCGCCCGCAAACCCCCACAGTGCGCCAGCTGCCATCGCGCAGAATACGCAGACGAGCGTCAGCATCTAACGAGAACTAGACGAAAGTTCGTCTTTAAAGGCGAACATTTTCTCGTCTATCACGCCTTTCCGAGGCCTAGTGCGAGGCAGCAAAGTCGTGACCAAGAGGCCTGCGAATGGTGCCCCCGGGAGCTACGCCCCCGCGGGCGCCAGATATTTGCGGGCGAGAGCAGAGCGGTAAATCGACGCGCGTCGCGCGGTAAATATCATTACAGAAATGTAATTGGGAAATCAGGCGGGTTCGCAGAACCGGACGGCCTGGAAGGCGCGAAATACAAGATAGCTGGTACCCCGAGCCGGCCCCGGCTCATTCCAAATTCACGACGAAATTTCTCCTGATGTCTGCCAGCGAAAAACCCTGCTCCAACCAACCCGAACGAACGCCCATGAAAAAATCCGCCTCTAATCAATCCGGCACCTTTATCCTCCGCGTAATTTTATTCTGCGGCCTCCTGACCCTTTCGGCCTTACTTGGATTTCTGGCGTTCGCCGCCGCGCCTCCATCGGGAACGATCGGCCCAAGTGGGCCGTCGGTTCCCTGGGTCGGCACCGCAACCGGCCTGCCACCGACGGGCGGCGGGGAGGACTCATGCGAAGAGGGAACAAATTGCGATAGCTTTAAGCTCACGATCTCCGGCACCCCGGCCGATTGGGCGGCGGCCGTGAAGGTCGTGCACGTTCAGATTAACTGGGCCTCGCCTTCGACGGACTACGATTTGTATGTGCACAAAGGCACGCTGGCGGGGCCGGTTGTTGCAAATTCAGGCGCCGGCGGGACGACGCAGGAGCAGGTGGACCTCGATCCGCGGCGAAGCAGCGTAGGCACCGGAGATTTCATCGTGCATGTGGTGTACTTCGCGGCGACGATGGCCGATCAATACACCGGTGTCGCAAGTCTGGCGACAGCAGCGCCACTTCCGGCGCCCGCGCCCGCCGCGGCCGGGTTCGCGCCGCGCTTCGAGAACTTTAATCCTCCCGCCTTGGGACCAAACACGCTGGGCCGGAGCGCGGGCGAACCATCCATCGGCATAGCGTTGCCGATCGTCGGTCATCCCGAGGGACGGGCCATGTTCCAATCGGACGTGCAAACGCTGCGCGTGACCTTCAACGGCGCTTGCGCCAGACCGCTCTGGGAGAACAAGCCCGCGCCGACGTCACAACAAGATTTCGATCCGATTCTTTTCACCGATTTTCAAACGGGCCGTACGATTGTGAACCTGTTGACTTTCGCCGCGAATCCCTTCTTGGGCGAACAGTCCTACACCGACACAAACCCTCCCGACAACGACGGCGACATCTGGCATCCGAGTACCGGCGCCGGCATTGGATCGGGCGTGGACCACCAAACCATCGGGGGCGGAAATTATCACCTTCCGCTGATTGGCACGCCCGCGAACCCGCACGCGGTTTACTATTGTTCGCAAGCGCTGGTCGACGCGAGCTGTGCCCGGAGCGATAACGGCGGCATCACTTTCGGACCGGCGGTGGTGGCTTATACGAGTCAGTGTGGCGGGCTCCACGGCCATGTAAAAGTCGCACCGGACGGAACGGTGCACCTGCCGAATAGAGGCTGCGGCGGCAATCAGGCGAGCGTGGTCTCGGAAGATAACGGGGCGACTTGGGAAATTCGCAAAATTCCGGCGAGCGCGCCTGGCGGCAGCGATCCGTCGATCGGCATCGGCAGCGGTGGAAGAGTGTACTTCGGCTACGCTGACTTCGACACGACCGCAGCCATCAGCATGTCGAACGACAACGGCAAAACCTGGACCGCGCCGCTGGATGTCGGTGCAGTTTTTGGGATCAACAACGTCGTGTTTCCGGCCGTGGTGGCGGGCGATAACAACCGGGCGGCCTTCGCGTTTCTCGGCACGCCCACCGCCGGGGGGTTAACGGGACCGAAGTTCACCGGCATCTGGCATCTCTATATCGCGACGACATATGACGGCGGAGCTACCTGGTCCACGGTGGACGCGACACCTAACGATCCAGTGCAACGCGGCTGCATTTGGCTGTCCGGCGGCGCGAATATCTGCCGGAACTTGCTGGACTTTATGGACGTGCAAATGGACCACGAGGGCCGCATTCTGGTGGGATACGCGGATGGATGCGCAGGCGGGGAATGCGTCCTCGCGCCAACGGCCGCGACCGGCAATTCGTACACTGCGTTGGCGGCTATCGCCCGGCAAAGCGGCGGGCGCCGACTGATGAGCGCGTTCGATCCACCGGCGGTGGCGACAGCTCCAGGCACTCCAACGCTTAACGCGAAACGCAACGGCGGCCTGGTCCGGCTGTCATGGTCCGAAGCCGACGACGGTGGCTCGGCCATCACGAGTTACAATATTCTTCGCTCCACCACCACGAACACGGAGACGTTGCTGGCTACGGTGCCCGGCACGCAGTTGCGCTATGACGACGCGACCGCCACCGACCCGGCGATCACTTATTTCTACAAAGTGGTGGCAGTAAACGCGCAAGGCTCCACTTGCGGCAACAACGAGGTCGCGGTGAGATACGTGGGAGATTCGTATGCGGCGACTGGTTTCATCGTCGCGACCGATCCCACGGCGGAGGCGGGCGCGCCCGCGGCGAACCCGGATTTGGATATCCAGTCGCTTTCCATCTCGGAGCCGGGGACTGGCCCGAATGCAGGAAAGCTGGTCTTCAATCTCAAGATGACGAGCCTGGCCACCATTCCGCCGAGCCGGCGCTGGCGGATTATTTGGAATTCTCAGTCTTCGCCGGGCGGTCAGTATTACCTCGGAATGACTTCAGATAACACCGGCGCGATTTCGTTCGAATACGGGACGGTGACGACTGGAGTGATCGGATTAGTTCTCGGCGATCCAAACACGACCGCGGTTGGGACACCCGATGCGGGCAGCTTTACCCCAGCCGGCCTGATCACGATCGCCGTTTCGCGGAATAAAATTGGCAACCCGCAAACGGGCGATCTGCTCGGCGGAATTTCCGTCCGGACTTACTCCGATACCACGAACAAGGTTCGCTCGACGAACGCGATCGATACGACGTCGAATGCCAATGCGAATGACGACACGGCGAACGCGGCCACCTACGTGATCGCAGGTCCGCGATCGGCCCTTCTGCAAAATATCTCGACGCGCGCGCAAGTCGGCGCGGCCCAGAATGTGTTGATCGGCGGTTTCATTATTACCGGGACCGAATCGAAGAGAGTCATCGTACGCGGCCGCGGGCCGTCGATAATCGGTCCTGGCATCGCGGATCCGTTGCACGATCCGACCATCGAGCTCTATAACAGCACGCCTGCCACTCCGCCCATCGCCACCAACGATGACTGGCAAAATCCACCATCCAACGCGACCGATGTCTCGAACACAGGACTTGCGCCGACTCATCCTTTCGAATCGGCGCTCGTCCGCACGCTGGCGCCCGGTAATTACACGGTCATCCTGCGTGATAAGGATCTGAGCGCGGCGCGTCTGGGCCTCGTCGAGGTGTTCGATGTGGGGCCGGCGTCGAATTCGCAACTCGGGAACCTGAGCTCGCGCGGATTCGTTGGAACCGGCAACAATGTCCTGATCGGCGGTGTAATCGTGGGACCCGTTAACACCGGCAACGCGAATCTTCTCGTGCGTTCGCTCGGGCCATCGCTCAGTGGATTTGGCGTCTCCGGCACACTGCCCGATCCGACATTAAGAATCGTGAACCAGAGCGGAACGACCCTCGCCAGCAATGATGATTGGGCCGCTAATGCAGTCGCGATCGCGGCGCAGGCGCCGAACCTCGCTCCCTCGAGACCTGAGGAATCGGCACTTATCATATCGCTGGCCCCGGGCCAGTACACCGCAATCGTCGAGGGTAAGAATGCGACCGGCGTCGCCACCGTTGAAGTTTATGGCCTGACCGGGCCGTGATTCGAGCCTCCTGGATTAACGCAAGGAACGACCCGTATGAAAAAATCAATCCTGTTAACGCTGAGCTGCACCTTGCTCTTCTTGACTTCCGCTTTCGCGGCGGTCCCGAGCCAGGGAACGTTGAACCCGGCAAGCACCGCGCCGCTGTCCTGGATGGGCGACGCGGTCGGCGCGCCCTCAGGCACCGGAGAGACAGCGTGTCAGGACGGTTTCAATTGCGACGTCTTCACGATTCATCTGACCGGAGTCGCCTCCGATTACGCCGGCAAACAGCTCGTCGTCAAAATCACATTCTCGATGCTGAGTGATTACGACATGTATGTGCACAAGGACACGGTGAACGGGAAGGTGGTTTTCCCGGCGGGAAACGGATCGCAACCGGGCACCAGCGAACAAGTCGTGATCAACCCCGCTACCTCCGGCGCCGGTGACTATGTGGTGCATGTCGTCTATTCCGATGTAGTGCCGACGGACCAGTACAAGGGCACGGCCACGATCATGAGTGCGGCCACGGCCACGCCGACGCCGAGCCGCACCGCCACTTACATCAGCGGCGGGATCACCTTCAGCAACAATGTGCCAATCAAAGCGCCGGTCGCTCTGCGAGACGGTGAACCGAGTAACCGCACCGATTTTGCCGGCAACGCCTATGTCGGCGCGATCCGCGGTTTCCCAGCCGGAGTTGATCTCTGGCGTTTCGATTTGGATCCGACCAGTGCCTCGTTCGATCCGAACATGCGGGTCCCGATTTATCGCGGGCAACCCGATGCCTTCAGTCCCGCCGCCACTGAAGCCGAACTCGGCGGCGACGGCGGCGGCGACATCGATCTCGCGGTTCCATTCAGCTTGCCCGGAGGACAATCGTTTCCCACTCTGGCTTTCAGCAGCCTGATCGCGGCGAACATTTCGACCGGCACTTCGATCGATCGTGGAATCTCGTTTCAAAAGAACGCGGTCGGCAACGGTACGGGCGGCGTCATCGTGGACGACCGCGAGTGGGAAGAATTTCTGGGCAACGTCACAGTCTATATGTGGTACCGCACACTCCAACCGGCAGTGACGCAGGTTCAGCGCTCGGATGATGGCGGGAAAACTTTCGGGCCCGCCATCACAGCCGGGACCACGACGCAGGTTGGCCCGATCGATGTTCACCAGGCCACCGGTGTCGTTTACGCAGGGACCAGTCAGGGCACGGTGGCCGTCGGCATTCCAGCCGGCCCCGGGTTGCCGCCGGCGAGTTACACGGTGCGGCAAGCGGCGACCGATCCAAACGGCGTCGCGCATTTATTCTTTGTCACCAAAGTCGCGGATGACGGAACACCGAACGGCACCGTTTACGTCTGCTATTCGAACGACCACGAGATTCTTCTGAAACACTCGACCAACCAAGGCGCAACCTGGAGCGATCCGGTGCGGGTCAACAGTAACGGAAACGCCGCGTCGAATGTTTTCCCATGGATGGAAACGGGACCAACGCCGGGATCGGTTGGCATCGTTTGGTTCGGAGCGCCCGGGGCCAACGACGACACCGCCGAGTGGAAAGTTTACTACGCGCAGTCCTTCAATGCGTCGTCGAGCACTCCGACGTTCCGCATCGCGGAAGTCACCGAACCTGAACACATCATTCATGCTGCGAATATTTCCGAAGGCGGCCTGACCGGCGCGAACAATCGGAACCTGATCGATTACTTCCAGGTTTCATTCGATCCGCAAGGCGCCGCCGTGATTGCCTACACCGACGATCACATCGATTACGACGGACACACTTACGTCGCGCGCCAGATTAGCGGTCCGAGCATCAAGGGCGGAAATCTGCCGGCCGTCACCGAAGGCACGGCGCTCGTCATTCCGCCGGGAACGGCCAATGTGGATCCGAGTGAAGTAATGCCGCCGCGGGTTCCCGGATTGAATGGCGAACAGGTCACCGATTACGCGCAGGACTTACAGGAAGGCAGCATTCCGCGCATCCACCAGCCGGATGCGTCCGATGTTTTGGCGGTGCGTTACGACACCTCCGGCACCGGCGCCAGCCTCGCCATCGCTGCCGCGATGCAAGTCTCCAGCCTGAGCGTCATCCCAGGGCAGACGACGTGGCAGATGAGCTTCGCGGTGAACGCGCCGCACAATGTCCTCAGCCCGACCGGCACCTATTCGTTCGCCGCTTCGGATCACGCCGATCAATTCTTTCTCGAGGCGGACACGGATGTGAACGGCGGGCAAACCTACAGCTATGGGACGGTCGTGCGCGCCAATGACGGCAAGCTGATCTATACGATTGTCGGTGCTGCCGACGCCGGCGCCTTCAACCTTTCGGACAACACCGTTTCCGTCCAGGTCAGTGTGGCGAAATTGAACGCAGTTCTTTCGGCGGCAAAGCATCCGCTTATCACGAACGGCACCGTCATCGCGGGCTTGCGCGCCCGGTCGTACACGATCGAGGTCGTTCCTCCTGTGAGCGGCCAAGCTTCACGGCAGGGACGCCGCGATATCGCGCGTGGCGGCACGCAGTTCATCGTCCGCGATTCAGCGTTTGCCGCTCCGGCAGCGAGCCCGGAGCCGACGCCCTATCCGCCGCCATTCGTAGCACCGGGCGCAACGCCGGTTCCGACACCGCCGCGCCGGCGGCTGGCGAACATCGCGACGCGAGTCGACGTCCAAGGCGGCCAGAGCGACGGCAACGCCGGCTTCATCAAACGGTTCGCGCCCTCCAAGAAAGTTTTGATCCGGGCCCTCGGCCCGTCGATCAGCATTAACGGTCAGCCGCTGGCCGGGACGTTACAGGACCCGGTGCTTACCGTGTTTGATTCCAGCGGGCAAATCGCGACCAACGATAACTGGCGGACTGGAACGCAGCAGGCCGAGATCACCGCAAGTGGCCTGGCGCCGATCAATAATAACGAAGCAGCCGTGATCGTAAATCTCACTGGAGCCGCTGTCCGCAGCAATTACACCGCAATTATCAGCGGTAAGAACGGGGCCACCGGGATTGGGTTGATTGAAGTTTACGATCTCGACGCGGAGTCGTTCGCCGATCTCGGGAACCTCTCCACGCGCGGACTCGTCGGCGCTGGAAGCAGCGTCCTCATTGGCGGGTTGATCGTGCGCGACGATTCATTCACGAACCAGCCGCAAAATATTTTGCTTCGCGGCATCGGACCGTCGCTGAGTACGCGCGGAGTCGCGAATCCGCTGCAGGATCCGTCCATCACCCTCTTCAACGGCCAGGGCACTTCCATTGGTTCCAATGATGATTGGGGATCGAGCCCGGATGCCGGCGCCCTAACACTCAGCGGTCTTGCACCGACGCATCCAAAAGAATCGGCCATTCTTCGGACGCTCGCGCCCGGCCAATACACTGTGATATTGCAGCCGGCGACTGGCAGCGGCGGTATCGGCAGTGTCGAGATCTACAATCTGGGCAATCAATAACTCCGCGGGCCGCGCGAGCCATTTGTCATCTCGCGCGGCGCGGCCTATCGTCGCGGCATGGCCGAAAACGACCAGGTTCTCGACGACATGCAGGAAAACGACGACGCAAGCGGCGGAGTCGCGTTTGTCCTATCCCACCGTCCGCTCGTCACGACGCAAGAGCGCGCTTCTTCGTCAGGCGGCCCGGCTCGCGATTACGAAAACCTCGGCGAGCTTCCGCGCTCCTACGGCCAGCCGCTTCTTGTTGCCATCGCCCGCGATCCGCACACGCTTTTCGTTTATTGGGATCTGGATTGGCCGGCAATTTTCGGAGATCATCCGCCGTCGGATCGCAAAGTTCATTTGCGCGTCCAGTCGTCCGACGGAAGCGAAGAAACGAGGGCAACCGTCGAGCCGTTCGCCGGAAGTCATTGCATTGCCGTTTCAAGCGCGCGGGCTTCCTATCAGGTCGAGCTCGGTTATCACGAACCCGCCGGCGTCTGGAATTCCGTCGCAACTTCTGCTCCTGTCGCGACGCCACCTGACGACGTGGCCGACAGCGGGCCCATCGATGTCGCGACCGTGCCTTTTCATTTGAGTTTCCAGCGAATTGTCGATGCCTTTCGCGGGTCGCAATACGATGGGGATGCGCTGGTGGAAATTCTCGGCCGGTTGCAGGAAAAAGCCGACGATCCGGGTGTAACCCTGGCCGAGAGCGAGCGTGAAATCCTGCGCGCTCTCGATCTGAGTCTGTCCGAAACCGACACGCATCATCGCTCCCGGTTGCGAAATGCCGGCGACGCCTTCGCGACGCGGCAGCGGGTCGAATCGATCCTCGGCTTTGGCGCGACCAGCCGGATGTAGCCTGTAGCCACGGCCCTGTGGGCCGTCTGGCTCAATTCTCTCGCGCACTGGAACGGCCCACAGGGCCGTGGCTACAACTTATTTGCTCAGCTTTATTCCCTCCGGCATTTCCGGCGGTGGTGCGTTGAGGCGGCTGTGGTTCTTCCCGTAGGCAAAGTAGAAGACGAACCCAATCAGGAGCCACACGATTAAGCGCATCCAATTCGTCCACCCGAGGCCGTAGATCATCGCGCCACACACGATGATGCCGAGCGTCGAGACCACCGGCACCATCGGCACCCGGAATCCTCGTTCCAAATCAGGACGCCGCACCCGCAGGATCCAGATGCCGGCACAGACGAGAATGAAAGCGAACAGCGTTCCGATGCTGGTCATTTCGCCGGTGATGTCCGCCGGAACGAAGGCTGCGATCAGGCCGATGAAGACAAAGAAGAGCAGGTTCGATTTGTAGGGCGTTCTAAATCGCGGATGCACGTCCGAAAAAATTCTCGGCACCAGGCCGTCGCGACTCATCGAATAGAAGACGCGCGACTGGCCGAGCAACAACACGAGGATGACCGATGAGAATCCAGCCAGGATCGCGATCGTCACCGACTTCGAGAGCCACTCGTAGCCGTGCATGTATTTGGTGATCGCGAACGCGACCGACGCTTCCCGGCCGGCCGAGCGAAAATCTCCCACCGTGGCCACGCCGCTCAGAACGTAAGCGAACAATACATAGAGAACCGTGCAAATCGCCAGCGAGCCAAGAATCCCAATCGGCATGTCGCGCTTCGGATTTCTCGCTTCCTGCGCGGCAGTCGAGACCGCATCAAAACCGATATAGGCGAAAAAGACGACGCCGGCCGCGCCGAGAATACCGAGGATTCCGCCGTAGGCGTGCGTAATGCCCTGGGGAGTAACGTAGGTCGTCGCCTCGGGGATCAAGGGCGTGTGGTTTGCCGGATTAATGAAGCCCCACCCGATTCCGATGAAGAGCAGCACGATGGTCGTTTTCAAGATAACGATCAGGCCATTGACGAACGCCGATTCCTTCGTGCCGCGGATCAGCAGAAGGGTCAGCACCAGAATAATGAGCACCGCCGGGATATTCATAACGCCGTGTAACCCTGTGAGGTCATGTTCGAAAGGCGAGTGCGACCACTGGTATGGTATTCGCATCCCAAACCACTCGAGCACGCGATTGGCATATTCGCTCCAGGCGATGGCGACCGTCGCTGACGCCACAGCATATTCGAGGATCAAATCCCAACCAATGATCCATGCGACCAGCTCGCCCATAGTGGCGTACGAATAGGTATAGGCGCTCCCCGCGAGCGGAATCATCGAGGCGAATTCCGCGTAACAGAGACCCGCAAAGGCGCAGCCCAATCCGGCGACGACGAAGGCCAGCACGACGGATGGACCCGCGCGGTCTGCGATCGCGGCAGCCGTGCGCACAAAGAGGCCGGCGCCGATGATCGCTCCGATGCCGAGAGCAATGAGATTCACCGGCCCGAGCGAACGTTTCAGACTGTGCTCGCCGACTTCCTGAGCCTCTGCCATCAGTTTATCGATCGGCTTTCTTGCGAATAAATTGGCCATGCGGTCGCTTTCTTTTTCTTGGGTTACCTGAGTTGTAGTTTCGGTTTCGCTAACTGCCTTGGTCGCCTGAGGGCGCGCCCGCGCTTGATTTTCGCCACAGAAAATAAATCGGCACACCGGTCAACACGATGATGAGGCCCGGCCATGTCGTTGCCGTCTGATAAATGAACAAGACGCAGAGAATCACGGACGCGCCGACGATGTAAAGCGCCGGCACGATCGGGTAACCGAATGCCTTATACGGGCGCTCAGCGTCGGGCCGTTTCCGGCGGAGCACGAAGATGCCGATGATCGTCAGGATGTAGAAGATGAGCGCGGCCGAAATGACGTAGTCGAGCAGGTTGCCGTAAAGATTCCCGTAACCGGTCACGTTGCCGGCCGCGTCTGTTTTGACAGTTCGCGGCAGGACGAGGACGCCGGCCCAAATGCCTTGGATGATGAGACCCCACGCGGGCACATGGTTTTTATTCAGCTCTCCCACCCGGCGGAAGAAGAGACCGTCGCGCGCCATCGCGTAGTAGGCGCGCGCGCCGGCGAGGATCAGCCCGTTATTGCAACCGAACGTGGAGACCATGATGGCGACGGCCATGATCGTCGCGCCCGCGCCGGGAAAGATGACGTTGGCTGTCTCCGACGCGACGCGGTCGCTGGGCGCATTCTGGATCGCGCTGAAGGGGAGCGCGGCCAGATACGCGACGTTGGCGAGGAGATAAAGTCCGATGACCAGGATCGTGCCGAAGGCAAGCGAGAGCGGAATGTTGCGCCGCGGATTGATGACTTCGCCGGCTGTGAAGGTGATGTTGTTCCAGGCGTCGGCGGAAAAGAGCGAATTCGTTTGCGCCACGCAGATGCCAACGAAGAGGCCGAAGGCGGTCGCGGCGGTCAAGCCTTGCGCGACATCCTGCAAATTCCCGCGCAGGGTCCACATGTCGCTGAAGTTCGCCGTGCCCGCGCCCGATTTTAGCCCGACGATGATTCCGAGCAAAATGAGCGCGATGAGCGCGCCGGTTTTTGCCGTTGTGAAAATGTTCTGGACGAGCTTGCCGAGCCGCAAGCCACGCGTGTTCATGAATGTCAGCAGCGCGATCATCGCCAGGCCGACGAACTGCGCCGTGGAAAGCGAAAACGCATACCCGCCAAAACGAATCGGTTCGATCAGATAATTCGACTCCGACACCCAAGGCACGATCACACCGGTGTAGCGCGCGAATCCGACGGCTACCGCCGCAATGGTGCCGGTCTGGATAACGAGAAAAAGCGTCCAGCCGTAGAGAAAACCCCAGAGCGGCGAGAAGGCTTCGCGCAGATAAACATATTGGCCGCCCGCCTTCGGCATCATCGCCGCCAGCTCTCCGTAAGAGAGCGCCGCCATCAGCGTCAGCAAACCGGTGACGAGCCAGACGACGAGCAGCCAGCCGGGAGCGCCGACCTGGCGGGCGATAATTGAGGAGACGATGAAAATGCCGGAGCCAATCATCGAACCGGCGACAAGCATCGTTGAGTCGAGCAATCCGAGTCCGCGAATGAACTTGCCGTTGGTCGGTTCGGTTGATGGTGACATGCGTTCTCAGTGTGAGCCGCGCAGAGTTAATCATCAGTCAGCTTGGCGTAGCAACCGTTTTCGCTCCGGCAACCCACGTGTGCTATCCTCCCGCCCCGTGCTTATCCATTTCGCCAGTTTAGCGTCGCGAAAAATGTTGGCCGCGCTTTTGGCCGCGGCGGTTTTCGCGGTTCCCGCGATCGCCGCGCCGGCTTCGCGGCTGCCGGCGACTTCAGGCGCGCTTCAATACGAAGCGCTCCCGCTCAGCCGCTCCGCCCAAAATCATTTGCTGGTGCACGCCGAGATCAACGGCAAGCCGGCGCTGCTCGGAGTGGACAGCGGTGCTCCGGTGAGCGCGATCGCGCTTAACCGGCGCGCCCATTTTGGAATGGCGCCCGCCACCGGGAGATCGGGAATTCCTTCGCGCCTCAGTATCAATGGCGCATTCAATCCCGTGGCCATCGCGCACAATCTCCGGCTCGGCGCGCTCAATCTCGTGGACGAGCCCATGGTGGTGGTGGACCTCGGCGGCTTTCGCTCCACCAAGCGGGATGAGATCGATGGAATTCTTGGCGCCGACATCCTGTTTCCCACAAAGGCGTTGCTCGATTGCCAGCGGCAGATCCTCATCCTGAAGATTAATCCGAGCGTCCCAGGCAGAATTCCCGGATTCGATTTTCGCGGGTATCGCGGCGTCCCGATGCACGTCAGCGAGAGCTACAATCTTTACGTCGACGGAGCCGTGAACGGACAGAAAGCGAAGCTGATGGTGGACACGGGCGCTTTCGCCACGTTGTTGCATTCCCGTTTCGTGCACCGCATGAAAATTCCGCTGCGCAACACGCCCTTCAGCACGTCCGGGGTAAACTTGAAACAGCGCGGCGTGCAGATCGCGAACATCTCGCGTTTCTCGATCGGCTCGATGGATATGCGGAACAACGACGTGGGCGTGATTAACCTCGAAGGATTGATCCACGGCGGACTGCTCGACGCTTCGCCGCCCGTCGCGGGATTGCTCGGCTCGGAAATTTTACGCCGCTATCACGGCATCATCGATTTCGGAACGAAGACGCTTTATTTGAAGCAGTAAATTTATCCGCGCTGTAGCCGCGGCCCTGGCGGGCCGCGTGTCGGAAGAATGATCGCCGCTCTCACACGGCCCACAGGGCCGCGGCTACAGAAAACACTGCCTTATTCGATATCGATCTCGCGCACCTTCTTCTGCATGCGCACCGTCTCGACCGCGTTCCGCATTTTATCGGCGAAGCCGACATCCTGGGGAATGCCGTCGAGCATGACGACGGGCGACGAAAGATCGGACGTATTAACCTTGATGTTCTCCAATCCAACTATGCGGTAGATAAACGGTTGCAGCACTTCGATGTCTTTGACGCGATATAGTTCGAGCGTTTCGGTGACCTTGCTAAAAATGCCCTCCGTTATTTTCAAACGTTCGGTGGTGAGCTCGAAGACATGGTTTTTCGTTTGAAGATAACGCGTCAACCCGATGAAGATCGGCACGATGAGCCAGCAAAAGAGAACGCAAAGGATGTAGATGCCGAGATTCTTTTTTTGCGAAGAAGTGCCGCGCCAGATCGTTTCTTCCGTCATGAATGAAGTTTTATCAGACTGCTTCAGGATCACAAGCGTTGTAGGCGCCGCCTCTTCTGTAGCCGCTTCGCCGTGCGAAGCGAGAGGCTGGGATTCGCTGGCCTCGACGCACTCGCGCCGCCCACAGGGCGGCGGCTACAGAAGATGATCACGCAGGCATTCGTCCTCGGCGCCGGGCTGGGAATGCGGCTTCGTCCGCTCACTGAAGAATTGCCCAAGCCGCTCATTCCGATTTTCCAGAAGCCGCTCATTACTTTCGCGCTCGATCACCTCATCGCCGCCGGCATGAAATCATTCGTGATCAACACCCATCACCTCGAGACGCCGTTCAAAACTTTGTTCGCAGACGGGACCTATCGCGGCCATCCCATTCAGCTAATTCATGAGAGCAAACTCCTCGGCACCGGCGGCGGGATCAAGAACGTCCAGCCCTTGCTACGGGCGGAGCCCTTCATTGTTTATAGCGGTGACGTGCTGACGGACATCGATCTGAAACCGTTGCTCGCGGAACATTTCCGCGCCGGAAACGATGTCACGCTCGCGTTGCGCGAGACCGAACACGGCGCGGACATGGCGCTCGACGGCAACCGCGTCGTGGACATCGAGAATCGTTACGGCCACCCGGGCCGTTATGATTTCGCGGGCGTATCGGTCTGGACGCCGGCGATCTTCGAGCGGATTCCGCCCGGCCAAAGTCTTTCGTTCATCCCGATCCTGTCGGAATGGATTGGAGCTGGCGGCAAGATCGGCGGTGTCGTCTCGAATGAAGGAAAGTGGTTCAACATCGGTTCGCGCACTGAGTACCTCGCGGTCCATCGAACCATCCAGGAAGAACGCTGGAAACCCGAATACGTGAAAGCGGAGCAATGGCCGATCACCATCGCCGCGGACGCGCTGGTTGATTCGACCGCGACTTTGAAAGGCTCTTGTTCGATCGGCGCGCGCAGCTACGTCGGCGCGGGGGCGGTTTTGGAAAACACAATTATCTGGCCTGGCGCACAAATCGCTTCCCGTTCCCACCTGCGTAATTGTATTGTCCGCTCCCATCGCAAGGCCGAAGGCGAACTCAGTGACATCGACATCTAAAACCGCAAAGACCGCGCTGCTTCTCCGGCAGACCAGGATTCATTTTCCCCGGCTGGAGGAAGCCAGCGTCAGGATCACGCCGATCGAGAAGGGCGGATCGGACCGGAAGTTTTATCGCGTCCGCTGTTCGCCCGAGCAGACGATCATCCTCGTTAAGTACAATCTCGAGCGGGAAGAAAACCGGCATTACGTCCGGATCGCGGAATTCCTCGCCGAGCACAAGATTCGCGCGCCCAAGATTTATTTTCACGACGCCGCGGAAGGCTTGATCTGGATCGAAGATCTCGGGAAAGCCGATCTCTGGAGCTATCGCGACGAAAGCTGGCTCGTGCGTCGCGCCTTTTACGAATCGGCCCTGGACGAAATCGTGAAACTGCATTGCGTGGCCGGGGAGGCGGCGCGCGCGATTCAAGAAAATCTGCCGGCTGAGTTCGATGCCGCGCTCTATCGCTGGGAGCAAAATTATTTCGTCGAGAATTGTCTCAGCCGATTTTTTGGCGTGGCGAAAAAGGAGCTTTCCGAATTACTGGACCTCCCGGCGTTGAACCAAATCGCGAAAGAGTTGGCGGACCGGCCGCGCGTTTTGGTTCATCGCGATTTCCAATCGCAGAACATCATCATTCGCAACGGCCAGGCGCATCTGATCGATTTTCAAGGAATGCGGCCCGGTCTCGCGGAGTACGACCTGGCGTCTCTTCTCTTCGATCCCTACGTCGACTTTTCGCGGACGGAATGCGAGGAGTTGCTGGCCCATTATGAATCGAAGCGGGCGGCCGCCGGCAAACCGGGCGCGGCCGATTTTCGGCAAACATTCCGTCTTTGCGGGATCCAGCGTCTCATGCAAGCGCTGGGCGCCTACGGCTTCCTCGGCCTCGTCAAAGGCAACAAGACATTCCTCGATTATGTCCCGGCGGCGATGACCTCGTTGCGGACGCTTGTCGGCGAAATTAGCGATCTCAAGAAATTGGGCGCTGTTCTGGATCGTGTCCAGTAATCGGACAAAGGGCGCGTCGCAGGTAGAGAAATCAAAGTCCGATCCACTGCCACGCGTCATTGCCTGGAGCGCTGTCATTGCGAGCGCGTTTCCCGAAATCGTCTGGCGCGAAACCGGACATCGGAATTCGCTTTGGTTTGCAGCGATCGAATCTCTCGTGTTGTTGTTAGTTGCGTTCGCGGTGCTCCCGTTCCCGCGCGTTCGGGGGTTGGCGCGCTTTCTCTTCGCCATCGCCGCCTTGAATTTCGCGTGGGACCTTCTCGTTCCATTAATTGGACGGACCAGTTTCGTTCATGGCTTGTCGCAGCAGGCGAGCTGGGGAGCGCGACTGTTCATCGAGCGGATGATGACTGTCTCCGGAGTCCTTCTCCTCGGCCTCACTTTGATCGGCAGCGGAAGTACGCGGCGCGATTTGTTTTTGTGCCGCGGTAATCTCGCCGCTCCCGCGCAGCCGATTCCATTTCTCGGCCTCCGCAATTCGATTCCATGGACCTGGTTTGGCCCCGGCTTGATCCTGGTCTTCGGCGGCGCGCTTTCGGCGTTCCTCTACTTCATGGTGCGCCCGGACTTCAGCGCGAGCGGACGAATCCTTCGTTTTCTTCCCTGGATTCTCCTCCTGGCCGCGCTGAATGCGGCGAACGAAGAGTTTCAATTCCGGAATGTTCTTCTCGCGCATTTGCGCAAGGTTTTTAGTCCGGCCGAGGCCGTTCTCCTGACCGCCGTCTTATTTGGCCTTGGCCATTTCTATGGTCAACCCTCGGGGCCGCTTGGCGTCGTGATGGCCGGATTTGCCGGATGGATTTGGGCCCGGAGCATGATCGAAACGGGAGGCATCGTCTGGGCGTTCGCCATCCATATGGTACAGGACATCATCATCTTCAGCTTCCTCGCGGTCGCCACCGGAAGATGATGAGAATGTGCGTGGGATTGTCCTTGTGAATGCGGCGTGGCGGTTCACGTGAAAATCGCGTAGCGTGAATCACGCATGAAAAAATTTACTGTAATTTCTGCTCTCCTGGCCGTTGGGCTGGCTGGATTTGGCGTGGCCGCTTCAGGTCAGGACGATGAAAGCCGGATGATCAACGGTCGTGAACAGTCCTATCATCCCATCCCCGTTGATCGACTGAAAGGGGAAGTCGAGCACCTCAATCGCATGATGGCCCACGTGGAGCGCGCCCTGAAGACCTACCGCGCCCCCAAGCCTATTTGGCGCGAGTACGAACATGTGAAGCAGGAGGCTGCCGTCGTAAATCTGCAATTACGCAGCAAAGCCATCGACCGTTTTCGCCTGGGCAAAGATATCGAGCACATGCACGCGGAACTTCATCACATCGAAGAAGCGCTCCACGTTCCCGCCCCGCAACAGTACGCGTGGCGTTAACAGCGTAGGTCAGCGCACGAATGGATTCGTCCGCCGCTCGGCGCCGATGGTCGTGGGCGGTCCGTGGCCCGGCAGCACCGCGACCTCATCGCCCAGCGGATAAAGTTTCTCCTTAATCCCGCTAAACAAAAGGTCGCCATCACCGCCGGGCAGGTCCCAGCGGCCGACTCCGCTCGCGAACAAAACATCGCCGCCAATCAAGAGCGCATCTTTCCGCGAAAAGAAGCAGAGGCTTCCCGGACAATGGCCGGGAACTTCGAGCACCTCCATCTCGAGGCCGAGAAAATCCCGAGAGGGCGTCGCTTCGATCAGGAAATCCGGCTGGACCGGCTCGATCTCCAGCTCGAACCCGAAGCTGCGAAAGAAATCGCGCTCGGAAATCATCGGCGCCGTCTCGGCGTGGCACCCGATCTGGCAGCCAAACCGGCGCTTGATCTTCGCGACGTCCGGCACGTGATCGAAATGTCCATGCGTCAGGAGCAACAGCTTGGGCGTCACTCCTTTCGACACCAGCCAGTCACAGGCGCCGTCGGGGGCGTCGAACAGAATCGGTCCCTGCGGCGCCTCGATGAGGTAGCAATTGGTTTCAAAAATTCCGCCGCAAAAAGTTTCGTAACGCATCGTCGGATTACTGGTGGGAAGCCGCCAAGTTACCATTGAAAATGCGGCCCGCACTTGTTCCCTCGCGGGAATGAAAGCTGCATGCAAGGGGCGGACTGCCGCTCGTTCTTTGAATGTTCCGGCCGATGGATTGTCTCACTACCTACACATGATCTTGTCCCTCGTGGTTATCTTGCGTTCAGCGTGATTTCTGCGACTTTTCGAAACCTCTTTTTCCGAATGAAGCCTTCTATCCGCTCACTATTTCTCCTTCCCGTCATCGTAGCCGCACTGCTGACGGCGCCGGCCGCTCCTGCCAAATCGGACATGGAGGATGTCGAGCAATCCGTCGGGCGATTGCTCGAGGAAGGCCACTACACGCACCACCCCCTCAATGACGAGGTCTCGCAAAAATTCCTGCGCACCTATCTTGAACTGCTCGATTTCAGCCACCTCTTCTTCACCCAGCAGGACGTCGATATGTTGACGGCCAAATACGGAACGTCCCTCGACGACGATGTTTTGCTCAGGAACCTGAAACCGGCCTACGAAATCTACGATCTCTACACCAAGCGCGTGGACGAGCGCGTCGCCAAAGTTAAAGAACTCGTCGCCCAGCCGGTCGATTTCAAGCAGGATGCTAGCATCGAGCTGAGCCGGCAAAAGGTCCCGTGGCCGAAAGATGAGGCGGAAGCCGACGCAGTCTGGCGCGGCCGGATCGCAAGCGAATTGCTCCAGGAACATTTGAGCGAACATCCAATCGAGCCTGGCCCGAAACTCATCGCGCGCCGTTACGAGCGCCTCGCTCGCACCGTCCACGAGCAGGACAAGGACGAGCAGGTGAAACTCTTCCTCGACGCGCTCGCGCAGGCTTACGACCCGCATTCGGAATATCTGAGCAAAGCCGATCTGAAGAATTTCAGCATCAACATGGGACTCTCTCTCGTGGGCATCGGCGCGATGCTCCGAACCGAAGACGGCTACGCGAAGATCGAGAGCCTGGTGCCCGGTGGGCCGGCGCAAACCGATGGACGTCTAAAAGTGGGCGACCGCATCACGGCGGTGGCGCAGGGCTCGGGAGAGTTCAACGACGTTCGCGATATGCGTCTGGACAAAGTGGTCGAGCAAATTCGCGGCAAAAAAGGCACGCACGTCCGGTTGATGGTTATTCCCTCGGACTCGCCCGACCCGTCGAAGCGCAAGACGGTCGATTTGGTCCGCGACGAAATTAAGCTGAAAGACCAGGAAGCGCGCGCCGACATCATTTTGAAGAAGGACGAAAACGGCGAACCGGTGAAGCTCGGCTGGATCACGCTTCCCTCTTTCTATGCGGACATGGACAAGCACCAGAAGAGCACGACCAAGGATGTGCTCGCGTTGCTCAAGCGATTGAAGAAAGAAAACATCGCCGGGCTGATCGTTGACCTGCGCAGAAATGGCGGCGGTTCGCTCGAAGAAGCGATCGCGTTGACCGGGCTCTTTTTGAAATCGGGACCGATTGTGCAAACCAAGGGTTCGAACGGAAATATCGTCGTCTCGAGCGATCCCGATCCAGGAATCGCCTACTCCGGGCCGATGATCGTGCTGACGAGCCGGCAAAGCGCTTCCGCGAGTGAGATTTTTGCCGCGGCGCTCCAGGATTATGGACGCGCATTGATCGTGGGCGACAAGAACACGTTCGGCAAAGGCACCGTCCAAACCATCCTCGAGATCGGCCGGTTTACCTCGCTGCTCGGGAGCCGTTCGCAGGAAGATGGCGCTCTGAAATTGACCATCCAGAAATTTTATCGCGTCGCGGGCGGATCCACCCAGCTTCATGGCGTCGCCTCAGATATTGTGCTGCCGACCTTGAGCGACCTGCCGGAGTTCGGCGAAGGGGCGTTGAAAAATTGTCTGCCTTACGACGAAGTGCCCAAGGCAAGATTTACGAAGTGGTCCGATGGCCGCGGGCTGTTTGCGGACGAACTGAAACGCCGCTCTGAAGCGCGCGTCCAATCCAATCCTGAATTCAAGTACGTGATGGAAGATATGGGGCGGCTCCGGAAGCGACTGGATGAGAACCGCATTTCCCTGAACGAAGACGTTCGTAAAAACGAGTTGAACGAGGACAAGCTGCGGAAAGAGACCCGGTCGAAAGAACGCCTCGCGCGCCAGGGCGAAGACATGCAAATGATTCGCCTAACGCTCGACAATGTCGACAAGCCGAACCTGCAGCCGATCATCTTCCCGGGAAAACTCGCCGCGAACAAAAAGGGCGGCCCCAAAACAGCGCCGGAAGCCGCCACCGATTCAGACTCAGATACGGTCACCTCCGATGACGGCACGAAAGAACCGGCGATCGACCCAGAACGCGACGAGACCCTGAATATTTTGAAGGACCTGGTTGATTTGAATCGCGGCCCAACGACTGCGAGCACGACGACCCACTAGACCGCGATTGGCGCTTTGATTGCCGGATGCGGGTCGTAATTAGCGAGAGTGAAATCCTCGAAACGGAAATCGTAAATACTTTTCACCGCGGGGTTCAATTCCATCCGCGGTCGCGAGCGCAGCTCCCGCGTCAATTGCTCGCGCGCCTGATCGAGATGGTTCTGGTACAGGTGGAGATCGCCGAAGGTGTGAATGAATTCGCCCGGCCGCAGATCGCAGACCTGCGCGACCATCATCGTCAGGAGTGCATATGACGCGATATTGAAGGGCACGCCGAGAAACAAATCGGCGCTGCGTTGATAAAGCTGGCAGCTCAGCTCGCCGTCGCGCACATAGAATTGGAAGAGGACATGGCACGCAGGTAGAGCCATCTGGTCAAGTTCGGTGACGTTCCAGGCGCTCACGATCAGGCGCCGGCTTTCCGGGTTTCGCTTTATCTCCGCGATGACGCCGTCGATTTGATTGATGGCCGCGCCGTCCGCGCCACGCCAGCCGACCCACTGCGCCCCATAAACGGGGCCGAGGTCGCCCTTTTCATCCGCCCATTCATTCCATATCGTGACGCCCTGCTCGTTCAACGAACGCACATTCGTGTCGCCGCGCAGGAACCAGAGCAGCTCGTGAATGATCGATCGGAGATGGAGTTTCTTCGTTGTGAGCAGCGGAAAATTTTTGCGCAAATCGAAGCGGGCTTGCGCGCCGAAAACGGACAGCGTCCCGGTGCCAGTCCGATCCATCCGCGGCTTCCCGTGCTCGAGGACCAGCCGGAGGAGATCGTGATATTCGCGCATGCGGGTTCAGATAAACGGGAAAACGGAGCGGATTCAATTTCTCATTTTCTCGGAGACCGCTGGCATCAGGAAAGCCCGCGCAAACGATTCAAATGCGATGATCGTTATCGTTAATCGCGGCGCGGGAGGTCCCGCAGATCCGGAGGCGCGCATCGCCGAGTTATTCAGGGCCCACGGCGAGACGCCGCGCATTGTTCACCCGAATGGCGACCACGACATCGCTTCGATTGCGAACAAGGCAGCCCAGGGAAGCGACCAAATCGTTGTCGCCGCTGGCGGCGATGGAACGATCAACGGGGTGGCGGGGGAATTGGCCGGCACGGATAAGATTCTTGGCGTGTTGCCGATCGGCACGTGGAATCATTTCGCCAAGGATTTGCGCATCCCGCTCGATCTGGAGATGGCGGTGCGGACCGTGGTGGATGGGCGCGTCGTGCCTGTGGACGCCGGTGAAGTGAACGGCCGCATCTTCCTCAACAATTCGAGTCTCGGAATTTATCCGCAGATTGTTTCGCGGCGTGAGGCGCAACAGTCGCGGCTGGCCCGCGGCAAGTGGCCGGCATTCTTTTGGGCCACGGTCCAGGCGTTGCGTCGCTTCCCATTTCTCGACGTGCGAATCACCTCCGGAGGCCAACAGATCGACCGTCGCACCGCTTTTCTTTTTGTGGGCAACAATGAATATGAGATCGCGGGGTTCAAGCTCGGCTCACGCGCGTGCCTCGATGCCGGCGTGCTCGGGCTTTACCTCACGCATCACACCGGCCGGCTCGGTCTTTTTCGGCTCGCCCTCCATGCGCTTTTCGGACGCGTCGATCAGGCGAAGGATTTCGATGCGCTCTGCGTGGAGGAAGCACGCATCGAGACACACCGGCGCCGCCTGCTCGTCGCGCGTGATGGCGAGGTCGAATGGATGGAAAGCCCGCTGCATTATCGAACGCGGCCAGCGGCATTGCGCGTCCTCGTGCCCCAAGAAAACCCGAGCGTCTGATGCGCACGATCATCCATCTTTCCGATCTGCATTTCGGTCGAGTCGACCCGGCGATTCTCACGCCGCTGGTGACGTTTATCGGGGAAGTAAGACCGGATCTGGTGGCGGTGTCGGGCGATCTGACCCAGCGCGCGCGCACCGGGGAGTTCACAGCGGCGCGGGAGTTTTTGGCGGCGATCCCATTCCCGCAAATCGTCGTTCCCGGCAATCACGATGTCCCGCTCCACAATATCTTCTCGCGTTTCGCGCGCACGCTCGACCGTTACAGCCGTTATATCACGACCGACTTGCAGCCGGTTTTCGCTGACGCGGAAATTGTCGTCGCCGGTGTAAACACGGCGCGCGCCTTCACCTGGAAAGAGGGTCGCATCAGCCGACGCCAACTTGAAAAATTACGCGCGACCCTGCAGGCGGTGCCGGCCGATCGCACAAAGATTGTGGTCACGCACCATCCGTTCGATTTGCCTGCGGGCGCGAGCGGTCGCGTCGTCGGCCGGTCGCGGCTGGCGATGAAAACGCTGGCGGAATGCCGGGTTGATCTGCTTTTAGCCGGCCATTTTCATATCGCCGATACCAGCCAAACAGCGAAGCGCTACAAAATGCCGGGCTACTCGGCGATTATCGTTTCCTCCGGCACGAGCACATCAACGCGCGGCCGGGGCCAGCCGAATTCGCTGAACGTGATTCAAATCGATCGCCCGAATCTGACCATCGAGCGGCGTACCTGGCGACCGCACTCGGGTTTGTTTGACGTGTTATCCGTCGAGCTCTTTCGACACACGACGGAAGGATGGACGCGCGAATAAGAAATGAGTGAACCGGCGAGAAAATTCGCGCGCCAAATCCGTTTCCTGCAAGCGCGCCTGTCGCCGGAAGGCTGGCTCGGATTGCACCTCACGATTGGTTTGCTCGTGATCCTGATTACGGGTTGGTGGTTTGGCGACATCGCCGAAGACGTGTCGCGCGATACAGCGACGCATCTTCTTGATGACCGGGTTTCTGCCTGGTTCCACCAGCACGCGACAACGGCGCTTACCCATGTCGCGCGCTTCGTCACCTTCTTCGGATCCGTTTCGTTTATCGCCGCGGCGTCAATCTGCGCCGGAGTCATTCTGGGCGTGCGAAAATCGTGGTATCAATTACTCGCGCTGGTGCTCGCAATCGGCGGAGGCAGTCTGCTGAATATTTTGCTCAAGCATTTTTTTCACCGGCAACGTCCCGTGCTGGAAAATCCGCTCGTCACGCTTTCAAGTTTTGGCTTTCCCAGCGGCCACACGATGGGCTCGACTCTCTTTTACGGGTTGCTCGCGATTTTCGTCGCGCATTCGATTCGCAGATGGCGATGGCGCGTTTTCACTTTATGCATCGCCTCACTTTGGGTGGCGTCGATCGGACTCAGCCGCATTTACCTCGGCGCGCATTATCTCACCGACGTGCTCGGGGCGATCGCGGTTGGACTGGCCTGGCTGGCGTTTTGTTGGACCGGAGTCGAGACGCTGCGCAAATGGCGAGGCCGCCCTTACGACGCGAGCAGCTGATTGCTGTAGCGAGGATCGCCGGTCACATCGTCGCCGAGCCACTCCGGCGGCTGAAATCTCGCCGCTGCTTCTTCGTCATCGAACTCCACTTCCGCGACGACGAGCCCTTCGTGTCTCCCGCCGTAAACGTCTATTTCAACGACGAAATCGCCCAACGGAATTTCATAACGCGTCTTCGTCAGGCGCTTGCCTTCCGTCGCCGGCCAGAGGGCGAAGAATTGCTCCGCCGCCAATTGCACCTCACGCTCCTCGCGCACATTTCCCACGCCGCGCTTGAAGGTGAGCGAATAATTCTTATCGCTCTTCCGAAGGCGAACTTGCAGGCCATCGTCGGTGCTCACCAGATACCCCTGCGAAATCTGCGCGCTCGGATGAGTGGCGAGATCTTCTGGCAATTTGCGAACCAGAAATTTCCGTTCGATCTCGCAATGCGAATCCGTCGGCATCATTTACCTTCGCGCGTTCGGGTGCGTTTGCGCAAATTCCGCCGGGCGCTTTACGTAACGTTGTCTCATCTGGAGGAACGGCCGCTCCACCGCGAAGAAGAGAGCGGCGCCGGCCACGAGGATCGAGAAAAGCATGAGGAGATAAGCGGGCAGCAAGGGGATCGCGATCGAATGCGCGGCGGAAAAACCGAACGTCCAATGGATCACGAGTTTGTGGCTGAGGTAAATGCTGTAGGCAATGGTCGCGAGAAAGGCAGCGCCGGGAACTGCCACGCGTGAGAGCGGCGTCTCCGGACTAACCGCGCAAATCAGCAACGCGGAAAACCCGAGAGCGATCAAAGGAAATCCAAGCGCGCAACTCGCGACGCTCAGGCCATCTTCGGCGAGCACCAGCGCGACCACGATCAAGGCAACGCCCGGCGCCCAGATCCATTTCGCGGTTTTCATCAGGGTTGCCCACCACGCCGGCCGGAAAGATTCGATGGCCGCGAGGGTCACGCCCAGCGTCAAGGGATCGAGGCGGGCGTAAGTCGGATAGTAAATAAATTTTTGCCAGAAGCCGAACGACGGCGATGGGCTGCTCAGGTTTATGTGCGCGAGCACACCGCGGATCAAGAGGCCGCCTATCGCCACGGCGCACGGAACAAGCCACTGGCGGCGGCGCAATCGCGCGAGGGCAAGAAGCAGGAACGGCAGCACGAGATAAAACTGGCTTTCGATGCAGAGCGACCAGGCGTGCGAAAAAGTTGTGCCGCCGCGCAACCCAAGGTTCTGGGTAAAGGTCAGGAACTTCCAGAGCGGCGGCATCATCGGATACTCGCGCCAACTCGGGAGCAAGACGCAAATCGCCACCACCACGAGATAGGCCGGCAGAATCCGGAGGGCGCGCCGCCAATAAAAGCTCCGGGCGTTCAGTTTTTTTCCGCGGGCCAGCGCCGATAAAAGTTGGCCGGCGATCAGGTAACCGCTGAGGACAAAGAAGAGATCGACTCCGATCCAGCCGAAACGTTGGAGATCATGCGGCAGCTCGAAGCCGAACAACCCGGCGTGATAGAGGACGACGAGGACAATCGCGATGGCGCGCAGAAGATCGAGGCCCGGCTGCCGATTGCGGGTCGCCGAGCGCGGATCGATCTCAGGCATGCGGCAGCGCCGTTTCGCATTCGTCGCGGACATGCGCTGGTTCGACCTTGCGGAAAATCATCCAGACACCGGCGAGCACGAGCGCGCCGCCGGCGAGCGACCAGAGTGAAAATGTTTCGCCGCCCAATAACCAGCCGAAGCCGACCGCGCCCGGCGGCGTGATGAGCGAGATCGTTTGCAGATTCGTCACCGTCATTCGCGGCAGCAGCCAATAGAGGAGGAGAAACGCAACCGCCGACCCGGGGATCGCGAGATAGAACAGGCAGAAGACCGCCGTTTTCGTCCAGTGGAAATGCAGCGGATTTCCGTCCACAAAGAATCCGATCGCCACTAACGGCACGACGCCGAAGATCATCTGCCAGGCAGCGATCATGGCCGGAGCGAGCTGGATTGAACGGGCTTTCAAGAGCACATTCGAGAACGCCGCGCCCGCGGCGCCGAAGACGATGGCGACTCCGCCCCAGAACGCGAGGAACCCGCCAAAGTCCAAGAGGCGCGAGCAAATCACCGCGACTCCGCCGATCGCGAGAATGGCGCCGGCGATTCGCTGGCCGCGCAACGGTTCGTTAGGCAGGATGAAATGGGCAAAAACCATTCCGAAGATTGGGATCGTGGCCTGCAGGACCGCGGACAAACCGGAAGAGACATGAAGCTCCGCCCAAAAAAGCAGAGCGTAGTTCACCGCGAACATGAGCACGCCCGTGTAGGCGAGCAGTTTGAAATCGCCGCGGCGCACTGGCAGCAAACGCACCCGCCCGATTGAGATCGCCAGCAGCACGACGACCGCGATGACGAACCTGAGCGCCACGAAAGAAATCGGCGGCAAATCGCGCAGGCCGATTTTGATGGCGAGCCAGGTCGAGCTCCAGATTACGCAGAGAGCCACGAAGGCGGCGACCACGGCGATTTTTCGCTGCTCCGGCATGCGCATAGGAGCGCATCAGGTCCCGCGCGGTGCAACTGCTTTTCCCAAACGGATTAATCTGGAAACCAGGAAGCCAGGAAAAAGCAAAAATCCGGGGCCCTTCCTGGATTCCTGGCTTCCAGATTGTTTCCTCCTTACAAAAGAACCAGGCGCTTGGCACAAGCGCCTCTACATTCAGAAATGGTTCTCGCTTCGGTTCTCGATCTGTCGCCGATCATTGAAGGCGGCGATGCCGCGTTGGCATTTCGCAACACGGTCGATCTCGCGAAGCATGCGGAAAAATGGAGTTATCATCGCTATTGGCTGGCCGAGCATCATAATCTCCCTGGCATCGCGAGCGCCGCGACCTCCGTCGTCATCGGCCATGTCGCGGGCCAGACGAGCAGCATTCGGGTTGGCGCCGGCGGGATCATGCTGCCGAATCACGCGCCGCTCGTCATTGCCGAACAGTTCGGAACGCTCGAGTCGCTGTATCCCGGCCGGATCGATCTCGGCCTGGGGCGCGCGCCGGGGAGCGATCAACTGACGGCGCGTGCGTTGCGCCGTAATCTCGGCAGCAGCGGCGACACGTTTCCGCAGGACGTTCTCGAACTGCAATCCTACTTCCGGCCCCCTGCACCCGGCCAGGCGGTGACGGCGGTTCCGGGCGCGGGGCTGAAGGTGCCGCTTTATCTTCTCGGTTCGAGCGATTTCAGTGCGCGCCTCGCCGCCGAGCTCGGACTTCCGTTCGCCTTCGCCTCGCATTTCGCGCCGGATTATCTTGAAGTGGCGCTCGCGATTTACCGGCGCGAATTCAAACCGTCGGCTGCGCTCGTTAGGCCGCACGTCATCATCGGAGTCGGGCTTTTCGCCGCGGACAGTGATGAAGAAGCGCGCCGGCTTTTTACTTCGGCACAATTGCAGTTCCTGAATTTGGTGCGCGGCCGTCCGGGAAAACTTCCCCCGCCGGTTGAGAGCATGGAAGGCAAGTGGAGCCGGGTGGAACGAGTCACGGTCGAACAACGGACCCGATGTTCCGCGGTCGGCTCGCCCCAAACCGTGCGCGGGCGGCTGGAGCAATTACTCCAGGAAACCGGCGCCGATGAAGTAATCGCGACCGCGCAGATTTACGATCACGCGGCGCGGTTGCGCTCGTTTGAGATCGGCGCGGAAGTTTTTCGAGAGATCAACGGATGACGCTCAATGGCCCTGCGTCGTCACTACTACTTTGTCGTCTTCGAGTTTAAGACTCTTGACGTGTCGCCAAAACTCCGAGCCGCCCGCATCATTCTGCCAGTCGCCGGTGTTCTCGTTCAGCGACTTGTCGATCGTGGTGTTGATGCTCGAGATAATGAAACCCGGCACTTCGTACTCACCGCCGCGGGCGGATTCGATCTTGATTCGGAACACACCGGATTCATACCCGCCGCGGAAACGCAGAGTGCCATTGAACCAGCGTCCTCTCATGGACCACATCCGCAACATATCGAGCGGCGCGCTCACATTGACTGTCATGGTGGAGTTCCGGATGTCGACGCGGACGTGACCCGACAGGTCTTTGAAGTCCGGATCCTTGGCTAACAAGGCATTCAGGTCCGCGGCCGTGAATGCGACGGTCTGGTCCGACTCTTTCGCGTTCTTGACGCGGGCCAGCGCATCTTCGGCGGAGCGATATTGTTTCTCGCTGGGTTCTTCCAGGCGAAGGTCGGCGGGCGCATCGGAGATGAGATTGTTGGTCGCGAGCTGGTGGTAAATGTACCAACTGCTTCCGACGACGGCCGCCAGGCAGAGGAACGCGAGGATCAGGAGGGTGAGACATCCCTTGACGCAACACCCCGAGCCCTGACGCGGCGGAATGTATTGCGGTTGAGCGAGAGGCGGTGGCTGGCCGTTCACAAGCTTCGAGGATTACCGTGTCGCGCGCCGCCGTTCAAGCTTTCGCTTTGCGGCAACCCGCGATTGCTCACTCACGCCACATCTGCAATGGTGTCGCGTCCGACGGCCAACAATGCCGTCCGTTTTTTTGATCGAGGTCTATGGAAAAATTTATCCTTCTCGCCGCCGGTTTATTGTTCGCGACTGCACTCTATGCCCAGGACCCGAAACCGATCCCGGTGAAAGAAACCGTCGATGGCCTGGTGGCCAAAAACGTTGAAGCGAAAGGCGGCGCCGCGGCTCTGACGGCGGTGCAATCAATCCGCCTCAAAGGCAAAGTGATCGCGAACCATGGCCAGCTTCAGTTTGATTATGTGCAAATGAAAAAGCGGCCGGGAGCGGTGCGCGAGGAACTCAGTTTGCAGGGAATGACGGCAGTCGATGCTTACGACGGCACCGAGGGTTGGAAGATATCTCCGTTCGGCGGCCGGAAAGATCCGGAGAAGATGTCGGTGGATGAAGCGAAGTCGCTCATCGAAGACGCCGAGATCGACGGGCCGCTGGTGGATTGGAAGGCCAAGGGAAGCACGGTCGATTATCTCGGGACGGAAGACGTCGAGGGGACGATGGCGCACAAGCTCAAGGTCGTCCGCAAGAACGGCGACGTGAATTACGTTTACCTCGATCCCGATCAATTCCTTGAAATCCGGATCGTGACCCAGCGGATGGAGAATGGCGCGCAGGTGGAACGGGAAACCGACATCGGCGACTACGAAAAAATCAACGGCGTCTTTTTTCCGTTCTCGCTCGAAGGCGGGCCCAAGGGGGCGACCGATAAACAAAAAATCGTTTTCGAGAAGGCCGAGGCCAACATCCCGATCGACGAGACTCTTTTTAAATTTCCGACTACACCTGCCAAATAATCATGCGCTTCCTGAAATACTTTCTTGTCACTGCCTTCTGTTTCGCCGACGCATCATTTGCCGCCGAGCAGGCGCCGTTTAATTCCTCTACGATCTCCGGTCTCGGCGCGCGCAATATCGGTTCGGCCACCATGAGTGGCCGCATCTCCGCGATCGCCGCGACCCGCGAACCATCCGGCAAGCTCACGCTTTATGTCGGGGCCGCGAGTGGTGGCGTGTGGAAATCCGAAGACGGTGGCACGCGGTATAAGCCAGTCTTCGATGAACAACCGGTGCAGTCCATCGGGGCGCTCGCGCTCGACCCGAAGAACTCCAAGAACCTTTGGGTCGGAACCGGCGAAAGCTGGACGCGCAATAGTGTCTCGGTCGGCAACGGGATTTACAAATCCGGCGATGGCGGCGAAACCTGGACGTACACCGGTCTGCCGACTTCGGAACGGGTTGCAAAAATCCTCGTGAGTCCGGCCGGCAGCGACACGGTTTATGCGGCCGTGCCCGGCGCGCTCTGGAGCGATTCGCCCGATCGCGGCCTCTACAAGACAACCGACGGCGGCAAGAACTGGAACCTGATTCTGAAAGGCTCGAACCTTTCCACCGGCGCCTCGACGATCGCGATGGATCCGGGCGATCCGAATGTTCTCTTCGCCGGCATGTGGGATTTCCGCCGCAAAGGCTGGACGTTCCGCTCCGGAGGCGAGGGCCCAGACAAACCTTCCGGTAGCGGCTTGTTCCGTTCGGCCGATGGCGGCGCGACGTGGACCGAAATCACCGCCGAAGCCAACAAAGGTTTCCCGAAGAAACCGTACGGCCGCATCGCGGTCGCGATCGCTCCTTCGAATGCGAAACGCGTTTACGCTTTTGTCGAATCCACCGACAGCGCGCTCTTCATCTCCGACGATGGCGGCGCAACCTGGGACAAGCGCGACAAGAGCAACTGGATGGTTTGGCGTCCGTTCTATTTCGCCAACCTGATCGTCGATCCGAAAAATCCCGACCGTCTGTTCAAGACCGACGGACCGCTGATCTTGAGCGAGGACGCGGGGAAAAGTTTTGCCACCGTCGGCGGATTCCAGGGCGCGCATGGCGACATGCATGACGTCTGGATCGATCCGGCGAATACCCAGAACGTGGTCGCGGGTGACGACGGCGGCATCTGGTATTCCTACAACAGCGGCAGCAAATGGTGGAAGGGCGACAACCTGCCGGTCTCGCAGTTCTATCACGTCAGCGTGGACGACAACGATCCGTTCCGCGTTTACGGCGGTTTGCAGGACAACAGCTCGTGGGTGGGCCAGTCGCAGTATCCCGGCGGCATCGCCAACGCCCAGTGGGAAAACATGTACGGCGGCGATGGCTTCTGGATGTTCGCCGATCCGGCCGACCCGGATTATCTTTACGCGGAAGCGCAGGGTGGATTTGTCGGGCGCGTGAATCGCTTCACGCACGAGCGGCGCGACATTCAACCGAAGCCGAACTACAAGGAAAAGCTCCGCTGGAATTGGAACACGCCGATCGCGCTTTCGCCGAACGAAAAAGGCACGATCTACATCGGCGCGCAGTTTCTTTTCCGGTCCCGCGATCACGGGCAGACCTGGGACCGCATCTCACCGGATTTGAGCACGAACGATCCCGAGAAACAAAAGCAGGAACAATCGGGCGGCATCACCGTGGACAATTCGGCGGCCGAGATGCACACGACGATTTATTCGATCAGCGAATCGCCGAAAGATAAAAACGTGATCTGGGTGGGAACGGATGATGGCAATATTCAGGTGACGCGAGATGGCGCGAAGACTTGGAACAATGTGGTCAGCAATGTCCCCGGGGTTCCGAAGAATTCGTGGGTCAGCTGGATCCAGGCGGGCAACTTCGATGCCGGGACGGCCCTGGTCGCTTTCGATCGCCACACGTTTGGTGATCTCGCGCCCTACGTTTTCCGCACGAACGATTTTGGCAAAACGTGGACGCCATTATTGACGGCGCAGGATTCGAAAGGGGTCCGCGGATATGCGCACGTCGTGAAAGAAGATCTCGTGCAAAAGAACCTGCTCTTCGTCGGCACTGAGTTCGGGCTCTTTGTTTCCATCGACGGAGGAAAGGCCTGGGCGCAATTCAAGGGCAGCCATTTTCCGGCGGTGGCGGTGCGCGATCTCGCCGTCCATCCGCGCGATCACGATCTCGTTCTCGCGACGCACGGCCGCGGCATCTGGATCATCGATGACATCACGCCGTGGCGCGCGCTCTCGCCCGAGCTGCTGACGCAGGAGACCACTTTCGTTTCCGCGCGTCCGGTGCAGCAACGGATCGACGCGAACGGCGGATGGCCTGGCGGCGCGGCGACGTTCGTTGGCCCTAATCCTCCGGAAGCGGCGGCGATCACTTACTACCAGCGATCGCGCCATCTCTTCGGCAAACTGAAACTCGAAGTGCTCGATCCTTCGGGCCGCGTCGTGGACGATCTGCCCGCGAGCAAGCGGCCGGGATTGAATCGCGTTTTTTGGAGCATGCACGAGAAGCCACCGCGAGTGCCTCCCGCCGTGCAAATCGCCGGCGCGGGAACGCGCGGGCCGCGATTGTTGCCGGGTATTTATACCGTGCGGATGACGAAGGGCGGCAAAGTTTCCGAGACGAAGCTTACCGTGGGGCTCGATCGGCGCGCAAAATTCAATGAAGCCGATCGCAAGGCGCAGTTCGATGCGGCGATGAAAGTACACGCGCTTTTCGGCGATGAAAGCGCGCTCATGGATCGGATTCTGTTTCTGCGCGGAGCGGTCAAGAAAACCGCCGGCGCGTTGCCGGAAGGCGATGAGCTCCGGAAACCCGTGAGCGACCTCGATGCGAAAATCGACGCCGTGCGCAAACAGATCGTCGCGACCACAGAAGGCGGTGCGATCACCGGTGAGGAACGCCTGCGCGAACACACCGACCAGCTTTACGGGGCGATCCTCGCCTATGAGGGCAAGCCCGGCGACTACCAGATCGCGAACATCGACGCGCTCCGCAAGGAATTGGAGGACGTCACGAAAGAGTTCGAGCAACTCGTCACGAAAGATTTGCCGGCGTTAAACGATGCGCTCAAGGCCAAAGGCAAGGAAGCGATTCCGCCGCCGCCGGCGAAGGTGGCGATCAACGACCAGTCGTTAGGCTCAGGCGCCGGAGCGATTCCGGCGGCGTTCCGGTAAGCGCGTTTGCGGAGAACGATCAACCGCCGGGAGGCGCCGGGACAACGACGATTTTTTTTGAGGGCAACGACAGCATCCACTGGCCGTCGGGCGTCACGCCGATAAATCGCGCCCGGGTTTGCCCACGCGGCAATGGCGGCAGCGGCCGGGGGCCCTCGATATCCGCAGTCACCGGCACATTACGCTCCAAATCTTTCTTTGATTCGCGTTTCGCCTTTGCAAGCCGCTCGGTCTTCGCAGGAAGCTTCTTTTCCACTTTCGATTCCGACTCCGAAGTTGCATCGACGGCGACATTCTCGGGTCCTTCACCCGGTGGCGCCGGTTCGGCGCGTCTTACTTCAGGAGAGACCGGCCGCGCCGTGGGAATGCTGGCGGCCACGTCGGTGGCGCGATCCGACTGCGGCTCGCTCGCCGGCGTGTTGGGCGTCTCCGCCGGCTGCGCGGCCACAGGCAGTTCTTTCTTTTCAATCCGCTCCGTTGCCGGCGGAGGAGTTGCGTTGTTGGCCACGATGGTTGTCGCCGAATCGTTTGAAACCGGCGCAGGTTGGTTCTGATCTGGGGCGTTCGCTGGCGGATTCTGAGTTTGATTCGACGTCACTACGGTGTTCTGCGGTGGCGGATTTGTTGCAGGGGCGGGCGCGGAAGCATCAGGAACACCGATCGGCACGCCGATTGGTTCTTCGGCCTGTCGAACGCGCTGATGCTGGAGATATCCGGGGACGATGAACGCCGCCAAGATCGCGATCAAAAGCAGGACCGCCGCCAGGGCCAGCGTTTTCACCGGGAAACGACGCGGTGCCTGCGCCCCGATCGCCTTTGATCGCGAAAATAACGGAATGCCGAACTTGCGCGCCATGATTTCGCGCCGGTCGACCCGGGCGAGGCAATCCTTGATCTGTCGGTAAAACGCCAGTGGATCCTGGGGCCGGCCATCCGGGTTCACCGCCAGCATTTGGGCGAGCAGACGCCTGACCCGTTTCGGCATCCCGTTCAATTTATCGACAGCCAAACCGTTCGTCGTCGGTTGCATCGCGAGCGGGCCATTCGGCGCCATGAGCGGCGGCGCGCCCGTGAGCAGGAACCACATCGTCGCGCCTAACGAATAGATCTCCGACCGAAAATCCACCTTGCCTTGCTGGAGCTGCTCCGGGCTGGCGTAATGCGAAGACTTGTCGAACGAAGCGACAGAAACGTCCGTATCGGAAAACTTCGGGGCGACGCCCACGAAATGCAGCACTTTAACGAGCGGCCAATCACCTTCCGGCGTCTGCCCCGGGACGAGGAGCAGGTTCGCGGGATTGATCGCGTGGTGCGAAATTTTTTGAATCGCGGCCGCGCCCATCGCGCTCACGACCTGCGAAGCGATCCGCAGAACGGCGCCGGTAGGCATTGGCCCGTGGGCGTTCACCCATTCTTCCGCGCTTGTTCCCTCGCATGCCTCGGTGACGTAAACGAGCTGGTCGTCCTCGATTCCAAAATCGTGGAGCGCCGGAATGTTAATGTGATTGAGCTTTTTCGCCGCGGTGGCTTCCGCTTCGAGTCTCCCGCGCGCGACTTCGTTCAACGAAGCGGCCGGAATTACTTCCACCAGAACGTCTTGACTGGAGCCGATCTCTTCGGCGCGATAAACGACCGGACCGTCGTGAGGTTCCGGCGCCGCATCGTTTGCGATCGGCCCGGCGTCCGAGAGTGCAATCTCGCCGGCTGAGACGCGGTATTTATCGAGAAATATTTTATTCTTTTCCATACGCAGAACGAGACGCTGCCCCCTTATTGATTCGAACGCCGCCGCGGCGCCGGGTGTTGAGGTCCGTTAAATTTAGACTTCTCTTACAGAAAAAAATTCAAGGACGGCCCCGCTTATTGTTAGATCTCGCCGCCTGTTTTTCGCAGATGCATTTCATTCATTATCGGGACCTTTCCTTCCTGCGCGGTTGAAGCTCCGCCAGGATCGCCGCGAAGCGCGGATCTTTCCGCACCGCATCCCAGGCCGGATCGTATTTGAGTTGCCCATAAGCCGGCCCGCCGGGAGTCTTCGCCAGAAAAGTGAGCCGCTCGATTGCGGCATCGATGTCGCCGACCCAAGCGTAGATCATGGCGAGCGAAGTCATGGCGGTCGCGCCATCGACTGCGTCATCCGTGATCGGTCGTAACTCCACGGCGCGGCGTCCTTCGCGCAACGCATCTTCTTTTCGCGAGAGCCCCGCATCGACAATCCCGAGCGTGGCGATCAGGAGCGGGTCATCGCGTTGCGCGGCCAACTGCGCCTCCAACTTCGTCCGGGCGGCCGCGAAAGCTTCTCTGGCTTTGGCGTCATCGCCCCTGGCACGTGCAATCAATGCTTCGTAAAAGCTCGCCGGGACGACAGGGCCGCCGGCCCCAGTGGGCAGTTCCTCCAGCTTCGACGCCGCCAGGATTTTTGCAGAGGATTCCAGGTCGCGCTCATAAAGCGCCAGATAGATTCTCGTGAAAGTCGTGGCGCCAGATGGATCGTAGCCTTCCGGTAACGAACTCAACAACGATCGCGCTGTATTTATTTCACCCTTCTCCAACTGGATCTGGGCGCAGATCACCTGGCAGTAATCCCTGGTGCTGGGATTCGCCGCGACGGAACGCTCGAAGACCGCTAATTCATCGTCGTAGCGCCGGAGGAGATCATAAACATCGGAGAGGTTGTTCAGGATTTTGGGATTCCGCGGATCCAACTCCACCGACTTCTCCAGGTCCTTGACCGCGTCCTCCCAGCGGCCCTGGCGCCGCGCCATCACACCGCCGAGCGCATATACCTCCGCGCTATTCGGAAGCGTGCGTTTCGCGATGGCGAGTTGTTCGAGCGCTCGGGCATAATCGCGGTTTCCATGATAGTAAACCAACGCCTGGGCCAGATGGGCCTCGCCTAGATCCGGAGCGAGCGCGAGTGCCTTCTGCGCAGTCGCCTGCGCTTGCGCCAAGCGCGCAGGCGTGTGGTCGAGGCCGTGCCAATACAGGCCATCGTGTGCCGTTGTGATCCAACAATAGGCGAGCGCGAAATTTGGATCGCGCGAGATCGCTTCATCGAGCAATCGCACCGCCTTGAGGAGAGTTTCTTTCCAGTTCGGCGTGTCGTGAAACGTCTTGAGCAGTTCCTTGGCGCGAAGGTAAAGATCGAACGCCTGGATGTCGCGGGTCGATTGCTGGATCGCGGCCTTTTCGGTGGGCGAAAGTTTCGCCTGGAGCTGGTGCGTTATAGCCTGTGCGATCTCGCTCTGGATCGCGAACACGTCCGCTATCTCCCGGTCGTACTGTTCCGCCCACAGGTGAGCGTCGGTGCGCGCATCGATCAATTGCGCCATGACCTTCACCCGGTTCTTCGTGCGCTGGACGCTGCCTTCCAAGAGATGCGCTACGCCGAGCTGCCGCCCGATCTCGCGGACATTTCGCGCGTCGCCAGCCTTGTAAACCATCACCGACGAGCGACTGATCACCTTGAGGTCCGCGACCTTCGCCAGATTAGTCAGGATTTCGTCCTGGATACCGTCGGTGAAATAAACATTTTCCTGTTGCTCGCTTAGGTTACTGAAGGGGAGGACGGCGATGGATTTTTCCGGGATGGCCAGGGCGGGCGCCACGGGGAGGACGGGCTCCTGTTTCGCGGCGATCGACATCCGCCGCGCAAATTGAATCAGGAACATGCCGACGGCGATGGCGGCGACGACCGACGCGAAGGCCAGGAGCTTTCGGCCGGTATGGCGCCGGATCGACTTGTGCACCGGCACATCTTCGGTGCGCTTAATGCCTTCCGGCGTGATTTCGAACGCCCACGCCAAAATGAGAGCCACGGGAAATCCAAGGACGAGAAGAAGGATCACCACGCGGATCGCCCAGCTCGGAATCTCGAAGAACGGAAAGACCTGAGTGACAATCTGAATCAGCACCCAACTGACAACGGCATAGGTAACGGCAAGCCGGTAAACGTTGCGCCGCTGCAATTCGCCGAAAAAATTGCGCCAGTTCATCCTGAGTCCGCTTTTAGCGTGATTGTGTCGGACGCGCGAGCATTACCGTGTCCGACGTTCCGTTCCAGGCTGCTAAGATTCAGGCCCGCGATTTAATTGGCTTGCAGTTTTGTTCCCTGCCCCACAGGTTCGAATCTCACTCCATAATCATATGAAACGATTCCTGATCTCCGCCGTCCTTCTGGTGCTCGGCAGCACTTTGCTCACCTCATGCACGACGGTCCCGCGCGAAACGCCGGCCAGTACGACGACCAATACTTCGACCTCACGAACTTACTCGAAGTAATTCGTCTCGTCGCGTTCCGCGCTGAACGCGGTTTATTGGCTTGCAGTTTTCTTCCCCGCCGAACAGGCTCGCTTCTCACTCCACAAGCCTATGAAACAATCCCTTATCTCTACTGTCGCCTTGCTGGTGGTGACCGGCACCACGGTGCCGCGGGAAACGCCGCCGCCGGATACCACAGTTCCGCGAGAAGATCCGCCGGAATCCCCGGGCGAAGGCCCGCCGGACAAAAAGGGCCCGCGGGAGCGCCCGGACACCACCGTTCCGCGAGAGGAACCGTAATAGTCTGCACAACTTCGGTCGCGGTTTGACCGCCGGAACGGCGGCTGCGAACCTGAGCGCATGCCGCAGCGACAGCGTTATCTTTTCGTCTGCACCAACCGCCGCGCCGACGATCACGAGAAAGGCTCCTGTGCCGTTCGCGGTTCGGAAGAGGTTCGGGCGGTCTTGAAAGAACAACTGGCTGCGCGCGGTCTGGCCAAGGTTGAGGCGCGCATTTGCGCCAGCAGTTGCCTCGATCAATGCTCGAGTGGCATCTGCATTCTGGTCGAGCCCGACCATTTCTTTTACGGCCACGTGACCGTGGCCGACCTGCCGGAAATTGTCGACGCGATCGCGAATGGCGGCAGGGTTGAGCGGCTCGTGCTGAGTCCCGATGAGCTGGCCAAAGGTTGAGCAACTCTCTAGGGAATTTTACTCTCGAGCAACGCCTTCAACAAGTGCCGGTGGCAATGCGGCTCGTCTTCCGCGCAATGGCAGAGCAGCGTTACCGTCTGCTTTGCGGCCAGATGTTGCAGCAGCCGCAAAGTAAACTTTTGGCCGTGATTCTTGATGCGCCTGTTCGATCGATCGATTCTGCCCGGCGCGCGCAGTTCCCGGCGATAACGGCGGGCATACTCGGGCCATCCGATCTTCCCGGCCAGGAACTCATCCCGAAGTCGCTCGCTCGGCCCCAGATTCGCCATCCAGATATCATAGCGGTCTTTCGGTAAACCACGCCCGCGCCCGCGCGCCGCCAGGATCCGCAGGCCATCCTTTTGCGGTTCGATTTTGGCCTGAACTGACTTCGTTCTAAACATCCGGTTCCTCCTGAAAATCCAGCCGCGCCCAGGCATTTTCGCCGCGGTTGGGTTGCAATTTCAATCTTTTCTCCCCTATGAAATAATGCTTGCAGTCCCTGGGCCGACCGAACATTCTCCCACTCGTTAACTACCAACCTATGAAACGATCACTTGTTTATTCCATCACCATCTTACTGGCCGCAGGGCTCATGGCCTCATGCACCACTAAGAACGAATCGGCCACGACGACAACGACTGCGCCGGCGACTACTACCAAGAAGTCGTCGACCACCACCAAGAAGTCGTCCACGAAGAAGGACACGACGAAGAAGGACACGAGCACCGACAGCGCGGCGACCACCAAGAAGTCGACCACCACTGAAAAGGCCTCGACCAAGAAGAGCAGCACTTCGCCGTCGCCCTCTGCTTCGCCGACCGCAACTCCGTAATCCGGGGTTCGCCGCAGCCTAAGCTCGGCGCATAACTATAGCGGGGTTAGTTAGCTGGAACTTCAGCTGACTAACCCCGTGCTTTTTTGCTGGGTAGCCCGTGAATGTGAGCAGTGCCCTTCGAAGCCGCCTTGCCGCGGGTTAGTTTGCCGGCATTTTCGCGGTAAAGACTTCTTCCATCGCCAGGGCGCGGCTGCAGCCGCTGATCGAATCCATCTGGCGCCGGCTATCCGTCCAGATCGGATAGGAGTACCCGCCGTAAGAGACAAGTCCTTCGTAATCGCCCTGCTGATTCCCATAGTTGATCCCCTGACACGGAAACACTCCGGCGCAGTCGTGCTCGTTCGAGCTTTGATTGGACACCCGGACATTCGGCAACCACGCGACGCCACCGTTTTTCGATTGCGCGAGGTACACGTCCGTCATGTAGCGCGACCCGGTGGTGTCGTTTCGGGTATCGTAGAAGGAAACATTCACATCGCCGGTGATCGGATCGACCGACATCCAGTGATTGAAATGATCGACTGATTTTGCCAATCGATCTGTCACCGGCGCCGGAGCCGACCAGGTGTTGCCTTTGTTATCAGAGTAACTAAGCAGGATATCGGTGGTGCCGTTCGCGACCCGGTCCATCCACGAACAATAAAGCCGGCCGCGATGAGGTCCATTCGAGCGGTCCGTATCGAGCACGGGATAAACGAGCGCCCCGCGAAATGATTCCGCGGGAATGGCAATGTCGAACGGCAACACTTTCGTTGCGATAACACTTTGCTTCGCCCAAGTCGTTCCGCCGTCGATCGAGCTATTGAAAGCAATGGTGTTTGCGCTGTAATCATTCCACGCCACATAGAGTGTGCCGTCGGGGCCGGCGGCCGGCGATGCCCCAATCGCGCGGCCCGGACCCTTCGGATCGTCTGCGCGGGTTACGCTGAAGGAAGCACCATGATCGCGTGACGTTCCCACGCGCACGCCGCCGCCGATCGAACCTCCAGCCGCCGCGTCCCACGCGATATAAATGTTGTCGCGGTTTGGACTGTTGGCGCTGGTATCCGTCGTGATCATCGGTTTGTCATTGAAGTGATTGCTGCCGCCTTCGTAGGAAAAGAACGTCACGGTCGGGTAGGTGAGCCCGCCATCGGTCGAGCGGGCGACGGCCATTTGCGAGCCATTCACGCCGGCACCGTTGCCAAAGAAAACGACGATGTAGCCGTAGAAAAGATTGCCGCGCGTATCGAAAGCGAGCGTCGGATCGGAACCGAAATTGATCGAGTTCGTGCCTTGCGACGGCGGGAGCGGCAGATCGACACCGCCCCAGCTCGCGCCGCCCTTGCTCGAATAATAACCGCGCATTGGCAGTCGGAAGATCTCATTGGAACCGGCGGCGAGTTGTCTGGGATTGGCTGGGTTAAGCGTGATGTAGGTTTCGCTCTGCGGTCCGCACTCATTGGAGACATCCACATTATTGCCGAAGGCGATTGAAGAAGTGGCCGCCGTGTCGCCAAGCGGCGCGTTATTCTTGAGGTATTGATATTTGTCCCACCAAGTCGGGTTATTGGGACTATTGCTCTCCGCAAAGGTGCGTGCCGCCGTAACGGCAAGGACGAGGGTGAGGGCAAGGATCAGGCTGGATCGGAGTTGCATTGGGAAGGGTTCCTTAATCGGTCGAGCTAGGATTTCGCTGCTGCTAAACATCCGGCGGTCCGCCGCCGATGCGGTTCCATTAAAAGAACGGATTTCCCCGGCGTCAATCTGATTTGGATTCGGCCACGACTGCCTGCGCATCGCTGTCTATGCTCGGCGGCTCACCTGCTTCGGGATATTAGGTTCCGCACCACTCACAAATCGATTTCATGAGCCATCGTCCGGGTGTAGAAGATGATGCCAGCGCTGACACATTTCGATATTACAACACTTGGCATGTCTGGTCACGCCTTGAGCACTGACTCAACTCTGGATGAAAAATCCAGAATTCCTGACATCGTTCGCCAGGCGTATGGGGAACGCTTCACTCATCGCCTCGAGGCTTTTAGCGATCTCGTCTTTGGATTCAGCCTTTCCTTGCTTGCGACCCGGCTCGATGTCCCAGCGAACGAGAGCGAAGTCTTCAATCCGACGCGCTGGGCCACCTTTGTCACCACCTTCGGAATGATCTGCGCCATCTGGCTCGGGCACTACCGGATTTTCCGGCATCAATTCGTGGCCCGGGCGTTTGATGTGATCGTGAATTTCATTTTTCTCCTGGGAATCGCCGTGCTGCCGTTCGCCGTGCAAACTTTTCTGCGTTTCCAGAGCAGCCGCGAATCTTTTGTTCTCTATTTGGGGGATTTCATTCTTATTTTCGCCGCTTTGGCCACGCTGCGGCTGAGCGCGCTGCGGCAGCGACGCGGCGACGACGACACCGCCGCTCGGTTGCGCGAATGGAGAGGGACGGTGCGGCAATACGTCATTACCGCGATGATGCTGGGCTTACTCGTTGGGATAAGAATGCAGCTGATCCAAACCAACAAACTCTTGACGGTGCTGCCGGCGTCGATCGCCGCGATCGCGCTCATCATGCGGCTAATCGTTCGGCGGTTACCCGCATTCCTTGATTCGCGCGCCGGATGAATACCAGGAAGACTCCATTCACCGTCGGAGTTGTCGGTCACTTCGGATTGGCTGTGCGCAGCCCCAAACGCAGCGCGAAATGGTTCGAACGCGCGCTGGGGTTAAAAAAACAATTCGAGTTCGACGACGGGATCGCGATTGGAAACAAGAATGTCACCATCGCGCTCGTGAAAGGGAAACCGTCACCGCGGACGTTTGGGCACATGTCGTTTCATCTGCCGAACATGGAGGCATTGCGAAAGGCGCTTGCCCATCTGAAGAAACACAAGGTTGAGCTGGAAGATCCCGGCGAAGAAATCGGCCCGGAGGCCCCGGGCTCGCCGCATATGGGCATCTGGTTTCACGATCCCGACGGCTATCGCTGGGAACTCAATGTGCCGGGAGGCCGTTGAGTAGACGGTCAGCTCGCGAGGGTAACGAGTAAGTCGGCGGGAGCCGACGAATCAGTTGAGCGTCCAACGGGGACGCTAGCGTTGTTCTGATTCAATCAGGCTGCGCGGCGGAAGCGATGCGAGCTGCTCCAGCGCGATCCCATTCTCATAGTTCATTCTAAAACAAACCTCCGCATCCGGCGCGACAGCCCAAAAATAATTCGGTCTGCTGGAGACGCAGAATTCGTACTTCGGGTGGTTCTGCGGAAAACCACAATCGTCCTGGGTGTGGGGTCCGCGCCTGGAGCAGGCCTGCAAATCCAGCACTAGCTTCTGGAGCTCGGCCGCGTTCCGTTTCACCTCGACTCGGATGAGGGTCCTGCCGTCGTTCGCTTCAACCACGATGTCCACGCCCAAATTCACGGACGACTGTTCATCGATGCTCGGCTCCATCAGAACGTGACTGCGGAGCCATCCGCGTTTCAAGATGAGGGCCGACGCCGTGGAGAGCTGACAAATGCTTTCCCGGAAAAGGCGTGGCGGAAGCGAATTGTACCAAAATATCTGACACATCCTGCGCTCACTCTCCGCCGGGTTCGGAGCAGGAAACAGATCGCTCGCGACGTAGCCCTCATCATCCAACTGAAACAATCCGCCCTCCACTCCCAGCAGAAAATACTTCGCTTCGTCTGTCGCCAGCGGCGGGGTAATGCGAAGTCCAGAGGAGGGAACGCGCTGGCCGATGGTTTTGCAGAGGTCGGCAAACCTGTCTTGCAGATACGCTTCCAGTTCGCAGACCCAATCCCTCTCCATCACGCCTCCTACTTCTCACCGATTCCGGTTCCCGTCTCAAGCGGCGCTCGATCCCGCAGAATATTTCTTGCCGCCTTCGCGGCCGTGCGTTTATTTCCGCCGCACCAAAAAAAACCGATATGATCAAATCACTTCTTACTGTTCTCGCTATCGCGATGCTCGGCGCCATCTCGGCGGACGCCAAGACCTTCAAACTGCCGAACGACGACTTCGCCATCGCTTCCATCGATATGCCCGATTCGTGGAAACCGAAAGAGGCCGAGAACGGCGTTTGGGGCCAGAGCGCGGATACCGCGGTTTACCTTTCCGTCGTCGCGGTCGGCAGCGAAAAAGGGATGAGCGGCGAGATCGAGGACACCTTCGAAATGCTCAAGACTCACAAGGTCGTGCTGGACGAATCCACCAAGAAAGAAAACAAGTTCAAAATCGGCTCATTGGACGCGACCGAATTGCTTTACCAGGGCAAGGATGAAGACGGTCCGGCTGGGATCAGCATCGTGTTTGTGCCAATCAAGGACAAACTCATCATCATGACCTATTGGGTCACGACCGCGAAGGAGAAGGAACACATGCAAGAAGTGGGGACGATCCTTAACAGCCTCAAGCCGACGTCGTAACTGCCGGCCGAGTCAGAATTCAGGAAAAGCGCGTTGGCGAACCCGACGCGCTTTTCATTTGGCTGTGGCGGTCTGTTCCTAATGGAGAGCAGCCGGAGATGGCATCGAGCGCCAGTCCATCAGGGCTTTTTCAATGTCGGCGCCATTTGCATCGAGCCAGCCGCTCGCCTTATCGGCCATTTTCTCGCCGTAAAAGCGATGGCAATAGACGAAGGAGCCGCCAGTTCCATCCAAAATCTTGAAGCGCGCAAAGGCGACCTCGATGAACGTCGGTTGGGTAAAGACCGCCGCGATGAAATGTTCCGCCGGCTGATTCGCGGTCCGCGGCACCGAACTTGTCTTGAGCACCTTTGCCTGATGTTTCTTGTAGTTCTCCAGGACCGCGCCGGCCATCTGCGCCAGGCCTTCACCATCGTGGACATCTGGATATCCGTTCACCGTTATCATTTCGGACCACTCATCGAGATCTTCCTGGTTCTCGGGCGTAAACTCATGCTGATTGTTCTTCGACCAGCGATGGAAATATCCGGCGTCCCCGAAAACAAACGCGGGCTTTGCCTGTGAAGGATCCGCGCGCGTCTCTTCGGCGCCCAGTGCGATGAACGCGATGGTTAGCAATGCGATCGCCGCATTTATTCGGATCGGTTGCATGTGGTGAGATGCTGAAGATGGGAGCCAGCAATGACAACGCAAACGCGCGCCCTTTTCTTTTTTCGCGCGATTGACACTGCGACCCGCGCAATGACAAGCTGCGTGCAACCAGGATGCCGAAATCTCCAACCGCAAATGTCTTCACGCCGGAAGGCGCGATCGATCTTCATGTTTCGCCCGAATTGCGCGCTTCCCTTCGCGCGATCATCGACGAGAAGCCGAAGCGCCTGGTCGTCGATCTCTCCCGCGTTCCTTACGTCGACAGCTCCGGCATTGCTGTTTTGATCGGGGCGATGCAAAGCCTCGACCTTGAAGGCGGTGTTTTTCTGCTCGCCGGGGCGCAGGAGACGGTGATGACGATTTTGGAGAGCGCGAAGCTCGATAAGTATTTTCGGTTGTTCCCAAGTGTGGAAGCCGCTCTCGCCGCGCCGTGAGGCGAGGGTCGGAAGTCAGTCCGAGAATAACGCGAGAATTCCCTCCGCCAGATCGCTGACTGCAACGTTCTCGTCGTTACTGAGAACAGCGACTGTAAAACCATTCTCCAAGTCAAGGAGCAGGTAAGTCGCCGTTCCACCCCAACTACCACTGTGGGAGACGACGCGCCGTTTCTTTTCGATGACCCAGCCGAAGCCGTATCCATCATCGTCGTCATCGCGAATCGGCTTGCCGCTATCATAACGCCCATTGGTCCACGCCAATTCCTGGGACCGCCGGCTGATGATCGTGTGCTCGCGCAGAGCTTTGTCCCACAAACTCAGGTCACGCACCGAAGTATAGACACTCCCATCCCCCGTAATCACCGTGGGCGAAGATGCGCGCTTTGCTTTGCCGTTGTCGTCGGTCGCATAACCTTTCACCGCGGTGGCTGGCAGCTTCGCGGTTCCATCCAGAACGACGGTGTGCGTCATCCCGGCCGGCGCGAAGAGATGACCGTTCACGTAGCGCGCGAAACTATGGCCGCTCATCCGCTCGACGATCAGAGCCAGTAACGCATATCCCGAATTGTTATATTCGTACTTCAGGCCCGGAGCGCGGCGCGGTCGGGTCCTATTCAACCATTTCAGATGTCCCTCATTCGTCAGAGTCGCGAATTCGGCGGCGCTGCCCTCCCAGTCATCGCTCGTGTAGTCGGCTAAACCCGAGACGTGATGCAACAAATCGAGCAGCGTAATTGCGCGGCCCTTGACCGGCACCTCGAAGTCCTCCACGTATTTCGAGACAGGTTGATCGAGCTTCATATTCCCTTTTTCCACCAGGGTCATGATCGCGACGCCGGTTATGTTCTTCGAGACGGAGGCAAGATCGAAGAGCGAGTCCGGCGTGATTCGAGTGCCCGCCTTTAGATCTGCCAAACCGTAGCCGGCCAGATATAACGGCACACCGTTTCGCGACACGAGAACCGCCACGCCCGGTCCGTTAACAGAGATCTTGTTCTCGACCAGCGCGCGGATCGCACTCTCGTGCTCACTCGATTGCGTCGCGCAGCGAGCGATATGCACGCCGCAAAACAGAAACAGGCCGGCAACCGAAAGAATCTCCCGTCGCATCAAGACTAGACCCGCGCCTGAACAACGATCGCCCGCATCGGCGCGCGAATGTTTTCTTCGCCAAAGCGACGGGTGATTGCGTCCGCGACGGCATTGGTGATGATCGGCAACAAGGACGGATCGCGCTCTGCAATTGCCACCGCGACCGGATTCCCCTGGACCAGACCTATCGCGACGTCTCGTGCGCGGGTCGCTTCGGCAGTCCTGGCTACGACTTCCATCCGCACCTCTCGAAAGCCCGCGCTCTCCAGCATGCGTCTAATCTCATCCTGATCGTGGTAGCCGAACGGCACTTGATAGAACGTCGGCGGATCCTTCTCGAAACAGCTCGTGATTGTTTCGTGCGCGAGCCGGCCCACGGCATTGTGCTCCAGCGCATCCCACACATTGAAAAGAAATAGGCCGCCCGGCTTGAGGACACGGCGAGCCTCGCGCGCGGCCAGGGCCTTGTCCGGAACGAACATGATTCCGAACTGGCACACGACCGCATCAAAAGTCCGCTCGCCAAACGGGAGATTGCAAGCGTCGGCTTGAAGCCATTGCACCGCCTCCGTTTCGCCGAACTTCTCTGCCGCGTGGCGAAACATCGGCTCGTTCAGATCGGTCGCGACCAGCTCGACCGTTGCCGGAAGGCGCGTCCGAAGGACGCGAGTCAGGATGCCGGTGCCGCAAGCCAGTTCCAACAGCGAAGCATTTTCTCCCACCTGCAAACGTGCGGCCAGGTCTTCCGCATAAGGTTGAAACAAGAGCGGCCCGAGATACCGATCGTACGCGGCCGGGATCGACCCGGAGAATTGCGCGTTTTGGTCTTTCACGCGGGGCTAAGAACGAAATTTTACGCCCGCCTTTTGCACTTCGCGATAGGGCAGGAGCCAGATGAGCGATTCATCGTGCAGATCGACCACCTGAATGCGGTTACCCCACGGATCGCGGAAATCGCATCGGAACTGCGGCATTAATTTCAATCGATACTTTTCCGTCACCTTCTTCCGCACTTCGTTCACCTGCTCTTCGTCGCGCACCATGATACCGAAATGCCGCGTCCGATCCGGCTGGAGATTTTCCACTTCGAAGATGGCCAGGAACTGATGTTCGCCCAACTGAAAGAACGCGTCGCCTTCGCCGCTCTTCAGCTTTTTCAGGCCGAACACATCCTCGTAAAATTTTACCGCCGCTTTCACATCATCGACCTCAATCGCCAGATGATTACACCCATAAACTTGCACGCTCATAAGCATGAAGTTAGTCGCCTTGTTCCTAACGTCTATGATTGACGAATGCCCGAGCTCTCACGAAGTCCTGGCCTTCTTCAACTCAGCGCCGCCGAGGAGCGGCAACACGAACAGATTCGCCAGAATGTCGATGACCGTTCCGGCCAGGACCACCAGGCCGAACCGCTGGGTCGGCGGAAAATCCGACAGGACGAAAATGGCGAAGCCCGCCGCAAAGATCACGTCCGAATAAACTATCCCGCGCCATTGTTCTCTGCGCGCGGCCAGCCAGGCTTGCCAGCCATTCTTTCCGTCGCGTTGCGCCCGGCGCACGCCAAAGACGAGATGAATCATCGAGTCGATTGCGATGCCGATGCAGACATTGGTGGCGGGCGCTGAGATCACATCCATCGGCACATGGAGCCAGCCGATCCCGCCGAGCATGCAAAGGGGCACCAGTGTCAAACTCGCGATCATCGCCAAGGTCCCGCGGATAGATCGCGCCACGACAAATGCGATGACAACGAACAACACATTTAACCAGAACAGGCCGGTGACCAGACTCGAGGCGACCAACTGCGCCAGGCGTCCCTGCAAATAATAAATGCCGCCCACCAGGACCGGCTTGAATCCGTGCTTGCGGACGATCGCGCGAAGATCGTCCACAACCTCGACGCGATATTTGTCGCGCGGGGACTCTCTCATGCGAAGGAGGAACACCGCCTGGGTGTGCTCCGCGTTCACAAAACTTTTCGCGACTCGCGCGTGCTTCGGTTCCGCTAGCATCCGCATGATCGTTTCGTAACTGAAGAAAAACGAAAATGGCGCGCGATCGGCTTCGGCAAGAAGAGTCGGAAGCGAAATGACGGTGCCGACGTTCTTGTTGCGTTCGAGCGCCTCCTGGAGCGACCACATCTTCGCGTAAGCAGCGTCGGTGTTCAGCGGACTGCCGTCCGCATTTGCGATCACGAGCTTGAGCGGGTTCGAGCCGCCCTCGCGGTCCACGTATTCGAGTCCGTCCCGCAATGGCTGGTTCGGTTTGAAATAATCGAGCAAACTCGGATCGGTGTTGACCCGCGTCAGCCCGAATCCCAAGCCGGCGCTGATCAGAATGACGGCGATCGACACTGCAATGAAACGGCGCGACCAGAATCCACGCGGCGGCTCGATCTCCGCGAGTTTCGTTTTGTGCGGCACGGCCCAGCGGAGGAACGGCGGGTACATCAGATACGCGCAAACCAGCGCGACCACCGTCCCAAGGACGCCGCCGAAGCCCAATTCGCGCAACGGTTTCGCCTGAACAATCAACAGGCTGCCGAACCCGAGCGACGCACAAATCATCGACCAAAAGGAAGCGGGAAACGTCATCCGCACCGCGGCGATCGCGAGAGCGGCCGACTCGTGACCCATTCTTTTGGCGAGCGTCTGCCAGTTGAAGGTCATGTAAACGAGGTGCGACAGCGCCACCACAAACACGATCGTGCCGAGGTTCACCGTGAGGATCCCGATCCGTTCGCCGAAGAACGACTGGAGCAGCAGCGTCAACAAAACCGCGCTCGTGCAGGTCGCGAGCATTCCGATAAAGACGCGGATCGACCGAAACATCACCGCCATCGTCAGGCCGAACAAAACGACTGCGGTGAGGCTGAAGTAGCGGAAGTCATGCGCCAGGCTGCGCCGGATCATCTCGACGACATAAGGCGGGCCGGCGATTTGGATTCGAAAATCCTTTTCGTCGAGCTCATGCATGATTCGCTCGAACTGCGCGATCGTCTTCTCCGGCTCCTTGTTCTCCATGAAGACGATCACGTTGCTGGCCTTCCGGTCCCGCGCGATCAGGAGCCGGCTCCAAAACGGACTCGCGACCGCGTCCGCAAAACTCTTCGGCCCATCGGTCAAACTTTTCACGGTGCTGACGGCATCGACCTCACTGAGCTGTTGAGTGAGTCTTTGGATTCGGCCGAGGTAGCGCGCCCAAGAAATGTCGCGCGACGATACGGCGAAGATTACCTCCGTCTGCGACGGGAACTGCTTTTCTATTTTTTTGGTCTGCTGGAACTGGGGGTCTTTGGTGGAGAAGAAGAAATTTTCATCCACCACCGGCTTGAGATCGACGAAGGCCGCGACCAGTCCGAAGAGCACGGCCGTCACCGCCAGCATCCACCAGTGGATGCCTAACGAGGTCATCTTCTTGACCATGGGAACAAAGATGACCCCATTTCAGCTTCTGGCCAGTGAGGTCCTTGGGATCGCCTGGAGCTCTCGCACCCTCACGAGAACTTTCGCCGGCTCAACCTCTCAGCGCCGCGCGGCTAAAGCGGATAGAAGTAGAGCTTCTTCTGGCTGAAATCGATGATCGTGCCGTTCCTGCCTAAAATATCCATCCCGAGCAGGCCAATCACTTTGCCGCGACTGGCGTCATAGAATGCGAACCGCCCAATGCGCAGATCGGGCGCTCGCACATTCACTCCCGCGATTCGAAACGAGCGCAAATCAGTTAGCTTCGACTGCGCCTCGATCCCGGCGGCGTCGATGGTCATGATGCGGGAGCTGCGCATCTTGCTCTTCATTTGCGGAACGAAACGTTCGTCCACTCCCGCAAGGGTGGCACCGGTATCGACGAACATTACTCCGGGCGCGCCGTTGATCTCCACAGCCACGAGGCAATTGGCCTGCGCAATGTGGAATGGAACTTCGGCCAGGCCCTGGGCCTTCATCGCGCCGCCGATCACAGCCCGGCGTCCTGTTCCCGGCGGGCGGAGATAGAGAACCAGATTATGCAGATCGATGATGCCAGAGCAGGTGCTGAGAAATCCGGAGCCGATAAATCCGTCGGCACGAATATCGCGGCGGTTGTAGGAATGTTGCAGGCTGCCGATTGCTCCGAATGTGATCGGCACCTGCCGCATTTGCACGTTGCCGAGTAAGACGGTATCCGCCACGCCTTTCTTGAAGCCGCCCAGGACGCGGCCGCTCACCGATCGCCCGAGCCGATTGACTCCCTGCACCGGCGAGCGCAGCACCGATCCGTAATCGTCACTCACGGTGATGCCTTCGCCGGACCAGCCGGTATCGACGATCAGGCGCGCCTTGCGACCATTGATCGTGGCGGAGACGGTCAGGACGTTCGGCTGCGGCCGATTCAGCTCGACGACGCCATAGCCATCGCGCCGAAGAGCTTCGAGCGAAATGCGCGCGTCGGCTTGGACCGCAAAAAGACAAAGGAGCGAACTGAGGAGGACGAGCGTCGCGATCCGCCCGCTCGGGCTTGGCGTCGTGAATCGTAACAAGGGGGGGTGCACGCCGGAGTGTTTGCGCATCGACTTCAAAAAGCAAGACCGGCTAGTTTGCCGCCAACCTGGGTCCGCGATTTGCCGCCACGCGGGGCCCGCGGGCGTGCGCCGCCAGAGTCGCCTGCGCAACCGCGCGGCTGAGTCCCGTATTCATCACGTCGATCTGGGTGCCGACATTGACCGAGGCAAAGAGACGCGCGACATCGCCCGAACGCATCCGGATGCAACCGTAGCTTGCCGGCCGGCCAATCAATCGCTCTTCCGGCGTGCCATGGATATAGATGTTGCGCGCGAACGCCTGCGCGTTCTGCTTTTCCAAGCCCCGGAGCCACAATATCCGGGTCACGATCGGATCGCGCCCCGGCGCGTTTGGCCGCAGGATTTCACCCGTCATCGACCGGTTTTTGAAGACCGCGCCCAGGGGCGCGTTCGCCCCGATTTTCGTCGCAACCTTCATGGCGCCGAGCGGGGTCGCATAGCTGCCGGAATGATCGCCCAGGCCGAACTTGGAGGTCGAAACCGGGTAGCGCGCGATGACCGCGCCATTGTCTATCAACGCGAGCGTTTGGTCGGGGACGCTCACGACGATGGACGGCGCGGCCGTGGCGCTGGCGGGGTAGAGAATGGCCGCAGCCAAACAAAAAAGAGCGGCGCTGAAGTGGAGAAGCCTCATTGCGCCGGTAGAATTAGCAGTGCGCGTGCCGACGAGCGGCGAGGAGATTACGGATATGTTCATTTAGTTTAAAACTGCGAGCGGGAGATGTAGTCGAGGAAGCGCGTTCCTCCCAAAGAATCAGTTTGAGAACAGTTAGAAACACTTTGAGAACACAATGCGCGTGTTCTCGTTCCGCCCTCGTTCCGTTTCGCGAACTTCCCGGCCTCCGGCTCGCTCACATGCGATTTCCAGGATGATGATAGGATTCTTTTGCCCATGACCCGACAAGATTTTGCGACGCGTTATCGGATCGAATCCGGAAACAAATTTCACCTGAAAGAAATCGATCCCGGCGACACTGGCGATATCGATTCGAAAGAAGCCGCGGCCCAGCAGCTCGAAGAAGGAGTAACCAGGCTCTGTGAGCTGCAGGAAAAATTATACGCGCAAAGTGAATGGTCATTGCTCCTGATCTTCCAGGCAATGGATGCGGCCGGCAAAGACGGCGCCATTAAGCACGTTCTTTCCGGGGTGAACCCGCAAGGCTGCAAAGTCACTTCCTGGAAGAAGCCGAGCGATGAGGAACTGAGCCACGACTTTCTCTGGCGCGCCTCCAAAGCATTGCCCGAGGCGGGACGCATCGGTGTCCTGAACCGAAGCTACTACGAAGAGGTGCTCATGGTGCGCGTGCATCCCGATTATCTCGAGAATCAGCACATCCCGAAAAAACTGATTACGAAACGGATCTGGCGTGAGCGTTTCCAGAGCATCAACGACTTCGAGCGGCACCTGACCCGCAGCGGCACCGTCGTGCTCAAGTTCCTGCTGCACCTTTCGCCCGAAGAACAACGGCGCCGGATCCTGGAGCGGATCGACGACAAGGAGAAGAACTGGAAGTTCGAGATAAACGATCTCGCCGAGCGAAAGCTTTGGGACCGTTACATGGACGCATTCCTGGAGATGGTGCGCGAAACATCGACCGCCGAAGCTCCGTGGCACGTCGTCCCCGCCGACCACAAATGGTTTACCCACCTGGCCGTTTCATCCATCATCAGCGACAAGCTCCGCTCGCTCCACCTTCACCCGCCGAAACTGAGCGCTAAGGAGAAAAAGCAGATGGCCAAAGCCCGCACCCAGTTGGCCGGGCGGCGATCGAAGTAACTTTCTGCGACTCGTCACTCGTCACATGTCACTCGTCACTGGCTTCGTCCTCCCCCGCACCACCATCGCGAGGAAATAGAACGCGATCACGGCGACCAGAAGCAGGTGGTAGCCGGTAAGCATGCTGAAGTATTCGAGCATGCCGCCCACCATGATCCCAAGCAGATTCGAAGCGAACGCGACATCCGCTCGCTCTGTCTCCCGAAATGAATTGGAGAAAATCACGTTCGCCAGAAAGACGGGCGCGAAGATGAGGCAGCTTGCGATCACGTAGCGCGCGATCGCGTTTTGAAAGAGCAGCGTTTCCGGTCGAACCATCAGGTTCAACACCAGCATGCCGAAAAGCAGCAGGTAGAAGATCCAGATCCGGCGAAATGTAAACCGCGCGTTGACCAGGACCGCGATCAAGACGCTCGTGAGGATGGCGAAAAAGACGAGCGAGTTGACGTTCCAAGTGCTGCCGAAGAGGAGCGCAAAAGTGGTGAGCGCCTTTACCTCCAAAAGGGCGAACGCCACCCCGAGAAAGAACATGTGCCAATCGAACCGCTGAAGGGTGCCGCGCGGCGCCACCAGAAAAATCGCCGCCAGCGAAATGGCGAGGATCACCGCGAGGCCGCGAAGATAAATGGCCGGGAATGATTTCTTCGGGAGATAGATGAACGGCCAATCGTCCGTCGCCGGCGGTTTGTCGGTCGCGGTGAAGAAGCCTTCGCCGGTCACGCGCAGCTCCTTTTCGTCGGGAGAGAAAGTCTCTTCGCGGTAAGGACCGAATGCGCCCGCCGGAATCTCACTCAATCTCGGCCCATTGATGATCACCGCGCCGCGTCCCTGGCCGCCGTAAGTGGAGACAAACGAGTCGCGGCCAAACGTGCGTCCGACCATGCTGGCCAGCTTCTCGATCAGCCACGGCTCGCGATAATAATTGTAGAGCACGAGCACCCCGTTGGGCGCGAGCGCGTCACGCGCGGCCGCGAGCGAGTCTTGCGTGAAGAGAAAACTTTCCAGCCGCAGATTGGCGATGCTCGAAGTCAGCGTGAGCGAATCCGGCAGCGCAAAGATGATGAGATTGAACTTCTCGTTCGTGTTGCGCAGGAAGACGCGCCCGTCCGCATTCACCAGGCGAACACGCGGATCGGAATAGGGCTGGTCCGGGTGGAACTGGGCGCCAAGTTTCATAATCACCGGATCGATCTCGACCGCCGTGATCGACTTCACACCATTCGCCAGGGCTGTCGCCGCATCGGAGCCGCTGCCCGCGCCGAGAATGAGCGCCCGTTCGAAGGACGCGCCGGGAAAGAGTTCGTAAACGCGGCGGTAGAACGGCTCCTTGTTCCGCCACGGGATCATGCTCTGGTGGCCGATGCTGTTGACGTCGAGGTTATAGCCGGCCGGCGTCGCGGGCGTGAGCGTGATCTTGTAATAGGGCGACCAGTAGCTGCCGCGTTGGAGGAACAAGGCAATCCCGGCGGCGGCGATCATCAGCAGAGCAGAGCGGACGAGCTCCTTCTTCGCGCTTAGGAGCAGTACCAGCAGGCCGAGCACCGCAAACCAGAAGATCGGCGGGAGCGCGAAATAGCCGATGACGAAAAATGCCGCCGTTCCCGCGAGGCTGCCCAGGATGTCGAAGGTGTAGGCGGTGAGCGGAGCCGTTTTGGTGAAGAGCGAACCGAGCGTCCGGGCGAGCGGAACAAACGCCGCCGCGACGAAGATGAAGATCAGCGGCAGAAGAATAAAGCTCTCCGCCTGCGCCACGCCGTGCGTTCCGGAACCGAAGTAGAGGACATCGGTCGAGGAGATCTTGAGCTCGAAACGATTGACCGCGACGACTGCGGTGAGCAGCAACACCATGAGCGGGAATGGAGGAAACCGGAACGTCGGTCGGCGCGCGGCCAGAATCCCGAGCCCCATGCCGAGGAACGAAGCAAGCAGGATGAAATTGGTGAAGTAGCTGAGATACCTGACGTAAGCGGGAATCCAGCGAATGCAGAGCAGCTCGAAGAAGAGGAGCGTGAACGAAACCAGAAAGATTCGCAGCCGGACGCCGTTAATAAACAACCGATCCGAATCAGTCGCCGTCGCCGGGTTCGCCGCCAAGGCTGTTTGTTCCGTTGAGGTGCTCAATCGGTGGCTAACTCTTGCTCGAGTGCGGCGGCAGAAGAATCATTCGAGCAAATTGCAGGGTGCCGATGGCGAGCGGGAAGACAATGGAAGCATAAAAGAGCCAGAAGACTCCGGCGCTCAGAGCATTGTAAACCTGCAAAAGACTGACCGCACCCCCTATGGCCCCAAACAGATAGAAAACATAGCGGAAAGCGCCCATCTCCTTCACTACTGAACGCCCCAGTTCTAACTGGCGCTGCCGGGTCATAAAACCAAAAGGAAAAACCAAAAGGAGCGAGAACACACTGCACCACCGCCAGACGGAGAGAGGTGTTGGTGTGATCGAGAACAGGAGCATGCCGAATAAGCAGGCGAAGAGTGCGATCATGGCGTTGCCGAGCAAAAGCCAGAGACGAAATCTATCCAGCGGCGACCATTCGTGAATCGACCCGCTCCGAAATACCACTACGACCCCCGCAAATCCGGCCAATGCCACCGCGATCTGGGCGGCCGTCGAAAGCGCTTCACCTGGTTCCATCGCCAGCCTCCATTTTCTACTTCCTGCTTTGCTTTCAGCCCAGCGCCTTCATCTGCGCTTCCGTCAACCGCAGCTTCCCTGCCGCGACATTCTCCTCGAGATGCTTCACCGAGGACGTTCCTGGAATTGGCAGCATCACCGGCGACCGCTGCAACAACCACGCGATCGCCACTTGATACACGGTCGCATTCTGCTCCTTCGCGACCGCTTCCAGCGTCGCGCTCTTCACCCTGCCGCCACCGACTGGCGCCCACGGCATGAACCCCAGCCCTTCCTTCTCGCAATACTTCAGCGTGTTATCCCATTTCCTGTCGTCAACGTTGTAACGGTTCTGCACGGTCGCGATCGGCACGGTCTTGCGCGCCCGCGCGATCTCCTCCGGTCCCACTTCCGACAACCCCACGTGGCGGATCTTGCCGGCATCGCGCATCTCCTTGATCGCGCCTAACGAATCCTCCATCGGCACCTTCGGATCGATGCGATGCAGTTGGTAAAGATCGATCCGCTCCAGTTGCAGGCGCTTCAGGCTCTTATCGACACATTCCTTGAGGTACTCGGGCCGCCCGTTTGGCGACCATTGGCCGGGACCGGGCCGCGTCAGTCCGCCCTTGGTCGCGATGACGACTCCCTTCGGGTACGGGTGGAGCGCTTCGCCAATCAAGATCTCGCTCGTCTCCGGGCCGTAAGCATCCGCGGTGTCGATCAGATTCACGCCCAGCTCGACCGCGCGTTTCAGAACCTTCTTCGCTTCGTCCCGGTCCTTCGGCCAACCCCAGATCCCGTCTCCCGTGATCCGCATCGCGCCAAACCCGAGCCGATTCACCGTAAGATCGCCGCCGATTTTGAATGTGCTGCTCATACTCGTTTCGGCTCCAAACAGCGGGATTGCTCCCGTCACAGATAATCCAACGCCGCCAGCCAGACTCAACTTAACAAATGTTCGGCGATCAATCTTGTTCTGCATGGCAAGAAAAGACGCCGCTCGCCGAATCCCTGTCAACCACTGCCGCGAGGTATGGACGCGCTTCGGCGCTCTCTTCGTCTCCTCTGCTCTGTAGCCGTCGCCCCGTGGGCGACGCGAGAGAAAACATTACCTCCCCGCGAGCTCCCGAGCGTCCCACAGGGACGCTGCTACAGAAGAACACTAAGACAAATGATTGCATGCCGCTTCTCGAACCGCTTTGATTGGCGTCGATGCACGTGCGCACGCGCCGCGACTTCCTTTCGCTCGCCGGCAAAGGCCTCGGCTTGGCCGCGCTCTCATCCGCCACGGTCGCGTCGTTGCTGAAGAATGTCGAAGCCGCGACCCAGAGCGTGGCGAAGTTGACGCCGGAACAGGCAGCGATGGATGAAGACTACTGGGCCGTCATCCAAAACTCTTTCAGCGTCACGCGCGGTATCATCAACCTAAACAATGGCGGCGTCTCGCCCAGCCCGCGGATCGTGACCGAAGCGCTCGTGCGTTACACCTGGCAACAGGAAGACGCCACCGCCTACACCATGTGGCAGATCCTCGAGCCGCAATCCGAAACGATCCGCACCGGCCTGGCGGAATTGTTCGGCTGCGATCGCGAAGAGATCGCCATCACCCGCAACGCCTCCGAGTCACTCGAGATTCTATTGATGGGAATGGACTTCAAGTCCGGCGACGAAATTCTCACCACCACCCAGGATTATCCACGGATGCTGACCACGCTGCGTCAGCGGGAGAAGCGGGAAGGTCTGAAGCTCAAGCTGATTCAGATTCCCATTCCGCCCAAGAACCTCAACGAGATCACGGCCGCGTTCGAAAAAGGACTCACCGATAAGACGCGCCTCATTCTCATGGCGCATCAGGTCAACATCACCGGCCAGATCACCCCCGTGAAGGCCGTCTGCGACATGGCGCGCGCCAAAGGCATCGAGACCATTGTGGACGGCGCTCATTCCTTCGCGCAATTCGATTTCAAACAGAAGGACCTGGGTTGCGATTACTTCGGCACCAGTCTCCATAAGTGGTTGTACGCGCCCAAAGGCACCGGCCTGCTTTACGTGAAGCGCGATAAGATCGAAAAAATCTGGCCGCTGATGGCCGCGGAATCCAAACAGGCAACCGACATCCGCAAGTTCGAAGAGATCGGCACTCACTCAGCCGCGATAAGACTCGCCATCGGTGAGGCACTCCTCTTTCACAACGGCATCGGCGGCAAACGCAAGGAAGCGCGGTTGCGCTACCTGTCACGCTACTGGATGAACAAGCTTAAGGAAGTGCCGAAGATTCGCTTCAACACCTCGTTCGATCCGAACCAATCGTGCGCCATCGCGAACGTTAACATTGAAGGCACTAGCCCTGAAGCCGTCGGTAAGTATCTGTTCGACAAACATCACATCTTCACGACGCCCATCGTCCACGAAGAATTCCAGGGCCTTCGGATCACGCCCAACGTTTACACCACGCTCAGCGAGCTGGATCGTTTTTGCGAGCAGATGGAGCTGATCGCGCGCAACGGTCTGCCGTCATAGCGAGAGCTCTTCTGTAGCCGTCGCCCTGTGGGCGACGCGAGGGCGAGGTCGTAGCCCATGCGCAATGCAAAACCCCGAGCGTCCCACAGGGACGCTGCTACAGAATCGGGCGATTGTCGCCCGCGCCTCCCGCCGGGAATTTATATTTGACCGATCATTCCGTCATTCTACCGTCGAGGAATGAAAGCAGCGTCGTCACGTAATAACACCATTCCCTTCATCTCTCGCCCGGCGATCGCCTCGATTGCCGGCGCACTCACCCTGATTGGGCTCGGCTTCGCAGGCGCGCCGGATCTTCGCGCCGAAATTCCGCCCGACCAGATCAAAGCCGCCGGCGCCATTCCGCTCACCACCGATCTCCTCGATAGGATGGACAAGTTCATCAAGAGCGTGAGCACCGACGATGCGGCGAAAGCCGAGCTCGTCGCGGTAAACAAGGATCCATCGATTACGCCTGAGACCTGGGGGAGCATCATCTCCGCGAAATGCCCCAAGGCCGTTGAAATCTTCAAGACCGCCGGCCTGACGCCGGATGAATTCTCGAAAGGTATCTTCGCGATCATGGCCGTGGGGATGGGCGAAGACATGGCCAAGTCGACGGACAAGACGGTTGCAGCCAATGCCGCTTTCCTTGCCGCGAACAAAGACCGCACCAACGCAACCTTCGGCGCTTTCATGACGTTAGGAGAACCCGGCCCCGGCTCCTCGCCCCCTCCAACCCCTTGACCCCTGGCCGGTCTCGCGTCTGCGGGATTTCCCTGGAGACGGCCCGCCCTCGGGCCGTTCGATATCCGAATCATCCGGCCTGTGGACAGGCCGGCTCCAGAACGCTTCTTCTGTAGCCGCGTCCCTATGGGACGCGCCGAAGTAAGCGCGAGGTGGGCAGGCGACGCGAGAACGACCGTCGCATCCGGAAACGCGATGCCAAAATCGAGCGTCCCACAGGGACGCTGCTACAGGAGGGCGCAGCAGTCTTCTTCTGTAGCGGCGGTCTATGACCGCCGAAGGCATCGGACAATCGAGAGACAAAGATCGACGGTCATGTACGTCTTTTAAACTTGTTAGGCCAGCGGCCGCCCGATAGCCTGCGCGGATGACTTACCACAAACTGATTGCGCTGTTGTTTGCTCTCGCGTTGCCTGCGGCGGTTCTGGCCCAGGGCAATGACGCGGCGAAACCGAATCCCGACGTCGAGAAAGCGATCCTAAAGATCGAGCACGACATGAGCGCTGCCCTCACCAAGCCCGATGCCGACGCCGCCGGAAAGATGCTCGCCGACACCTTTTACGCCGTTAACCCCGACGGCACGACCGGGGGCAAGGCCCAGTTCCTCGCGGACCTGAAGTCAGGCAAGTTCAAGCTCGAATCAAATAAGCTCGACGACATGAAGGTCCACGCCGCCGATGCCGACATGGCGATCGTGACCTATCGCAGCACCGACAAAGGCAGCTACGATGGACATGATCTGAGCGGCCAGTATCGCTGGCTCGATGTGTTTGCGAAACGCGGCGGCACCTGGCAGTTCATCGTTTCCCAAGGCACGAAGGTGGAACAGCCAAAAAAGCCGTAAATTTTCAAAGAGACCGGTCGCGCTTCTCCGCCGTTCGTCTTCTAACAATCAACCGCCGTAGGACTCGACCGCTTAAAGCGGTCGAGTTTCGAATTGCTTCGACGACCGCGGCGTCTTTCATAACAAGACACGAAGGTGGGTCTATTTCCCGGCGTGTCGCTTGGGGCGACGTCTCCTGCCTCTCGCGCCTCTGGCCGGAATTGCGGGCATCGCGTGCGAGGCGCCCCGGATCACCATTCTCCGCAACGTTGCATAAAGAGGATGTTTCGGATTAGCCCGGTAGAACCGGTGATAACCATTGGTGCGGCTCGAGACAAGGCCGCCGGTTTCAAGCTTGGCCAGTTCATCCTGCGCCGTTTGCAGAGTGAGAAAGCTCAGACGAGCCAGCTCCCGCACGTATAGCTCCTGTCCTGGATTGGTGAACAAGAGCCGAAGAACCTCAGCCCGGACCATTGGGAAAAGCGTGCGCAGGAGTGTCTTGGGCATACCGCCGTATAACTCGACCGCTTAAAGCGGTCGAGTCGGAAACGCTTCGGCAATGAAAGAGGGGCCGGAGCGAACATCCTCATCGCACTTCTGCTCGGCGGCCTGCTCGCTCTCTTTCTTGCTCACTCGTGCGGCTGTTTGCGACGCCCAAAACATGACCGCTTAAAGCGGTCAAATACCATCCCAGCGTTACGGGCTTCTCGGATCTTGCGATTGGCTGCTCATGCCCTCGCCGCACGAAAGCGCGTTTCCTGATCCAACCGGATTGTTTTGCGAACTGCGCTAGCCCAAACACGACCGCTTAAAGCGGTCAAGCACCATCCCAGCGTTGGGGACTGCTCGGATCGTTTTCTGATCCAGCCGGTTCGTTTTCGCGATGCTAATGGATCAATACTTAATCCAACCGGATTGTTTTGCGAATCGCGCTAGGCCAAACACGACCGCTTAAAGCGGTCATGTACCATCCCAGCGTTACGGGCTCCTCGGATCTTGCGATTGGCTGCTCATGCCCTCGCCGCACGAAAGCGCGTTTCCTGATCCAACCGGATTGTTTTGCGAACTGCGCTAGTCCAACCACGACCGCAGCGGTCAAGTACCATCCCGGCGTTACGGGCTACCCGGATCGTCTTCTGATCGACCGGGTTCGTTTTGCGATCTTAAGGAATCAATTTTGATCCGACCGGATTGTTTTGCGAACTGCGGTACGCAAGACACGACCGCTTAAAGCGGTCAAGTTTCAGAGCCGGCTAGGATGGTTATAGTCACGACGCTCTGTTGCCGATCCCATCGGATTGTTTTGCGAACTGCGCTAGGCCAAACACGACCGCTTAAAGCGGTCAAGTTCTCGTGCCAGCTGGAATGCCTGTCGTCACGGCATAGAACGCGGATGACCTGCGAATCAGGGCTGGGAGTTCGTAGCGCTATGTCGCCGTGTGCTGATCCTCCGCAGGCTTTTCGCGCGGAGACGCGCCGCTACTTCGGCCAGGCTGCCTTCAGCTTCGCGGCGATCGAGGCATATTCCTCCGGCGGCAGTTTTCTTCTCGGTGCGGGCGTGCCAGGCGGTCCATCACCGAAATAGGGAACGACATGAAAATGCGCGTGGTAAACGGTTTGATTGGCGCTGAGCCCATTGTTCTGGCTGACCCTGAAACCGGTTGCCCCGAGTCCCTTGCGTTGCGCCATGCCAGCCTTTTGCACAGCCACCATCAGGTCGCGCAGCTCGTCAGGCTTCAGATCCAATATATTCCGCGCGCCCAGGCGTTTCGGGACGACCAACACGTGGCCCGGCGCGACCACCTCTTCCTCCGGCAGCGGCATGAAGACGAGCACATGTTCATCCTCGAATATCTTCGACGCACCCGATTCAGCACTCTTGTCGCGGATCAGTTGCGCGATGCCATTCTCTGGATTGTACTTGCCATCGAGACCGGTATCAGTCCCCGGAGGAGGCAGCTCGCTCGCCGGGATCTGGGCGGATGACGGCGATGCTTCCAGGAAGAGCAGGACAGGCAAAGTGAAAAACATTCGGATCATTTTCATGGTGTAAGAATCCTCCGCGCGATGAGGGAAGTATGCTGCCGGCATTGGGCGATAGTCAATAGGGCGAGCCGCCGAGCAAAAGCTTGCCGGCTACCGGACGCTGAATCCACCAAGGTGTCTCCCATGGCGCCAGGAGCCGTGACTTGGTATTTCGGAACCTTAGTCTTTCGCCAGAGTTACCTGATTCTGGGAATCCTCGGGAGAAAATGCGCTGGGTCTCGTCGCCATATCGGGAGCCATCCCGACTTGGATTTTTTTGTCGCTCACAAAGCGAACGATCATGGGCATGACCACCTCTCCTTTATCGCCCTTAACATGGATGTCGAGTTGCATCGGATTCTTAGTGGCGTCGAGACGCCAGGTAACTTTGACACCTTCGCTTGATCCGATTACGGCCACTCCCCCTTGAAGCATTTGATAGGCTCCGTCCTCCCGGAAAATCATGGTGGCGGCGGCTCCTGTGGTATCTTTACCTTTCCATTCGCCGATTAAAGACGGAGCCGGTTCCTTCGCGGACGAAATTACCGGCAAAAGGACAAACAGGATCATTAAGGCGCGCGAAGCGAGGGTAAGAAGAAGTGTTGGATTTTGTTTCATGAGAGGGAGAATCTTACGCCCCGCAGGTGTTGCAGCAAATCAGAATTGCTTGAAGACGGTGCGCCGGCTGGCGCGGGATTGCTCCGCCGGAAAAGTCCGAATTTACCCCGAGACCGAGCGTTTTAGCGAGTAGCGGCCGGGGTCTAGGCTGGTCGGCCAAGCTTTGCCAGAAGCTGCTGCGCTCTCTCCGCCGCATTGTAAGCACCGCGGAGGGGAACGCGGTCTGCTTTGTCTGCTTCCATGCGCGTTCCCTTCCTTCTCCTTTTCCTGGCTACAATCACATCCGCGGATGCACGAATTGGCGAAAGTCCAATTCAGTTCGCGGAACCGTTATGGGCGGCCGAAAGACACGAACCTGACGGCAATCATGGATAAGAACTCTCCCCTTATGGAAGGAGCCGTTCACCACACCTACGAATATCAGGGATGGAAAATCCGTGCCGCGTTCCTGCAGCTCGATGGTCCCGCAGTTCGAATGGATTTCCAGAAAACCAGCGCGGTCCCCGCCGGACTCGTGATCCGCGAGGACGAGCTGAACGCGATCGCGAGCGCGAATACGCCCGCAGGGATGAATTGGAAATCAATCATGTATGATAATCCGGACTCCCCGAACAAAGGGATTAGTAAGGTGTTCGAAGGATTCATCATGGGAGCCGCCGGCCAGAAGATGTGGCAGCGAAGCGACGGTGCGATTCTCTCGCTCCGGAGCAATTTGATTGTTCGACTCGAGCTTCCCGCGGCCCGGCAGCACGAAGAGCAGCTTAAGATCGCGAAAGAGCAGAAAGCCCGCGTGTCAGTCCCGCAGTTCTAGACGCCCGTGACGGCAAGCGCCGCGCTCGGATAGCTAAGGAATGATCTCATAGCTACATTCGCTTCGCGTTGCTCTCGTTGCCGCATAGCGCACGCTCGACCAGGTCCCAGCGATCGCGAAAGGGGAAGTGTCGCAGCCGCTGGCTGACTTGTATGACGGCAAGTTAAGGCCCGTGCCAAAGCACTTTGATCGCGAATGCTTTTAGGATGGGGATTGACTCTTTTTCTCTTCCGCCGCGAACAGGTGGTTTACAAGAGGTAGAGTTTCGGTGCAATGTGACTTGATGACCCCTGCGGAACTTTTGCCCAACCGCATCGTGCGCGGCGCAATTTTCCCCGAACCCGTTCAGGTTCTCGTCGTGGTGCCTGTTGGGGGAGCGTTGAAGCTAATCGGAAAAGGCCTGAACACCGGAAAGGTCTACGAGCCGATCCTCAATCCCCAGCAGATCGCCTCTCTTGAATCCAGCCCTGACGCCTGCGCATTTGACGGCGATCCACAGCGGTTCCGCTTGGGCATCGAGGCAATGCGACTAGGATTGGCGTTCGAGTATGACCCCTACTTCGCATTGTCGATCGCGCGCGTCGATCCGCTGCCGCATCAACTCGAAGCGGTCTATGACTACTTCCTGAAGCTCCCCCGCATTCGCTTTCTGCTCGCCGATGACCCTGGCGCCGGCAAGACGATTATGGCCGGTCTGCTGCTGAAGGAGTTGAAGATTCGCGGTTTGGTCAAGCGGACGCTCATCGTCACGCCAGCGAGCCTCTCCTTTCAGTGGCAGCGCGAGCTGAAAGATAAGTTTCGCGAAAACTTCGAAGTCGTTCGCGGCGACGTTCTCAGAGCGAACTATGGATCAAACCCCTGGCAGGATAAGAACCAGCTGATCACATCTGTTTCGTGGGTGTCGCGAGTTGACGACGCCAGGGAAAGCCTCCTTCGAAGTCGCTGGGACCTGATCATCGTGGATGAGGCGCACAAGATGAGCGCCGCGACCCGCGATAAGAAGACGCTCGCATATGAGCTCGGCGAGAAGTTGTCGGACATGACCGATCACTATCTGCTCATGACAGCGACGCCGCACAAAGGAGACCCCGACCACTTCTGCCTCTTCCTCGAATTGCTCGATCGCGACGTGTACGGCGACGTCAAGAGTCTGGAAGAGGCGATGAAACGGAAGGATGCGCCCTTCTACCTCCGCCGAGTGAAAGAAGCTCTTGTCTCCTTCCCCGACCCAGACACAGGAGCGGTGAAGGCGCTCTTCACAAAGCGCATCGTCCAAACAAGCGATTTTGAAATCACGGCGCCGGAGCTTGAGTTCTATGACGCGTTGACACGTTTTGTTGACGATCAATCCATCAAAGCCGCGGCCGAGGGTTCGTCACGAGGAAGAGCACTGGCGTTCACCATGGCCATGCTCCAGCGGCGATTTGCTTCTAGCATGTACGCCGTTCGGCGGAGTCTCGAGCGGATGAAAGAGAAGCGGGAGAAAATTCTCGCGGACCCGGAAGGATACCGGCAGCAACAGATTAACAACCGTTTGCCCGATGATTACGACGACTTACCGGAGGACGAGCAGCAAGGGATTGTTAACCAACTCGAAGGTCTCGTCGCTTCTTATGACCCCGCGTCGTTGAAATCGGAGATTATTGATCTGGGGAAACTGATCGGACAGGCGTGCGAACTGGAGCGTCTCGAGATTGAGACGAAACTCGTCGCGCTAAAGGATCTGCTGACGAAGCAGGGAACGTTTACCGATCCGAAGATGAAGCTTCTGATCTTCACCGAGCACAAAGATACGCTCGATTATCTGGCCGGTAATGGAAAGGAAGGCCGGCCCTTGGGCAAGCTGATCCAGTGGGGGCTATCGGTTACTCAGATTCACGGCAGCATGAAGGTGGGCGATCGCGACACGCCCGGCACAAGAATCTTCGCTGAACGCGAATTCCGCGAAGCATGTCAGGTGATGGTTGCCACCGAAGCGGCCGGAGAGGGTATCAATCTTCAGTTCTGCTGGTTCATGATCAATTACGACATTCCTTGGAACCCGGTGCGACTCGAGCAACGAATGGGACGAATCCACCGCTACGGGCAGGAGAAAAACTGCCTCATCTTCAATTTCGTCTCGATCAACACCCGCGAAGGACGAGTTCTCCACAAGTTGTTCGAGCGTGTTCGCGCAATCGAAGACGATTTGGATCCTGAGAGGACGGGCAAGGTGTTCAACGTCCTTGGCGAGGTGTTTCCTTCCAATCTGCTAGAGCGAATGATTCGCGATATGTATGCGGGCAATCAGATGACCGAGCAGTTGATCAAGGAACGCATCGTTACGCAGGTCGATACAGAACACTTCCGCAGAATCACAAACTCCACGCTCGAAGGTTTGGCAAAGAAGGACCTCAACCTGTCCGCGATCATTGGTAAGTCCATCGAAGCGAAGGAACGCCGGCTGGTTCCGGAAGTCATCGAAGATTTCTTCATCGATTCTGCGTCCCTTGTTGATCTAAATCCCATCGAGACGACGACTGATTCGCACACCTACCGCCTTGGCAAGGTGCCCAAAGGACTTTGGGAAATCGGCGAACGCCTTGAGCCGAGATTCGGCAAGCTGGGACGAGAGTATAAGACGATCGCCTTCGATAAATCGTTGCTGGTGAAAGACCCGACCATCGAATGGATCACGCCAGGTCATTCCCTTTTCGAAGCGGTGCGAGAAGACGTGACTGAGCAGGTGCGGCGCGATTTGGAGCGCGGCTCTGTCTTCTACGATTTGCACACCCAGGCGCCTTATCGGCTCGATTTCTTCGCAGCGTCGATTCGGGACGGGAGTAACCGCCAACTGCACCGTCGGCTCTTCGCCGTGCAAACGTTCGCAAGCGGCACTCGACTCGTGAAACAGCCGACTATCCTGCACGAGCTTTCGGTCGCACCTGCCGGCACAAAGCCGCCGGTGCAAGACATCGATCTGCCGTCCACGGAGCAGTTCCTGGTGGCCGAAGCAATGACGCCCTTTCTGGAAGAGGTGCGCGGCGAGCGGATCCGCGAAGTCGAAGTCATCTCGAAGCATCTTGAAATCAGTCTCGATGAATTGATTCGCCGTCAGAACCTGCGTCTGGCCGAGCTGCACGAGCAGCAGAGCAACGACGAGAACGCGCCACTCGTCGCGGCCAACATGAAACAGGTTGAGGATCGGCTCGACGAGCTGAATGAAAGATTGGAACGCCGCCGCGCCGAGCTGCAACGCGAACGCGAATGCATGATCGGCGACATTCAACATATCGGCAGCGTCGCCGTTCTTCTTCACCCCGATCGGCACTCGCCGAAGATTGCGGCAATGGTGAGCGATCCGGAAATCGAGCGGATCGCCGTCGACTTCGTTATCAAGCATGAAGAATCCGAGGGCCGAGTCGTCGAGAGTGTGGAAGCCGACAACCGCGGATTCGATCTGATCTCCCGCAAACCTCATCCCGAAGACCCGAAAACCGCGCTCGACGTCCGCTTCATTGAAGTCAAAGGGCGTTCCGGCATCGGCGACATCGCGTTGACCTCGAATGAATACAAGACCGCCCAGCGAATGAAGCAGGATTTCTGGCTCTACGTGGTCACGCACTGCGGGACGAACCCGACGCTGAACATATTTCGGGATCCTGCGCAGCTTGAGTGGAAGCCGATCGTCAAAGTCGAGCATTACCTCCTGAACACCGACTCAATTCGGCATCCGGTCACCCTTCAGGAAGAACCCAAAAAGCCCTACGGCGAGCCGTGAAAATAACTGCTTGACCGTTTGGTATCAATTGATACTTTATGACCCCCGAAGGCATTCCTCCTGCTCAGATACCCAATGAATGGATACAAATTGTCGTCCGCCTCCTTCGCGAAGGACCCGCCTACAGGATTCACTACACCACCCAAGCTCGGATCGACTGGGAGAACACTTTTCCAGCCGCCACAGGGTATGATCTCTATGAGGCAATGGCGGATGCGCTTGAGAAGGACGGCACCGGCAAACCCGTCTACGGAATGCGCGAAAAAGGCGATGTGTATAAATTTTGGTTTTATTTCGATCGTTGCCGGCTGTTCGGCAAAATCAACCTGCGCCCGTCAGGTGACCGTATCCTGATTTATTCGGCTCACATTCCCCGTAAGGGAGACATCTTATGAAAACACCACCAGTTGAAGGCTGGGAACCAACTAAAATCAAGTATCCGGTCGCGATCCCCACGCTCGACGGCAAATCGGTCGATCGGACTGTTGAAATAGAGATCGACGCCTGGCGCGATGCCGATGGCGAGACTTTCCTCGATGGCGACGCCGAGGAAATAATCGAGACGGTCAAAAGGCGCCACATGGGACTGCTCACGTCGGCGGAGATAAAGGAAATCCGGGTCTCGAAGCTGGACGCAACCCAGAAAGAGATTTCCACCTGGCTCCAGATCGGTGAGAAAACCTGGACTCGGTGGGAGTCGGGACGCGAACGGCCCAGCCGGTCGATGAATGTCCTGCTCTGTGCGGTCCGCGATCGGAAGATCGACGCGAGTTATCTCGAAGGCCTTCGCTTTGGTCGTAAGCTCGACCGCCTGATCGAGGCGGACCATCTCTCCAGTATTAGCCGAGTTATTCAATACGACACGCACCGGCAAAAATTCGCTTCGCAACGACCGTCACCGACAGTACGTCCGAAAGGCGTGACAGTTGCCCTGGACAGTTCAGTCGTCCTTCATTATGCGACAGCCGCCGAAAGTCAGGCGCCGCAGGAAAGCCCATGGGCTTCCAAAGAGAAATTACGGAGGGCGGTCAGCCTGCTCAAGGCGTTCGGCGAGCGGACCCCATCGGAGCCGGCCGGGTCATGAAGCCGACCGCCTCTCTGATTGACTGCACCAACTACTTCGTCTCGGAGATGAATCTCTCCGCGAGTTCGACCTACGATCCGGAGAAGGACTCGAATCTGGAGTTGGCTGATTTACATGTCGAAAGCGAGATCTCGCTCGTGAAACCGGACGAACCGCTGTGGGCGGTCGTCATGTCGGTCGATCAAAATGTGACCGCAGAAAAGAACGCTCCCTACAATTTCGTCGTTCGCTTGGTTGGGTTTTTCACGATCGTGGAAGGAGTGCCGAAGGAAAGGATCGAAAGACTTCTGTTGACCAATGGCTCCAGCATTCTCTTCGCCGCGGCGCGCGAAATTCTCCGCGACATGACCTCAAAAGGCCCATATCCGCCTCTACTGCTTCCGACACTCTCCTTCTTCCCCCTGCCAAAAGAAGAAGCCTCCGCAGAAGTCGCGCAAACGTCGGAGGCATGAACAACGACGTCGAGCGGATCAACGCAACTCTTCGTGAGCAGCGACTCGGGTGGATTGCTGACGAAATTGAGATGACGATCGCGCGGGGTAAGCCGATCACAAAGGACTCACCTCGAGGAAAGCCAAAGGAGACGATGGTCGTGCCTCTTTCGCCAGAGGAAGAGGAAGAAGTGCTGATTCGTGTATTACGCAATTATCTTGTCGAAGTTGAAGACATCTGGCGTTCCGCAGAAGCAACCTTTGCCGAAGAGGTAAGCGAACACGGAAATGCGCCGATCGCGCTTTCGATCACAGAAGCGGCAAGTGATCGATCGGTACCGTTATTCGACGTTGAAACCGAGATGCCTCGACGGAAACTCGATGAGCTTTTGCGGCAGGCATGGCCCGGCGGCCCTGAAGACTACCCGCGGCGGGTTATAGAGCAGAGACGGGATTGATGGACGCCGCCCTGCGTAATGAAATCCAGAACGAACTCGGTGCGATTGGTGCCGCCGCACCTGTGCTACTTTCACAAGCGCGCGTCGAGAAGCTTTACGAAATATTCACGATGAGCTGCGTGCTCCGGGCTCTCCGTTCAATCGGTGCAACAATGCAGGCTCGCGATAGTGATGATCGTCTAACGGCGAATCTCGTATTTAGGCTTGCCCCGGGGCTGATTTATAACCCCGCGTCTGCACCGGGCTTTGTCCGCGTGTGGTACGAGAACAAAGAATACGAACTACAGAACGGCTTACGTGTAAAAGGCAGCTCACGCGTTCTACATGAGCTAGACGTATGTATCATAGACGGCCCACGCGCAAGGTCGTGTCGCCAGCGCCAGGTCGATATCGACTACTCCGCGGTCAGGTTTCTTGCCGAGTGTAAGTGCTACGGCGACACGCTACCGTTGCATCTAGGACGTGAATATCTTGGCTTGGGATCCGAGTTTTCTCTTCGCGTAAAGACGATCGTCTCTAATGTAGAGAGCGCTGAAATCCATACGCTGATTCGTCGCCATGGTGGTACAACGAACTTTCGATTGGTTCCAACCGGACCGGGCAATGTCAACATGTTCATAGGTTGGCTCGCTAAAGAACTTCAGCACGCATTGTGATTCTTCAATATCCGAAACGCTTGATCGAAGTTGATCTGCCGATCAAGCGCATCTCAGCGCATGCACGGCGGGAGAAGTCGATTCGACATGGGCATATTTCGACGCTTCACATTTGGTGGGCGCGCCGGCCGCTGGCGGCTTGCCGCGCGGTGATTTGCGGGGCGCTCTGGCCCGACCCGGCTGATCCGCTTTGCCCGGCAGGCTTCATCGAGAAGGCGCGAGAGGAGATGCTTTCCTGGACCTCGCACGAACGCCAGAATCTGCTGGGCGCTGAAAGCTGTGCCCGTTTCGAGAAGGCGCGTCGAAACCGGAAGTTGTTCGACGATCCAGTTCAGCTCCGTAGCGCGCTTCTGGACTTCATTGCCGACTTCGCGAATTGGGATAACTCCACTGTCCCCGAATACCTGGAAACCAGCCGCGCGCTCACGCAGGCCGCGCACGAGGCTCTGGGCGGCCCTCCCGGTACTCGGCCCCTCGTCGTGGACCCGTTTTGTGGCGGCGGCTCGATCCCGCTCGAAGCCTTGCGAGTCGGGGCGGACGCCTTTGCCAGCGACCTGAATCCCATTCCCGTGCTGCTCAACAAGGTCGTCCTCGAATACATTCCAAAGTATGGTCAGCGTCTAGCCGATGAAGTGCGCAAGTGGGGCGACTGGATCAAGCGCGCAGTTGAAAGGGAACTAACAGAGTTCTATCCCAAGGACGCGGACGGCGCGACACCCATCGCCTATCTTTGGGCGCGGACGATTCAATGCGAAGGCCCGAGTTGTGGTGCAGAAGTGCCGTTACTTCGCTCACTTTGGCTTGCAAAGAGAAGTAGGCACTCCGTCGCTTTGGAGATAGTGCTTAACCGCCGCCAGCGTCGCCTCGATTTTCAAATCATTGAAAACGCTAAGGCAGCAAACGTTGGACGCGGTACATGTGCAGGGGGAACAGCGACTTGTCCACTTTGTGGATTCACGACGCCCGTTGAATCGGTGCGATCTCAAATGGTCACTCGCAAAGGCGGGGCACAGGACGCACGACTGATCTCGGTAGTCACAAATCGTCCGGACAAAATTGGCCAGTTCTTTCGCAGCCCAACCGCAGAAGACAAAGATGCAGTCGAAGCTGCGCTCGTCGAGTTGAAGCGCCGTATCGATACCAACAGCCAAACCCTTCCGCTTATCCCGGATGGCCACATCAATCATCTTCGCGGTTTCTTTAATGTAGTTCTGTATGGCATCACTGAGTGGGGGCACATCTTTACTCCAAGACAGGCGCTCACCCTTTCAACGCTCGCCCGTCTTGTGCGTGATCTTCCGCTGGCGCAGACAGTCGATGTAGATGCAGGGTTCATCGAAGCTGTAAAGACTGGTCTCGCTTTGATTGTTGATCGGGTCGCCGTTCGCTGCACCGCCAACTGTATTTGGGACGCAACCACCGGTTGTATTATGCAGGTTTTTAATCAGGGCCAATCGCTTCCGGCGCGGTGGGAGTTCGCTGAGATGAGTCCCTGCATTGACGCTGGCAGCGGTTGGGCGACATGCGTTGATTACACCATCAAGGTGATGGACCATGTCGGGAGTATTTCGCACCAGGGGCATGCGGAAAGAGCATCCGCTACAGCGCACCCGCTACCGAACGATGCTGCGCAAGCGATCATCACCGACCCGCCATATTATGCTGCAATTCCGTACGCAGATCTTTCGGACTTTTTCTTCTCATGGCTGAAACGCAGCTTGACGGGACTTCATGAAGATCTGTTGAAGTCCGACCTTACTGAGAAGAAGCGGGAGCTGGTTTCGCTCGCCCATCGAGCAGCTATGTATCGGGAAAAGGATAACCAATGGTTTGAGCAACAAATGGGCTTAGCTTGCGCCGAGGCACGACGCGTCTGCGTGCCAAATGGGCTTGGTGTTTTCGTGTTTGCCAATAAGGAGACGCAGGCATGGGAAGCAATGCTCGCGGGGTTGATTAACGCCGGATGGGTTGTGACCGCGTCATGGCCCATTGATACGGAAAGCGGGAATAGGCTTCGTGCGAAAGCTTCAGCCGCCTTGGCGTCATCCATTCATCTCGTCTGTCGGCCGCGCGAAAACCCCGACGGTTCGGTTCGCGTGGACGAAATCGGCGATTGGCGCGATGTGTTGAGTGAATTGCCCCGTCGCATCCACGAATGGATGCCGCGCCTGGCCGAGGAAGGCGTCGTCGGTGCGGACGCCATCTTCGCCTGCCTCGGTCCCGCTCTTGAGATTTTTTCGCGCTATTCGCGGGTGGAGAAAGCCAGCGGAGAAACCGTTTCACTCAAGGAATATCTGGAGCAAGTCTGGGCCGCCGTCGCTAAGGAAGCCCTTGTGCTGGTTTTCAAGGACGCCGATACTGCGAGCTTCGAAGCTGACGCCCGCCTCACTGCAATGTGGCTCTGGACTTTAAATGCAGCCAATGGCGCGGATGGAAATGAGAAGTCCGCTGACGAAGAAAGCGAAGAAGAATCTGAAGGCAGCGTGAAGAAGCCAAAAGTCACCGGATTCATTCTTGAATACGACGCCGCGCGGAAGATCGCTCAGGGTCTCGGCGCAAATTTGGAGCAACTGGACTCGCTCGTGGAAATCAAAGGCGATACGGCTCGCCTGTTGCCGGTTGCCGAACGGGCGCGATCACTTTTTGGAAAGAGTGAAGGGAAGATTTCATCGAAGCGGAAAAGCAAGGAACCGCAACTCGATCTCTTCAAAGTCCTGGAAGACGCAGCAAGCGATGGCACATTTGGCGACACCAGTATCTCGCGTCCCGGCGAGACGGTGCTGGACCGCATTCACCAAGCGATGATCCTTTTCGCTGCCGGTCGCGCCGAAGCGGTGAAACGTTTCCTGGTCGAAGATGGCGTTGGCCGCGACCAGCGCTTCTGGCGCCTGGCCCAAGCGCTATCCGCTCTTTATCCCACAAGCACGGACGAGAAACGCTGGGTCGATGGCATTCTCGCAAGAAAGAAAGGGCTTGGCTTATAATGGAGATGCGTCCGGTAATCGCACCTGAACACGACCTTCAGCTCTTTTGTTACCGTATGATTGACCGAGATCCAGTGGCTATCTTGGAAGCTGCATCAGCAGAAATCGCCTATTGCCGACATAATCATCGAGAGCAAACGAAGCAGTTGGACTTTAGAAAAGGCAGCAAGGGGCAGCAGTATTGTGATGACCTCCAGATGTTGGTTCGTGTCTTGATGAATGGCCAGTTCCCAACTGATATCGACGCGAAGTTCATGGCAGCCATCGCTCCGCTAATCAAAATCCTGTTAAGAAAATGGCGCATCGGAAGGCTCCACGAGTATTTTAAGGAGTAGACAGCATGAGCCTAAAACCTTGGTATAAAGTCGTCACTCCGCGTGAGGATTTGCGCGACGGCAAACCACTCGATGCATCCGAGTTCGCGGTCCATTTGGATCAGATTCGGATAGGCGAAGGGGCCCAGGATTACGTTGATCCGAAGCGGTTCCTCGATCGGACCTACATGACGCGCAATCTCGGCGCCCTCGCTGCCGAGGTAATGCGGCGGCTCTCTGGTGAAGCCACCGAGACATCAGCCGTTTTTAATCTCGCGACGCAATTCGGAGGCGGGAAAACCCATGCCTTAACGCTGCTGTATCATCTCGTCACAAATGGCCCGAAGGCCGATCGGTGGACTGGCGTTCCACAGCTTCTCGATAAAGCGAGCGTCAGCACCGTGCCGAAGTCGCTCTGCGCCGTGCTGGTTGGGACTGAGTTCGACAGCATCACCGGTCGAGGTGGAAACGATGGAACGCCGCTTCGGAAGACGCCTTGGGGAGAGATAGCGTGGCAGCTCGGGGCTGGGATCTCCCTGGCGCGAGGCAAAGCCAACTTTGAGTTGGTTGCCGAACACGATGCGAAAGGCCAGGCGCCGGGTGGAGAAGTCATCCGGAAAATACTGCCCAATGACTATCCGAGTTTGATCCTGCTCGACGAGGTGATGAACCTCGTCAGCCGTTCACGAAAGAGCGGATTGGGCGCTCAGTTTTATAATTTTCTCCAGAACCTTTCCGAAGTCGCGCGCAGCACGCAGAAGGTCGTGCTCGCGGTTTCGATTCCAGCCTCAGAGCTGGAGATGACGGTGGAGGACCAGTCCGACTACGAGCGCTTTAAAAAGATGCTCGACCGGCTTGGCAAGGCCATGGTGATGTCAGCCGAATCGGAAACCTCGGAGATCATTCGCAGGCGGCTCTTCGAATGGGACGAGCGCGCAGTCACCGCCGAGGGCAAAGTCATTCTGAATAAGGATGCGCAGGAGGCCTGCAAGGCTCATGCGGATTGGGTGATCGACAACCGCCAGTTGTTGCCCAACTGGTTCAACATCGACGGGGCGCGGGAGCAGTTCGCGGACACGTATCCATTTCATCCCACTGTCGTTTCGGTCTTTGAGAGGAAGTGGCAGCAGTTGCCGCGTTTTCAGCAAACCCGTGGTGTGCTGCGGCTGCTCGCGCTCTGGGTTTCGCGAGCGTATCAGCAAGGTTTTAAGGGAGCGCACAAGGATTCACTCATCGGACTCGGCACGGCCCCGCTGGAGGACGATCTGTTTCGCGCGGCAGTCTTTGAACAACTCGGCGAATCGAAACTGGAGGGCGCCGTCACGACCGACATCTGCGGCAAGAAAGATTCCCACGCGGTTCGCATGGATGCGGAGGCGACGGACACAATCAAAAACGCACGTCTGCACCGGCAGGTCGCAACGTCGATTTTCTTCGAATCGAACGGTGGCCAAGCCAAGGGCGAAGCGACCTTACCGGAGGTGCGCCTAGCGGTCGGCCAACCGGGCCTCGACATCGGCAATGTCGAGACCGTTATCGAAGCGCTGGCGGAGGGCTGCTATTACCTGAACATTGAAGGCAACCGTTACAGGTTTGGGATTCGCGAGAACCTGAACAAGCGCTTCGCGGACCGGCGAGCGACGATCCAGCCGGCCGATTTGCAAGAGCAAATTCGCACTGTGATTCAGAAGGAATTCGCCAGTGCTGCTGGTATCGAGCGCGCCCTTTTTCCAGAGAAGACGAGCGAGGTGCCTGATCGCCCGGTCGTGACTTTGGTGGTGCTGTCGCATGAGCATTCGCTGAAGGACGAAGCTGCAACAATGCAATTCGTGGCGCGGATGGTCCGCGAATACGGTTCGTCAGCGAGAACTTTTAAGAGCGCGCTGATTTTCTGCGTCCCTGAATCGCCCGACAGCTTGCAGGAAGATTCACGAAGGCTGCTCGCGTGGGAAGCGATCGATGACGAACGGCTGAATCTCGATGATTCACAGCGACAGCAATTGCAGGAGAACATCAAGCGGGCGCGCCGCGATCTTCGCGAAGCCGCCTGGAGAACTTACAAAAACCTCGCGCTGCTGGGGAAAGACAATGCGATTCGTCGCGTGGACCTTGGGCTGATCACATCGAGTGCCGCGACCGACATCGTGGGCCTCATCACAAATCGTCTAAGGCAGGAAGGAGATTTGGAGACGGGAATCAGTGCGCATTTTCTCGCTAGGAATTGGCCACCCGCATTCACCGAATGGTCTACCAAGTCTGTTCGCGACGCTTTCTATGCATCACCGCAGTTTCCCCGGATCACGAGCCCGGATGTCTTAAAGGATACGATCTCGAGCGGCGTGGCGAACGGTGTGTTCGCTTACGTCGGCAAAGGGAGCGGCGGCACCTACAAGCCATTCGTATACAACCACGCCATGATGAAGGCCGATGTGGAATTCTCCGACGATGTCTTCATCGTCACTAAAGAGGTAGCCGAGGCCTATGCGGCGAAAGGCACGCTGCCCGTCGTAGAAAAGCAAGAGGAGCAAAAGAAAGAGGACGAGGAGAACGGTCCGGCTGATTCGGGAAAACCAAAGCCCTCGTCCGCAGCTGAGAATTTCCGCGGCTTCACCTGGAGTGGTGAAATTCCCGGGCAAAAATGGATGAATTTCTACACCAGAGTTCTCGCAAAGTTTTCTGCGGCCACAGGAATGAAACTTACGGTTCGGGTGGAGATCGCACCCGAAGGCGGCGTATCCAAACAGAAGATCGAAGAGACAAAGAAAGCCTTGGCCGAATTGGGCCTGCAGCAAGAGCTGGATCTAGGTGGCTCCGAGTAACGTCGGAAATTCCTACACGAAACGTCGCTTTTCACCGCAAGTTCGGATTGGGGAACGCGTGGTTTTATCCAGCGAACGTTCAATATGCCAGAGCAATTGAGGGGACACAAAGTAGGAATTAGGAAGTAGGAAGTAGGAAACGGGGCGGGGGAAAAACGCCCAACGCCGAACGCCCAACGCCGAATGAAGAGCTAGGGCACCCGGCCGCGGCTGTAGACTTCGACGAGGCCGACGCCGGTCGGATTAGAGAATGGTGTGGGCACGCCGGAGAGAAGGGCGGTATAGGCGCCAGGGCCGAGGATAAGGAACACGGCGGACTCTTGGTTAAATGTGGGCGCCAAACCGGAGTCGCGGATGTCGGTCTGCTGGGGGCTTTGAAACCAGTTGTCGTTCGCGGCCAGAGTTGCGCCGTTCGCGTCGCGCACTTCCAGTTTCGGATCGTTCAGAAACCCACCGAGAGAAGACGCTATCAGACTTGGGCCAAGGCCGCGGACAATAATGTTGTCGACGCCGGTGGCATTTCCGACGGTGAAGCCGGCAATGACGATATCGTCGCCGGTGCCGACAAACCCGCGTGTAGAAATGTTGCCCAGCTTTGAGTCGGCGGCGAAATCAAGATCGTAGAGTTCGAGAATGCCGGTGCCGATCCCACCACTCGTGCCGCTGAGCACGGCGGTGTAGTTCCCCGGGGCAAGCGTGGCCACGATGGCGGACTCCGATTCGTTGCCCGGTGCGAGCCCGGAGGCCTCGATCTCGGCGCGCTGGGACGATGCCCAGTTATCGTTCGTGATCGGCGTGAAGCCGGCCGGACCGTTGAGGGTAATCGTCGGGTCGGCCAGGAAATTCGACAGACCGAATTGGGCGAGCGACGGCCCCAGCGCCCGGATGAGGACATGTTTGGGAACGGTGCCGGTGATAATGAATCCACCGATCCCAACTTTTTCGGCGGTCAGGACCCGCAGCCGGGTGGAAAGATTCACGGTTTGCGAAGCCGGCGGAGCGGTGTCGATGATGCTGATGGATCCGTCGGCGCGGAAGGGGTTCGACCATTTCGGGTCGGTGTAGATGGCCTTGCCCGACAGGGTGCGAAGGAAGGCTTCCAGATCGAGCTTCTGTTGGGCGGTGAGATTGAGATTTTGGGGGCCGCCGTTTTGCTTGAGGAAGAAGGAAAGATTCGGGTTATCCGGGACAGCATTATAATGCTCGATCACCTGCGCGATGCTGGTGAAGGAGCCGTTATGCATGAGCGGAGCGTTCAACTGTCCACTCGGCCCCACCAGATCGCGCAGACTCGGCGAGCTGATGATGGTCTGATCGGTCCCGCCCGCGATCGTTCTGATGACACCATCGTTCCCACCGCTGTTTGAGTTGTTAGAAAACGTCGGGTCGGCATGGCAGAACATACAATTTGCTCCGCCGTTCGTGCTTTGGTTGGTGAACAGCTGCCGTCCCCGCTTTTCACTATCGGTAAAATTCGCAAACGACTGGCCCGTGGCTCCGAGGGCGAGGCCGTCGTCGAACTTCGAATCGAAGGATTGGATGCTGCGGATAAACTGGGCAAGCGCCCTTTGGATCCGGGTCTCATCGATTCCCGGCGAGCCGAAGGCCGCGTTGAAGAGGACCTGGTACTCGGGCAGCGCCGACATTTTCGCGAGCAGGTCCGAAAAATTCGGATCGCCATTGGTGCCGCTGAATCCCATTTCGATCGCGTTTCGGAAAGGCTGGCTCGCTTGATTTTCCAAGGTCGGCGCACGGTTGTCCCAAAAGAAGCGCGGTTCAGAGAAGCGCGCGTTGACCAGGCGCATCGCGTGGCGAGGCGTCATCCCGGCCACGCCAGTGGTGAAGTTGGCGGGATCGCCGAAAGCGTGGTCCTGGTGATGACAGGAACTGCAACTTACGGTGTCGTTACGTGAGAGACGCTTGTCATAAAAAAGCAGGCGGCCGAGAGTCGCGCCGGTGTTCGTGATTGGGTTCGGTTGCGCGTTCGGTCCGGTGGCGACGGGGGTGTTGTCGCCGAAGATGTAGCTGGGTTTTGTCTGTCGGGCATAGTTCGGCAGCGCTGCGAGATCGATCACGTCCTCGGCATGAAGCAGCGAAGATCCCGCCAAAACGAGCCAGACCGCGAGCGCGAAAGCCCCGCGTTTCATCGAAAGTCTGGGGGGCAAATTTGGCATGCGGCGGCGTTATTACGTCAAAAGCGCGCCAAAGTCGAGAACGAATTCAGGCCGGTTGTTCGTTATCAGAGATTCGTTATTGGGGCAGTGTCAGACGCCGCGTTATTGGTTAGTGCTGATGCTGATTCGCGGAGCGATTTAACTGAGGCCGAGTGATTCCAAGGTCGGTTGGTCGATTGTTTCGGTGGCGTAGAGGCCTTGGGCAGTCACAGGACTTCCGCCGCCGCTGAAGTTATGGCGTGACGAGACGGCGTGACCCTCCTTTACGATGCTCCGGCGGGCAGACAAGACCGGATGGGCATCGTGGCACGAATTATTGCCGTTAGGGCGATCGACGCTCCGGGCTGGGCACCCGCCTCCGCGCGAGGGCACGGCGTGGCAGGAAAATGCCGGGCGTTGAATAGATCGCCTCCGTCAACGACCAAGACAGAGAGCATTATGAAAAAATTCACCAATTTATTAATCGTCGTTTCGCTAGCGCTGGCTGGAGCCGTGATGGCCCAACAGCCAACGCCGGAAGAAGCGCAGTCACCAGGCAAAAAACCCGATAAAAAGGCGCCCGCCGTCAAGGAACCGGCGGCGACACATGCGCCGAAGACCGAGGCTCCGGCCGTGAAGGAGCCGGCAGCAACACACGCGCCGAAGATCGAGGCGCCCGCCGTCAAGGAACCGGCAGCAACACATGCGCCGAAGACTGAGGCTCCAGCCGTGAAGGAGCCGGCAGCGACACATGTACCGAAGACCGAGGCTCCGGCCGTGAAGGAGCCGGCAGCAAGCCAAGCGCCAGCCGTGACAAAGCCGGAAAAGAAGGCTCCGAAGTCCGCGCCCCCGGCCGCTCCAGAGACGAAGACCGAACAACCGGCCACCAGCGCGACAACGCCTGCCCTGAAGAAGGAGCAGCCGAGCAAAAAAGATTTGAAGAAGGCGCCTGCCGCCGACACATCGGCGAGTGCCACTCCGGCAGCAGCCCAGCCGACCGCTACTCCGGCCACGGCCAAGACGACGCCGGCAGTTTCGGTGGCGCCCAAGGCGACCACTACTCCGGCAGCAGCGGCTGCGGCGAGTACCACTCCAGCAGCGGCGGCGAGCACTACTCCGGCGGCAGCGACGAGTGCTACCCCGGCAACGGCCGCATCGGCCAGCGCAGCTCCGTCCGTTGCACAAACCAGCCCGACAACGGCGCCGACGGTTAATCCCGCCGCAGCGAAGAAACCCGATATAGCGAAGGTCCAGCAGATCCAGACACAGCACGAGAATTTCAGAGCGCAACCGAGGCCGGACAAGGTGCCGCCGGTTACGTTCAGCGCGAACTTTCGGATCCAGAACAGCGACCGCTGGCAGGGACCGCAATACGAAGTGTATCGCTCCTACCGTCCGGAGCGGCACGATCAGGGTTGGTATCGCTCGCGCTACCAGCGAGTGGAGCTAATCGGTGGCGGTTACTACTACTTCAACAACAACTACTGGTATCCGGCGTGGGGTTACAGTCCCCGCGAGGAGTATTATGCTTATGATGCCCCAATCTATGCCGGCAAACACGCGCAACCGCCGGACAAGGTGATCGCGAACGTGCAGGCCGTGCTCCAGGAGATGGGCTACTACAAGGGCGAGGTGGACGGATTGCTCGGACCATTGACCCGGGAAGCGCTCACCGGTTATCAGGCCGACCAAGGCCTCACCGCGACGGCAGTGATCGACGAACCGACGCTCGACTCGCTCGGGATGGGATAGGGAAGAAAGTAGGAAGTAGGAAGTCGGAAATTAAAGGGCAGCCAAATTAACAACGAAAAGCCGCCGGGGCGTCACGCCTCGGCGGCTTTCTCTTTCTTAGAAGTAGGAGTTAGGAAACGGAGATCGGAGGACAGAGGTCAGAAGTCGGAGCGCCGATCCGGAGTTATCCGAAGAGGGGTTTGTGCTTGCGCTTGTTGCGGGCGTTGTCGGGCTCGGTCTTCATCAGGGCGCCGGCATCGGTCGTGTATACTTTCATCCATTTGCCATCGGCGCCCTTTACTTCAGCGCAATAGATGAACGTACCGTTGATGGCGATTTTTTGTACGGTTTCCACTTTGCCGCCGGCGGCGCTGGTTTGAATCGTGGTCTGCACCGCCGCCGGGATTTCCTTCCACTTCACGATCGTGGCCGGCACTTTCGGCCCCTTGGCAAACGCGGGGCTGCTGAAGAGCGTCACAGCGAGAATCGCTCTGAAAGTAGGAAGTAGGAAGTAGGAAGCAGGAAACGCCATGGCGGAATAAACACCGGGGGCCTGGGTTGGTTGCGAGGAGATAGAGCTAGAGGTCGGAGGTCGGAGGTCGGCGCTCATTCTTCCTGCCAGAGATCAAACTAAATGTAATTGAGCCCGGAGGGACCGCAGCGCCAGCAGGTGAACCATTTCCAGGAAGGGTCCACGTAGTTGCCTGAGCCGCAATTGAAACAGTAATAGATGGCCTGTCTCGCGCGGCCACCGACCTCTGCGCTGCTGCCGGTTTCGCCTCCGGCGCCTCCCGCCTCGTCCGGTTTCCTGCCCTCCTTTGATTCGTTCATGTCCAGTCAATACGATCTCTCGGTGCTCGTTTGCAACAATGATCGGGCGGCGCAAGGCGCCGGGTAATTGGTTACTGGGACGCCAGCGCCGGTTATTCGTTATTAGTTATTGACGGGTTGGGATCGCTGGAGGGCGTCGAAAGTGTAGAACGGGAAAGTGAATGGTGCTTGCATCGCCGGCACGCGCTAACTCAGTATCGATTCATGAACTATGTCCGGGATGGCTTGACCACGATCTTGCAGGTTCACATCGAAAGCCTCCTGGTCTCAGTGGCAGGTTGCATCTTCTGCTTGTTGTTGTGGCGTCGAGCCCGGGGCGCAGCTATCTGGGGATTGTTAGGCTTCATGACCTACATCGGCTCCGCCCTGCTAAACACCGCTGGCGCAGAGATAATCTATGCCAATCATGCCAGGTCTACCCTGGGTGAAACGCTGTTCTATGTTTTCATTGGTTTCATGCGCGGATTCACGCTGCTCTTTCTTCTGCTCGCGATTCTCGCAAACCGCAAAGTGCCGCAAGTGATTCCACCCCCGGGTCCGCGATACTAGCGAGGTTCCCGGTCGGAGGTCGGGGCGAAGATCATTCTTGTCATGCGTTAACGCAGCGCTCAAGCTGCGGTTTCAACACCAAAACCCAAAAATGAAAATTACAAAAATCGTTCAGCTCACGCTCGTCGCCGCCGCGCTCGCTTTTGCTCTGCCGGCTCGCGGCGATACAATGTCGGTGCCCAACGCGGAGAAACCGGCATACACGTTTGATGTGCCCTCGACCTGGAAGCCAAAGGCAAACACGGAGGACGAAAGTGTGGAGGCGACTGCGCCTGGGACTCACGCTTATCTCAGTGCGTGGATCGCGAAAGGCTCGGATTCACAGGCGATCATCAAAGATATGGAGACGACTTTGAAGGACGCTCTCAAGAGCATCGATACGAGCACGACCGATCAGGCGATCGAGGTGAACGGAGTGAAGATCGTGGTGGTGAAAGGGAGCGGGATCGATAAACGCGCCGGCAACAAGGTGCAATTCCGGACGGCGGTATTCCCCGTGGGCGACGGGAAGGTTGGGATCGTTTATACCGATTACGATAATGATGCGCCGGATAGCACGATGAAGGACATCCACGCGATCATCGGGTCGATCAAGGTAGGGGCGAAGAAGTAGGAAGTGGGAAGAAGGAAGTAGGAAGTAGAAAGTAGGAAACGCCGAGTAGCTGGGCGCGAGGGTGAACCGGTTTCATGGATCTTCGTATTGAGAATAAGACGGCGGTCGTGACTGGGTCGACCGCGGGAATCGGACTGGCGATCGCGTCGTTGCTCGCGAGCGAGGGCGCGGACGTCGTGGTTAATGGAGGGACACAGGAACGGGTCGATGACACGATGAAGCGTATCGCGAGTGCGCATCCAAAGGCGAAAATCCGCGGCGTGGCCGCAGACCTGGGGACGGCGGCGGGCGTGGCGGAGTTTGTCCGACAGATTCCGGAGACGAACATTCTGGTTAACAATCTCGGCATCTTCGAACCGAAGCCGTTCGAGGAGATTCCGGATGAGGATTGGTTCCGGTTTTTCGAAACGAATGTGATGAGCGGCAATGGAGCCGGCGAGAGCCCCGCGACATAATTGTTTCGTCGCGAGGCTATATCACCGCGGCGCCGCACGCGCGCCGGACGGAGAAAATCCGAATCAGATGTTGGGAGACGCTGATGGGGCGAATTTTTGTTGGCTGGGCGGGGATGTGCGTGGCTGCGAGCTTCACGTTGCAGCCCGCCCGCGCGGACGATCGCAAGCCCGCGTCGGTGCGTCCCGGAGGGACCTCTATCCGCGGCTTCGTCTTTGCTGCTCAAGCACGATCGGCGGGAGACGATCGCGGAGGAAGAAGCATTAAGGCGCAGGGCCGCGGCGAGTTTTCTTTTTTCCCGGTGTATCCTCTGAAGTCGGAGGTCAGAGGTCTGAAATCAGAGGTCGAAGATGCAAGGCGGGCGCCGGCTCCTCCGCGCGAGCGAAAACCCGTGACGTTCTTTCGGTTGGGCCCGAAGCTTGGTGATATTTCCGTGCAGCCAGTGGTCGGAGGAGTGAATGGAGCGCAGTTCTCTCTGGGGTTTTAGCCGCACAGTATTTTTGAGGAAGTAGACTGAACGGTTTTGTGCGCGGAACAGTCGAAGAAAGCATGAAAAGAATTACAGCGTTCGTCAGGTCCGTCGCCTTCATCGCAGTGGTTGCCGTTGTTGGAGCAGCGGTTGCTGCGCCGAGCCAAAGCGACTTGATGAAAGAAGCGAAGGTCTCCAAGAGTCAGGCGGAGAAAACGGCGCTCGGCAAGGTGCCCCACGGCGTGATCAAGAGCGAAGAACTTGAGCGCGAGCACGGAAAGCTGGTTTGGTCGTTCGATATTGCGACGACCGGCACGAAGAACATCACCGAAGTGCAGGTGGACGCAAAGACCGGGAAGATTGTTTCGGTCAAGGTGGAGACGCCAAAGGATCAGGCGGCTGAAGCGGCAGCGGACGCGAAGAAAAAGTAGAACACACGCAGATGGAAACCGCGCGGGTAGGCGGTAAAACAGGCAGGGGTAGCTGACACCATCGCGGGCGCACCGAGTGGCCAAGTAGGAAACGAACGCGCGCTCTCGACGCGCCGGAGGGCTGCGCTTAAGATCGGGACATGAGCTCTCTTTCAAATTTCGTCTCGATTCATCCGTACTTCAAAGTGCACCCGGGAAAACTCGAGGCGTTTAAGGCGGCGTTCCCGGCCTTCATTGAAAAGACGGAGGCCGAGGAGAAGAACCTGTTCTATGACTTCACCGTCAATGGCGATGAAGTTTTCTGCCGGGAAGGTTATGTCGGAGCGGAGGGACTTCTCGCGCATCTCGAAAACGTGGGTGCGCTCCTGGCCGAAGCGTTCAAGATCGCTGATCTCGCGCGGCTGGAAATCCACGGGCCGGTGGAGGAACTGGACAAGCTAAGAGCGCCGCTCGCGCATTTGGCGCCATCGTTCTTCACGTTGGCGAAGTAAGCGCTAGACTTCGGCGGTGGTGGGGTCGATGACGGAACGCACTTCGGAGACGCGGTTGGCGGGGAAGCCGCCCTGGGTAGCGTGCTCACGGACCGTCTTCTCGTCGGGAGCGATGTAGACGCAATAGATTTTGTTGTCGGTAACATAGCTCTGCACCCATTGAATCTGCGGGCCGAGCTGGCGGAGGACGCCGCAGGATTTTTGCGAGATGGCTTGCAGTTGCTCGGCCGAAAGATCTCCGGCCCCGGCGATTTCGCGTTCGATAACGTACTTAGGCATGGGGGGAAGCTAAGGAGAAAGCAGGAATTAGGAAGTAGGAACTGTCAGAAGTCAGAGGTCAGAGACCGGGAGATCAGAAGTTCGCCACTGCGGATCCGTCCTGATGCGGAAATGGAACAGACCGCTATGGGATTCGGTAGGCCTCGACTAACGCGACACCGGTGGTGTCGTTCTTGCCTCGGACGATGGCAGTGTAGTTCCCGGGAGTGAGAAACAGGTTTACTATTGCTGACTCGCGATCGTCGGTGGGATCGAGTTTCGTGCCACGCACCGCCTGGAGCTGAGGGATCTTCCAGTCGTCGTTGAAAACAATCACCGCCCCATTTCCATCGTGCAGTTCGAGAGTGGGATTGAGGAGTGGATTCATGATGCCGGCGCTCGCGAGGGTGGGTCCGATGGCTCGGAGCACGATGATGGGGCTATCCCCGTTTCCCATGATAAGGCCGGCGATCATGACGTTATCGCCGCCGCCCACGTAGCCGCGGGTGCTCAAGTTCGCAAACGTGGAATTGGTGGCGGCAGTGTCGAGGTCGTAAGCTTCAACGATCCCGTTGCCGGTTCCGCCGTTGTTGCCGGACAGCACTGCGGTGTAACGGCCGGGCGGAAGGCTGATGAGGATCGCGGATTCCAATCGGTCGTTTGGAGCGAGGCCGCTATTCATGATTTCGGCGGCCTGCGGCGATTGCTGCCAGTCATCGTTCGTCATCACGACGTTTTGGGCATTGTCGAATAATGTAAGGACAGGATTAGCCAGGCGGGTCGGGACGTTGTTTGCCACAAGCGACGGGCCGAGGCCGCGCAGGAGCACTTTCTTCGACACGTCGCCGGTGATGATGAAGCCGACGATGGAGACGCGTTCGCCGGTATCGACGAAAAGGCGGCTGGCGAGATTCACAATTTTGGACGGGGACGGCGGGGGGAGCGTGATCACGTCGTTAGCGCCCTTCGCGAGCTGATAATGAGCGGCGGTGGTGGGATGGACATCGTCCCAGAAAAGGAACTGATCCGGATTGCCGCTGGAGCCCTGAGCTGGCGCGGTGATGTTGGTGAATCCGTACCGGGGGCCGTTGCTCATAAGGCGGATGGTATTCGTCCAGACATCGACGCCGTAGATCGTGGTCGTAAAGCCTTGCGACGCGAGAGTGCTTTGGAGCGCTGCGATGTCCGCGTTGAGCTCGAGCCGAAAATCCGCCGAGGCGGTATTGAGCGATTTTATTCTCGCCGGTTCGCTCGAATATCTGGGGATGTCGCCGATGGGCGGAACGTTCGGCACCATGATGTATTTCGCGCCGGCATTCGCGAGCCGGTGGACGAGGGCGGTCAGGCGGGCTGCGGTCGCGATTACGTTCGCGTTGCTGGGGTCGTTGCGAAGATCGTTGCCGCCGCCCCAGACGATATAAAGAGCATTTTGGTCAACCGCACGGCTGGCAAAATAATCGTCCATCTGCTTTCCCATGTCGTCGATTGTGATCGTGACATCGCCGAAGAACGGCGGTGAGACGACGGTCTCCTGATGGGTGCCGTTATTGGAGGTGGCCCCGCCAAAGGCATAGTTCAGACCGCCGCCGAGGCTGTAAGTAGCTGGCTGAAGTCCCAGGAAAGTGCGCGCGAGCTGTTCATGCCAAACGCCGAGGTAAGTCTTTGACGAAGGATCAGTCGCGGTGTCGTTGGTGAACCTGCCGTTATCGTAATTAAAAGTGTGGCTGGGATAGTCGACGGCGCCGCTACTCTTCGAATTGGTGCGATTTCGGTCATTGCCGGTATCGGACAGGCTGTCGCCGAAGAGAATGATTTGACTAAAGGCCGGCGGCGCCTGCTGAGCGGACGCCGAACTACCGGCGCTGCATATTAGAGCGAGAGCGAGAAACCATCCAGGAATGTTGCGCGGCGAAACCATAATTTTGCGGCACCCTTTCGCCGCTACTAAACTATTCGGCGCAGGGGCCGCAAATGCGCGTGCGGCAGGGGCGGAAGGCGGAAAACCCAGGTCGTCAGCGGGCGGTGATGGCGGCGTTGTCGGCGGCGCACATTTCGCGGGCGGTCCGGCGCGCTTCTTCTTCGAGCGAACCGACAGTGAAATTGGCGCAGGTGCGGCGATCGCGGAGATATTCGTGAACGAACGGCTCGAGACCACCGCTTCGTTCACATTGGGCAACGTGGACAAGCTGGTGCACGAGCAATTCGCGCTCGCCCCAGGCATCGGCGCGAATGATTATTCCATGGCCGATCGCCACGCCGCGGCAGGCGGCGGTGATAATGTGAGTGCGCCGCGAAGCCTCAGCCAGCTCTTCGTTGGCCGGCATCGGAATCCGATCGACCACGAGCACTCGGACACGGGATGGATCCTCAACGCCAACCCGGAGGGCATCGGCGGCCGCCTTGGCGCCTAACGAAGAGCCGCGCGCGAGGATAAGTTCCTCCTGGGCTTTGGCCCACTCATAGGCGAGCGGCGCGAGGTGTTCGAATGTTTGCTGGTCAATCATGCAAGAGGAGAGGAAGAAGTGACTGTAAAGCAAGAGGCGTGCAAAGAGGGGAGCGAGGACCGGAATGAGGCTGGAGCGGAGCGTAAAACATTCGCGTTGAGGTCTCGCCATTGTGGGCGATGGTGCGACCCGTTTCTCTGCTGCCCGTTCCAAATGCTCTGGGGCAGATTCACCGCACCTCGGCGCATTGCCGAAATTCAGAACCAACTATCCATGAACGCCGAACTGCTTAAAACTGCCAGCCAAGTCATCCCCGATAATGGGATCCTCGTGAACCTGATGTCCCGCCGCGTCCGGCAACTCTCTCTCGGCCACCGCCCCCTGGTGGAACATGCGCCCGGGCTCGGTCTCGCCGATATCGCATTGATGGAGATCGGCAAGAAAAAGCTCACGTTTGAGTCCACGTTTGAAACAAAGGCGGCGGTAGAATCCCCGCAGGTGGTGGCGTTCCCGAAAGTCGTGGCGACTCCGGCGAAAAAAAAAGCAGCCTAGCCGGGGAAAGTAAAAGGTAGGAAGCGGGCGGAAGTGACGAGCGCTCGAGTTTTTGTCCTGACGTTGATCGCGATGGTGGCGTTCGCGGGAAACTCGCTGCTCTGCCGGGTGGCACTGAAACAAACGAGCATTGATGCCGCCAGCTTTACTTTCATTCGCATCGCGTCGGGCGCGCTGGCGCTTTGGCTGATCGTGAGAATGCGCGGCACATCGCCGCGGAAGGCGGGGAGCTGGTTTTCGGCCGCGGCATTGTTTGCCTACGCCGCGGGATTTTCTTTCGCCTACCTCACGCTGCCGGCGGGAACAGGAGCACTCCTTCTCTTTGGCGCTGTGCAAGCGACCATGATTTTCTGGGCATTCCGCGGCGGCGAACAAATGGATCTGCGCCAGCGCCTCGGTCTTGCGCTGGCGTTGGCCGGACTCGTGACGCTGCTGTTTCCAGGCTTCTCGGCGCCGCCTCTTGTTGGCTCGATCTTAATGATCGTGGCTGGGATCGCGTGGGCCGTCTATTCGCTCCGCGGCAAAAACGCCGGCCATCCTGCCGCAGCGACTGCGGGAAATTTTTTGCGTGCTGTGCCGATGGCGGCAGTTCTGAGTCTTGCGTTTCTGCCATGGGCGCGCGTGGATCGCGCCGGCATCGGATACGCCGTGATGTCGGGAGCGATCGCTTCGGGAGTTGGTTATGCGATCTGGTACACGGCCTTGCCCGGCCTAAGAGGCGTGAGCGCAGCCAGCGTTCAACTCGTTGTGCCCGTCCTCGCCGCGCTCGGCGGGATCCTGTTTCTCGGCGAACAGATCACGCTGCGTTTTCTCTTTGCGTCAGTCGCAGTGCTGGGAGGGATTGGGCTTGTGGTCGTTTCACGGCGACAGCGCACTTAGCGATTTCGAAAAGCCTTTATCGCTACTCTGGGCGGACGCGCTGAAATTCGACTCGCCGATGTCGAACGGTTAACGGAGAATTGCCGGGCATGAGCACGCGAGAAACGCGACATGATGAAATAGCGTCGGCGGTTCCTGTGAACCTCGATGAGCTCCCACGGCTTCGGGGATTCAGGCTCCGCGGTCTGGAGATGACGCGGCTGGAAACGTTCATCGACGCCGCGTTTGCCTTCGCCATCTCCATGCTGGTGATCGCGGCCCAGCAAATCCCGGACAACATCGAGGCGCTTCTGGCCGCGTTCAAACATGTACCGACCTTTGTCTGCAGCATCGCGGTGCTCGGCATCTTCTGGCGGGGGCATTGGCTCTGGAGCCGGCGTTACGGCCTCGAAGATGGCAGCTCGATCCTGATCAGCTGGGCGATGATCGTTACCATCCTGATTTTCATCTATCCGCTGAAGGCGATCTTCGGCGCAATGTGGTTCCAGCTTAGCAATGGCCAACTCGGTCAGCCGTTCGGGTTGCATACGGAATCACAGGCGCGAACCCTTTTTGCCATCTATGCGCTCGGATTGGTCGGCATTTCCGCCGAAATCCTGCTCTTGTATCGGCGCGCTTGGCGGCTGCGCGAGCCGTTGCAGTTAAATGATCGGGAAAGATTCATGACGCGCGGCGAGCTGGCGGGCTGGAGTATCCCAATCAGCGTCGGGACCGCTTCGCTCGTCCTGGCGCTTACGCTGCCGATAGGGAAAATAGAGTGGGCGGGCTGGGTTTATTTTTCGATGACCATTCTGGTGCCGGTCCACAAGTGGTTTCATCGGCGAAAGCGCCCGGCCATTTAACGATTACGCTTACAACAATGCTGGCTGAACGCGCTCTAACTATTTTACACGAATGGGTCCAATCGGAGAGTTTGCGGCGGCATTGTTACTCAGTCGCGGACTCGCTGAAACACTTCGCGCAAATGCGCGGCGCGGATGCGGACCTGTGGGAGGCGGTGGGCCTGCTCCATGACATGGATTACGAACGGCGCCCGAACCAGGAGCAAAGCCCGACGGAAGGCCATCCGTTCGTAGGAGTGGAGTGGCTGCGCGCGCAAGGCTGGCGCGAAGAAGTTTGCCGCGCGATTCTTTCGCATGCCGATTATGCCGGCGTCGCGCGCGAGACGCCGCTCGAACAGACTCTGTATGCGGTGGATGAGTTGAGTGGTTTCGTCACGGCGGTAGCGCGCGTCCGTCCGTCGAAGAGCATCGGCGAAGTAGACGTAGCCGCGGTCAAAAAGAAGATGAAGGACAAGGCGTTCGCCCGCGCGGTCAATCGCGAGGACATCCTGCGCGGCGCAACCGAACTGGGAATGCCGCTCGATGACATAATTGCGGCGGTGATCGCTGCGCTCCAAGGCGACGCGGAGAGGTTGGGGCTGGTGGGAATTGCGAAGCTCGAATGAGTCTCACGACCAGGGAGTTTGTGTTGGCAGATTACGATCGGGCCGTTGGTCTGTGGTGCGAGGTCGAGGGTGTGGAAATATGTGAAGGGGATTCGCGCGACGAGATAGCGGGATATCTCGAGCGAAACCCAGGACTTAGCCGCGTCGCGGAAGAAGATGGCACGATCGCCGGCGCGGCGCTTTGCGGTCACGATGGACGGCGCGGTTGGATTTATCACCTGGCCGTGGCAACGGCGTATCGCGGCAAGGGAGTGGGCAAGCTGCTCCTGGACGATTGCGTTGGCGGCTTACGCGCGGCGGGCGTCAAGCGAGCGATCATTCTCGTGGCCGGAGATAACTTCCCGGGCCATGAGTTCTGGATCCGGAATGGCTGGGAAAATATTGACGGCGCCATTCCGATGACGAAAGAGATTGCTGGCTTGTAACGCCTTTGCGTTGTCATCCCGAGCCGCGCAGACGGCGAGGGACCTCACAAGCGGTCTAACGCTGGCGCGGAATATGATGCGTTTACGTTGGGCAACGCGTGAAGCCTGTCCGCTGGCGCAATTTGCAACTGTGAGGTCCCTCGCCGTCTGCGCGGCTCGGGATGACAACGCGTTATATATCAGCTACTTCGCAGGTGGCGTCGGATTGCGATTCGGGTAAGGCGGAACCGGCGGCAAGTCGTAGCGCTTTGTCTTAAGGTCGTTCTGGATTTCCTGGATCGCCCTATCCAACTGCTCGTCTTCGCCTTTGAATTCTTTCGCGGGATCGTTGTCCACCACAATGTCGGGATCAACACCGTGGCCTTCGATGACCCACTCTTTCCCATCTTTCGAGTAAGGCGCGAACTCAGGCCGGAAGAGCTGGCCGCCGTCCGTAAGCGGCAGCGGATTGCGAATCCCTACTACGCCGCCCCAGGTGCGCTTGCCTATAAGCTTACCGAGGCCCATCGCCTTGAAGCGATAGGGAAAGATATCGCCATCCGACGCGGAGAATTCATTACATAGGGCAACCATCGGGCCGATGAAGGTCTGCGGCGGATTAGTTTGCGGGGTGCCATTGCGCGCGATTTCGATCATGACTAGCGCGCGCCTTAGCCGGTCGATGACGAGTGGTGAAACAAAGCCGCCGCCGTTCCCGCGCACGTCCACGATAAGCCCTTTCTTTTTAATCTGCGGAAAGTATTGCTTGGTAAACTCGTTTAAGCCCGGCTGGCCCATGTCGGGGATATGGATGTAGCCGACTTCGCCATTCGTTTTCTTGCTCACTTCATCGACATTCTTCTGCACCCAGGCCCGGTAATAGAGCGGCGACTCATCGGCGACGGGGACAACGGTGATATCGCGCGCGCCATCGTCGGCCGGTTTGGAGTTAACTCGGAGGATGACTTGCTTATCGGCGGTGCCGATGAGTGCGTCGTAAAGGTTGGCAAGCTGCGCAACAGGTGTGCCATTGACAGCGAGGATGTAATCGCCGGGCTTCAAGTTGAGACCTATGGCGGTAAGCGGCGAACGGGAACGCTTGTTCCAATTTTCGCCGGGTAGGATGCGTTCGATCTTATAAGCCTTAGTCGCCGGGTCGCGCGAGAATTCGGCGCCGAGCAGACCTAGCTTGATCCGCGGAGTTTCAGGGCGCTCGCCGCCGGCTACGTAAGCATGGCCGTTGTTCAACTCGCCGATCAGTTCGCCAATGAGATAAGTCAGATCATTGCGATGATTGACGAAAGGAACCAGCGCGGCGTACTTGTCCCGCATCGCCTTCCAATCGACGCCGTTCATGTTCGGCGCGTAGAAGAAGTCGCGCATGTGCCGCCAGGCTTCGTTGTAGATCTGAGTCCATTCCACATGGCGATCGAGCTGCATGTCGAGGCCGGCCAGCTTCAGTTTGTAGTCTTTCCCGGCCTTCTCGTCCTTTAGCTCGAGCTTGTCTTTCGGTAGATCGATCATGAAATAATCCTTGCCGACTTTGACCAGCATCTTCTTGCCGTCCGCGGTGATCTCGTAATTGCTCACGTCGCCCAGCACCGTTTCCTTTCGATCATCGAGGCTATAAGCGCAAAGGTGCGATTTTCGATTATTGCCGTCGCTATCGTCCTCACCGTCTTCCGCTCTGTCATCCGCGATCGTCCGTCGCTGGTAAAAAATCCGATCGTTGACCAGGCGAAGGTTGTTGTAGTTACCCTGCGGGATATCGAGAGCCACCAGGCGATCATGAATCCCATCGAGGTCCACCTTTACTGTGACCGGCTTCTTTCCCTTGGCAGTATCATCTTTCTTGCTTTGATCTTCGGGCTTCTTCTCAGCCTTGTCCTTGTCCGCGGTCTTGTCTTTGGCGGGGTCCTTGTCGTCCGATTTATCCTTATCTTTGTCCTTCTCCTTCTTCTTGCCTACTTCATCACTCCGCGGTCCGAGTGGATTCTCAGTCTCCTTCGCCAGGGTCACCAGATAGACGCGCTCCAGGTCTCGATAGACGTTGTTAAAGTCGGTTTGGTCAAAGATCGGTTTAAAGTCGCGGCTCGAAGCCAGCATGAGATACTTGCCGTCATCGCTGAAGGTCGGATTGTCGGCCGAATACCAATCGTCCGTCACAGCTACCGGCTTCTTGTCCGTAGTGGAGAAGAGATAGACCTTGTCGCCGCCATTTTCCTCCGGCCGCGCCCATGCGACCCACTGGCTGTCTGGCGACCAATCGTAACCGCGAATCTCGCCGTTCTTATCCTGGTCCACCAGTGTGACTGCCTTGCTCGCGACATCGATGTAACGCAATCGTTGCAGGCGATCGCTCCAGAGCAGCTTCTTGCTGTCGGGCGACCAGATCGCTTGATAGTAGTAAGTGTCGGCGCCGTTGGTAAGCTGCTGTGGCTGGCCTTTGCCGTCCTGCGAACGGACATATAGTTCGTTCTCGCCCGTTGCATCGGAATTGTACGCGATCCATTTGCCATCAGGCGACCAGACGGCGTCGCGCTCATGCGCATTCGAAGTCCGGGTAAGGTTGCGCGGCGTGCCATCCTTGCCCGGCACGGAGAAAAGATCTCCGCGCGCCACGGCGATCACGCGCTGCCCATCCGGCGCGGCGCTGACCGATTCAATGTGCTTGGATGCGTCAACCAGCGCCGAGCGGCCGGAAGCAAGATCCTCTTTGATGTCGATCGGCACGACGGCCGATTGCCCGGTGGCCAGGTCGTAACGCCAGATGTAGCCCGCTTGCTCGAAAACAATCGCATCCTTGCCGATCGACGGGAACTTGATGTCGTAATCCTTGAAGGTGGTGAGTTGCTTGGTCTCCTTGCCGGACAGGTCGGTGGAGAAAAGATTCATCCGCCCGTCGCGGTCGGAGATGAAATAAATGCGATTATCCGCGCCCCACATCGGGCAGATGTCCTGCGCCGGATTGTTCGTCAGGTTTTCGGTCTTGCCGGTCTTGAAATCGTAAATCCAAACATCATCGGCCATGCCGCCGCGATAATGTTTCCAGGTGCGGAATTCCCGGAAGACCCGGTTGTAAGCCATCCTGGAATCGTCGGGCGAAAACGAAGTGAATCCGCCGCGCGGCACCGGCAATTGCTGCGGGAGTTCGGCGTCGAGACCGGCGGTATAAAGCTCGCCGATAAAGGAATTGAATGTCCGCATCCGCGACCGGAAGACGACGAGCGGCTTCGTATTTTCCCAGGTCATGACGATGTTGTTCGGGCCCATCCGATCGGAGATATCGTCGCGGCTGATCGTTGCCGTGGTGGTGATGCGCTTAGGCACGCCGCCTTCGCCGGGCATGACATAGACTTCGGTATTGCCGTCGTATTGCGAAGTGAACGCGAGCTGTTTTCCATCGGCGGAAAACCGCGGGAAGGAGCTGTAACCCGGGCCACTGGTGAGCCGCCGCGCAATCCCACCCTCTTTCGCGACCGTGTAAAGTTCGCCGGCGTAGCAGAAGACGATTTGCTGGCCGTTGGTCGTTGGGAAACGCAAAAGCCGCGTGGTCTCGGGCAGTTTCTGAGCGGACGCGGTGCTGTCGATTACGATCACGAGCAGGAGCACGAGCACGAGACGAAGAGAGTAGAGAATACGCATAGAAATGAGGAATTGAGCGATCAAGCTCACGCGGAGCCGTCGAACTGACAACTGGGAAATCCAGAAGTCAGAAATCGGAGATCAGAGGTCAGCGTCGGCGAGGAATTATGCGGGCGATTTGCGGAAGAAAAATGCGGCGACGAGGCCAACGAGGAAGAAGCCGACAATCTCGATGAACATATACGACGCGATGTAAACCGTCGGGAAACCCCACCAATTCCAATAAGAAACATTGGTCGCGATCGCGGCCAGGATTCCCGCGACAGTCACGAATCCGAGTCGTCCACCGAAAGTAACAAGTCCGACTGATTGGCTTGCGCCGACAAACCCGATTGACGCGGAAACCGGTTGCGTCGATTTTTCCCCGCCATGCGCAAACTACTCCTGATTTCGCTGCTCCTGATTCCATTGGTGCTTCGCGCCGAGACCAAGGTTCCGCCGGAAAAAGAACTGAAGGCGATGGTGCGCGATACCCTGCTGGCGTTCAACAAAGGGATTCAGGAGAAAAATTTCTCGAGCTTTTACAAGCAGGAGCTTGCGGCGCTTTTCCGCGATCAGATGTCGCTCGAGAAATTTACCGAGGCGTTCAAGTCGTTCTTCGAAAAGAAAGGATACGATCTTTCCGGCGTGGCGAAGTCCGAGCCGGTTTTTGATGAGCCGCCCTCGATCAATAGTGACGGCGTCCTGGTCGTGAATGGATATTACCCGACGCGGCCGAACAAGATCACGTTCAAGCTCAAGTATCTCTCCGAAAAGGGCGCCTGGAAGATCGTCGGCATCAACGTCCAGGTGTTTCCCGTGATCGAAAACACAGGCAAGGCGCCCTCGGAGAAAGAGGCCAAGGCGCTCGCGCTCGATTCGCTCATGGCTTTTAACCAAAGCCTTCAGGAGAAGAATTTCGACAGCTTCCACCAACAACTCGGAACGATCTGGCGCAAAGAGGTGACGCCAGAAAAATTGCAGGAGATTTTCCAGTCGTTCATCGACAAGGACGTGGACATCTCGCCGATCAAAAAGGTCCAGCCGAAGTTTGAGACCAAACCGGCGATCAACGACGACGGGATGCTCGTGCTCAAGGGTTCGTATCCGACGCAACCGAGCAAGGTCGTGTTTACGCTCAAATACGTCTATGAGACGGAGTCGTGGAAACTGGTGGGGATCAATGTTGTCCTGACCAAGAACGCCGACCGCGCCGACAAAACGGACGACGACGAATAAAGGCGCCGCGCCTTATCCGGCCGCTTTTACCGGAGCTTCTTGCCCGACCAGGCGATGCCCGCGACCACCGCGCCGAGAAAAAAGAGGACGGCGCCGAGCGGAAACAAGACAGCCATGGCGGACGTGACGCCCCTCATCATCTGGGCCCATCCCAGCAGGAGGCAGAGCACACCGAGACTTCCGATGGTGACGCCGATGCCGATGATCGCCTCGACGGAAACCGAAAACGATCGAGGCCGGTTCGGTTTTTCAGGAACGTTGGTCGGGTTCATGACCGCAAGGTGACGAAAGATTTCGCGAAAGTAAAAAACTAACTCAGCCGAAAGCGCTCCATCAAATGCTGGCGCATTTCGGTTTGAAGCTCAGGCCGCAGCCGCGACAGAAGTTTTTCCCGGCGCACCCGATCCATCGCGGCCAACTCGCGCAGAAATTTATCGCGCGTCCTTTTTTTCTCGTAGCGGCTCCACGCAATCCCAGCCGCGAGCAGAGCGCAGATCGCCCAGATTGTGATCGACGTGCCCATGTCAACGCGCCGGTTGCGCATCCTCCTCGGCCAAACGCAGCACATGATTCATCACCCGCAAATGGACGGCGCGCGTCATGTCGCGCGTCCAGAGATCGAAATACCAGCCCGGGCGGACGTGCAACGTGTACCAGCTCGAGCCGGTCAGCGTCGTGGTGCCGTCGTGATTATCCCGCAGGACGAACTGGCCGCGATGCAGGGTGATGTGGCCGTAGGCCTCCGGATCGCTCGGTTGTTCCGCGACGTCGAAAGTGAGTTTCTCGCGCGGCACGAACTCGGCGACTTTTTCTTTTATCACGACGCCGTTGCTGAATTTGCATTGCCGGTCCGCGCCGACGAAATCGCCGCTGTTGGTGGTTTGCGTCGGGTACGGAAGCCCGAGCCGGAAAATCCAGTAGCCCGGCTTATCGGGAATTTCGGAAAACGCGAGGACATGCGGCCAGACTTTTTCCGGCGGCGCGTGGATCACGATCTGGTCTGTCACCACCGCGCTCTCTTCCGAATGATAAATCATTTCACCCACGGTGAGCAGCGCCAGCAGCGGAAAAATAGTAAGCTGGAGCTTGGAGTAGTTAGGCCTGAACCAGAGGCGGCCAAGCAAAATTCCCGTGACAACAAAGACATAAAGCGCGGGGAAAACGATCACGAGACACACCACGCCTTCCCGCATGATGATCGCCGCCGCGCCGAGTCCGACGAGCGATACCCAGAGGGCATCGAGGAAACTCCAGCCAATGGTGCGACCAAGACGACGCCAGAACCAGGCCGCGACCAGTCCAATGATGAAAGGGATAAGAAAAAAACTGGGCCAGGCTATGAACGTGGTTGCGTCGTTATTTTTGTAAGCGCCAACGAACCAGGTGACCGCGAAAAGGAGCGCTCCGCCGACTGCGTTGGCGATAACCATCCCGAGGATTAGTGGCCAGACCGGTCGAGTCGGCGGCAAAGGCGGTGGCGTTTCCATCTTCGATTAACAGAACTTTGTTTCCCGCACGACCGGCTCGACCATCGGGTACGGATTGTAGCGGCCGGAAAGATCGCAGGCGAACATGATGCGATTGGCGCCTTCGTCGTTATTCGCGTCGGTCAGCCGGACTTCGAGGCTGTGTTCGCCTTTGGCGAGGGCATCGCCGGGAATCGGGAAACTCCAGTTCAATTCACCGGCCTGCCGGAGATCGCTCCAGGCGCCGTCATCGATCCGCGCTTTCGCGGCGGTAATCTTCGCCGCCGACCACGCGCGCACTTGCGCGTCGATTGGGCCCGGGACGATGTGCGCCGGGTTCGTTGCGAGAATCGCCCGGCGCGGATGCGTGATGAGGACGACCGGCCCGCGGTCTTCCATGCTGCGATAAGTCAGAGAAAAATCTTCGCCGTCGATGAACACGACGGCGTAACCGGCCGGGCCGCCTTCCGGATCGCCAATCGAACGCGTGGCGACATAGACGTGATGGCCGTCGTTGGCGATCTGACCGTAGTGGGTGTGGCCGGCAAAGAGCGCGACGATCGGCCGGGTCTGCACCGTTTCGCGCCAATGTTCGATGCCCGGTCCGGCAAAATCTTCCCAGACTTGAAACGGATAATGATGCTGGAAAACGACGACGCGTTCGCCGCGGGCGATAGCGGCGTCCACTTCATAACGAAACCAAATCACCTGTTCGTCCGTCATCCCGAGCGGGCGCGATTGCATCGTGTTGAGACAAATGAAGCGGTAGCCGTTGACCGTGTAAGCCAGATACGTGTCGCCCACGTGCGCCTGGTAACTGTGGCAACCCGGATCGTGGTGCGCGTCGTGATCGCCGACCAGCGCGTGGAACGGGACCTTCAGCTTGTCGGTCACGTTCTTGAAAAGCGCCCACTCGGGCTCGCGTGCATGCTGGACGTTGTCGCCCGCGAATTGCACGAAATCCGGCCGGATAAGGTCGTTCACTTCATCCGCCATCCAGAGTGCGGTCTTGTAGTTAGGCCGGTCCGCGGATTCCAAATGAAGATCGCCGGGCCAGACAAAGATGACGGGTTTTGCATTCATGTTTTTCAGGCGGCTTCCGCGCTGCGGACGAGTTCGGCGAACACGCCCTTGTTTTGCACGAGCTGATCGAACGCGCCCTGCTCGACGACGCGCCCCTGATCGAAAACGAAAATGCAGTCGGTCTCGTTCAAGGTCGTGAGGCGATGCGCGACCATGATGACGGTGTGGGTGTGGCGCGCATGATCGATCGCGGCCCGGACGCGGCGCTCGCTGATGTTATCGAGCGCGGAGGTGCCTTCGTCGAGAATCAGGATTGGTGGATTTTTCAGAAACATCCGGGCGAGCGCGAGCCGCTGGCGCTGACCGCCGGAAAGATTTCCGCCGCGCTCGTTAAGGATGCTGTCGTAACCCTGGGGCATCTCCAAAATCTCCTCATGAATGTGCGCCTGGCGCGCGGCGTCCTGGATTTGTTCGAGGCTAACGACGCCGCAGCCGTAGCCGATGTTTTCGCGCACCGTTCCCGAGAATACAAACGGCACCTGGCTGACGTACCCGATGCTCTTGCCGATGTCTTCGCGCGAGAGGACGCCGATCGGCACTCCGCCGACGAGCACTTCGCCAGAAGTCGGATGCAACAAGCGCAAGACCGCGCGCAACCAGGTGGATTTGCCGGAACCGGAACGGCCCGCGATGCCGATGGTTTGTCCCTGACGAATGGCGAGCGTCACGCCATCGAGCACGCGGCGCTTGCCGTGCACCGTGTTGTATTCCACCACGAGGTCCTGGCATTCGAGAAGCGGAATGCTGCCATCGAGTCGCGGCGGCCGCAGAGTGACGACGCCGAAAGATTGGTCGAGCGGCTGCTCGAGCATGTCGAGCAGGATGGCTACTTGTGTGCTGCTGTCGTACGACTCGTCCAGAATCCGATGCACATCTTTCATCGGACCCATGATGCTGAGGTAGAGTCCGGAGAAGGTGATCACCATCCCGTAATCGCCGCCAGCCCGGGCGGCGAGGACGATGGCAAAGCCGAGGACCGCAATGTAAAAGAGGCCTTCGTTTATTCCCTTGATCCAATCGAAGCGGCCCATGGCGAATCCGTGCTTCGTCTCGCGCGCCTGGCGCGATCCGGCGGCGCTCTTGATCCGCGCGACTTCGAGCGGATAAGTATTCGCAGCGCGGATGTATTCGAGGCCGCCTAACTGTTCCACCACGGTTCCATCGAGTCCTTCCTTCGCGCGCAGGAGATCGGTACGGACGCCCTTTTGCGAACTTACCTGCCAGACGGTGATGAGAATGGAAACCGGGACGACAGCAAGCATGACGAGCCCGACTCGCCAATCGGTCTTCAACCCAACATAAAGAGCGTAACCCGCGGTCGCGATCGCCGGAATGAAATCGGCAAAGACGACTTTGAGAAATTTGACGAAGCCCTCGACGCTCCGCGAGATGCGGCCATGCAACGATCCGATGCGCTCGGCGGCCAAAGCACCGAGATCAATTCTCAAGAGATGCCCGACGAGACGCACAGTCATGTCGCCTTCGATCCGCGATCCCGTGCGAGTCACCAGCCAGCGGCGGAGCAGTTGGAGTGATTCCTTTAAGACATAAAGGCCGGCCAACAGTGCCAGGGCTTTCTCGATGAAATCCGTCTGCGCGCCCGACTGGCCAGTCATCTTCAGGCCGCGATTAAAGAAATCGCCGATCAGGACAGCGATCTGGACCTGGATGTAGGCCACGAAGCCGGTGACAACCACGGCCGAGAAAAAGCCCAGCTTGTCCTCGCGGCGCAGCAGTTTCCAAACTTGCTTCCGGCGCGACCAGACGACTCCAAGATCACCGAGGAGCGAGCGGCGCGGTTCAGCCATGGCCTAACGAGTCAGCGGACATAGCTGAAGTAGATGCTGTAAAAGATCAGCATGAAAAAGGAGAAGGGCAGACCAAAGGCGAGATAGCGCCGAAAATTGATGGCGTGTTCCGGATCGTTGAAGCGCTGGCTTTCCTCCGCCAGGATGATTCCCGCGGAAGCCGCGGTCACGAGTGAGCTGCTCCCCGCACAAATCCCTCCGCCGAGCGCCCAGGCCGCGGCGTGCGACGGATCCATGTGCTGGATCGTGTGGGAAACGGCGGTCGCCCACGAAGCGGCTTCGGTGAACATCGTGCCGAGATAACCGGTGCCGGCGATGGCCCAGGCCGCGCCGTGCGCCGCTTCGAGTTGCTGATGCAGGACGAGGCCGATCCAAGAATGCGAGACGCAACCGGCCAGGACGAAGATCGCGGCGAAGGCGAGATAAACATCGAACCCAAGCGAAGTGAGCGAATGGTAACGCTCGCTTTTCCGCTCGAGCAATATTGCGGCGACGATCGCGGCGGCGCCGATCGCGATGGCGTACGGCGGGTACATCACGTGCAGCAGAATGAAGAGGAAAAGTAAAGTGAGACCGACGCCGAGAAGGCGGCCGTCGATCGCGAGATCGGACTTCGCCTTTTTCCAATCGGCCGCGGTTTGCGCGACCTGGAGCGTGTAGAACGGCACCTGGACTGCGCCGGCGGCCCGGCTCCGGCTCGTGATTCCCCGCTGCGTCAGAAACGTCGCGGCGATGATGAGCGCCGCGAGCACGATCAGATTTGCCGGCAGCACTTCGCGCATGAAATCGCCGGCCTGCAATCCCCACGTGCCGGATTCGATGATGTTCGGCGTATCGCCCCAGCGGGTGGAAAAGCCGCCGAGATTACTGGCGATCAGCGCCGCGCTCAGGATCCAGCGCGACGGCACGTTATAGGAAGCGCACAGCCGGATGATGACCGGCGTCATGATGAGGATCGACGTCACGTTATGCATGAGCGCGGCGGTGACGTAGGTTGCGCCTAGCAAAATCACGACGAGCAAAGGCGTGGTCATGCGCGGATGGCGCAACCGGACTTTCCCCAACTGGTGGCCGAGCCACGCCGCGATCCACTTGAAGCCCTGCGAGCGCTCGATCATGTGCGCCGGAATCGCGACCGCGGTGAACAGGACGGTGATGTTCGCGTAATGGAGAAACCCGGCGCGCAAGATCGGTTCGGCGCTTTCCCATTGGATGACGAGAAACGAGAGGCTGACCAGACTCATCGCGAGCGGCAACGGCACTTCGTAACGCGTCATCGCGTAAAACGCGGCGAAAAGGAGCAGGAGCATGAGAACGCCCGCGCTCCAGGTGGCCTGCCACGAACTTTCGTCCAAGTGCAATTCCGGCGGCGGCGGCACAGGGGCGGACGCGAACGCTTCCGTGGCGACGAAGAGCAAGAGGAAGAGGAAAAGGAAGAGCGGAAGACGCGGGGAGAATCTCATATGAACGAAACCGCGCTTCCCGGCTCGTATGGGACATCGCGCGGATTGCGATGCGGGCGCAGGTGCGCGATGAGGCGTACGCCGGCCGGCAGCAGCTTTGGCTCGAGCACGTCGGCCGTCGCGACATCCACGAAGAAATTTGCGCCCTCACGAAACGCTTCAAAAACAAGCGCCTGCATTTCCTGCGCGGCGGCGCGGCAGGGGCGGGCGCCTCTCACCGGTTCGCTGGAATAACCATGAACCGGTCCATGGAGCGCGGCTTCGTCCGGCAGCAAAAACGTCACCATGGTCAGGGGCGGGAAGAGCTTGGTCAGGTCCGGCGGAAGCGGAAGGACCAATCCGACCTTCTGTCCGCGGCATTCACTCAGGAGGGCGCTGTTTCTCTTGTGGGCAGTGATCCGCAGTTGCACGCTGATCGCGTCGAACGCGAGATCGAGCGGAACGTTTTCCGCCTCCAACATCCGGAGCCGTTCCTCCGCTTCGGGCGCGCCGTATTGCGAAGCGTACTTTAGAAGATCGGCTGTCGTCCGCGCTTTTTTGGTCTCGATCAGCAGCCGGAGAATTTCGAGCAACTCGACTTCATCTTTCATCGACGCCGCCTGGCCGCCGCTGGGAATGGATGAGTCAGCCATAAAAACCGCCGCCGCATGAGTGGCAAATTGGCGCGGCAGCGTCAAGCCCGCAGGGCGGAAGAGCGACGCGCTACGGCTTCGCGGTGGGCGCGCGATCTTCGAGAACGATCCCGAGTGAGCCGGCGTTGAAGCCGTCGATCCGCAGCTTCGCGCTGTCGCGCAGCACTTCGATCGAGCCGCCGGAGAAATTCGAGAAGACAAAGTCGTAACCGCTTTGGATCGGCTTGTCGTTTGCGGCGAGAAGCTGATCGCCTACGCGCAACTCCGCTGCTTTCGGCTGTTCCGCCGACGGGAATATCGCGGTGATGATCACGAGCACCAGGTCGACGATCGATCCGTCGCTGCGCTTATGCGTGACGCTTTGCAAACTCCCGCCGGTAAACTTCGCTTCCCTCGTGGCGAACCCGACGCGCTTTTCATCGAACCCGGTGTCATAAATCCGTTCCGGACGATCGAGCTGATCGAACTCCTCTTCGGAGCGCGCGGCGTTTCCATTGGAAATAAAAGGGAGCGGTTTGCGATTCGCATCGCACGCCTGACGAATGCGGCGTTTGCGCGCGCCGGTCTTGTGCCATTCGTAATCGAAACTCAACGCCGGCGCGCCGGCACTTTCCGCGCACCCAAGTTTCCAAAGCAGGAACGGCCGGCCGTTTTCGTCGTAGCTTTCTTCGGTGGCCGCATGAGGAAGGCCGGCATTGAGCGCGAGCTGGCCGTTTTTATCTTCGTATCGCACCACACTCCGGCGCAACCGGCCCTGTGAATCGTATTCCGGCTCGTTCACGTCGCGGTAATAAGTGAATCGGGTTGGGTCGAGTTCCTCCGTCGTCTGGCGCTTCAAAACGCCCGTGGAACTAAACTCGACGATGAACCGATGATACCCCGCGCTGCAGTAGGTTTTCGCTCCCGCGACATCGAAATAGGTCTCTTCCCATTGCGCGCCTTGGGGGCTGAATTTGTAAGCGACTCGCTTCGTCGCGTATCCGCGCTCGTTTAGAACCGGATGGCCCTTGGCATCGAGCGAAGTTTCCTCCGTCAGGTTTCCTCGCTGGTCATGACGAAGCGCGGTGCGCGAATTCGTGGCGCCGCTAAATCGGAATTCGGCTGGGTAACCGAACTCGTCGTAGGACGTTGTCCATTCCCAGGAGAGCGCCAGCTTATCATCCGCGCCCATTCGGAAATACTTGCGGCCAATCACTTCGCCGGCGGCGTTATGCGCGATTTCCTGGACGGGCCGGTCGTTGTTGGTTCGAGCTAACTTCCCGTCAGCGCCGAGGTATTGGAGACGCGCCACATTTCCGGTGGCGTCATATTCCTGGGCCACGGTCGCGACGCCATTCAACGTCGTAGGTTTTCCAGCGCCATCGCGCAGCTCGACGCGCTCGAGCCGATTCTTTTCGTTCCAAATAAAACCACGCGCGATTATTCCGCCGCGGCTGGAGCCTGGCTTTCCGTCGCGATCCAGATGGACGAGCTGCACGACGCGGCCGGCGCTATCGCGCTCAAATTTGTAGCCGTAAACTCCCTCGCCGTTCGGCGTCGGTTCCCCGCCTCCATTGAAGAACGTTACTTTTGCGTCGCGACCCGAAGCATCGCGTTCGAACTCCACCTGCGACGCGCCGCTGGGTTGCGCCGTGGCGAACCCGCGCACATTCACGTAGCGCGCGCGGGCCGCGTGCGAATCGGAGCCGGCGTGACGATCGTAGACCAGACGCCAGAGGATGCTTCCATTGCGGTCCCGGGCGATCGCCGCTTCGAGCACATTATGGGTATCAAACACAAACTCCACGGAGCTGCTTTCCGGCGCCCTCTCCGCATTCGGCTGCGCCTGACTGAGCGCCTCGAGATAAATGGGAATCATCTCGTCGAGACCGAGCTTGCGCAGCACCGCCGGATGCCCGCGCGCATTCAAGACTTCCACCAGAGTGATCGGCCCAAACCTTCCGCGCCGCGTTAAACGCAAATGCACGGGACGATGCGAAGCCTCGTCCTTCGTGACCGTCGCGATCGGCTCCAGGCTGCCGCGGACATAATCGACTCGTTCTGCATATTCGAAGCGGGGCCGCTGATAGAGCTCCGATTGACCGAGCCACACCAGGCCCGCGGCCACGGCCACCACCAAGAAAGTGCGGGTAACAAATTTCCATGGATTGCGGCGGACCCATTTGAGAGTGCGCACCGCGGTATTCGGTGGCCGCGCCAGGATCGATTCGTCATCGAGATACCGGCGCAGATCTTCCGCGAACGCGGCCGCGCTCGCGTAGCGGTCGCGCGGTTCTTTTTCGAGACACTTCAGGCAAATCGTTTCGAGATCGCGCGGAATGCCGGGGTTATGCCACGCCGGCGAAACCGGATCTTCGGTGATCACGCGGACGGTCAGCGCGGTCTCGCTTTCTCCCGGCAGAAAGGGCGGACGGCCCGCGAGCATTTCGTAAAGAATCGCGCCGAGCGAATAAACATCCGCCGCCGCGCCGACTTCGCGGCTCGTTCCTTTGGCCTGCTCCGGCGCCATGTAGGTCGGCGTGCCGATGATCGCGCCGGAAAGCGTGAGCGCGGCATTCGCCGTGAGCCGCTTCGCGATTCCGAAGTCCGCCACTTTCGGCACACCCTCGGGGTCGAGCAGCACATTGGCCGGCTTCATGTCGCGATGGACGACGCCGTTTTGATGCGCAAAATGCAGCGCGCGCGCGACGCTGATGAGCAACTGCGCCGCGTCCCGCGCTTCCATCGGCCCGCTGCGCAGCCGGTCCGCGAGCGAGCCGCTCTCGACATATTCCATCGAGAAAAACGGCGCGCCGTCCACTTCGCCGACCTCGTAAATCTGGATGATGTTGGTGTGATGCAGGCCGGCCGCGGTTTCGGCTTCCGCCAAAAAACGAGTGTGCTCGTCCGGCCCGTAATGGCCGGTCAGCATCTTGAGCGCGACCACGCGATTGAGCGTGGCTTGTCGCGCGCGATAGACGACACCCATACCCCCGCGGCCGAGCTCGCCTTTTATTTCGTAACCGCCAATGACTCGATCGACGGCGAACGGTTTGCCCGCCGGTGGAACAGGAGTGCTTGGATCCGGCATCGCGAAAAAGGCATCCTCCTCATTTCAGCGACGGCACTCAAGCGTCATTCCGAGCGCGATCTGGTTCGACGCCCCGTTCTGTTCGTGCTAATCATCAATCGATGCGCAAGACAGCGGCGATCCTGTTTACGGTGGTCTTGGCGATGTTTATCACGCCGCTGCGGCTACCGGCGGCATCGTGCATTCTCTCGAATGCGCCGAGCCGCGAGGCTTGCAAGAGCGGATGTTGCGCGAACAAGACCTGTTGCGCGATTTCGCACAAAAACACGGGGCCGGCAGCTCAGCCGCTCGCTGTCGCTAAGCATCAGGTTATTGCGCTCGTCACAACCGTGCCCGTGCGCTTTATCGCCCAGTCGCTCCGACTCGATCGAGAGGCTTGCGCAACTGTGCCGGTCCGTGCGCATGCGCCGCCTCCTCTCGCGGCGACCTGTATTCGTCTCATCTGATCCAAAGAGCCTGACGCCGGAGGTGTGCCCATTCAGCGGCATGCCTGGACTTCAACGCAGCTCTTTTTGGATCGATGAAAATATCTTACCTATTACTCCTTAGCTCAGTTCTAACTTCCACTGTCGCTCCGCCCGCGCCCGCCAAGCCGCTTTCCTATGTCGGCGGCACGATGGTGATGCAGGAGAACGATGAAACCGGCAACACGTTGACGGTGGATTACACCTTCGATCCGCATTTTGCCCTGGGCCTGTATGCAAAAAGGGATATCGGCGGGAAGGAATTTTATACGATCGGTCCTCAGCTTAATACGCTGATAAAACGATGGAATCTGCCGCAGGGGCAGGGAAATATCTTTGGCATGACCGGCGCGGGGATGGCGCGCCAAGGCAGCGATAACCAGCCGGCAGCCTGGGCCGCATTGCTGGCGGATTACGAAACGCGGCGCGTGTTCCTCTCCTATGAGCCGCGTTTGATGTACGCGCGCGACATCGAGACATCGTTTTGGCAGCGGGCCTACGCGGGCTTTGCGCCCTACCTCGCAAATTACGATGAACTGAACACCTGGCTGCTGATCCGAGTGGATCATCACCCGGCAAAGAAGGACCACTTCGTCGTCACCCCCGTCCTTCGATTTTTTTACAAGACCATCTGGCTCGAAGCCGGATACAGCAGCAACAGCCACGTCATGGTCAACTGGACCGTGCAATTCTAGAGGAAAACATTATGCGTCAGATTCTGTTAACACTCGTTATCCTGGCCGGCCTGGCGGGCTCGGCTTTTGGGGAAACAATCATCACCACCGTCAACGGTATGGTCTGCGCGTTTTGCGCGACCGGCATCGAAAAGACGTTTCGGAAGCAGCCTGAAGTGGCAACCGTCAAAGTCGATCTGCCGAAGAAGCGCGTAGTGATTACAACGAAGCCGGGAAACACGCTCGGCGACGCGAAGATCCAAGAGATCGTGACGTATTCCGGGTACACGATGGGAAAGATCGAGCGACAAAAGTGATTACCGGTAGTCGGCCGCACTTTACCGGGAGAGGCGTTGGATGTATGATCCTGCCAATGCGAGCAACGCTCCGCTTCTTAGTTTGCCTCTTTGTTTCTTGTTCGATCGCTTTCGCGGTAATCCCCGCGCAAGCTCCGGTTCGGCAAATAGAGAAGGCGAGTTGCTGTGCCAAAATGAAAGCCGAGATGGCGACGGACGGCTGCGGCCATCACGAGCCGAACTCCGATCCGGATAAGCAGGCCTGTTCGGGCTGCATTTTTTGTCTGGCCGCAATTTTGTCCGTGACGACTCCATTTGTCTTCCCACCCCAAGACGAAGAATCGTTTGCCACTTTCACAGCTCGCGAGCTTGTTCGCTCGCAGCGTCCTCACGTTCCACCGCCGCGACCCTTCGTCGCTTAAGCAGCGTTGGCTCGTCCGGCAGTCGGGCGAGGGTTGGGAAACTCAACAGGAGGATTCTATGAAATACCTATTTATGATCGTGGCGGCCCTGGCGTTCGTCGGCACAGCGAGCGCGACTTCGCGTTCGGCTGATTGCTGCGGCGGCGGTGCCTGCTGCCTGGTCAAAATTCCCTGCTGCGCAAAGTAAGCGCGGTTGGTATTAACACGGAGCCCCCGTCGGAGAAATCCGGCGGGGGTTTTCGTTTAATTGCGCTCGCTGCGAAACCGGCGATGACAAATTACCGGTTGCTCAGAACAAAAAGGCCCCAGCCGGCGAGAACGACTCCCGTTGCCATGCTCACGCGGGCGCGCGCCGGCAGGATTTTTTCCAGGCAAACCAGCGCGGTAAGCGCGGCCACCCAGAAAATGTTCATCACTCCGGCGACGAAGAGAAGCGCCATGAGCGCCCAGCAGCACCCGGTGCAAAACGCTCCGTGTTCCAGGCCCATCCGGAACGCACCGCTCCGGCCTTCGCGCCATCGCGTGAGAATGAATTCCAGAGTTCCACGGCAACGAGTAAGGCAACGGCGCTTGAGTGGCGTGAACTGGAAAACTCCCGCGCCGATCAAAAGGACACCGCCGAAAATCGCGCTCGTCGTCGCCATCGAGGGAGAGAGCAACGCGTGGCGATGCAAGAGCCATTGGCCAGCGGCGATGATCGCGCTGAATGCGCACCAAATCGCCAGGTAGCCGGAGACGAAAACCATCGTCGGGACGTACGGTCGCGCGAGCCGCCGCCGATTTCGCGTGACGGCGGCAAACGTCAGCACCATCGGCAGCGCACTTGGCAACATCATCGCCACCATCATCACGCCCCACATCAGGAAAAGCGGCAGGAGGGTTGCCGCCGGCCACGCGGAATTATCCGGGCCACCCATTTTCATCCGCATGCATTCGCAGACGCCGCTTACATTCATCCGATGCGCCTCGGAGATCAGCCACGCCCACGCGAGCAGCGCGACGGCGAGCAGCCCCGCGCCGAGGATGACGCGATCACGCCGGAAGAGCGCTGCGGATTCGCTCATCGCAACGTCAATTGCCGTAATGAATCTGCGCGACGAACCCGGCTTTGTTCGGATAACTGAACTTCATCTGGTCGACGGCCACCGATCCTTCCCGCGCCGAAGCGCACTCGGCCGTTTTGAAGATGAAACCGGTCCCGTGATTGACGGTGACCTGCTCGGCATCGCCGGTGACGGGATTTTTAATTGGCTCGAGCGCGATTCTGAAATTCTCGCCGAGCCGCGCCGAGCTTTGCAGACCGTCGATCGTCACGTTGAAAGGAACGAACTGCGGCTCGAGCAGCGTCGAGAAAGTCGTCGCGAGGATTTCGAAGGGAAGACCGCCCGCTTGTCCCGAGCCGATGGCGAGGAGCGCTTCTCTTTGCGCCGCCGATGCTCGCTCGTCGACGAAGAGGCAGACCGTTCCGTTTCCTTCATGGATTGCTTTTGGCCACGTCGCGGCAAAGGCGAGGCCGAGACCGTCGAGCGAAAGCTCGTCGTACTTGCCGCTGTGGATTTTCCAGACCCCGACGCCATGACAAAAGCCGGGCGTTGGCGGCGCGGAAAATTCGCACGGACAACCGTAATCGCAGTTGCACGCCTGAAGATAGTCGGCGTCAAAGAACCATTTTTTCATCGGTAATCCTCCTCATTTGGAATGTTGCGACCAATCGAAAGAACTTCGCCCCTTTCTATCGAAGTCTGCGCCCCAGAGTCAATCGCGCCGTAGGACGAGTTTGTGTTTCGAATCGATCGTGGTTCGCCGTCAAGATGTCACAAAACTGGCTTTGCGATAAGCGCATGCTGCCTGCTACTCTCCAGCTTGCCATCGTGAGAAAATTTGCCGCGGAATTTTTCGGAACGTTCGCTCTCGTCTTCGCCGGCACGGGCGCGATCGTCGCTAACACGGCCAGCGGCGGCGCGATCAGTCATGCCGGGATCGCACTCACCTTCGGCCTCGTCGTGCTCGCAATGATCTACACCATCGGGGATATCTCCGGTGCACATCTCAATTCCGCGGTGACGATTGGTTTTTTTGCGGCCGGGCGGCTGCCTCTCCGCGAAGTGCCGCCCTACATCATCAGCCAATTGCTCGGCGCGACCTCAGCCAGCTTGCTGCTGCGATTTCTCTTTTCTCAGGATGGAACTCTGGGGATCACCTTACCTGCCGGGAGCGTCATTCAATCGTTCGTTCTCGAAGTCGCGCTCAGTTTCATTCTGATGTGGGTCATTCTCAGTGTGTCGACGGGCGCGAACGAAAAAGGGATCACCGCGGGGATCGCGGTCGGATCCGTCATCGCGTTCGGAGCATTATTCGGCGGCCCGATCTCGGGCGCGTCGATGAACCCGGCGCGTTCTTTCGGTCCAGCCGTTGTGTCGCTCCATTTCGAAAATCTCTGGATCTATCTGACGGCGCCGGTGCTGGGCGCCTTGCTGTCGGTGCCGGTTTGCCGTCTGATTCGCGGCGCCGAATGTTGCGGAGCGGGAGTGTTAAACGAGAGAAGCCTTTCGGGCTCCTAGAACGAACTGCTGTCGGTGATCGCGCATCCGGCGCGCGCCATCTTCACCTTTTCCAGCGTGGCCTGGACAATCGCCAGGAGTTCGTCTGGCTTGTGCGGCTTGCGCAGAAATCCAGCCAACCCGGCAGCGAGCATGCGATCGACACGATCCTGCGCCATGAATCCTGTGCTCAGAAGCACCACCACCTCCGGAAAAATCTCGCGGAGGCGGACGAATGTTTCCTCGCCATCCATGAAGGGCATCGAGAGGTCCAGCAGGATCAAATCGAAACTGCGCGGCTCCCTCCGAAAAAATTTCAGGCATTCAAACCCAGATTGGGCGGTGACGACTTCGAAACCAGCCTCCGAAAAAACTCGTCTCGCCAGGACTCGAGCCGCCGGTTCGTCATCGACGACAAGAATGCGGCGCGACTTCGGCGAGGCTGATTCTGTGGTTTCCTCGCTCATGTGTCGGCCCGGGACTGTGGTCTCGCGACGGTCGATCATCTTTGTAAAGCCATTATTCATCTGATTGAGCTTGAGGCATTAAGATAGAGCAGGAAAAGTGCCTATCGTTAGAATTGCCATAACGGCGGCGACTGGGCACCAGCCGCCGAAGAACCCAGGAAATTCCCGCGCCTGTCCCGCGATTGGCGGCTCGCAAATTCCGCGAAAGGGGCTATCTTCGATGTCCCACTAATGAATCAATTGTCGATTAACAATCTGCACGTCTCCATCGGCGAACAGGAGATCATTCGCGGTCTTTCGCTCGCGGTTCCGAAAGGCGAAGTCCACGCCATCATGGGGCCGAATGGGTCCGGGAAGAGCACGCTCGCGAAGGTGTTGGCCGGCCATCCCGACTACAAGGTTACTTCGGGCGAAGTCCTGATGGATGGCGAAAATATCCTGGAACTCGCGCCCGACGAAAGAGCGCGCAAGGGCATCTTTCTCGCGTTTCAATATCCAAGCGAAATCCCGGGCGTGACGATCGCGAATTTTCTCCGCGCGGCCGTGCAGGCGCGCTTGGCCGAAGGCGAGGAACTCGAGGCGACCGATTACTACGCGCGCCTCTACGAGAAAATGGACCTGCTCGAGATGGACCGGTCGTTCACTTCGCGTTCCGTGAACGAAGGCTTTTCCGGCGGCGAAAAGAAGCGTAACGAAATCCTCCAGCTCGCCATGCTCGAACCGAAATATGCCGTGCTCGACGAAACCGACAGCGGCCTCGATATCGACGCCCTGAAAGTGGTGGCGCATGGCGTGAACTCAATGCGCGGTCCCGATCGGGGCATTCTCGTCATTACCCATTATCAGCGGCTGCTTGATTACATCGTTCCCGATCACGTCCACGTGATGGTCCAGGGCCGGATCGTGCGCAGCGGCGGAAAAGAGCTCGCTTTAGAACTCGAAGAGAAGGGTTACGAAAGTTACGATGAAATGAAAACCGAGGCCGGCGAGCCGGTCCTGGCATAATTCTTATGGTCAAAGAAGCATCACCTTTGGAAATCGAGCGGAACGTCGGGAACTTCGCTTACCCGGAAACGCATACGCACGATGCCGGCGTCGGGTTGACGGAAAAAACCATTCACTTCATCTCGGACATCAAGGACGATCCCGATTGGGTGCGGGAGTTTCGTCTCAAGGCTTACCAGACTTTCCTCAGCAAACCGATGCCGACCCATTGGGCGAGCAAGGACCTGGAAGCGATCGTATTCGACAACATTCGCTATTATCTCAGCGGCGGCACGCAGCCGAAACGCAACTGGGAAGATGTGCCCGACGATGTGAAGCGCACTTTCGAGCGGCTCGGCATTCCGGAACAGGAACGGAAATTTCTGGCCGGCGTCGAAGCGCAGTTCGACAGCGAGGCGGTCTATTCGAACATCAAGAAAGCCGTCGGCGAGCAGGGCGTGATTTTTGTCGGGAGCGCCGAAGGCCTGAAGAACCATCCGGAAATTTTCCGGAAATGGTTCGGCAAAGTCATTCCGACTGCCGACAACAAATTCAGCGCGCTGAACTCGGCCGTCTTCAGCGGCGGCTCGTTCATCTACGTCCCGCCGGGCGTGAAAGTGAAGCATCCGCTCCAAGCCTACTTCCGGATCAACGCCGAAAATTTCGGCCAGTTCGAACGCACCCTCATCATTTGCGACGAAGGCTCGGAGCTGACCTACATGGAAGGCTGCACCGCGCCGAAGTTCAACACCGCCACCCTGCACAGCGCCGTGGTCGAGCTCGTCGCGCTGAAGGGCGCGAAAATCCAATACATCACTGTGCAAAACTGGTCGTCGAACGTTTTCAACCTCGTGACCAAGCGCGGCCTCGCCCACGAAGATGCCGAAGTGAAATGGATCGATTGCAACATCGGTTCGCGCCTGACCATGAAATATCCCGGCGTCATCATGAAAGGACGCCGCGCCCGGGGCGAAGTGCTCTCGATTGCACTCGCGGGCGACGGACAGCATCAGGACACTGGCGCGAAGATGGTGCACGCGGCGGACGAAACGACGAGCAACATCATTTCGAAGAGTATCAGCATCGGTGAAGGCCGGGCGACGTATCGCGGCCTCGTCCAAATCCCGAAGCATCTCAAGAACTGCAAGAACAACACGGAATGCGACGCGCTGCTGATCAACTCGACCAGCCGGACCGACACCTATCCGGCCATCACGGTCCGCGGCACCGGGAACTCGGTCCAGCACGAAGCCAGTGTCAGCCAGGTGAGCGCCGAGCAGATTTTTTATATGCAACAGCGCGGCCTGACCAAAGCGCAGGCGATGAGCCTGAGCGTGAACGGTTTCGTGAACGATCTCGTCCGCCAGTTCCCGATGGAATACAGCGTCGAGTTGAAGCGCCTGATCGAGCTTGAGATGGAAGGCTCGGTCGGCTAAGGTTCCGCCCCCAAGACACAGACGAGCGGCGGCGGTCTCGGCCGCCGTTTGCGTTTCACGGTATGACCAATCAGACAGCCGTCCTCGACGAAACCATGGAAGACATCGACTCGCCGCCCTCTCCGCGCGCGATCCTGTCGGCTCCGTTCGAGGCCCGGTCGGCTGACCTGCCGCAATGGTTCCGCGATCAACAGAGCGCCGCCTGGGCGAAGTTCGAGGCGCTCCCCTCTCCGAACCGGAAGGACCAACCGTGGCGCTTTTCCAGTGTCAACGCACTCGATCTTTCCCCCTACAATTTCGGCGCACCGCTGTCCCAAACGGAACGCGATGAAGTTCTCGAGAGCTCGACAGGCCTCGATGAAGTCGCGGGCCGCCTGATCTTCGCGGACGACCAATTGCTGCGACGCGATCCGTTACCGCAGAAGCTTCTTGCCGCCGGGGTTATTCTGAAACCGCTCGAGCGCGCCATCATCGAGCACGAAGATTTGTTCCGCCGGCATTTCATGGCGCAGCCGGCCACGCTCGGCTCCGCGAAGTTCGCTGCGTTGCATGAAGCGTTCGTGACGTCGGGCACCTTTGTTTACGTGCCGAAGGGCGTGGAGGTCGAGGTGCCCATCGAGATTTTCCACTGGCTCCACGGCGAGAACGCCAGCGTCTTCCCCCACACGCTCTTGATCGCCGACGAACTGGCGAAGGTCACCGTAATCGAGCACTTTCGCTCCGCTCATTCCGGCCGCGCCGGATTCGCCTGCGGCGTAAACGACCTCGTGGTCGGTCGCGGCGCGAAACTGAATTACGTCTGCACCCAAAACTGGAACGAGAAAGTGCTCGCCATTCAAATCAACTCGACCTCAGTGGAGCGCGAAGCTTCCGCGCTGAGTTTGAACGTGAATCTGGGCGGGGCGTATTCGCGCTTCGAAAGCCTGAGCCGCCTCACTGGCGAAGGGGCTCGGA
>JBEEHH010000010.1:0-81796 GCA_041167325.1 Verrucomicrobiota bacterium | reverse complement strand
GTCGAGCTAGGCGCTTGGCACAAGCGCCTCTACATCCCGGCGGTCCGGAGACCGCCGCTCCTTGATAGATTCTTGACATCGAGAACCACGAATCTCAGCCTGCGCTCATGAATTCACTGAAACGCTTCGCGGATCCTGCTTATTGTCTCATGCGCCTCGTCGTGGGCCTGCTCTTCGCCTGTCACGGCGGACAGAAGATTCTCGGCTTTCCGCCCGTGCAAAAGGCGATGTCGCTCGACACGCTCGGAATGGTCGGCGGGTATATCGAGCTCATCGGCGGGTTCTTGGTTGCCCTTGGTTTATTCACGCGCATCGGGGCGTTTGTTGCCAGCGGCATGATGGCCGTGGCGTATTTCATGGTGCACGCGAAAGGCGGTTTTTTCCCGATCATTAATCGGGGGGAACCGGCGGTCTTCTACTGCTTCGTCTTTTTCTTCATCTTTTTCTACGGCGGGGGAAGATTCAGCCTGGATGCCTTGATTTGGAAATCGAAGGCGACAACCTCTCCTCCGGCCTAACGAGCCCAAATTCCGGTGAAGAAGTTTCTGATCGCATTTGTTCTGCTGTCCGCGGTGGCGACGGCTTCCGCGCAGGATTGGGCGAAGGCGCGTCTCGATAAATCGTCGCGCCATGGTGAGTGGGTCGAGTTCAAATCGGGCGAGCGCACGATCAAAGCGTTCGTGGTTTATCCCGAGCGCAAAGAGAAGGCGCCGGTGGTGCTCGTGATCCATGAGATTTTTGGGTTGACCGATTGGGTGCGCGGCGTCTGCGATCAACTCGCCGAAAACGGCGTGATTGCGATCGCGCCCGATCTCTTGAGCGGCCAGACGTACACCGATATGGATGGCGCGCGGAAAGCGATCTCGGCCTTGCCGAAGGAGCAGGTGAAGGCGGATTTGAATGCGGCCGCGGATTACGCCCTGACGAAAATCCCCGCGGCAAATGGTTCGCTTGCCGTCTGCGGATTTTGCTGGGGCGGGGGATGGGCTTTCGGTTACGCCAGTGTGAATCCGAAATTAAAAGCCGCCTATTCGTTCTATGGCACCGCGGTCGATAACGCCGAGGACGCCGCCAAGATCGCCTGTCCGGTTTACGGCTTTTACGCCGAGAACGATGCCCGGGTGGACGCGACGATTCCGAAGGCCGAAGAACTGATGAAAGCGGCCGGGAAGAAATACGAGCCGGTGATTTATAAAGGCGCCGGCCACGGCTTCATGCGCGAAGGCGAGTCGCCGACAGGGACGCCGGAAAACAAGAAAGCCCGCGACGATGCGTGGGCCCGCTGGAAGACGCTGCTGAAGGCGCTCTGAAGCTGTCATCCCGAGCCGCGCAAGACGGCGAGGGACCTCACAAGCGCTCTTACGCTACCGCGAAATATCCGGCGTCTCCGTCAAGCTGGGTCACGCATTAGCAAGACGACGCAATTTGCAGGTGCGGGGTTCCTCGCCGTCTGCGCGGCTCGGAATGACGGCAGTTCAGATCGTCACTTCCCCAGCTCATCAGCCAGGGCATTAGCGTCATACACTTTCCGCAATGCCTCGGTGATGGCGGCGGAATCGACGCTCACCGCGCGCGCTTCTTTATCGGCGAAAATACAATCGAGCACGAGCGACTGGATGTTGCCGTCGAATATGATGCCGACAAATTCATTCGCTTTGTTTACCACCGGGCTGCCGCTGTTGCCGCCGATGATGTCGGCGTCGGAGACGAAATTGTATTTCGTTTCGAGATTGAGCGCCGCTTTCTTCTCGACCCAGCGTGGCGGCAGATCGAAGGGCGGCTGGTTGTTGTGCTCGGCTGAGCGTTCGTAGAGGCCGGCGAAATTTGTGAAGGCTGCGATCGATTTCCCCTCCTGTTCGTAACCGCGCACCACTCCGTAGGAAAGTCGCAGCGTGAAGGTGGCGTCCGGATAGCTGCTTGTGCCCTCGAGCGCGAAGCGCGCCTTCGCGATTTCCCCGTAAGCCTGCTGCTTCGTTTCCTCCTGCGCTTCGAAAACTTTACGGGCGGCGCGCGCCGGCCCATCGACGATTCGAGCGAGCTCGATCATCGGATCGTGCGCTGCCGTCACCGTTCCGGCGCCGCCTTCGTAAAGTTGTTTGCGCACGGCAGCGTCTTTCAGTTTGGTCGTTTTCACCAACTCCGTCGCGCGCGCCGCCGGCGATTTACCGGCCAGAATTTTTTGCACGAGCGGATCGGTATAACCAAAACGCGTCGCGAGATCGGTCAGCGAATCGGTCAGTGTCAACTGCTCGACATCTTCGTGGATCGGCTCGGTTGAGAAAAGATCGAGCTCGAGCGACTCGCGATTGCTGTCGCGGAATTCCGGAAAACGTTCGCCGTTCGGTTTCGGCCGCTCGTCGCCCGCGCGCAGAATCCGGCGCGCATATTTGAAGAGGGTGCTGTAGAAACCGCGCGGCGCGCGATAGCTGGCGGTCTGGCGGCCGCGGAACGTCTCGTAATAATTGTAAACCGGCAGAATCTTGGCCGTCTCTTCCTGCGCCTTTTTGATCCGATCGTAGGCGCCGAGCGCGCCTTTCCATTTCGCGTCCTTCGCCATCGCATCGCGCAATTTCTGTTCGCGCGCCTTCAAAGCCCGATCGATTTCCGGATCGAGCAGCGCCGCCAGGTAACCGTCGTACCGTTTCCGGTTGTTCTGAATGCCGAACAAATCTTCCCGGACACGGCGGGCGTTTTCGAAGGTGCGCTCGGCGAAGGCGGTGAAAAAAACTTCGCGCCGATTAAACATATTGAGGAGGAACGGCGCCTCGAAATCGCGCATGTGCGCGAGCTCGTCGTAAGTGAGTTGCCGGTCGGTTTTCCCCGGGTGGCCGCTCACAAACGTCAGCTCGCCATCCTTGGGTCCTTCCGTATTCCACTTCAGGAAATGTTCGACCTTTGCCGGCTGGCCGTTTTCGTACGCGCGAAAAATGCAGATATCGAGATCGAACCGCGGGTATTCGAAGTTATCCGGATCGCCTCCGTAAAAAGCGATCTGCTGTTGCGGAGCGAAGACGAGCCGCACATCGTCATAACGCTTGAAGCGATAAAGATGATAGGCGCCGCCCTGATAAAGCGTGATGACATCCGAACGCAGACCGGTTTTCTCTTTGCTCTCTTTTTCAATCTCAGCGATCGCCTTCTGCCGTGCCGCCGCGGCCTGATCGGCGCTCTGGCCCGGTTTCAACGCCGCCGTCACGCGCGCCGTCACATCTTCGATCGACATCAGCACGTTGAGTTCGAGATCGGTCGCGCGCGGTTCTTCCGCCTGGGTCCTGGCGTAGAAACCGTCCCGGACGTAGTTGTTCTTTTCGCTGCTGATTTTTTGCAGGGTATCGAGGCCGACGTGATGGTTGGTGATGACGAGCCCGTTCGCCGAAACGAACGACCCGCTCCCGCCCGAATTAAAACGGACGCTCGATTTCTGGAGATGTTCGAGCCACTGCGGTGTCGGTTCGAATTGGTATTTCTCTTTGAATTGTTTGAGCGGCGGGTTGTTGAACAACCACATCCCTTCATCGGCAAGGGCGGATGAGATGCCCGCTGAAATTGTCAGGAGAGCGAAGAGCGACTGGCGAAGAATCGAATAGGCCATAGGTCGTGCACCTTAGAACGCGGTTGCGCGACCGCCACCAAATTCCTAACGCTACAGACCGATCGGATGGCGAGCTTCGAAGCCGGCCGGCCGCCGCTCAACCGGTTGCCAGCGAGGGGCCCAGCGACGACTCGGATTGTGCGGCGAAGTCGTATCCAACCGGAGCCCGGCGATGACAGCGAAGGTGTGACCGTTCCGCGCATAAACGGTGATCCATTTTCCGGGCCCGCGGCTTCCGTAGACGCGAAATTCCTTTGAGCTCATCGGAATACTAACGAGGCCGGCCCCGGCCAATGCGTAGGAAATTGTGCCGGAGCAATCGTAGGCGTTGTCGTGAAAACTTTTGTGACCGCCGCCATAGCGATACGGTTTGGTGCGCAACTGATTCGCCGCCCAGATGGCGCGCTTCACCGAGAGCGGCGCGTTCACGGGTGCAAGCGCCAGAGTGCCGGTAAGCTTCGCGTCATTTCCGGGCGTGGTCGGCCCGGAGGAAGGGAACGAACCGGCAAGACCGGTCTGCGCGGCCAGCGCAAAGAGCGCGCTGCCCAAAAGGATTTTTCGAATCGAGAGTCTCATGGAGCCGATCGGCAAGCGGGTGATATGCCAGCCGTTACACAAAAATCAAGGCGCCTGGAAGGAGATTCTTCCCTGACCCGCCCCTTGCATGCCTCTGTAGCTGCGTCCCTGTGGGGCGCGTGGGCTGAGCGTCGCCGGCTCTCGGGCGCGTCCCACAGGGACGCGGCTACAGAAATCGCAGCGACAGAAGAGCGCCGATTATTCTTTCGGATGCTGAAGAGCTGAAACTTTTTCTTCCGCCCGGTTGACCTCAGACTTTCTTCCGCTCCCCATGGCCAGGAGTTTTTTCTGGCGCTGCAAATTTAAAAAAGCCGCGTCGAGTTCCGCCCGGTCGCGCCGGTCCGCGGCCGATTGCGCTTCGTTCGTTGCCGCGAGAAAGCCTGATTTTGCCGCCTCCAGTTCGGCTTGGGTGATCTCCCCCGCGTCGAAGTGCGTCTGTTGCGCGGCAACGTTTTGCTGCGCGAGCTCGAGATTGGCCTGGGCGAGATCCGCTTCCAGCCGGATCACTTTCAGCGCCCGGTTTTCCGCTTCCACCTTTGCGATGATGCCGCTTTTGTAGAGCCGCTCGCCTGACGCCGCGCTCTTCTTCGCCTTCTCCAGCGCGACCGTGATTCGCTCCGGATCCAATTCCTTCTGGTCGGCCACGTCGGGAGTCGTCTGGCGAATATTCCGATTCGGCGTTTCCTGGATCAAGAGAGGCGGCTCGATATCGAGCGGTTCGCTCGGGTCCTTCGGCAATTCGTCCTGCGCCAGCGCCGAGGCCGCGAAAAGCAGAGTGAACGCCAATGCGATGGAGCGCATCATCGCTGGAGATTATCACGAACGAGCTGGTCTTGCCTAGTCCTGTAGCGGCGGTCTATGACCGCCGAGGATTGGTGAGCCGGAAGATTCGGCGGTCATAGACCGCCGCTACAATTCGAGCGCGCGAAACGGGTCGCAGTCGCGATTCATTCAACAATGGCATTCGACGATCGAGCCGAGGGAGGCACAAAAAGGGAGCAGGCGCGGGCTCGCCGGCAGCTTCGCATTTCGGATCTGCTCCGGGGGCCGTTCGACATCAAATCCATCGCGCTCACCGGCCTTTTCGTGCTCGCGATTTTTTACACGATGTATTTCATGCGCGCGATGCTGTTGCCTTTGGTGCTGGCGTTGCTCCTCAGTTACCTGCTCGTCCCGCTGGTGCGCGCGCTCGGACGGATCAAGATCAGTCCCCCGTTCGCGGCCGGGCTGATTCTTCTTTCGCTCCTTGGCCTCGTGGTCTACGGGGTCTCCCGGCTGGCGGAGCCCGCATCCGGCTGGCTGGAGAAAGCGCCCTACAGTTTGCATCAGCTCCAGCAGAAACTGATGCCGCTCAAAAAACCGATGGAGAAAGTGGCGCAGGCCACGGGCGAAATCGACAAGCTCACCACAACTGAAGAAGCGCAGGCCAAGACCGTCGTCGTGAAACGAAGCGCGCTCGCTGAAGCTTTCTTCACCCAGACGCCCGAGTTTGTGGCCAGCGCCGTCGTCATGCTGATCCTGCTCTATTTTCTTCTCGCTTACGACGGCGTGTTCCTGACGAAAATCATCAAGATCGCGCGGCGGCTCGACGACAAAAAACGCGCTCTCTCCATCATGCGCCAGATCGAGGACCAGATTTCCCGCTACCTGCTCACGATCACCGCCATCAACATCGGGCTCGGTTTTGCTGTGGGAACAACCGTGCATTTCCTCGGGCTCCGCAATCCCATCATGTGGGGCGTGCTCGTGGCGACATTGAACTTCGTCCCGTATCTCGGCGCGCTCACCGGCATTATTTGCATGACTCTCGGCGCGGTCCTGAGTTTCGACAGCCTCGGCTACGCCATGATCTTTCCGGCCAGCTATCTGATCCTGGCGATCCTGGAAGGGAACTTCATCACGCCGGTATTGCTCGGCCGCTCACTCACCTTGAACCCTGTCGTGATCCTGATCGCGCTCGCGTTCTGGGGTTGGATGTGGGGAATCTCCGGAATGATTCTGGCGGTGCCTATCCTGGCGACATTCAAAATATTTTGCGATCACATCGAGCCAATGGCGCCGATCGCGGAGCTGATGAGCTAGCAGGGAGAATCCACTCGTCAGCTACCTTTCTCGCCCGTTAGCATTCAGAAAGCCGAATCGTTATGAAGAAAACTTATCTGATCCTTCTGATGTTCGCTCTCGGCCAGGCCGCCAGAGCGGAAAACGTTGTCGTGCGCGTCGGACATTTTCCAAACATCACCCATGCCCAGGGCTTGGTGGCCCACAATCTCACCCGGCAGGGTAAAGGCTGGTTCGAAGAGCGCCTCGGCCCCGGGATCAAGATCGAGTGGTTCGTTTACAATGCCGGCCCCAGCGCCATGGAAGCCATCTTCGCCAAGTCGATCGATCTTACCTACGTCGGCCCCGGCCCGGCGCTCAATGCCTACACCAAATCCAACGGCGCCGAGATGCGGCTCATCGCCGGCTCAGCCAATGGTGGCGCGGCACTGGTCGTCCAGCCCGATCAGAACCTGAAAGCGCCCGCTGATTTTCGCGGCAAAAAAATCGCGACGCCGCAGCTCGGCAATACCCAGGACATTTCCTGCCGCGCCTGGCTCGTGGCCGGAGGCCTGAACATCACCCAGCTCGGCGGCGACGCGCAGGTCTTGCCCACCCAGAACCCCGATCAGCTTTCGCTCTTTCAACAGAAGCGGGTCGACGCCGTCTGGACCGTCGAGCCCTGGGTTTCTCGTCTCGAACGCGAAGCGGGCGGGAAGATTCTGGTCGATGAGCGCGAGGTCGCGACGACCGTCCTTATCTCGAGCGCAAAATTTCTCTCGGAACGGCGGGAGCTCGCGAAGAAATTCGCCCAAGCCCATGCCGAGTTGACCGATTGGATGATCAAGAATCCCGAGGAGGCGCAAAAGCTGATTAAAGCCGAGTTGCTCGAAGAAACCAAAAGCGACATGGCCCCCGACCTCATCGCGCAATCTTGGAAGCGGATCGTTTTTACTGCCGACGTGCCGCGCGCCCTGGTCGAGAGTTTCATGCAGAACTCGGTCAAGGCCGGTTTCATCAAGACCGCGCCCGATCTCTCGAAGCTTTTCGAAAAACCCTGATGTCTCTTCAGGAGGAACTCCAGGGTTTTCCCCCGGCGAAGCTCTCCGTCGAGAACGTCTCGAAATGGTTTCGCACCAGCCGGCAGACGGTGCAGGCGCTCGATAACGTCTCGCTCCAGGTCGCGGAAGGCGAGTTCGTCTGCCTCGTCGGTCCCAGCGGCTGCGGCAAATCCACCTTGCTCGATATCATCGCCGGACTCGAGACGCCGGATCAGGGCCGGGTCATGGCGGATAACCAGCCGGTCCTCAATCCCGGTCGCCATCGGCTGGTCATGTTTCAGGAAGCCGCGCTCTTTCCGTGGCTCGACGTCACCGGCAACGTCATGTTTGGCTTGAAACTCAAACCAGGTCTAAGGAACAAAGAGCGGCTCGAGGTCGCAAAGTTCTTTCTTCAACTGGTAGGTCTCGAAAAATTTTCCGCGGCGCATGTTCATGAGCTTTCCGGCGGAATGAAGCAGCGGGTTGCCCTCGCCCGCGCCCTGGCGCCGAACCCGCGCGTCCTGCTCATGGACGAACCCTTCGCCGCGCTCGATGCCCTTACTCGCGAACAACTCTACAATGATATCCAGCGCATCTGGGAAAAACGCCGCAAGACGATCGTCTTTGTCACCCACAACGTCCGCGAAGCTGTCTGCCTGGCCGATCGCGTCATCCTCTTCTCGCGCAATCCGGGGCAGATCAGGGAACAATTCGAAGTCCCGCTGCCGCGCCCGCGCGATATCAACAGCATCGAGCTGGCGGAACACGCCGGCAAAATCACCCGCGCCTTGAAAGGCTATGCGGCAGGGGAGGTGGCTGAATAATGCGGCGCACTCTGCTCGCCACGCTCTTCTTCCTGGTCCTGATAGGTGTCTGGCACTTCATCGTCCAGGCAGGCTTCTATTCGCCCGTCCTATTGCCTTCGCCGCAAAGCGTGGGCGAATACCTCCTCGGCGCGGCCCGCGACGGGACCTTGCTCCAGGCTACAGGTGTAACTGTCCGCCGCCTTCTCGTAGGTTACCTCATTGGCATCGCCATAGGTCTGCCGCTAGGTCTGTTTACTTCCGCCTTTAAGTTCGTGGAAGACACCATCGGCGTCATGGCTCTGGGTCTTCAGACCTTGCCGAGCGTTTGCTGGATTCCGCTCGCCTTGCTCTGGTTCGGCCAGACCGAGAGCGCAATGCTCTTCGTCGTCATCATGGGCACCGTCTGGTCCGTCGTCATCGCCACCGATACCGGGGTGCGCAACATTCCTCCCATCTTCGCGCGCGCCGCGCGCACCATGGGATCGCGTGGTTTGCATAAGTGGACCAAAGTCATTCTGCCCGCCTCGCTGCCTTTCCTCGTAAGCGGAATGAAGCAAGGCTGGGCCTTTGCCTGGCGCTCGCTCATGGCCGCGGAGATTTACGTTACCATCCTCACCGGCTTCGGTCTCGGCCACCTCCTCCATTACGGCCGCGAGCTTCACGCCATGGACCAGGTCATCGGCGTGATGCTGGTTATCATCGTCATCGGTCTTCTCACCGACAAAATCCTTTTCTCCCCCGTCGAACGCTTCCTCCACAGCCGCTGGGGAACCGGGCTGCGCTAGCTCGCTCGTCGCTTTCGCTTTTCTGTAGCCGCTTCGCTGTGCGAAGCGCGGGTCGTCCAAGCACTAATCCAATGGGCTATTCACGCCATAGCCTTGGCACAGGCGGCTCTCCCCATTTTCTCCTTTTTCCTTTCCCTCGTTCCCAAGTTGCACTTGGGAATGCCAGTTATCTAAGAAGCTTTGCTTCCTCCGCCTCCTGCATCTCCCCTTCGACTTTTCGGCTTGAAGCTTCGGCTCCTTTATCCATAATTGCCGGTCGTTCCCATGATCGCTTCCCCAGCGCCTTCCCCCGTCGCCCCCAAACTGCTCGACCGCGTCCGCTGGCATCTGCGGGTCAAGCGTTATTCGATCCGAACCGAAAAGATATACGTTGATTGGATCAAGCGCTTCATAGTATTCCATGACAAGCGTCATCCCGCCGACTTGGGCGAAGAGGAAATTGCGGCCTTCCTCTCTCATCTTGCCGTCAACCGCAACGTCAGCGCTTCCACCCAAAATCAGGCGCTGTGCGCGTTGCTTTTCCTCTATCAGCAAGTGCTCGAACGGAAGCTCGAGTTCATCGATCTGCAGCGCGCCAAACGGCCACCGAAAATTCCAGTCGTCTTTACTCGGGCCGAAGCGCGCGCTGTTCTTGCGCACCTCAAGGGCGACTACAGGCTCATGGCGCATTTGCTTTACGGCAGTGGATTACGGCTTCTGGAATGTTTGCGGTTGCGGGTCAAGGACATCGACTTCGGCTACCGCCAAATCACGGTTCGGGAAAGTAAGGGCCTGCGGGAACGAGTGACGCTTTTGCCGGAGCGACTCTGTCGACCGCTCCAAGCTCATCTGGCGCGAATCGAAGAGCTGCATCGGCAGGATCTGGGTCGCGGCGGCGGGGCTGTCCATTTGCCTTCGGCCTTGGATCGAAAATATCGGGGTGCTGCCAGACAATGGGCCTGGCAATATGTTTTTCCGGCCAGTTCTCTTTCGGTGGACCCGCGCAGCGGAGAAACACGACGCCATCACATTGGGGAGAAGAATTTGCAGAACGCGGTCAAGGAGGCCATTCGGGCCGCCGGTCTTGCCAAGGCCGCCAGTTGCCATACGTTTCGACACAGCTTTGCCACCCATCTGCTTGAAAGCGGTTACGATGTTCGCACCGTTCAAGAGCTCCTCGGACACAAGGACATTTCCACCACCATGATTTACACCCACGTCGGCGAGCGCCCGGGCCTGACCGTCCGCAGCCCCGTGGACGAACCCCTTTCCCGGCCTCTGGCCGAGTTAGACGAAAAAATGTTCGCCTTTAAAGGCGAACATTCGTCTAAATCTCGTTAGGCCTTTTCCATGCGCTACCGTGGACTCAGTTATCTTGCCGTGGTGACGATGCTATCGGCATGCGCGCAGGTACCGCCGCGGCAAGAGGACCCCGTTGACCGGCTTTCGCACGTGATCAGAGACTATATGGCATCGCGTCTCGTCAAAACCTTCCCGATCGAGCAACGCAATGTTGTTGCGTTCGCTGCCGCAAGAGGAATCTCCCTGAAATCGCCCCAACTTCAGATCCTGACCTGGCAGACGGGCGATACCTTTCTTTTGATCCGATATTCTGTGCCCGGTCGGGCGGGCCCCGAAGACGGGATGATTTCATTTACTGATGGCCCACCATGAAGCGACGCAGGCCTAACCATGCGATGGAGCGAACGGCGGACCGCTGTGCGCTCCACTTTTGAGATGTCTTCCACACATTCACCCCGAGCGACGCGCGCCCTCGTCCGCCGTCGCTCATCTTGTTCTCGTTAGACGTAATGAACACGCGCATCATGTATATGGAGTGCAAGACAGGAGCGAGCGCTGGTTCAGCGCGCATCGGCCGCGTGACGTTCAATCGCACCGGCAGATCCCTGCGTTATCGCGATCAAGTATTTCGACGCATCGTTGGCGGCGGTGCGCACTCCAATTATCACGATGATGCCACACGGGATGAGTATTGGATTTCGGGTTGCAAGCGACGCGGCGGGGACCGCCTGCATGGTTCAGCTCCCGTCGAGATCGACGAAGACGTTCGAGAGGAGTATTGGCGCGAGATTCGAGACGTTCCAGAACATGCGACGCCAAACGTCTAACCAATCGCTGCAGCTAACCGCTGGCCGCTCTGATGTCCTGCACAAGATTATGAAAACGCCTCCATTTCAATCCACGCTCGCTCCCGCCAGCGGTAGCTGAGCTCATTTTCGTTAGGTCTCATGCCGCGCCTGCCGTTAATCGCCGTCGTACTCTTAAGCCTGTCAGCATGCCAAACCTCCGAGTCCGATTTCGTCGGTGGCAGGGAGCGCATCTGCAGGGTACACCACGTCCCGTTGATCACCCGGCGCATGTTCACGACGCGTCCGGGCCTGCTCGTTCATTACCGCTACGACCGGTGCATCCAATGCGAGGAGCGGTCGCCCAACCACATAATCACGTATTATTCCCTTGTGCGGACACAGCTGCATCGTATCCCAACCACATTTCCCTACTGCACCCTTTGCGAAGAAGAGTTCCGTCGTTGCGTGAAAGACGCACCATGTTATGAAGCAGACCTAACCCATCGCTGCAGGCAACCGCTGGCCGCTCTGATGCCTCAATCAAGATCATGAAAACACATCCATTGCAATTCGCGCTCGCTCCCGCCAGCGGCGCCTGAGCTTATTCTCGTTAGATGGTTATTCTCGTTCTGGTGCTGCTCAGCATTGCCGCGTTCGTAATTCCATTTCTCGCAGTGGTTATCCTGACATCCATATTGTTCACATTATGCGACCCCAAGACACGTTTCGGGGCCATCGCGTGTTTCACCGCCCCCGCGTTGGCGGTCCTTGGCGGACTAGTCGCCTGGGGCAGCACAATCGACCTTTGGCGGTATGCCGAACCCATCATGTTGCGCTTCGCCTGGCCGGCGCTCGCTTTGAGTTCTCTCGGCATCGCGGCCGGTTTTGCAGTTGCCGCCAGCCGGAAGCGCCGGTTACGCTCGATGCGCGATGGAGTTGCCACCCCAACCATCTAACCATGCGATGGAGCGAACGGCTGGCAGCTTTGGTTCCTGACCTTCCATGAAATTCCACCCGCAACCCGCAGCCACGCGCCATCCCACCAGCCGTCGCTCATCTTATTCTCGTTAGATGCTATGACGATTGTCGATCTGATGCACCATTTCGTCCAAGACGCGATGCCTATAGCGGTGCCCCTATGCGTCGTGGTTGGCGCTGCCTTGCTGTGGCGCCGTACGAGGCGCGCATCGGCAGTGGTGCAGCTTGTCGGCTCCACTCTCATACTCTACGCGATGATTGTGAATCAGTTCTGGTGGCACTCAAACGGTCTGGACGCTGTGCGATCAGAGCCTGTGCGGATCAGCATGGACATTGCGATGTTTCTCGGATTCCTTCTGTTCGCCGTCAGCTACTTGTTGTATGCCGTCAGACAACTGCGCATCTAACCAGGCGATGCAGCGAACCGCGGACCGTCCTTATGCTTAGCTTCGAGAGGATGCAAACATCATTTCTAACTCGCGCGGTCGCTGATCTTGTGTCTCGTTAGATGCTAAGCACCCCGTAAACCGCCATGACGCACGACAAGAAGGTCGCGGCTCCGCTAGTCGTTCCATATTGCTTTCTATTGGTCGCAGTGGGGGGCTGGCTCTGGTTTATATCCCCTTCGGCGAGAATCCCCAGTTTTGGCGCATCTCTCGTCGGGTGGTCTCTTTGGTTCCTATCGCCCTTGGTGAGCATGGCACTCGCAGTCGGCTATTATCCGGATCGGCGAGCTTCGAGCTTCCATCGCTGGGCTTTCCGTGGGTGTGTCATCTATTCCGCCATCGTCATTGTCACGGTTGCCTCTTTAATGGCATGGTCGTCCATGCACCGCTCGTAAGATGACGCGCGCATCTAACCATGCGATGGAGCGAACGGCGGACCGCTGTGCGTTCACATTTGAGATGACTTTCACACCTTCACCGCAAGCGACGCGCGTCCTTGTCCGCCGTCGCTCATCTTATTCTCGTTAGGTCTTAAACGTCATGAGAGTAATCCTCGCGCTTTGTCTGGTAGCGACACTTCCGTCCGCCCTTCTCGCTGTTCCTCCCGGCGAGGAGGGCAACACAACTCCGATCCGCCGATCGGCGGAGATCGAGCGGCTAGCAGCACCGTACGTCGCTAAGGCACGCGCAACGTATCCTGCCGCTAAGAAGCGATTCCTTGCTGGATTGCCACCGGGGTACAAGTTTGTTGTTGGGCTCCGCTTCTCTCAGAAGGACGAGCGCACCGGAAAAGCAGCAGCAGTCGAAGACATGCTGGTGCAAGTCGAGCGTATCGAAAAAGGGCGTATCATCGGGCGCCTCGCCAACGCACCTGTACTGGTGCGCAACATAAAGTATGGCGACAGCGTCTCGCGCCCCGAAAGCGAGATCACGAACTGGCTCATTGAGCACCCCGACCGTTCGGAAGAAGGCAACTACGTCGGAAAGTTTCTGGAGAAGCACTACAAGCTCAAGTAAGACCTAACCATGCGATGGAGCGAACGGCGGACCGCTATGCGTCCACACTTGAGATGACTTCCACACTTCCACTCCGAGCGACGCGCGTTCTCGTCCGCCGTCGCTCATCTTGTTCTCGTTAGGCCCATGGAGACCAACCTGCGAAAGACACGCGCACCTCGGCTAGTTTCCGTCGGGAGCATCGTTTGGGCATTGATCGCGTTGATTGCCGGCTTCGTATTTGGTGAGCACAGGCTCCAGATCGTCGGGATTATGTGTGGGCCGCTGGGGATGCGACTGAATTTCTTACTCCTGCTTCCCTTGGCTTTCGTACCCGCATCTTGGGATCCCCATTACGTTTTTGCTCCCTTTGCCGTGGCCGCGGCATTTACCATTCAGTGGCAGTTGATAGCTTGGTTGCTTTATCGGCGCCAGCGCCGTTCCAACGACAGACATGTTGCGCACGCCAAGGCCTAACCATGCGATGGAGCGAACGTCTGGCAGCTTTGGTCCCACACTCTTCATGAAATCCCACCCTCAACCAGCAGCGACGCGCTCTCCCGCCAGCCGTCGCTCATCTTATTCTCGTTAGGCGTATGAGAGCCCTCCAGTGTTGCGCCGCAATCGGCCTCATCCTTTGCTGCGTCGGTTGTCTGGCAGCCACCTCGCGAGAACGCGCTGTTGCGATCGCCACCGCAGACGTCGCAGGTCGCAAGCTGCCGTTACCAGAGGACTACGCCGTTCACACACGCGAGGTTGTTTCGGTTTCTCAGATTGCGCCCGCCGAACACTTCTGGACGGTTGAGTTTCGTGCCGCAGGCCGCGGCGAGCCGCTATACACCGCCACGGTTGATCAGCGCCGGGGGACGGTCCAGGATTTCACAGACCATCGTCGTGACAAAACTCTCACCTCACAGCGCTAGAGATGCCGCGCGCTACGCCTAACCATGCGATGGAGCGAACGGCTGGCAGTCTCGGTTCCGAACTTTCCATGAAATTCCTCCCTCAACCCGCAGCCACGCGCTTCCCCGCCAGCCGTCGCTCATCTTATTCTCGTTAGGCCTATGCCGCGCGTCATCAGCAGCATCTTGTTTTCGTTAGTGCTCAGCACCGCATTCACCGGCTGTAGCGTCACCCGTGACACGCCGTCCGACAATGTCGTGAGGCTGCCCAACGGCCGTCCAATTGCAGTCCTCCTCCCGTCGGCCTCGCAGGTCGCGTCCGCGAAGCTCCCGCCCATTGTCGGCAACGTTCGCGCTGTCTCAAACGCGGATATTCGCGCGGCAATGGGGGCGACCACGCCGCTATCGACCATTCGGTTTATCCGAGTCAAAGATCACAACACGATCCAGCTACATCATGAGGAGCTTGGCGACCGCTGCCTGCACTATGACGATATGAGGCGCAAAAAAGGCAAATGGACATACAAAGTTACTGTCGTCGTTGTTGAAGACTGTGGCTATATGCCGATGTGAGCTACGGGCGAACAGGCCTAACCATGCGATGGAGCGAACGGCGGACCGCTCTACGCTCCACTTTTGAGATGACTACATCACTTCCACTCCGAGCGACGCGCGCCCTCGTCCGCCGTCGCTCATCTTGTTCTCGTTAGGCGTATGCTCGCGCACCCCATGAACGAAAGCCGAGCCATCCAGACAGCCGGACACATTGGCAGCGTCTGCGTTCGGCATTGTCTCGCATTGGGCGTCACTGTTCTCACCGCTTGCGCGCTCTGGACCATTACTTACTTCGCACTGCTTCTTTGGGCCGTATTCACGGACAGTGGTATCGGCGGTCCATTGGCTTATCCCGCCGGGCTGCTTTTCTTTTTCGTCGCCAGTACAGCCGCCGGGCTCGTGCTGCTTCTTCCATCCACGGCGCTGGCTGAGTGGTTTGCCCGCCGACGCGGCTTCCCGATTCTTGCGCAGATTCCTCTCAGCGTTGCCGCCCTCGCCGTCCTCTGCTTGGTCGTCGTCGGCGTTGCATCAGCAGTTCGTGCGCAACCTACATTGTACGGCGTCTCAGTCGGCTTCGGCGTTCTCTTTTTCGCGCTTCTTGTGCCGCTCGGTCTTTACTGGTGGGCGGCGCAGAGCGGTCCACTTCTGCTCTCGCTCTTTCGCCGCCTTCGAGGCATCTTTCGCTCGTGAGTTGTTACCAATCCACGCCAACGCCTAACCATGCGATGGAGCGAACGGCCACCCGTCGCGCGTCCACGCTTTCAGTGACTAGTACGCCTCTCCTGCAAGCAACACCCGCTCCCGGTGGCCGTCGCTCATCTTGTTCTCGTTAGGCGAACAATGAAGCGCGCGCTAAATCTCATATTTGGCATAGGCCTGGTCATTGTTCTTGTTGGATGGGGCGCGTCGGTGTTTTGGCAATATGGTTTTATCCATATTACGGGTGCAGACTCGACTTGGATGCTACGAGTCGACGCCGGCTCAGTTTGGTGGAATGTTTGGGTCCCGCCCTCGTGGAACAGTCCCTCCATTCACGCCTACCCGACACATCAGCCCTTTCGTTGGTCACTGTTCTATTCTATCGCGTGGGGCGATGGGAGCTGGGAGCTTGATTTTCCCATTTGGATGCTGGGCCTGCCATCTTTCGCTTATTTTGCGTCTAGATTGTTCATTCGCCACCAGTCCAAAGCTCCTTCTGATGTCCCCGCAACCGCCTAACCATGCGATGGAGCGAACGGCCACCCGCATTGGATCAAGGCGGAAGGATGAAATGAAAGCAAAGCGCGCTCCCGGTGGCAGTCGCTCATCTTATTCTCGTTAGATGCCAGAGCGCCCTCCCTTGAACCCACGTCGCAGTTGGCCGGAAGTGATTCGCTTTAAGGCGCTGGCGGTTTTCGTTCTGCTTTGGAATGTGCCGGTCATCCTCCTCTTTGTCTGGTCGCTCCGCCAGGGATCGTCTCATTTGTTCGAGCGTTTTTGCATGCTCGCAGCGTTTGCCCTTGGTGTCGCGCTTCTCGCAGTAGCCTGCTCCGCCCGGTTGCAGCGGGCCTTGCTTCTCCCACAGGCGGATCTCGCTTTTGTGCGCCGTCGTCTCTACATTGGAGGCGCGTTTTGGATTTGCGCCTCCCTAACGGCTTTGCTCGTGATGTCCATATGAAAACACGCCAGACATCTAACCACGCGATGGAGCGAACGACGGACCGCCCCGCGTCCACATTTTGAGATGACTTCCACACTCCCGCTCCGAGCGACGCGCGCCCTCGTCCGCCGTCGCTCATCTTGTTCTCGTTAGGCCTATACGTGCGCGCCTCATGGATTCAGCGTTTTTATCACTGGCTCTTCACCGTCCCGCCGGAGCCAAGGTCGCTGCTCAGCATCGTCGGCTGGTGGGAGCTGCGCCGGATTCCCTACAACCTCATTGTGGGGTCAGTTGGTCTTTGCAGTCTCGTTTTGTTCTTCGTGTTTATCACGCACTCCGATGTGTTGGCACCGGGCGAGGATGCCGAAGAGCCGTTGGCGATTATCTTCGCGCCATTCCTCATCAACATTTGCTACACCGCGGGCTGGTTCGTGGAGATCGTGAGCCGAGTCATCTTCCGAGAGAGGATCGAGCGCTTAGGTCCACTGCTACTCAAGCTTGGCTTCGGATTTTCGCTCTTTGTCGCGCTGCTCCCGTCGGTGTATTGGGGAGTCTACTGGCTGCTGTTTTCCATGCACATCATCCATCACACGCCAAAGGCCTAACCAGGCGATGGAGCGAACGGCGGACCGCCGCACGCTCCACTTTTGAGATGACTTCCACACTTGCACTCCGAGCAACGCGCGCCCTCGTCCGCCGTCGCTCATCTTATTCTCGTTAGATGCTGACGCGTCTCCTGATCTTCACGTCGTTGGCGGCTATCTGTCTAGCCGGCGATATTGATCGCGAGTCTTTGCGGCGTCTCCGCCGCGAAGAGCAGCGCCACAAGAAGCTTGCCGCTCAGCCCACACCACGCGAATGGCATCGTGGTGCGATCTGGCGTTTTGTCACTACCGCACCTGTCGGCAAGACACCGCCGCCGGTCCTTACAGTGCGAGTCACCGATACGCTGGCAGAAAGCTGCACTGGAGGCGGCCCTTGGCATAGACTCACTCTCACTGACCGCACGCCTCCGCTACCACCTATTTGCCTGGTGGAGGGCCGCACCCTGTGTATTGAGGTCGCCGGGGAGATTTGTGATGGCTACGACACCATTACGGGGGTTTTCACCGGCGGCGAGTTCAAAGGCGAGCGTAGGACCAGTGGTTTGGGGGCGGCGGGTGAATATCTTGGCACCGTCCAAGGCTCATATGTTGGTCAATGAACGCATCTAACCAAACGATGGAGCGAACGGCTGGCAGTTTTGGTTCCTCACTTTCCATGAAATTCCACCCTCAACCCGCAGCGACGCGCTCTCCCGCCAGCCGTCGCTCATCTTGTTCTCGTTAGGCGTATCCGCGTGTGCGAGAAAAAGATCCACTCTACACTGAGCACGGTACGCTCCGGTCAGCGCGGTCGCTCTGGGTTAGCGGCGCGATTCTTGAGGTCTGCGCCGACTCAATCATCATCAGCCACGAGCGTTTATTTCGGCGTCGCAGATATTTTCTACCGAAAGCATCGATCACACGGCTGTCGGAAGATCAGCTCATGTGGTTCATGTTCTCCGGTGCCTTACGCATTGAGCACACTGTTTCTTCGTATCCGACCTTTTTGTTTTGGTCACGTGACATCGAGGTTCTTACGGTTCGGCTTCGGCAGTTCGGCTTTCCTGTATCGACGTCCAACGCCTAACCATGCGATGGAGCGAACGGCGGACCGCTACGCGTCCACATTTCAGATGATCTCCAAATCTTCACTTCGAGCGACGCGCGCCCTCGTCCGCCGTCGCTCATCTTGTTCTCGTTAGATGATGCGGCGCCACGCCAACAGAGCCGTAATCTCGGGTGCAGCGATCGCCGTAGCGCATTTCGTTCTAATCTGCGGTCTGGCGGCCATCGTCATTCGCGAGCAGCAGTCCGGCATGTCGCAAGAGTATTGGGAGTATGCCGGTATTTTTGACTTGCCCGTGAGTCTCGTCCTTCTGCTGCTCAGTCCATTACTCAATCTGCTGTCCGGCGTCGCCAGTTGGCCTGACGTTGCGTTTCTGCCAGGGATCACCGGAAGCTGGAACAGATTCTTGCTTCCTTTCTTGTTTTACGGCGTGCTCGGCACGGCCGTGTGGTATCTCCTCGGATGGGCCGTGATGCGATTTGCGGGCAGCCGACACTTGCCGTGAAGCGAAATCATCTAACCAGGCGATGCAGCGAACGGCTACCCGCTGCGCGACCACGCTTTCCCATGATTAAACCACTTCCACTTCGATTGGCGTTCGCTCCCGGTAGCCGTCGCTGATCTTATTCTCGTTAGATCTACGACATGGCTCGCTTTGAAGAAGTCGTATTCCCCAAGCGGTTGCATCGCATTCCGTTTCTCGTTCGCATTGTTATTGCGGATGGTTGCCTGTGGTTGCTCTTGGGCCTCGCGTCTTCCCACGATCCTATGGTCGCTGGATTGCGACTCCTTACGATTTGTGTGGGAGCGTTTATCATTGGCGTCTATTCACTTTTCTTTGTGCTTTTGCCGAGAGTGCATGACGCGGGCTGGAGCAGCTGGTGGATCGTCTTGGGGCTCTTCCCATATGTCGGACCGCTCTTTCATTTTGTTATGCTTTTTATTCCACCCAAGCGACATTTTGCAGACGAACCGATCTAACCAGACGATGCAGCGAACGCCTACCCGTTGTTCGCCCCACACTTTGCATGACTAAAACCTTCCACCTCCGATCCACCCTCGCCCCCGGTAGGCGTCGCTGATCTTGTTCTCGTTAGACGACTCCGATGGTCACCACAGCTTTCATCATTTTCCTGCTCTGCATGGCAGTAAACCGTCTCGTTATGAGCCGCTCGATAGCGGCCCTTACCGTTGAGCAGAAGGCGATGCTCGTCGACGCATCAGCCAGCAGGCGCCCTTGGTTCTTCGTTGCGATTGCAGCGCTTCTCGCCGTTTGGGCACTGGCATCGGCAAACTTTGGACATCGCGATTGGATGTTTGTGGGCTTCGTCATACTTCTGATGGCGCTTGCCATTCCGACGTTCATTCTGCGTCTTCGCCGCCTTTCCGCTCTTGGGCTCCCTTCGGCTTATCTTCGCAGTGCCCGCCTTGGCACCTTTCTGATTACCTTCGGGCTCCTGCTCATGCTCGGTGCCATGGTTTACAAGACACTCACGTTCGTTCCCCAGTGAGCAGCCACGCAAGTCGTCTAACCAAGCGATGGAGCGAACGTCGGACCGCTGTGCGATTCACTTTTGAGATGACTTCCACACTTTCACTCCGAGCGACGCGCGCATTCGTCCGCCGTCGCTCATCTTGTTCTCGCTAGATGGTATGCGACGCGCCCTTGTGATCGGTTTCGCCAGTTTGTTCACGCTCTGGCTGCTCCTGTTTGCGTGCGCTCCCCTTCTCGCCCCGTACGATGCGCGCCGTGTTGCGCAGCACCAGGAGCCGCTTTTCTGCTGGTCACGGTGGTTCGGCCAGCGATGGGAGATGCTGGACGGCGGCACGGAGATCTACCGTGGGTTCGGATATGAGGTTCTTGCCAAGCACAGGGCCATGGGAGTCGTTCCGATTCGCTACGATACCGGAGTGGAAGTCGTTTTCACTTTGCCCTGCTATCGACGATATGATTTCGCGACCACGGTCGAAAGCGCACAGTGAAGCCACGCGAACCATCTAACCAGGCGATGCAGCGAACGGCTGGCAGCCTCGGTTCCTCACTTTCCATGAAATTCCACCTTCAACCCGCAGCCACGCGCTCTCTCGCCAGCCGTCGCTGATCTTGTTCTCGTTAGACCACTCCGCCATGCGCTATGAAGAAGATATTCCGGCTGATTTTGATTATCTGGGCAGTTGGCTTCGTGTGCTTCGTCGTCTGGCATCACCTCGCATACGGTCCACGCACCCGGGCAAAAGTGCCTCAGCTCGAAGCGGCTTCGGCTCTCGTCGCGGCGCCGCCCGAAGATCAGCTAGTCCATCGCCATGTCACGTCCAAGTCTGGGCAAGTCCTCGTCGACCGCACCTACCAGTCGCAGCGAGACTACGCCGCCGTACGCGCATATTATGATACGGCACTCACGACGCATGGCTGGACCTTCGACGGGGAAAAACCAGTGCACGACTGGGGCAGAGATCTCGGCGGCAAGACCGCGCGGTATCGCCGCGGAGAAGATTGTGCGAGCCTTCAGTGGGCAGGCGAGAGGGCGAATTATGGTTGGACATATTCTCTCAGCTTCACTTGGAGTTGGACCGGTTGCCGTTGAGCCGTGGTCTAACCAGGCGATGGAGCGAACGGCCACCCGCACTGGATCAAGGCTGAAGGAGGAATTATGAAGGATGAAATGAAAGCAAAGCTCGCTCTCGGTGGCCGTCGCTCATCTTGTTCTCGTTAGGCCCATGCGCGCGCCCATTATCGTAACGCTTTGGTTTTGCGCAGCGATCAATGGATGCACGCCATTCCAGGTTGCGACATCCACGTTTCCAGGGATTATCTTGGAGGGCCCTTACGCGGCTCGTCTTGCGACAGTCGACGTGCGACAGATTGTCGGGCTTGGTCGCCTCCTCCCGAACATCAAGCACCCGGTTTATCGCATCGACATGCAGCGCCCCGACGAAGCAGACATTACATCCGGCCGCACGGAGAACACAGGCGATTTTCAATCGTCGTTCAAAGTCCGAAAGGGAAATGGCCGGTGGCAGGTCATTCCGAGCTCCATCAGCACCAATGAAGTCATTATCACTGGGTAGAGAGCGAAAAAGGCCTAACCATGCGATGGAGCGAACAGCGGACCGCTGTACGCTCCAGTTTTAAGATGACTTCCACACTCCAAACGCGAGCGACGCGCGGCGCCGTCCGCCGTCGCTCATCTTGTTCTCGTTAGATGAAAAGCGATTCTCGCGTGCTTCGAATTGGTAGCCGATATGCCGTCGCACTATTTGCCGCCTACATGCTAGCGTGGACAGCCTCGTATCTCTTCGTCATGGGCACGGACTTCCGCTACTACGTCGAGTATTTTGTGCTGGCGTGGACATTCCGAGGATTCGAGTTGCCAGGTTTCATTTGGCTTTTCAGCATCGGGGCTTTCGTTCCACTCGCGGTCTTGGTCGTCATACTGTTGAGACGACGCGCCCGATACACCCGTCGCTTTGCTGCCAACGCGTGAGATGAAATCACGTCCACCATCTAACCCATCGCTGCAGCGAACCGCTGGCCGCACCGATGCCCCGATTCACTTTATGAAAACACGTCGATTGCAATCCACACTCGCTCCCGCCAGCGGTCGCTGAGCTTGTTGATTCACTCGTGCCACTCATTCACCCTTCGGGCTTTCCGTCTATGTCGCGGCTTGCCAGTCCGCTCTATTCTCGTTAGATGGATAACACAGTGTCAGCTGAACAGACCGGTTCCGGGCGAGTTTCGCTTGTTGTCCGCAGAGCCGTGTTCTGGCTGCTCGTCACTATATTTGTCGCATCTCCGGTTTGCCTTGAGGTCATCGCGTATCGGAGCCACACCAATCCTGTCGAGCATGCTTTCCTCCTTGTTTCGCTCACGGAGGTTGCATTCGCTTTGATTGCGCTGTGGTCGATCATCTTTGTACGGCGGGAGCCCGTTTTGGTACGCATCGCCCTTTTTCTGATGGTCATCGTTTCTTATTCCATACTGTGGATTCACAGGCTTTGATCTGCTATCCACGCGAACCATCTAACCAGACGATGCAGCTAACGCCTACCCGCTGTTCGCTCCACACTTTCGATGATTAAAACACTTCAACTCCGATTGACGCCCGCTCACGGTAGGCGTAGCTGATCTTATTCTCGTTGGACCTCTGAACACTTTACCATGATCGGCTTAGCTTAATTATGACAAATCAACTTTCACGGTCTCTTCTGGCTGCGTCCGCTGCAGTCCTGGCTTTTGCGGGCCTGCTGCATGCGAGCGCATTCAACAAAGCGGCAGCGGCCGTCGCTTCTTCGAACTTGCCAGTCCTCTACGCAAACGTGCTCAAGGCATTTTGGCTGATGAACTCAGCAACGCTTATTCTTCTGGCTGTTACCTTCGGACTGATTGCGATCAGGCCCCACGTGGCAACCGGAGCCGTTATCGTGCTTTTGGCGCTTATACCTGCTGCGATCGCCGTTCTGCTCTATATGTTTATGGGCATGTTCATACCTGCTCATATGCTCTTAGCGGCAGCAGCGATGGCGTTTTTTGCTGGATTGCTGCGTGAACGAAAGGTCTAACCCATCGCTGCAGCCAACCGCTGGCCGTTCTGATGTCTCGCTTCACTTTATGAAAACCCCGTCCATTGCAAGCCACGCTCGCTCCCGCCAGCGGTGGCTGAGCTTGTTGATTCATTCATGCTACTCGTTGATTCCTTCGCTCCCGCTCAGTCTCCGCTGCCCTTGCGGCTGTGCCGTCTATCCCGTCGCTTCCCAGCTTACGGTATTCACCCTTCGGGCTTTCCGTCTATGTCGCGGCTTGCCAGTCCGCTCCATTCTCGTTAGGCCTATGGAAACATCGCTATGAAACGAACGTGGCCAATTATCGCGGTTTCTAATGTACAGGTCAGCTCCGGGTGGTATCAGAGCCTGTTGAATGCCGCCAATAATCATCCGGGGGATTCCACTTTCGCTCAACTCTTGGACGAGGACGGCACTATTCTTCTCTGTCTTCATCATTGGGGCGATCACAGTCATCCTTCGTTGATGAGCCCGCACAACGGCACCCCGGGCAACGGACTGCTCTTGTTCTTTTGCGTGAGCGACTTTGACTCAACATTGAAAAGTGCGCGCACTCTTGCCGCGCGACTCGCCGAAGAACCTCGACTCAATCCGAATACTCGGGCAATGGAGTTCTCGCTTCGAGACCCAGATGGCTATTATGTCACGGTTAGTGCATTTAACCCGGCCTAACCAGGCGATGCGGGGAACCGCCGGCCGCGCCGAAGCCAAGTTAATTGTTATGAGATATCTGTTATCAGGAAGAGAGCTTGCCTCCGCCACCCATCACTGATCTTGGTCTCGTTAGATCATATGTTGCACACGGGACTAACTCTATTTCAGAGCATCATGAACGAACAAAATGAATCCTGAGCCGGCTGGAGAAGAACTCAGAGTGCCAACGGATCTTCGCAAAGCTCTCGCGGCTACGCCGACGGCGAGGGGTCAGTGGAAGGATCTCACGCCGATCGCGCGCAGGGACTTTATTAGTTGGATAAACTCGGCGAAACAACCGGAGACACGTAAACGCAGGATCGAGAGAGCCTGCTCGATGCTGGCGGCCGGAAAGCGACGCCCCTGCTGTTATTCAATAGTGTCACTGAATCTTCACCAAGCCCTCGCGGCCACCCCGATGGCGAAGGCTCAGTGGAGCGATCTCACGCCGGTCGAGCGCAGAGACTTTATAAGTTGGATGGACTCAGCCAGAGAACCGGAGAGACATAGACGCCGGATCGAGAAGGCCTGTGTGATGCTTGCGGCCGGAAAGCGACGCCCTTGATATTTTCCGATGTTACTATTCTTCATCATTGCGATGACTTTGATGGCTGTGAATTGCGGATTTATCACCTGCGCCAAAACTTTTTCGACCAAGGGATGAAGGATAAAGGCTGAAAGAAAAACATTCCGGGTTAGATCCTAAACGGAGAGTCTCTTGAACAATCCATGCGTCTTTTGCGAGATCGGGCAGGGAGCTGCTCAGGCAAGTATCGTGTACGAAGACGCGCTCACGCTGGCATTCCTAGATCTCAGGCAGTTTCATCCGGGCCACGTGTTGGTCATTCCCCGGAAACATTTGGCCGATGTCCGTGAGCTGGAAGAAATCACAGGGGCGGCTCTCATGGCAACCGTAGCCAGGGTGACGGCGGCGGTCGGAAAGGCATTCCCGAGTCAAGGACTGAGTGTCTGGCACTCGATCGGGCCTGCTGCTTTCCAAGAGGTCCCGCACTTGCACATTCACATTCACCCTCGGCTGCTTGGCGACGACCTTCTCCGCGTGTATCCCGGGAAAGTTCCGTCCTCGACGAGCCGGGAGCGGGATAAGTATTCCGCGATGATCCGGGAGCATTTGTGAAAGGATGAAGGATGAAGGATGATGGAGGTCGATCTTGTCTCAGTAGGATTTTTGAGCTTGCCGTAGTGGTTTGCCTTTTCGTAACATTTCACTCGGAGACAAACATATGGTAAAAAAAGCGCTATTCGTTCGGTTGGAAGCGAAACCCGGAAAAGAAGCGGAGGTCGAAAGCTTTCTCCGGGGCGGCTTATCGGTTGTCCAGGAGGAGCCAGCCACGATCGCGTGGTTCGGAATTCGTCTCGGGCCGACAACCTTCGGCATCTTTGACGCATTTCCGGATGAGGCGGGACGACAGGCGCACCTTTCGGGGAAAGTCGCTGCCGCGCTAATGGCAAAGGCCCCGGAGCTTTTGGTGGCAGCGCCCGTCATCGAGAAGGTCGACGTCCTAGCAGCAAAGCTTCCTTAAGAGATAGAAGCCTAGCCGGCAGTCACGGCGTAGAGTTATGACTCCAACCCTGGCAAACGGCAAGATCTGCTACGTCGAGATGCCCGCGATCGACGTCCATCGATCCGCTGAGTTCTACAGGAAAATTTTCGGCTGGAAGACCAGGGAGCGTGGTAATGGCACGATTGCCTTCGACGATGGAGTGGGGCAGGTGAGCGGCACCTGGGTGACGGGCCGGGCGCCGACGCCGCCGGGGTTGCTCATCTACATCATGGTGGATAGCGTGGCTGCGACGATTGACGCTGTCGTCGCCCAAGGAGGCGAACTCGTGCAGCCCATTGGCGCGGACGCGCCGGAAATAACAGCGCGCTTTCGCGACCCGGGCGGAAATGTGATCGGCCTCTACCAGCAACCGGGTGGGAAAGGATGAAGGTTGAAGGTTGAGGGATGAAGGGAAAGCTGAGCAACCCGAATCAATCTTTTATACTTAGCAGCGTCTTGATCTCTGTGAGGGCCTTCTTCCGGGAACCATCGTAAGCTACCGCGTCGGATTTCTTGCCGCTCTCGATAAAGGTCTGAAGGCCTTTCGTCTCGTTGAGGACGAGATCGAGCACGTCGATTGTGTTCTGGACGAATTGCGAATCGTTCTTGGTCAAGGTGTCGGCATCGATGAGCTTTTTCATCTGGTCCTTCATGCCCTTGGTAACATTGATGTAAGTGGTGACGAACGCCGACGGCCATAGGAGTGAGAAGAATAGCCTGGCCGGTGGTGTAGCCGAGTGTGTTTAAGAGCACCGTGTTATCCTCGGCGGCTCGAACGGGCGCCATGGCGACGAAGACCAACGAGACAATGGTAAGAACAAGTTTGGAAGTCATGAGTGGCGAGGGTAACTGGCCCCGGGGGCAGGCGCACAAGGGTAAAGGAAACGGATTGACATTCGGGGCCTGACTGGAAATGATCGCGACAAAGTTGCGGCGCAGCGGGTGTTCTAGGTGCAACCGGAGGGTTATTATTATGGTCAATGTTCATTCTTTTCTCTACCGTCTCGTCCTCGGATCGCTCGCCGCCAGCGGTTTGTCCGCAGCCCAACCAGGGGGCACGGTCGACCCAAACATTCCGGTGATCCCACCGGGCTCCGCCTACCGGCAGACGAACCTGGTCTCGGATTGGCCCGGCCTCGCGCCGATCCAGGATCCGTTGCTGGCGAATCCCTGGGGCATGACGGCTACGGCGAGCAGCCCTTTCTGGGTCTCGAACATGCAAACGAGTACATCCACGCTTTATCGGGGCGACGTCGGTGGCGCGCCGTTTTTCAAGAACCCCACGCCGTCCTTCATCACGATTCCCGGCGGAGTGCCGACGGGCATCGTTGCCAGTGGGAGCAGTGATTTTGCGGTAACCAACGGGAACACCGCGCCGGCGCGCTTCATCTTTTCGTCCTTGAGCAGCTACATCTCCGGTTGGGCGCCCTCTGTTCCTGCCGCCAATTCCACTACCGCGCAAAACGCCGTGTTCGTGCCGGGACACGTTTATACCGGGCTCGCGATCGCAAACAACGGCTCGGCCAATTTCCTTTACGCCGCCGATTTCAAGAACGGCAAGATCGACGTCTTCGATACGAATTACGTGCTCCAGCCCTCGGCCAATTTCCCGTTCAACGACCCGACGATTCCGACAACCGCTGGCAATACGTTCCACGCATTTAATATCCAAAACATCGGGGGCTCGCTCTACGTCATCTACGCCAAGTTCAATTCGGTGACGAACGTGGACGAGGCAGGTATCGGCAATGGCTTCGTTCGCCGTTTCAATACGAACGGCGTCCGCGACCTGACATTCGGAATCAATAACGGCCCGCTCAATTCACCGTGGGGCGCCACCATCGCGCCGGCATCCTTCGGCATTTTCGGCGGCGCGTTACTGATCGGTAATTTCGGGGAAGGCAACCCAAGCATCCATGCCTTCAATCCAACTACCGGCGCCTTCCTCGGGACGATCCAGGATGAGAGCGGAAACGGAATCGAGATCGACGAACTCTGGGCGCTCACATTCGGCAATGGCGGCGCCGGCGGGGACGTCAACACCCTTTATTTCACCGCTGGCATTGGCGAAGAGGAACACGGCCTCCTCGGTTCGCTCAAGCCGACGACGGCTTCGGCCACTTCGCTCATCCAGTTTAGCGACACGGCGTACTCCGTCGGCGAAGGTACCGGCCATATCGATGTGACCGTGACTCGAGCGGGAGATGCCTCGGGCTTTGCCACCGTGAACTACGCGACGTTCGACCAAAGCCAGGCGGCACATGCGTCGCAGAAATCGGATTACGAGCTCGCCGTGGGAAAACTCACCTTTAATCCAGGCGAAACGAGCAAGACCTTCCGCATTCTGATCGTAAATGACACTTTCGTGGAAGGGAATGAAACGATCGACCTTTTCCTCAGCAACCCAACTGGCGCCGGTTTGGGCCTCGGCAGCCCGAATCAGTCTACGGTAACGATAACGGACAATGATTCCGCGGTGCCCACTACCAATCCAATCGACGACACCAATTTTTTTGTGCGGCAGCTTTATCTGGATTTTCTGGGCCGCGAACCGGAACCGGCAGCCTTTAGCTTCCTCACTGGTCAGATCAACGCCTGTGGCACCAATGCCCCGTGTCGCGACGTAAGGCGAGTCACTGTAGCCACGGCCTTCTTCACTTCATTCGAGTTCCACCAAACGGGATACCTCATCTATCTGGCGAACAAGGCAGCCTTCAAGGATGCGCCGGCCGGCGCGGGCGCGGTTGCGCCAGTCATTTATGGCCAACTGATGCGCGACCTACAAATCATCAATCAAGGCCAGTTCAACAATCAAAGCGTGCCTTTCGGACAGCCCGGATGGGACGCGATCCTCGCCACGAATCAGCAGGCGTTCTTTAGCGATTTTGTTTTGCGCCCAACATTCGCAGGAACCTTTCTGACGTCGCAGACCCCGGCGCAGTTCGTGGATGCCCTCTACCTGAATGCCGGTGTCACACCGAGTAGTGCGGAACGGCAAGCTGCGATCGATGAATTCGGCGGCGCGGGCAACACCGCTGATACGGCAGCGCGGGCACGCGCCCTAAGACGTGTCACCCAGAACACCACCTTCGTGGCGAATGAGTTCAACCGCGCTTTCGTCTTCTTCGAGTTCGCTGGTTTCTACCGCCGGCATCCTGACCAAGCCGCGTTCGACTCTAATGTAAATACGCTCAACTCTTTCAACGGTAACTTCCGGACAGCTGGAATGATCAAGAAATTCCTCGACAATGACGAGTATCGGCAGCGTTTTGGGGTGGGCGCTGCGCCCGCGGGCGCCGGCCCTTCGCCGACCCCGGGTTCGCAGTCGCTTAACATCTCAACCCGGGGGCGGGTCTCGGGCGGAGAGAATGTGCTCATTGCAGGCTTCATTATTAATGGAAGCGGATCGAAGAATGTTGTGCTGCGCGCGATTGGACCTTCGTTGACTTCGTCCGGCATCAGTGACGGACTCGCCGATCCGTTCCTTGAGCTTCGCGCCGGGGATGGGACGTTTATTACGTCGAACGACAATTGGAGAACGAACCAGGGCGGAATCCCTCCTAACCTTGCCCCGGCGGATGATCGCGAGTCAGCCATTGCGATCTCTCTGGCGCCGGGCGCCTACACGGCGACGGTGAGCGGCAAAGGTCCGGCAACCGGCGTCGCTCTTGCCGAGGTTTACGACGTGGACACCCAACCCTCCACGTCGGCCTTGGCGAACATCAGCACACGCGGCAATGTTCAAACAGATAACAACGTCCTCATCGGAGGGTTCCAGCTTGGAGGCAACAGCACCGGTTCCCTGATCCTGGCGCGCGGCGGCGGGCCTTCTCTGCAAAACTTTGGGATCACAAATCCGCTGGCTGATCCGACGATCGAGTTTCACAACGCCAATGGCACGACCCTCAGCGAGAATGATAACTGGCGTGATACTCAGGAGCTCGAGGTTCTTTATCTCGGCCTCCCGCCCACGAACGGTCTCGAGTCTGCGATTGTGGCGAGTCGTCCAGCAGGGCCGACCACCGTGATTGTGTCCGGAAAGAATGGCACCACAGGCGTAGGGTTGGTCGAGATTTTCAACTTCCGGTAACGCTGGCGTTTTCGTCCACTGGCCTGGTTGGCGCGCTGCGCCGACCGCCCCTGGCTATCGCGCCAGAAGATAAATCGCGGCCAGCGTCAGGAGGAAATACGGCACGAGCGTCGCCCCGCCTGCATAGTCCTTTGCCATTCGCTGGCCGAAAAAAAGCGCGACGATCGATATTGCCGCAATGATCGCCCCATAATACGCGAACGTGGAATCGCGTCGGAACAAGATTAACAGACAGCCAACGGCGCTGAGAACGCCCGCCGTCAACTCCAGGATCGTGATGATTGTCACCATCGCCGGCACAAATCCCGCCAGCGGGCTCTTCGCGAAATGCCCCTTCAGCCACTCCAGGTTGCCGCGCCGGTCGATGACTTTGTCGATGCCCGACTGGAGGAAAAGAATCGCCAGGAACGCAGGGGCCAGGACCTGCATAACGTGCGTTGCCCCAGCCGGCGTGTGGAAATTGTGCATCTCCCAACGCTACGCCGCTGCATGCTCGTGCGCATGCCGGCGCTGCTCCTGCGCGACGAACGCCGGCGCGGATGGCGTGTGGAACATCTCCAGGTCTTCCGTGTCGTGATCGGTGACCGGCGTCAGCGCGACATCCATGTATTTGAACCTTTTGGGATCTTGCTTGATTCGCTTGTAGATGCGGCGCAGCCGGGAATAGATCGTTACCAGTTTCGCGATCTTGATCAGTGACTCGACCCAGTATTTAGGATAGAACTTCCAGACCGGCTCAATGGGCAGGCCGGGCCGTCGATCGCGGCGGAATTTCAAGCGGATCACGCCGCTCTCCAACGGATGCACCTTCTCGATATGAATCGAGCCCATGAACCAGGTGATGAGAACAAGGGCGTTGTTGGCTCTCCCTTTGTTTGCCACGATCCGACGTAACACCGTCTCCATGTGTTCCATGGTGTAGTAGGTCTCCCAGGCGGCGAGATACGCGCGTTCCCATTCTTCACGCGACATCCTCGGGTGCGCTGTGCAGACATGGTTCAAATCGTATTTGTTCAGGTCGGGATCGACCTCGATTCCGGCCTGAACCAGTTTCTGGTGGTCTTCCGATCCTGGCAGCGGAGTAAGGTAAAAGAATTCCAGGATATCGAGCGGCAGTTCTTTCTTTACGATCTCCACGTCGCGCTTGATGGATTCGACCGTGTCATTGGGAAAGCCGGTGATGTAACCGCAATAGGTAATGATCTTCGCGGCCTTCCAAGCCAGTAACATTTTGCGATACTCGGTGATCTTGTTCTGCCGCTTGTGTGCACCAGCCAGACTATCAGGATTGATGTTCTCGAGCCCGATGAAGACGCGGCGGACACCGGCCTTAGCGCATTTCTCGATGAAGTTCGGCAGCTTGTGGCAAAGCGTGTCCACCTGGATGATGAAGCTGGGATTGAGCTTGTCCACTTCACGCATCCGAATCACGCGGTCGAGGATCGATTCCCAATCTTTGTTCCGGGCGAAATTGTCGTCGGTAATGAAGAAGCTGCGCAGCCCTTGCGCCATATTCTCGCGGATGATCTTCTCGACGTCGTCGGGCGAACGGCGCCGTGACTTGCGTCCCTGCACGTTAATGATTGTGCAGAAGGAACATTGGAACGGGCAACCGCGACCGGCATCGAAGCTGGTCACGTGACCCGCGGTGCGCGCGGCACGAACGGAGCTGATGAGTGGGATGGGCATTCCTTCGATGCCCGGAAGGTCCGCCATGAAATTGTAGAGGGGCTTGAGCTTTTTCGCGTAAGCATCTTGCAAGACCTGCTCGAGGCGCCCTTCCGCTTCCCCGGCAAAGAGCGAGATACCCATCGCCGTCGCGCGATGAACGTCGATGTCGTTGCCCCCAAGCATGCTCATCGTCCCGGAAACATGAAACCCGCCGATGGCTACCTGAATGCCGCGCGCGAGCAGTGGCTTCGCGAGATCGAGCGTGTGCGGAAATTGGTTCGATTGCACGCCGACGAACATCACCATGCCCTGGCCCGCCTCCTCGATCATGCGAGCCAGGCGTTCCGGCCGGATGCGCGTGTTCGTTTCGTCAGACGGATGGATCTCGATCTCGACATCTTCGCCAAGGACGTGCCGCTCCGCGCAATCGCGTGCGAGACCGTAGAGCGCTGCGAGAGAATTCGACGGAATCGTCGAGCGAAGCCATTGGATCACGTAACCGTCGTCATCGTAGTGCGATGGCTTGACGAGAAGGAGGCAGAACCGGCGCGTTGCACGCGGGGAAGCGATCGGCGTGGAGGTCGCGATTGGCGTCAGGTTCATGGAAGCGCGTACGATACACAAATCCAAGCGCCGGGGAAACAGTTTACGCGGCTTCTTTTCCGGTCATTGCCAGCTGGCTTTAACGCTTCTGCCTGGTCTGGCTTTTTAAGATCTTGAAATTCAGGCGCACCTTTCCTTTCTCGAGCAGGCAGCGCCAGTCGATAAAGAGGAAGGCGCTGATGATGAGCAGGCCCGCGATCAGGGTGACGATTGTTTTCCACGAGACCTGTCCTTGAAACAATTCCGAGACATTCTCCGTGGCGTATTTGCCCGAATAAACCATGATCCCGTCGCTGATTAATTTGCCGAGAAAGAACGGCGGCAGGATATGCCACGGAACGATTCGAGCCGCGGCGGCCGCGGTGAAGAGCGCCGTGGTGGAAAGCGGCGTCAGGGTGTAGAGAAAGACAAAGGTCACGGCCGGCCATTTCGCCTGGCCGAGTTTCTTGCCGAGATAACGCAGGTTCCCGTCCTCGCGGCGATTGATCAATCTGGAGGAGACCTTCGGGATGTAGAGTGTAAGAATGTATCGGCCTAACGTGGAACCGGTCACGCCGACGACGACCACCGCCCATGGGTTTAGCTTGAACTTCAGCACGAGAATGACCAATAGAATCCACGCCGGCGGGGCGAAGATCGGAATCGTATCCACAGCCAGTGCCGCCAGAAAAACAAGAAGGTATGCCCACATGGATAATACTTACCCGCATGTCTTTCTTACCTGAGAGCGATAGGCCTTACAAGCAGGTCAGTGCGTGGCGGCTCGCAGGTGCCGTAATCTCGATCGCGACTTGCGCTCTCACATTTGTCGGTTGCAAACGATCGATGCGCGAGGTCACCGGTCCAATCCCACAAAGCGGTTACCTTTGGCAACGCGATTGGACGCCGGCCGTCGCGGAGTCGATGGCGGAAGCGCAAAGACGGATGGATGGCGTCGTCGTCTTGGGGGCCGAGATCGTTTGGGCGGGCAGTAAGCCCGAGGCGATCAGGGCGTCGATAAACTGGGAGACGTTGAGGAACGCGAGCAAGCCGGTAACCATCGCGCTCCGGATCGCGCCCTTTGCCGGTCCATTCGCTGCGGACGACACGGCAGCGCGTTTTATTGCGGCAACCACGAAGTCGCTTCTGGAGGAAACACAAAAGGAGGGAGTAAAGCTCAACGCGTTTCAAATAGATTTTGATTGCGCGCAAAAAAATCTCGGAGGCTATCGCCAATGGCTCGGTGTTTTGCGCCCGCTGCTTCAACCGGTTCGCCTGATAGTCACTACTCTGCCGTCATGGCTGGACGAACCGGAGTTCGCGCGACTGATTCAAGAAGTCGATGGCTATGTCCTCCAGGTCCATTCCGTGCCGACTTCAGACAAAAGCGGGCCGCCAGTTCTTTGCGATACCGTCCTGGCGAGGAAATGGGTGGCCAAGGCTGCGGAGCTGGGAGCCGCGTTCGCGGTTGCGCTCCCGACTTATCGATGTCTCGCCGGCTATGATGGGACGGGCAAGCTGCTAGGTGTAGCGATGGACAGCGTGCAGCCGGCGTGGCCGCGCGGCACCCGGGTGCTGGAGTTTGCCACGGACGCTGATGACCTGGCGCGGCTAGTGAACGATTGGCAGAAAAGGCGCCCCGAGTTATTGCGCGAATTGTTCTGGTACCGAGTGCCGGTTGCAAACGACGAACGTAACTGGAGATGGGCCACTCTCTCGGCGGTCATGGCGGGCCTTGCGCCGTTGCATAAACTCGAGGTGACCGCGGCGGGCGACAATCCCGTTGATCTCTCGATTTCAAATACGGGCGAAGCCGACGAACAACGCGATCCAGTCGTGACCGTAAGCTGGAGTGACGGGTCGGCTGTTATCGCCTCCGATGCGTTGGCCGGATGGAACGTCGAAGTGCGGAACGGCCGCGCGATCTTCAAACCGGAGACAGGGCTGCGATTGCGTTTGTCGCCTGGCGCCGCCCGCAGTATAGGATGGCTTCGCTATGACCGGGTTCCAAACTTTCGCGCACAAGTGGAAGAGCTCGGCGCGACTCAGCGCTAAGACCTTCCTTGTGGTTCTCGCCGTCGCCGGCGGCACTAACTCTTCTTTTGCCACCGGCTTTAACGGTCCGCGGCAATATCTCGATGATGGTGGCAAGAAGGTGGACGGATCGCCCCGGTTCTACTGGGAGCTGGAAGTAAAAAGACTGGCAAGAGATTTCAAGCCGATTGAGAAGCGGGTTCTCGCTACCACCGAAAAGGAGTCCACCGACAAGAGCGAAGTGGTCCAGCCTTCACTCAGCAGCATTACCGCCGATGCGGATTTGAAAGATTTCGCTCTCGCCATCAAGGAGGGCCGGCTCAAACCAGCCGATCCGGCGAAAGCTACGCAGCAACATGAAGCTGCGCGCCAGTTCCTTTCCCAGGCTGCCGACACGCGATCGGGAACATTGCCGGAGGAATTCGCTTCTGAATTTTCCGCTTATCATCGCGGGGCCTATGCTTACGCTCTTGGCCCCGAACATTGGGCGGAAGCGAAAACTCATTGGGAGGGGTTGTTGAAACTTCCCGCCGGGGAGCGGCAATACCGGACGATATGGGCGACTTTCATGCTGGGCAAGATGGCCCTGAAGAGTGGCGACCCTGAGGCGGTAAAATGGTTTCAGCAAACACGAGCGCTGGCGAAGGAAGGCTTTGCCGACTCGTTAGGCATGGCGGCGGACAGTTACGGATGGGAAGGGCGCAGCGAATGGAAGCAAGGCCACCCGGAGAAGGCGGCGCCGCTTTTTCTCACGCAATTGGCCCTGGGCGACGAGAGCGCAGTTGTCTCTCTTAAAGCGTTGATACCCGACCGGTGGCCTATTGAAGGCATGTTGAACTATGGCCCTGAATCGGACGCGACGCAGGCGTGGACCGACGAACAAACACGCGCGGAAGAAGCGAAGGCCATGCTCGCTTTGAAAGCGGCGGCCAATGATCCGTTACTCCGCCGTCTCGAGACAGCCCACATCCTGGCCACGGAGGCGGGGGTTGCTCCCTTTAGCGGCGGTTCGGAAATTGCGCACGTAAATCGGTGCGCAAGGTGGCTTTCGGTCCTGAAGGAAGCGAAGCCCGATAAGGTGGAGGATGCCGAGTATGTGGGTTGGGTGGCTTACACGAACGGCGATTACAAAGGAGCCGCTCACTGGCTCGAGCTAGGCAGGAGTGAATCGCCGGCGAGCTGTTGGTTGCGCGCGAAGCTGCAAAGGCGCGCAGGTAAGCTTCCGGACGCGGTCAAGAGTATGGCCCAAGCCTGGCAGGGAATCTACAAATTGACTCCTTACACCGGCTGGACGTGGAAGCCTGAGCCGCGCGACGAAGAACACTCTTACATCTACAAAGGAGAAGGCGACGATTGGTCCTTCGAAGCTTCAGTTAGCGGAGACTTGGGCGCGTTGCACCTGGCCCGCGCCGATTTTGTCCAGGCCCTGGACATGTTTCTCAAAGGCGAGCTCTGGAACGATGCAGCTTTCATCGCCGAACGGGTCCTGACCACAGACGAGCTAACCAAGTATGTCGATCAATTGGCGGCCGCGGCGCCGGTGCAGCTACGAGATCTTCTGGGCCGCCGGCTCGTTCGGGAAGACCGCTACGAAGACGCCGCCAGGTATCTTACCCCGCCCTATGACAAGATTCTTCAGACCTACGTCAAGAACCTGAAGGATGGAGCCAACGCCAGCCTGCCCAAGGTCGATCGCGCGCGGGCCTGGTTCGCGGCAGCGTGGCTGGCGCGGTACGACGGAATGGAATTGATGGGAACCGAAGTAGCGCCCGATGTTTTTGCGATGGATGGCGATTTTGAAATCACCGACCTGGCGAAACAACGGCAATCAGGCAAGTATCAGACGGTGGTGTATGACGAAAAGGGAGAGAAGACCGTCACCGCGCCGCTCTCATTGAAACCATCCAAGCAAGAGCTCCAGCGCCTGGCGAAGAACAAGATAGTTCCCGACGTGCGCTTTCATTATCGGGTCATCGCCGGAGCTCTCGCGTTGCGCGCCGCGGCGCTCCTAGCGGACAATAGCGAAGAACTGGCTGACGTTGTTAATAAAGCCGGTTTGTGGGTAAAGGAACGGGACGAAAAGGTAGCCGACAGCTACTACCTCGTTCTCAAGAAGCGCTGTCCTCAAACGACGATAGGCCGGGCCGCGTTGGACAAGCGTTGGTTTGTCGATGAGGACGGGCCCTGGAGCAAAAAGCAGCAGGAAGAACACAAGGCGTTACTTAAAGCAGTAGGGTTGGATAAGTCGGAGTAGTCGCATATGAGGACTTGGTTGTTCCTGTCTGTTCTGTTTCTCGCTCGTGTCGCTGCAGGGGCAACTCCCATTAATCTCGCCGCAGTTCGCGCGGCAGCAGCCTATTCGGCAAGCCAGAAAGGTACAGCGTTTCTTGCGATCCAGAACGGGCAGACTTTGTTCGAACAGTCGGCCGACGAGCCTCATAAGATCTACAGTGGCACAAAAGCCTTCTGGGGGTTGACTGCCCTGGCTGCGGCGGAAGATGGCTTGCTTAGTCTGGACGAGCGCGTCGCCGAAACGATCCCGGCCTGGAGGAACGATTCGCGCAAGGCACGTGTGACTATCCGGCAGCTACTCGATTTCTCATGTGGGCTGGACCCGGTGTTCTACTTGCATAACGATAATCCCGGCGACCGCGATGGCATCGCGATAAGAGCTCCAATTGTCGCGAATCCAGGTAGCGCCTTTATCTATGGTCCGAGCGCGCTCCAGGTCTTCCACGCCGTGCTGAAGGAGAAGCTGCATGGCGAATCACCGACCCATTACCTCGAACGGCGGGTTCTGCGCCGGCTCGGCCTTGGATCGCAGCGCTACCTCCAGGATCGTGCGGGCAATCCGTTGCTCGCTTCCGGCTGGCTCCTTAGCGCGCGACAATGGGCGAAATTGGGCGAAGTAGCTTTGAACGGAGGCGCTCCAATTGTGGGTTCAAGTTCAATGGCTCAGTGCTGGCGTGGGTCGGGAGCGAACCGCGCCTTCTCGCTCGGCTGGTGGAATAACCGCCAGGCGCCGGGCGGCCGCGAATTCGATATCGAGGCGATGCTGGTTCCAAGATGGCAGCGGCAGAGCTGGGGCGGCGCGGTTCTTTGTCGTGACGCCCCGAGCGATCTGATTGCCTGCATCGGCTCTGGAAATCAAAGGCTTTACGTTATTCCTTCCATGAATCTCGTCGTGGTAAGGCAAGGTTCTGGGGGCCGGTTTTCCGACGGACGTTTCCTGCGGCTCCTGCTCGGAAAAAGATAAGCTACTTCGGCGTGGCTACGATGAGCGAGGAACGGCTCGGTTGCCATTGGTAGCCGAAGCTGAATGGCAAAGACGGCGGCGCGCTGGCCGCATTTTCCTTCGCCAGATCGAGCTGGCCATTTTTCAGGAAACGGTTGATAGGCCCGATGTAGCGTCCGTAGAACTGCACGTTCCATTTATCCTTCGGGAAAAAGCGATAGGGAATCCCCGAGTCGTCTTCCAGGATAATCTTGCTGTGGGCCAGGAGATAGCCGCGCACTTGCGAGAAATTATCCGAGTGCATCAGGTAGGAAGCTGCTTTGAGGAGAGTTACCCCCTGTCCTTGTTGCTCGCAGAATTTGCCGAAGTTCGGGTTTACCCTGATGGCCCAATCCGCGAGATCGGTGGTGAAGTAGTAAAGGGTTTGCGGCCGGCCCGCCGGTCCGAGAAAGACGATTTTTACGCCGGGCGTCGTGCCTTTGCCTTCGGAAACAAAGTTGCCAGTGCGATCAAGAAAGACGGGCGTGACCGAATCAATCGTGCAACCGGCGCGCGCGAGAAAAACATAAAGGACCGGTAACGTGCCGCTGAGCTGCGTTTGCCTAAGGTCCACCTTCATGTTTTTCGTGATGAAAAAGCTCCAGCTCAGGACGGAATCGAGAGATTTACGCAGGTTGGCGAGTGAAGAAGGAAGCACGTTCCGCGGAATCTTCGCGATATCAGGGATCGATCCGACTGGTTCGATGCCGCAGAGAATGTAGGTGCTGGCATTCGGGAAAAAGGCATTGGCGTAAAGGAAATCGGGGCCGCTAAACATATAGTACATGGGCCCGGCATCCTGATGCGCCGCGCCCAGGGCTTGAGGCGCCCAGGCACGGATCTTCGAGAGCTGGCGGTCGTCGAACTGCTTCCACGCCCGGTCCAGATCGGCGGCATGCGTTGCCCAGCCGGGCGCGGTCGCGTAACTCTCCAGGGGCGTATCTCTGACAGGCAAGCCGGCGAGGAATTTCGCGGTGGCATCAGCCGCGGGATCGGCGGCAATCAGATGTGCGCACGCGATGAGTGAGCTAAAGAGAACGAGTAATCTCAAAGGTAAACAGTTCTTACTTAGGCGTGGCCAGCATAAGTAGGCCGCGGTCCTTTTGCCAGTGGTAACCGAAGGCGAAGCCGAGCTCCGCGGGCACCGGTTCCTTCTCATAAACCGCGGCCAGATCGGGTTGGTGATACTTCCCGAACATTTCCGCATGCGGGACGTAGCGGCCGTAACAATCGACCTTCCATGTTTTAGGGAAAGCGCGGAGCGGGATCCCGGAATCGTCCTGAATGATGACCTGGCTGTTTTCGAGAAGGAAATTGCGCACGCCCGCGAAGCCTTCGGTATGCATCAGATAGGAAGCCGCTTTGAGGAGACTCACGCCGGGTCCCTGGGCGGCGCACCATTTTAGAAACGGACTCTTGCCACCCGAGAGATCGGTCTTGAAGTAATACAAGGTTTGGGGATCGCCATCCCGGGTGAAAGTGATTTTCACGCCTGGTGCTGGGCTATTGACATAAGTGGTACTGAGCACGGTGCAGTTAAGGCGCGCAAGGAACACATAAAGAATGGGAAGGGTGCCGCCGAGGTTGGGACGCGTGAGCTCGGCCCGCATGTCTTTGGTGATGAAATAGTGGGTCTGCAGAACGGTGTGCATCGAGCCGCGTAAGCCATTGAGATCATCGTGGAGCGCCGCCGCGTCCATCCGATTGAGATCGGGCACCTGACCTACCGGCTCGAGGCCGGCGAGAATGTAGGTCTTCGCCTGGGGGAAAAACAGATTCGCGTAGAGAAAATCCGGCCCGCCAAACATGTAGTAAACGGTGTTCGAGCTGGTATAGGGCCCGGGCGCATTCGCCAGCATCCAGGCACGGATCGGGCGGACTTGGAAGTAGTCTTTCTTCATCCACGCGCTGTCCAACGCTCGAGCATGATCGATCCAGGCAGGATCGTGGGTCAAAGGTTCGAGCGGACCTTTAACCGGGATTCCAGCGAGGAAACGCGCGGTGTCATCGATGGTCGCTCCGGGCGCGAGCGTGCTGCCGGAAAGAAGTGCGATCAGGAAAATCAGGGCGAGGCGTTTCATGAACTTGCTAAGACGCTCGTGCCGCCACGGTTTTCGGAGAAAGAAAATAAACCGTAATACCGAGTGCCATGGTCGCGAGTCCCCAGAGTGAAGGGGCGCGCGTTGAGGTGTCGGCGAGCAAATGCGCGAGCATCCAGACGCTGATCGCCAGAAAGATAAACGGCGTGATCGGATAGCCCCACGTGCGGTAAGGACGCGGCAAATCCGGTTGCCGCCAGCGCAGGACGAACACACCCAGAACGGTGAGAGTAGAGCAAAGCGTCAGGCTGAACTGCACATAGTTAACGGCAGTTTGAAACGTCGCCGTCAAGAGCAGCACGACGACGATCGCGTATTGCGTGAGGATGGCGGCGACCGGGACGCCGTGCGGATTGCGCCGGGCGAGCCAGTTCAGAATACCCAGGTCCTCTCCCATGGCCGCGGTAATGCGCGGGCCGATCCACATCATGCCGCTGACCGTGGAAACCAACCCCAAACAAATGAACAATGCCATCACCTTCGCGCCAGAAGAGCCGAAGATATGCGCGCCCGCGATCACGGCCACCTGCTGCTTGTCGACCATCTCGGCGACCGGCGTTGTTCGAAGAAAGACCGCGTTCATCGCGAGGTAGAGCGCCATGACGAGGATCGTTCCGAGGCCGACCGAAAGCGGAATCGTGCGCGACGGATTTCGCAATTCGCCCACGATGTAAGTGGAGGCATTCCAACCCGAGTAAGCATACATGACCCAATAAAGGCTGACGGCAAATGGCGCGCTCAGGATCAAGGCGCCGTCTGTTTTGGTGGGGAGAAACGAGACGGGCTGGGTCGATTTCACGCAAAAGCCCGCGACGATGATGATGAGGATAAGTGCGATCTTCAAAATCGTTGAGCCATTTTGAAAGGCACTGCCCAGTTGGAGATCCTTTAGCAACACCAGGGTGCAGATCGTCACCACCGCCAGCGACAGGAAGAGCGGGTTCAAACCGGGAACCACTTCCGCGAAGTAGGCGCCGAATGCGATCGCCGCGATCGCCACCGGCGCCGCGAACCCAACCGTGGCCGAGATCCAGCCGGCGAGAAATCCCACGGCCGGATGATAGATCACCCCGAGAAAATGATATTCGCCGCCCGAGCGCGGGAGCGCCGCGCCGAGCTCCGCATAGGAGAGCGCGCCGCAGAGCGCACAAATACCGCCCGCGATCCAGATCGCCATGATCGCGAAACCGGTCGGCAATCCGGCCACTTGAAAACCGAGGCTCGTGAAAATCCCGGTGCCCACCATGTTGGCGACGACGATGCAGGTGGCCGTAAGTGGCGAGATGGTATGCGCGCCGGTTGGCCCTGACTTCATGCGGCGATGATGTAGTGGGTACCCGCAGCGGAGTCAATCGTCGCGCGCGATTTGGCTCCGGTACTTTCGCCACTAGCTGTACCGGGCGAACACGGACTTGACATTTAATCACTAATGCATAAAATCAGCGCTTTCCTCCTATGAAACCCCGATTCGTATTTTTACTCCGTTTCTTTCGAGCCATGAATTTTTCGCGGCGACAGTCGCGAGAGTTACTGCGATGCGCGAACATATCGCTGATGTCGAATTGTAGGCGCGCCCGACGCGCTCTGTTGCTATCCCTAATTTGCGTTAGCGCCGTGCCGGCTGAAGTGCGAGCGAGTGTCGCAGATCCCTCTCATTTCTTCTTTACTGGAAGTCTTACTACAGCGCGCTACGCGCATGCGGCGACGCTACTGCCGAATGGCAAGGTGTTGGTCGCAGGTGGCAGTGGTGGAAACGGCGGCCTTTTCAGTGCTGAACTCTACGATCCCGCCACTGCCAGTTGGACTTCGACTGGCAATGCAACGGCATCCTTTGTTTCGGCCACCGCTACGCTGTTGCAAAATGGCAAGGTGCTGGTTGTGGCGGCGGTAGATGGCGCCGTCCAGCTTTACGATCCGGCCACAGGGACTTGGAGCTTCACAGGCAGCCTCCGTCAGGCCCGACGTTTTCACAGCACGACGTTATTGCCCAATGGCAAAGTGCTGGTTGCAGGAGGTTCAGACACCAACGGAACCAGTCTGGCCACTGCCGAGCTCTACGATCCTGCCACTGGGAATTGGAGTCTGACCGGTAATCTTGCGAAACGGCGGGCCAGCCACACCGCGACCTTGCTGCCAAATGGTAAGGTACTTGTCGCGGCGGGCTATTTTTTTGTTCCTCCAGCGACGAGCGATGATGGGGTTATCGCAAGTGCCGAGCTTTATGATCCCTCCACCGGGAGCTGGAGCGCAACCGGCAGCCTCCAGACGGCCCGCGAATTTCACACGGCAACCTTACTCACCAATGGCGAGGTGCTGGTAGCGGGTGGCAACAACTTCAACAATCTCGGCACGGCCGAGCTTTACGATCCGACAACGGAGACGTGGAATCCTACTGGCAGTCTCGTAACAGCGCGGGTTTATCACACAGCGACCCTGCTGCCGAGCGGCTTAGTGCTGGTTATAGGAGGCTCGGCGAATAACCCAACTGGCTACGCCGCAGCGGCCGAGCTCTTCGATCCGGCCACAGGAAGTTGGACCGCGGCCGGCGATTTGCTGACGGGCCGGTCTTTGCACAGCGCTACATTATTGTCCAATGGCAAGGTGCTGGTGGCAGCGGGTTACAGGAACACCGCCCTTTCCAGTGCGGAACTGTACAATCCCGACGGGTTGAGCGTGACAGCGCAGTTCCAGAATATCGCGACGAGATCGAAAGTCCTCACTGGCGATAAGGTCTTGATTGGAGGTTTTATCATAACCGGCAACGCCCCTAAAAAAGTCCTGCTGCGTGCAATCGGGCCGTCGTTGCCATTAGCGGGTTTTCTCTCCAACCCAACGTTGGAATTGCATCAAGGCAGCGCGACAATAGCCATGAACGACGATTGGAAAGTCAAACCCGACGGAAGCAGCCAGCAGGCCGAGATCGAAGCCACTACAATTCCACCGACTAACGATCTGGAATCAGCCATCGTGATGACGCTTGATCCGGGTAACTACACAGCAGTCATAAACGGGAAAAATGGCGGCGAAGGAATTGGATTAATCGAAGCGTACGACTTGGACCAGGCGGCCCCATCCCAGCTCGCTAATATTAGCACCCGCGGATTTGTTGATAACGGGGACAACGTCATGATTGGCGGCATTATCCTTGGCCCTCGCGACTTTGGCGGCACGCGATTGATGGCGCGCGCACTCGGTCCTTCCCTGTTTATCGCCGGGATGTTGGCGGATCCGACGCTGGAATTGCACAATAGCAACGGTGACAAGATCGCTTCCAATAACAATTGGAAGGTCAGCGATTCAAGCGGTCAATCTCAAGAACTCGAGATCCGAGCGACAAGCCTCCCGCCTACAAACGATTTCGAATCAGCAATTGTTGTTGTGCTTTCCCCCGGCAGTTACACCGCCATCATGGCGGGAGTCGGGGGCGGCACCGGCATCGGACTGATTGAATTTTACAATTTACGCTAATTTCGCGGTCGGTTGGAATTGGGTTCCGAACCGATCATGCGATTGGCGACCGCCAAAAGGTATTTCTCCTAATTTGACTCCAGCGGCAGGATTCGAACCTACGATCCGCCTGATACGCATTAGCAGCCGAGAAGACTCTTGAGCCACACTCGCCCTTGCCCGGACTTCAGAGCCTTCTCTCGATCGAGAGCAGCCGATCGTGATGGAGCATCTCTAAATGCACAATCTCCCACGGACCGCGGAAGCGTTTTCGGGTCATTATGCTGGTGCAGGCGGAACGACACTACGATCCGACTGAGGCGGATTACAGCACGAAATGCGAATTTGGCTCCAGCGGTAGGACTCGAACCTACGACCAATCGGTTAACAGCCGACCGCTCTACCACTGAGCTACGCTGGAATGGTTGACGGCTCGTAGTTTGCCTGCGGGCTGGGGCGCGGCAACTGTTTTTCCGCTGGATCGCGCGAAAGGGGCGGAAAATTGGTTGCGGGGGCGGGATTTGAACCCGCGGTCCCGCAGTCGCGGGATTATGAGCGGGCCAAGCCGGTGATGTTGTAAAAGCCGGCGCCTCCTTTTTGGCGCTTGAGTGCATTCTCTAATCGCCGCGCATCAGACAGGGAAAGCTCGTCGCTTGTCCAACAAAGAGCCCACGGTCCCTTTCCCTTTGTCCAGCGCGATGTGCCGGAATTGTGCTGGTCGATTCTTCGCGAAACGTCATCGCTTATTCCAATATAAAATCTTTGCTCGCGGTTCTGTATAACGTAGACGCGATAAGCGGCCTGCATCCAGAAGGGGGATTTGGTTGCGGGGGCGGGATTTGAACCCGCGGCCTTCAGGTTATGAGCCTGACGAGCTACCAGGCTGCTCCACCCCGCGTCTGGAGGCGAGTATGCCGCATCGAAAGGCGAACGCAACCGCAAAAGCCCGCGCGCGTGATTTACTTTTCGCGCAAATAGGAATCGTATCGTTTCCCAAATGAAATCGGGAGCAAAAGTCCAGTCGGCAAAGATCCTCGTCGGCACCGCGAGCTGGTCCGACCCGGGATTTGTCGAGCATTGGTATCCGAAAAAAATGCCTGCGGGCGATCGGCTCGCTTGGTACGCGCAACATTTTGAGTTGGTCGAGGTGAACTCGACGTTTTATTCGGCGCCGGAAGCGCGGATGGTCGAGCGCTGGTGCCGAAGTACGCCAGACGGTTTCATTTTCGATGTGAAACTGCATCAATTGCTCTCGCGGCATTCCACCAATCTGAAATTGCTGCCGCCCGCGCTCCAGCGCCTGGCGGCGACCGATGCGAAGGGCAGGGTGAAACTCACGCCCGCGCTCGAGAAGGGGATGATCGCACAATTCCGCGCCTCGCTCGCGATCATGCAGGACGCCGGGAAATTAGGTGCGCTTCTCCTGCAATTGTCGCCGGGGTTCTCTCCAGGAAAGCACGAGCTCAACGAGCTGGAGGAATTGTTCGGGGCGCTGGAGGGATTTCGTCTCGCGATCGAGCTGCGAAATCGAAACTGGGTGGAAGGCGAACGTTTGCACGAGACGCTTGAGTTTCTGCGGGCGCACGCGGCTACGCTGGTGTCGGTGGACTCGCCGGCAGAAAAACATTTCACGATCATGCCGCCGGATTTGGATGCGATTACGCTTCCGGCGCTGGCCTACTTGCGTTTGCATGGTCGGGATGCGCGCGCTTACACCACTGGCAAGACGGTGGCCGCGCGTTTCAATTACAATTACAGCGATGACGAGATCGCCGAGGTCGCCGAACGCGCGCGCAAACTCAGCGGCGAGGCATCGGAAGTGCACGTGGTTTTCAATAACAACGCGCTGGATTACGCGCCGCATGCCGCGCTGCGGCTGCGCGCCGCGCTCGGCCAAATGATTCCACCCACGCCGCGCCAAACGGAGTTATTCTAGGACATGCCGGATCAGCGTCTCGACGACCGCCTAACGATTTGGATCCGGCTTAAATGCTGGCTGCGCGCGCATCACCTGACTTTGATGACGCTGCCGGACACGCCGCACTCGATCGCGCTCGGCGCGGCGATCGGAATGTTTTTCGGATTCAGTCCGCTGTTCGGTCTGAAAACAATCCTGGCTTTTCTCATTACGTGGATCTTCAAAGCAAACAAGACCGCTGCGGTTATCACAGTTCAATTGCACGACCTCCTCCTGCCACTCATGCCGGCGCTCTTCTTCTGGCAATACAAACTAGGCATGTGGGCAATGTATCATCGCGTCCCGCAACGCCCCGGATTCCGCCGAGTGGCACTCTCGGATTTCATGGAATGGACTACGTTCCTCACGGTTGGCCGCCCGATTCTGGTCGGCTCACTTTTCTTCGCGGTCCCCGCTGCGCTTCTCGTCTACTTTGGCCTGCGCGGGGTTCTCGTCCGGGCGCGCGCGAAATCAAGCGTCATTGAGAAGGACGCCCAGATGAAATAACGCCAGCTCCGGGTTCAAATCGCGAGGATTCTGCTGTTGTCCAACACGGCGCGCATGGTATGTGACGTTGATGAAATTCAAAATTACCGCGATCGTGGTGGCGCTCGGGTTCTCGCTGCCGCTCCTGGTTCAAGCAAAGACATTGAAGTTTCCAAAAGGGGACCCGGAGTTTTCTGTCACCTTCGACAACGATTGGAAAGCTGAGATCACTGATGCGGGGATCATCAGCGCGCAGCCGAAAGGCGGCGGCTATGCCATCAGTATTTTTCCTGTCGTGGCGAAGAACGCGAAAGGCGCGGTGCAGGAGACGCTGGATGAAGTGGAAAAGCGCTTCACGGATATCAAGCCAACCGACCCGGTGGAATTCAAGACGCCTAATGGCATTCCCTGTCTCGAGCGCGACTTCACCGCCAAAGACAAGGGCTCCGACCGCGCGCTGGCGATTGTCGCATTCACTCCTGGTGGAAAAACCTTTTACGCTCTCTTCCAGGCCGGCACGCCCGAGGCGGACAAGCAATACACTCCGGCCGTGGTCGCGATCGTAAAGTCGATCAAGTCGTTGAAGAAGAGCGACGATAACGACGATTAGAGCGGACGATTGTGCTGAAACCGCGTGGCGGAATTGGCAGCGCGTACGGGAATCGAACCCGTCTTTCGGCCTTGAGAGGGCCATGTCCTAACCGATAGACGAACGCGCCAGCGTGGTTCGGCGCATCCTAGCGGCAAATCGGCATTCGGCAAGCTGGCTCTCGCACGGCGAACAAGTCGTTAGGCGAAGAGCGCGCCCTCAAGGCGTGGGGGTGGGAGTCGCGCTCGGCTCGGGCCGGACTCGCGATTGGGCCAGGCTATCCAGCGCCCCCTTTTTTTTCGCCTCGAGGTAAGCTTTCAGCTCGGGCGTGGCAGCGAGCGCCAGCATGTGAGCGTAATAAATTTTGTAGTATTCACGCAGCCGGGCGCGCCGCTCCAGATCCGTTTTCGTTTTATTTGTCGCGGCTTTTGCAGCCACCACTTCAGGATCGTGCGCCGTCCGGTTTTGCAGCTCTCGCCATTCCAAGTGCAACCGATATTCCTCCGCCGCCTGGCCGAGCGGGGATTGTTTGAAAACAGCGTCGAGTTCCGAGATCGGTGGTGCGCTTTTCTTTGGGGCCGGCGAAGTGTTCGGCACAAGGGGCGTTGGCTCAATGGTCAGAGGAATTTCGGGAATATTTAGTTGTGGACGCGTGCCGGCCGGGCTCGGCGTTTCTGTTGCCACCGGGAGCGGTGGTTCCTGGGCGCAAAGCGGTGAGACGCAAAGCAGTATCGCCAGCAACGTGGTTAGAAGAATCTTGATCGTCTTCACAGGCCGCGCATCGGGATGAAACGAAACATACGAAAGTTCATCGGCATCGGCGAAGCAGGAGTCGGGGTGACAGGATTTGAACCTGCGACCTCCTGGTCCCAAACCAGGCGCTCTACCAAGCTAAGCTACACCCCGCCGATGCGCGTGACTTAACACGCTCCCGGCCAGGACGCATGCGGAATCTTGGATTGGCGCTGCCCCGGCCATTCCCGCGCGATTCTTGTTGGGCCAAACAAACCTCTTGCCACTCTGCCCATTCGGGCGGAACTTAACTGGTCGATTTCCTTCTCGAACGCGCGCCGCGTTCCGACCTTGCCTCGCCTCATGTTTAAACACAATAAACTCAATCTTTTTCTCTTCGTCATTCTGATCGGCCTTCAGGTCCTCGGCGTCGTCGCGGTCTGGACTCGCTTTGAATGGACCTTTCTTCCGATCATGCTGGCTGTTTACTTTTGGGGCGGAATCAGCACCACGCTTTATCTGCATCGCTATCTCACCCATCGCGGTTTCGAGATGCCGGGCTGGCTGAAATTTTTCTTTGCCACCGGCTCGGCCGTCGCGCTTTCCGGCGATCCGGTGACGTGGGTGGGGGACCATCGCTATCACCATTTGAAATCGGACACGGACGAAGACATTCACAGTCCGCTTCATGGATTTCCCTACGCCCACATGATGTGGCTGGTGCGCAAACCGCCAGGATTCCGCGATCGTTCGATGCGTTACGCCGCCGATGTCCGGAAATTCTGGTACTGCCGGCTGTGGGAGCGGCCTTATCTTTATGTGTTGCCGCATCTTGGCGTCGCGGCGCTTCTCTATTTTACCCTGGGCGGGGCCGGCCTCCTTTGGTGTCTCTACGTGCCGATGCTCGTGGTTTACAATTTTACCTGGGCGGTGAACTCGATCTGTCACATGCCTTCTCTCGGCTACCGGAATTTTGACACCACCGATCACAGCAAAAATAATTTCTGGATCGGGCTCGGCGCTTTCGGCGAAGGCTACCACAACAATCACCACGCGAAGCCGCGTTGCGCTGCTCACGGGCTGCGCTGGTGGGAATTTGATCTGACCCGTTACATCATCTGGTCGCTCGAGAAATGCGGGCTGGCCTGGAATGTGGTCTGGCCGCAACCGGAAGTCGCTCCCGATGCGGTCGACCCTGTCTCAGCGGATGAGGCCGGCGCCTTGCTCCTTTTCGGTGCGCAGATTCGCGATCCACGTCTCGACGCCGAGAAGAAAAAGAACGTCAATAATCGAGATTAGGCGCGAGCCACTTCTCGATGTAATCGATGCTCTCATTTTTCCGCGCGGCATAATCGCGCACCTGATCGTCGCCAATTTTCCCGACGCCGAAGTATTTCGAATCCGGGTGCGAAAAATAGAGGCCGCTCACGCTCGCTCCCGGGTGCATCGCAAACGATTCGGTCAGCGCGATGCTGGTGTTCTTCTCGGCATCGAGCAATCGGAATAGCGTGCTCTTCTCGGTGTGGTCGGGCGACGCCGGATAACCGGCAGCCGGCCGGATTCCGCGATATTTTTCCCGGAGCAATTCTTCCTGCGAAAGCTTTTCGTCCGCTCCAAAACCCCAGGCGATGCGGGCTTCGCGGTGGAGATATTCGGCAAACGCTTCCGCAAGCCGATCGGCCAGCGCTTTGGTCAGGATTGAGTTGTAGTCGTCATGATCGGCCGCGAATACTTTCGCCAGCTCATCCGCGCCGATTCCGCCCGTAACCGCAAACCCGCCCAGGTAATCGATTGACTCCGGCGCGATGAAATCCGCCAGGCAATGGTTGAATTGGCCCGATGGCTTTTTCATTTGCTGCCGCAGGAAGTGAAACGTCGCGACGCGTTCCGTGCGCGTTTCGTCGGTGTAAATTTCCACGTCATCGCCGATTGCCTTCGCTGGCCAGAACGCGAAAACGCCGCGAGCGGTGAGCAGCTTCTCGGTGCGAATTCGCTCGAGTAATTTCTGCGCATCATCGAAAAGCTCCCGCGCTTGTGTGCCGACAACCGGATCGTCGAAAATCGCCGGGTAACGACCGCGCAGTTCCCAGGTATGAAAAAACGGCGACCAATCGATGAAAGGGATGATGTCGTCGATGGAAATGGATTGGGGAGCGCACGCCTGTGGCGTGCAGTTCGCGGCATTTTGCCGCGACGAACTTTTCAAAGATTGTTTCGGCAGAATGCCGAAATCAGCACGCGGAACGCGTGCGCTCCCCAGATCAGAAGCATAGACACGCGTCCCCACAAATTCCGGCTTCGGCGGCGTGTAACCGGACCAATCAATCGGCGTCCGATTCGCTCGCGCCGCTTCCAGCGAAATCAATTTCTTCTCGCGCGATTTCAACGCGTGTTCTTCGCGCAGCCTGGCGTAATCAGCGCGCGTCTTCGTATCGAAATCGCCCTTCAATTCGTCGCTCAGCAGGCTGCTCACCACGCCGACCGCTCTCGACGCATCGAGCACGTGCACCGTACTCGCCCGATAATGCTGCGCGATTTTCACGGCGGTATGCGCGCGGCTCGTCGTCGCGCCGCCGATGAGCAACGGGAGCGAGAAACCTTCGCGTTCCATCTCCTGCGCCACGTGGACCATTTCGTCGAGCGACGGCGTAATCAGCCCGCTCAGACCGATTACGTCGGCTTTCCGTTCGCGCGCCGTCTCTAAAATCTTCGCGGCCGGGACCATCACCCCCAGATCGATGACTTCGTAATTATTACACTGGAGCACCACGCCCACGATGTTCTTGCCAATGTCATGCACATCGCCCTTCACGGTCGCCATGACGATGCGCGCCTGTGGTTTGGCGTTAGCATCTTTCTCCGCTTCCATGAAGGGCAGCAGATACGCGACCGCCTTCTTCATGACGCGCGCACTCTTCACCACCTGCGGCAGAAACATTTTGCCGGCGCCGAACAAATCGCCGACCACGCTCATGCCGGCCATGAGCGGGCCTTCAATCACATCGAGCGGCCGCGTACTTTTCTGCCGCGCTTCCTCGGTATCGGCCTCGATGAAATCGACAATCCCTTTCACCAGAGCGTGGGAGAGACGTTCGTCCACCGGCGCATGTCGCCACGCCTCTTTTTCAAGCGGCGTCTTCTCGGTGGCTTTGACGCTCTCCGCGAAATCGACCAGGCGTTCCGTCGCGTCCTCCCGGCGATTAAGGAGGACATCCTCCACGCGAGTTTTCAGCTCGGGCTCAATCTCTTCGTAAACGGCCAGCTGCCCGGCGTTGACGATCGCCATGTCGAGACCCGCCTGGATGGCGTGAAATAAAAACGCTGCATGCATCGCCTCGCGGACGGCGTTGTTGCCGCGGAAGGAAAACGAAACGTTGCTGAGGCCGCCGCTCGTCCGCGCGCCAGGAAGGTTCGCCTTGATCCAGCGAACGGCTTCGATGAAATCGACTGCGTAGTTCCGATGCTCTTCGAGACCGGTCGCGACCGTGAGGACGTTCGGGTCGAAAATGATGTCGTTAGGCGGAATGCCCGCGCGCTCGGTCAGAAGTTTATAAGCGCGCGCGCAAACATCGATCCGTCGCTGCAGACTGTCGGCCTGCCCGGTTTCGTCGAACGCCATCACGATCATCGCCGCGCCGTAGCGCCTGACCTGTGCAGCCTGCCGCAGAAATTCTTCCTCGCCGTTCTTCAGGCTGATTGAATTCACGACCGCTTTGCCCTGAACGCATTTCAAGCCGGCTTCGATCACGCTCCATTTCGAGCTGTCGATCATCATCGGGACGCGCGAGATCTCGGGTTCGCTGCCGATGAGATTGAGAAAGCGCGTCATGGACGCTTCGGAATCGATCATTCCTTCGTCCATGTTGACGTCGAGAATGTTGGCGCCGCCCTTCACCTGCTGACGGGCCACCGCGAGCGCCGCCTCGAAATCGCCGGCGAGGATCAGTTTCGAGAACTTCGGCGAGCCGGTGATGTTGGTTCGCTCGCCGACGATCACGAATCCCATTTCGGGAGTGATATTGAGCGGTTCGAGCCCGGATAATTGTAGTGGCGCTCTATGAGCGCCGACGTTTGGGTCTCTGCGGTCATAGACCGCCGCTACAGGTTTCCTTGGCGCAAGATCACGCACGCTCGCAGCGATCAAACGAATATGATCCGGCGTCGTCCCGCAGCAGCCGCCGACAATGTTGAGCCAGCCGTTCTGCGCCCACTTCTGAAGCTGCGGTGCCAGACTTTCCGGCGTCTCGGGAAAACCAGTCGGCGAAAGCGGATCGGGCAACCCCGCATTCGGATACGCGCTCGTGTAGCGAGAAGTGCCGTGCGCCAGCTCTTCGATGTAAGGCTCCATCTCGCCCGGCCCGAGCGCGCAGTTCAAGCCCACAACCAGCGGATTCGCGTGAGCGATTGAGGTGAGGAATGCTTCCACGGTCTGGCCGCTCAGGATTCTTCCGGAACGATCGGTCACGGTGCCGGAGATGATGAGCGGAACACTCCTGCCCGTTTTTTCGAAAAGTTCGGCAATTGCGGCGATGGCTGCCTTTGCGTTCAGGGTGTCGAAAATGGTTTCCACCATCAGGAGATCGACGCCGCCTTCCATCAGCGCGGCTGCCTGTTCGCCGTAGGCCTTTCGGATTTGATCGAACGTCACCGCGCGAAAAGCGGGATCGTTCACGTCGGGCGAAAGCGACGCGGTCACGGGCAACGGACCGAGCGATCCGGCCACGAAACGTCGCAAGCCTGTTGCGTTCGCCACGGTGTCGGCGGCGTGACGGGCGATCCGCGCGGCTGAGAGATTTATCTCGTGGACGAGTTCCCTGAAGTCGGCGTCGTCCACCACGCGTTGAAAAAACTCCGGATCTTTCCGGCCACTTTCGGATTCGCCTTGAAACAGGAAATCGTGCAGTCCGATGGTGGTCGCGCTAAAGGTGTTCGTCTCGATGATGTCGGCGCCGGCTTCGAGATAACGGCTGTGGATCTCGGCGATGACGGCGGGCTTGGTCAAAAGGAGGAGCTCGAGACCGCCCTTCAGGTCCTTTCCTTTCCAATCCCTGAACCGATCGCCGCGATAATCAGCCTCGGCCAGTTTATATTGCTGGACCATGGTGCCCATCGCGCCATCGAGCACGACAATGCGTTCGCGCATCAACGCTTCAAGAGGATGGAGATTTTCGACCGACATGGTGAAGAAGAACTAAACCGCAGTTCCCGTGCACGGCAAGGAACAAATTGACGCATCATGATGCGTAGATGTGTTGGCCTCGCGCTCGTGCTCCTGATCGGTTGCTCTTCTGTAGCCGCGTCCCTGTGGGACGCGTGAGCGCATACGTCGACGACAGGCCGACCCGTTAGCCGTAATGGAACGCAGTCCCGAGCGGCCCACAGGGCCGCTGCTACAAGGAATCGATCACAAAGCAGGAGCGCACGATTACGAGAAGGACGATCGCAACCTGGCTCGGAACGCCTCGCCCTCACCCTGCAGCTTCGCTTCGAGCTTCGCGGTGCAATCGCAATCACAGCACGCCCAAGTTTCGGTTCCGTTCTCATGCCGGCAATTGCGGCGGGAGTGCGCGTCCTTCACGGTCAGCAGTTCGAAGTATTTTTCCCAGTAGGGCCGCTCCTCTTCGAGCGGCGGGTCGCAGAAACAAGTTTCCACCCAGGTCGCGACGCCGGCTTGGTCGACCCGCGCCTGCTTCATATCGTGCTCGTATTCGGCGCCGGCGATCGAACCCTTGCCGAGGGTTTGTTGATCGATGGCACGGATCAGCGATTTTTCGTGGCCGGATTTGACCCGGGCTTTGACGAGATAGCGCACGACGAAGTGGAACTTACTGCGGCCAAAATGCGCTGTCATCCCGAGGCTGGCATAGCGCGCCGAGGGACCTCCCAACCGAAGATAACGCTACCGCGAAACTTCCCGCATTAGACGACGTATCGGGGGATTGGTTCGCGGAGCGATGAAGCGCTTGTGAGGTTCGTCGCCGTCTGCGCGGCTCGGGATGACACGCTTTTTTTAGATATTCGGACTTCCACCTTTCTCGCTGGGAAAGTTAGATTCGCGCGATGGAAGCGATCCGGCTTTTCAAGGCGCTGACCCGGGACCAGCGGAACACCTTCATCGCCTGCTTTCTTGGCTGGACGCTGGACGCGCTCGATTTTTTCCTGCTGACCTTCGTGCTGATCCCGGTCTCGCATGATTTCGGCCAGAGCATTCCCAAAGTCGCCTTCGCTATCACGTTGACCCTGCTCATGCGCCCCGTGGGCGCGTTAATCTTCGGTTGGCTCGGCGACAAATTCGGCCGGCGCATTCCTCTGATGGCCGACATCATCTTTTATTCGGCCATGGAATTAGCCACGGCCTTCGCGCCGAACTTTACCGTTTTCCTGATCTTGCGCGCGCTTTTCGGAATTGGAATGGGCGGCGAATGGGGGTTGGGCGCATCCCTCACGATGGAATCGCTTCCGGCAAAAGCGCGCGGTTTATTCTCCGGAATCCTGCAGCAAGGCTACGCCTTCGGCTATCTTCTGGCCGCCCTGCTCTATTGGATTATCTTTCCCATCTTTGGCTGGCGCGGTCTTTTCGTGGCCGGGTCGCTGCCGGCCGCGTTGGTCATTTACATTCGCGCCCGCGTGCCGGAATCGCCGGTTTGGGAACGCCAGCGGCGCGAGCGAAAACGGACGCCCGTGAATCTGGGGCGACTCGTCAAGGAGCACGGCGCGTTGTTCCTCTACGCCGTTCTTCTCATGACGGCCTTTAATTACATGTCACACGGGACGCAGGATCTCTACCCGACGTTCCTCGAAAAACAGCGCGGTTTCGGTGTCAGCCAGAAATCGATGATGACCATCATTTACGCCCTGGGCGCAATCTGTGGAGGGACCGTGATCGGTTTCATGTCGCAACGGTGGGGGAGGAGACGCAGCATTATCATATCGGCCTCCTGCGGAATGCTTTTGATTCCGATTTGGATTTTCGCTCCGGGAACCGCTCTGCTCATCGTCGGCGGATTCCTTATGCAATTCATGGTGCAAGGCGCCTGGGGAGTGATTCCGGCGCATCTGAATGAACTCTCGCCGCCAGAGGTCCGCGGGACATTTCCGGGTCTGGCTTATCAGCTTGGAAATTGTGCCGCCGCTTATGCCGCCCAACAGCAAGCGTGGCTCGCAGAACGTTTTCGCAGCGCCGATGGAAATCCGAATTACGCCCTGACGATGGCGTCGGTGGAAGGGATTGTTTTTCTCGCGATCATTATTCTGGCCGCCGTTGGCCGTGAGAAACGCGGCATTGAATTTTAATGTGGAGGCGCTTGTGCCAAGCGCCTGTCGCATTGGTTAGGCGCTTGGCACAAGCGCCTCTACATCCTTACTGCCCGTGCTCGGACGACGTCGCCGCCGCGTCAGACGTGCTTGCCGGCGCGTGATAAGTTCCCTTGCCGTAACGTTGATCGACGATCGCCTCCGCGATTTTATCCGCGAGGTCATCGCGACGGCTGGCGCTCCGGGCCGCAGCGCCTTCCTTGCGGTTGCTCAAGAACCCGCACTCCACGAGGACGGCGGGATACGCCGCTTTGCGGAGGACCCGAAAATTCGCGGTCTTCACGCCACGGTTCACCGCGCCGGGCAGCGTCATGATTTGCTGTTGAATGCGATAGGCCAGAGGTCTTGCCGCCGACGAGTGGTAGTAGGTTTCAAATCCACGGATGCCGCGCCGGCCGGAATCGTTGAAATGGACACTGACGAAAATCGCGTTCTTCTGCCGATTCGAGATGGCAGCGCGTTCGTCGAGCGGAATGAAAACATCATTCGACCGAGTCATGACGACGCGAAACTGTGATTCGCGGAGTTTGGCGGCAAGCCGCGTCGCCACGTCGAGCGTCGCATTTTTCTCCGCGCCGCCGTAGCGGCGAAACGCGCCGTTGTCCTTACCGCCATGGCCGGCATCGACTACCACAGTGGTGAATGTCCGGGTCGTGTCCTTGACGCGTGTTTCCGAAACCGAGCCGCAACTCGTGAGAAAAACGCAGCCAACCACAAAGACCACGAACGGAAAAAATCGCATCATGCGCACTCCATACCGCAAAGGCGACCACGTGCCAGAGATTTCTGCTGTGGCGCACTGTAGCCGCGGCCCTGTGGGCGCGAGCGTAGCGAAATCTCGCCTGCGCTTCGCACAGCGAAGCGGCTACAGGAGCGGCGACGGTTGGCAAAAACCGCTTGTTTTTTCTACGCGCCAAACTAAAGGCCCTTTATCTGATTTTATGCGCACTCGATTAGCACTTCTTCCGCTTTTTTTGGCCCTCACATTATCCGCCTGCAAGAAGCCGGCGGTTGCCGCCAGCAACTCCACGCCAAGCCAATCCGCCGGCGCGGCTCCGGCCACGCCCGGACCGTCCAGCTCGGCCGCCGCGGCAGCAACACCATCGGCGGCTCCGGTTATTACGAAACCGGCAGTCGATCAGAACGCGCAGGTGGTCATCTTCGGCTACCACCGTTTCGTCAAGAACGTGAAACGGCCCGATACCGAGATCACGCCCGAAGCATTCGAAGCTCAAATGCAGGAGCTGAAAAACAAGAACATCGCCGTCATCCCAATGCAGGATTTTCTCGCGTGGCGTCGCGGAGAAAAGGCGATCCCGTCGAAGAGCGCGGTCCTCACCTTCGATGACGGCTGGAAATCGCAACACGAAGTTGCCTGGCCGATCCTGAAAAAATTCAATTATCCAGTCACGCTCTTCATTTACACCGAAGGCATCAAGCCGGGACATTTCAGCGGCGGTGAATCGATGAGCTGGGACCAGCTCGCGGAAATGCGCGACGCAGGAATCGATATTCAAGGGCACACCGCGACGCATTCGGATTTGCGGAAGCCTTACGACAAGGTGGCCAAGAAGAAATTGAACCCGCAGGAGTATGAGGAGTGGCTGCAAAAAGAGGTCGTCGGTTCCAAGGAGATGATCGAGCAGAAACTTGGCGTGAAAGTGAATTGCTTCGCCGTTCCCTACGGATTCCACAACGATCACATCAGAGACGTCGCGATGAAGGCCGGCTACGAGGCGCTGTTTACGGTTTACGGCCAACCCATCACGATGCGAACTCCGCTGAGTTCTGTCGGCCGTTATTTGATGGAGGCGAACAAACCGAAGACATTCACCGACGCCGTCGCGGCAATCGCCACCACCGCGGCCGGTCCATCGGTAGCGGAAGTGTCGGCATCGGGTTTGCAAACCCAGCCGGCCGATGGCGAAACGATCAAAACCTCGCTGCCGCTCATCAAAGCGAACATCGCTTCGCTGGGAGCGATTGATCCCGGCACGGCGCCGGAGATGCGGGTGAGCGGCCTGGGAAAAGTCGATTCCAGTTTCGATCCGAAGAGCTCGACTGTCGCTTATCAGGTCACGCAGAAACTGCGCGACAAAACCTGCACGGTGATCGTGAGCGCAAAATCCGGCGGGAAAAAAGTCGAAACGCATTGGACGTTTAAGATCGATGAGTCCGGCGCGGGCGCGGCTCCGGCAACGCCGGCTCCAGCGGCTTCGTCAGCTCCAACGGTCAGTCCCACCGCTGCTCCGAAGAAGAAGAAATAGCGCCGAACTCCGCGGCGCAGTTCCATCATGTTTTCGCAACTCGGCGATAAGCTTCAGGACATTTTTAAGGATCTTCGTGGTCACGGAACGATCAGCGAGACGAACATCAACGACGCGATGCGTCAGGTGCGCCTCGCCTTGCTGGAAGCGGATGTCGATTTCCAGGTCGCGAAGAATTTCATAGCGCGGGTCAGGGAAAAGGCGCTCGGGGAAGAAGTGCTGCGGAGCGTCACGCCCGGCCAGCAGATCGTTAAGATTTTTCACGATGAACTGACGGCCTTGCTCGGCAGCGATGCTGCGCCGCTGAATTTAGAAAAACCGGCGCGCATTCTGATGGTGGGCCTCAATGGAGCGGGTAAAACGACTTCGTCGGCGAAGCTGGCCCGCTATTTGAAAAAGCAGGGCCGGGCGCCGTTGTTGATTGCGTGCGATTTGCAGCGGCCGGCGGCGATCGAGCAGCTCGCCACGCTCGGCCGGCAGGTCGACGTGCCGGTTTACATTCCAAGCCCCGAGGAAAAAAATGTGCGGCGCTCAGCCGCTGCCAGTCTGGAATGGGCCGCGCAACAAACCGGCAACGTGCAGATCTTCGACACCGCGGGACGTCAGGAGATCGACGCGGCGCTCATCGATGAAATCAAAGAGCTGAAGGAATTTCTCAAGCCGCAGGAGATCCTGCTTGTGGCGGACGCGGCCACCGGACAACAAGCGGTCAGCGTTGCCACTCATTTTCATGAAGCGCTCGGCATCACGGGCATCATCTTGACGAAGCTCGATGGCGATGCGCGCGGCGGCGCGGCGCTCTCAATGCGCGAGGTCACGCAACGCCCGATCAAATTCGCCGGCGTTGGCGAGAAGCTCGATCAATTCGAACTGTTCGTACCCGATCGGCTCGCCGGCCGGATTCTCGGAATGGGCGACATCGTCGGGCTGGTGGAGAAAGCAGCGGAGGCCGTGGATGAGGAGGAAGCTCTCCGGCTCCAGCGGAAACTGAAGACCGCGTCGTTCGATTTCAACGACTTCCTCGCGCAATTCAAAATGATGAAGAAAATGGGGCCGCTGGAGAATATCCTTGGCATGATCCCGGGGATGAGTAACGTGCAGGGCCTCTCCGTGGACGAGAAGCAGCTCAAGCGGACGGAAGCCATTGTGCTTTCCATGACGCACGAGGAGAGAACGCGGCCCGACATTCTAAATGCGCGGCGGCGTCAACGGATCGCCCGCGGGAGCGGCAGCAGCGTCACCGAAGTGAACGACTTGCTCCAGCGTTTCAATCAGATGCGAAAGATGATGAAGAACGCCGGGAAAATGAAAAAGATGATGGCGCAAATGGCGCGGATGAAAAATTAACGATATGGCAGTCTCAATCAGATTACGCAGAGAAGGCGCGAAGAATCGCCCGTACTACAAGGTGGTGGTGGCCGATAGCCGCAGCCCGCGCGATGGGAAATTCATCGAGCTGATCGGGACCTACGATCCCAAGAAGCCCGATCATAACAGCACGCTGAAGCTGGACCGGATCGAGCACTGGATTTCGAAAGGTGCACAGCCATCGGACACGGTGCGCAGTCTCATTAAGAAGAATAAGAAGAACGCCACGGGCGCGCCGCCCAAAGTCGCTGCGCCAGAACCCACAACTGAAGCCGCTGCTCCGGCTGAACCTACCGCAGCAGCGGAACCGACGGCCGTCGTGGAACCGCCCGCGGCCGAGTAATATTGTAGCGGCGGTCTATGACCGCCGAACGATTTCCGAACGCACGACCGGCGGTCATAGACCGCCGCTACAGGAATAAAGCGAAAAAGATCTTCAATTCGGTGCGGGTAGTCCGTCGCTACAGGCAAATGAAGAAATTCTTCCTGGTATTTTTCTCCGCTGCTCTTGCTCTTCCGGTTCTCGGACAGAGCGTTTCGGTTAAGGACGGCAACGTTCAGTTCTCCAGCAAAACGGGGCAAACCACGGCGCTTACTTCGAGCGGGCGCGATTCCGGGCCGGTTCTGGCTCCCGACAGCAAATGGGTGGTCTTTGTTCGCAAAGTGGACGGCAAGAAAATCGCCACGGGTTCAGATGAAGTGGAGCCAACTGAGCTCTGGCAGGTACGCACTGACGGGAAAGAGGCGACTCTGCTCCTCAAGTGCCGCGAATCCTCAAAACCCGAGTCCGTCATCGCTGCGTTCGAGAACCTGCAATTTTCTACGAATGGGAAGCTGGTTTATTTTGTTACTCCAGCCTGGGCCACTTCGGGCGCGGTACACGTCGTGGACACCACGAACCGAAAAGAACACTACCTGTTCCCAGGCAATGACGTGAAGGTCATTCCTTCCGGCGAATACAAGGATTGCCTGCTCGTGCAGCAGCATCGGTACTTTGTCGGCGGCGGATCATACGATTGGTTTTGGCTTCTTCGCCCCGACGGCAAGGAAGTCGGCCCGATCGGAGACGACACCTCGAATTTCGAGGCGACCTACGAGAAAGAGTAGGTGGATCGAGCGCTCCGCCGCTCGATGCGCTGCCGATACTAATATCGAGCGATCCCGCGGTGGCGGGACTCGATCCACCGGCGTGACAAGATCGAAAGCTTCGGGTAGCTTCGGGTTCGTGAAGGAGTTCCTCGAATTCGTCATCCGGCAGCTTGTCGAGTTTCCCGATGAAATGATGCTGTCCGAGATTCCGTCTGGAAAGACGACAATCTTTCGCGTCCAACTGCGCCAGACCGACGTGGGCCGAGTTATCGGACGCAACGGCCAGACGATTCAGGCCATTCGCGCGTTGCTCGCGAGCTCTGCCGCGCGCCACGGCCAGCGCGCCACGCTCGAGATCGTGGAGTAGTGCTATTCGGGATTGGACGTTCGGCGTTTGGCGTTCGACGTTTTCTCCCTTCCGATGACGATCGATATCCTGACGCTGTTTCCCGAGGTCTGCCGGGCGCCCCTTAACCAAAGCATGATGAAGCGCGCGCAGGAAAGCGGCGCTATCGATTTGCGCGTCCATAATCTGCGCGAATGGACGACGGACAAACATCACGTCGTGGATGACGCCCCTTTCGGCGGCGGCCAGGGGATGGTGATGAAGCCGGAACCGATTTTCGCCGCGGTGGAATCTTTGCGAACGGAGAACAGTTGCGTCGTCTTGATGTCGCCGCAGGGCCGGCGCTTCACGCAAGCTGTCGCCAGTGAATTCTCAGCGCGTCAGCACCTCATCATCATCTGCGGGCATTACGAAGGAATCGATCATCGCGTGATCCAGCATCTGGTCGATGCAGAGATTTCCATCGGGGACTATGTCCTAACCAATGGAGCAATCGCGGCGGTGATTTTCGTGGATGCAGTGGTGCGTTTGCTCCCGGGAGTCCTCGGCCACGATCAATCGGCCGCGGACGACAGTTTCAGCGGCGGATTGCTGGAAGGACCGCAGTACACGCGTCCGTCGGAATTCCGCGGATGGAAAGTTCCGGATGTGTTGTTGTCCGGAAATCACGCGGCGATTGCAGCGTGGCGGAAAAAGCAGGCGCTGCAACGAACACGCAAGGACCGGCCGGATCTGCTCGGCGGCGCGACAAACGTGTCATCCTGAGCCGCGCTAGACGGCGAAGGACCTCACAACTGCAAGTTGCGCTACCGCAAAAGCGAACGCGTTGCCTAACAGAGTGCGCCTGTTGTAACGCGAAACCGCACGAGCGCCCGCGAGGTCCCTCGTCGTCTGCGCGACTCGGGATGACGGCGCAGGGTTACGCCGGTAATCACAGCCGCCCCAAGATGACACACGAGTTAATCCCGCCGAAACCGAACGAATTGCTTAGCACGTAGTTTAACTCGGCGGCTCGACCGTGAAGCGGGACGACATCGAGATCACAAGCCGGGTCGGGATCGTTGCGGTTCAAAGTCGGTGGCACCCATTTTTGTTCGATGGCGAGCGCGCAGATCGCCGCTTCGATTGCGCCGGTCGCGCCGAGAGGATGTCCGGTATAAGCCTTCGTCCCGCTCACGGGTAGCGTGCGAGCGTGTTCGCCGAATACCTCTTTGATCGCCATCGTCTCCGTGCTGTCGTTGAGCTGGGTCGAACTCGCGTGCGCATTGATGTAATTGATCTGTTCCGGCGCCAGTCGCGCGTCAGCGAGCGCGTCCCGGATCGCGCGGATGCACGATTCGCCGCTCGGCAAGGGCGAGGTCATATGAAAGGCGTCGTTGTTCAAACTGTAGCCGAGCACTTCCGCGAAAATGTGAGCGCCGCGATTTCGCGCATGCTCCAGCTCTTCGATTATGAGTGACGTGGCGCCTTCGCCGATGACAAAACCGTCGCGCCGCAAATCGAATGGTTTGCAGGCCAGGGCCGGATCGCCGGTCCACTGGCTCATCGTTCTGATAATGGCGAACGCGCCGAAGGTGAGGGGACTCAGCGGCGCTTCGGCCCCGCCCGCCACCATCACATCCGCGAAATCGTCTCGAATGTAACGGAGCGCTTCGCCCACCGCGACCGTGCCGCTCGCGCAACTGTTCGAGTTCGTTGTGCCGACGCCACGAAAACCGAATTCAATCGCGATGTTCGAATGGGCCGAGCCGCCAAAAACCTGCAGCGCCAGAGTTTGGTTTACTCCGCGCGTTCCCTTCTTCAGAAAATGCGCGTGCTGATATTCCGCGTTCGCGACGCCGCCGAGCGCAGTGCCGAAACTCACGCCGACGCGATGTTGCGGGGTCTGCTGCGAGTAGGGAAGACCCGCATCATCGAGCGCCATTTTTGCCGAGGCGACGGCAAACTGCGCGTAGCGATCGAGCCGTTTCAGCCGATGCGGCGGGAAATAATTCTCCGGAATCCAATCCGGAATTTCGCCACCGCAATGGGCGTTGAATTCCGACGTATCGAAACTCGAGATGCGTCGAATCCCACTTTTTTCCGCCTGCAACCCGCGCCAGAAATTGTCCCGGCCGGTTCCGATACACGTGATCGGGCCAATTCCGGTAATGACTGCGCGACGTCTGGCCATGTTAGATTTCCGGATTCTTTTCGAGATAGGCCTTCATGCAACGCAGGGTCTTGCTCGCGACCGGATGGATGAAGCCGTTGCCGATGATCGGCTCTGCGATTGGGGCGAAAAATGGAATTCGGAATCGCAGGTCATGCACAATCTCCACCAGGACGCCGGCCGGGGTTTCCCTGAAGGACCAAACCACATGCATCCCTTTCGTCCACGCTTTCAGGTGATGGAAATGAATTTCCAGCTTTTCCCGGTCGATGATCTGCTCCGATGTCCACGAAATGGGAATCCCGGATCGGACGGCTGCCATCACCACGAGATTGCGCTCCGGCCCGCGCTCGAGATAACGGATGTAACGGTAGTGCGGCAGAATTTTTGGCCACAGTTCCAGATTCGCCGCCGTCTCGAAGATCGTCATTCGGGGGGCGTGCATGATGATCGAATTGCCGGTATGCATTGGAGCGGAAACGCTCGCGCCAGTCCGCTATGCACGATAAACTTCCGGGCGCTCTTCGCAATGGAGGGAAAGTAACAATGGCGTTGGAAATGAAAGCAGCTTGCGAGAAATGCGGACGAACACTCGCCGCGAGCGATCCCGCTTACATCTGCGTTTACGAATGCACTTTTTGCGAGGAGTGCACGGAATCGATGACGGCAATCTGTCCGAATTGCGGCGGCGAGCTGGTCCGGCGTCCAAAGCCGGGAAAAAATCCGCCTTTACTGTAGCTTCAAGGAACGGCGCTTTCCAAGCCACCCGCTTCAATGCCACGGTCGAAGGCCGCCACAAAAAGCGATTGAGACAATCGCTCGGCGATTTGGAAATCGCCGCTCCTTGGGGCGCTAGATGCGCCGATGCTTGATCCGGTAAGTAAGGAAACATTCCTCGCCCACCGTTCGCATTTCCGTCAGGGAACAGCGGACGGTGCGTGGCAGGAAATCCTTGCTCAGGCCGGTTAGCGTCGGTGCGTTCGCGCCGCCAAACAGGTACGGCGCGATCGTCAGATTGAGCTGATCGACCAAGTCTTTCTCGAGTAAGGCCCGGAAAAGCGTCGCGCCGCCTTCACAAGCGACCCACCTGACACCGTACTCGCTGCGCAACTGTTGCAGCATCCAGGCGAGATCGACCGTGGGCGCGTCGCTCAGGTGCAGCGTCGCTTTTTCGCGCAACGCCTTTTGATAACGCGACGGCATCTGGACGGTGGAAAAGATTACGATCGGTGAAATGTCCGTCTGAAAAAGTTTGAGCGATGAATCGATGCGTCCTTCGTTTGAAACAATCACCCGCAGCGGATACGGCGCCTGGCCGAGAGCTGTCCGCGCTTCCCGCATTTTGGGATCGGGCAAACCGAGCCGGACGTTGTCGTGCTTGAGGGTGCTGTGCCCAATCAGGACAGCGTCGCCGAGCGCACGCTGGCGAAACAGGTGCGCCTTGTCTTCCCGCGAAGTGAAATCGACCGGCGAAAAATTCCGCGTGGTGATTTTTCCATCCACAGTCATCGCGAACGTGACGGCGACGAACGGGCGCTTGGAACTATTCTTCTTTCTCGGTGATTTCATGCTCGAGCGTGGCGAATTCTTCCTTCATCTCGCGCATCTTCACGTGACAGGTCGCGCCGCTGGGCCGGTAAAAGAAATAGACGATTCCGCCGGGCAGCGAGCAGACAAGAATGACCGCGAAACCCGTCAGTCCGATCAAGCGCGCGGCCGCAAACCAGTAATCGGCCGGAGCTCCGGGCGGGACCGCGCACAGATTGGACAACATGATTTGCAGGATGAATTCGCGGGTTCCTACGCCGGCGAAACTAATCGGAAGCGATGAGATCGTGCGCTCGATCGGCATGATGGCAAAGAAATCGATGGGCGCGACATTCGCCTGGAAGGCGTAGGCCACGCAGAGAAAAGTGGCGAATGTTCCCAGATGACAGACCAGCGACGCGCCGAAAGCCCCGCTCGTGGCGCGCCAATGCCGCGCATAGAGATGATACGCGGCGGAAATTTCGATCAACTTGTCGCGACCGGGAAACCGATGGGGGAGTTTGTGCATGAGATTGAAGCCACTGATGATGAACGTCGTGCCGACAAACAAAACGGACGAGCCGAAGACCACGAGCACCAGCCAGACGTAAGGGTACGTCGCGGCCTTGCTCGTCAGCCATCCGTAACGCAGGAAAATCAGGACGCCCGTGATTATGATCAGCGCGATGAGGCCGATCATCCGATCGAACATGACCGCGAGGAGAGCGCCCGGTTTTTTTCCCGGAGTCTCTTTCCAGAGCAGATAGGTCTTAACGATATCGCCACCGGTTCCGCCAGGAAGAAACTGGTTGTAAAACATGCCGATAAAAAAAAGACCGACGATCCGCGCGTTGCTCAGGTCGATCCCCTGAACTTTTAAGAGAATCTTCCAGCGCACCACCGCGGCGAACTCCACGATAATGTAGGCGAGGATCGCGGCGGCGATCCAGCGGTAGTCCGCATCCCGCATCGCCAGACCCATCGCTGCGCGCACGGCCGGATCGTGGAAAACCCAGTAAAGCAATCCGCCGGTGACGGCGAGTTGAAGAATCGTGAGGAGAATTTTTTTCATTCGCCGAATCGTTCTTTCCAAAGCGTCACGGAGCGGCGGATTTCTTCCTGGGTTTTGCGCGGGCTCATTTCCCAGACAAATAAACAGTTCGGGGGAAGGAGCGGAACAAGATTCTCCAGGTCGACCATGCCGGCAAAAGGCGGCTGATGATCCTGGGCCGGCCAAATGCAATCCTGCAGGTGGCAGCCAATCGCGCGCGGCCCGATCGCGCGGAGCCATTCGGCGTGATTCACGAAGCCGAGGTTCTCCTTGATCTGGATATGCCCCATGTCGTGCCAGTAACCGAGCTGCGGTGAATTCAGTTCGTCGAGCAAGACAGGCAGCTCGCGCTCGGTCGGGATTTCTTCGTAGCCGCGGCGCCCTTCCACGCCGAGCCGGATATTTTTCGTTGCGGCATATTCCGCGATGCGTTTCAGCGAATCTTTCACGCGTTCGAGATAGGGCGGCGCGGCAGCTTCGCGGGTCTGGACTGCTTTCACTTTCTTGCGCACGTATTCTCGCGAAAGGATTTCGCCCTTTTTCGCCAGCGCAACGAGTTCGTCGGTGATCGGGTTCATCTCCACTTCGCCGCAATGGAGAACGACGAAGGGCGCGCCGAGCCGTTCCGCGAAATCGATGGTCTGGAAAGTTTGTTTGATCGCGCGCTCGCGTTCCTTCGAGTAGGCCGCGGAAATTTTGTAGCAATCGGGCGACGCCTGCATGATCTCGACCGGGAGCGGACAGAAGTTGTGGAGGCTGGTGAATTCCACTTCGCCGGCATCGAACATTTTCTGGATGCCCGGGATGAGAGAAAGGCGGATGCCGTGGCCGAGCTCGATGCGGTTAAAGCCGAGATCCTTGATCTCGCGCAGCATCTCATCGCCGGCGGTGTGGCGGCCCGAGTTCCAGCAGGTGGAGAAGGAGATCATCGATCGATCAGTAAGCGCGTTAACCGGCTGTCATCCCGAGCCGCGCAGACGGCGAGGGACCTCACAACTGCAGTGCGGATTCGCTTGCGCCCTGCAGCACCGCACTCAAAGGCGCTGTGGCTTTTGCGCAAGCTAGCGAGTGGCCAGTTGTGAGGTCCCTCGCCGTCTGCGCGGCTCGGGATGACACGCTTGAGAAAAAACATCGCTTATACGATCGCCGCCGTTGCGGGCGCCGCCTCCGTCTCGGGCACGGGGGCGTCGGGACATTCGCATACCGTTCGCCCTGCCGCCGTCAACACCGCCACGGCGCCAATCCCGTAAAGAATTGCCGCTACGGTGAGGGCCGGCCGCATTCCAATCCAGTCCGAAAGCCCGGTAATCATCAGGCCGGCAATCGGCATTAACCCGAAAAAGCTCAGGCCAAAAATTGCCGAGACCCGTCCCCGCAACGGGCCGGGCGAACGTTCCTGGACGATCGTGCCGGCCAGACCGAAATTAAGCGACAGCGCGACCGCGAGCGTTCCCATGCAGCAGGCGACGAGAAGAAAACTATTCGAACGCGAAAGAAAAAAGAGAGCGATCGCCACAATTAACGAAGCGCCGGTCATGAATTTTAGCCGCAACGGGCGGGCGACGCTGAGCAAACCGACCGAACCCAGAAGCGATCCCGTTCCGGAGATCGCCATGAGCCAGCCCATGCGGTCGGGCCCGAGATGCAATTCATTCCGCACGTAAAGGGGCAGCATTACGGAGAGGACCGGGAACACAAATATCGTGGTGAGCGCAATCAACATAATCATCGACAAAATCGTGCGATCGCCACGCACGAAACGGAGCCCTTCCTTGAATCCGCTGCGGCGTTGCTCCTCCTCTTCCGCCGTTCCCTTAACGCGCGCCGGCAGTCCCATCATCGCAATGATGAGCGCGATGAAGGAAACTGCGTTGCAGAAAAACGCCGATGCCGCTCCCCACCAGGCCACAAACAATCCCGCCAGCGACGGCCCAACCAAACGCGAGCCGTGAAAAACCGAACGGTCCAGCGCGATAGCCGTCGCGATCTCTTCCTTTTTCACCAGCTCGGGAACGAGCGCGTTGATCGCCGGCATTTCAAACGCGATGCAAACGCCGAGCACAGCCGCGAGCACGACCACATGCCAGATCTGAATGCGGCCAGCCATCACCAGCGTTCCGAGGATGAGCGCACAGATGATTTGCACGACCTGGGTCGCGATCAGGATCATTCGTTTGTCGTAACGATCGGCGGCGGAACCGCCAATCATGGTGAGCGCGAGCGTCGGAATACCAGCCGCGAAATTCACCATGCCGAGCATGAGCGCCTGGTTGGTGAGCGAGCTCATCACCCAGCCTTGCGCCATGACCTGCATCCAGGTGCCGGTATCGGAGATGGCCGAGCCGATGATGTAACGGCGGAACGGCCCCTGCCGCAGCAGCGCCAGCGCATTTCCCCAAAATGATTTCGCTCCCGCCTTCATCGGACAGACTGATACGCGGGGAAGGTGAGGCTCGCAATGCGCTGCGACGCGAAAAAACGCGTCAGTAATCCCAGCTAATGTGCTCGATTTTCCAGTCTGGCTCGCGTCCCGAAATCTCAATAGACACCCATCTCCCGCCTGAGCCGAACATCGCCCGTGTCTTGGCGGTGCCTCGAAGTTCGAGATGGTATGGAACAAACTTCGTTTTGAATACTGCGCCGAATGGACCAACGCTTTGGACCTCGCCCAACTCGGAATGCATCATGTTAATGAATGCTCGGGGCGACAAGAACTTGGGGGTAGATGTGGAATGCTCTGTAAGATATTCCGGATCGCGATTCTCAAAGACACGGTGGAATGCCATCCGCGCGAAATCCATCGCCTCGGCCTTCAGAGTATTTTGATAGGTGTAGAAGGCGAAGACCCCGCTTCCCATGGTAAGAAGAATCAAAAAGAAAATTCCCGTAATGGCGATGACTTCCCAACGTCTTACGCGCTCCCGTTGATGCCGGGCGAAGGCATAGACTGCCGGCGCGATGGCCAGGTAGCTAAAGATGATCAGGTCCGCGATTCCAATTACTATCGTTAGGCCGTCGCTGCCGATGATTCCCCAGACGATATCCCAGCAACCGTACCCGCAAAAGATCGGCGCCACCAGCCAGCGCGCCCAATTTTGTCCGATCCAGACAAAATAAAGTAACAACGCAGCCAGCCAGCCGGTGATAAGCCTGACGAAAAAGGTTTCGATATCGCCGCCCATCATCGTTGCCACGATCAAAACGCATTCTCCGAGGAGGACGACCATCGAGATGAGGATGATTGCCTCGCGACCTCGGCGCCACGACTCGCGGTCCGGGATTGCCTGACGCCAGAGGGGTTCGATTTCCATGCGGATGCCTTATCGCAGTGGTCAGGTGGGCTTCACGTATGAGAGGTTGGTTTCAAACTTGCGTCAAAGACGTCAAGACGTCTAAGTTGGGGCGTTGAAATATTCCGACACGAAATTGAATGCGAAGCGTAAGCCCGGAGCAGTGCGGGATGCAATCCTGGAGACGCTGGCGTACCGAACACGTGGGGCGACGGTGGCGGAAATCGCTGAGGGAGTGAGTCAGCGGATCGGGCCAACACCGCCATCTTCGGTGCGATCTTATCTGCGGCTCAATACGCCGAGACTTTTCACGAAGATCGATCGCGGTCACTACGTCGTACGCGAGGAGGCGCAAGCGACGCTGGCATTCGCGAACGGTGCGCAGGCGGATTCGGTTCGGCGGTCCCAGACTGGGCCGACACTTCTGGAACGTGAGGCGTTTCGGTTTGGGAACGCGACGCTCATTCATGGCGATTGTTTCGACTGGCTGGCGAAAGCGCCGACGAACAGCGTGGAAGCGGTCGTGACCGATCCCCCGTACGGGCTGGTCGAGTATAGCGAGCAGGAACAGGACAAACTGCGCAAGGGGCGCGGCGGTGTGTGGCGCATTCCGCCCTCATTCGACGGGAACAAGCGTGCGCCGCTACCGCGTTTCACGGTGCTCTCGCGAGAGGATATCGGCGCACTCGAGCGGTTCTTCTTCGCCTGGTCACGGCTGCTTCTTCCCGTGGTCGTTCCAGGTGGACATGTTCTGGTCGCATCGAATCCGCTTCTTTCTTTTGTGGTCGCGAATGCAATCACGCGCGCGGGATTCGAGAGGCGAGGCGAGGTTATTCGTTTGACGATGACAATGCGTGGCGGAGACCGACCGAAAGCGGCGCACACCGAGTTTACGGATGTGAGCGTGATGCCGCGCTCGATGTGGGAGCCGTGGCTGATCTTCCGCAAGCCGATTGAGGGCCGCGTCCAGGACAACCTGCGCCGGTGGAAAACAGGCGGTTTTCGCCGGCCATCGAAGGATCAACCTTTCGGCGACGTGATCGCGTCAGCGCCAACACGCAAACAGGAACGTGCGCTCGCGCCGCACCCGAGTCTCAAGCCACAGGCGTTCATGCGAAAGATTGTTCGCGCGGTATTGCCACTTGGCGAGGGAACAGTGCTCGACCCATTCGCCGGCGCGGGATCCACGCTCGCTGCGGCGGAAGCGCTCGGTTACGCAAGCATCGGGATCGAGAAGGACCAGCGCTATTTCGATACGGCGCGAACGGCCATTCCGAAACTGCGCGCGATGAAAGTCAGCTGACTTTCTCTTTGTAAATCCAGTTCTCGCGCAGTTTGATAACACCTTCGCGGTGTAGAGTAGCGGTGCGCGTTCCGAGTTCGCCGCGCGCATTCTTGCGGAAATCGGCGATCACTACCTGCGCCAGATAGATTTCGGTAAAAGTCATTGGAGCGCGTTCGCGCGCCGGTTCGGTGGCGTTGTCGGCATTGTAAACAAACACCGCCATCCATTGATCGCGAGCTCCGTGTGTATCGACCGCGCCGCCACTCTTGCGCGTCGTTTTGATTTCAACGCCTTCCGTACCGGCTTTGACCGAGTCATTCGGATAGGCGCCCTTTACGACCAAATCGGGATGCCCATTGAAGTAATTGTTCTGGGTCAGCGCGCGCGAATGCTTCGACAGGCTGGCAGTGAGCAGATCGGAAAGTAAGCCGGACATGATCGCCGGGCGGAGGAAGTCATCGAGGCGCTCTAATCCTTTCTCGAGCAGGCCCGTATTGACGTCGTAGAAGAGGTCGTAAACGTCCTGCATCGCGATTTCGAAGTCTTCCAGCCGAAGCTGAAACGGAAGCGACGCGGCGTTGTTGAAATTGTCGCGCCTTGGCCGATTACGCTGGGCGGGCATGGGACAAGACAGCCTAACGAAGTGCCTTCGGCAAGCCGAAAGGGTGCTGCATGACCCATTGCAATCGTGAGGACAGAGGGGATCCGGCGACCAGACTCAAGTCTGGTTGTCGCTTCCGATGCGAGTTGTAGGGTGAAGCATGCGACCGGATAAATTTACGCAGAAGATGCAGGAGGCGTTGCAGGCATCGCAGGATGTCGCTTCGCAGTTCAATCAGCAGGAAATTACGAATGAGCATTTCCTGCTCGCGCTCCTTGACCAAAGCGAAGGCGTGACGCGGCCGCTGCTGGAGAAGATGGGGGTGGCGGTTCCGCAGCTAAGGGATCGGCTGAACCAGGAGCTGGACCGGCGTCCGAAAATCCAGGGCGGAAATTTTGATGTTCGCGTCGGCAACGAACTGCGGGCGACGATTGATGCCGCGGAAAAGGAGATGGCGAAGCTGAAGGATGAATTCCTCAGTGCCGAACATTACTTGCTCGCGCTGGCGGATTCGAAAGGCGCAGCAGGGAAGTTGTTGAAGGAAGTGGGCGTTACGCGCGACAAGCTGATGCAGGCATTGCAGCAGGTGCGCGGGTCGCAACGAGTCACCGACCAGAATCCGGAAGGGAAGTATCAGACGCTGGAGAAGTATGGCCGCGATCTGACCGAGCTGGCGAGGAAGGGAAAGATCGATCCTGTCATTGGGCGCGATAACGAAATCCGGCGGATAATGCAGGTGCTGTCGCGACGAACGAAGAATAATCCGGTGTTGATCGGCGAACCAGGCGTGGGGAAGACGGCGATCGTGGAAGGGCTGGCGCGGCGCATCATTAGCGGCGACGTGCCCGAGTCGCTGAAACAGAAGCGGATCATCGCGATGGATATCGGCTCGATGGTTGCGGGCGCGAAATTCCGGGGAGAATTCGAGGACCGGTTGAAAGCATTCTTGAAGGAGGTGACCGATTCGCAGGGTGAAATCATTTTGTTCATCGACGAGCTGCACACCATCGTGGGCGCGGGCGCGGCGGAGGGATCGGTCGACGCTTCGAATTTGTTGAAGCCGCAACTGGCGCGCGGTGAACTGCGCACCGTCGGCGCGACCACGCTCGATGAGTATCGGAAATACATCGAGAAGGACGCGGCGCTCGAACGGCGGTTCCAGCCGGTGATGGTGGATGAGCCGAGTGTGGAGGATACGATCGCGATCCTGCGCGGATTGAAAGAGCGCTACGAAGTTCATCACGGCGTTCGCATTCAGGACGCGGCCCTGGTGGCGGCGGCGGTGTTATCGCATCGCTATATCAGCGACCGGTTCCTGCCGGACAAGGCCGTCGATCTAATCGATGAAGCGGCGTCGCGGTTGAAGATCGAACTCGATTCGATGCCGACGGAGATCGACGTGATCGAGCGCGAGATCATGCAGCGAGAGATGGAAAGACAGGCGCTGAAGAAGGAGAAAGATCCGGCGAGCAAGGAGCGGCTGAAGAAACTTGAAAAGGAACTCGCCAGTTTGAAGGAGAAATCCTCCGGGCTGAAAGCGGAGTGGCAAAAGGAAAAAGGGGTGATCGATACTCAGCGGAAATTCAAGGAGCAGCTCGATGAGGCGCGGACGGAATTGGAGCGGGCGCAACGGCGCGGCGAATTAGCGAAAGCGAGCGAGCTCCAATATGGCCGCATCCCGGAGCTCGAGAAAAAGTTGCGCGAGGTGGAGGAGCAGATCAAAGAGGGCGGCAATCGTTTGTTGCGCGAAGAAGTAACAGAAGAAGACATCGCCGAAGTCGTCTCGAGCTGGACGCACATTCCGGTCTCGCGTTTACAGGAGGGCGAACGGCAAAAGCTCGTCCGGCTGGAAGAACATCTTCATCAGCGCGTGATCGGACAGGAGACCGCCGTCAAATCCGTGGCGAGCGCGATTCGCCGTGCGCGCGCTGGTTTGCAGGACGAAAATAAACCGACCGGTTCCTTCATTTTTCTCGGACCGACCGGCGTCGGAAAAACGGAGCTGTCGCGCGCGCTGGCGGAATTTTTGTTCGATGACGAACAGGCCATGATCCGGATCGACATGAGCGAATACATGGAGAAGCACACGGTCTCGCGGCTGATCGGGGCGCCGCCCGGTTATGTGGGCTACGAGGAAGGCGGGCAGCTTAGCGAGGCGGTGCGGCGCAAGCCGTATTCGGTCATCCTTTTCGATGAGATCGAGAAGGCGCATCAGGATGTCTTTAACGTGTTGCTGCAAGTGCTCGACGACGGGCGCATCACCGACGGTCAGGGGAGAACGGTCGATTTCAAGAACACGGTGATCATCATGACGTCGAACATCGGCTCGCAATACATCATGGAGGAATCGTCGCACGAAGCGCGCGAACGCCTGGTGATGGACACGTTGCGGCAGCATTTCCGGCCGGAGTTTCTGAACCGGATCGACGACATCATTATTTTCGATCGACTGACCGAAGACGAGCTGAAGAAGATCGTGGAGATCCAACTGAAGCGGCTCGTTAGGCGATTGGAGAACCAGAAGATCACGCTCGAGTTATCTGACGCGGCCAAAGCGCTCGTGGCCAGCCACGGCTATGACCCCGTGTATGGAGCGCGTCCGTTGAAACGGGCGATCCAGAAATACATTCTCGATCCGTTGAGCATGGATATCCTCGAAGGAAAATTCCACGAAGGCCAGACGATCAAGGTTGACGTGGAAACCGGTAACCTCAAATTTAGCACGAAGAGCGGGTAGAATTTGAACGACATGACGGCCCGCATGTCTTACAGTCCACTATGACCAAAATTACAGGACTGGCGGTGTTGGCGGCGGCAGCTTTGGCGGTGACCTCCGCTTATGCCGGAGACAAGGACAAGGGTTGCTGCACGACCCAGGCGAAGAACGACGCCAAGATGGATTGCTCGCAAACCTACGCGAAACTGAATCTCTCAGCCGAGCAGAAGACCAGGATGGATGCGATCACGGCCAAGTGTAACAAGGACGGATGCACCAAGGAGAGCATGGAGGCATTCCTGAAATCCGCGAACGGCATCCTGAACAAGGAGCAGATGGCGACCCTCAAGGCCGAGTGCAACAAAATGCACGACAAAGGCGCGAAGGCGTAAGCGGCTTTTCAGCTTAGAATTTGAGACGGCGATCCGGGGAACTGGATCGCCGTTTTGCATTGGATCTCCAAGGAGCGGCGGTTTTCAACCGCCGTTTGGGGGCGGTGTTACTGCCGCGCGACGTTCGTTAATTAATCGATTTCTCGAGGAGATCAGCCAGACGCCATCCGGCTTTCTGAAGCTGGCCACGCACGGTGCGGGCGGACCAATCATAGTAGGAGACGCCGTCGGCTGATTTTTTTTCATCGGCGAATCCGATCGCGATAACGGAACCGTCCTCGTTCGTCTTCGGCACGACGTCCCTATACTGGAGGCGCCCGTGCGCTTCCCGCGCGATGGGCATGATTTCGTTCGCCCATGCTTCTGCGTAATCCTTCAAGGCGATGCTCGCTGGCAACCGCCAGTTCTTCGGTTCGTGCTCCAAAAGTTCGCGAATCAAATCTTTCTTGGCGGCTTCGGTCTTCGCGTGTTTTTCCTCTTTCGACAGCGTCTCGGACATCGGCGGCAGATTTGCCATCACCGTCTCGCTATCCCAAAAGCTGTGAAATTTTGAATGGCGCGCGAGCTCGCTTCCTCCGCTTGTGAGATTCAACGTCAAGCTGTTGCCACCTTGGTCTTCGAGACTGGCGGCGACCTTGTCCGGATTTATGGGATGGCCTTCCTTGTCGAAGAATTCCGCGCCGACATGGAGGGGCTGATGGATATCGCCGACAAAATGCGTCAACAGAATCAGGGCAATCGGTTTCGTGATCTTCCGGTCGTTGTCTTCCGGCACCTCGCCTTTGAGGACGCCGATGCAGTAGGGAATCATGTGAACTATGTCCCATTTCGAGCGGCCCACTTTGCCATCGGCGTACTTCTCCGTGCCGGCCACTGGCACATCCGTGTAATGATACCAGTGATGGGAGGGCGCATTGACGTCTTTGGTGTGCGGGTTTGCCTTCCAGTAATCGCGGAGTTGGGCGTCGATTTTCGGATAGGCGGGATAATGAGTGGCCGCGGGATCATCCGGGCCGTTCTTATCCCAGCCCCGGATTTCGTCCGGAATCGTGGAAGCTCTTTCCAACGTCATTCCATCGAGGAGTGCGGCCGCCTTGGGGCCCGCGGGGGTATGGGAGAGCTGTTCGTCGGCAATGGCGCCGATAATTTCGTGGCCGACCGGCCCATATGCGTTCGCGTTCTGGAGAACGAAAATGGCGAAGAATGCGATTGCGATTTTAAGATAAGAAGTCATGCAAGCCTTTAATTGTAAACGTATAGAAGCCTAAGCCACTTTGACAGACGAGGAATTATTTTTGTTCGAAAAGTTCGCTGCGGACAACGCGCTCGCCCTTCAGGAACACCGTGGAGATTGAGGACAGGGCGCGAACATCCTGGAGCGGATTGCCATCCACGATCAGCAGCGTCGCCTCCTTGCCTTTTTCCACTGTGCCGATCCGCGAATCGGCGCGAAGGAGTTTGGCCGCATTTGCGGTGGCTGCCTGGAGGGCCACCTCGGCCGGAATGCCGGCCGCGACCCAAAGCTCGATCTCGTGCTGCACCGTCGGACCATGCAGGACGAGGAAATTTCCGGCGTCGGAGCCGGTGACAAGCGGCACACCGGCGCGCCACGCCTTGAGGAGATTCTTGCCGCCCTGATCGACCGACATCGGGTAATGCGAGATTCCTTCGCGCACCTTTGCCGTGTCGGCACCCGTCACCGCGCGCTCCGTTCCTGATAGGAGATCTTTTGGAGAGACCTGTTGCACAAGCGAGCGCTTCAGCAGCGAAGTATCTCCCCGCCCGAAATTGGTGAAAGCTTCCGCCACGCTCAAAGTGGGATCGAGTGCGATCCCCTTCGCTTTCATCTCGGCGATGGTCTCGTCGGAAATTTCGTCCAAAAACGAGCCGTGTTCGATGGAGTTCGCGCCCGCTTTGGTGGCGTCTGCAACATCCGCGGCATTCCCGGTGTGAACGGCAACCGGCAGATTCTTCGCGCGCGCTTCGCTGGCGATCACAAGGAGTAAGTTCATGTCCAGGCGGACGAAAGGATAAGCAGGCACGCCGCTTTCCAGGATGATCTTGATGGCGTCGATCCGTTTCAACGCCAGGTCGTCCACTTGCTTGCGCGCTTCCTCCGGCGTTTTTGGTGTGCGCACAAATCCGGCGAGGAAGTCGGCTCGCATGCCTTCCGGCATGAACTTGGCGTATTCAGTTCCATGCCCTCCTTCTGCGGTAAAAAGAGGGCCGCACAGAAACAGCTCGGTCCCAAGTTTTTCGCCGCTCCCGTAGAGGCGGCGCAAGTTGAGCATGGTGTCGACGGAATCCCCAGCGCTACGGACCGCTGTTACCCCACTATAGAGGTAGGCCTGTAGCGCGCGCTCGGCGTTCTTCGGATCGAATCCCTTGCTCTGGTCGTCGTAAAAGCCGCCGGTTGCGCCGAGATGGACATGGACATCGATCAATCCCGGAAGAATCGTCTTGCCCGCCGCTTCGATCGCCTCCGCCTTCAAGCTCTTGGCCTCAGGCGCCGCGCCTTCGTAAATCTCGGCGATCTTGCCCCCGCGAATCAGGACAGAGCCTGACTCGATCACTTTTCCGTTGCCGACAAAGATGCGCGCGTTCTGAATGAGCCACGTCCGGCCGCGGCTCATATCGCGCGCGAGGATCTTTGCCTTCGAAAGATCCTCCCGGCTCCATGTTTGATAGACGCCAAGGATCAGAAAGGGGGCCAGCGCGGCGAGCACCCACAGCTTTGCCGTATTGCGGAGCTTCTCTTCCTTTTCCCAACGAAAAAGTTTCGTGGCGATAAACATGGCGACGCCCGCCGTGACCAGCAGAGCCACCACGGAAAGCCAATTCTGCAGGACCGACTCGCCATGTTGGAGAATGCCGGCCGTACCCGTCATCAGGTAAGTAGCGGGAATGAATTGGGTCACGACCTGCAACCAGTTTGGAAAGAAACTGATCGGGAACGTCGCGCCGCTCAGGAAAAGCATCCCCATGTAAAGCGGCTGAATGAGGATCAAACTCTCCTGCGAGGAGTTGACGACGGAAGCGATGATGAGCCCGATGGATCGAAACGCGAGGCAGGCTATGATCGCGAAAAGAAAGAGAGAGATCAGATTGGCCGGGACGGACATCCCGAAGAGCCGGTTCGCGAGGATGAGGAGGACGATGAGGCTCGGAAGATAAAGAATGACGCCGGTGACCATGGAGGCGAGCAAGAGCGGGACAGGCGTGATGGGCGTGACCTTGTAGCGGCGCAGAACATTGGTCTCGCGATCTTCCACCGCACGCATGCCGGCGCCGAAGAGGCCGTTGCCCAGGATGCCGATGGCGAAGACCATCGTGATCACTTGAACGATGCGTGAGCCTTGCTCGGCGTGCATGGAGTAGCCGAAAACGAAAAAGAAAATGAGGGGGAAAAAGTAGTTAAAGAACAAGACCGAGCGGTTCCGAAGCGCGAGCTTCAGATCGATTTGCATGAGGGCGAGAAACGCTTTCATCGGATCACTCGCGTAGTTTCTTGCCCGTCAGTTCGATGAAGACATCTTCGAGCGTCGGGCGCGTCAAATGCACATCCTCCAGCTCGATTCCCTGCGCATCAATCCACTTCACCATTTCCACCAGTGTCCGCGCTGGATGTTCCGAGGTGACTTTGATCTGCCGGCCATCTTCACTCAGCGTGCTTTGAATGGCATGAGGCCAGGCCGGGAACTCGCCGCCGCGCCACGGCTGGGTGAAGGCAATCTCAATCGCGGCCCGGTTCGCGCTCTTCGCCTGCAATTCACGCGGTGACCCGCTCGCGATGATCTGGCCGGCGTCGATGATCGCCACGCGATCGCAGAGCCGTTCCGCTTCTTCGATGTAGTGCGTCGTCATCACGATCGTGCGCTTTTCCGCGCGAAGTTCCTCGATCAGGTCGCGGATCTCGAGCCGCACCTGCGGATCGAGGCCGCTGGTCGGCTCGTCCAGGAAAAGCATTTGCGGATCGTTGATTAGTGCGAGCGCGATCGCGAGCCGTTGCTTTTGCCCGCCTGAAAGGGTGGCATAGCCGGCATCCTTTTTTTCCCAAAGCTGCAAACGCTTGAGCAACGCGTCGCCATCGACATTGCGGGTATAGAACGCTCCGAAAAGTTTCAGCGCTTCGTGGACCGTAATTTTGTCCGGGAGATTCGTCGCTTGCAGACAGACGCCGATGCGGTCCTTCAGTTTTTGCTTTTGCCGATCGGGATCGAAGTCGAGCACGGTGACTTCGCCGGCAGAGCGTGGCCGCAACCCTTCCAGGATTTCGACCGTGCTCGTTTTGCCCGCGCCATTCGGCCCGAGCAAGCCGAAGACTTCGCCCGGGCGTACCTCGAAATCGATGCCCTTCACCGCTTCGAAACTTCCGTAGGATTTTCGAAGCCCGCGGACGTAGATGGCAAATTCGCTGGGCATCCGGATTGGAAAGACGAATAGCTTCAGGTGCGTCGATGCGCACGAAAAATCGAAGTTCGTCGCAACCCGAGAACAATGAGCACAATCCCCGTGATCCCCAGGCACGCCTCCGCGAAGACTTCGCCATGGCGCACGTAGAAGGTGGGCTCGCCCCCGATCGGGACCTCGACTTCACCAGTCAGCACGCCCTCGGTGAACTGACTCTGTTTCTCGTCGAGTAATGTTTGCGTGATGTGCCCAAACTGATTGATGAAACAGGTCACGCCGGTATTGGCGGCGCGCACCATCGGAAGCCGCGTCTCCACGCAGCGAAAAACCGCGTTGGCGACATGCTGCTGCGACCCGGCGGAGCGCAGAAACCAACCGTCGTTCGTGACATTCACGAGCAAATTCGCGCCGCCGAGCACGAACTGACGCGCCAGATCGCCGATCGTATCTTCGAAACAAATCAACGGCGCGACCTTCGCCTTATCATTCGTTAGGTGAAAAACAGTGTACTCCTTGCCGAAAGTGAAATCGTCCGGGACCTGGTCGCCCACCACCCGCGCGAGCAATGGAATCGTGTGACGCCCCGGCACGTATTCGCCGAACGGCACCAGGTGAACCTTCCGATAAATCTGCACGTGCTTGCCGCCTTCCGAAACAAGCAGGGCCGCGTTGTAGGCGTGTGTCTCGTCCTGGTCGATTGAGCCGAGCAACAGATCCGTTTTTGCCGACGCCGAAAAATCCATGACGAAGCGATAACTCAATTCATCCTGCAGAACCGGACCGGGCATCGAGCTTTCCGGCCAGACCACCAGGTCGGCTCGGGGATTGGTTTCCAGCGCGGGTCTGCTGAGCCGGCGGAATTGATCGAAGGTGGCCTGGGCAAATTCCCTCGTAAATTTCTGTTCGCGCGGAACATTCGGTTGCACGAGCGCCACGTTCAACGTCTTCGACGGCCGATGGGTTCGGAGGCAATGAATGCCGAATCCCATCACACCAACGATCGCGGCCATCGTCAGCGTCAGGTCGTAATGCGGCCGCATCGGCCGCACCTGGGCTTCGAGAATGAACCGGCGAACGATGGTCAGCAGGATCACGTTGGTGAACGCGACCAGGAAGGAAAGGCCAGCGACTCCGGTAAATTCCGCGATTTGAATCAGCGCGAGCTGCGCATGCAAAGCGCTGCCCAGGCTGTTCCAGCTCCAGCCGGAGAAAACAAGACCACGAAACCATTCATGCGCGACCCAGGCGGCGGAGAGAAGAAACGCCAGTCGGAGATTGTTTGTCGAACGCAGCCAGGGCGATCCGCTGTCCGTTGACTCAGCAGGCCGAAGCCGGCCGCAAAACCAACTCCAGAAGGCGAGATAGAACGCCATGTAAAAACCGACCAGAATCATGCCCGGCACAGTGACCGTGTACAGCCAGGAAAAGACGGTCCAAAAAAACGCGAGTCCGGCAACGTAGCCTAACGACAAATCGCGGAGCCATCGCCGCCTCGAATTCGCCCCGGAAAACCAGACCGCGGCGAGCAGTGGAATCAACGCGACCCAGCAAAGCCAGTCGTAATTAAAAGGTGCAAAGCATCCGGCATAGAGGAACCCGCTTATAATGGCGGCCAGCCACGGCCAGAGCCGGAGCGCTTTTGGTAACGCGGCCACTTCTGTCTAGCGGCGGCGCAGCCGGTCCGAGCGTTCGCGCTCCCGCCGCCGGCTCGGATTGACGGCGTCCTGCAGATCTTTCGAATACGTGGGGTTTACCCGGAAGAATGCCTTCTCCACATCCGCCATCAACCGGATGTTTACTTTGTTCGAGACGACGTAGCCTAGATCGATCAACCCGCAAAGCGTGTCGAGGAATTCGCCCGTTTCCATTTCCTCGATGCGGTCGAGCAGCAACTTGCCCATAAGCGGTGAGCCCGAGAGGCCGATCTTTTTCAAGAGGCTGATCTCGCCGCCATCGAGTTTGATTTCGCGACCCATGGAAAAACTCTGCGCTTCCTGACGGCGTTGTCGAGTGCGTTATGCTGCCGCCCGCACCGAAGCGTCTTCGCGCAGCCAATCCCAGACGCGGGTCAAATGCGCGCCAACCTCGTGCTTTTTGGCGTCCAGCTCCGCCGGCGTAAACTTTGCGCTGTCAGGACGCCGCTGCGCAAACAGGTAATACTTGATTTTTGGCTCGGTGCCGGAGGCGCGAACGGCAATTCGGGTGTGGTCGCCGAACTCGAACATGAGCATTTTCTCTTTCGGGATTTCGTCGCCTTCCACGTCGCGATAAGTGTCCGTCTCGAAATTTTTCACCTGAACAATTTGCGCTCCGAGCATTTCGGTCGGCGGCCTGGTCACGTATGAAGCGAGCAAACGCTTGATCGTCTCCGCCCCCTCTGCCCCTTCAAAAGTCAGCGAACCGGTGTATTCCTGAAAATAGCCGAACTCCGAGAAAATCTCGTCGAGGAACGCATCCACCGTGAGGCCGCGCGATTTCGCGTAGGCCGCTACTTCGCAGAACATGATGGTGGCGCCGTTGCCATCCTTGTCCCGCACGAAATCGCCGCCGCTGTAGCCATAGCTTTCTTCGCCGCCAAAGACGTAGTAGGACGAGTGCTCCAGCCGGAGCCGTCGCGTCTCTTGCTCCGGCAGATCGCGATATTTTTTCTGCACATCCGGCGGCAGGGCCCTCTCGTATTTTCCCAGCTTGGCGCCGATGTATTTGAAGCCGGTCAACGTCTCGACGCAGCGTAGTCCGAAATGTTCCGCGATCGCTTTTTGCAGATCGGTCGTGACGAATGTTTTGATAATGACAGCGCGCGAAACATTTTCCTTATTGAGCACGCCCAGATCCAGCAGCGTTTTGGTCCGGTAATAAGCGAGGAGCGAACCGATCTGATTGCCGGTGATCAATTCCATAGTCCCTTCGGCACTCCGCACCGCGACGCCCATTCGGTCGCAATCCGGATCGGTGGCGACGACCAGGTCGGCGCCTTCCTTTTCCGCCAGCTCGATCCCGAGTTGGAGCGCGGCGGCGTTTTCCGGATTCGGAGATTGCACCGTGGGGAAATTTCCGTCGAACCTGTCCTGCTTTTTCACGACGCTAAACTTGAAGCCGAGTCGCTTGAGCATCGGCTTAATGATCACGCCGCCGGTTCCGTGCAGTGGCGTGAAGACGACGCGGAGCGAATCGGCGGAGCGAACAAGCTCCTTGTTCAAGATCAAACTTTCGACGCGGTCCATGTAGGCCTCGTCAATTTCACGACCGAGAGTGATCACTTCACCACGACGCTTCGCGGGAATCTTCGCCGAGGTCTCGCTCGTGATGCCGTTGACCTTCGCGATGATGCCGCTCGCATGCGGCTCGATGACCTGCGCGCCATCATTGAAATAAACTTTGTAGCCGTTGTCGTGCGGCGGGTTGTGGCTGGCCGTGATGACGATGCCCGCGCTCGCGCGCAGATAACGGACCGCGAAAGAAAGTTCCGGCGTCGATCGCGGACCTTCAAAGATGCAGGCATCGCAGCCATTTTCCGCCGCGGTTTTGGCGGCGAGCGCGGTAAACTCTTTCGAGAAATGCCGCGAGTCGTATGCGATCATGATCTTTGGTTTTCCCTCGATCTTTTCCTGCGCGCGCCATTCCTGCAGATAGGCGACGAGTCCTTGGGTCGCGCGACTGACGTTGAAAAAGTTCATCGCGTTCGTTCCGACGCAGGGGAACTGCGGCGGATCTTTTTCGTCCGTGTCGCCGCGCTCAGCCCGGGTCACGATTTTTCCGATCGTCCGCCCGCGCAGACCGCCGGTCCCGAAAGCGAGCGTCCGGTAAAAACGGTCGTTGAGCTCCGCCCATTCACCCGCGCGCGCGAGCTCGGAAATGGCCGCGGGATAAACAGGCGACTTCGATGCCGCGAGCAGGGCGCGGATGTTTTCGGCGGCCGAGTCCCGGAGCTCGCCTGCGCGCGTTGCCTCTTCCAAGAGAGATTCAAGATCGGCCCTGGCCATGGCAGGCGAAGTTTGCGGCGCGGTTCTGCCATTGCAATCGTTCTTTTCGATTGCCGCCCGCGTTGTTCGACGGCTTAGTGATCGTCTAGCCGCGCGCATGAACATTCACGAATATCAGGCGAAAGAGTTGCTTCAGAAATTCGGGGTGGCGACGCCGCCCGGCAAAGCGGCGGGAAGCCCCGCCGAGGCGGAACGCGCGGCGAAAGATCTGGGTGGCGGCGAGCTGGTCGTGAAAGCCCAGATCCACGCCGGCGGGAGAGGGAAAGGAACTTTCACCAATGGTTTCAAGGGCGGCGTGCAGCTCTGCAAATCGCCGGAGGAAGTGCGCGACGTCGCGGCCAAGATGCTCGGGCAGACTCTGGTCACACATCAGACCGGCCCGAGCGGCAAGGTAGTGAACACCGTGCTGGTCGCGAAATCGGTCAACATAGCGCGCGAGATTTATTTCGCGATCCTGGTCGACCGCGGCACCGCCGGCCCGCTGATTGTCGCGAGCACCGAAGGCGGAGTGGAGATTGAAACGGTCGCCGCCAAAACGCCCGAGAAGATCATTCGCGAGTCGGTTCATCCGCTGGCCGGTTTGCAGCCTTTTCAAGCGCGCAAGCTGGCCAAGCAACTCGGCTTCGAGTCGTCGCAGATCAAGGCGGCTGCCCAATTGTTCGACGGGGTGTATCGCACCTTCATCGGGCTCGATTGCTCGATGGTGGAAGTGAATCCGCTGGTCGTGACCAATACGGGCGAGGTGGTCGCGCTCGACGCGAAGTTCAACTTTGACGACAACGCCCTTTACCGTCACCCGGAGGTCGCGGCTTTGCGCGACATAAGCGAGGAAGATCCGCGTGAGGTGGAAGCTTCGAAGCACGACCTCAACTACATCGGGCTCGACGGCAACATCGCCTGCCTCGTGAACGGCGCCGGCCTCGCCATGGCGACGATGGACATCATCAAGCTCAACGGTATGTTCCCGGCCAACTTCCTCGACGTCGGCGGCGGCGCCAACAAGGAGAAGGTGACGGCCGCGTTCAAGATCATCCTCAGCGATCCCGCGGTGAAGGGCATCCTCGTCAACATCTTCGGCGGGATCATGCGCTGCGACATCATCGCCGAGGGCATCGTCGCCGCGGCCAAGGAAGTGAACCTCTCGGTGCCCCTGGTCGTTCGGCTCGAAGGCACGAATGTCGAGCAGGGCAAGGCGATCCTCGCCAATTCCGGTCTCGCCATCGTTCCCGCGAACGACCTTGGCGATGCCGCAAAAAAGATCGTCGCCGAAGTGAAGGCGGCTGCCTGAACCCTTTTCCTCCCCGGGGGATTGGTTCGGAACAGGAGTGGACTGAAATGAAGGTGCTAGTGCCGGTCAAGCGGGTGCTTGACTATAATGTGAAGCCTCGCGTGAAGGCGGACGGAACGGGGGTCGACCTCGCCAACGTCAAGATGAGCATGAACCCGTTCGACGAGATCGCCGTCGAGGAAGCCATTCGCCTCAAGGAAAAGGGCGTCGTGACGGAGATCGTCGCGGTCTCGATCGGCGAGCAGAAATCGCAGGAGACGCTCCGCACCGCACTCGCGATGGGGGCTGACCGCGCGATCCTGGTCGTCACGGAAGAGAAGGTCGAGCCCCTGGGGGTCGCCAAGCTGCTCGCGAAGATCGTCGAGGAGGAATCTCCTCAGCTGGTCATCCTCGGCAAGCAGGCGATCGACGACGACAACAACCAGACCGGCCAGATGCTCGCCGGCCTGCTCGGCTGGGGCCAGGGCACCTTTGCGAGCGCGGTCGTGGTCGCCGACGGCGTCGCCAAGGTGACGCGCGAAGTCGATGGCGGCTCGGAGACCGAGGATCTGAAGCTCCCCGCGATCGTCACCACCGATCTGCGTCTCAACGAGCCGCGCTACGCCAGCTTGCCCAACATCATGAAGGCGAAGTCGAAGCCGATGGCGCAGAAGGCGCCCGCCGATTACGGCGTCGATGTCACGCCGCGGCTGACGACCTTGAAGGTCATCGAGCCCGCCAAGCGCAGCGCCGGCGTCAAGGTCGCCGATGTCGATGAGCTGGTTGCCAGGCTGAAGGCGATGGGGGTGACGAAATGAAGACGCTCGTCTGGGTCGAACATGACGGCAAGGCCGTCAAGGACGCCACGCTCGCCGTGGTCAC